>NZ_JAFICQ010000002.1:0-1079741 GCF_017833835.1 Herbaspirillum sp. 1130
AGCAGATGCTGGATGATCCGCGGGTGAAGGCGGCTTATCTGGGTGAGGGTTGAGTCGATCGTTTAATTCGTAAATGATATAAATCATTTGTGATGGATCGAAGAAAAAAGCGCAGCCGAGGCTGCGTTTTTTTTCGTATAAATCTGGTGCTTCGTTTGGATGGGATCACGTATATACAATGATGTGCAATCGCTATCGACCGAACTCGATACTCTTCAGCGCTCGCATGAAGTCCCGATAATGCAGTTCGTTCGGTTCCCTGGGATTACGGTCCCGGGCAAGGCAGGTGGCGAACTCCAGGCTGTTTTTCTGATTGCCGATCAGGGCGATGAAACATCGTTGTGGCTTCTTGGGAGCAGCCTCGCCCATCTCTTTGCGCGTCGGCTCCGTGCGCCGCGTCCAGAGATAGCCGGTCCAGTCCTTGCCGCGAAGTTTCTCCCGCTTGATCTCATCTGGCCTGGTTGCCCAGAGAAAATCCACACCGTACTCGTTGAGCTGTATCGCATCGTCCCCCTGATCCAAGTCGCCAGTCCGCGCAGGGACGGCGATCCAGTCCGAGATGCCTGAAGCGAGGTAGTCCTGCGTGGATTGTCCCGAGAGAAATCCTTCTGTATTTGCCAGCATTCCGGGGCCGGGAAAGTCTTCTGGATAATGGCCCATCTGAAGTACCTTGGCACCAGGATAGTGTGCAAGCGCAGTGCATGTGATGATGGGTGAGCTGCTAGGTGGACGCATCGAAAAATGGCAGGTTTCCTTGATCCTGCGTTGCTTGAATTTAAAAAGAGTAGCTGCGTTAGCGGCGGCCGCATGGACGTGACAGCTTGACGCGAGACACAGCATCAGAAACGAAATCAGTATCTTCACCGATGAGGGTTTTTCGAGGAATCCGGGAGACAGGTTTGGTTCTGTGTTCATGGAAGGGAAAGTCTCATTGACTATCGAAAGTGATGCTGTAGATCATCTTCATGAAGTCGCCCACATCGAACTCTGCTGGGTCGGATTTTTTTCCGTTACGCGGCAAGCAGATGAGATCCGAGTACAGCGTCACGGTCGTATTCCCGATAATCAGGAGAAAGCATTCCTTGTCGATTGCATCGTAGGGACAATCCCGTACAAGGTCGCTCTTTTTCAGTCTGGATGATCTTCGCCAAAGGTAGCCTCGCCAGTTGTTGGCCGCGATCTTTTCTACCTGAACCTGTCTCATGCTCTTTGCGCACAGGTCCTTCACTAATTGTTCGGTGAGATACAGTTCGTCGCCAGGGATTGATTCGCCGGTATCGTCATTTCTCTTGAGTTTTCCTTTTGCGCCGGATCCAACGAGCTTTTCTAAAGAATGATTGGGGATTCCCAAAGTAATCTGGCGAGCAAAGTCGTTATGCTCAAACTGATTCACGAAGTAGCTGATGCTCATCGCCCGGTAGGCATCGGTCAATTGCCGATCCCCACTGCAATTAACCCCGTCAATCGTATCGGCCAGAGTGAGTGCGAACCCGCAGCGATTCTGCATTTCCACATCCAGATAGATAGTTTCCTGGTAGATCGCTGCTGTGTCAGCGGAGAACGATATTGCTGCAAGCAGGGAGATTTTCGAGGCCGTTATAATCCAGCTCATTCTTTGTCCCTTCGCTGGGCTTGGATCTTCGTATTTTTCGTTTGTTTATAGTCTCCGAGTAGCTGCTCAAGATATGACAAATAGGCGAACCGTATTGCTAAATGCGTGTTGCCACCGTTCACAGCCTTTGTCACAAGCACACAACTCTCTTTTGAGAAGCCATTGTCCGCATGACGATTGATGTTGATCTTGATGTAGGACTTTGATACCCAATACTTCAACGCTGAATCAATCGTGTTATACGAGACGACAGCAATCAAGTCATTATGTTTTTCAGTCGTAAAGTCTATGCCGCGGTACTGCCCGTACTCGCTGTAGTTGGCTCGACCTGTTAGTTGAATCAACCCGCGCCCTTTAAATCGGTTTCCGTCGCCTGGTTGTGTATTGCCTAATTCCTTCGCCTTTTCTTTTACGACTTCGGGTCGATGCTTTTTATAGGCTTCGAGTTCGTACAGCGTCTTGGTTCCTTTGATATACACGAAGTGCAGCTTCCAAGCGGTACTGGATTTGTTGAGATAGTCTTGCTCGCATTCCTCTGGGGTAATGATTTCGTACATCGTTCTAAAATATCGCTCATTTCCTTTCTCGATGGCGGAAAAGAACAGCTCTGTCTCTTGCAGAACGTGACTAAAAAAATATGATGTACGTGTCGGTGACGCTGCTAGCAGATACTTTCGGGAAAGTAGATTCCAGTTTTTGTGGATATCTGCAGGCATCGTTCCCTTGTCCTTGATGGTGCCAGCAGTAAGCCTGGTCAGTGCTTCGTCCCAAGCCAGACCATAAGTAATATTGTCGACTTTTATCGCTCGTGGAATTATTTGCACCATTTCATCAAGGCACATCCATCCATTTCTTCTAAAGCTAAGTAAAAACTCACGCGGATTGAACCGCCACTTCGCCATCAATACCTCTTTGTGATCGATGCAAAGCGCCCTCGCATGTTTTTTGAATTGCTCAAATCCCTCGGCATTCAATCGCGCCGGCACACCATTCTCACTGCGTGTCAGCCATGGCCGCCGCACCCTCACCGATGTCGGTGTCATGGCGAATTACGACGCAACCATCATCGGTCCAAGCTGCCCGCCTGCGCCTGCACATCGATGTCGCGCTGTGCGGCAATCATCTGCAAGCCGATTCCCTTCTCACCTGCAGCAGTGGCCCCGGCCAGCACACCGATGGCCTGCTGCGTACGCACCCGCAAATGCTGCCCGCTGACGTGCTGCGCATCCTGGCCGGCAATGAGGCTCACGCTCCCGCCGTTGGCCATCTGCAGATGCTGGCCCGCCACCACGCCCAGCCCTTCCTTCGCAGCGACCTGGATCAGCGGCGTGCTGCTGGCAGGCAGCTCCTCCTGGGCGATCTCGGCTTGCGCGGCGATGGCCTTGTTAAGCGCTTCAAGCCCTTCGGCCATGCCTGCGGCGCGATGCGTGCGCGCCGCTTCATCGAAGGTCTTGCGTGTCTGTGCAGCCTGTCGCACCATGGCCCGCTGCCCCATGTTGTCCCCGGCCGGATCGCGATGGCTTGCGTGATGTGCCACCCGGTAGCTGGAGAACAGGAGGCCGCGCCCCGCACGCATCACGCCGTAGGCATCGGTGCGCAATTCCACGCCCGTGCCCCGGAAGCTGCCGCGATAGTTGTCGGCACTGTGTATCAGGTGCCCAAGATTGAGCTCGCTACCGGCCTGGGTGCTCTTGAGCTGGATGCGGCCACGGCCGTCGCTGTCATCGAAGAGCAGCTGGTTGTACCCCCAGCCACCGAACTCCTTGGAGCGGATGCCCCATTGCGCCGCAGGATTGCGGTGCCCGTCCAGATCCGCGCTGGCGCCATGCCAGGTCGGTGCGTTTCCCCCGGCCAGATTGCCCTGGCCGCCGATGGCGGTATCGCTGGCCCATTGAAACACCTGCGTGTTTGCAGAAAACTTCACCTCGCCTCCCGGCGTCGGTGCGACACCTCCCTCCCCACGGCCGTTGTAGAGGGTCCCCAGCACAATCGGTCGCTCCAGGTCGTTTTCAATGAACTGGACGAGCACTTCCTGCCCGATGCGCGGCAAGAACTGCATCCCCATGCCCGGTCCGGCACAGCGCTGGCCCACACGGACCCAGCAGGTGGCCCCCGCATCGCCATGCCGTCCCTGCCAGTGGAAACGGATGCGGATGCGCCCCAGATGGTCGCAGCAGATTTCGTCGGGACCGTTGGGTGTGGTCTGGCCCTGATGGCCGACCACGATGGCGCTCTGGCTGCCCTGCGCCCATGCGTGCGGCAGGCGCTCCAGGCCGGTGCCATCGGCCAGCACGGGCCGCCAGACAATGTCAGCACGTATCGCCTCGAAAAGGTTGGCATGGCCAGTGCGGCGTGCCAGATCGATCAGGCTGCGGTCCGGCGCCTGTATCTCGTCCACGGTGGCGGCCTTGAGGCAGGCATGGAGGGCGTCTTCCAGCAAGACCGGCAGGGGACCAAACAGCTCGGCCAGCGCCGCTTGCGTATCGGCGGGCAGGTTGTTGACGCCCACGCTGAGCACCGCCAGCACGGCATATTCCTGCTCCTTGCCCGCCAGCGGCCCTTGCCGCAGGGTAAAGCGTGACCCGGCCCGCAAGCTGCGCACCGTGCTGCCTCCACGCCAGTGCTTGTTGCGGGCCTCCGCGGCTTCCATCATCAGGCGTGCATGGCGGTCTGCAGCGTCGTTGTCATCGGTGATCGGACCTGCGCTGTCATAGCTTTCCAGCCTGGGGGCAGTCTGGCCCCCGAAGTCGTGATGCGTGGGAATGCGCGCGGCGATGGCCTGTTTGTTCTGGTAGTCATAGGACAGCAGCGTGTAGCTGGCCGCCTGCAGGCTGCGGCATGCCGCCAGGGCCTGGATGCCGTCCTGCTGCTCCTGCTCGCGGGCCGCCTGGAAGCGGATGCCATCATGGGCCGCACTGGTGGGATCTTCCGGAAAAGCGCTGCGCGCGGCGCTGTCGGCAAAGATCACCAGCCGATGTCTCTGCGGGCTGGCATCATGTTCTTCGATGCGCCAGGAGAGCCCTTCGCCAGCGAGCAGCCGGCTGATGAAGTCCAGATGCGTCTGCCGGTACTGCACGGTGTAGCTGCGCGGCGGCAGGTGGTGCAGGCAGGCCAGCGCATCGCTGCTCCAGTGCCAATCCGCATGGGGTGCACACTCGCGGAAGACTTCATCGACGACCTCGATGAGACGCTTGTCCTGCCACACGCGGCTGGTAGCGGCTTGCGACAGCAGCCAGGGCCAGGGGGCCATGCGCAGGCGATAGCGACAGAATCCACCATCGCCGCCCAGCCTGGCCACTTCGTGGATGAGACCGCTGCTGCGACGCAGGCCGCCCTCGGCAAGACGTGTTTCCAGCGTGGCGCGGCAGCCCAGCAGGGAACCGGCCGCCACCTCCGTATCCAGGCGTACGACGATCAGCTCGGTGGCGCCCACCGCATGCAGGGCCTCTGCCGCCGCCCAGGCTTCGACCAGGAAGCGGTCCTCGGGCTGGCCAGCGATCTCCAGACGATAGAGGCGCGTTGCCGCCGAGAAGGGGAGCAGACGAGAGAGCAACTGACTGGCGTGATCCATGACAAGCCCCAGGACAATGACGGGCCGTCATTCTTGTTCGGCAACTTCGTACTTCCAGAGAATCCAAGAAAATCCCGGGCAAAGCTCGAAAGGCACCGAAGAATGTTTCGAATAAATTGGGAATTGCCTCGCCAGGAGAGCAATGGCCCGGGCTCAGGCCAGCTCCGACCGTCCATCGCCCCGGAAGCCGCGACAGTACTGCGAAAGGCGCGATGCTGGCGCAGTTTTGGAAAATTAAAAATCGTATAAATGAAATAGTCCGAATTAAATATTGGACGGGTGCATGAAATACAGAATTAATATTGGCATCAAGCACATAGAATCCGGTTGCCCATTTCCATCCCACTTCGACTCCAGACCATGACCACCGTCGCCTCCGCCGCCCCTGCGGCCTCCGCTTCCAGCCTGCCCTTTGGCACATTCCAGGCCGAGTTGCTGCCGGCCCCCAGCCCGCTGCGTGCGGCCATCACTGCCGCCTATCGTCGCGACGAGCGCGAGGCCGTGCAATGGCTGCTGCAGCAGGTGCAGGGCCAGCAGCCCTGGAAGGACGCCACTCAGCAACTGGCCAAGAAGCTGGTGCAGCAGGTGCGCGAGAAGCGCACCCGGTCCTCCGGCGTGGATGCGCTGATGCATGAATTCTCGCTGTCCTCCGAAGAAGGCGTGGCGCTGATGTGCCTGGCCGAAGCGCTGCTGCGCATCCCCGACCGCCAGACCGCCGACCGCCTCATCGCCGACAAGATCAGCAAGGGCGACTGGCGCAAGCACCTGGGCGAGTCGCCGTCGCTGTTCGTCAATGCCGCCACCTGGGGCTTGCTCATCACCGGCAAGCTGGTCTCCAGCAGCAGCGAAAGCGGCCTCACGCAAGCCATCACGCGCTTGATCGGCAAGGGCGGCGAGCCGCTCATCCGCAAGGGCGTGGACCTGGCCATGCGCATGCTGGGCAACCAGTTCGTGACCGGCCAGACCATCGAAGAAGCGCTGGACAACAGCCGCGACAACGAAAAGCGCGGCTATCGCTATTCCTACGACATGCTGGGCGAAGCCGCCCTGACCATGCACGACGCCGATGCCTACTACCAGTCCTACGAGACCGCCATCCACGCCATCGGCCGCGCCTCCAACGGTCGCGGCATCAAGGATGGCCCGGGTATCTCGGTCAAGCTCTCGGCCCTGCATCCGCGCTACTCGCGCGCCCAGCATGCACGCGTCATGGGTGAACTGCTGCCGCGCCTGAAGCAGTTGCTGCTGCTGGCCAAGCAATACGACATTGGCCTGAACATCGACGCCGAAGAAGCCGACCGCCTCGAACTGTCGCTGGACATGATGGAAGCACTGGTGGCCGACCCCGACCTGGCCGGCTTCGACGGCCTGGGCTTCGTGGTGCAGGGCTACCAGAAGCGCTGCCCCTTCGTCATCGACTACCTGGTCGACCTGGCCCGCCGCAACGGCCGCCGCCTGATGATCCGCCTGGTCAAGGGTGCCTACTGGGACAGCGAAATCAAGCGCGCCCAGGTCGATGGCCTGGAGGGCTATCCGGTCTATACCCGCAAGGTGCATACCGACCTGTCCTACCTCACCTGCGCGCAAAAGCTGCTGGCCGCCACCGACGTCATCTATCCGCAATTCGCCACGCACAATGCCCACACGCTGGCGGCGATCTATCACTGGGCCAAGCAGCTCCAGGTCGACAACTACGAATTCCAGTGCCTGCACGGCATGGGCGAGACCCTGTACGATCAGGTCGTCGGTGCCGAGAACCTGGGCAAGGCCTGCCGCATCTATGCCCCGGTCGGTTCGCACCAGACCCTGCTGGCCTACCTGGTGCGCCGCCTGCTGGAAAACGGTGCCAATTCCTCCTTCGTCAACCAGATCGTCGACGAGGCCGTGCCGCTGGACCGTCTGGTGGCCGATCCCATCGAGACCGTGCGCGCCCAGGGCGGCGTGCCGCATCCGGCCATCGCCTTGCCGCAGCAGCTGTATGGCCAGGAGCGCAAGAATTCTTCGGGTATCGATCTCTCCAATGAATCGCGCCTGCAGCAACTGGGTGAGTTGTTCGTTTCCATGGCCCAGCGCCAGTGGCAGGCCGCACCGCTGATCGCGGGCGAGTTGGCTGCGCAGCCCGCACAGGCGGTGCGCAATCCGGCCGACCATCGTGAGATCGTGGGCCAGGTCAGCGAAGCCACCGTGGCCGATGTCGATACGGCGCTGACCGCCGCCACCGCCTACGCGCCGCAATGGCAATCGACCCCGGCCGCCGAGCGCGCCGCCATGCTCGAACGCGCGGCCGACCTGCTGGAAGAACATATCGCCGAACTGATGGCACTGGCCGTGCGCGAAGCCGGCAAGTCGCTGCCCAATGCGATTGCGGAGGTGCGTGAAGCGGTCGACTTCCTGCGCTACTACGCCATCGCCTCGCGCCACGACGGCAACGTGCTGGCCTGGGGCCCGGTGGTGTGCATCAGCCCGTGGAATTTCCCGCTGGCGATCTTCATCGGCGAGGTCAGCGCTGCGCTGGCCGCCGGCAACGTGGTGCTGGCCAAGCCAGCCGAGCAGACTGCGCTCATCGCCCATCGCGCCGTGCAACTGCTGCATGAGGCCGGTGTGCCGCGCGCGGCCCTGCAGCTGCTGCCGGGCCGGGGTGAGACCGTGGGTGCCGCACTGACCTCGGATGTGCGCGTCAAGGGCGTGATCTTCACCGGTTCCACCGAAGTGGCGCAGCTCATCAACCGCACCCTGGCCCAGCGCAAGCACGATGATGGCGACGGCAGCGGCGAACATGGCGATGTCCCGCTGATCGCCGAGACCGGCGGCCAGAATGCGCTCATCGTCGATTCCTCGGCGCTGGCCGAACAAGTCGTGCAGGACGTGCTGTCCTCCGCCTTCGACAGTGCCGGCCAGCGTTGTTCGGCTCTGCGCATCCTGTGCCTGCAGGAAGACATCGCCGACCGTACTCTGGAAATGCTCAAGGGCGCCATGGCCGAACTGCGCGTGGGCCGTCCGGACCGCCTCTCCACCGACATCGGCCCGGTCATCGATGCCGAGGCGCAGCAGAACCTGCTGGCCCACATCGAGCGCATGCGCAAAAGCGCGCGCGCCGTGCACCAGCTGCCGCTGGGCGAGGACTGCCGGCACGGCACCTTCGTGGCGCCGACCGTGATCGAGATCGACGACCTGGCGCAACTGCAGCGCGAAGTCTTCGGCCCCGTGCTGCACGTGCTGCGCTATCGCCGCGATGCGCTGCCACAGCTGATCGACGCCATCAACGCCACCGGCTATGGCCTGACCCTGGGCGTGCATTCGCGCATCGACGAGACCATCGATTTCGTGGCCCAGCGCGCGCACGTGGGCAACATCTACGTCAACCGCAACATCGTGGGCGCAGTGGTGGGGGTGCAGCCCTTCGGTGGCGAAGGCAAGTCCGGCACCGGTCCCAAGGCCGGTGGTCCGCTCTACCTCAAACGCCTGCAGCGCCATGCGCAACTGCACGAGGAACTGACCCGCGCGCAACCGGCGCAAGTGCCCAACACCTTGCTGGACAGCCTGCTGGATTGGGCCCGCACCCATGGCCACGAGCGCCTGGCCGCCAGCGGTGAGCGCTATCACCGCGACAGCCTGCTGCAGCGCAGCCTGCTGCTGCCCGGCCCCACCGGCGAGCGCAATACCCTGGGCTTCGCCCCGCGCGGCTTGGTGCTGTGCGTGGCCGCCAGCGTCGGTACATTGCTGAATCAACTGGCGGCGGCCTTTGCGACCGGCAATACGGTGGTGGTCGATGAGGCCAGCGCGGCGATGCTGCCGGCCGGCTTGCCGGCGCCGGTGCGTGCGGCCATCCGCCGTGCCAGCCAGCTGGAGGCCGAAGCGCTGCAGGCCGCTCTGGTGGACAGCCACCAGGCTGCCGCATGGCGCGTGCGCCTGGCCGAGCGCGAAGGTGCGCTGGTGCCGTTGATCCTGTGCAGCGAAGACGGTGCCATTCCCTTGTGGCGCTTGCTGGCTGAGCGCGCGCTGTGCGTCAACACCACGGCCGCCGGCGGCAATGCCAGCCTGATGACGATTTCGGTGTAATCGCTCCCGCTGCCTCAGACGGGCACCCCGGCCTTGTGGTCAGGGTGCCCGTTTTTCTTGGGGCGTACAATATTGCCCTCGATGGCGGCCCACCCGATGGCATGACTTGCAATCCGGCTGGCCAGCCCCATCTCGACAGGAATGCGGAACCGGTACGTCCCTCCGCTGCTCCCCGGCACATATTGAACAGAGGCAAGCATGGAACAATTTCACGGCACCACCATCCTTTCCGTCCGTCGCGGCAACCAGGTCGCGCTTGGCGGTGACGGCCAGGTGACGCTTGGCAACATCGTCATGAAGGGCAGTGCGCGCAAGGTGCGCAAGCTCTACCACGGCAAGGTCCTGGTCGGTTTCGCCGGCGGCACGGCTGACGCTTTCACCCTGCTCGACTTGTTCGAAGCCAAGCTGGAAAAGCACCAGGGCAACCTGATGCGCGCCTCGGTCGAGCTGGCCAAGGACTGGCGCACCGATCGCATGCTGCGCCGTCTCGAGGCCATGCTGCTGTGCGCGGATCGCGACACCACCCTGGTCATCACCGGCAATGGCGATGTGCTCGAACCCAATGACGGCATCGGTGCCATCGGTTCCGGCGGCAGCTATGCCCAATCGGCCGCCAAGGCCTTGTATGAGAACACCGAGCTGACCCCGGCCGAGATCGTCAAGAAGTCGCTGACCATCGCCGGCGAGCTGTGCATCTACACCAACCTGAACCACATCATCGAGACGCTGGACTAAGCCGCGCAGCGCGCATTTCCTGCCTGTTTCTCCGATGAATCGTCACAGCGAAAAGATCACCACCATGAATATGACTCCCAAGGAAATCGTCTCCGAACTCGACAAGCACGTGGTCGGCCAGGCCCGCGCCAAGCGCGCGGTGGCCATCGCGCTGCGCAACCGCTGGCGTCGCCAGCAGATCGAGGAACCGCTGCGCCACGAGATCACGCCCAAGAACATCCTCATGATCGGCCCCACCGGCGTGGGCAAGACCGAGATTGCGCGCCGCCTGGCCAAGCTGGCCGATGCACCCTTCATCAAGATTGAAGCCACCAAGTTCACCGAAGTCGGCTATGTGGGCCGCGACGTGGACACCATCATCCGCGACCTGGTCGACATCGGCATCAAGCAGACGCGCGAGCTGGAAACGCGCAAGGTGCGCACCCGCGCCGAGGATGCGGCCGAGGATCGCATCCTGGACGTGCTGCTGCCCCCGGCCCGCGATTTCGGTTTTACGCCCGATGGCAATGCCAGCCCCGAGAAGGATGACAAGAACACGACCCGCCAGACCTTCCGCAAGCGTCTGCGTGAAGGTGCGCTGGATGATCGCGAGATCGAACTGGAATTGAATGATGCCGCCCCCTCGATGGAAATCATGGCACCCCCGGGCATGGAAGAAATGACCGAGCAGATCAAGTCCATGTTCTCGGGCCTGGGCAATCAGCGCAAGAAGGCGCGCAAGATCAAGATCAAGGAAGCCATGAAGCTGCTGATCGAGGAAGAAGCCGCCAAGCTGGTCAATGAGGAAGAACTCAAGCAGAAGGCCATCGCCAATGTCGAGCAGAACGGCATCGTCTTCCTGGATGAGATCGACAAGATCGCCACCCGCTCGCAGAACGGCAATGCCGATGTCTCGCGCGCAGGTGTGCAGCGCGACCTGCTGCCGCTGGTGGAGGGCACCACCGTCAACACCAAGTACGGCATGATCAAGACCGATCACATTCTCTTCATCGCGTCGGGCGCGTTCCATCTCTCCAAGCCTTCCGATCTGATTCCGGAATTGCAGGGACGCTTCCCGATTCGCGTGGAGCTGGATTCGCTGTCGATTGCCGATTTCGAGCGCATCCTGACCGGCACCGATGCCTGCCTGACCAAGCAGTACGAAGCGCTGCTGGCCACCGAAGGCGTGAAGATCGAATTCGCCGACAGCGGCATCAAGCGACTGGCCGAGATCTCGCATACGGTCAATGAGAAGACCGAGAACATCGGTGCGCGCCGTCTCTATACCGTGATGGAAAAACTGCTGGAAGAGATTTCCTTCACGGCGGGTGAGGCTGGTGTGGATGGGCTGCTCATCGATGCCGGGTATGTCAACGAGCGGCTGGGCGAGCTGGCCGTGGATGAGGACATGTCGCGCTACGTGCTGTAACGCGATGCTGTCATGATGCCCGCCGAGGCAAGGAGAATGCGATGGCCAACAAGACGTTGGGAACGCGGCAGAAACTGAGTTTTCGCATCGAGCCATCACAATCCAAGCCACGCAATCCGGTGGCGCTGGCTGCCCAGCAGCGCGCCGGAGGTGCCGGTGCACATCGCAAGAATGCATCGGCGCAGCGTCAGCAATTGAAGTCGGAGCTGTTGAAGAAGCTGGCCGGTGAACCCAAGGAAGATAAGCAGGAGTGAGTGCAATGCATGGCTGTACAGTGATGGAACGCGATATTGCATCCAACCAGTCGCATTCGCCAGAAATGTACGAAAATGTACGGAAATGCGCAGCGAGTGACAACAAGCCTCGCCGGCCTGCTGGACAAGAGCCCATTGTCTGTTGCCAGCAAGATGTATCAAAATGTTAGAAATGACGAAAAGCGCCGGTAGGGATACCGGCGCTTTTTCCTTGATGCAGGCCGATAGCGGGACAGTCCTGCCGCAGCACATCCGAAAGCGGCGATAAAAAAATACAACAATTGCCTTTTCAATCTTTGGCTCCCGTCTAAAAAATGACTTCTATCGACCAAGGTGCAGTCATGGGCGACGAGAAGCATTAATGTTTGCCCATCCGACTGCAAGTGCGGATCCTCAAGACTATTTTTAGAGAAGGACGTCACATGAAAAAATCTCTGCTGGCACTCGCCGTTCTGGGCGCGTTCGCAGGCGCAGCCAATGCGCAAAGCTCCGTCACGATCTACGGTATCGTCGATACCGGTGTTGTCTACCAAAGCAAGGTTGCTACTGCCTCCGGCGGTACTGGCACCAAGTTTGGCCTGAACTCGGGCATCATCCAGGGTTCGCGTATCGGCTTCAAGGGTGTTGAAGATCTGGGCGGCGGTCTGTCGGCTGTGTTCCAACTGGAAACCGGCTTCTCCAACGATACCGGCGGCCTGCAAGGCTCCGACGCCACCACTGGTTCCAACCTGTTCCGCCGCAAGTCGGTGGTTGGTCTGACCGGTAACTTCGGTAGCGTGCTGGTCGGTCGTCAAACCGACTTCGCCGACACCATCTCGGCTTACACCGCCGTGCAAGACTTCGGTGGCTGGGTCAACAACTCCGGCTCCGGTCTGGATCGCCTGCAAGGCACCCGCACCAACAACTCGATCAGCTACACCACCAACAGCCTGAACGGCTTCACCGGTAACCTGATGTACGGCTTCGGTGAAACCGCTGGTCAAACTTCCGCTGGCCAGTCCTTCGGCATCGGCGGCAAGTACGACAACGGTCCTCTGGGTCTGGGTATCAACTACTACCAGTCCAAGGCTGGTTCGACCCCGTCTGACGTCTCGCTGATCCCGTCGAGCTCGACCACCACCAACGTCAACACCCTGACTGCCAACTCCGGCAGCACCGCACAGAAGGTCCTGAACGTGGCAGCGTCCTACCAGTTCGGTCCGGCACGTGTGTACGGTAACTGGTCGCGCGTCAAGCAAGACCTGAACACCCAGGCCAACCTGACCTCCGTGGGCGTCGGTTCGCTGACCTCGCTGACCAATCGTACGCTGGCCCGTTCCAACAAGGCTGACATCTACGAAATCGGTACCGCTTACTCCCTGAGCCCGTCGCTCAAGCTGCTGGCGGCTGTGGACCACACCCGTGCCAACTTCGACGGCGTGTCCAACAAGACCAAGCTGACCCAAGTCAGCCTGGGCACCGACTACTGGCTGTCCAAGCGCACCGACCTGTACGCCTTCCTGGCTTACACCAAGGCTAGCGACATGGTCAACCCGGGCGTCTCCGACAGCACCGGCACCGATGGCAACCAAGGCGCCGTCGCCGTGGGTATCCGTCACAAGTTCTAATGTGAGTTGACCTGCGTCGTCTTCCCGGCGGCGCAGTGTGATGCACAAGTGAGCAAAAGAAGCGCCGCATGAGGTTCATGCGGCGCTTTTTTCATGCTTCTTCTGATCGCGATTTTTATTAGTTTTGGCAATAGTCCATTTCGTTCTTCGCAGGAATGCAGCTGATTTCGCGCATGGCTCGTCGGGCACTCGGATTTGGTGCAACGCTGCCCCCGAGCTTGCACAGGAAAGCTCATTTTTGGCATTGCAAAAAGCTCGCTTTCTGTTTGTCAAATCCTGACAAAAGCCTTACTGGTGGCCGATCTTGATGTCTGTAAAGAAAGCGTAATAAGCTCTCGGCCTTGCGCACTTTTTTGCAGCGCACTGCTCTAATAGCAGCACCATTTCGATGCGCATGGAGGTGGAACACTTCCATGGATCGCGTATCGCACCGCCCCACAACGGACTGGCGGATTGCATTCAAAACCTTAGTTTTTTGATGCACACCGGACTGACGCAGCTTGCTGCGCCAGCGGGGATTTTTTCGTCCGCGATTTCGTGATTGCGGATTTGCTGAGAAAGGAAAAGAACATGGCAACGAGAGAAGAGCTGGCCGTCATCAAGGCCGCCCGTGCCGGCGAATCACGCGCGCAGCTGGCGCTGGGCCGACGCTACCTCGACGGCGGCAGCGGTCTGCCGCGCAGCAAGGGCACCGCCTTCTACTGGCTGCGCCGCGCCGCGCAACAGGGTGTGGACGATGCGTGGATGATCATCGGCCGCAACATCACCTACGATCAGGTCAAGGAATTATCTTCGCCGCAGGAAGCGGCCATCTGGTACGAGAAGGCGTTTGAAGCGGGCGTGCCGCAGGCCGGCGTGATCTTTGCGCGCCTGGTACTGGAACACACCGAACAGTTCGACAGCAATGCTCACGCGCGCGCCATCGCCGCGCTGTCCTTGCTGGCCAGCCGCGATGACCATGAGGCGCAATGGCTGCTGGCGCAGCAGATGCAGCGCCATGGCCAGCCGATGGTGCCCGGCCTGCCGGCTTCGGCAGTCGAAGAACGACTGGTGCGCGAAGCAGCACGTGCCGGCATCGAACAGGCGCAATACGCGCTGCTGGACAAGGCTTGGCAGCAAGGCCAGGGTGCGGCCTTCGCGCGCGGCGCGGCGGTGCTGGTCAAGCGCCTGATCGAGCGCAACAGCCAGGCGGTGGCGCAACTGGACAAGGAAGGCGATGCTACCGGTCTGGTGCAGCTCAATGCCGAGGAAGCCACGCTGCTGCTGCGCTATGGCCAGTGGCAGGCACGTGCGGCCGCGCCCGAGTTGCCGCAACTGATGCGCTTGTTTGAACTGGCAGCGCTGGCCGGAGAGGTCGAGGCGCGTCTGGAACTGGGACTGCTGTGCGCCAAGATCGACCGCGCCGGCAATCGCGTCTTCATGGAGCAGGGCCTGGCCAATTTCAAGAAGGCCTTGCACTGGCTGGTGCTGGCGGGAGAGGGCGGTTCGGCCCAGGCCTGGCATGCGCTGGCGCGCATCTATTCGCGCTCGATCTATTCGCAGCGCAATCTGCAGGTCGCCCAGCAATATCTGGAAAAGGCGGCCGAGTCCGGTCTGGTGGAAGCGCAGAGCGAGCTGGCGCAGATTTTCTGGCGCAATCGCCGCGATGATCCCATGCATGACGTCAAGGCCCTGTACTGGTGGCAGCAGGCGGCCGCCCAGGGCGAGGCCGGCGCAGCCGACGCGCTGCAGCCGTTCATGGCCGTGGAAGAGGCGCAGTCATGGGCGGTGCAGGCGCGCGCCCAGCTCAGCGACAAGCTGCGCAACAGCAATCCCTTCCTGAGTGCGCGCATCGAACTGGCGGCCACCTTTGGCCTGACCAAGCCGGAAGCCTTGCTCATCGATATCAAGCAGGCCGATTATGGCCACTGTCTGGTGGTCGACATCTGCGCTCATCACGCGCGCAGCAAGCGCCGCCTGATCGCGGTGCAGACCGAAGCCCAGCGCGCCGCCATCAACCGCGTGAGCCGCCTGTTCGGTGACGTCGACTGTGGATTCAGCGGTCCGGAAGGCAACTATCGCCAGCGCCAGTACCGGCTGCGCACGGCCTTCCCGGATATCGCCTGAGATAGCGACAGGCTTGATCAGGCGATAGTTGCCGCCTGATCGGTCTCCTCAATGCTGGCGGATGACCTGTTCGCCGTCGGCACCGCCGTCCGGGCCGGCCTGGCCGAAGGAATAGAGTTCGTAACTGGTGCCGTCGTCATCGGCACCGTACTGATAGGAATTGCCCCAGGGGTCGCGCGGCAGGCGATCCACGTAGCCGCCGATGGGCCAGTTGCCCGGCACGGGTGCCCGGGTCGGCTTGATCACCAGAGCCAGCAGGCCCTGGGCGGCGCTGGGATAGCGGCCATTGTCCTGGCGATAGCGTTCCAGCCCGGCGGCGATGGCTTGCATGTCCTTCTCGGCGGCCAGTGCTTGCGGGCTGTGGTCGTGGTTGAAGCGCGTCACCAGCGGTGGCAGCAGCAGGGCGGCCGCCACGGCCAATACGGTCAGCGCCAGGATCCAGCGCAGGCGCGCCAGGCCGCGCTGCAGGAACAGGAAGGCAGGATGTCGGAGAGATCGACGCATGAATGCTGCAGTCTTATTGTTGTGGACGGTGCAAGCCGGCAGGGCGCAGGTTCAGGCGCACCGCCGCTGGGGCGGCAGGACGCGCAGGCCGGCGCCGCGCTGGCTCAGGGCTTGATGGTGACGGGAACGCCCGCCTGGCTGCTGACCACTTCCGACAGCGTAGCGTAAAGCTCGGTGCCATCGCGGGTGTTGATCCAGTGGCTGCCGTCGAACTTGTAGTGGAAGCCGCCGGAACGCGCGGCCAGCCACATTTCCTGCATGGGGGCCTGGCTGTTGATGATGATCTTGGAGCCATTGTCCACGCACTCGATTTCCAGCACGTTGCCGCTGCGGCTGCATTCCACATCCAGGTCGCTGGCGTCGCAGGCGTCTTCCAGGGCCGTCTCGATGGCGTTGAGGGTGGCGTCAGCCAGGTCCAGGAATTCCGATTCGGTCATGCTACACTCCAAGTCATTCTAAGATTTCGATGTAATCCGTCATTTTATCGTGAAGTCACCCCATTCTCCCGTCCGTTGTGCAGCTTCCCTGGCGCTGTGCGCCGCCGTCCTGATGCTGGCCGGCTGTGGCCAGAAAGGCCCGCTGTACATGCCCAAGGTGCCGCCTGATCCCTTCGTGCGCACCCAGCCCGCCGCGCCGGCAGCGGCTCAGGACAAGGCAGGCACCCAGGAGGGCGAGGCCAAAGCCTCCGGCGACACCCCCGCCGCGGACGCTCCCAAACGATGATGCCTGGCTGAAACATCGCGCTGTACTGTGGCCGGTCCCCCGGTAATGAGGGCGGGGACTGCGCCGGATGATTCCACCGATTGCCTTTTTCCGCTGACTTTTCCGGATTCCCATGTCCCACTTTTCCTATCGCAACGGCGCGCTGCACGCCGAAGACGTCTCCCTGCAAGCCTTGGCCGATCAGTTCGGCACCCCGCTCTACGTTTATTCCAAGTCGGCGCTGGTGCAGAATTTCTCGGCCTATGCCGATGCCTGCCGCGCGGCCGGCCGTGCCGAGGGCGGCAAGGGTGGCGCACTGGTGTGCTACTCGGTCAAGTCCAATTCCAACCTGGCGGTGCTGAACCTGCTGGGCAAGCTGGGCTCGGGCTTCGACATCGTCTCCGGTGGCGAGCTGCTGCGCGTGGTGGCCGCCGGCGGCGATGCGCGCAAGGTGATCTTCTCGGGCGTGGGCAAGGGCCGCGACGAGATGAAGCTGGCGCTGGAACATGACATCCTCTGCTTCAACGTGGAATCCATCCCCGAAGTGGCGCGCCTGAATGAAGTGGCCGGTGCGCTCGGCAAGCGCGCCCGCATCTCGCTGCGCGTCAATCCCAACGTGGATGCCAAGACCCATCCCTACATTTCTACCGGCCTGAAGGAAAACAAGTTCGGCGTGGCCTATGAAGATGCGCTGAACTGCTATCGCGCCGCCGCTGCCCTGCCCAACATCGACGTGGTCGGCATCGACTGCCACATCGGCTCGCAGCTGCTGGACGACTCGCCGCTGCTGGAAGCACTGGAAAAGATCATCGACATGGTCGATGCGCTGGAAGCCGAAGGCATCGCGATTCACCACCTCGACATCGGCGGGGGCATCGGCATCCGCTACGATGACGAGCAACCGGTGGCCATCGGCGACTACCTGGCGCGCGTGTTCGCTCGCGTCGACGCCTGGCGCGCCAAGAAGTACGACGGCCGCCCGATCCAGGTCATGTTCGAGCCGGGCCGCTCGGTGGTCGGCAATGCCGGCCTGTTGCTGACCGAGGTGCAATACCTCAAGCATGGTGAAGAAAAGAACTTCGCCGTGGTTGATGCTGCCATGAACGATCTGATGCGTCCGGCCATGTACGAAGCCTGGCATGGCGTGCAGACCGTGAAGGAAAACGCCGGCCAGCCCCGCATCTACGACGTGGTCGGTCCGGTGTGTGAATCCGGCGACTGGCTGGCCCGCTCGCGCGAACTGGCCATCCACGAGGGCGACCTGCTGGCCCTGATGTCGGCCGGTGCCTACGGCATGACCATGGCCTCCAACTACAACACCCGTGGCCGTGCGGCGGAAGTCCTGGTCGATGGCAGCCAGGTCCACCTGGTCCGTGCCCGTGAAAATCCGGCCGACCTGTTCGCGTTGGAAAAGATCGTGGACTGACGCGATTTATTGTCGGTCTGCCAAGCGGCAGTCCCGGAAACGGGGCTGCCGTTTCCTTTTGTGCATCATTCCGGGCGCGTTTATTGATAGCCCGGCAAGTCCCGCCTGGCTTGGCTGCAGATATTTTTTGCAGAGCCGCATTTTTGTTTTGCCTTTCAGAAATTTCGGCGCAAAATAGCCATCCGTCCGAAAAACAATCGAAGCATCAGAACATGCCTGGGGGCAGAGCAGCCCGCAACGCGAGACCTGGCAAGCATTCACGGACGTGAGGGAGCACATCAGGGCCACCGGGACGGTGGTCGCTAGCGTAATACAGGGGAATTCCAATGCAAGTTCTGGAACGGTCAGAGGGAGATCGCGACCGTCGCGTCGCCAGCGAGGTCGTGGCGCAGGCCGGCCATGGCGATCCGTCCGGCCAGGTCATACACAGCAGTCAGTCCAGTCACGCCAGCCAGTCGCCGGCACCAGCACGCGTTGCGTCCGTGCAGCCTGACCTGAGCGAAGAGGAACTGGAAGTCCGGGCCTCGCACATCACGGCTGCCGCTGTTGCCGCAGCCGCCGTCACGGCGGCGGTGGCTACCTCAGCCGGCACCGCCAGCCTGCCGTATGAAGACACCGCCACGGCGCCGGCGGCGCAGGAAGAGCCCGCAGCCCAGACCCGCCGTGGTCCGCGTGGTCCGCGCAGCGAACCGGAGCCGCGCGCGTCGACCCGTGGGGCCTTGCTGGTCTCGCTGCTGACACTGGCCATCATCGGCGTCGCTCTGTGGGCGGGGGCGCAATGGCCGCAACGCTCGCTCAAGCCGGTGATGCAGCAATTGCCGCCGCTATCCAAGGCGGCCCCGGTGGACGCCGTGGCGCCGCCTGCCAGCCTGGACCATGCCCAGCCTGCCGCCAGCGATGCTGCCCCCGGCCCCGAAGTGATCGCCCAGCTGCAGCAGGAAGCAGACGACAAGGCCCATCAACTGGCGCAGAAGCGCGCCGCCGCCGAAGCCCGCCACCGCCGCGAGGATGCCGCCCTGGCCCTGCGCGAACAGCGGCGCCGCGAAGCCGAGGCCCAGCTGGCCAACGCCCGCGCCAAGGCGGAGCGCGCCCAGGCCGTGGTGCCGGTGCCGGAAGTGGTGGAAGTGCAGCCCGTGCCGACCCTGGCCGAGCAGGTCAAGCAATGCAGCACCTTGTCCGTCTTTGCGCGCGAGAGCTGCCTGTGGAAGCTGTGCGACGGCAAGTGGGGCAAGAACGGCTGCCCCTCCTACGAGCGCAACAACGAAGGTGCCTGATCCCTCCCTCTCCTGCGCTGCCGCTTCCGGCGGCGCAGGCTGCTTTCCTTCCGCTTCATCTCCCCTGACAAATTCCTGAAGGCCCGCCCCCTGTGAGCGGGAGCATTTCTTGCTTGCCGACAGACCAGTCCGCAGTGAGCGGCCAGCACGGCTGTGGCCCGCTGGCGACAGATGAAAAGTCTTGCCGCAAGCGGCTTTGCGCGAGGAAGTTGCCGCTATAATGCGCGTTTTTCTTACCCCCCCCTGCAAGGAAAAAGGCATGAATGCACTGCTCTGGTTCGTCGTCCTCTACTGGGTCATCTCGGTCGGTATCGGCCTGTATGCCACCCGCTATGTGAAGAGTTCGAAGGACTATGCCGTCGCCGGCCGCTCGCTGCCGATGTCGGTGGTGACCGCGACCGTCTTTGCGACCTGGTTTGGCTCCGAGGCGGTGCTCGGCGTTTCCTCGACCTTCCTCAAGGACGGCCTGGGCGGCATCGTGGCCGATCCCTTCGGCTCGTCGCTGTGCCTGATCCTGGTGGGCGTGTTCTTCGCCAAGAAGCTGTACCGCATGAACCTGCTGACCATCGGCGACTACTACAAGAAGCGCTTCGGCCGTGCCGCCGAAATGCTGGTCACGATCTGCATCGTCATTTCCTACCTGGGCTGGGTGGCGGCGCAGATCAAGGCGCTGGGGCTGGTCTTCAACGTCGTCTCGGGCGGCTACATTCCCATGCACTGGGGCATGATCATCGGTGCCGGCAGCGTGCTCATCTATACCCTGATGGGCGGCATGTGGGCCGTGGCCATCACGGACTTCCTGCAGATGATCATCGTGGTGGTCGGCATGCTTTATATCGGAGTTGAAGTTTCGGGCATGGTCGGCGGTCCGGGAGTCGTGATTGCGCACGCCGCCGAGGCCGGCAAGTTCAACTTCTGGCCGGCCGCTGAACTGAAAGACGTGCTGTGGTTCTTTGCCGCCTGGATCACCATGATGCTGGGCTCGATTCCGCAGCAGGACGTGTTCCAGCGCGTCATGTCCTCCAAGAACGAGAACGTGGCGCGCAACGCCTCGGTGCTGGGTGGCGTGATCTATTTCTTCTTCGTCTTCATCCCCATCTTCCTGGCCTATTCCGCCACGCTGATCGACCCGGCGATGGTCTCGCGCCTGCTGGAAACCGATTCCCAGCTGGTGCTGCCGACCCTCATCATGGAAAAGATGCCGGTGTTCGCCCAAGTCATGTTCTTCGGCGCGCTGCTGTCGGCCATCAAGAGCTGCGCCAGCGCGACCCTGCTGGCACCGTCGGTGACCTTTACCGAGAACGTCCTCAAGGAAATTCGCCCGTGGAAGAGCGACCGTGAATTCCTGTTCTCGATGCGCGCCGTGGTGCTGGTCTTCACGGTGGGCGTGACCACGCTGGCTCTGAACAGCCAGTCCAGCATCTATGAAATGGTCGAGAACGCTTACAAGGTGACCTTGGTGGCCGCCTTCGTGCCGCTGGCCTTCGGCGTCTACTGGCAGCGTGCCACCCGCCAGGGCGCACTGATGGCCATGGTGCTGGGCCTGGTCTCCTGGATCACGCTGGAATACGCCGCCCCCGACGGCCTGTGGCCGCCGCAACTGGCCGGCCTGCTGTTCTCCATCGGCGGCATGGTGGCTGGTTCGCTCCTGCCCCAGGTGCTGGCCCCGGTGCCGCCCATGGTGGCGGTCCCCGCCGAGGGCAGCGTCCAGTCCTGATCCCTCTTGCCTGATTGAAACGGTCGCCCGGCCTTGCCGCGCGGCCGTTTCGTCTTTTTGGGGAAGCCGCCAGAACTGCTGGGCCAGGTGCTGTCAAAGCAATTCCAACGCCCGGGTTTTCGAACTTATTCGATATTTATTTGACAATAATTCGAGAGCCACCCGGAACTTATTTGCTTTCCATCAACCTGAAATGGCATGACTGAGCACATTCGCCCCTACGATGTCGCTGCCGATGCGTTGTTTCTGGACTTCGACGGCACCCTGGTCGACCTGGCGCCCCAGCCTGAAGAGATCGTGGTGCCGCCGGAGCTGATCACGCTCCTGCAGCGCATCCAGCAAGAATCGGACGGCGCGCTGGCCATCGTCAGCGGCCGTCCGCTCGATCAACTGGATTTCTTCCTGGCCCCGCTGCGCCTGCCTGCGGCCGGTGTGCATGGTGCCGAGCGGCGTACGGCCGATGGCCGCATCCTGCAGCAACCGGTGCCGGACGTGCATCACCTGCGCGAGCGCCTGCTGCCGCTGGTGGAGTCGCATCCCGGCCTGCAGCTGGAACTCAAGCGCGGCGCACTGGCCCTGCATTACCGCCACGCCGCCCATCTGGAACAGCGCTGCGTGGAGACCATGATGGACGCGCTGCGCCATGAACCGGGCTTCACCTTGCTGCACGGCAAGATGGTGGTGGAAGCCAAGCCGCACATCAACAAGGGCGACGCCGTCGCCGCTTTTCTGCATGAGGCCCCGTTCCGGGGCCGCCGTCCGGTCTTCATCGGCGATGACGTGACCGATGAGGCCGGCTTTGCCATCGCCCAAGGTGAAGTCTTCGGCGGATTTGGCATCAAGATCGGCGCCGGCCCCAGCCAAGCCCTGCAACGCCTGGCCGATCCAGCCGCCGTGCTGGACCTGCTGCGCCAGAGCGTGGAGGTACGCAGCACCCCCGGATAGCCTTCGTACCGGCCTGTTTGCCGGCCCCGCAGCACATCGCCTTCCATCAAGAAATCTGACCCACAGAACAGAGCACGAGGAACCATGAGCCAGCCCAGCCCCGATCCGCATCAAGAAGCGCAACCGCAACCCCACTCCCAGACGCAGCATTCCGAACAACCGCACCTGGCCGCGCAGGCGCACGACATGCCCTCGACCTCCTCGCTGGAGCTGGGCGTGATCGGCAATTGCGCCTTCTCGGCCTTGGTGGACAAGATGGGCCGCATCGTCTGGTGCTGCCTGCCGCGTTTCGATGGCGACCCGGTCTTCAATGCCTTGCTCGATCCGACCGACAATGGCGCGCTGTGGGCTTTCCAGCTGGAGAATTTTTCCCACAGCGAGCAGTGGTATGAACCCAATACGGCGGTGCTGCGCACCCGCCTGTACGACACGCTGGGCCAGGGCATCGAGATCACCGACCTGGCGCCGCGCTTCCAGAGCCGCGGCCGCTTCTTCCGGCCGCTGCAGCTGGTACGCCGCATCCATCCGCTCTCGGGCGCGCCGCGCATGCGCGTGGTGCTGCGTCCCAAGTTCGACTGGGGCCGCGAAGTGCCGCCGCAGACGCGCGGCAGCAACCACATCCGCTATGTCGGCCAGGAACAGACCCTGCGCCTCAATACCGATGCGCCCATCAGCTACATCGTCGACGAGACCGCCTTCGTGGTCAGCCGCCCCTACAACTTCATCCTCGGTCCGGACGAAACCCTGCATGGCGGCATCAACGATACCGCCCGTGATTTCGAGCAGGAAACCACCGCCTACTGGCGCAACTGGAGCCGCGCCCTGGCCACGCCGCTGGAGTGGCAGGATGCCGTCATCCGCGCCGCCATCACGCTGAAATTATCGGTGTATGAAGATACGGGCGCGATCATCGCCGCCATGACCACCAGCGTGCCCGAAGCACCGGGCAGCCAGCGCAACTGGGACTACCGTTATTGCTGGCTGCGTGACGCTTTCTTCGTGGTGCGTGCCCTCAACAGCCTCTCCGAGCTGGGCACCATGGAAGACTACCTGCGCTGGCTGACCAATGTGGTGGTGCGTTCCGGTGGCGGCCACGTGCAGCCTCTCTACGGTATCGGCCTGGAAGAAGCGCTGCCCGAGCAGATCCTGGATCACCTGCCGGGCTACCAGCATCACCAGCCGGTGCGCGTGGGCAATCAGGCGTATGAACACTTCCAGCACGACGTCTACGGCAACATCGTGCTGGGTGCGGCGCAGGCCTTCCACGACATGCGCCTGCACCATCGCGCCGGGGCCGAACACTTCCAGCATCTGGAAGCGGTGGGCGAACGTGCTTATGAAGTCTACAACCAGCCCGATGCCGGCATGTGGGAGCTGCGTACCCGCTCGCGCATCCATACCTCGTCGGCGCTCATGAGCTGGGCCGCCTGCGACCGCCTGGCCAAGATCGCCGCCCGCGTGGACCTGCCCGAGCGCGCCCGCTACTGGGGCGACCGTGCCAAGGAAATCGGCGACCGCATCCTCACCGAAGCCTGGAATGAACAGCGCCAGGCCTATGCCGAAAGCTTCGGCGGACGCGACCTCGATGCCAGCGTACTGCTGATGGTGGAGGTCGGCCTGATCTCGCCCACCGATCCCCGCTTCATCTCCACCGTGGAAGCGCTGGAGAAGTCCCTCTGCGACGGTCCCTACATGCGCCGCTACGAAGCCCCGGATGATTTCGGCCGTCCCGAGACTGCCTTCAACATCTGCACCTTCTGGCGCATCGACGCGCTGGCGCGCATCGGCCGCAAGGAGCAGGCGCGCGAGATCTTCCAGGCCATGCTGGATGCCCGCAACCACCTGGGCCTGCTGTCCGAGGATACGCATCCGGTCACGCGCCAGATGTGGGGCAACTTCCCGCAGACCTATTCGATGGTGGGCATCATCAACTGTGCGATGCGCCTGTCGGCGTCATGGGAGGCGGTGATCTGATGGGCAGACTCGTCGTCGTTTCCAATCGCCTCGCCGATCCCCGCAAGCCGGCTGCCGGCGGGCTGGCCGTCGCGCTTGGCGAGACCCTCAAGAAGACTGGCGGACTCTGGTTCGGCTGGAGCGGCAAGGTCGTCGAGAACGGCACGCCCGGCGAGGGCGAGCTGCGCGTCAACCAGGCCGGCCCGGTCACCCTGGCCGAACTCGACCTGTCGCAGGAAGACCATGATGCCTACTATCGCGGCTACGCCAATGGCGTGCTGTGGCCGGTCTTCCACTATCGGCTGGACCTGGCGCATTTCGAGGCGGGTCACCTGGGCGGCTATCGCCGGGTCAATCAGCTCTTCGCGCGTAAATTGTTTCCGCTGTTGAAGCGCGATGACATCGTCTGGATCCACGATTACCACCTCATCCCGCTGGCCGCCGAACTGCGCGCCATGGGCTGCGAGGCGCGCATCGGCTTCTTCCTGCACATCCCGCTGCCGCCGCCGCCCATCCTGACTGCCATCCCTTCGCATGAATGGCTCATGCGCGCGTTGTTTGCCTATGACCTGGTGGGCTTCCAGAACCATGCCGACCTGCAGCACTTCGCCCAGTACGTGCAGGCCGAAGCGACCGCCGAGCCGGTCGGCCCCAACCAGTTCCGCGCCTTCAACCGCACGGTGCATGCCAATGCCTTCCCGATCGGCATCGACGTGGCCGAATTCCAGCGCCTGGGCCAGGCCAAGGAAGCGCGCGATACCTATGAAAGCACCAAGGCCGAGTACTCACGCCGGCGCTTGCTGATCGGCGTGGACCGGCTGGATTATTCCAAGGGCCTGCCGCAGCGCATCCGCGCCTTCCGCGAACTGCTGCGCCTGTATCCGGAAAATCGCCACAGCGCCACCTTGCTGCAGATCGCCTCGCCCAGCCGTGAAGACGTGGAAGCCTACGGCGACATCCAGCGCGAGCTGGAAAGCCTGTGCGGCTCCATCAACGGCGACTTCGGCGACTTCGACTGGATGCCGATCCGCTACATCCACCGTACCGTGGCGCGCCGCCGCCTGCCGGGTTTGTACCGTGCCTGCGCGGTGGCCCTGGTCACGCCGCTACGTGACGGCATGAACCTGGTGGCCAAGGAATTCGTCGCCTCCCAGGACCCGGACGATCCGGGCGTATTGGTGTTGTCGCGCTTTGCCGGGGCGGCCGAGCAGATGAAACAGGCGCTCATCATCAATCCCTACGACACCCACGGTGCCGCCCAGGTGATCCAGCAGGCCCTGCAGATGTCGCAGGGCGAGCGGCGCGAGCGCCATGCCGCACTGATGGAGAACATCCGCCAGTTCGACGTGCATTGGTGGTGTCGTGAATTTCTTGACACCCTGCGCAGCAGCCGCGCCGCCCCTGTTGAGGGATGAGACGGGAGCCGGCCACCGGCAGGGCCGGGTGGTGAATAAACTTTCCAAAAAGCAAATCTTTGCCTGGTGCGAGGCCCGAGCCGTCGCGCCAGCGCATCGCCTGCGCGGGCAGGTTCACTAAAACTCCGCCAAAAGCCTTTATAATTCAGGGTTTTGGAAGTTTTTTGCGGAGTTTGTCATGCCCATTTATGCGTATCGCTGCGAAGCGTGTGGTTTTGCCAAGGATGTCTTGCAGAAGATCTCTGACGATGCGTTGACCGTTTGCCCCTCCTGCAACAAGGACAGCTTCCGGAAGCAGCTGACTGCGGCCGGCTTCCAGTTAAAGGGCTCGGGCTGGTACGTGACCGATTTCCGGGGCAATGGCAGCGGCACGGCCAACAGCAAGGGTGCCAATGGCACCGGCATTGCCGGCTCAGCTGACGCCCCCGCTGCGCCTGCCGATGCACCTGCTGCTGCAGCTGCTCCGGCCGCTGCGCCCGCACCGGCACCGGCGGCGGCTGCCCCTGCGGCAGCGTCCACCCCCAGCGCCAGCTAACGAGGCCTTCCTTTCCCCCATGCGCAAATACTTCATTACGGGTCTGCTGATTCTGGTCCCCCTGGCGATCACGCTGTGGGTACTGAACCTGATCATCAGTACCATGGACCAGTCGCTGCTGCTGCTGCCGGAGGCCTGGCGGCCGGCGCACTGGCTGGGCCACAACATCCCCGGCCTGGGCGCGATCCTGACCTTGCTGATCGTGTTCCTCACCGGCCTGGCCGCGCGCAATTTCATCGGCCGCCGCCTGGTGCTGCTGTGGGAAGGCCTGCTGACCCGCATTCCGGTGGTGAAGTCGATCTATTCCAGCGTCAAGCAGGTTTCCGACACGCTGTTCTCGCCTTCCGGCAACGCCTTCCGCAAGGCCGTGCTGATCCAGTACCCGCGCCAGGGTTCGTGGACCATCGCCTTCCTGACCGGCGCGCCCGGTGGCGAGGTCAAGAACCACCTGCAGGGTGACTTCATCAGCGTGTATGTCCCTACCACCCCCAACCCGACTTCCGGTTTCTTCCTGATGCTGCCACGTGCCGATGCCATCGAGCTCGACATGTCGGTGGATGCAGCCCTGAAGTACATCGTCTCCATGGGCGTGGTCGCCCCCGAGATGGTCACCGACAAGAAGATCATCACCGACGCGGCGGCGCCGAAGAATTGAGGGGGCGGCCGGCAGTCCGCTGCCCGGCCAGCCCCGCCTTCGCCCTTAGCGTCTTCTCTGAAATCCAACAAGAACACTGTCAACGGAATCACAACCATGTCCATGCGAACCCAATACTGTGGCCTCACTACCGAGGCACTGCTCGCCCAAACCGTCAGCCTGTGCGGCTGGGTGCACCGTCGCCGCGATCACGGCGGCGTGATCTTCATCGACCTGCGCGACCGCGAAGGCCTGGTCCAGGTGGTCTGCGACCCGGATCGCGCGGATGTCTTCAAGAATGCCGAATCGGTGCGCAACGAGTTCTGCCTGCGCATCACCGGCCTGGTGCGCAACCGTCCGGAAGGCACCACCAACGCCAACCTGAAGTCGGGCAAGATCGAAGTGCTGTGCCACGAACTGGAAGTGTTGAACCCGTCGGTGACGCCCCCGTTCCAGCTCGATGACGACAGCCTGTCGGAGACCACCCGCCTGACCCACCGCGTGCTGGACCTGCGCCGTCCGCAGATGCAGAACAACCTGCGCCTGCGCTACAAGGTCGCCATGGAAGTGCGCAAGTTCCTGGATGCACAAGGCTTCATCGACATCGAAACCCCGATGCTGACCAAGTCCACCCCGGAAGGCGCTCGCGATTACCTGGTGCCCTCGCGCGTGAACGCCGGTGAATTCTTCGCCCTGCCGCAATCGCCGCAGCTGTTCAAGCAGCTGCTGATGGTGGCCAACTTCGACCGCTACTACCAGATCACCAAGTGCTTCCGCGACGAAGACCTGCGTGCTGACCGCCAGCCGGAATTCACCCAGATCGACTGCGAAACCTCCTTCCTGAACGAACAGGAAATCCGTGACCTGTTCGAAGGCATGATCCGCCTGGTCTTCAAGAACGCGCTGGACATCGACCTGCCGAACCCGTTCCCGGTGATGGACTTCGCCACCGCCATGGGCATGTATGGTTCGGACAAGCCGGACATGCGCGTCAAGCTCGAATTCACCGAGCTGACCGATGTCATGAAGGACGTGGACTTCAAGGTCTTCTCGGGCGCTGCCAACAGCGAAGGCGGCCGCGTGGTCGGCCTGCGCGTGCCGGGCGGCGCGGAAATGCCGCGTTCGGAAATCGACGCCTACACCCAGTTCGTGGCCATCTACGGCGCCAAGGGCCTGGCCTACATCAAGGTCAATGAAAAGGCCAAGGGCCGTGACGGCCTGCAGTCGCCCATCGTCAAGAACATCCACGATGCGGCCCTGAACGCCATCCTGGAAAAGACCGGCGCACAAGACGGCGACCTGATCTTCTTCGGTGCCGACAAGGCCAAGGTGGTCAACGATGCCATCGGCGCGCTGCGCGTGAAGATCGGCCACAGCGAATTCGGCAAGAAGAACGGCCTGTTCGACGACGCATGGCGTCCGCTGTGGGTGGTCGACTTCCCCATGTTCGAATACGACGAAGACGGCCAGCGCTGGGTCGCCCTGCACCACCCGTTCACCTCGCCCAAGGATGGCCACGAAGACTTCATCTCGACCAACCCGGGTGCGGCCATCGCCAAGGCCTACGACATGGTCCTGAACGGCTGGGAACTGGGCGGCGGCTCGGTCCGTATCCACCGCGCCGACGTGCAGAGCAAGGTGTTCCGCGCCCTGAAGATCGATGACGAAGAAGCCCGCCTGAAGTTCGGCTTCCTGCTGGACGCCCTGCAATACGGCGCGCCCCCGCACGGCGGCATCGCCTTCGGCCTGGACCGCCTGGTCACCATGATGGCCGGCGCCGAATCGATCCGCGACGTGATCGCCTTCCCCAAGACCCAGCGCGCCCAGTGCCTGCTGACCCACGCCCCGTCGGAAGTGGACGAGAAGCAGCTGCGCGAGCTGCATATCCGCCTGCGCAATACCGAGCCGGCAGTGAAGGCCTGATCGATTCATCGATTCGACATTCAGCTCCGTATCGATTCATCGATTGGGTTGATGAATCGATGAGGGCAGCAACAAGAAGCGCGTGCAGAAATGCACGCGCTTTTTTCATTCCGGTAGCGGATTCCTAAACGATATAAACAATATAAAAAGTTAAGGCGAAAAATCGCCAAATCATTTACGCATGCATGCGTACAGAGCATGGCTGCATGCACAGATATCATTTCCGCCAGTCTCCCGCTGACCCTATTATCGGCCGCATATCAACGTCTGACATGAGGGGAGAGCATGCAAGCAACGACATTACCAGCCGGCGGGATTCCGGTGGTCACCAACCACCAGCGCCGTCGCGCGATCATTGCCACCGTGATCGGCAATGGTCTCGAATGGTTCGATTTCACCGTCTACAGTTTCTTCGCGGTGATCATCGCCAAGCTGTTCTTCCCGACCGGTAACGACCTGACCTCCTTGCTGCTGGCAGTGGCCACCTTCGGTGTCGGTTTCTTCATGCGTCCGGTGGGCGGCATCCTGCTGGGCATCTACGCCGACCGCGTGGGCCGCAAGGCGGCGCTGTCGGTCACCATCCTGCTCATGGCGGTGGGCACCACCATGATCGGCCTGGCACCGACCTATGAAAGCGTGGGCCTGTTCGCCCCGCTCATCATCGTCGTGGCACGCCTGCTGCAAGGCTTCTCGGCCGGCGGCGAAATGGGCAGCGCCACCGCTTTCCTGACCGAATACGCGCCCGAGCGTGAACGCGCCTATTACTCCAGCTGGATCCAGGCCAGCATCGGCGTGGCCGTGCTGCTGGGTGCAGCCGTCGGTACCTTCGTCACCACCAGCCTGGATCCGCAGGCCCTGGCCAGCTGGGGCTGGCGACTGCCCTTCCTGCTCGGCATCATCATCGGCCCGGTGGGTTACTACATCCGCAATCACCTCGAAGAAACCCCGACCTTCCTCGAAGAAAAGGACAAGACCGATTCGCCCTTGAAGGAAGTGATCCGCAACTTCCCGCGCGAGACTTCGGCCAGCTTTTCGATGGTGATCCTGTGGACGGTCTGTACCTATGTGCTGCTGTTCTACATGCCGACCTACTCGGTCAAGGTGCTGAAGCTGCCGCAGACCACCGGCTTCATCGCCGGCATGGTCGGTGGACTCTGCATCATGGTGCTGGCCCCCATCGTCGGCCGCCTGGCCGACCGCATCGGACGCCGTCCGCTGCTCTCGGGTGCGGCCGCACTGATCCTGGTGCTGGCCTATCCCATGTTCGCTTACATCAACAGCGCGCCCAGCCTGTCCACGCTGCTGATCTTCCAGCTGGTCTTCGGCACCCTGATTGCGGCCTATACCGGCCCCATCCTGGCGGCCTTCTCCGAACTGTTCCCGGCCAAGGTGCTTTCCACCGGCCTGTCGGTGGCCTACAACCTGGCCGTGACCATCTTCGGCGGCTTTGCTTCCTTCTTCATCACCTGGCTGATCGCTGCCACCGGCAACAACATGGCCCCGGCCTTCTACGTGATGATCGCCGCTGCCATCAGCTTCGTCGGCACCCGCTTCGTGCGTGAGCCGCAGTACCTGCAACAACACTGAAATTCGCCATGACCAAGATTCTCCTGAAGGGCGGCAACGTCCTCGACCCGGCCCTGGGCAGCCTGTTCCCGCGCCATGATGTCCTGATTGAAAAAGACCGCATCGTCGATGTCTCCGCTACCCCGCTGGAGGTGAGCGGCGCACGCGTGATCGACGTCACCGGCAAGACCGTCATGCCCGGCCTGATCGATTGCCACGTGCACGTGCTGGCCTCGCTGGCCAACCTGGGCCTGAATGCCTTGCAACCCGGCTCGCTGACTTCGATCCGCGCCTTGCCCATCGTCGAAGCCATGTTGAATCGCGGCTTCACCAGCGTGCGTGATGCCGGCGGTGCCGACTGGGGCCTGGCGCAAGCCATCGCCATCGGCCTGGTACCGGGACCGCGCATCTTCCCCTCGGGCAAGGCGCTGTCGCAGACTGGTGGCCATGGCGATTTCCGGCCGCGTTCCGATGTGCTGGAGCCGTGCTCCTGCGCCTTCCGTGCCGGTGCCATTGCGCGCGTGGCCGATGGTGTGGATGCCGTGCGGCTGGCTGCCCGCGAGGAATTGCAGAAGGGCGCAACCCAGATCAAGATCATGGCCTCGGGCGGCGTCGCTTCGCCGACCGACCCCATCGGCAATACCCAATACAGCGAAGATGAAATCCGCGCCATCGTGGCCGAAGCCGAAGCCGCGCAGACCTACGTGATGGCGCATGCCTACACCGGCCGCGCCATTGCCCGTGCCGTGCGCTGCGGCGTGCGCACCATCGAGCACGGCAACCTGGTCGATGCCGAGGCTGCACGCGTGATGCGCGAGCACGGTGCCTTCGTGGTGCCCACGCTGGTGACCTACGATTCGCTGGCCCGTGATGGCGCGCGCCTGGGCCTGCCGCCGGATTCGGTGGCCAAAATCGAATCGGTGCGCCAGGCCGGCCGTGACTCGCTGCGCATCTATGCCGAGCACGGCGTGCAGATGGGCTTCGGCTCGGACCTGCTGGGCGAGATGCATCAGGATCAATCGACCGAATTCCTGATCCGCGCCGAGATCCTGGGCAACCTGGAAACCATCCGCTCGGCCACCTCGATTGCCGCTGCGATCCTGCAGCGCGAAGGCGAACTGGGCACCGTGCGCGCCGGTGCGCTGGCCGACCTGATCGTGGTCGACGGCAATCCGCTGCAGGACATCACGCTGCTGACCGGCCAGGGTGAACACCTGTCGCTGGTCATGCAATCCGGCCACATCCACCGCAGCCGCTGATCGCCGGTACTGCGTCGTTTGCGCCGCAGCTTTCCGCACCTCATGGGAAAGCTGCGGCGGGCATGCTTTTCGCTCTACCATCTCGACCTGGATGAGACCTTTCGAGCCGGAGCGCCGACCATGCGTATATCGCCCCTTCCCCCATTACCTTCGCTGATCGCCTTCGAGGCGGCCATGCGCCATGGCAGCTTCACCTGCGCGGCGGCTGAACTGCACCTCACGCAAAGCGCCATCAGCCGCCAGATCGCCCAGCTGGAGCGCTTTCTCGGCAAGAAGCTGTTCCTGCGCGAGCCGCGCGCACTGCGCCTGACGGTGAGCGGCCAGCGCTATGCCGCGCTGGTGCAGCGCCTGCTGGTCGATTGCGCTGAAGCCACTGAAGACATCATGAAGCGCAAGGGCCATCAGGAATTGACGGTGGCCTGTTCGCAGGGGGTGGCGGTGCTGTGGCTGACACCGCGCCTGGCGCGTTTTCGCGCCCAGCATCCGGATTGCCACCTGCGCCTGGTGGTCAATGACAGCCTGGCCCAGCTGTCCGAAACCGATTTCGACATGGGCATCTACTTCCTGCGCGATGGCCCGCCTTCGGGCCTGGCGGTGCGCCGCCTGTATGACGAGGAAGTGTTCCCGGTCTGCTCCCCGGCCTATCTGAAGGGCCGTACGCTGGCCCCTGCCGAGCTGCCCCAGGAAACCCTGCTGATGCTGGAGGACGGGCAGCGCCAGTGGATGTCCTGGCAGAACTGGCTGGCGCACAACGGGGTGGACGATGTGCGCATCGAACAGCAGATCCTGTCGAACCAATATCCGGTGCTGTTGCAACTGGCCATGGAAGGGCAGGGTATCGTGCTGGCCTGGCGTCACATGATCGACGCCTGCATGGAACAAGGGCTGCTGGTGCGCGCCTGTGAAGCCAATGCCAGCCTGGGCGGCGGTTATTATGCGGTGTGGCCGCGCGACCGCATCGAGCATGCAGCGGCACGGGCCTTCCGCAGCTGGCTGGTGGCCGAGAGCGAAGCCTCGCTGCTCTGAAACGCTGCCGTCCCGATACAATGGAGCCTTTCCCGCATCACGGACAGGCCATGACGCAAGCCAAGCCCTACAAGATTCCCGAATCGGTGCTGGTGGTGATCCACAGCGCCGATCAATACGTGTTGTTGATCGAACGGGCCGACCAGCCCGGCTTCTGGCAATCGGTGACCGGTTCCAAGGATGCCCTTGATGAGCCCTTGTCGGAGACCGCCCGACGCGAGGTGGAGGAAGAAACCGGCATCGTGGTGGCCGACACCGGCGTAGACTCCTTGCAGGATGGCGGAAACCGCGTGCCGCGCGCGCATCTGCGCGACTGGCAACTTTCCAACATCTATGACATCTATCCGGTCTGGCGGCACCGCTATGCGCCGGGCGTGACGAGAAACACCGAACATGTCTTTGGCCTGCTGGTGCCCCGTGATATTCCGGTGACGCTGGCCCCGCGCGAGCACACCCGCCATGTCTGGCTGCCGTATCGCGAGGCAGCCGACCGCTGTTTCTCGCCCTCCAATGCGGAAGCGATCCTGCAGTTGCCGCGCTATCTGGCGACCTAGCCAGCGTCTTGCGCGGGACCGCCACCGGACAAGAACAAGAGAAAGGTTGCATCGATGAAGCTGCGCGTTGCCACATACAACATCCACAAGGGCGTGACCTCCTTTGCCGGCCGCCCGCGCATCCTGGCGCTGAAGCAGGCGCTGGCACAACTGGATCCGGACATCCTGTTCCTGCAGGAAGTGCAGGGCCGCCATGACCTCAACGCCCTGCGTCACGCCTCCAACTGGCCGCAGCAGGGGCAGCATGAATATCTTGCCGGTGATACCCACCACGCCGCCTACGGCATGAATGCCGTGTATGACCATGGCCATCATGGCAATGCGCTCATCTCGCGTTTTGAAATCGCTTCCATCCGCAACCAGGATGTGTCGGACCATGCCTATGAGTCACGCGGCATCCTGCATTGCGTGGTGCCCATCGAAGGGGTGGAGGTGCATTGCTACGTGATTCACCTGGGGCTGTTCGCAGGGGGCCGTCGGCGCCAGATCGATGCGCTGATCCAGGCCGTGAGCGCCTCCTCGCCGCCTGATGCGCCCTTGCTGATTGCCGGTGATTTCAATGACTGGACCAACCAGCTGAGCCGCACGCTGTACCAGAATCTGGGCGTGACCGAAGTGTTCGATCAGCCGCAGCCCAATGCGCGCGGCGTGATGCATGGCTTGCGCCGGCTCGGTGGCTTGTCGGCACCGATCCGCCCGGCACGGACCTTCCCGGCCATGATGCCGTGGCTGCGATTGGACCGCATCTATGTGCGAGGTTTCCGCGTGGAAATGGCGGAGGTCCTCAAGGATGGCCCCTGGGCGCGCCTGTCGGACCATGCCCCGATCGTGACCGAACTGCAGCTGGCCTGATCTTGCGCCACCTCACCTTTACTGACGGCAACCAGATTGCGCTGCTGCACAGTGGCGCGGGGTTCTATCCCGCCCTGATCAGCGCCATCGACGCAGCACGCGTCGAGATCTATCTGGAAACTTATATTTTTTCGCTCGACGATACGGGCATACTGGTCTGCGAAGCCCTGCAAAGGGCCGCCGGACGCGGTGTTGTGGTCTATGTCATCAATGACTGGCTCGGTACCGGACGCGAAAATACTAACAAATTGCGACTCGCACTGACGGCGGCCGGGGTGCAGCATCGCTCCTTCAATCCCTGGTTCCGGCGCGGCGTGGCGCGCAGCCACCGCAAGCTGTGCGTGGTGGATCGGCAGGTGGCCTTCGTTGGCGGGCTCAACATCAATGACGACATGGTGTCCGACCGTGACCACATCACCGCGCTGCCCGCACCGCGCTGGGATTTCGCCGTGAGCGTGCTCGGGCCGCTGGTGCAGGACATCTATCGTGAAGTGCAGGCGCAATGGCTGCGTGTGGGGCGCATGAAACTGAAGGCGCGCTGGCGCAACTTCAAGCGCCTGCGCCATGGCCACCCAGGTCCAGTGCATGACCAGACCCAGGCTGCGCTGGTGGTGCGCGACAATTTCCGCAACCGGCGCACCATCCAGCGCGCCTATCTGCAGGCGCTGGGGCGTGCGCGGGAGACGGCCTTCCTCGCCAATCCCTATTTCGCCCCGGGCCGCAAGATGCGCCGCGCGCTGGAAGAAGCCGCCATGCGCGGGGTGAAGGTGACCCTGCTGCTGGGCGTGGGACAGTTCGTGATGCAGGATGCGGTGGCGCATTCCTTCTATCCCAAGCTCCTGCGGGCGGGCGTGCGCATCATCGAATACACCCATACGGAACTGCATGCCAAGGTGGCCGTGGTGGATGACAAATGGGCCACCGTGGGATCGAGCAACTATGACGGCCTGTCGCTGTTCGTCAACCAGGAAGCCAACGTGGTGGTGCAGGATCCGGCCTTCGCCGCTTACCTGCGCCAGGAGATCGAAGCCGGTGCGGCAGGGGGCCGGGTGGTGCACCTGTCGGACTTCCTGCACGTGCCCTGGTACAAGCGCGCGGCGTATGGTGCGGCCTTCCTCCTCTATCGCACGGTAATTCACATCATCACGCTCGGAAAAGACGCTTGAGACTTTTTGCCGGGTGTTTGATTTACCGAAAATTCACCATATCGCGTTCCAAGCTGAAATCGAATAAGATGACCATCCCGGTTTTCGAAGGACAGCCGTGCGCGGCTTCCTGCCATTTCAATAAAAGGAGCGAGTTATGGATGATGTGGTCATTGTCGCAGCACAGAGAACGGCGATCGGCAAATTCGGCGGATCCTTGTCGAAGATTGCGGCGGCCGATCTGGGTGCGCAAGTCATCAAGGCCCTGCTGGCCAAGACCGGCATCAAGCCGGAAGCCATCAGCGAAGTCATCCTCGGCCAGGTGCTCACGGCTGGCCTGGGCCAGAACCCGGCGCGCCAGTCGGTCATCAAGTCGGGCCTGCCTGACATGGTCCCGGCCTTCGTGGTCGGCAAGGTCTGCGGCAGCGGCCTGAAGGCGGTGCAGCTGGCGGCGCAGGCGATTCGCTGCGGCGACGCCCAGATCGTCATCGCCGGTGGCCAGGAAAACATGAGCGCCTCGCCGCACGTGCTCAACAACTCGCGTGACGGTTTCCGCATGGGCGATGCCAAGCTGACCGACACCATGATCGTCGATGGCCTGTGGGACGTCTACAACCAGTACCACATGGGCATCACCGCCGAGAACGTCGCCAAGAAGTTCGAGATCAGCCGTGAAGAGCAGGACGCCTTCGCAGCTGCCTCGCAGAACAAGGCTGAAGCGGCGCAGAAGGCCGGCCGGTTCAAGGATGAGATCGTGCCCATCGAAATCAAGGGCAAGAAGGAAACCGTGGTCTTCGATACCGATGAATTCGTCAAGCACGGCGTGACTGCCGAAGCCCTGGCGGGTCTGCGTCCGGCCTTCGACAAGGCTGGCACGGTGACGGCCGGCAACGCCTCCGGCATCAACGATGGTGCGGCGGCCGTGGTGGTGACCTCGGCCAAGCTGGCCGCGGAACTGGGTCTGCCGGTGCTGGCCAGGATCAAGGCGTATTCCTCGGCTGGCCTGGATCCCAGCATCATGGGCATGGGCCCGGTGCCGGCATCGCAGCTGACCTTGAAGAAGGCCGGCTGGACGCCGCAGGATCTGGACCTGATGGAAATCAACGAAGCCTTCGCCGCGCAAGCCATTGCGGTGAACAAGCAGATGGGCTGGGACACCAGCAAGATCAACGTCAACGGCGGCGCCATCGCCCTGGGCCACCCCATCGGTGCCTCGGGCTGCCGCGTGCTGGTGACGCTGCTGCATGAGATGGTGCGCCGTGATGCCAAGAAGGGCCTGGCGAGCCTGTGTATCGGTGGCGGCATGGGCGTGGCGCTGGCGGTGGAGCGTTGAGCCTGTTGATGCGCTTGTCGTGATGAAGAAACGCCGGCTTTTCAGCCGGCGTTTTTCTTTGGGGCAAGATGGGGGACCCGCCGATCAGCTTCCTTTTGCCATTGGTTCTTCCGCACTGAAATTGCGGATCGTGATGGCTTTGCGTCCTGAAGGCAGGGGTTGGTTGGCCTGATCCAGCCATTGCCATTCAATTTCTTTCGGAGAGATGTCCAGCCCGCGATCACGCGGATCGGGGAAGGGCTGCCCTTCTTCGACATAGGCCTGGCGGTTCCACTGGTTGAAGACCTTGGCCAGAGGATGGGCCGGATCAATTCGTCCGTGCCAGATACCGGTAGCGGGTGCAGGAAGCAAGCCAGTGGCAAGCAGTTCGCGTGAAGGAACGGGAATCTCGCGCAGCACGCCTTGTCCAGCAGCTGTCGTTGCCACTGAAGGAAGGTTCTCTTGATGTCCAATGGAGATCCATTGCCGCCATCGCACGCTGTCCTGCTAAATGAGTGCAAGGAAAGAACTTCCTTCCTCAGTTTTTCGCTCAACAGCGGATCATCACACCCGATATTGATTTCAGCATCCACCGCCATGCTGCGCAGATTGAGATTGGCGCTGCCCAAGGTGAAGAAGGCATCGTCGATGATCATCAACTTGCTGTGAATGTAGATCTCGCGATATTTGTCGCCCGTGCTTTTCGCGGTATGGTCGTAGGTCCAAAGGCTGGCTGCCAGCGTCTTGATACCCAATGCCTCCAATTCCTCGGCGATCTCGGCATTGCCGTAGGGTTCCTGTTGTCCCGGCGGGGGCTTGGGCGTTCGTACGAGCTCGGGTGGCGTACCATTACCGGTCTCTTTGAAGCGGACCCTTTCAATCTCCCTCTGTTGCTGTTTCTGACGGACCTGTTGCTGCTCTTCGAACATCTTGTCCTGCTCAGGCATCGAAGTTCCCAGCCCGAGCAGCTTGAGTGCTTCATGCGTGGCCGGGACCATCTGTACTCGTTCGGGTGTGGGGATGACGATGAAGACATGCAGATCCGGAAGGGTCTTCAATGGCTGTCCCGCTTCCTTCCACGCAGCAATGAAGTTGCGCCGCATTTGCTTGAGATACCTGGCCCATTCGGTGTACTGGAAATACTGGTTTTCGATGTAGATGTAGTTGGAAGCAAAACTGGTCGCTTGCCGATACAGGCGCTGGATGGTGTTGTCACCTTCCTCCGGCTGGGTGCGCACGATCTGCGCGCGGTGAGCGGCCTTGCCCGCGCTTGCCTTCATGTTCACCGTTGGCATGGGCATAGTCGATCAGTATCGTTTTTTGATGCGCAGTCGATGCCTGGACCAGGGAGTGATGTTCCGTGATCGTAAGCTTGGTCGATTTCTCTTCTTTGAGACTTTCCCGGACCTTGTCGGCATTGCCTGCACGGACCTTGAAAGTGAGATGAGCCTGCGTGCCATGGGTCGCTTCAAAGAACCACAGTGCATTGAAATAGCTGCGACGCTCCTGTGGCGTGAGACCGGCTTCGTGCGGCTTGCCGGAAAGGCGCTCCTTGTCCCGGATGCTCTTGAGCTTCTTCGCGTCGAGCTCGTCGTAGCCGGGCGTATTCTTCGCCATCGTGGAGATCATGCCCTCGTTCCAGCACAGCACGCGCACGTTGACCGGGCTGCCATTGTTGTGCTTGCCGGCCGCAACCTCCCTGAGCAAATCCCCCCAGGTCGGACCGCGCGGCCAGGTGTTGCCCTTGCGTTCCAGTTCCATGGCAGGGTCGAAGCCCCAGCAGATGATCTCCACGCTGTGTCTCGCCTGGCGGATGTCTTGCAAGATACGAGCAAAGCCCTCTTCGCCGCAGATCAATACTTCAAGCTGGTTGGCGTGATAGATCGGAGAATTGCTGTCCTCCGCGCGCTCCAGCAGCCATTGCGCGGTGGCGGTGGCACTACGTTTGCGCAGGTCGATGGGGACGCTGCCTGGGTGGTAGGTCTGTGTCATGGCGATGATCCAAAAAGGGAAGGGGTTCAGGCGCCGGCATGGCGCAGGCGGCTGTCTGCGTCCGCTTCTGTGCTGCGGTAGCCCGAGGCCGCCAGTTGCTGGTCCAGTGCACTGATCTGTTCGTGGACCGGTAAATCAAAGCAGTAGCCATTGGGGAGCTTGACCGAGTAGCTGTCGTCGCCCGGCTGATGGCCTTCGATCCTTAATCGCCCGGCCGCGTCAGTGACGCCCACGGCGATCTGCGCCCCCTGCTTGAAGAGCGTATAGGGCTGGTGTGCCAGCGGCCTTCCATCGCGCGCATGACTGCGCAGGCGCACCAGCAAACTGCCGCTCTGCTGCAAGTCTTCATAGGTAGGCGGTGGCGCTATCTCCGGTGGCGGACAATTGGCCGGACCCAGCACATTGTGTTCAGCAGCCTGTTGCCGCCACTGTCCGCTGGTGCCGTGTTCGATGAGGCTGGCATTCCAGCGGCTGAAGCTGCCGCCGCCATGGATTTGCGTGTCATCGCGCGAACGGATGCTGATCTTCGGGGCCTGCAGAATGATCTCTTCGCTGGCCTCCAGCAGGATGCGCCGCGCAGCCTGAAGCTCGACGTGTTCTTCGTGCGCCTGCACCTTGACACTGCCCTTGCCGCTGATCAGCTTCATGTGCTTGCCGGCAAAGGCAGCGAACATTTCTCCTGCCCGCATCAGCAATTTGCGTCCGGCATTGAGCTGGGTATTGTCCCGGCTGACCAGGTCGATATGCCGGGACGCGCCCAGCACCATGGTGTCCTGGCTCGTCACGCTCACGCCGGCCGGTGCGTCGAGTGCGACCATGGGTGCCGCAGCGTGCCTCGTGCCGCCTGCCGCTTCGCTCGTGTCCCATGATTGCAGCTGCTCCCTGATGCGCTCCAGTTGCGCCAGATCGGTCGCTTCTGCGTGGTGCCTGGCGGCATCCTGGCTCAGGCGCTGCGCCAGTTCCGCCAGACTGCGCAGGGTGTCCAGCTGGGCCTCGCGCTCCAGCATGCGGCCGCGCCCACCGTCCTGTGCTTGTGCCGTAATGAGGATGCCTTTGGCCCCACGCAGGACGCCATGCCCATCCGTGCGCGCCTCCAGTCCCTCGCCACGGCCATCTCCCCGCCCGTCGTGGCGCGGTTCGGTGAGATAACCCAGATTCATCTGGCTGTGCTGGTGCTCGCTGGCCAGTTGCGTGCTGATCTGTCCGGGCGTGTCATCCAGGCGCAGCTGGTTGTAGCGGGCACCTTCGATTTCCTTGCTCTTGATCCCCGAGAGGAAGCGATTGCCGGGCAAGCCGCCGCTGTGGCTGAAGCGCGCCGGATGGTTGATGCCGTTGTGCAGGACACCGGCGACGAACATCTTGTCCGGATCACCCCCAAGAAAATCGATCAGCACTTCCATGCCGACCCGGGGCACCGCATCGTGCCCATAGCCTGCTCCGGCCCAGGCGCTCGATACCCGCACAAATGCGCTATCCCGTTCCTGCCCGCTGGTGCCCGCACCTTGCGCGTGGACGTGGTCTTCCACGTGCAAGCCCTGCAGTTGTACCTTGATGCGGCCCAGTTCGTCGCAGTACACCTCCTCGTTGGCAGGCCCGACTACCAGTGCGGTAACCGGATGCACGGCCGGCAGATGCAGCCGGGGATCGTAATGCGGTGCCAGCGGCGCGCTGCGGCGGCAGCAGCTGAGCTGGTTGCGGTAGCGCATGTCCGCTGCGCCCTGCACATCGGCTTGCCAGGTGGAGGCGGGCAGCAGGCGGTCGATCGCATCCTGCAACGCTTTGGGGAAATTGTTTTCGGCTTGCTGCCGCAAGGAAGTCACGATGAATTCGCGCAAGGTGCGATCTTGGCCGTGCATGTCCGGATGCCCTTCCAGCTCGAACCAGTGCCCCACCGCCAGATCGCGCACCGTACCGCTGGCCTCGAAGGATTCGCTGCGGCCCTCGTGCGCCAGCATGCGGGCATCGGCCAGGCGCAAGTGATCTTGCTGGCCACCCGCAGCGTGAGGGGCCTCGATCAACCCGTCATTCAGGATGGCGGCCAATGCCCTGCCGGTATCGCCCTGGTCAATCGCGCTGTGGCTGGCGGCTTCCTCCAGGCGCACCGCCTTGTAGTCCCAGCTGCCGCGCCATACGCGACCCGGCACCAGGCTGCGCTGGCGGCTCCATGCGCTGATGGTGTCGCGCTCCTCGGTGGCACCCTCGCGGTGGTAACGCACCGTACCGGCAAGGGCCCGGGGCAGCAGGGCGGACTGATCGCAGAACACCAGCGTATGCATTGGTACGTCTGCATGCGCTGTCCTGCCGGTATTGGCAGCCGGCTGGGGGCTGGCCACATACCAGGCAATGCCCTCGCGCCGGCAGAGCCGCCTGATGAAGTGCGCATCGGATTCGTTGAACTGATGGCTGATCTCGCGCATCGGATAACGGCGATCTTCCAGGCCATCCAGATCGAAGTGAAACGCCGTCGCCAGTGCGGGGCTGCGCTGACGCCATTCACCGAGCATGATCTCCAGGATGCGCGGCACGCTCATTTGACGGAAGACGCGGGTGTTGATGCGCTCCTCCATGATCGACAGCGCGTCCTTGAGCGTGAGCTGGTAGACCCGCAGCGCACCGTCGGCCTGGCCGGCGCGCGCCTCGGTGATGATCCCGTTAGTGTGATGCAGACCGCCTCGGTCGGTCACCATCTCGATGCCCAGCGGCTGTCCAAGCAGGGCCTGCAGCGGCAGTTCAGGATCGCTGGACACGCAGGTCAGCTTCGCCTGCAGTCCTTCCAGACAGGCTTCCTGGATATCGACTTGCTGCACCAGCAGCCATTGCGCGAAATGAGTCTCCTGCCCTCGCCAGCGCAGCCTGAGGGGACGGTGTAGCTGCGAGAGTACGGCGCCGGCAAATGCCGCAGCGATGGTCTGGAATTGATCTGTCATGGCGGAACGGACGGCAGCGACAAGCGTGGTCAGAAAAACTGGCAAGCATAGTGACGCTGATCCACCAGGGCAGAGATTCACCAAAGAAAGGAAGTGAATCCCGATTTTCTTGAGCAAATGATTCAAAAAATATCGATAATTACCGCTACTCACTAAGCATCACTGACCACTTCTCATCCCGACATGGACACCACCCGCATCGACAAATGGTGCTGGGCCGCACGCTTCTTCAAGACGCGGTCACAGGCCACCGAAGCCGTGGAGCGCGGCCGCATCAAGCTCAACGGCGAGCGCACCAAGCCTGCCCACAACGTCAGGAACGGTGATCGCCTAGACATCGACAACGGTTCCACCGAATGGGAAGTGCTGGTTACCGGCATTGCCGACAAGCGTGGCTCGGCCGCCATTGCCGCCACCCTCTATCAGGAAACCGAAGAGAGCATTGCGCGCCGTGCCGCGCTGGCCGAACGCCATCGCCTCTTCCGCGAACCCTCGGCCGAGATCAAGGGACGCCCGACCAAGCGTGACCGCCGCCTGCTCGACCGTTCCTCATCCTGATCCCGCCGCAGCGCTGGCTCGTTGTAAGATGAAGGCCGTTTTCCCCGGCCTGTCTTTTCTCCAACCCAGGTGCAAAGGTGCAGATGTCTCAGGTGGTCTCTTCCGAATCGATGCAGTCCGTCCCCGTGGCCCGGCCCCTGCGCAAGGAGTGCCCGCCCGGTGCCTGCGACTGCCAGCGTGAAGCGCTGCTGGAATGCCTGCACGCGCCCGAAGCGCGCGTACTCTGGCTCACCCGTGAAGAAGAAAAACGTCTGATCGAACGCATCACCCGCGTCAGCACCTACGACGAGCTGCTGCATGTGGGCAGCCTCATGCGCAAGAACCTCGGCATCCACCTGCACATCAGCCCCGGGGCCAACGAGGTGCGCACCGTGCGCGGCCTGCAGATCCACCTGGCCGAGCAGCCCGGCCTGTGCCGCAAGACGCGCGACACCATCCCGGCGGCCATCCGCAAGTGCCTGGAAAACAACCCCACCATCGTCTACGCCCTGCTCGATGCCCACGACCTGCTGGGCGCCGCCAGCCCCCCTTCCGAATCCGCCTGAAGGCTTGCCGCCCGGCAAAAATCCATGCCGCAAGACAGCCCGATTTTTTGTTTGACATTTGCGGCGCTATGAATAATAGTACGATCGTTCGAATAAATTCTGCATGAAGATAAATTCATGCCGGGTTATCCAGGGCACAAGACAGCGGACCCCGAGCCGCGCCCGTCGAACCGGTTCCTTCCCGTCGCCGCCTGCGGCGGATATCAAAGAGACAACGATGACTGAGACAAGCAAGGTGACCACCGCGCCCGCCCGGCCCAAGTTCCTGCGCAAGGGCGAGCAGACCCGCGCCGCCATCCTGGATGTGGCGCTGGAGCTGGCCAGCCGTGATGGCCTGGAAGGGCTCACCATCGGCCTCCTGGCCGAGAAGATGAAGATGAGCAAGTCCGGCGTCTTCGCCCATTTCGGTTCGCGCGAGGACCTGCAGATCGAGGTCGTGCGGCTGTACCACAACCGCTTCGAGCAGGACGTGTTCTATCCCTCCATCAAGGAGCCGCGCGGCCTCCCGCGCCTGGAAGGCATGTTCGCGCGCTGGATCAAGCAGGTCACGGTGGAAATCGCCCTGGGCTGCATCTACATCAGCGGCGCGGTCGAGTATGACGACCGTCCCGGTGCCATTCGCGATCACCTCGTTGCCATGGTCCAGGCCTGGCGCGATGCGCTGGAGCGCTGCATCAAGCAGGCCATGGAAGCCGGCCACCTGCGCACCGACATCGAGGTCAGCCAGATGGTCTATGAAATGTATGGCCTGATCCTGGCCCTGCATCACGATGCGCGCTTCCTGCACATTCCCGGCAGCGTCGAACGTGCCGAGGCCAGTTTCCGGCGTCTGATCGACAGCTACCGCCCGCAGGGCAGCGACAGCGCCAGTACCAGCGCCCCCAAGAATTCCAAATCGGCTGCCAGGAAGGCAGCGTAACCCGTCCGGAGACATTCATGCCCCAATACAACGCCCCCTTGCGCGACATGCAATTCGTGCTGCACGAGCTGCTCAATGTCGAGGAAGTGTTCAAGGAACTGCCGCCCCACGCCGACACCAACCGCGAACTGGTGGACCAGGTGCTGGAAGAGGGCGGCAAGTTCGCCTCGCAGGTCCTGTTCCCGCTGAATCATTCGGGTGACCGCGAGGGCTGCCATTTCGATCGCGAGAGCAAGGCCGTGACCACGCCCAAGGGTTTCAAGGAAGCCTACAAGCAGTACGTGGAGGCCGGCTGGGCGGCGCTGTCCTGTGATCCGGACTTCGGTGGCCAGGGTCTGCCGCTGACGATCAACAATTCCTTCTACGAGATGCTGAACTCGTCCAACCAGGCCTGGACCATGTACCCCGGCCTGTCGCACGGTGCCTACGAATGCCTGCATGCGCACGGTTCGGACGAACAGAAGCAGCTCTACCTGCCCAAGCTGGTCTCGGGCGAGTGGACCGGCACCATGTGCCTGACCGAAGCGCACTGCGGCACCGACCTGGGCCTCCTGCGCAGCAAGGCCGAGCCGCAGGCTGATGGCTCCTACAAGATCACCGGCAACAAGATTTTCATCTCCGCCGGTGAGAACGACGTGTCCGCCAATATCGTTCACCTGGTCCTGGCCCGTCTGCCCGATGCGCCCGAAGGTTCGAAGGGGATTTCACTTTTCCTGGTTCCCAAGTTCCTGCCCAATGCCGACGGCTCGCTGGGCGCGCGCAACCCGATCTTCTGCGGTGCCATCGAAGAGAAGATGGGCATCCACGGCAACGCCACCTGCCAGATGAATTTGGACGGCGCCACCGGCTGGCTGATCGGCCAGCCGCACAAGGGCCTGCAGGCCATGTTCGTGTTCATGAACGCGGCGCGCCTGGGCGTGGGCATGCAAGGCCTGGGCCTGACCGAAGTGGCGTACCAGAACGCCCTGGTCTACGCCAAGGACCGCCTGCAGATGCGCAGCCTGTCCGGCATCAAGGCCGCCGACAAGCCGGCTGATCCGATCATCGTGCACCCGGACGTGCGCCGCATGCTACTGACCGCCAAGGCCTTCGCCGAAGGTGGCCGCGCCTTCACTTCGTATGTGGCGCTGGAGCTGGACAAGGAACTGACCCACCCCGATGAGCAGGTGCGCAAGGACAGCGCCGACATCGTGGCCCTGCTGACCCCGGTGGTAAAGGCCTTCCTGACCGACAACGCCTGGATGGCCACTTCCGAGTGCCTGCAGGTCTACGGCGGCCACGGCTACATCGCCGAGTGGGGCATGGAGCAATACGTGCGCGATGCCCGCATCAACATGATTTATGAAGGAACCAACACCATCCAGTCGCTGGATCTGCTGGGCCGCAAGATCCTGATGGACAACGGTGCCAAGCTGAAGAAATTCGGCGCGCAGATCCAGGCCTTCGTGGAAGAGCACGGTGCCGATGAGTCCATGTCCGAGTTCATCACCCCGCTGGCCGACATCGGCGACAAGGTGACCAAGCTGACCATGGAAATTGGCATGAAATCCTTCGCCAACCAGGATGAAGCCGGTGCGGCTGCGGTGCCCTACCTGCGCGTGGTGGGCCACCTGGTGTTCTCCTACCTGTTCGCCCGCATGGCCAAGATTGCGCTGGAAAAGCAGGACAGCGGCGACGCCTTCTACACCGCCAAGCTGGCCACGGCGCGCTTCTACTTCGCGCGCCTGCTGCCGGAAACCGCGATGCTGATCCGCCAGGCCCGTTCGGGTGCGGCCAACCTGATGGCGCTGGACGCAGAACTGTTCTGATCGCAACACCACGCCGCGCGCGGGCTGCACGCCTGCACGCGGCGTTGATCCAACGCAATGCGGCCCGTGACGGCGTCACGCGGGCGTCACTGCGGCAGGGCATGCTGTGAGCCGCCGCACCCGGGATAAAGAGCGTACAGTGAGCGCTCGTCCCAGCGGCGCAGCACCTTGCCAGGCCCGAATTCATGTTTCATGTTTGCAGCACCAGCAAAGGAGATTTGCGTGTCCAATTTCATCGTCAAAAAAGTGGCCGTGCTCGGCGCGGGCGTCATGGGGGCCCAGATTGCCGCCCACTGCATCAATGCCCGCGTGCCGGTCGTGCTGTTCGACCTGCCGGCCAAGGAAGGCCCGAAGAACGGCATCGTGCAACGCGCCATCGAGAACCTCAAGAAACTGAGCCCGGCGCCGCTGGGCAACAAGGATGACGCGGCCCTGATCCAGGTCGCCAACTACGAGGATGACCTGGCCGTGCTGGAAGGCTGCGACCTCATCATCGAAGCCATCGCCGAGCGCATGGACTGGAAGCACGACCTCTACAAGAAGGTCGCCCCGCACATCGGTCCCAAGGCGATCTTCGCCTCCAACACCTCGGGCCTGTCGATCAATGCCCTCTCCGAAGGTTTCGATGCGGGCCTGAAGGCGCGCTTCTGCGGCGTGCACTTCTTCAACCCGCCGCGCTACATGCACCTGGTCGAACTGATCCCGACCCAATCGACCGAACCGCACATCCTCGACCAGCTCGAAGCCTTCCTCACCACCACCCTGGGCAAGGGCGTGGTGCGGGCCTTCGACACTCCCAACTTCGTGGCCAACCGCGTGGGCGTGTTCGGCATCCTGGCCACCATCATCGAAGCCGAGAAGTATGGCCTCTCGGTCGATGTGGTCGATGACCTCACCGGTGCCAAGCTGGGTCGTGCCAAGTCCGGCACCTTCCGTACCGCCGACGTGGTGGGCCTGGATACCATGGGCCATGTCATCCGGACCATGCAGGACAACCTGAAGGACGATCCCTTCTTCTCTTCCTATGCCACCCCGCCGCTGCTGGCCAAGCTGGTCGAGCAGGGCGCGTTGGGCCAGAAGAGCGGTGCCGGTTTCTACAAGAAGGTGGGCAAGGACATCCTGCGCATCGATCCGGCCAAGGGCGATTACGTTCCGGGCGGTGCCAAGGCCGATGACATCATCGCCCGCATCCTCAAGGAAAAGGATCCGGTCAAGCGCATGAAGGCGCTGCATGATTCGACCAATCCGCAAGGCCAGTTCCTGTGGGCCATCTTCCGCGATGCCTTCCACTACATCGCCGTGCACCTGGAATCGGTGGCCGACAACGCCCGTGACCTCGACTTCGCCATGCGCTGGGGCTTCGGTTGGAGCGTCGGCCCCTTCGAGACCTGGCAAGCTGCCGGCTGGAAGCAGATCGCGCAATGGGTCAAGGAAGACATCGAGGCCGGCAAGGCACTCTCCACCGCACCGCTGCCCGACTGGGTCTTCGATGGCCGTGATGGCGTGCATTCGGAGAAGGGCTCCTGGTCGCCCTCCAAGAAGGCTGACGTAGCCCGTTCCGAGCTGCCGGTCTACCAGCGCCAGGCCTTCCGTGCCCCGCTGGTGGGCGAGGGTGCGGCCGATGGCAAGAGCGCCGGTACCACCTTCTTCGAAGACGAATCAGTGCGTATCTGGCATCAGAACGACGATGTGCTGATCCTGTCCTTCAAGACCAAGATGCACGTGATCGGCCAGGGCGTGATCGATGGCATGAACAAGGCCGTCACCGAAGCCGAACAGAACTTCAAGGGCCTGGTGATCTGGCATCCGGATGCAGCCGAAGGCGGCGCCTTCTCCGCAGGTGCCGACCTGCAGTCGATGCTGCCGCTGTTCATGTCCGGTGGCGTCAAGGCCATCGAGCCGGTGGTGCACCAGCTGCAGCAGGCGCACCAGCGCCTGAAGTACGCCAGCGTGCCGGTAATCGCCGCTGTCGCCGGCCTGGCGCTGGGCGGTGGCTGCGAATTGCTGCTGCATACCGCCAAGCGCGTGGTCTCCATCGAGTCCTACATCGGCCTGGTGGAAGTGGGCGTGGGCCTGATCCCGGCCGGTGGCGGCCTGAAGGAAGCCGCCGTGCGCGCTGCCAAGGAAGCCAAGGGCAACGACATCCTGCAGTTCCTGAAGGAATACATGCTGGCTGCAGCCACTGCCAACGTCTCCAAGTCCGCACTGGAAGCGCGCAAGCTGGGTTACCTGCGCGAGGATGACGTGATCGTCTTCAACCCCTATGAATTGCTGCACGTGGCCAAGGTCGAGGCGCGCGCGCTGTTCGATGCCGGTTATCGTCCGCAACTGCCGCCGCAGGTGCCGGTGATCGGCCGCAACGGCCTGGCCACCATCATGGCGCAGCTGGTCAACATGCGTGATGGCGGCTTCATCTCGGCCCACGACTTCAAGCTCGGCAAGATGATTGCTGAGACCGTCGCCGGTGGTGAAGTGGAAGAGGGCAGCATCGTCAATGAACAATGGCTGCTCGACATCGAGCGCAAGTTCTTCATGGAGCTGCTCAACCACCCCAAGACCCAGGAACGCATCATGGGCATGATGCAAACCGGCAAGCCTGTGCGCAATTAATGAAATCTCTCTCCCCCTGAAGGGGAGGGAGAGTCCAAGGAGATTTGGTAATGAGCAAACAACTGCAAGACGCCTACATCGTCGCCGCCACCCGCACCCCCATCGGCAAGGCGCCGCGTGGCATGTTCAAGAACACCCGTCCGGATGACCTGCTGGTGCGTGCCATCCAGTCCGCCGTGGCACAGGTGCCGGGCCTGGATCCCAAGCTGATCGAGGACGCCATCGTCGGCTGCTCCTTCCCCGAAGGCGCGCAAGGCCTGAACATGGCGCGCAATGCCGTGCTGCTGGCCGGCCTGCCCAACACCATCGGCGGCGTCACCATCAACCGCTACTGCGCCTCCGGCATCACCGCCATTGCCATGGCCGCCGACCGTATCCGCGTCGGCGAAGCCGATGTCATGATCGCTGCCGGTGCGGAATCGATGTCCATGGTACCGATGATGGGTTTCCATCCTTCCATCAACATCAATGCCTTCAAGGATGAGAACGTCGGCATGGCCTATGGCATGGGCCTGACCGCCGAGAAGGTGGCACAGCAGTGGAAGGTCTCGCGTGAAGCGCAGGACGAATTCTCGCTGGCCTCGCACCAGAAGGCCATCGCCGCACAGCAGGCCGGTGAATTCGCCGACGAGATGACCTCGGTCGAGATCGTCGAGCGCTTCCCCAACCTGGCCACCGGCGAGATCGACATCAAGACCCGTACCGTCGCCCTGGACGAAGGTCCGCGCGCCGATTCCAACCTGGCCGCGCTGGCCAAGCTGAAACCCGTCTTCGCCGCCAAGGGCAGTGTCACCGCCGGCAACAGCTCGCAGACCTCCGATGGCGCAGGTGCGCTGATCATCGTTTCGGAAAAGATCCTGAAGCAATTCAACCTGACCCCGCTGGCGCGCTTCGTCTCCTTCGCCGTGCGCGGCGTGCCGCCGGAGATCATGGGCATCGGTCCGAAGGAAGCGATTCCTGCGGCCCTGAAGGCCGGTGGCCTGACCCAGGACCAGATCGACTGGATCGAACTGAACGAAGCCTTCGCTGCACAAGCGCTGGCCGTCATCGGCGACCTGGGCCTGGACCCGAGCAAGGTCAACCCCATGGGCGGTGCGATTGCCCTGGGTCACCCGCTGGGGGCCACCGGTGCGATCCGTGCCGCCACCACCATCCATGCACTGCGCCGCAAGAACCTGAAGTACGGCATGGTGACCATGTGCGTGGGTACCGGCATGGGTGCGGCGGGCATCTTCGAACGCGTCTGATCCGCGCCCGCAAGGCCTGATGCAAAAGCCGCACTGCGCATGCCGTGCGGCTTTTTTCATGAACCTTATAAATCATTTATAACATTCAAGGAGACTGTGCAGATGGATATCCAGCTCACCAAGGCCGATGGCATCCTGACCATCCACTTCGATCGCGAAGACAAGAAGAACGCCATCACCGCGGCCATGTACCAGCAGCTGGCCGATGCCCTGAAGGAGGCCGAGACTGACAATGCGGTCCGCGCCATTCTCTTCACCGGCAAGCCCAAATCCTTCTCGGCGGGTAATGACCTGGAAGACTTCCTGAAGAATCCGCCCAAGACCCAGGATGCGCCGGTATTCCAGTTCCTGTGGCAGATCAGCCATGCCAGCAAGCCCATCGTGGCGGCCGTCTCGGGCGTGGCCGTGGGCATCGGTACCACGCTGCTGCTGCATTGCGACCTGGTGTATGCGGCCGACAATGCCAAGTTCTCGATGCCCTTCACGCAACTGGGTTTGTGCCCGGAGGCGGCGTCTTCGCTGCTCTTGCCGCACATCGCCGGTTACCAGCGTGCGGCCGAGAAGCTGTTGCTGGGCGAAGCCTTCGGCGCAGACGAAGCCTGCCAGATGGGTGTGGTCAATCGCGTGCTGCCGCTGGAGGAGTTGCTGCCCTATGCGCTGCAGCAGGCAGCCAAGCTGGCGGCGCTGCCGGCGGCCTCGATCCGGGTGACCAAGCAGTTGATGAAGAAGAATCGCGTCACCGCGACCGAACAGCAGATGGTGGCCGAGATCGAGCATTTCTCGCGCATGCTGACCGCGCCTGAGGCCAAGGAAGCGTTCACGGCTTTCTTCGAGAAGCGCAAGCCGGATTTCACGCAGTTTTCCTGATGTCATGGTGCATCTCCTGCGGTTGGTGCTGCCGGAGATGCCATCTGACCTGCGGTGGTCCTGAACGGTCAACCGCAGTGCAATGTGGTACTGAAATTCTGCTAGCAGTCAGTGCAGCAAAAGAAATGAGAATTTCATCAAAATTTACTTAACAAGTAGGTCGGCTTGTCCCGTTTTTCATCCTCCCATTAAGGCGAAAATTCTAGGATTTCTTCGCTATCGCAGCGGATCCTGACTGGCTAACATCGTCCTCCTTTTCATCGCGTTTCAACGCAGGTGAGGCTTTCAAGGAGGAGGCATGCACGAGACATTTCAAGCATTGAACCGGCTGATGCAGAGCCAGGAGCAGCGGCGCTTCTTGCGCCTGCACTTTCCGCATCAAGATGCCCCTGCCGCTCGCTTCGCAGTGCATCAGATTGAGGCGGAGGAAGGTCTCTCCCGTGATTTTTCCTTCAAGGTCGAATTGTTGTCGGATGAGCCCAGCCTGTCCCTCAAGGAGATGCAGGGAAAGCTGCTCAATGTGGCCATGGTCCGATCCGATGGCAGCCTGCGCTATTTCTCCGGTTATGTCTTCGGCTTTCGTCGCCTCCATTCGGACGGCGCGCTGACGCTCTATGAAGCCTGGCTAGGTCCCTGGCTGAAATTCCTTGCTTTGCGCAAGGATAACTATCTTTTCCACGGCAAGACTCTGCGGGAGCAGAGTGAAAGCATCTTCTCGGACTATTCCTTTTATCCCCGGTGGGAATGGCAGGTCAGCGGCGAAGATCCGCCCATGACCGATGCCTGCCAGTTCAACGAAACCGACTTCAATTACTTGTGCCGCCGCTGGGAAGCCGCAGGCTGGCATTACTTCTATCGGCATGATGAACAGGGACATACGCTCGTCGTCGCCAGCGATTCCAGCTGCTGCCTGCCCATTGATTGTGGTCCTGAGGTGCGCTTTCACGATCAGGGCGGGGCGAGTGAGGAGGATGGCATCCGCCGCTGGGCATGCACGCGCGAGATGATGCCGGCCAGCGTGGCCTTGAGTTCGTTCAACTTCAAGGATCCGCGTCCGGTCTGGCGCGATGCGCCCACGCTGAACCAGCAGGGATGCGTGCCGCATGTGGAGTCGTATGAATATGCCGGTGCCTATGGATTCCGCAATGCCGATGCCGGATACGAGATGGCCAAGCTGCGCATGGAAGAAGTGGAGGCCATTGCCAAGTCTTATCAAGGCGAAGGCAATTGCCGCTACATCGAGCCGGGTCGTTACTTTCGCCTGGTTGATCACTTCAACCACGGACCGCGCGGCCGGAGTGATGCCACTGGCAAGGATGACTTCCTGATCCTCTCCGTGAAGCACAAGGCAGTCAACAATGTGTTGCAGCGAGCACCATTAGAGCGCTCCCGCTATGAGCAATGGCTCACGTGCACGCGTCGCTCCATCCCTTGGCGACCAGGACGCCAGTTCAACAGCGAAGACACGCGGATACTGGCACCGCAGACGGCCACCGTCGTAGGTCCTTCCGGCCCGGACAGCATTCATACGGACGAGTATGGCCGGGTGCGCGTCCAGTTTCACTGGGACCGGATCGGTGGCAACGATGACCGCAGTTCGGCCTGGATCCGGGTTGCCGGGCCATGGGCTGGTGCAGAGCTTGGGAGCGCGGCCATTCCCCGGGTGGGCTCGGAAGTCGTCGTGCACTGGCTATCCGGTGACCCTGACCGGCCGATCATTCTTGCTGCCGTGGCCAATCGCTGGAACATGCCGCCCTGGACCTTGCCTGAGCAGCGGGCACTTTCCGGCTTGCGTAGCCGCGAGCTGGCGCCGGGCACGGGAAATGCACCGGGCGGACGCGGCAATCATCTGATTCTCGACGATACGACTGAACAGCTGCAGGTTCAGTTGAAGTCCGATCATCAATGCAGTCAGCTCTCGCTGGGTCACATCGTGCGCATAGAGCGGACGCAGGGCCGGGAAGAGGCCCGTGGAGAGGGCTGGGAGCTGGCCACCAATGCGTGGGGTGTGGCGCGTGCTGGCCGCGGCATGCTCATTACCACCGAGGCACGCCGCAATGCCGGAGGCCCGGCCAAGGATTTGGGCGAAACGGCACAACGTCTGGCGCTGGCACAGCAAGCCTTGGAGCATCACGCCGACTTTGCAGAACAATGCGGTGCGCTGGTGCCGGGGGAGTTGTCGGACATGGCTGCTGCGCTGAATAAGCAGAACAATGCCATCTCCGGAAAGGGTTGCGTTGCCGGGAGCGCAGCTTTTCCCGAGTTCGCCACGCCGCAACTGGTGCTGGCGAGCCCTGTCGGCATCGCCGGCAGCACGGACGGATCCACCCATCTTTCCAGCACGGAACATACCGTCGTCAGTACCGGCGGCACTGTGGCCGTTACAGCCGGAAACAGCTTCTTTGCCAGTGTACGCAATAGCTTGCGCTTATTGGTGCACCGGGCCGGGATGAAACTCATCGCGGCGGCGGGCAATATCGACATGCACGCACTGAGCGACAGCATCCACCTGCTGGCCAAACTCAAGATCACGCAGACAGCCGGGCAAATCACGATCACGGCGAAGGAAGAAATTCTCATCAATGGTGGTGGAAGTTACGCCCGCTTCAGTGGCGATGGCGTCGAGTTCGGAACCAGTGGCGACTTTATCGTGCATGCCGCCAATCATGAATTCACTTCACCCAAATCAATGAATGCGCAACTGGTGATTCCTGCTCAGGGCGGATTTGACAACGCTGGTGCGTTTCTCTTTTCGGCCTGATCGACGCGAGACTCTCTCATGATCATTACCTATCCCATTCATCTGCCCTACGTAGCCGGAGCGGAACAGCGTGTCGTCCCCGATGCGCTCTATCACCAGAGTGAAATTCTGAGCGGCTCTTATCCCATGGGGAAGAATCGATTCTGGCATGGCGGAGTGCACCTTCATCCGGCGGATCGCAACACGCCCATCCGCGCGATTGCTGCTGGCGAGCTGGTGGCCTATCGCTATGACGATACCGATACCGGAGATGAACTCTTTGAGAAGGCCAGCTATTCGCGCAGCTTCATTTTGCTCAGGCATGAGACGGAACTTGGCCAGACCTCACTGGGTACCAGCAAGCTGGTGTTCTATTCGCTCTACATGCATCTGCGAGCGTGGAGCAAGGTCAAGGAAAAATCGGGAGAGCAGGCCATCAATTTCCTGAAGAAGAGGATTCCCGAAAGGCCACGCATGAAGAACAAGTCTCCGCTGATCGACAAGCAAGGTCGGCCAATCATGGAGCCAGCCCATGATGAGACGGTCCTGCCTGCGGCAGATTGCCAGATACAACTGGGGACTGAGTTTTCGCGTGTGCAGCGCGGCGATGTACTGGGCTATTGCGGCAGCATTCCCGACAACCTGGCCACACCGTCTCAGGGTATTCATTTCGAAATCTTCTTTGAGGATCCTCGTTTTCTTCAAAACCCGATGCAGGCGATCTGGGGCAAATGCTGGCTGACAGCCAGCCTCAGGGTATTGGACGAACTGCTCGTGAAGCATGAGCTGGAAGTGGATCCCGAAAAGCCATTGATCGTGGTGGAGGATAAAGACAAGGACAAAGACAAAGGCGGGTGTCTCAATATTCAGACCGAGGACAAGAAGAACTGGTGGATCGAGAAGGACCAGTTCGTGGAGACAGAAGTACCTGCCGATCTCAAGAAAAAGACAGCCGCGAGGAAGGCCTACATGCCGACAGGGAAGCGGCTCATCGGCTATGCCAAGAATCCTGTCACGAATGCCCGCACATTGGAAGCTGGCAGTTTGATCGTTCCGTGGAGCGGGCCGTGGTTGAATGCCGGCGAATTCCAGGAGCGCCAATATGAAGGCAAACTCTGGATCCAGATTTTCAAACCGGATCAAAACAAGATCTTCTGGGCGGAAAAAAGTGCGGTTAAGTATCTCAGCGATGCTGACTGGAAGGATTTCAGGAAGGTTGAGGAGCATGGTCAATTCAGTGCTGACGGCTTCATGGACGACGAGGGCCTGCAGCGCCTGATCCAGGAGAGTCAGAAAGGGCGCACCGACACGAAGACTGTGCAGTCAGACAAGGATGAAATGGTCCGCCATGTGGTCACCCGACACCCCACCGAGTGGAGCAATCAGGGCATCGCTCAGCGCTATGAGCGTGTGACGAAGGAGGACTTCGGTGCGCAGAAATTGACGCAAGAGCAGTTTCAGAAGTTGATCCGGCACATCGAACGCCAGACCTTCTGGGAGAAGGTGCCGGGATTGCCGGATGCGCGCGGAGTGTGGCATGTGCATCCGATCAAGTTCATTGAGCATTTGGCGAAATGCATGTGGTTGTCGAAGGAGGAGCTGGCATTGGTTTATCCGTCCATGGGCTCTCTCGCTGCTGCCACGATCAGTCATGGCACATCAGAAGAACTCCGGGAGAAGTATCGCGCTGAGATCAACAAGTGCTGTTTCAAGTATGGGCTCAACAGTCGGTTGCGGATGGCGCATTTCTTGGCGCAGGGAGCCGTTGAGTCGGTGAGTCTTACCTATATGCTAGAAGTGACGGACGGCCATGGTTATGAACATAGCGAACAACTCGGCAATGTTTCTCCTGGAGATGGGCCGCGATTCAAAGGGAGGGGATTCAAACAATTGACTGGACGCTACAACTATGGCGAGTACTGGGCGTTTCGCGGATGGTTATCCAAGGGATTGGATTTTGATTTTGGCTGGAACATAAAATCTGGCGGCAAAGGTGACAAAGAGAAACGTCCGCCGCTCATCAAGGATCCAGACCGCATTCTTGAAACGAATTTCAACTGTATTGATACAGCAGCGTGGTACGCCGTGCTGTTCAGGCACAAGACGATCGAAGCCATGGATATGGCTGATGTCCGCGGCGTGACCCTTGCGATAAACGGCGGGAATGCAACCTTGGCGTGGGAACAAAAAGCCAATCTTCCCGACAGGAAAAACTTTACACAAAGGATCAAGAGAGTTTTGCAATGAGCCCTTTCTTCCGCCACTTGGTTCTCTTCGGCACCTTAATATTTCATGAAACTGGCCTCAGCAAAGAAAGGGAGGAAATTGACTATTCGCTATCAATATACCGTCAAACTGGTTTTGAAGAGCCTTTTCGCAGTCTATATATTGAAAAGTTGGTCCTGAAAAGGTCTGCCGCGATCGGAAAGGCTCAAGTACTTAGGATCAATAGAGCTCTCGAAGAGAGATATGCGTCGGTATATGCCGAGGCGCGCAGCTGTCATGAGCCGGAATTCAGGCATCCATGGGGCTATCGCTTCCTCCATCAGAAGATCTATTCAGCCCATGGAGTGCTGGGCATCGTATTCGATTTCCAAGCGGTCTGCGGTGGCGTCCCTTATTTTGGGAAAAGTGTAAAAAACTTCGCTATCAGAACAGGTAAGGCAATTTCAAGCCATCAGATCGTTAAAAAATATGCGCCTTCGCTGTTTGAGGCTGGTGCAGTCGCAAAGGGCAGTCTTCTTGTCCTTGGCGAAGATGCTGCCGAGATTCTGATTGAGCAGAATGGACACTTGTTGACAGCTGACTTGAAAGAATTCTGTAGTTTCCACTTCAAGACTACGGCTTTCCACATCTTGATAAGGGACGAGGGATTGTTTCTCATGCCGTTATTCCAGCGGCCTTATTCGGCATGTCAAAAGGAATATCCAATCAGAAGATGAATGCCTGCGGTCTGTCTACCAGTCAAACTGGACCCGCGGAAGGTTGCTCTCTCTATTCATTATTCCCTGACCTATTGTCATCAAGCAGATGGCATTTGATCGGATCAAAGGCGATACCATGAAAAAATTGCTCCTGCGAACAGCCGCACTGGGAGCGGCCATTCTTAGTCCCTGCACTCAAGCACGAGAACTCGAACTCGACGATCAAAAATTCGATATTTCCGTCTACAGGAAAACCGGTCCACGTGACGCAATGAATCGCATCTATACCGAGAAGATAAGAGTGAAGCCAGGAGGACGGATATCGAAGGACGCAGCCAGCCAGATCCATGCCACCATGGAAAAGTTTTATCAGTCACTGTTCGCACAGGGAAAAACCTGTCGTCCCGATCCACAAGGTGGTGCATGGGCTTATGAAGCAGAGTTTGATGAAGCCCTGATGGCGTTCCGGACCATGAGCATCGTCTTCAACGTCACCAGTGCATGCGCTGGAAACCATGTCTTCGACAAAGTGGGCTGGACCTTCGATATCAGCACGGGAAAACAGCTTCCACCCATAGCGCTGATCAATCGCTACGTCCCCTCCCTGCGCAAGGCAGGTGTCCGCACGAATGGAAATTTCCTGCAGTTGAACAAGGATGCAGTCGCACTGGTCATGTCCAACCTGAAGCCGGAGATAAAGACGGCCTGCCTGGATTATTTTGAGCGATCCAACTATGGTGTATGGCTTGATGAGGAAGGCGACGTCGTCTTCTCTCCCGTCTTTGACTATCGCTACGTGAACTGCGCAGGCCGCTACTACATGGCGGCTGAGAAATGAAAAGCTGCGAGAACGCAGAGATCACTACACCCTCGCTATTTCCAGCTGCTCTTCCCCGAAGCAATCACCTCCACCGGCTCCACCCGCTGCTCATAGGGATGGCGCAACACAATGCGGCTGGCGAATTTCTCGATGCCGATCTCGTCCTCCAGCAGGCGTTCCATCAACTCCTGGAACAGCGCCACGGTGGGCGAGACGATCTTGAGCAAATAGTCATACCCCCCGCTGACGTTGTAGCACTCCACGATTTCCGCATACCTGGCCGCGCCCTGTTCGAACTTGCGAAAGTCGGCGGGACGGTGACTGCCCAGCGTGATTTCGGAGAACACCATGACATGGCCGCCCAATTTGTCCAGCGCGACCCGGGCTGCATAGCCGGCGATGACGCCGTTTTCTTCCATGCGCTTGGTCCGGGTCAGGCAGGGACTGGGGCTGAGATTGACGGCCTCGGCCAGCTCCACGTTCGAGCACCGGCCCTCGCGCTGCAAGTGCTCGAGGATCTTGATGTCGGTGCGGTCGAGAGGGTCGGTAGGTCGCATGGTCCGATCATAGCACCGCATCGCCGGCCTCAGGATCAACGCCGCCCCGCCGCCGATCGCGCTTCCGTCAGCGACTCGTCCAGTGCATCGATCACCATGCCCGCCTGTTCCGCCGTCAGCACCAGCGGCGGCCGGATCTTGAGCACGTTGTGGCCCATCGCGCAGGCGCTGAGCAGCACGCCCTTCTGACGCATGCGGTTGACCACCTCGCTGGTGAGCGCGCGGTCAGGCGTGCGCTGCGTCCGGTCCGAGACCAGTTCGACACCCACGAACATGCCCGCACCGCGCACGTCGCCGATCGCTTCGTGTCGTTCGGCCAGCGCACGGATGCCGTCAAGCAGCACGCCACCGACCTCCCGTGCATGGGGAATCAGGCCTTCATGTTCAATCGTCTTCAGCACCGCCAGCGCAGCGGCACACGAGACCGTATTGCCGGCAAAGGTATTGAAGTAGCGCGAGCGCTGCCCGAACTCCTGCAACACATCGGCCGTCGCCAGAATGCCTGCGACCGGCTGGCCATTGCCCATCGGCTTGCCCATGGTCACGATGTCCGGCGCAATCCCGTGGCGCTGGAAGCCCCACATGTGCTCGCCGGTGCGGCCGAAGCCCGGTTGCACTTCATCGGCGATGAACAGGCCGCCGGCCTCCTTGATGGCCTGCACCGCGCCTTTGAGGAAGCCCGCTGGTCCCGGCAGGATGCCGTCACTGGTTAAGAGTGAATCCACGATCAGGGCGGCAGGCTGGATGCCGTGCCGCTGCAGGTCGGCGATGGCGGCTTGCACGTCGCGGGTGAATTTTTCTCCCAAATCCTGCCCCGGCGCATGATAGGCACGCGGGGCCGGCACCAGGCGCACATGCGGTCCCAGGTTGACGCTGCTGCCCAGCGACGGCGAGAACTGCGAGACCGCATCGGTGATGCCGTGATAGGCCGTGTCGGTGACGATCACGCCGGTGCCGCCGGTGCGGACCTTGGCGATGCGATAGGCCAGGTCATTGGCTTCGCTGCCGGTGCAGGTGAGCATCAGGTGCGCCAGCGATGTCTCCGGCACCGTCGCCAGCAGGCGTTCGGCCAGCTCCAGGATGGTGTCGTGCAGGTAGCGCGTGTTGGTGGCCAGCGTTTGCACCTGTTCGCAGATCGCTGCGGTGACGGCCGGATGGCAGTGTCCCAGCGAAGTGACGTTGTTGTACACATCCAGATAACGCCGCCCCTGCGGATCGATCAGCCAGACGCCCTCGCCACGCACGATGTGCAAGGGATGTTCATACATCAGCCGATACGCCGGCCCCAGCAGGGCATTGCGGCGCTCGATCAGGGCCCCGGTGACGGGCCCGACGTCGGCACGGCCGGGGATGTAGGCGTTGACCATGGTGAGGTCGGTAGGGGTGCTCATGCAATGCTCCTGTGTCAGATGTCGGAAAGCAGGCGGTCACGTGCGTCCTGGCGGGGCAGGTCGGCCAGCTGGCCGAGCGCCTCCCAGGCCGCCGGGTTGTGCCGCATGATGTAGGCGCGGTTGTGGGGATAGCGCACCGCGCGCCATTCGGAAATGAGCGCCGTGACCAGATGGCGCGTGACCATGAGGTCGGCGACGATCTCCTGTTCCGGCGCGGTCAGCGGCAGCTCGGCGTGATAGGCCGCGACGAACTGCGCCGGTCCGGCAAACGGATCCTCGCTGCCGGTCATGTGGAAGGCCGCCGCCGTGGCGACTTCACCCACCAGCGGCGCGTGCAGCATGTCGCCGAAATCGATGATGCCGGTGATGCGCTCCAGCTCCTGCGGTGCCACCAGCACGTTGTAGAGGTGATAGTCGTTGTGGATCACCTGCGCACGCACGTCGCCCAGGCGCGGCAGCACATCTCGTTCGAAGCGCGCCATGAAGTGCCGTGCCAGCTGCTGCTTGGCCGGATCCTGCAGGCTCTCCATCTTGTCGCGCAAGCGGTGCGCGGTGGAGACATTCCACAGCAGGTCATGATGTGCCCCGGTGTGGCTGAACCCTTGCAGGGCCAGATCGAGCCTGGCCAGGCCGCTGCCCATGGCGCGCCGCTGGCCGTCGCTGCGTTCGGTGTGCTTGATCTGTACGCCGTCGAGGTAAGTCAGCAGGCGCACCATGCTCACGCTGCCATCCGGCAGTGTCACCTGTTCGATGCTTTGCCCGCTCAAGGAGCGCAGTACGCGCGGAATCGGAAGGTCCGGTGCTGCCCGCGCGATGTGATCCAGCGCGGCGATCTGGAAATCCACCACCGCCGCCTGTTCGGAAGGATTGCTGATCTTCAGCACGTAGCGCGTGCCATCGGCGCTCTCGATGCAGGCGTTCTGGTCGCGCTCACCTCCCAGGGCGCTGGACTTGCCCGCGATGCCATAGCGGACGGCGGCCAGTTGTTCCAGCGCGGCCGGCGCAAGATCAGGTGCCGCCGTATTCAGGGCGGCGGGTTCTTGCAATGCGGTCTCAAGCATGATGCGTCCCGTCTCTCGTAGGCGCGACGGCAGCCATCAAAGGCCTACCAGCGTGGCCAGCTGGCGGAAGTCCGTCAGCCGGCTCACGCCATAGCCATCGCAGTAGGGCTCGTGATTGCGGTCGATGTAAGCCTTGCCCATGAAGCCGAGATCCTTGGCCGTCATCAGGTCATAGCGGAAGCTCGACGAGCAATGCACCATCTCTTCCGGGCCGCAGCCCAGCTGGTCGAACATGTATTCAAAGGCCTGCCCGCGCGGCTTGTAGGCTTGCGCTTCCTCGGCGGTGTAGACCGCATGGAAGGGCGCTTTGAGGTGCGCCACGCTGTGCGGGATCAGGTCGATCATCGAGTTCGAGAGGATCACCAGCGGGATGTGGGGCGCGATCTTCTCCAGCGTTTCCACCACATGCGGATGTGGCTGCCAGGTCGGCACGGCCGCATAGAGGGCCTGGCCATCGCTGTCCCGGCATTCCACGCCATGGGCGTGGCAGGTGCGGCGGATGGCGTTGTCCACCACCTCCAGGAACGGTTTCCAGGCGCCCAGCACTTCGTCGAGACGATAGAAACGGAAGCTGTCCAGGAAGGCCGGCATGCGCTTTTCGTCGACACGGTCGGCGAAGAGCCTGCGGGCGGTCGGGCCCATTTCAAAATTGATCAGGGTGCCATAGCAGTCAAAACTGATGTACTTCGGCTTGAAAGTCATTTGCTCAAACTCCTTCGTTGGGGATGGAAGAAGTATGGCCGCCGGCCTCCAACTAATAATTTTTATTGCGCCGGGATCGGAGCAGCTTCTACTTTTAAAAGTCGGCTTTCCGGCATTTTTCGTTACGCTGCGCTGCTCGTCCTGCTGGCAGCCAGCAAGGACGGGCGCTGCACGAGCATTAACCTGGGCTTAATGCTGCGTTCAATGAGCATTAATCACCGTACCGGGAGCGCGCACCATAATCAGTCCCTACCCTGTTGCGGCCTCGTCCCCTGCGTTCATGATCCGGCTGCCGACTGTCGATGGAGCTCCTGATGCAATTGAAGTCGTACTGGCTGGACACCTCATCCCCCTTCGTCAGCACCCACACCGCCTTGCCGGGCGATGGATGCGACGTACTGGTCGTCGGTGGCGGCATCACCGGTTCAGCGGCCGCCCTGGCGCTGGCGCGCAAGGGGGCCAGGGTGGTGGTGTGCGAAGCGGATATCGTCGGCGGTGCCGCCTCCGGCCGCAACGGCGGCATGTGCAACAACGGCTTCGCGCAGGACTACGCTGCCCTGTCACAACGCCTGGGAACGGAATGGGCCAACCGGCTCTATCGCGCCTTCGATGCCGGCGTCGATACGGTGGAACGGCTGGTGCGCGAGGAATCCATCGACTGCAGTTTTGCACGCTACGGCAAGCTCAAGCTGGCAGCCAAGCCCGAGCACGTCGACAAGCTGGCGCGCAGCCAGGCCCTGCTGGCCGCCAACGTGGACACTGACACGCGCCTGATCACCCGCGCCGAGCTGCGTGACGAACTGGGCAGCGACCGTTACTACGGTGGACTGCTGATGGAGAAGAGCGCCGGCATGCATGTCGGCCGCTATGTGCGCGGCCTGGCCCACGCTGCCCAGCGGCGCGGTGCGATCTACCTCGAACACACTCCCGTGCTGGGCCTGAAGGCGCAAGGAGGCGGCTATCAGGCGCAGACGCCTGCCGGCAGCCTCCGCGCCAGCCAGGTGCTGCTGAGCAGCGGCATTTCCCAGGTCGGTCCCTTGGGCTGGATACGCCGCCGCATCGTGCCGGTCGGCGCTTTCCTGATCGTCACCGAACCCTTGCCGGCGGAGCTGCTGGCACAGTTGCTGCCGACGCGGCGCATGTACACCGACACCAAGAATTTTGTAAATTATTTCCGCGCTACGCCGGACAATCGCCTGCTCTTCGGCGGACGCGCGCGTTTCGCGGTGTCCAATCCGCAGTCCGATGCCCGGAGCGGCGAGATCCTGCGCAGCCAGATGCTGGAGGTCTTCCCGCAACTGGCCAAGGTCCGCATCGACTATTGCTGGGGCGGCATGGTCGACATGACGATGGACCGCCTGCCGCGTGCCGGACAGCGCGATGGCGTGTTCTATTCCATGGGTTACAGCGGCCACGGCACCCACATGGCCAGCCTCATGGGGACGCTGATGGCCGAGGTCATGGACGGCAGGACCGATCTCAATCCATGGAAAGATTTCGACTGGCCGGCCATTCCAGGTCATCTGGGCAAGCCCTGGTTCCTGCCCCTGGTCGGGGCCTGGTACCGGCTCAAGGATTGGCTGCAGTGAGGTGTGCCGGGCTCACGATGAGCCGGTCGCGTCCGGCGCGCTTGGCGTCATACAGGGCCGCATCGGCCAGCGCCATCAGGCTTTCCAGCGCCAGTGCCGGCTTGGTGTAGAGACTGACGCCCACGCTCAGGCTCACCGCCTCGGGAGTGACCACCCCCTTGCGCGCCACGTGGGAGAAGGCCATCCGCAACTGTTCGCCGAGATGGGCGACCTGTTCTTCACGCACATCCTGCAACAGGATCACGAACTCATCCCCGCCCAGCCGCGCGGCCAGCGCATCGGCGGGCAAGACTTCACGCAGCAGCGTGCTCAGGGCTTCCAGCAACTTGTCACCGGCGGCATGGCCGTGCAGGTCGTTGACCTGCTTGAAGTTGTCGATGTCGATCAGCAACAGCGCGCCCGGATGGGCCTCGCTGGCCCGTGCCAGCAGCGCCGGTGCGCGCGCCTGCAGGGCGCGCCGGTTCAGCAGTCCGGTCAGGGGATCACGTGCGGCCAGTTGCCCGATGCGTTCTTCGCGGCGATGGCGCTCGGTGCCGGTCATCGACAAGGCGATCAGCATCACTGCCATCGATCCCTCCACCAGCGACACCTGGATCAACACGCCGCCAAAGGCCGCCAGGTCCACGAACGCCCCCAGCGCCAGCGCCGAGACCGCCTTGGCCACATAGAACAGTCCATGGATCAGCAGTACGAAGCGCAGCTGCACCGCGCCCACGCTCAACGACGCACCATGCGGACGCAGCAGGGCGCTGGCCTGCAAGGTGAGGGCGGCGATCATCAGCGATTGCAGTCCCAGCATCACGCGCGACCACCAGGCGTGCACGGGCAGCAACAGCATCAGCAGCCACAGCAAGGCAATCAGCCACCAGGCGCGCGAGATTCGGGTGCGCGTGAACCAGGCCACGCCCGCCAGGAAGCAGGCATGCGCCGCGATCAGCAAGCCGTTGGCGAACCAGATGCCGACCAGCAGATAGCCGCGCGAGCGCAGCAGCGCAAGGAAGGAGCCGACCGTGATGATGGCGAAGCCGCTGCTCCACAGCAGCAGCGAGCGTTCCCTGACGCTGGTCCATTCGATGGCCAGGTAGAGCGAAGCGGCCGCCGCCAGCGCGATGGTGAGGATGAGAAGAGTGGAGGGATCGAGAGCCATGACAGAAGCAGCGCCAGTTTGCCGCGCAGTAAATACGGCTCCATTTTAGCCTTCCGGCACGATGCCTCCGGAAATCCCTCCGCAGGAGGTGTTGCTGCGGGAGAACTCAGTCTGCCGCCGCTGGCCCGGCAGGTGCCGTTGATGCTTCTTCAGCGTCTGCCGCCGTCGTGCTGCCGGCAGCTTGTTGCGGCGAGAGATGCGGCAGTTTTCTGTTGATCAGGGGCAAGTTCTGACGTTCGCTGCCATCGGGCATGACGGCCTGTTCGGCCGATAACCAGTTGCCGTTGTCTTGGGACATGAGGGTTCTCCAGGTCATGAAAGGGGTTCAGCAAGCCCGGAGCTTGTCTCTTCCGCGCCAACAACTCGTTGATACATCTCAATGGGGCTCATGTTTTGATGGGAATTCTTCTTATTCATTGGATAATACCCGCCATCGGTAGCGCTACCTTGGGCAGGTGGCCGCCGCTTCTGCCTCGCCGCTCGGCGGGCAGCGCAACTGGGCACCACGGGATGGGGATGTGAACGAACTCAAGACAGAAACCGGTGCCGGCGACCACGCGTCCCGGCTTGCATTGCGACAACTGATTCGCGCGGACCAGCTCACGGCGGCCCGCCATACCGTCATGCTGTCGATCCCGGTGGCCTTCGTGCTGAGCGGCATCTCCACTTTCGTGGCCTGGCATTCCGGCAAATTCTGGGTTGCACTGATCTGGCTGGCCTGCGCCACGCTGGTCAACCTGGTGCGGATCCCGCTGTGCCGCCTCTCACCGCAACGCGTGGCGCAACTGGTGCCGTGGATGGCCCCGCGCGGTCAGGTGCGCGACGCCAGCGACGTGGTGGAACTGAACCTGCGCCTGCACTGGATCCTCGCCCTGATCTCGGGCTTCGCCTGGGCCGGCATGCCCTGGCTGAGCGAAGGCTATACCACACCCGAGACCCTGTTCTATCTGACCTGCGTGTGCGGCATCACGGCCGGTGCGGTCACCCACGGCTTCGCGTTTGCTCGCATCCCGATCAGCTTCATCACGCCGCCGCTGCTGTCGGTGATCTTCTGCCTGTTTGCCTTCAATCGCACGCCGACCCGCCTGGCGCTGGCAGCGACGGCCGTGATCTACCTGGCCGGCCTGATTCGCGGTGCCCGCGTGGGCGAGCGCATGTTCGCGCGCGCCTGCGCCCTGAAGAACGAAGCCACTACCGCCAGCCAGGCCCTGGCCGTGGCCCACGAAGACCTGCGCCAGTTCGCCGCGCGCATGCAATACCAGGCCGAGCACGATCTGCTGACCGGCCTGCTGGACCGTGCCGGTTTCATGCAGGTGGCCGCGCAGGTCCTGGTGCAGCAGCGGGAACGCCAATGCCTGATGTTCCTTGACCTGGATGGCTTCAAGGTCATCAACGATGCCTACGGGCACGAAGCGGGCGATCAGGTACTCATCGAAGTGGCACGCCGCCTGCAGGCGGCCTTGCCCGAGGGCGCTACGCTGGCGCGCCTGGGCGGCGATGAATTCGTGATCCTCTATCCGCTCACCGCCCACGCGGAGCCGCCGGAGCACGTGGCGCAGCGCCTGATCGCAGCGATGCGCCAGCCCTTCGCGCGCCTGGCCCATCGTCACATCGGTCTGAGCCTGGGCATCTACCTGTCGCGTGGCGACGATATCAACGAGATGCTGGTCTGCTCGGATGCCGCCATGTACGAGGCCAAGCGCCGTGGCCGCAATCAGTACCAGGTCTTCAATGCGGCGCTGGATGCGCATCTGCAGATGAAGCGCGATGTCGAACGTGATCTGGCGCAGGCGCTGGCCGATGGCGAACTGCAGGTGTGGTTCCAGCCCATCGTCTGCGAGGACGGGCGCGCGCTTGATGGCTTCGAAGCGCTGGTGCGCTGGACGCATCGCCGCCATGGTCCGATTGCGCCGCCCGATCTGATCGAGATTGCAGCGCTGGCAGGACTGTCGGAAGAGCTGCTGCGTTTCATCATGGGCGAGGTGGCGCACATGATCCAGTTCATGCGGGACAACGGCCGCAGCGACCTGCGCGTGTCGATGAACATCTCGCCGCGCGAAATGGAGCGCATCATCATCGAGGATCTGGTGGTGGGCACCCTCAAGCGCCAGAACCTGCCGGCGCAGATGCTGGAGATCGAGATCACCGAAGAGACCGCGCTCGACCTGCAGGCCGCCACCCAGACGCTGACCGCGCTGGCGCTGCAGGGCGTGAGCATCGCCATCGACGATTTCGGCGTGGGCTATTCCTCGCTGGGCTTCCTGCGCCAGCTGCACGTCTCGCGCGTGAAGATCGACCGCAGCTTCGTCACCGGCCTGGCCGACCAGACCGAGAACCAGGCGCTGGTGTCGGCGGTGCTGCAACTGGCGGCCTCCTTCGGCTTCCAGGTGGTGGCCGAGGGTGTTGAGAGCGAGGAAGACCTGCAGGTCCTGCAATCCATGCATTGTCACGCCATGCAGGGGCATTATTTTGCCGAACCGATGCCCGCCGAACGCGCGCGCCAGCACGTGCTGGCACTGACTCCGGCCTGACCGTCCGCAGTCCCGCCCGCGACGGCGGATGCACCCGGACAAAGTTGAAGCAGATCAAGCTTTGTCTTCTCTGTCCGGTTTGCGGGCAATCCTGCAATTGAACTCACCTCCGCCTGCGGCTATGCTGCGACACAGCAAGCCAGCATGAGTGCGTCCGGCCTCATGCCATTCCCTCAGGAGGACACCATGTTTCCACCGACGCAGGCCACGCCTGCCGAGCGCTACGGTCAACTCATCCGCGATGCCCTGGGCGCGCAGGCGATGCGGGTTGCCGTAGTCCATCCCTGTTCTGCCGAGGCCTTGCAGGGCGCGCTGGAGGCGCGCGAAGAGGGCCTGCTGGAGCCGCTGCTGGTCGGGCCTGAAGCCCGGATACGGCGCGTCGCCGAAGAAGCCGGCCTGTCGCTGGCGGGTCTGCAGATCGAGTCCACCGAACACAGCCACGCCGCCGCTGCGCGCGCCGTCGAGCTGGCGGTACGAGGGCAGGTATCCGCGCTCATGAAGGGCAGCCTGCACAGTGATGAACTGCTGGGGGCGGTCGTGGCCTCCGGCTCGGGACTGCGTACCGAGCGCCGCATCAGCCATGTGTATGCCATGGCCATTCCCACCTATGCCAAGCCGCTCATCATCACCGATGCCGCCATCAACATTGCGCCCACCCTGGCGCACAAGCGCGACATCTGCCAGAACGCCATCGACCTGCTGCACGTGATGGGCGTGCCGCGTCCGCATGTGGCGGTGCTGGCGGCAGTGGAGACGGTCAATCCGGCCATGCCCTCCACGCTCGATGCCGCAGCCCTGACCGTGATGGCCACGCGCCATCAGATCACCGGTGCGCTGGTCGACGGTCCGCTGGCTTTCGACAATGCCATCAGTCTGCAATCGGCTAGCATCAAGCAGATTACTTCGCCGGTGGCCGGCAGTGCCGACATCCTGCTGGTCCCCGACCTCGAAGCCGGCAACATGCTGGCCAAGCAATTGATCTACCTGTCACAGGCCGAGGCCGCCGGGCTGGTGCTGGGGGCACGCGTGCCGGTCATCCTCACCAGCCGCGCCGACAGCTTGCGCGTACGTCTGGCCTCCTCGGCACTGGCCCGTCTGTTCGCCTCGCGCAGCAAGGTGCAGGCGGTCGGCAAGGAGGCTGCATGAATCGCTGGCTGCTGACCTTCAATGCGGGATCGTCCTCGATCAAGCTGGGCATCTTCCGGCTCGATGGCGAGCGTGCCAGCAAGATCGGCCACGGACAGCTCGACCTGCATCTGTCTCCCTTGCGGCTGCGCCTGGAGATCGAAGGCGTGGCGTCGGCCATGGCCATCGACGCCGATCCTGCTGCCTCCATGGACAAGGTACTGGAGCAGGTGCTGCACCAGCTGGAGGTGGGTCACGAGCAGGGCGCGCTGTGTGCAGTGGGCCATCGCGTGGTGCATGGCGGCTTGCATCTGGCCCATTCGGTACTGCTGGATGAGCGCATCGAACAGGAACTGGAATCCCTGGCCCCGCTGGCACCCCTGCACCAGCCGCAGAACCTGCGTCTGATCCGCGCCATCGCGCGCCTGCGTCCGGGCCTGCCGCAAACGGCCTCCTTCGATACCGCATTCCATGCGACGCAGGATGCACTGGCGCGCCGCTTCGCGCTGCCGCGCAAGCTGCATGACGAGGGCGTGCTGCGCTATGGTTTCCATGGCATTTCCTACCGCTACATCGCCAGTGAATTGCGCCGCCGCCAGTTGCCCGAGGCGCATGGCAACGTGGTGGTGGCGCATCTGGGCAATGGTGCCAGCCTGTGCGGCATCCAGAACGGGCGCAGTGTCGATGCCAGTACCGGATTCTCCACGCTGGAAGGCGTGCCCATGGGCACGCGCTGTGGTGCTCTCGATGCGGGCGTGCTGCTGTATCTGCTGCAGCAAGGGATGACGCCGGCGGCGCTGGAAGACTTGCTGTACCACCAGTCTGGTCTGCTGGGTGTGTCCGGGGTGAGTGCCGATGTGCGCACCCTGCAGCAGAGTACGGAACCCTCCGCGCGCGAGGCGCTGGAGTTGTTCGCGTTGCGCTGTGCCGGTGAAGCCGCACGCCTGGCGACCACGCTGGGCGGCATGGATGCGCTGGTCTTCACGGCCGGCATCGGCGAACACGACGCGCGCATGCGTGCGGCCATCTGCGCCCGCCTCGACTGGCTGGGCGTGCAGCTCGACGAAAGCGCCAACGCCCAGCATCTCGAATGCATCAGCCATCAGGCCAGCCGCGTGCGCGTGCTGGTGATTCCGACCAATGAAGAACAGGTCATTGCCGACGATGCGGCAAGACTCATCCATGGGAGCCCCGCATGACGACCTCATCTGCCAGCCACGCCCGCCATCCCGCACCAGAGCCTGCGGCCTGCGGGCCCGGTTGCGTACCGCTGTTCTGGCCCATGATGCTGGCCACCGAAGTGTTTCGCCAGGGACAGGAAGTGGTGGACAAGCATCTGCGCTTTCTGGAAGAAGAGACCAAGCTGCATTCCCTGCATCACCCGCAGATGGCCACCGCCAACCAGGTGCGCCTGACGCTGCGTACGCTGAGCTTGCGCGAATACGGCAAGCCCGCTGCCGCGCATGCGGTCCCGACGCTGGTGGTGGCTCCCTATGCGGGACACACCTCGGTGATCGCCGACTACTACCGCGGTCAGAGCCTGGTCGAAACGCTGATGGAACATGGCGTGCCGCACGTGTTCCTGACTGACTGGCACAGCGCCAGCGAGGACATGAAGGACCTGGAGATCGACAACTACCTGGCTGATCTCTGCGTGGTCATCGATGAACTTGGCGGACGCGCCAACCTGGTGGGCCTGTGCCAGGGTGGCTGGATTTCGGCCATGATCGCGGCGCGCTTCCCGCACAAGGTACAGCGGCTGGTACTGGCCGGCTCGCCCATCGATGCCGGGGCGGGAGAAGGCCCGCTCAAGCAGATGGTGGAGCGCACGCCGATTCGCTTCTACGAAGATCTGGTGCGTACCGGCGGCGGCCTCATGCGCGGCAGTTTCATGCTGCAGGGCTGGAAGAACATGCATCCCGACGAGCATTACTTCAGCGAACATGTGGACCTGTTCCAGCACATCGACGACCCGGTGTATCTGGCCAAGCGCGAGATCTTCGCGGCCTGGTACGAAACGCCGATCGACCTGCCGGGACGCTGGTATCTCCAGGCCATCCGCCAGATCTTCAAGGACAATCTGCTGGCACGCGGCCAGTACGTGGCGCTGGGCAAGATGCTGGACCTGCGCGATATCACCTGCCCGCTCTACCTGCTGGCCGGAGAACGCGATGACATCACCACACCCGAGCAGGTGCTCAACGCAGCGCAATTGGTGGGCACCCCTGCTGCGCACATCACGCAGCGCGTGGTGCCGGGCGGGCATATCGGCCTGTTCATGGGCGGGCGCACCCTGGCTGAGGCCTGGCCTCAGATCGCGCAGTGGCTCGCTGCATGAAGGCCGACCTCAGATCGCGGAACTGATCTCCACCCGATTGCGGCCCGCTGACTTGGCGGCATACAAGGCCTGATCGGCTTCGGCCAGGAGTTGTTCGGCTTGCGCGTGACGCTGCAAGTTGGCCTGTGCCACGCCGAGGCTGATGGTGACCTTGCCGAAACGGCTGTGCGCATGCGGCAGGGCGAGGTGCTCGATGGCTGCCCGAATGCGCTCGGCCACCTTGCTCGCGCCAGCCGCATCGCTGCCCGGCAGGATCACCACGAATTCTTCGCCGCCATAGCGCGCCGCGCCGTCCTCATGGCGCGCCAGGCTGGTCCGCAAGGCGGCGGCTACCTGGGCCAGAACCAGGTCGCCGGACTGGTGGCCGTAACCATCGTTGTAGAGCTTGAAGAAATCGACATCGATGAAGATCACGCTGAGCTGCCGCAGCGTTCCCTCGCGCAGGTGCTGCCAGTGGCGCGCCATCAGCTCGTCCATCGAGCGGCGGTTGATCAGTCCGGTCAGGCCATCGATGGTGGCCAGTGTGGTCAGGGTCTTTTCCGACGCATGGCGGCGCAGGAATTCACTTTGCATCGAGCGGAAGAAGGAGAGGGCGCTGAAGATCAGCAGGATGGAACCGATGATGAGGATGGCCAGCGTCTTCTGCCAGTAGTTGTAGATGTTGCTCTTGGCATAGCCGACGAAGACCATCAGGTTGGTGCCCGGCACCGCGTGAAAGGCGTACAGGCGCTCGACGCCGTCATTGACCGACTTCCAGAAGAAGTGACCGGAGTCCTGCTTCAGGAAACTGTCGAGCATCGGTGCCGAACTCAGATTGCGGCCGACCATGGCCGGGTCATAGGGAATGCGCACATACACCGTGGCATCGCGCGAGTAGATCGACAGGACGCCGTTGTTGCCCACATCCACCCCTTCCAGCATGGAGCGGAAATAGGCCAGGTCCAGCACCATCATGGCCACGCCAGCGAAGTTGCCCTGCACGTCGGTGATGCGCCGGGACAGCACGACGACGAAGTAATCCTTGGCCAGCTGGATGGGTTTGGAGAGAAACAGCTTGCCGGCGGGGCTGTCGGCGTTCTGCTGGGCCTGGAAGAAAGGCGCATCGCTGAAATCATTGGTCAGCAGCACCGGCGAACTGCGTGAACTGGAGACCAGGAGGCCGTTCTTGTCGAGCACGGCGGTTTCGACGATGTAGCGATTGACTTGTCCGCCCGTGAAGAGAAACGACCCCAGCTCGCTGCCCGACACCGGGAAATGCAGCACCTGGCGATAGCGTTCGCCGATGGAATCGAGGACCGAACAGAAGAACTCTGCGTGCCGCTGCAGGCCGCGCTGCATCACCAGCGTGATGTTGGCCGCATGGCCGATGGCCGTTTCTTTCGCCTGCTGGTGACTCTGGTAGATGGCACCGCCGCCGAGCAGGATGGCCATCAAGACCATGATCACCCAGCCCCTTTGCACATCGCGCTTCAGGATTTGAATTTTGGACTCCGGAACGTCACAGACCAGATGCGTGGCCCGTCCATTTCTGTTCCGGGAACTGCCTCACGTGGCTATCTGCAGGAAAGGGCGAGCAGGCCGCCTTTTTTTCGAAACGGAATATAGCAGCAAGCGCCAGTGCGCGCAGCTTCCAGGCCGCGGGATGCAGCCTGCCAACAACACGAGCAGGGGAGGTCATACCAGTTGCTGAAGCGATTTCTCAGGCAGCAGGACTTGCAAGCACTGCTGCACCGGGTGCGGCAATCGCAATGGACGCCTTGAGGAACCACGCCAGCACCGATTCGGCGGTCTTGCCATCGACGATGTGCGGTACGCAGCGATAGGAAAAACTCACGCCCTCGCACAAGGCCATCAGCCCGATGGCGATCTCGCGCGGCGGCGCGGCCGGGGCGGTGCCGGTCAGGCGGCAGTAGGCTTCGACGAAGCGGGTGATCTGGCCGTAGCGCTGCTCCAGGAAGGTATCGAGCTGGGCGCGGAATTTTTCGTCGCGCAAGGCAATGATGCGCGCTTCCATCCACAGCAGGCTGCATTTGTCATCGCGGTACAGCGCCGAGTATTGCACTGCCAGCGCGTCGCGCAGGGCATCGGGGTCGGTCAGTTCGCCACCGAGGATGCGCTCGAAACCGCGGTCGATGCTCTCGCCTTCACGGCGCAGCAGCTCGAAGAACAGTTGCTCCTTGTCATCGAAGTTGGAGTAGAAGGCCCCGCGCGAGTATCCGGCGGCGGTGCTGATATCCTCCACGCTGGCCTGCGCGTATCCCTTCTGCATGAACACCGCGTGCGCCGCCTCCAGCAGACGTTCCCGGGTCTGCTCACGGCTTTGCTCGCGGCTGAGTCGTTGGCGTGTCATGGGGCTGGATTCTAACACTGTTGTATTCGGATACAGGATTGCATTTGAATTCATATGTGCATTAGAATCGCTGAACTTTTGTAAAGATGCGGAACGCGCCGCGGTCCGACACCTGACACTACCCTTTCCCGAAAGGAATGCTGTGAAGCCAGTCTCCCGTCCGTGTTCCGGCCGTCTTTCCACGTCTCTTTCGGCCCCTCGCCGCGTCCCGCTGACGCGCATGGCGCTGCTGGCGATTCCCTTCGCGGTGTTGCTCTCGGCCTGCAGCAAGCCGGCCCCCGTCGCCGACGCCCCGCGTGAAGTGGTGGTGCTGCAGGCGCAGGAACGCGGCAGCACCCGGCCGCTGCACCTGCCGGCCGAAGTGCAGTCGCGCTATGTAACCTCGCTCTCCTTCCGCGTGGCGGGCCAGTTGGTGGAACGCCGCGTGCATCTGGGTGACGCCGTGCGCAAGGGCCAGGTGCTGGCGCGTCTCGATCCCTCGGACGCCGATCAGAATGCTGCCTCGGCGCGCGCCGAACTGGCCTCCGCCCGCCAGCATCTGGATGCAGCGGAGAAACAGTTGCAGCGTGACACCGCACAAGCCGCCGAACAGCTCATCAGCGCCCAGCAACTGGAGCAGAGCCAGGATGCGCATGCCGCCGCGCTGTCGCAATTCAAGGCCGCGCAGGCCCGTGCCTCGGTGGCCGGCAACCAGCGCGACTACACCACCCTGGTAGCCCAGCATGATGGGGTCATCAGCGCCGAGCAGGCCAATACCGGTGACGTCTTGAGTGCTGGCCAGCCGGTTTATTCGCTGGCCTGGTCGGGCGCAGTGGACGTGGTCACCGACGTGGCGGACCGCCAGTTGGCCGGCCTGCAGCCCGGTGCCGCCGCCGAGGTCACGCTGGCGGCTTTGCCCGGCAAGACCTACAAGGGCCGCGTACGCGAGGTCAGCCCGGCGGCCGATCCGCAAAGCCGCACCTTCCGCATCAAGGTCACGCTGGAACAGCCGGACGCCAGCGTGCGCCTCGGCATGACCGGTGAAGTGAAGATCACACCGGCCGATACGGCGCAGGGCCAGGTGCTGCTGCTCCCGGCGACTGCCCTGTTCCATCAAGGCGGCAAGCCTGCGGTATGGATCGTGGGCAACGAGGGCAAGCTGGAATTGCGCCCGGTCACCGTCGCGGCCTACGGCGAGCGCAGCATCTCGCTCTCGCAAGGCGTGGCCACACAGGACAAGGTGGTGGTGCAGGGCGTGCATACCCTCACCGCGGGTGAGAAGGTCAAGCCGGTCGCCCCGCTGCACGCCGAGGACTTCGCCCTATGAGCGCGCCTGGCCGTTTCAATCTTTCCGCCTGGACCCTGCAGCACCAGGCGCTGGTGACCTTCATCCTGGCGCTGGTGACGCTGCTGGGCATCGGTTCCTACTCGCGCCTGTCCCAATCGGAAGACCCGCCCTTCACCTTCAAGGTGATGGTGATCCAGACCGACTGGCCCGGTGCCACCGCGCGCCAGGTGCAGGAGCAGATTACCGACCGCATCGCCCGCAAGCTGCAGGAGACGCCCGATGTGGATTTCCTGCGCAGCTATTCGCGCGCAGGGCAGTCGCAGCTCTTCTTCACCATCAAGGACACGGCCCCGGCCTCGCAGGTACCGCAGACCTGGTACCAGGTGCGCAAGAAAGTCGGCGACGTTGCGGCGACCTTGCCACAGGGCGTCAGGGGCCCTTACTTCAATGACGAGTTCGGGGACGTCTACACCAACATCTACGCCCTGGCCGGCGATGGCTTCACGCCTGCGCAGCTGCGCGACTATGCCGACCAGCTGCGCGGCGAACTGCTGCATGTGCCGGGCGTGGCCAAGATCGATTACTTCGGCGAGCGCCAGGAACGCATCTACATCGACATCGGCAACACCCGCATGACGCGCCTGGGCATCAGCCCGCAGCAACTGGCCGACGCCATCGGCGGGCAGAATGCGGTGGTGCCGGGTGGCCTCATCACCACCGGCAGTGACCGCGTCTACGTGCGTCCCACCGGCCAGTTCGACAACCTGCGCGCGCTGGAAGACAAGATCATCCACGTCAACAACCGCAACTTCCGCCTGGGCGACATCGCCACCATCACGCGTGGCTACGACGAACCGCAGGAACAGGAGATGCGCGCCAACGGCCAGCCGGTGCTGGGCATCGGCGTGACCATGCAGCCGGGCGGCGACGTGATCCGCCTGGGCAAGGCGCTGGACGAGCGAACTGAACAATTGCGCAAGCGCCTGCCTGCCGGGCTCACGCTGACGGCAGTGTCGAGCATGCCGCATGCGGTGGAAAAATCGGTCGATGACTTTTTGGAAGCCGTGGCCGAAGCGGTCGCCATCGTGCTGGTGGTGAGCCTGGTATCGCTGGGCATCCGCACCGGCATGGTGGTGGTGATCTCGATTCCCATCGTGCTGGCGGTGACGTCGCTGTTCATGTACCTGTTCGACATCGGCCTGCACAAGGTTTCCTTGGGCACGCTGGTGCTGGCACTGGGTTTGCTGGTGGATGACGCCATCATCGCCGTCGAGATGATGGCGGTGAAACTGGAACAGGGCTGGAACCGCCGCCGCGCCGCGGCCTTCGCCTACACCAGCACGGCGTTCCCGATGCTGACCGGCACTCTGGTGACGGTGGCCGGCTTCCTGCCGATTGCATTGGCCAAGTCCGGCACGGGTGAATACACGCGCTCCATCTTCGAGGTCTCGGCCATTGCGCTGCTGCTGTCCTGGCTGGCGGCGGTCGTGCTCATTCCGCTGCTGGGCTATCACATGCTCAAGGAAAAGCCGGGCGCGCTCACCGATGAACAGATCGCCGCCAATCCGCATGCTGGCCATGATGAGGAAGACCACGATCACCCCATCTACCAGACCCGCATCTACACCTGGCTGCGCCGTTCGGTGGCCTGGTGCGTGGCCTTCCGCGGCCGCGTCGTGATCGCCACCACGGTGCTCTTCATCGCTTCCCTGGCGGCCTTTGCGCTGGTGCCGCAGCAATTCTTCCCCAGCTCCGACCGCCCTGAATTGCTGATCGACCTGCACCTGCCGGAGCGCGCCTCCTTTGAAGCCACCCAGCGCGAGGCAGTGCGCATGGAAGCGCTGCTCAAGGATCGCCCGCAGATCGACCACGTGGTCAGTTTCGTCGGGGTCGGTGCGCCGCGCTTTTACCTGCCGCTGGATCAGCAACTGGCCAGCCCCAACTTCGCGCAATTCGTGGTTACCGCCAAGTCGGTGGAAGATCGCGAGGCCTTGGCCCGCGCGCTGGAAGAGCCGCTGCGCAAGCAGTTCAGCGGCGCACGCACGCGCATGACCCGACTGGAGAACGGCCCGCCGGTGGGCTTCCCGGTGCAGTTCCGCATCAGTGGCGAACAGATTCCCAAGGTGCGTGCCATCGCCGAACAGGTGGCGGCTGAATTGCGCAAGGAGAGCCGCGCCACCAATATCCAGTTCGACTGGGATGAACCGGCCCAGCGTTCGGTGTCCTTCGAGATCGACCAGAAGCGTGCCGGCGAACTGGGGTTGAGCAGCCAGCAGATTGCCAATTTCCTGGCGATGCAATTGTCGGGCTTCACGGTGACCCAATACCGCGAACGCGACAAACTCATTGGCGTCGACCTGCGGGCCCCGCGCAGCGAGCGGGTTGATCCGTCGCGCCTGGCTACCTTGTCCATGCCGACCGCCAACGGCCCGGTACCGCTGGCCGCGCTCGGCCAGTTCCACAATACGCTGGAATACGGCGTGATCTGGGAGCGTGATCGCCAACCGACGATTACCGTATTGGCTGACGTGCGCGCCGGCGTGCAGGGCATCGACGTCACCAATGACGTCAACCGCAAGCTTGATGCGCTGCGTGGCGAGCTGCCGGTGGGCTATCGCATCGACGTCGGCGGACCCGTGGAAGAGAACGCCAAGGCGCAATCCTCGATCTCGGCGCAGATGCCGCTGATGATCATTGCCGTGCTGCTGTTGCTGATGGTGCAGTTGCAGAGTTTCGGCCGCACCCTGATGGTGGTCATGACCGCACCGCTCGGATTGATCGGCGTGGTGGGCGCACTGCTGCTGTTCGGCCAGCCCTTCGGCTTCGTCGCCATGCTGGGTACCATCGCCATGCTGGGCATCATCATGCGCAACTCGGTGATCCTGGTGGACCAGATCGAGCAGGACATTGCCGCAGGACGTGGCCGCTTCGATGCGATCGTCGGTGCCACCGTGCGCCGCTTCCGTCCGATCACGCTGACTGCGGCGGCGGCCGTGCTGGCGCTGATTCCGCTGTTGCGCAGCAACTTCTTCGGTCCGATGGCCACTGCCCTGATGGGCGGTATCACCATCGCCACCATCCTGACCCTGTTCTACCTGCCGGCGCTGTATGCGCTGTGCTACCGGGTCAAGCCGGATGAAACCCATCACCGCGACCACGCCGCGCAAGGGAGCCACTGATGAGCGCCGTTCGTTTGATGTTTGCCCCGCAGGTGCGCCCTCTGGCGCTGGCCGCGGCACTGCTGCTGTCGGGTTGCGCGCTGGGCCCGACCGGCGAAGCACCGGCCGTGCCGCAACCGGTCCACTACGCCGCCGAGGCCACCCCGGCCATGCTGGGTCCGCAGGAGGCGCGCCAGACCTTCGTACTGGGCCAGCGCAGCGTGCCGCAATGGTGGCGCGCCTTTGGTTCGGCGGATTTGTCCGCCTGGGTCGAGGAGGCGCTGCGCAGCAATCATTCGCTGGCCGAAGCGGACCGCAACCTGGCCAGTGCACGCCTGCAATTGCGTGCGCAGATCGATGAATCGCTGTGGCCGACCATCGACGCAGTCGGCCAGGCCCAGCGCCAGCGCGCCCTGGGTCTGCCCAATCTTGGCCCGACCACCAACCTGTACAACGTCTTCGCCGGCCAGATCCGCGCCAGCTATACCTTCGACCTGTTCGGCGTGGAGCGCTTCGCCAACTCGGCGCTGGCCGCCCAGGTCGATGCCCAGTCCTACCAGTTCGATGCGGCACGCCGCGCGGTAGCGGCCAACGTGGTCATCACGGCCATCAATGCCGCCTCCCTGCGCGCGCAGGTGGCCGACACCGAGCGCCTGGTGGCGCTGGCCGATGCCGACGTGGACGAATTGCAGCGGCGTCTTGCGCTCGGAGCCGTCTCCAATGACGATGTCCTGTCCGCGCGCGCCAATGCGCAATCGCTGCGCGCCAGCCTGCCCGCCCTGAAAGCGCAATGGCAGGGCGCACGTCACGCGCTGGCGGTACTGATGGGCCGCACGCCGGATGCCGCACCGGCCGATCTCGACATCACGCGCCTGAAGCTGCCCGAACAGGTGCCGATGACGGTGCCTTCGGAATTGCTGAAACAGCGCCCCGACATTCTCGCGGCCGATGCCGCATTGAAGGTGGCGGCCGCACAGCAGGCGCTGGCGACAGCGGAGATGTTCCCCAGCCTGTCCATCAGCGCATCGTTCGGCCAGTCCGGTTTCTCCTGGGCCAAGGCCACCAGCGGTGCGGGAGCCGTGTGGGGTCTGGGCGCATCGCTGACGCAGCCGCTGTTCCATGGCGGTGCCCTGCGCGCCAAGCGCGATGCCAGCAAGGAAGCCTACCTCGCAGCCGAGGCGCATTATCGCCAGACCGTGTTGAATGCTTTCCAGAACGTGGCCGATAGTCTGGTGGCCTTGACGCAGGATGCCGACGCCTTGCAGGCCTCGGCGGCGGCACGCGCGGCCACCGAGCAGGGCTGGCGCAATGCGCAGCGGCGCGCGCAACTGGGCGCTTATCCGGCCAGTGCAGCGCGGGCCGGCGAACGCCAGTATCTCAATGCGAAGCTGGGCGAAATTCGCGCAACTGCCAGCCGCATGAACGATACGGCCACGCTGTATCAGGCCATGGGCGTAGGGCTGGACGCGTCCCGGCAGCAGGCGGCCCAGCCCTGAGGATCGCGCAGTTCAGCCACCGGTGTACTGGTGGAACAGGTGGCTGAACAGCCGCGTCAGGTCCTTGAACAGCATCGCCCCGCCGCGTCCGGCGTGGGCCTCGACAGTCATGCTCAACATGCCGATGAATACGGCCAGGCGCAGGGTGGTGGTATGCATGATGTTCTCCTTGGGTTGCGGTGTCGATGGAGACATCGTGCGCCGCTGCCATCACGGCCGTATGTCAAAAAACCACGCGCGTATTTCAGCTGAAATATTTTCTTTTTCCTGTCAGTGATTCGTCAGTCACGCGACGCGCAGCTCGGCTATATTCTCGCTGGATGGCAGGCCTGAGGCCCGCCATCGAGGGATGCGGCAACGATAACGACAACACGCGCGGGCGCGCAAGGAACATCGGGGATTTCATGTTGAGAATGCTGGTATGCATGGCAGCCTTGCTGCTGAGCGGTTGTGCCTCCATCACCGGCACGCAGACGCAACCCGTTTCGGTTCAGGCCACGCAGGGCAACCAGATCATCTCGGGCGCCACGTGCACCCTCACCAATGACGCGGGTCAATGGTTCGTGAAGACGCCGGGCAGTGTCACTGTCAGGAAGAGCACCGCCGACCTCTTTGTGGAATGCGCCAAGGATGGCGTGACCGGACAAGTCAAAGCCGTCTCCCGGGCCAACAACAATGTCTGGGGCAACGTCTTCGCAGGCGGGCTGATCGGCTATGCCATCGACCGCAACAGCGGTGCCGGCTTTGATTATCCCGAGACGGTCACGGTGATCCTGGGCGGCAAGCTGGGCATGATGTCCTCCTCTGGCGTGGCCGGGGTGGCACCTCCCAATGGCAGCAACGCGGGCACGGTCAGCATCGACCCAAGTCCGCCGGACGGTCGCTGGCGCGCCGTCATGTCCTGCGATGCCAACCGCTTCAACAAGGATTCGCAGCCCTTCCAGGCCAGCTTCAACGCCCAGGTGGACGGCAACCGTGTGGTCATCCGACGGCGCAACAAGATCGCCGAGGAAGTCATGTCGGGCACCATCTCCGGCGAGTCCCTGAGCCTGGCCGGGATGGGTTACCGGCTGGAGAACCCGGCCAATTCGTGGACCTTCAAGATCGATGGCGTCTTCATGGGCAACGGCAAGATCTAAAACGGCAAAGGCGCGCAGCTGGCCAAGAATGGCACGACTGCACGCCTTTGCACGGTACTCATGATCCACACCGATGTGCCGCCCCCGGTACCAGCGCAAACGCCCGAGGCGGGCGTCGCGACCCTGCAGTAAGCGCCGGCCGCGATCCTTCAGCCCTTGCTGGCCCCGAAGGTCAGCCCGGCCACGAACTGCTTCTGCATCACGAAGAACAGGATCACCGAAGGCAGCGCTGCCAGGATGGAACCGGCCGAGACCAGGTTCCAGGCCGTGGTCCATTGTCCGCGCAGCGCCGCCACGCCCACGGTGATGGGCGCCACGTCATCGCCCTGGGTCAGCACCAGCGCCCAGAAGTAATCATTCCACACGAAGGTGAATACCAGCACGGCCAGCGCGGCCAGCGCCGGGCGAATCAGCGGCAGCACGATGCGATAGAACACGGTCCATTCGCTGGCCCCTTCGATGCGCGCCGCCTCGATCATCTCGAAGGGCAGCTGCTTGATGAAATTGCGCAGGAACAAGGTGCAGAATCCGGTCTGCATGGCGATATGGAACAGCATCATCCCGGTGATGGTGTTGAACAGGCCCAGCGACAGCGACAGGTCACGCACCGGAATCATCAGGATCTGCTGCGGCACGAAGTTGCAGGCCACGAAGGTGGCGAACAGCACCGTGTTGCCACGAAACTGGTAAGTGGACAGCGCAAAGCCGGCCATGGCCGCCAGCGAAATCGCGCCGATCACAGAGGGAATGGTGATGAGGCAGCTGTTCCAGAAGTAATGCAGCATGGGCGAGGCGGTCAGCGCCTCGCGGTAATTCTCCAGCATGGCGAAGTCCTGCGGCCAGCCCCAGTAGTTGCCGGCCATCAGTTCATCGTTGGAGCGGATCGAGGTGACCAGCGCGGTCAGCATCGGCAGCAGCCAGATCAGCAGCGCCACCGGCAGCGAAGCCCGGTAGAGCGCGCGGTTGATCGGCTTCCATTTTTCTATCGGCATGGGGAACATGGCGATCTCTCTTTTCTCTTGAACGTTGGGCGATGGACGTGCGGCGACGGATGATCAGCGTTCGTCGCGCAGCATGCGGCGCAGTTGATAGATGATGTAGACCAGCATGATGGCAAACAGCGTCACCGCCACGGCCGCCGAATATCCCTGGCGGTAATACTTGATGGCCTGGTCATAGGCGTAATACGCCAGCACGGTGGAGCTTTCGTAAGGGCCGCCGCTGGTCATCACCGAGATCAGGTCGAAGCTGCGCAGCGCGCCGATGATGCTGACCACGAAGGCCATGAAGGTGGTTGAACGCAACTGCGGCAGGATCACGTAGCGCAGCATGCTCCAGCCCTTGGCCCCTTCCATGCGGGCGGCTTCCACCTGGTCATGGTTCAGGGCGGTCAGGCCGGTGAGGAACAGGATCATGCAATACGCGGTCTGCGGCCACAGGGCGGCGAAGATGATGCCGAAGGTGGCATAGCGCGCATCGCCCAGCACCGGCACGCCCTGGCCCAGAATCAGCGAGAGCAGGCCGAAGCTGGGGTCATAGAACCAGCTGTAGATCAGTCCGACCACCACGCCCGAGAGCACGAAGGGCGCGAAGAACAGCGACTTCACCACGCGCATCCCGGCTACCTTCTGGTTCAGGTAGAGCGCGATGGCCAGGCCCATGGGCGGGGCCAGCAGGAACATGAGCAGCCACAGCACGTTGTTCTTCAAGGCCGTGTAGAAGGTCGGCGCATGGAACAGTTCGATGTAGTTGGCCAGGCCCACATACTTGGGAGCGGTCATTCCATCCCAGCTGAAGAAGCTGAGATAGATCGTATAGAGAATCGGGTACAGCACGTAGACCAGCGTCATCACGCAGGCCGGCGCCAGGAACCAGAAGGCGGCGCGATTGCGGCGGGCGGCACTGCGCTGCGGGCCGGAGACCGGCGTGGCAGCAGGTTGGGTCGCAGGCGGCTGCGCGGCGGATGTGGGCGCTAGCATGGCGGAGTCTCCTTCTTTTTCTGCGGGCCATTCCGCTGCTGCACGGGGCAGGCGGAATGGCCCGGATGGACTGCCTGGACCAGCCAGGCATCAACGACGACGATCAGGACTTCTTGTAGATACGCTTGCGGCTTTGTTCCAGTTCGTTGAGCACGTCATCGATTTTGGTCGGATCGCTGACGAACTTCTGCATGCCCTTCATGCCTTCATCGGCCATTTCCTTGGTCATGTCGCGATCATAGAACTGCGAGATGCCGCCCTTGGCGTTGGAGAGGATCTCGAAGCCGATGCGCGAGATCGGATCGGCCGGGGCCGGCGACTTGCTGTTGGCCGGCAGCGAACCCAGGCCATCGGCCAGCTTGGCGCTGATGGCCGGCGTGCCGACGAAGGCGATGAAGCGGCGTGCATCGGTCTTGTTGCGGGCCTTGGCCGGGATGTGGATGGATTCGGTCGGACCTTCCTCGGCGGTCGGCACATTGGCATCGATGATGGGGAACTGGAAGTAACCCATCTCCGGTGCCAGCTTGGCCGGGAAGCCCTTGGCGATGAAGGTGCCCATCAGCATCATGGCGGCCTTGCCCTGGAACAGGAAGGGCTGGGCGCCATCCAGGTCATAGGACAGCGCATTGTCGATGAAATACTTGTTGTCGATCAGGCTCTTCCAGGCGGTGTAGACCTTCTTGACGCGCGGGTCGGTGTAGGCGACGTCGCCGGCCATCAACTGCTGGTGGAAGGCGTTGCCGTTGATGCGCAGGTCGAGGTAATCGAACCAGCCGGCCAGGGTCCAGGCGTCACGGCCACCGACGGCGATGGGGGCGATGCCGGCAGCCTTCAACTTCTTGCAGGCCTCCAGGAATTCATCCCAGCTCTTGGGTTCGGCAGCGATGCCGACCTTCTTGAACAGGTCCTTGCGATAGAACATGCCCCACGAGTAATACACGGTCGGTGCCGAGTATTGCTTGCCCTGCCAGGACGAGGCTTCCTTGGTGGAGGCGTAGGTGCTGTCCCAGCCGTTCTTCTTCCAGTCTTCGCTCAGGTCTTCCAGCAGGCCGCGGCTGGCGTAGAAGGCCATGCGTTCGCCGTTGTGCCAGTTGATGATGTCCGGGGCCTGGGTCGAGAGCCAGCCCGGCAGTTGCACCTTGTAGGCTTCTTCCTCGATGAAGGAGACCTTGACGTCGACGTCCGGGTTGGCCTTCTTGAATTCATCGACCGTGGATTGCCACACGGTGCGCTGCACGGCGCCCTTGTAGGCGATGTTGACGGCCAGCGTGCCGGCCAGGGCGGCGGCGCTCCAGGCGGCGGAGGCGGCCAGGCAGCCGGCGATCACGGTCATGCGCATCATTTTCTTCATTGTTGTCTCCGAATGTTTGGTTCAGACAGTTGAAACCATTCAAACCACTAAACAGTTTATAAAATTTATAAAGTTTAAAAAGTCTTGAAGTTCTAAAAAGTTGATACGGCGGTGTCGTGGATCTTCCAGATTTTTCCAGGATCCTGCAGGTTCTGTCGCCTGCTCGTGCACGGCTGCCGCAGCCGCCGTGCTGTCTTCCAGAGTGCGGCCGGCGTGTTGCTTATCCTTGCGTGTGCGGACGATAAATCGCCACGCCCTGCGGTTCCAGCGCTGCCTGTCCGACCAGGAACTGCGCGCCGTCGGCATGCGGCAGCGTGATCGGTGCGTCACTGTAGTTGAAGGCGAACTGCAGGCCGCCGCGCTGCTGCAGGCGCAGGCCTTCCGGCAGACGTTGCGGAGCCAGTCCGGCGGCGCGCGCCACCTGCTCGAAGTAGCGCGTGGTCAGCCCGGCATCGAAGATGCCAGCCAGGTAGTGCGCACGCTCCTTCTGCACGATGGCGGGATGGCCGTCAGCGAAGGTGGCAATGGTCTGCAGGCCGTCGCCATCGGCTTCGATCAGGTCGCGCCAGTAGCGGGCCTGGCTTTCTTCCGTACCGAACCGTACTGTTTCGCTGACGTTGGGGCGCATCGATTCCACGCGCCATACGCGCATCGGCAGCAGCTGCTGCAGCGGGCCCGGTGGCAGGGTCGACGGAATCTGCAGCGATTTGGTCTTGGAGCCGCTGCGCGGACCGAACACCACCTGCGCGCCACTGTCTGCGATGCGGCCCGGCAGGTCGTCCGGCACGATGGGCAGCGGCGGCACCACGATCATGGCGTAGCCTTGCAGATCGGCGTTGAGCGGGACGATGTCCACATCCAGACCGAGCGAACGCAGGGTCGAGTAATAGTCGAAGGCGAAATGCGCATATTCGAAATCGATGCCCTGGAAATGGATCTCGAAGAGCCACTTGGCATCGTAGTCGAACAGCAGCGCCACTTTGCCGCGCGGCTGGGCCAAGGCACCGCTGGCGTTTTCCACCGCGATGATTTCCTGGGCCACGCGTTCGGCTTCGGTGCCGCCCACGTCGAGACGATTGTCAGGACGGTTGAGCCCGGCGTGCAGTTGCTCCTGCGCGAACGGGCACTGGCGCCAGCGGAAGTAGGAGACGCAGCCGGCACCATGAGAGAAGGCTTCCCAGCTCCACAGGCGCACCATGCCCGGCAGCGGGGCGGGATTCCAGTGGGCCCAGTTCACCGGGCCGGGCTGCTGTTCCATCACCCAGAACGGCTGGGCCGACATGCCGCGATACAGGTCGTGGTTGAAGCTGGCGAAATCGGGATGGCCGGTGCGCAGCCAGCGGGCCTTGGTGTCGGCGTCGTACCACATCACTTCCAGCGCGCCCAGCGGATAGCTGTCCCAGGTCGCCACATCGAGGTCGGCGGCCACCGGATAGTGATCGAACTCCAGGAACATCTGCATGAAGTTGTGCACCATCAGCCGGCCCGGCGAGAGCGGGCGCAGGATCTCGACCTGCATGCGGTTGTAGCGCACCACTTCGTCCGAGGCAAAGCGGCGATAGTCCAGGCGATGCGAGGGATGGGCCTCGGTGACGGTGCCGACGGGCGCATCGATCTCGTCGAAGCTGCGGTATTCCATGCTCCAGAACACGGTGCCCCAGGCGGTATTGAGCGCATCGATGCTGCCATAGCGCTGGCGCAGCCACTGGCGGAAGCGGCGCTGGGCCGAGGGCGAATAGCTGACCACGGTCTGGTGGCAGCCGTATTCGTTGTCCAGCTGCCAGGCGGTCACCGCCGGATGCTGGCCGTAGCGTTCGCCCAGCAGGCGCACGATGCGCTGCGATTCTTCGTAATACGAGTCCGAGGAAAAATCATAATGGCGGCGCGAACCGAAGGCGCGTTCGCGGCCGTTGGCGTCGACCGCCAGCACGTCGTCGTGACGGTCGATGAGCCACTTGGGCGGGGTCGCGGTCGGGGTGCACATCACCACTTCCAGGCCGTGGCTGGCCAGCACCTCGATGGCGCGGTCCAGCCAGTCCCAGCGCAGGTCGCCGGGCGAGGGCTCGATGCGGCTCCAGGCGAATTCGCCGATGCGCACCTGCTTGATGCCGAGCGCCTTCATGCGCCGGGCATCGCTTTCCCACATGGCCTCGGGCCAATGTTCGGGGTAGTAACAGACTCCCAATCGTAACGACATGATCGTGGTTCCTTAGCGGTAGTGAAGCGTCAAGAGAAGAGGGCGCGTGCGCACTGCCTGATCAGGCGGCGGCAGCCAGGCCCGGATGAACTTGTGTGCGCGCCAGTGCCACGCCGTCCGCATCGAACAGGTAGGCGCAGCTGGGCGCGACCGACACGCGCAGGCGCTCGCCGCGCGCGATGTGGGCATCGCCCGGGGCCTTGGCCACCAGCGGCTGGCCGGCCGGCTCGTCCAGGTGCACATAGGTCTGCTCGCCCAGGCGCTCCACCAGCATCACTTCGCGGGTGATGCCGTACTGGCCCTGGCTGCCGATTTCCATGTGTTCGGGGCGTACGCCCAAGGTGACCTGCTGGCCTGGCTGCACCGGTCCCTTGGCCGCCACCAGCAAGGTTTCCTCGCTGTGCTGCAGGCGGATCAGGATGCCGTTCTCCTGCGCATTCACCACCTGCGCGGGCAGGAAGTTCATGCGTGGCGAACCGATGAAGCCGGCCACGAAACGATTGCGCGGATGGTGATACAGCTCCATCGGGGCACCGACCTGGGCGATGCTGCCGAAGCGCTGGGTATCGGCGCCGGCATGCAGCAGCACGATGCGGTCGGCCAGGGTCATGGCCTCGACCTGGTCGTGCGTGACGTAGACCACGCTGGCCTGTTCGAACTGGCGATGCAGGCGGGCGATCTCGATGCGGGTCTGGCTGCGCAGTGTGGCGTCGAGGTTGGAGAGCGGTTCGTCGAACAGGAACACGCCGGGACGGCGCACGATGGCGCGGCCGATGGCCACGCGCTGGCGCTGGCCGCCGGAGAGTTCCTTGGGCTTGCGTTGCAGCAGTTCTTCCAGCTGCAGGATGCGCGCCGCTTCGCGCACCTTCTGTTCGATCTCGGCCTTGGGCAGCTTGGCCAGGGTCAGGCCGAAGCTCATGTTTTCATACACCGTCATGTGCGGGAACAGCGCATAGCTCTGGAACACCATCGCTACCGAACGCTGCGCCGACGGCACGTCATTGACGCGCTTGCCGCCGATGAAGAGATCGCCGCTGGTGAGATCTTCCAGCCCCGCGATGCTGCGCAGGAGCGTGGATTTGCCGCAGCCGGAGGGACCCAGGAAAACACAGAATTCATGTTCGCCAATGTCGAGATCGACATTGCGGATTACCGGCGGTGCGTCGCCGTAGGCTTTTTGTGCTGCACGCAAGCTGATGCTGGCCATCACGTTTTCCTAGCAGAAATGGATTGCAGGGCAGGGCACCACGAGGCAGGTGCGGCGTCAGGTTAAGCGCTTAATCAAGTGACCCAAAAAAAAGATCGCCTGAGTTTCCTGTATGCAATCGGGGGTTGTCTCCACGTCGTTGTTCTGAGCGTGTTGCCGTGTTGGGTTGGCAAATATTTTGGTCGATCATACCCATCTTGGATGGCCTCTGCAACAACAATCCTGTAACGAAAAACTGCCAGCGTTTTGTCAGGAATGCGTTCCTCTGAAGGAGTGCGGCGCGGATGAACAATACGTAAATCATTTACGGATCGGCTGCGCGGCGCGTCTTCAATTTGCGCTGCGCGACCCGCTTGTGCGCGTTGACAAGCCCGTCATAAGCGGTTTGAATGCGAGGGCTTCCAACTCCATGCACCCATGACCACCTTATCCGAAGTTGCCCGTCTGGCCGGTGTCACCTCGGCCACTGTGTCCAACGTCTTGCGCCAGCGCGGCAAGGTCGGCGAGCAGACGCGCCAGCGCGTGCTGGAAGCGGTCGCCCAGCTCGGCTATCGTCCGCATCTGACCGCGCGTGCGCTGGCCGAGGGGCGCGCGCCCACGCTGGCGCTGGTGGTCTCCAGCATCGCCAACCCGTTCTATCCGGAATTCGCCCTGGCGGCCGAGCGTGCGGCGCGCGAGCGCGGCCGCTTCCTGATCGTCTGCAATACCAACGACGATCCCGACACCGGCCGCGCCTACCTCGACCAGATCGCAGGAACGCTCTCCGACGGCGTGCTCATCATGAATGCCAACCTGCCCATGGACGAGCTCAAGAAGACCGAGCGGCGTGGCGCCCCGGTGGTGCTGTGCATGTGGGAGAAACCGGACGCCCCGCCCGAGCTGCCCTGCATCGCGGTGGATTTCTATGCGGCCGGCGCGACCGCTGCGCAGCACCTGCTGGGGATCGGCCATCGTCACATCGGTGCGCTGGTCGGCAGCAAGAAGAGCGGCATTCATGCGGAACGCTATCGCGGCTTCGTCGAGGCCTGTGCCGCTGCCGGCGTCAGGCACACCTTGCAGCGTACGCGCTACATCGCTGATACGGTCGAGGCGGGGTATCAGGCCACCATCGCGCTGTTGCGCGAGGAGCCGCAGCTTACCGCCATCTTCGCCAGCAATGATCTGCCGGCACTGGGTGCGATGAACGCCATCGCCGATCTGGGGATGAATGTGCCGCGCGACATCTCGGTGATCGGCATCACCGACATCCAGTGGGCGCGGGTCTCGCGTCCGGCGCTGACCACCGTGGCGGTGCCGACGGAAGAAGCGGCGCGCATGTCCATCGACCTGCTGCTGGCCTTGATCGAGGGCCGCAGTCCCTCGCCCGTGATGCGCGTGACGGCGACACCGCAGCTGGTGCAGCGCGCTTCCACGGCGGCACCGCGCAAGCGCAAGGCATGAGCGCAATTCAGCGCTGCAGGCTCTCCAGGTAAGCACCGAACATGTCGGCCATGGCCTCGCCATAGGCGCGTATTTCCTTCTCAGGCAGCGTGCCGCGCGAAAGATGTTCGCCCGCCGTGGTGAGCGTGGTCATCATCAATTGCCCCGCGCGTTTGCGTCGTGGCGCGGAAACCCCCGGCAAGGCTTCGCGCATGAACTGCGCGATGATGCCGTCCCAGTCGTGGCGCATTTCTTCAGCCTCGCGCGCATCGCGGTAGAGCGGCGCGGCATCGGCCAGCGCCATCCGTACCTGGGCTTCTTCGAATTCGCTGCGCAAAAAGGCATGCACCAGTTCGCGCAGGCGGCGTGCCGGTGGCTTGTCCGTCTCCTGCAGCAACTGGCGCACCATCGCCGTGGTCTGCTGCCATTCGTCGGCCTGCAGGCGAAACAGGATGGCCGCCTTGTTGGGGAAATACTGGTACACCGATCCCACACTCACGCCCGCGCGCTCGGCCACGCGCGCCGTTGTGAAACGCGGCGCACCTTCGCGCAGCAAAACCTGAACAGCAGCTTCCAGGATGGCTGCCACCAGCTCGGTGGAGCGCGCCTGTTGCGGTGTCTTGCGGAGGGTAATCTCGGGGCGGCGGGGCTTGTTCATGGGGAGGGCGGGGAAGAAGCGAAGACGTAAATGGAATGCGACTAGGAAACCTGACGAATCCGTCACATACTGCTATCGACGGAATATGACGGCTTCGTCGCATTCTACTGCGCAGCGTTCCTGCCATCAACGGGACTTCCGCAACATTCCTGAGTCCACCCTTCACAATTTTCTTCGAGGTTTCCCATGAACGGAAAACAGGCAGACCCGCCTCTCTCCATCCCGCCGGCCACCGCCGCCGGCACCGGCACATCCGTCCTGCAGGCGCTTGCACCGCTGACGCTGGCCGTCTTCATCGCCTTTCTCACCATCGGCCTGCAGTTGCCGGTGCTGCCCTTGCACCTGAAGGAGGCACTGGGCATGAACGCCACCGTAGTGGGTGTGGTGGTCGGTGCACAATTTGCAGCGGCGCTGCTCTCGCGTGCCTGGGCCGGCAACGTGGCGGATCTGCGTGGCCCCAAGCGCGCCGTCGTCGGCGGCTTCGTGGCCGCGGCGCTGTCAGGGTTGATCTATCTGGCCTCTCTGCTCTGGCTGGACCAGCCGGCCATCTCGGTGGCGGTACTGCTGGCGGGACGCGTCCTGCTGGCGCTGGGCGAGAGCTTGGTCATCACCGGCACCATGGGCTGGGGCATCGCGCTGGTCGGGCCGCAGCATGGCGGCAAGGTGATGGCCTGGCTCGGCATCGCCATCTATGCAGCCATGGCCGGCGGTGCACCGTTGGGTGTGGCCGTCAGCAAGGCCTGGGGATTTGCGGGGATTGCCGGTGTGAGCGTGCTCTTGCCGATAGTGGCGCTGCTGGCGGTCAGCCCCTTGCGTGGCGTAGCGCCCGGTGCCAGCCGCCGCACGCCCTTTTACCAGGTGCTGGGTGCCGTGTGGCAGCCTGGCCTGGGGCTGGCATTTTCCAGCGTCGGCTTCGGCGTCATCACGGCATTCATCGCGTTGTTGTTTGCGGCACGGTCGTGGGGGGATTCCTCGTTGGCCTTCACCAGCTTTGGTGTGGCGTTCATCTTGGCGCGCCTGTTCTTTGCCCATCTGCCGGATCAGGTCGGTGGCGCAAAAGTGGCGCTCGTGTGTGTGGTCATCGAGGTGTGCGGGCAGTTGCTGATCTGGCAGGCCGATAGCGCCTGGATGGCCTATGCAGGTGCGGCACTGACCGGTTTTGGCTATTCGCTGGTGTTCCCCGGATTCGGCGTGGAAGCGATGCGCCGCGCACCACCGCAGACGCGCGGCTTGGCCATGGGGGCGTATGTGGCCTTCCTGGATCTGTCGCTGGGCATCACCAGCCCGCTGGCCGGTGCGCTGGCCAGCCATGCGGGGGTACAGAGCGTGTATCTCGCGGGGGCCGTGGTGGTAGGCTTGTCGATGCTGGTGGCGCTCTCTCTGCTTTCCAAACCGCCTGCTGGTCAAGGGCGATAAGAGCTCGCTACGGACCATAAAAAAATCGCCGCTGTTTTCACAGCGGCGATTTTCGTTCCTGCACCAGCGTCAGCAGCGGCAAGGAGCGAGCTCATGCATTGCGCGGATTACGCCCATGCTTGCGCTGATACATGGCCTGGTCCGCCGCATGCAGCAATGCGCTGAAGTCGCACATCTTCGAAGGCGTCACGGTCGCCGCGCCCAGGCTGATCTCGATGTCGGTGTGCGGCCACTTCACGCGGGCCACGGACTGCTTGATGCGTTCCGAGACTTGCATGGCACCGGTCTCATCGGTATCCGGCAGGATCAGCGAAAACTCGTCGCCACCGTAACGTGCCAGGAAGTCGCTGGCCCGCAGCGGCGAGCGCAGTACGCGTGCCAATTGCACCAGCAGCGCATCACCGGCCGGGTGGCCATAGGTGTCGTTGTATTGCTTGAAGTAATCCACGTCCACCATCAGCATGGTCAGCGGACGGGCATTGCGCAGATGGCGTGTCCATTCTTCGCGCAGGCGCGAATCGAAACTGCGGCGGTTGCCGATGCCGGTCAGGGCATCGGTCATGGTCTGCTGTTCCAGCTTCTGCATGGCGCGATGGCTGTCGATCTGCGCTTCCAGCTGGCGTGCCAGTTTCTGGAAGGCGTCACGTTGTGCCGGGGTCAGGGTGCGCGGTACGCGGTCCATCACGCACAGCGTGCCCAGGATGTCGCCATTGCCCGACACCAGCGGCACACCCGCATAAAAACGCACAGCCGGATTGCCGCGTGCCAGCGCACTGGTGGCAAAGCGCAGATCGCTGGACAGGTCATTCACTTCCGTAATCTGGCCAGGCGTACGTGCCGCCATTTCGCACAGCGAGAAGTCGACCGCATTGCGCATCACCCCGGTCTGGCCGGGGAAGCGCCACCACTGGTTGCGGGCATCGCCACGGCCATTGTTGACCGACAGGTAAGGATGCTGCAGGCCGATGTCGGCATGCAGCTGGCTGAACATGCCCATGGGCGTGCCGCAGACGCTGGAGGCCAGCGAGATGAAGTCGGACAGGGCCGGTTCCAGCCAGGCATCGGCGTCACTGTCGGTGTGCGCAAGCTCGATGCGCTGGGAGGCGTTGTCCGTCATGGCGCGATGCGCAGCTTGGGTCCGCTTGAAAATGGAGCGTTCGGGAGTGTACTGAGCGTGCAAATCTCGAATGTTCATGGCGCGATACTCGTGAGGGTTGTGTTGCGTTATGTTCGGTCGCCGTCAGCGCAGTGGATTGCAGTGGGGAGGACGGCGTGGCATAGCGGTGTGCAAGTGGAAATATTTTTCTTTTTCTTCGCCACACACCATGTTGCCCTGCGACATCAAGGTAGCAGATCGAGTTCGGAAGTAAACCGATTTGGAACATCCTCTTACAATTTATACGCGTTCGTAGCGCAAACGATGCTATTCCGATCACATACAAACAGCTTGGCTGATCATGCTGACAATTGACGATTTATTAGTCTCTTACCGGCGATATGCGACATTAGTTTTTTCGCGCTGAAATGAACATCGGACAGCACCACTTTCGCGTGTCAGCGGATTCTTATATTGCTCTGCAATATGTCGGGGGAAAGGCGACGAACGGGCGTCGCCATGCGGCGACATAACGCTGTCGCCACAGGGAGACGATTAATGCTTGCCAAGCGCGATGGTCGTAAATAAACTCTGCCGTTCCTTGTTTGATCCGATCAACGTTTTTGAAAGCAGAGATGTCGACCCAGCCCAAAGCAGGCGCAGTCCTGTTCGCCAAAGATGTAGCCCGCCTCGCCGCGTTTTATGCGCAGGTGCTGGCGGTGGTTCCCAAGCAGGCCCAGGCCGAGAAAGTAGTGATTGAAGCCGAGGATTTCCTGCTGGTGATTCATGCGATTCCGCAAGCCAGTGCAGCCACGGTGGAGATCACTTCGCCACCGGTGCTGCGCGAGAACGTGCCGGTGAAGCTGTTCCTTCCCGTGCGTTCGCTCACCCACGCCCGACTCTCCACGCAGCAGCTCGGCGGTGGCATGAAAGCGGCCGAGGCCGAATGGAGCGGTCCGGATTTTCGTGCCTGCGATGGCTTCGATCCGGAAGGCAACGTGGTGCAGTTCCGCGAATTCCTGCGCGAACCCGCACTGGCATCCTGAAGCTCGGATGCACTGACCACGCACGGTCGCGCGGCATCACAAGAACAATATCGCGCACCTGTCGTGCACCAGCAAAAAAAGCCGCCCGGTCTGCACCGTGCGGCTTTTCGTTTTGAGGGCCGCGCCGTGATGGCGCTGGCGGGCCCGCAGCTTATTGCAGGGCGAGCTTGAAGTAGCTCTCGCGCTGCATGTCCACCACTTCCACCGTGAGCTGTACCTGCAGATCCTTGGGCCAGTTCTGGTCCTTCTGGAGTGCCGCGCCCAGCAGGTCGGATACCTGCTTCTTGTCTTCCAGCGTGCGGCCGGTCAGGATGGCCAGGCGCACCGCCACGAAGGCACGTTTGGCCTCCGGTGCGGTACCGACCAGGTAGTTGTCCAGACGCACGGCACGCGCCTTGATGGCGTTTTCTTCAAAGTGTCCGCTGGCCACCAGCGCCTGGTTCAGCTTGAGCAGCGTCGGTTGCACATCGAGGGCGAGATTGCCGGTGTATTCCAGTACGAGATGGGGCATGGTGTTTCCAGTCCTTGTGGGTGAGTGGAGGGATCAGCATTGAATGATGAGGGCTCAACACTGTAGGCCAAAACGAAGTCGCGTGCGATTGGGCTCACTGATGCGCCCGATAATCAGGACAAATATCCCGACAGCTTGCCCAGGTCGATGTTGCCGCCGCTGATGATGACGCCCACGCGTTTGCCCTGCAGCTGCTCCTTCAGCTTGCGGGCGGCAGCAAAGCCCAGGCAGCCGGTCGGCTCGACCACCATCTTCATGCGCTCGGCAAAGAAGCGCAGGCCGGACACCAGCTCGGCATCGCTGACGGTGTGGATGTCGTCCACCAGCTGGCGAATCACGTCGAAGGTGTACTTGCCCAGATGCTGCGTCTGGGCGCCATCGGCGATGGTCTTGGGGGTATCGATATGCACGATCTGGCCCGCGCGCAGCGACTGCTGTCCGTCGTTGCCAGCTTCCGGTTCGACGCCATAGATCTTGCAATCGGGAGACAGTGCCCGTGCCGCCAACGCCGCACCGGACAGCAGGCCGCCGCCCCCCAGGCAGACGAAGAGCGCATCCAGCGGACCGGTTTCCTGCAGCAGTTCCAGCGTGGCCGTGCCTTGCCCGGCCATCACGTGCGGATGATCGTAGGGTGGGATCAGCGTCATCTTGCGCTCGGCGGCCAGGCGCGCACCGATGGCCTCGCGGTCTTCGGTATAGCGGTCATACATCACCACTTCGGCACCATAGCCGCGCGTGGCGGCGACCTTCGCTGCCGGCGCATCCTCGGGCATCACGATGACGGCGGGAATGCCCAGCAATTGCGCGGCCAGCGCGGTCCCCTGCGCATGGTTGCCGGAGGAGAAGGTGATGACGCCATGCTTGCGCTGTTCGCTGTCGAACTGCGAGAGCGCATTCATGGCACCGCGGAACTTGAAGGCCCCCATGCGCTGGAAGTTCTCGCACTTGAAGAACAGCTGTGCGCCCACTTCCGCATCGGCCGTGCGCGAACGCAGGACGGGCGTTCTGTGCGCCCACGGCTTGATGCGTTCGGCGGCCAGCAGGACATCGGCGAAGCTGGGGGATTCGGTAGCGCTGGAGACGGGGATCATGAGGTTTCCTTCAAGTGGGATGGAAAGAGACAGTGACGATGCACAGGGCGGAGAGCGCGCGTGACGGCCGCGCTTACTCCTTCTCGTCGTTGTAGACGGTGGCGCGCGAGACACCCAGATGCGCGGCCACGATCTCGGCCGCGCGCCGGATATCCAAGCAGCCGGACTGGCGCAGTTCACGCATGAGCTGGCGGCGGTCTTCGGCCTTGAGGCTGCGCGGCGTGGTCGACAGTCGCGCGGCAAAGGCATCGATGCGGCTGCGCAGGCCTTCGGCCCCGGCCGGCTCCAGCGTCTCGGCCACGCGCACGCCCTGGTCGATGCCACCGAACTGGCGCAGCATGCCCTGCAGCGCACCGAACAGGGTCAGGTCGATGTTCATGCACAGCGCGGCCACGTATTTGCCATCGGCATCCTTGATGCCGATCGAGGTGCTCTTGGCTTGTCGTCCGTCCGGCAAGGTGTTGGCGTAATTGGTGAGGACTTGCGGATAGCTCTCGTCGGCGATGCGCGCCAGACCCAGTTCGGTGGTGGCGTCGCCGACCTCGCGGCCGGACAGGTTGTTGTGCAGGGCGACGATGGAGTGATCCGCATCGCGCAGGTCGTGCAGCACCACTTCGCAGAACGGCGCAAAGGTCTCGCCCAGACCTTGCGCTACCTGCTGCAACTGGGAAAGCAGCAGGGCGTGGTCGGGACGGTCGGGTTTCTTTTTGCGGGTGCGGGAGCTCATGCAATACATATTATCTAAAATTAGACGTTGTGTATAGATTGGATTTTACGCTGCATTCTCGTCCGCTTGCGAGGGCCGTTGCGGACTGCAAGACGGCGGCTGTTGCTATCATGAGCTCTCATTCATGACCGGTTTTTCCAGCCGTCCACCCCTGAGCGCACCCATGAGAGACCTTCCCCCCACGGCCACGTTGCGGGCCTTCGAAGTTGCGACCCGGCATGCCAGCTTCACCTCCGCCTCGGAAGAGCTGCATGTCACCCAGAGTGCGGTCAGCCACCAGCTGCGCCACCTCGAAGCGCTGTGGGGCATGGCGCTGTTCCAGCGCGGCAAGTCCAACACGCTGACGCCGGCCGGGGCCGCGCTGGCGCCGGTGGTGCGCGAGTTCTTCGCCCGGCTGGAGGCCACGCTGTCCGAGCTGCGCGCGCAGGAAGGGCGGCAGCCGCTGAAGGTCAGCACCACCTACTCCTTTGCGCTGAAATGGCTGCTGCCCCGGCTGCCGGCGCTGGCGCAAGCCCATCCCGAGCTGTTGGTGACGCTGGAGACCACCGATACGGCCATCCACTTCACGCCGGCCGAACCGGATGTGGCGATCCGCTTCGGTCCCGGCCACTACCCCAGCCTGTTTTCCGAATTCCTGTTCCGCGAGCAGATCTTCCCGGTGGCCAGCCCGGCCCTGCTGGCGCGCCTGGGCATGCCCCGCAAGCCGGCTGACCTGCGCCGCTATCCCCTGCTCACGCGGGCCGGGGCCGACATGGTGCCAAAATGGGACCTGTGGTTCCAGCAAGCCGGGGTGAGCGTCTCGGCCCTGCGCGAAAGCGTGCGCCTGGCCGATACCAACATGACCATCGAAGCAGCGCTGCTGGGCCAGGGCGTGGCCCTGGCCCGCAGCGGCCACGTCGAACAGGAACTGGCCAATGGCAGCCTGGTGCGGCTGTTCGAACTGGCCTTGCCCTCTCCGCTGGCGTATTACTTCGTCTGTCCCAAGGGCGTGGAAACGCAGCCGCACGTGGCCAGTTTCCGGGCCTGGCTGCAGGCGCAGTCACAGGCGGCCGGTGCACGCTACTGACATGCAAGGTCACCGCCTCGGCGCCAGGTATGAGGATTTGCTCATGGCGGGATGAGGAGACTTCGCTTCTGTCCGGCGGCGCTCCTGCTTACCATGGCGCATGCCTTTGCCCGTCGTCCTGCTTATCCTCCTTGCCGCCTTCCTGCACGCCAGCTGGAATGCGCTGCTGCGCAACGGCGCGGACCGTCTCTGGTCGATGGCCGTGATGTGCCTGGCCGTGGCGTTGGCCAGTCTGGCCGTTACGCCGTGGCTGCCGTTGCCCTTGCCGGCCAGTTGGCCGTACGGACTGCTCTCGGCCCTGCTGCACGTGGGCTACAACCTGTTCCTCGTCCGCAGTTACCGTAGTGGTGAGCTGGGCCAGACCTATCCGATCGCGCGTGGATCCTCGCCCCTGCTGGTGACGCTGGGTGCGGCCCTGCTGGCCGGTGAGATGCCGGGGCCGGCGGCGCTGCTGGGAACAGGTCTGGTATCGGGCGGCATCATCGCGTTGGCATTCAGGGGCAGCAGGATGGCGTTGCCCGGACTGCGCTATGCCCTGGGGACCGGCTGCTTCATTGCGGCCTACAGCGTGGTGGATGGCTTGGGCGTGCGGCTCTCCGGCAGCCCCATGGCCTATACCGCATGGATGTGCGCCGGCTGGGGCTTGCTGATGCCCGCCGTCTTCGTGGTGTGGCGCGGTCCCCGCGCATTGTGGCAGCCGCCCGCCTCGGCGGCGACCTGCGCCACCGCCTTCGCTGGCGGACTGGTCTCGCTGCTGGCCTATGGCATCGTCATCCAGGCCATGGCGCTGGCACCGATGGGGGCGGTCTCGGCACTGCGCGAAACCAGCGTGCTGTTCGCCGCCGTCATCGGCCGTCTGTTTCTGGGCGAGACGCTGACTTGGCCACGTGTGCTGGCCTGTGCTGCCATCGCAGCGGGGACGGTACTGATCGGTTGATCCGGTGGCCGTTCCTGCTCCCCTCCCGTTTTGCTCACTCCATGGAGATCTGTCATGACTCACGCATCAACCAAGCCAGTCATCCTCATCACCGGCGGCAGCCGCGGCATGGGCGCCGCCACCGCGCGGCTGGCCGCTGAACGTGGCTACGACGTGGCCTTCAGCTACCTGCGCGATGCGGCCGCGGCCGATTCGGTGGCGGCCGATATCGCGCAGCGCGGCGCACGGGTGCTGGCGCTGCAGGCCGACAGTGCCGACCCGGAGCAGGTGGCGCAGCTCTTCGCTGCCATCGATGCGCGCTTCGGCCGTATCGACGTGCTGGTCAACAATGCGGCCATGCTGGAGCGCCAGTCACGCATGGAAGACCTGGGTTTCGCGCGCATGCAGCGTATCTTCGCGGTCAATGCCATCGGGCCCATGCTGTGCGCGCAGCAGGCGGTCCGGCGCATGGCTTATCGCCATCAGGGCAAGGGTGGCGCGGTGATCAACGTGTCGTCAGCCTCTGCCCGCCTGGGCAGTCCCAACGAGTATGTCGACTACGCCGCCTCAAAGGGCGCACTGGAAACCTTCACCACGGGCCTGGCCAAGGAAGTGGCGCGTGAAGGCATCCGCGTCAACTGCGTGCGGCCCGGTCACATCTATACCGAGATGCATGCCAGCGGCGGCGAACCGGACCGGGTCAACCGGGTCCGCGAATCCATCCCCATGGGAAGGGGCGGACAGCCCGAGGAAGTGGCGCGCGCCATTCTCTGGCTGGCCAGCGAGGAGGCTTCCTTTAGCACGGGGACCTTTCTCGACGTCACCGGAGGCAAGTGAAGCCCGCCTCAATCAGGCATACACCGCGCCAAAGCGATTGCCGAGCAGCTCCGGCAAGCTGATCTGTTCCTGCCGGATGAAGCCGCGGGCGGGCAGGCGGCCTGCACGGAACAGGTCCAGCGCCGCGCAGACGCCGGCGGCCGTGCTGGTCTGGATGGCGCTCTCGCGCCGGCCCGCACGCTCTTGCGCGACAATCTTGCGGGTAAAGACTTCCTGCATCAACTTGCCCGCGCGCAGCCCGCTCACGGTGACGAATACCAGCACCACATCCTGCAGCGTGGCCGGCACGCTCTTGCGCAGGATGTCCTTGAGCAAGGCCGGATCATGCCGCAGCCCGAGATCGCCCAGCAGGAATTTCATGCGCTGCTGGTGGCCGGGGTAGCGCACCGACTTGTAGTCGAGATGACGTACCTTGCCGGCCAGCGTCTCGCACAGGCTGCCCAGCCCGCCCGAGGTATTGAAGGCCTCGTACTCCACGCCCTCCAGCGAAAAGTGTTCCAGATCGGCCAGGGGATCGACCATCACACGCTCGCCGTCGCGCAAGGCTTCGCAGGGATGGCAGTACTCGTTGATGAGGCCGTCCACGCTCCAGGTCAGGTTGTATTTCAGTTCGTTGGTCGGATACTGCGGCAGCGCACCGACCCGCATCTTGATCTCGTGCACCTCATCAAAGCCGGCGGCCAGATGGTGTGCGGCTATCCCGATGAAGCCCGGGGCCAGTCCGCATTGCGGCATGAAGGCGCAGGGCGCGCCCTCGGCCAGCGCAGCGATGGCGCGGGTTGCCTGCACATCCTCGGTCAGGTCAAAGTAGTGGGTGCCGGTCTGGCGTGCCACCGTGGCCACGCTGATGGCCATGTGATAGGGCAGGGCATTGATGACCACGTCGGCGCGCTGCAGCAGTGCCGCCAGGGCCTGCGGGTCGGAGGAGTCGACCACGGCCTTCTCGGCATGCACGTCCGCGATGGCCTGCAAGGCCGCGGCATCGTGGTCGGCGATGGTGACGTTGTAGTCGCGGCCCTCGCCGCATTCAGCCAGCAGGCGGGCGATGGTCTGGCCGATATGGCCGCAGCCGAGGAGGACGGTACGCATGATGGGCTCCTGAATCAACGTGAATACGATGATTCATTCTAGGAAGCCGCCGTGACGGAAACCATTGCCAGATCGTCAGAAAGCAGCGCAGCTTTCGTCACTTTGCAGTGCGCTTTCGTCATTATGTAGCGTTGCCAGTGCAATCCGGCGAAATCCGGGTGCTTTTCAACGCGTCCTGGCGGCATCTCCCCGGTCGATCTTGCGGGCCAGCACCACCGAGGTGGTGGTCTTGAGCACGCCTTCCATTTCGCCGATCTGGTCCAGGATCTTGTCGAGTTGCTCGGGCGTATTGACGCGCAGCCAGGCCACGTAATCGTATTCGCCGCTGACCGCGCAGAGCTGGTGGACTTCCGGAATGCGGCCGAAGCGGCGGATGACCTCGCGCCCGGCGCGCGGCTGCACGGTCACGCCCACGTAGGCCTGCAGGCTGGCGTCAACCACGTCGCGCCCGAGCTTGAGGGTGTAGCCGCCGATGATGCCGGTCTGTTCCAGCCGCTCGATGCGGGCTACCACGGTGGTGCGCGCCACACCGAGGCGGCGGGCGATCTCGGCCACCGGTTCGCGGGCGTTCAGCTGCAGGATGGAAAGCAGTTGACGGTCGATGTCGTCGAGTTGGTCCAGCCTGGTCATCCCGGTTCTCCTGGTCGATGCTACACAATGACGAAACAACGCTACATTTCGTCAGTGTAGACCAGCAGGCAGGGAATGGCGGAAGCGGTCTTCAAACAGCGCTTCCTGGTCGAATCATTCCGAGGCGGGCTTGCCCTTGGCCGGTTTGGGATAAACCTTCAGTACATCGATGGGCTGGGCATAAGCCGAACTCCAGGTCTGCTCATGCAGGGCCGCCACGCGTTGTGCCATGGCCGCGTCATGCAGCACCACTTCCAGATTGCGCGAGTTGTCCAGATAACCGCCGGCCCAGTTGCTGGTACCGACCCAGGCCACCTTGCCATCGATGCTCATGGCCTTGGTGTGGATCACCCGGGCGAAGGGGATGAAACCGCTGGTGGCCTGCGGCAGGGTCACGATGCGGATCTCCACGTTGGGCAGCACCGCCAGGCTTTGCAGGTAGCGGATGGCGGGGGCCTCGGTGTTCCAGTTGGAGACCATCAGCTTGATCTTCACGCCGCGCGTGGCCGCTGCGCGCAGGGCATCATCGATCACGGCGTAATAGGGCCGGGTGTGGTTGGGACCATAGGAGAGCGGCGCATAGTCCAGCAACTGCACCCGAACCTCCTGTTGCGCTTCTCCGATCAGGCGTACCAGTTCGCTTTGCGAATCGCCCACGCCGGGCGGGTTGTAGGCATTCGGGCTGGCCACGAGGTAATTGCCGCGCGCCACATCGGCCGGGACCACGCTGCGGTTGGTCATGACCGGGGTGTGTCCGGCGGCGATGGCCGCCTGCGCCGCCCAGTCGATTTCGAAGATGGCCTGCACCTGCGCTGCCACGGCCGGGTCGGTGATCTTCAATCCGGTTTCATGGATGTGCGAGAACGAGCGCCAGTCGAAGTTCTGGCTGCCCACATAGGCGCTGCGGCCATCGACCACGAAATACTTGGCGTGGATGATGCCGTTGCCGGTCATGCGGGAATAATCGATCTGGCGGAATTCCAGATTCGGGATGCGCTTGAGCTTCTCGATGGTGGCCGGGACCGAGGCGAACTCGCCCTTCTTTTCCATCAGGAAGCGGATCTTCACGCCGCGCCGTCCGGCCGCCTCCAGGTGCGCCATGATGTCATCGAGCGCCTCGCCATCCTGCCCGGCCACGTAGAACTGGCCGAACACGATCTCGCGCTGCGCGCTGTCGAACATTTCCTTCCACACCACCGCCGCATCGCGCAGATCCGGCGTGGCCAGCGTGGTTTCGCGCGGCACGGTGTGGACCAGTTCGAAGCCGGGAATGGCGAATTCGGCCCGGACCGGTGTGGCCAGCGAAAGAACCAGCCCGAAGGCGGCAGCGAGACGAAGCAGAAGACGGCGTGGCGCGAGGGTCATGATGTCGGCAAGGGAGAAGTCAGTGTGGCGCTCAGGCGATGTGCAGCTTGCCCTGCGGCTGCGGGCTGTGTTGCGGCTGCGGGTTCAGGCGGCCGACGCAGGCGCGCAGCATCAGGACCTTCAGGTGATCGTTGATGCGCTCGATGCGTTCCTGGAACAGGTTGAAGAAGAACATGCCGACCACCGCAATGCCGATGCCCAGAGCCGTCGCATACAGCGCCGTACCGATGCCCTGCGACACCTGGCCCGGGTCCGACACGCCCTGCACCGCCAGTGCCTTGAAGGTGTCGATGATGCCGAGGATGGTACCGAGCAGGCCCAGCAGGGGCGCAGCGGTCACGATGGTATCGAGGATCCACAGGCGCTGCTGCACTTCGCCGCGCTTGGCAATGTAGACCGACTCGCTGAAATCTTCCAGGTCCTTTTCGGTATGCAGGTGATGCTTTTCGGCCAGGATGTCCGACACCAGGGCCAGCGGCAGGCTGGGACGGGTGGTCAGTTCGGCCGGCAGTTCCTGCAGATGCTGGACCGCGTGCGTCATGGCGCGCTCCAGGCCCGTGGCCTGGCGCATGGTGTAGCCGAAGAACAGGCCGCGTTCGACGATGACGAAAATGGCCAGCGCCGCGCAGGCGTACATCAGGTAGAAGGCCAGTTCGTGGAGTAATTGCATGTTCATGCTTGCCTCTCTTGCAGTGATGGGCGGCCCGTGTTGCAGGTGCGGGCCGCCCGGTTCAGGCCGCGATCAGAAATCCGCGGTCAGGGTGACGGTGAAGGTGCGCGGGGCACCGATGTAGAGCGATGGATCGGTGCCAGGGATGCCGTTGACCGCCACTGCGTTGGTGGTGAACTGGCTGCCGCTGCCGCCGTTGAGGTTGAGGTACTGCTTGTCGAACAGGTTGTAGACGTTCAGGCGCACCGTCGGCTTCTTCAGCCAGGTGGTGGACGCGAAGGTCATGCCGGCACCGGCGTTGAACAGGGTGTAGCCACCCAGTGCATCGTCGTTGACCAGGGTGGTGTAGCGGCGGCCGGTGTACTTGGCCTGGCCGAACACGTACCAGCCATCCTGTTGGTATTGCAGCGACAGGCCCGACAGCCAGTTCGGCGTATCCGGGAATTCCTTGCCCGAGGTCGGCAGGAACTGGGTCGAACTGTTGCGCAGGTCCTGCTTCATCTTGCTCTTGATGTAGGACAGCGAGCCATACATCGACAGGTTGCGGGTGAAGGCGTAACCGGTTTCCAGTTCCAGGCCGTGCGAGCTGGCATCGCCGACGTTGTAGTCGGTCTTGTTGTTGGTGTCCGGGTTGTAGGCGCTGGCGATGCGGTTGTGATAATCGATGTAGAACAGCGAACCGGAGGCCATCCACTTCTCGGTGTTGTAGCGGTAGCCGAGGTCGTAGTTCCAGGAGGTTTCCTTGTCCACCGGCACTTCGCGCTGGGTCGCCCCGACCAGCTGGCCGTTGACGATGGTGCCGCCCGAGAGCAGGCCGAAGTAGGAGAAGTTGCCCGGTGCCTTGAAGTTCTTGGCGGCGTTGAAGAACACCGACTGCTTCTCATCGAGCTGGAAGCGCACGCCCAGGCTGGGCAGGAAGTCTGCGTAGTTCTTCTTGACCTTGTAGTAGCCGGCGCTGGAATAGCTGTTGGTGCCGCTGGTGGAACCGGTGCTCGGGTAGTTGGTGAAGTCGCGGTCGATGGAGGAGTAGCGGCCGCCGACTTGCACGTTGAGCTTGTCGTTCATCATGCTGATGCTGTCCTGCAGGAAGATCGACTGCGCCGTGCTGACGGTCATGGTGTCGCGGTACTGCAAGATGGAGCCATCGGCATTGCGCAGCCACTGGTCCGAATTGTCCTGCCACAGGTCGGCGATGTTGCCGTTGTTGTCCACGCGGCTGAAGGGGCCGGTCTGCTGGTGACGGGCGCGCTCGACCCAGTAGCCGGCCAGGATGCGGTGGTTGTCCAGCTGCTGGTTGAACTTGAAGGTCACGCCCGGACGATAGGTGCGGGTGCGGCTGCCTTCGTAGGCGTAGACCGTATCGAGACGATCGCCGTCGCCGTTGACGTCGCGTGCGCCGCCACCGAGCTGGCTGGCGCCGGTCACGCCGCCTTCACGCACGGTCTGCAGCTGGTTGCCGCCGGTGCCGAAGCCGTACCAGAAGTAGGGATCGATATCCAGGCTGGAGGTCGGGCTCAGCTGGAAGTGCGCATTGATGGTGCCCAGCCAGTTCTCGAAGGGATTGAGGTTGTAGGCGTAGTACGCGTTGTTGGCGATGTTGGCCGCAACGTTGGGGGCATAGGTGGTGTCGTTCTGCGCGGTACCGGCCACTGCGGGCTGGTGCTGCGGAATGGTGCTGCCGAAGTCGGCATTGCGGCCCAGTTGGGCGATCTGGGTCTTGGTCAGCGAACGGTAGTTGTTGTTGAGCTGGCGGTTGTAGAGCAGGTTGGCGTTGATGAAGCTGCCCTGGCCCAGGTCGAAGTTGGTGCCGATGTCGACGTGATCCTTGATGGCGCCGCCCGGTCCCTTGAACTTGTCGGCAGTGGTCTTGGAGTACGAGATGAAGAACTTGAACTTGTTGTCCAGCAGCTTGCCCGAGTCGAAGCGCACATAGCGCTTCCACAGGCTGTTGGAGCCGAAGGCATTGGTCACGCGGATGCGCTGCTGGTCTTCCGGTGCGCAGAAGGTCATGCCGATGTTGCCGCCGGTGGCGCCCACGTGAGGCGCTTCGGTATCGGTCGAACCCTGGGTCACGAAGATGTTGCACAGGTTGTCGGGCTCGGTGTACTCCTGCGGATACACCGCGAAGTTGCCGGAGTCGTTGACCGGTGCGCCGTTGATGGTGAAGCCCAGCTGGTCGCTGTTGAAGCCGCGCACGCGGATGTTGCCGCCGAACAGGCCCGAGCCGTCGTTGTCGTAGGTGTTCACGCCGGGCAGCAGGTTGATCATCTGGTAGGGCGTGCCGGTGGGCGATTGCTTCTCGATGTAGTCACGGTTGACCGAGCTGCGCGCCTTGGGCGAATCTTCCGCCTGGATCAGGCCGGTGGCCGCCGCCGTGCCGGCGCTGGCGCTGCCGCCGCCCTGCACGGTCACGGTGCCGACGTCAGTGGTGGTGGACTGGGCGAAGCTGAAGGCCGGTGCGCCTGCCATGAAGAGCCCGGATATCAGCAAGGACAGCCGGGTGAGTTTGCATTGCATGTCGTGTTCCCCTGGGTTTGTTGAACTGCGTGTCGAAGTCGTTGCGCCCGGTGCGCGCCCCCTGCGTTCTGCAGCGGGCCGCGTCAGACGGGAATGAATTCCAGATCGGCGGTAAACCGGTGCGTGCTCTCGCCCTTGTAGCTGTCTTCCGGGAAGGGCGCGAAGGCGGCGCGATTGATGGTCTTGCGGGCGGCATCATCGAGCAGCATGGAGTTCGATGAGCTCTCGATGCCGCTGTCGACCACGCTGCCATCGCGCTTCAACACGAACCACACGCGCACCTTGCCTTGCGGTCGCAGGGTGCTGGCTTCGCGTCCGGTCGGATAGCGCTTGATGCTGTTCAGATGTGCGCGCAACTGGCCGACGTAGGTCTGCTCGATGTTGGCGGTGTTGGCCGGCGGCGGCGATGGCGGGGCCACCGGCGCGGACTGCACCGGAGGTGCGGCCGGAGCGCTGGGTTGCGGCGGCGTGGCCGGCAGGATCGGTGCGGTGGCCGAGGGCGGTGCCGGGTCCACCGGGGCCGGCGCTTGCTTGACCGGAGCCGGCTTGGCCACGGGCTTGGGCGCTTCCTGTTTCTTCGGCGGCTCGACCGGCTTGGGCTGCGGTTCCACTTGCGGCTTGGGTTGCGGCACCGGAGGCGGCGGTATTTCCGTCAGCGAGATTTGCACCGGCTGCGGATCTTCCTTGCGCTTGAGTTCGGTCACTTTCTGCACGCCGGCCAGGATCAGCACGGCCAGTACCACCAGCGAGGGCAGCGTGGCCAGCGGCTCGCGGAAACGGAAGAGGATGGGAACGTTCATCATCACTGCTTGCGGGTGGCAATCGAGATGGAATCGAAGCCGCCCTTCTTGAGCGTATCCATCACGTCGACCAGGCGCTGCACTTCCACGCCGCGGTCGCTGTTGATGATGAGATTGAGTTTCTCGCCATCCTTGCGCAGCTTGTCGAGGCGGGCGGTGAGGGCGTCCAGGGTAGTGTTCTCGCCATCGACCTGGATCACGTCTTCCTTGGCGATGGTGATGACGGCCTTGGTCTGCGGTTTCAGATCCTGGGCGGTGGACGAACTGGGCAGCTGGGTCTTCAGGCCCAGGGCCGGAATCACGTTCAGGCTGATCAGCACGAAGAAGACCAGCAGGAACATCATCACGTCGATCATCGGGATGATCTCGACGCGGGCCTTCCGTTTTTTGGGTTCGTCCCAACTGCGCATGCCACACTCCTCGAAGCTTCGTTATACGATTTGTAGCGCTATAGTTTTTATAGCGATGCGCAGCGTAGCGAGGAAATGTGTCGTGCGTATTACACCATGCTGGTTTGCGTTAACCCGAGTGAAGAAAATGTTGCCTGGGGTTATCCGCAAGTCCGCAGGTGTGCCAGCGGCTGACGCCTGCCGGCGACAGCGTGCGGCCTGCCATCAGCGCCGTGGCACGGGCATGCGGGGCAGCATGGACAGCAGCAGCTTGCACAGGTAGACCACGATCAGCGAGCCCGAGAGATCGCCGATGGACATGACGATCAGGCCGCTCCAGAAATCCGGATAGACCCCGCGCATGACGAACCAGATCAGCTGGAACAGCGGATTGGAGAGCGCATAGAGCAGGATGCAGGCCATCAGCCGGGTGGTGTTGAGGTTGCCCAGGTTGCGCCCCAGGTCCATGCCGGAGAGCGTAAGGCGGTAGGCCAGGTAGGGGGCGCCGGCCGAGATCAGGCAGTAGCCGGCGGCAGCGATGAGGTCATGCGGGAACAGTTGATAGGTCGCGGCCGTGGCCAGGGAGCCCACCAGCAGGCCCACGCAGCCGGCCTCGGCAAAGAGCAGGGTGCAGATCAGGCGCACGCCGGCGGGCAGGTAGATCCAGGCGATGCCTTCGGTGAACTGGGTGCGCCGGAACAGCCATTCGTTGATCGAATAGAACAGGAAATAGCACAGCGCCGTGCCGGCGATGGCGGCCAGGTGGGTGCGCAGGACGGAACGATGGTCGGGCGAGGCGTGCATGGCGAGGGGAGGCTGGGACATGCGGAACGGCGCGTATGTTACCCAATGCGGCGGGGCGCTGCACCTCAACAATTTTCAGCAGTGTGGCGCGCCAGCCTCGCAAATCGGGGTGCAAACGTTACCGCCGGACGCATTGCTGCCGGTCAAGGCGGTAAAGATTGCACTTTCCGGCAGGCCCGGCGTATGATTCGCTATCAATTCTGGAACGATGTCGCGCGCGTGTTACGCGCGCTCCGTACGTAACGCGTTCCTGACTTGCAAGACAACAACCAACACCATCGCCATATGGGTAAAAACAAGCGGCCGGCGGATATCTACCTGAGATTTCTGCAACTGGCCGAAGCACTCCGGGGATTGCCGTCACTGGCTACGCTGGATCCGCTCGAAGACCGGATCCTGGCTTTCATCGCCCGTGCCGGCCAAGACCAACAGCGGCTGTCGGTGCGCGACCTGATGGCGCAAAGCGAATTCGGTTCGCCCGCGATGCTGCATGCGCGCCTGAAATCCATGCGCGAGAAGGGCTGGATCGTGCTGGCCGATACCGAAGATCCGCGCCGCAAGCAGGTCGAACTGAGCCAGGCTGCCTGGCTGCATTTCGACAAGCTCTCCAAGTGCCTGGTGCAGGCCACGCGCGACAAATAATCTCCCCCGTCATACGGCTGTCATGCTGCGGACATACCGGACCGTTAATCTCACGGCCTCGCTGCGGCGCTGCCTGCCGCCTTGCAGCTCATTGTCCCGGATGGTTTCGATGCGACTGCTTTCCCTTTTTTCTTCCCGCGCCGCTTTCCTGTGTTCGCTGTTGCTGGCCGCCTGCGTCTTGTCGGCCAGTCCGGCCCAGGCCGCCGATCCTCACAAGCTGTGGGAAATCACCGGCCAGCAATGCGTGCCCAACATGCAGTCGGCCGGCCAGCCGCAGCCATGCGTGATGGTCGATCTGGCGCGCGGCTTCGTGGTGCTCAAGGATCTGGTCGGTCCCGCGCAATACCTGCTCATGCCGACCCGTCGCCTGACCGGCATCGAAAGTCCGGAGTTGCTGGCACCGGATGCGCCCAACTACTGGGCTTATGCATGGGAGCAGCGCGGGCGTGTGGCGCAGGCCCTGGGCCGTCCGCTCTCCGATGAACAGCTGGGCATTGAAATCAATTCGGCGGCCGGCCGTTCGCAATTGCACCTGCATCTGCACATCGATTGCATGCGCCGCGATGTGGCGGCCAGCCTCGACGATCACCGGGGTGACCCTTTGCAGCAATGGCTGCCGTGGTATTTCGAAGGCCATCGCTACTGGGTCATGCGCCTGCCCGCCGATACGCTGGCACTGCACGACCCCTTCAAGCTGGCCGCTGCCCGCAGCGCCTATGCGGCCGACAACATGGCCTCGCAGTCACTGCTGCTGACCGGGGCGCGTTTTGCCGATGGCAGCACCGGCTTCTTCCTGGTCAACATGCCGGTCAACTTCGACCGCGAGGAACAGGGCAGTGCCGAAGTGCTGATGGATCACGACTGCCGCTGGTAAGCCAGCACATTCACTCGGCGAATTCGCGCACCAGCGTATCGAACACCAGCCGCAGGCGCGGCGGCACCGGTCCGCGTTGCGGACGGTAGAGGTACATGTCCCAGGGATCGGGTTCGTGATCAGTCATGACGGGGACCAGCCGTCCTGCCGCGATATCGTCCTCGCACAGGAAACCGGCAATCTGGCCGATGGCCACCCCACTTCTTACCAACAAATATTCGCCCTCGGAATCATCGCAGAGGAAGCGGGCATGATCGGCCATCCATTGGTTCTCCTGCGCGAACAGCCAGGGCCAGGGGCGGCCCGTGCCCCGGTCCAGCATGGCGGTGCAGGGCAGGGCGCGCAGGGCCTCGGTGTCCTCCGGGGCCCCATGACGGCGCAGGAAGCGCGGCGTTGCCACCACGTAGAAGCGCACCTTGCCCAGACGCCGCACCACGAAGCGGTTGTCCGGCACGGTGCCGACGCGGATGCCGATGTCGATCTTTTCTCCTACCACGTCGGCGCGCTGATCGGTCAGGCGCAGGTCGAAGCGCAAGCCGGGATGCGCCTGCGCCAATCGCTCCACGATGGGCAGCAGGCGGCTGCGTCCCAGTGCCGACGGTGCGGCCAGGCGCACCAGTCCGCTCATCTCGTCGGCCGGGCTGGCGGCCTCCGTTTCGAAGAGTCCATCCAGATCACGCAGGCTTTCGCGTGCGCGTTCGGCGAGCGCTTCGCCGAAACTGGTGATGCGCACCTGGCGCGTATTGCGATGGAACAGCATCTCGCCCTGCAGGCGCTCCAGTTCCTGGATGGCGCGGGTGACGGCCTGCGGTGAAATGCCGAGCCGGATCGCGGCTTCCTTGAAGCTGCCGGTATCGGCGGCAGCGCAGAAGATGCGCAACATCTCCAGTCGGTTGAGCATGATGATTCCTGAAAATGGAATTCTGTAATCTTATCATTTCCATTGTTTGGCATAGTGGCGCCACCCATAATCCTTCCATCGACACGCAGCAACCGCAAGCCAACCCCATCACTGGAAAGGATTCATCATGAGCAACAACATCAAGGACAAAGTCGTCGTCATCACCGGTGCCAGCAGCGGCCTGGGCGAAACCACCGCACGCCACCTGGCTTCCTTGGGCGCCAGGCTGGTACTGGGTGCGCGCCGCACCGAGCGTCTGGAAAAGCTGGTGGCCGACATCACCGCCGCCGGTGGCCAGGCCATCGCCGTGACCACTGACGTGGCGCGCCGCGACGACGTGGAAGCCCTGGTCGCCAAGGGTGAGCAGCACTTCGGCCGCATTGACGTGCTGGTCAACAATGCCGGCATCATGCCGCTGGCTCCGATGGCCAAGCTCAAGGTCGAAGAGTGGGACCGCATGATCGACGTCAACGTCAAGGGCGTGCTCTATGGCGTGGCCGCCGCGCTGCCGCGCTTCGCTGCGCAGGGCTCGGGCCACATCATCAATGTGTCGTCGGTGGCGGGCATCAAGGTCTTCGCCGGCATGGGCACGGTCTACAGCGCCACCAAGTTCGCGGTGCGTGCCCTGACCGAAGGCCTGCGCGCTGAAGCACCGGACGGTGTGCGCACTACCATCATCTCCCCGGGGGCGGTGGATTCCGAACTGAAGACGCACAGCAGCGACAAGGAGACCTCGGAAGCCCTGCTGGCCTGGTATGAGGCCAACCAGATTCCGGCCGATTCGGTGGCGCGCGCCATTGCCTATGCCATCGAGCAGCCGGCCAATGTGGATATCAGCGAAGTGGTGCTGCGTCCGGTGGCGCAGGAATTCTAAGTTTTCCACAGCCGTTTTCAGCCGGTTCGATCTGACGGCACCGCCGGGCAGCCCTGCCCGGCGGTGCCTTTTTTCGTTGGATTGCCATCCTGCCATTGCCGAATCGGTAATGGTTTCACGGCGGCATGTTGTTTGCTTCAAACGCCGCCGTGACGCCGTGCAGACAAGCACCGTCCTTTTCTATATGATTGCCGACCCAAAAAGAAGGAGTGATCGATGGCGAACGCGTGCGGTGTGGATTTCGGCACCTCCAATTCCACGGTCGGCTGGATGCGTCCGCAGGCCGGGGATTCCCTGCTGCTGCCGCTGGAAGACGGCAAGGCCACGCTGCCTTCGGTGGTGTTCTTCAATGCCGACGAGAACAGCTTCAGCTATGGCCGCGCCGGCCTGGGCGAATACCTGGCCGGCTACGAAGGCCGCCTGATGCGCTCACTGAAGAGCTTGCTCGGTTCCGGCGCCATCGATGGCCAGACGGAAGTGGGCGGCCGGGCGCTGCCCTATCGTGGCCTGCTTTCGCAGTTCATCGGTGAACTCAAGCAACGCGCCGAACGTGCCGCCGGGACCTCGTTCTCCAAGGTGGTGCTGGGCCGTCCGGTGCACTTCGTCGATGAGGATGCGGCCGCCGACCAGCTGGCCCAGGATACGCTCGAAGAGATCGCGCGCGATGTCGGTTTCAAGGACATCGCCTTCCAGTTCGAACCGATTGCGGCCGCCTTCGATTACGAGTCGCGCATCGACAAGGAAGAGCTGGTGCTCATCGTCGACATCGGCGGCGGTACCTCCGACTTCTCGCTGGTGCGCCTCTCGCCCGAGCGCGCGGCGCGCAGCGAGCGGCGCGAGGACATCCTGGCCAATGGCGGCGTGCACATCGGCGGCACCGACTTCGACAAGTATTTCAGCCTGGCCTGCGTGATGCCGCTGCTGGGCCTGGGCGGCCGCCTGCAGGGCAATGCCGAGATCCCCTCCAGCTATTACTTCAACCTGGCCACCTGGCACACCATCAACCAGCTCTACACCCGCAAGGCCTGGCAGCAACTGCAGGACGTGGCGCGCGAAGTGGCCGACCGCGAGCGCTTTGCGCGCCTGCTGGACGTGGTCGAGCAGCGTTGCGGCCACTGGCTGGCGCTGCAGGTGGAGGCGGGCAAGATCGCGCTCTCCAGCGCCGAGCAGACCCTGCTGGACCTGGACCGCCTGCGCCAGCCGGAACAGTTGCCGCTCCTGCGCAGCGACTTCAACGGTGCCGTCGACCACCTGGTGCAATCGGTGGAGCAGACCGTGCTGGCGCTGTTGCAGCAGGCCGGCCTGCGCGCCGACGATATCGACAGCGTGTTCTTCACCGGCGGTTCCAGCGGCGTGCGCCTGCTGCGCGAACGCATCAGTGCGCTGGCACCGCAGGCGCGGCATGTGGAGGGCGACCTGTTCGGCAGCATCGGCAGCGGCCTGGCCATCGACGCTGCACGCAAGTTCGGCTGACGCCGCAGCAGGGCCTGGCTGCTATACAATGCGGCGACCCGGTCCGGATCGCGTGGGTTTGAGGCGATATGAAGCAAATCGCCCGCCACGGCTTCGCGACCGCCCGCATTGAACTGCCTCGCGGATCTGCCCCGCACCGACATGAAACCTTCTGCCGAATCCTTCGTGCGCCGCGTGCGCAGCAAACTCGACGAACTCTCCAGTACCGAACGCCAGCTGGCCGACTTCCTGCTGGAGTTTCCGGGCGAGCTGGCCAGCTATGCCGGCAACGAGCTGGCACAACTGGCGGGCGTGTCGCCGTCGACCGTGAGCCGCTTCATCCGCCGCGTCGGTTACGAGAGCTACGAGGAAGCGCGCCGCCACGTGCGCGAGGAACAGGAGACCGGCTCCCCGCTGTTCCATGCCAGCAGCCCCGGCGCTGCGCGCCAGGTACGCTCGGTGGCGGCGCACTTCCAGCAATCCCAGCAGAACCTGGCGGCCACCTTCGAGCGCCTCTCCGACGCCACCCTGGCCGAGATCGCCCGCGCCATCGTCAACGCGCCCCAGGTGCTGATCTTCGGCAGCCGCAGCAGCCAGGCCTTTGCGCTCTACCTGCGCTGGCAGATCATCCAGGTCTTGCCGCGCGTGACCTGCCTGCCGGGGCCGGGCGAGACCCTCGCGGAATACACTGCCGGTCTGTCCGAGCGCGATTGCGTGATCGTCTTCGGCACGCGCCGCCAGACCGGGCAGATGGACCGCCTGCTGGAGGCCGCCACGCGCGCCGGATCTTATCTTCTCTACATCAGCGACCAGGCCTCGGCCGACTACGCCCTGGCCACATGGTCGCTGCAGGCACATTGCCGCGGTCCCGGCTCGCTGGACAATCATGTCGGCGTGATGGCGCTGTGTGATCTCTTGTCCACCCTGGTGATCGAAGCCAGTGGTGCCGCCGGACGCAAGCGGCTGGCGGCAGTGGAGCAGGAGCATGAGGAACTGGGCGACTTCGAGTGAGTTGCCGGGGCGGAATGCTGGACAATTGCCCTCCTTCAATATTGAAATCCTGATTTCAGGTACCTCAATTTTCTGACTCCCGATTTTCATGCGTGCCGCCCCGCGCCGGTGCGGCGACCGTGCTGCCTGCCCTCTTGCGGCGCATGCCGGGCGTTCCCGGCCGGTCATTTCCTCCTGAAATCCTGATTTCATCCCTCCCAAATGGCTGGCACGCAGATTGCTAATGCTGCTGCATGAGTGAAATCTAAATTTCAATAAACAATATATATTGAAATCTGGCTTTCATTGCCGGGCATGCTGGACTACAGTAGTTTCACGGCCGCAAGGTCAGGTCGCCGTGGTCTCCCAGCCTCGCATCACCCGATGCACATACCGAGCAGCACTCATTGGACCTTCCAACGCAAGAGGAGCAGACCATGGCCGGACCCACACTTTCATCGCCCGACCTGCCGCACTCGCCACGCGTGGCCGAACTGGACGGCGCGCTGGACAAGATCGGGGTGACCCGTTCGCATCACACCATCATCTTCCTGATCCTGATCGGCTGCCTGTTCGACGCCTTCGAACAGAACGCCATCGGCCTGGTCGGCCCGCTGCTCAAGCAGCAGTGGGGCCTGACGGCGACCGACATCGGCCTGCTCAATACGGTGACCTTCGCCAGCGCCGCCATCGGCCGCATCGTCTCCGGTCTCGTGGCGGACCGTTATGGCCGGCGCGTCATGCTGAGCCTGGACCTGCTGCTGTTCACACTGGGAGCCGGCATCTGCGCGCTGGCCCCGGACCTGACGGTGATGGCTGTGGGCCGAGCCATCGTCGGTTTCGGTCTCGGCGGTGAAATCGCCATTGCGGTCACCATGCTGGCCGAATTCTGTTCCAGCAAGTTCCGTGGCACCGCCGTGGGCCTGGTCAATGTGGGCGCGGGCGGCATGGGCAATTTCCTGGCACCGGCGTTCGGCCTGCTGGTGTTTACGCTCTTTCCCGGTGAAAACAGCTGGCGCTGGCTGTTCTTCTGCCTGATGCTGCCGGCACTGCTGGGGGCCTTCTATCGCCGCTACATTCCGGAGACGCCGCGTTTCCTGCTCTCCCGCAACAAGATCGCCGAAGCCAATCAGGTGCTGGCGCGATTGGCCAGCGGCAAGCTCTCCGGCCCGGCGCCGCAAGGCCGTGACTGGATCAGCGACGATGGCAGCCGCCAGCAGGCCGCACCGGCCAAGGTGCGCTCCATGGAAATCTTCCAGGGCGCGCTGGCGCGGCGCACGCTGCCGCTGTGCATCGCCATCTGGATGACCTATGGTGCGCAGATTTCGGTGCTCACGCTCATGCCGACCATTCTGGTGAGCTTGGGCTACACCATCTCCAAGAGCCTGCTGTTCACCATGGTCATGCAGAGCGGCAGCCTGCTGGGGGCGATTGCCGCGTCGGTGTTCGGATTCCATCTGCCGCGCAAGCGCGTGCTGACCGCCGGTGCGATCTGCGCCTGCCTGGCGGCGCTGGCGATCGGCTTCCTGGCCAAGAGCATCGTGCTGATCCTGGCGGCGGGTGCGGTGTTCCAGTTCTTCGTGCTGCTGCTCAACACCACCATCTGGATCTTCGCGCCCGAGCTGTATCCGACCCGCGTGCGCGCCTTCGGTACCGCTTTCATCCTCGCCACCGGCACCGCGGCGGGGGCCCTGATGCCGCTGGTGGCCGGCCGCCTGTTCGATGCCTTCGGGCTGGCGGGCGTGTTCGGCATGATCGCCGCCATGTACGGCATCTTCACCGTGGCCATCCGCACCGTGCCCGAGACCTATGGCAAGTCGCCCGATGCACCGCTGGAGGAGACCGCGCCGGAGGCAGTGGTGCCGGCGGTCGCTGCACGTAGTTGATTTTCTTTTTCATGAGTCTGGCATGCCGCATATCCTGTTGATCAATCCCAATTCCTCCCAGGCCACCACCGAGATGATGGTGGCCATTGCCCGCACTTCGCTGCCAGCGGGATATGCCCTCAGCGGCGTGAGTGCGCGGCAGGGGCCGGAGATGATCGTCAATGCCGTGGAACTGGCGGCAGCGGGGGCGGAGGTCGAGCGCAACTGGCGCGAAGGCGGGCGGCACAGCGTCGGGTGCATCATCAGCGCCTTTGGCGATCCTGGCATTGAGCGCCTGCGTGCGCTCGATGGCCGGCCCGTCGCCGGGCTGTGTGAAGCGTCGATGCTGGAAGCAGCCGAGGGTGGACGCCGCTTCGGTGTGGCCACCGTCACGCCGGAGCTGGCTGATGTGATTGGTGAAAAAGCGCAGCAGGCAGGTGTCGGTGCGCTCTACACCGGCATTCGTCTGACCGCCGGTGATCCGCGCGCGCTGGCGGCCGATCCGCAGGCACTGGTAGAGGCACTGGCGCAAGCCGTGCGCGCCTGCGTGGAGCGCGATGGTGCCGAGGCGGTGGTGATTGGCGGCGGTCCGTTGGGGCAGGCGGCGACGGCACTGGCGCAGCGGTTTTCGGTGCCGGTGATCGCGCCGATTCCGGCGGCCGTGCGCTACTTGCTCAAGGCCTTGCAAGCGTTGGAGGCAGCGGCCTGAAGGCCCATTGCTTCACAACATCGCCAGCGGCTGCTTGCGCCGTGGCGGTGGAAAGGCCGCATCCAGCTCACTGTAGTCATTTTCGTTCAGATGCAGCGCCAGGCAGGCCCGGTTGGCCTCCACGTGCGCGACATCCGCGGCCTTGGGAATGGCGATCACCCCGGGACGTCGCAACACCCACGCCAGCGCCACCTGCGCCGGTGTCACGCCGTGGCGCTGCGCGACCGCCTTCAGGGCCGGCTGCTTGAGAATGCGCCCCTGCTCGATGGGCGAATAGGCCATCACGGCCACGCCGCTTTGTTCGGCCTGCGGCAGCAGGTCAAATTCGATTCCCCGCCGCGAGAGGTTGTACAGCACCTGATTGCACAGCACCTGCTCGCCACCGGGTGCATCGGCCAGCTCGTCCATGTCGTCGGTGTCGAGATTGCTGACGCCCCATCCGCGAATTTTTCCCTGCGCCATCAGGGTCTCCATGCCCGCGATGGTGGCCGAAAGCGGATGCGATCCGCGCCAGTGCAGCAGGTAGAGATCCAGATGATCGGTGCCCAGGCGCTTGAGGCTGGCCTCGCAGGCGGCGATGGTGCCGCGTTCGCTGGCGTTGTGCGGCAACACCTTGCTGACCAGATAGACCTGTTCGCGGCGGCCGGCGATGGCTTTGCCGACCACGCGTTCGGACTGGCCATCGGCATACATCTCGGCGGTATCGATCAGCGTCATGCCCAGGTCGATGCCGGCCTGCAGGGCGCGTACCTCGGCGCTGGCGGCCGCGGCGGACTCGCCCATGTTCCAGGTGCCCTGGCCAAGTGCCGGGACTTGCGCGCCATTGCGCAGGGTGATCATTGGAATGGGCTGCATGCGGGGCTCCTTCATCGGTGGCGGGAAATCATTAGAACCCATTTTGCGCATCGGTTCATCGCGTCTGGCTTATTTCAGCTATTCATGCAGTCATGCCGTGTGGCAACGTCCGGCGTGCCGCGCCGATTGTGGGTACCGGCAACTGGTGGCATGATCGCAGCCAATCAAAAAAGGAATCGGGGGAAAGTCCATGTTGCGTCGTTTGCGTATCGTCTTCGCCAAGTACTGGGCGCGCTGGCTGCTGGCGCTGGTGCTCATCGGCCTGGCCGAGGCGGTGGTGGTGGGGGTGCTGCCCAATCGCGTGGTCGAGCGCATGGACCTGTTCTTCTATGACTTGCGCATGCGTGTGGCCAAGCCGGCGCTGGATCCGCGCATCGTCATCGTCGATATCGACGAGCGCAGCATCAACGAGCTGGGCCGCTGGCCCTGGAGCCGCGACCTGGTGGCCAAGCTGGTGGAGCAGATGACGCAGGCCTACCAGGCGCAGTCGGTCGGTTTCGACGTGGTCTTCGCCGAGCCCGACACCACCTCCGGCTATGGCCGTCTGGAAGACCTGGCGCGCGGACCGTTGAAGGACGTGCCGCAACTGGCACAGCAATTGCGCCTGCTCAAGCCGCAGATGGATTACGACGCACGCCTGGCCGCCGCCCTGCAGGGCCAGCCGGTGGTGATGGGCTATGCCTTCTCCAATGAGGGCGGGGCCGTGATCAAGGGGCAGTTGCCGCCGCCCGCCTTCAGCGTGGCCGCGTTGGGCGGGCGCGACGTGGAGGTGGTGCGTTGGCGCGCCTATGGTGCCAACCTGCCGCAGCTGCAAGCGGCGGCGCGTGCCGGCGGCTTCTTCAATCCGGTTCCCGATGACGACGGGCTGATTCGCACGGTCTCGCTGCTGGCGCGGCATGGCGACAACTTCTACGAGTCGCTGGCCCTGGCGACGGCCCGGGTGGCGGTCGATGGCAAGCGCATCAAGCCGGTCTTCCTGACCGGCGCGGATGGACTGCTGGGGAACCAGAAGGAGACCTACGATGCGCTCGCCGCCATCGCCGTGGAAGCGCGTCCGCAGCCGCTGATCATTCCGGTGGAGCGCGGGCTGACCACGCTGGTGACCTATCGCGGGCGTGGCGGTCCGCAGGGCGGTGCCTATCGCTATGTACCGGCAGTGGACGTGATCCGTGGCACCTATCCGCACGACCAGCTGGATGGCCGCATCATGCTGGTCGGGACCACCGTGCCGGGCCTGAACGACCTGCGGGCCACGCCGGTGAGTCCGGTCTATCCCGGGGTGGAGATCCACGCCAATCTGATCGCGTCCATCATCGATGACGACTTCAAGACCCGCCCCGATTTCGCGGCGGGCTATGACGGCCTGCAGGTGGCGCTGGCCGGCCTGCTGCTGGGCCTGCTGTTGCCCGCGCTGGGGCCGCTGGCCTCGGTGCTGCTGTCGCTGGGGACGGCGGCCGCCCTGGGCGGACTCAACTACTGGCTCTATGACAGCGCCGGCCTGGTGCTGCCGCTGGCGTCCTCGTTGCTGCTGGTGGCGCTGCTGTTCATCAGCAACCTGGCCTGGGGCTACCTGTTCGAATATCGCAACCGCAAGGCCATCGTCAACCTGTTCGGCGAATACGTGGCTCCCGAACTGGTGGCCGAAATGGCGGCCAATCCGGCCAGCTACAACATGGAAGGCGAGATCCGCGAACTGACCGTGATGTTTTCCGACGTGCGCGGATTTACTACCATCTCCGAAAGCTTGCAGCCCAACGAGCTGCGTGAATACATCAACATGTATCTCACGGCCATGTCCGAAGATATCCGTGGCAATCGCGGCACGCTCGACAAGTACATCGGCGACGCCGTGATGGCCTTCTGGGGCGCGCCCCTGGATGTGCCCGATCACGCCGCCCGCGCAGTGGCCACGGCATTGAAGATGCAGCAGACCACGCTGCTGCTCAACGAGGAATTCACGCGCCGCAACTGGCCGCCGCTGAAGATCGGCATCGGCTTGAACAGCGGCCAGATGCGCGTGGGCGACATGGGCTCGCGCATCCGCAAGGCCTATACGGTGATGGGCGATGCGGTCAATTTGTCCTCGCGCCTGGAGTCGATCACCAAGGTCTACGGGGTGGGGGTGATGGTCGGTGATGCCACGCGCCAGGCCGCGCCGCAGTTTGCCTATCGCGAATTGGACCGGGTGCGGGTGAAGGGCAAGAACGAACCCGTGCCGATCTTCGAGCCGCTGGCCGTCGAGAGCGAACTCGATGCCGGGTTGCGCGCGGAAGTCGAGCAATGGCATGCGGCGCTGGCGCTGGTGCGCGCGCTGCGCTGGGAGGAGGCGCAGGCCGCCATCGAAGCGCTGCAGGCCGCGCACGCGCGGGGACTTTATGCGCTCTACCTGGAGCGTATTGCGCACTATCGCCAGTCGCCGCCGCCGGCCGATTGGGATGGCGTGACGACCTTCGATACCAAATAAAGAGACCCGGTCAGTCCGCCGCATTTTCCTTGGGGAAATCAGCATGGTGTGATCGCCGCGCGACGTGTTTTGCACAAACGTTCTCATCCGCTGGCACTTCACGAAAATCTTTGCATGTTGAAACCGCAAATTATTTCCGAGCGGCAATCAAGTGCTGTGCAATCAGCCGCAAACGCCCGCTGGAAGCGGTTTTTCAGCGATTCTTGTCGACGCGGTCAGGACTAGTCAGTATACTTTACAAGCATCAAGAGTGATGTTGCCTGGCAAGGCAACGTCGCTGCCGGACGCGATTGATCCCTCCTTCAAGAAGTGGAATATCGGTGTCCGAGCGCATCTGCTTCAGGGGTTCCTTTTCGTCTTGTTGTTCGCTTACGTGGTCCGGGTACCTGCGTGCCGGCCACGCATTGCGTCCGCGCGATCCATGTGCTGACGTCAGTGCAGGCGGCTGGCCGGATGGGAGGGTGGCAGTGACAGCGTGGCTTGCCGCCGCGCTGCGCAACAAGAGAACTGGGAGGGCTCGCCGGGGGGCGGGTCACAGAGACAATGAAACGATGCTTTGGGCATTCTCTGATCGGGATGGCGCTGCTGGGCAGCGCCGTCGCCGCATGGGCACAGCCGCAGCCGGCACCACAGGCGTCCGCCGTGGCGGCGGGCAGCGCGCCAGTCCGCAACGACGAACGATTCGACATCACGCGCTTCGCGGTGGAGGGCAACACCTTGCTGACCCAGGCCAGGGTTGACGAAGCGGTCACGCCTTTCCGCGGCCCCGGCCGCGTCTATGGCGACATCCAGCAGGCGCTGGAAGCCCTGGAGAACGCCTATCGCAGTGCCGGGTATACCGCCGTGCAGGTCAGCGTGCCGGAGCAGGAACTGACCGGCGGCGTAGTGCGCCTGCAGGTGGTCGAGACGGTGGTGGGCAAGGTGGTGGTGAGCGACAACCGCCATTTCAGCGAGCAGAACATCCGCGCCAGCATTCCGCAGCTGGTGGAGGGCAGTGCTCCCAACCTGCGGCGCATTTCCGAATCGGTGCAACTGGCCAACGACAATCCGGCCAAGCAGGTCAACGTCACGCTCACCGCCTCCGAATCCACCAACCAGATCGATGCGGCCATCACGGTCAAGGATGACAATCCCCTGCGCGTGATGCTCAACGTCGACAACAGCGGCAACCGTGATACCGGGCAATGGCGCACCGGCGTGGCCGTGCAGCACTCCAACCTGTTCAACCGCGACCATGTGGCTACGGTGGCCTACACCACCTCGCCCGACAGTCCCTCGGGGGCCAAGGTCGACCTGTATTCGCTGGGTTATCGTCTGCCCATGTATGGACTGGGCGACAGCCTCGATTTCATCTACGGCAAATCCAACGTCACCTCGGGCCAGACGCTGGCGGTCAACTCCACGCTCAACATCACCGGCCGCGGCGAAATCTATGCGCTGCGCTGGAACCACTACTTTGCCCGCAGCGGCGAGTGGAGCAGCAAGCTGGTCTTCGGTGCCGACTACAAGAAGGTCGATTCCAGCTGCAACATCAATGGCGGTCTGCTCAATGGCGCCTCGCTCAATACCTGCCTGCCGTATTCCACATTGCCGCTGTCGGTGAGCTACAGCGCGCAGCAACAGGGCGTGGGACAGGTGCTGGACTACAACCTCGGCATCGCCCGCAACATGGCCACCGGCGAGGCGCGCCGCAACGACGCGCTGCAGGTGACGGACCGTTATTCGCTCTTCACCGGTTCGCGCCAGTCGATGGACAATTTCATCATCGTGCGGGGCGGTGCAAGCTGGTTCAAGGTCTTCCAGAATGACTGGCAGGTACGCCTGGCCAGCAGCTTGCAGGTCTCTCCCCATGCGCTGCCGCCGGTGGAACAGTTCGGTCTGGCCGGGGCCAATACCGTGCGCGGCTTCACCGAGCGCGCGGTGGCTGCCGACAGCGGTGCGGTGGTCAATGCCGAACTCTACACCCCGGATCTGCTGGTCAAGAGCGAGGCGCGCGGCAACCTGCGTCTGCTGGGCTTTGTCGATGCCGCGCGCGGTGCCAACAACAACGTGACTGCGGCCTCGACGGTGCCGTCGACGCTCACGCTGGCCAGCTTCGGCGCCGGGTTGCGCTATACGCTGGGACGTGACTTCACCTTGCGCCTGGATGTGGCGCGGGTTCTGCTCAACGGAAATTCCGTCACCGAACAGCGGGGCGATCTCAACGCCCACCTGAGTGCCATCCTGGGGTTCTGACATGACATCACCATCCACTCCCGCACCAGCCCCGGTTCCGCCGGCCATCGAACTGCTGCCGCCCTCGATCACGGTACGCGTCGGCAAGCGCCGCCTGACGCTTTCCTGGCGGGCGCGCAAGCCCTTGCCGCTGCTGCTGTCGCGTCTGTTGCAGCGTGCGTGGAAGCGGGCGCTCGCGCCCGGGTTGCGGCTGTCGCTGGCCGCCGCCGCCGTGTGTGGCGCGTGGCAGGCCCCGGCGCTGGCCGCCGCGCCTGCGCCCGGTACCTTGCCCACCGGCTGGAGCGTGGCCAATGGCAATCTCAGCTTCAGCCAGAACGGCAACACGCTCAACATCAACCAGTTGTCGCCGCAGGCCATTGCCCGCTTCGCCTCGTTCAGCATCGGTGCCGATGCGGCGGTCAACGTGGCCCAGCCGAGTTCGTCCGCGGCCTTGCTGGCCAAGGTGACCGGTGCCGACATCTCGCAGATCTACGGCAAGCTCTCGGCCAATGGCACGGTGGTGCTGTACAACCCCAATGGCGTGGTGATCGGGCCCGGCGGTACGGTGGATGCCGCCCGCTTCATCGCGACCTCCCTGGCCATCAGCGACAACGACTTTCTGGCAGGCCGTCTCAATTTCATCAAGGACGGCAATGCCGGCCTGGTGGACAACCAGGGCAAGATCAGTTCGGCCACCGGCGGCAGCGTTTACCTGATTGGCGGCAGCGTGTCCAACAGCGGCATCATCACCAGCCCGCAGGGCGAGGTCATCCTCGCAGCCGGCCAGACCGTGACGCTGGCCGATACCGCCACCCCGGGCGTGACCGTGAACGTGACCGGCAGTGCCGGCAACGTCACCAATCTCGGCACCATCACCGCCGAAGCCGGGCGCATCGGCGTGGCGGCGGGCCTCATCACGAATGGCGGCGTCATCAATGCCTCCAGCGTGGTGCGCGAGGGCGGACGCATCTTCCTGCGCGCCTCGGGCAACCTGACCACCACGGCCAGTTCCGGCATCAGTGCCGATGGCACCAAGGGCGGCAATGTCACGCTGTATGCCGCCAATGCCGCCTTCATCGATGGCGATGTGTCGGCAGTGGGCGCGCCAGGGCAGGGTGGATTTGTGGATACCTCCGGGCTGAAACGCCTGGATGTGGTGAAGGTGCCGAAGGTCGGGACGGGCGGGACCTGGCTCATCGATCCGCATGATCTGGAGGTGGTGCCCAACACTACAACGAACGTCAGCTTCGATGGCTGTTCGTCCTACGCGGTCACCTCCACCGATAGTGGCGCGACGATTTCAGCGGCGACCATTTCCAATCAGCTCAGCAATGGTGTCAGCGTCAGCCTGACCACCGGCGATAGCGATGGCGTGGGCGGCAACATCACCGTCTCCGCCAACATCACCAAGAGCGGCGGCGCGGACAGCACACTGACGCTCAACTCCGCCAACAACATCAGCATCCGGGCCAACATCATCAGCGAGAGCGGACGGCTTGGGCTGACCCTCAACAGCGGCTATGTGCAGTCATCGCAAGAGAGCTTCTCGGAAGCCCGCATCATGGACGCGGTCAAGCCGCGCAATCTGAGTACCATCGACAATGGCGCACGCATCGTGCTGAACGGCGGCTCGCTGAGGGTCACCGATGATTCCGGCAACGGGGATCTGCTCATCAGCAATGGCACGGTCAACCTTGGCAGCGGCAACCTCTACGCCGCAGCAGTGCGCGTCAACAGCGCCGGTACGCTTACGCTCAACGGCGGCGGGGGCAATATCAATTCGCTCACGAACAACGGTACCGTCAGCGTCGCCTCCAACGGTGAGGGCAGATTGTTGGTCGGTAGCGATGGCATCACCAACAACGGTACGCTCAACATCAGCGGTCGCGTCAACTCCAGTGGTGATGTGACCAACAATGCCAATGCCACGCTGGTCCTCAATGGTGACGCTGCCGTGTTGAGCGTCACCGGCAATGCCAGTGTGAGCAACTATGGCACCCTGACGATGGCCGGCGGCAATGTCAGCGCGAGCTACATCCGCAACGAGACCAACGGGACCATTTCGGGCAATGGTACGTTGTCTGTCAGTGGGTCGTTTACCAATGACGGTAGCCTCGCACCGGGTGGCGACGGGACAGTAGGGCGTCTGGCGTTGCGGGCAACCGGCGACCCCAGCGATGCCAGCTTCAGCCAGGGCGATACCGGAAAAATGCTGATCGATATCGCAGGTGCCAGCGACGGCAGTTATGACGTGATCGAATTGACCGGATTCTCTTCGACCAGTCTGGACGGCAGCCTCAAGACCCGTCTGCTGAGCGGCTACTCACCCTCTGGCGAAGTGAGCATCAATGCCATCAACATCAGCGGTACTTCGTCACCGACTGGCTACTTCCGCTCCGTGACCGGGGATATCGTCACGGCGGGCGGACAGGAGAAGATGTTCAAGGCGGTCTACGGGGACAACGGCCTGGCGAACCTCTCCCTGCGCGGTGCCGAGACCTTCACTTATCAGCAGTACGGCTATTCGGAAGGGGGCTGGGAGGACCGCCAAAACTGGGTCAGCAACGCGACCGTGGACAACGTGTCCACCTACATGCCGACCCAGATCGATACCGTGGTGATCTCGGGCAACCAGACCGTGAGACATGACAGTGTTGACGATACCATCGCCAATCTGCAGATCGCCGCGGGTTCCCAGCTCTACCAGCGCGGCGGTACGCTGACGGTACGCAACAGCACCAGCAACAACGGCACGATCAGCGTCAACCGCATGAGTGGCTCGAACAACAGCATCGCTGCCCTGGTGCTCAATGGCACTACCAGCGGAAACGGCACGCTCAATATCGGCAGCACGGACTTCATCAACGGCGAGACGGTCCTGCTCAACGGAACCGTCACCTTGGCCAATGCCGCCCAGTCCAACATGACGGCGGAGCTGGTCGCCGGCAACCTGACCCTGGGCGGCGATGTCCGCCTGTCCAATCTGACCGTGTCCAACGGCACCGTGACCGGCAACGTCGGCTCGCGCCTGGTCGTGGCTGATGCCTTCAGCCAGACCGGCGGCAACCTGACCCTGGCTGATGCCGCGCTGTCGCAGGCTACCGGCTCGCTGGCCATCGGCAACATCACCGCCAACAATCTGGTGCTGCAGGCTGCCAATGGCAACCTTACCCAGAGCACCGGCACCTCGATGCGGGTGAAGTCGCAATTGATCGCCTCGGCCAGCAGCGGCATCACCTTCAACAACAGCGGCAACCAGATTGCCGGCTTTGCCGCCAACAACAGCGGCACCGGCGACATCACGCTGAAGAACGCGCTCAACACCAGCGATGCCAGCGCGGTCAGCATCAACGGTGTGACCACCGCGCGCGGCAACATCAGCATCGACAACACGGGCGGTGTGGTCACTTCGGCCATCGGCACCCGCGCCAGCTTCCTCGGCAGTCTGCCCAGCAATGCCAATGGCACGGCCATCAGTACCGACAGCAAGCTGGCCACCTTGGGTATCAACAGCACCGGCCAGCTCAAGAGCAGCAACGGTTCGGTCAGCGTGGTCACGCACAGCCCGCTGACCATCGGTTCGGGCGGCGTCAGCGCCACCGGAACCATTACCCTGACCGCGAGCGCCTCGTCGGGCAGCAACGACACGCTGACGGTCAATGGCGTGCTGGTTTCCACTGGCGGCAACATCACGCTGTCGGCGGGCGATTCGATGACCATCAACGCCAACATCTCCACCTCGCCGCCGGGCGTGGCGCTGCTGTCGGTGGATTCCGGCCAGGTGATCGGTTACGCCCAGGGCGTCACCATCGTCGACGCCAACGGGACGCGCACGCCGGTAGCGGCCAGCTCCAGCAGTTCCAGTTCCAGTTCCAGTTCCAACTCCAGCAGTACCAGCAGCAGCGCATCCAACAGCCAGACCGCGCTGGCCGTGCAGCAGCAACAGAACCAGCAGAGCCGTGACCTGCAGGCCAGCCTGAACAACGCCCAGCTCACCGATACCGTGCCCGCCACCAGCGGCAATGTCGTACAGCAGACCGGTGCCACCACCCAAACCGTGGGCGGTACGACCGACCACTTTGGCGACGAAGGCGATGACCGCAAGCAGGCTAAGAAGCCGCTGCCGATGTGCACCTGATAACCGGATGATGTGATCTTCATGAATTCCTTCAAGCAAACTTCGCCGGCCTCGGTCCGGCGCCCTCTGGCCGGGTTGATCCTGGCGCTGCTGCTTCTGCTGGCGGTGGCGACTGCTTTCGCCCAGTCGCAGCCGGTGGTGGGCCAGGTCACCCATCTGTCGGGTGTGCTCAGCGTGCGCCATGCGGACGGTGCACGCGTGGTGCTGTCGGTGAAATCGGCGATCCTGCAAGGCGATACGCTCATCACCGAGCGCGAGACCTATGCCCGCGTCAAGTTCGTCGACAACGGCGAGATCGTGCTGCGGCCGGGTTCCGAGGTGGCGGTGAGCAAATACCTCTATGACGAGAAGGAACCCAAGAATGATGCCGTGGCCATCGGCCTGGTCAAGGGCGGTCTGCGGGCGGTGACCGGGCTGGTCGGCAAGCGCAATCATGATGCCGTCAATTTCGATACGCCCACGGCCACCATCGGCATCCGCGGCACCCACTTCGGTGCCCTGTACTGCCAGGACGATTGCGCCGGCGTGCCGACCCCGAGCGGGCAGCCGCCGGCCAATGGCCTGCATGTGGATGTGGTGACCGGGGCCATCCAGGTCACCAACCCGAGCGGATCGCAACTCTACAGCGCCGGCCAGTTCGGCTTCGTCCCCTCGATCTCGCAGCCGCCGGTGATCGTGCCGCCGGCACAGGGCGTGACAGTGACGATGCCGCCGGCCATCAGCAGCAATGGCAACACCGGGACGCAGAAGATCGGCGCGGCCAAGCTGGATGCCTGCGTGACCCAGTAAGGCGGGAGCGGCTGGCGGTAGATCAAGAGAAAAGGCACCGGCTCTGGAGCGCGGTGCCTTTGTCGTTGAGGGCGGGATGGATCAGAAGTCGAGCACGGTGCCCGTGGCCAGCATGCGCGGCTGGTGCGCGCTGTTGCCAGCCTTGATCTCGGCGGCGATCTCGTCCAGCTGCCCGGGTTTGGCGTGCGTGATCAGCACTTCGGGCCGGCCTTGCAAGTGTTGCAGTTCTTCCAGCAGCAGGCTGGGGCACAGGTGCTTGGACAGCAGCGCCAGCTCACGGTCGCGATTGGCGAACGCGGCCTCGATGATGAGGTAGCGCAATTGTCCGATGCGATTGAGCGCTTCCCACAGCGGCGGGCAGAGACAGGTATCGCCGCTGAAGGCCAGCGACGACCCGCTGGCATGATTGCGCAGCTGGTAGCCGACCGCCGGCACCGTGTGCGCCGCAGGCAGCGGCGTGATGCTGCGCTGGCCCAGTTGCACCGGCTGGCCGGGCTCGACCGTGGCGAAGCGCAGGAAGGGTTGCTCGGGGGTCGGGATGACGCTGAAGTCGGGCCAGATATGCCAGTTGAAGATGTGCTTGCGGATGATCTCCATGGTCGCGGCCGTCGCGTGCATGGTCAGCGGCGTGCTGCGCATGTCGCCCACGCTGTCGATCATCAGCGGCAGGCAGGCAATGTGATCCAGGTGCGCATGGGTGATGAAGACGTGATCGATCTGCGCCAGCCGCGTCAGCGGCAGGTCGCCTACGCCAGTACCGGCGTCGATCAAAATATCGTCATCGATGAGCAGGGAGGTGGTGCGCATGCCATTGCCACCGATGCCCCCGCTGCAGCCCAGGATTTCTACACGCATTGTGATTGCCGCTCATAGAGTTGTGGGTTCCGGCCCTGCCGCACGGGTTGAGAGGGAACCTTGTTGCAGCCCGGAAACCCTTTTCCGGACTGGCTTTGCGGACGATGTGGCAAATTATGCAACACAGGTGGATGGTAAGGGATACGGCTCATCAGCGCAATCGGGAGATCCCTGAACGCGGGCGCGGCCGAGGGGTGCTGGTCGCGGTTGCCGGCAAGCGCAGAATTGGCGGCCAAATCCCCTCAAGCTCGCTGCAAGACAGCGTGCGCTGCCGGTCTAGAATCGCGATGATGCCGAAAAAGCATCCGCCAAAAGTGCGTCGGCATTGCCCTTGCGCAATGATCGCGCCATGTCCGTCCGCCAACGCTTCAGGGAGTCGCATGTTGCCAGCAGTCCACCCAGCAGCCCACACCTGCCAGACCGTCCAGTGCCTGCACTGCGGCGGACGGGAGAGGGCGGCATGAACGTCCCGGCCAGCATGCATGATCTCGCCCCCACGGCCGGCGAGCACCGCGACATTGCCTATCGCCTGGAACGGCTGACCGAGCTGTGCCGCGAGCTGGGCAGCCAGCGCGACATTCCGCTGTTGCTGGAGCGCATCCTGCTGACCGCGCGCGACATCACGCGCGCCGATGGCGGCACGCTGTACCGCACCACCGACCATGGCGACGCGCTGCGTTTCGACATCTCCGTCAACCAAACCCTCAAGATGCACCAGGGCGGCAGCAGTGGCCAGGCCGTCTCGATTCCCGATATCGCCCTGACGCTTCCCGATGGCCAGCCCAACCTGGCGGCGGTCGCCGCCTATGCGGCCAACACCCGGGAGTCGGTCAACATCGCCGACGTCTACCAGGCCAGCGGCTTCAACTTCAACGGCATGCGCCTGTTCGACGAGAAGTATGGCTACCGCTCGAAGTCCATCCTGACCGTGCCGATGCAGGATCACGAGGGGGAACTGGTGGGGGTGTTGCAGCTCATCAATGCCATTGATCCCGACAGTGGCGTGCCGGTCCCCTTCTCGGAGACCGACCAGCGCTTCATCGAGGCCCTGGCCTCGCAGGCCGCCATGGCGATGACCAACCAGCAGTTGATCGCGCGCCTGGAAAACTTGTTCGAAAGCCTGATCAAGCTGATCAACATCGGCATCGGCGAAAAGTCGCCGCACACCGGCCGCCACTGCGAGCAGGTACCGCAACTGGCCATGATGCTGGCCGAGGCTGCGCACAACACCACCGAAGGCCCGCTGGCCGATTTCCGCATGACCGACGCCGATCGTCGCGAATTGTGGCTGGCAGCGCTGCTGCACGACTGCGGCAAGATCGGCACGCCCAGCCACATCGTGGAAAAAGCCACCAAGCTGGAAACCATCTTCGATCGCATCCACCTGATCGATACCCGTTTTGAAGTGCTCAAGCGCGATGCCCAGATCCGCGTGCTGCAGGAGAAGCTGGCGCTGGGTAGCGCGCTCACGCCGGAGCGCTCCGCCGAGCTGGACGCCGGCCTGCAGGCCGAGTTTCTGCAGATGGAGGATGAGCGCGCCTTCCTGCGCAGGATCAACTACGGCAACGAAGGCATGCGCGCCGAAGACCAGCAGCGCGTGCTGGATATCGCCGAACGCAGCTGGCGCGGTCCCGACGGCCAGATCCGCAAGCTGCTCGATGACGAAGAGGCCGGCAACCTGCGCATCCGTGCGGGGACGCTCAACGATGCCGAACGCGCCATCATCAACAACCACATCGTCATCACCATCAAGATGCTGGAGTCCCTGCCGTGGCCCAAGCAGCTGGCCCGCGTCACCGAGTTTGCCGGTGGCCACCACGAGCGCATGGATGGCAAAGGCTATCCCAAGGGACTGACACGCGAGCAGATGTCGGTGCAGGCGCGCATCATGGCGGTGGCCGACATCTTCGAAGCCGTGACCGCCGCTGACCGTCCCTACAAGCGCGGCAATACCCTCAACGAGGCGGTCGATATCCTGGCCGGCTTCAAGGCGCGCAATCACATCGATCCGGATATCTTCGACCTGTTCGTGCGCGAACGCATCTACGAAAAGTATGCCGAGCAATTCATGCATCCCAGCCAGATCGACCCGGTCGACCTGTCGCGTATCCCCGGCCATGGCGGGTGAAGGCGCGACGGCATCGCCAAGCTGGGTTATGCTGTTGGCTTCATAAAGTCTCCCTTCATTGAAGACGCTGTGCGCACTGCGCGGCAGCGCATCGAGGAAAAGCATCACGTGTCCCAGGCAGTAACCCGATCGTCCGTTCCTTCCAGCCCGCCCGCCAGTTTCCTGCGCCGTCATTGGCGCGGCGACTATTCGCTGGGCCGTTCCTACTGGCTGCATACCGTCCTCCTGACTTCGCTGGTGCCGGCGCTGGCCATCTCGGTACTGGCGCGGCTGACCAATGACATGCCGGCGCGCTACGGCATGGCCGGCGTGCTGGGTATCGCCGCCTTCAGCTACCTGGCCTGGACCTGGGGTGTGTGGGGCTGCTGGCGCTCGGCCAGCAAGCACGTGGCACGCGGCGGACGGCGCTGGGCCGAGGTGGTGGTCAAGTTCCTGATCGTGTGTGGTGCCATCAGCATGGTCACCAGTACCTGGCGGGCCGCGCATTCCGTGCGCGAACAGCTCGAGATCGCCCTGGGCAAACAGCTCGGGCCACCGGTGGTGTACCAGGTGCGGGTGGATGGCAAGTCGGTCCTGCTGCAAGGGGGGATGAACGACGGCGCGGCCGATGGGCTGGATGCCATCCTGCAGCAGCATCCTGGCGTGCAGACGGTGGTCCTGTATTCGGCCGGTGGCTGGGTGCGCGAAGGCAAGCTGGTGGGCGAGGTGATCCGCCGCCGCCGGCTCAATACCTATGTCGAGCAGGAGTGCTCGTCCTCCTGCACGCTGGCCTTCCTGGCGGGACGTGACCGCGCGATGGACCCGCGTGCACACATCGGTTTCCATACGCTCTATACGGTCGGCGGCGATGATCGCATCAACAAGAGCTTCGACCGCAAGCTGACCTTCGATACCTACGGCAAGCTGGGTCTGCCGCATGACTTCATCGAACGCATTGCCGATACCCCGGCGGCGCAGAGCTGGTATCCGGAGCTGGGCCAGCTGCTGCAGGCCGGTGTGCTGACGCGTCTGGCACCGGGCGGCGAGACCGCGCAACTGGCCACCATCGCCACCTCGCGCGACGTGCTGGAGGCGGAATTCAAGAAGGGGGCGCTGTTCGACATCATGGCCCGTTACCACCCCGCCGACTTTGCCCGCACCATCGACCTGGCCTGGGCCAAGGTACAGGCGCATGCGTCGGACGCCGAGATCCTGGCCGTCGGCCGCGAGCAGGTCGGCCTGTTGAGCCGGCGGCTGCTGCCGATTGCCTCTGATGCATCACTGGCCGAATTCCAGCAATTGCTGCTGGACGAAGCCGTGGCCTTGCGCGGCATCAGCGTGGCGGCCTGCACCGAGCTGATCTACCCGCGTTCGCGCGCGGAGGCGGCGGCCGGGCGCGAGGCGCCGCAAGCGGCCTTGCCGCAGGAATTCGCCAACCGCGAACAGGTGATGACGCAGCGCCTGCTGCGTGACGCCGATCCGGCCAATGCCGGGCGCTACAGCCTGGCCGAGCGCACCCGCGTGATGCGCAAGGCACTTGCGCCGCTGACCCAGGAACAACTGAAATTGCTGTCTTCGCCCCTGCGCCGCCAGGCTGACCCGGACGCTACCTGCGACGCCTCCATTGCCTATCTGCGCGCAGTCATGCAGTTGCCGGCGGACGAACGGCGGGTGGCCCTGCGCGTGCTCTACTCACGCAGCTGACACGTTCCTCATGGCCGATCTCCCAAGCTCCCGCCCCCCCTTCACGTGCTCTCCCGGTGAGCGGCGTGCTGCTGGCGTGCGCGGCTTGGGCTGGTCGGGCGAGGTGCAGCGCGTGCTGCTCTCGCTGGCCAAGCCGAATGATCTTCCTGCCCTGCGGCGTGCGGTCCTGCACGCCCTGGGCGCATCCGAACGAGGTTCTCCATGAGCATCACGCCCCCGCCGCGCATCCTGGTCGTCGATGATGACCAGGCCATGCGTCAATTGCTGGTCGACTACCTGAGCGGCCACGGACTGATCGTGGACAGCGCCGCCACCGGTGCCCAGGCGCAGGCCGCCGTGCAGGCCACGCAGTACGACATGGTGCTGCTCGACCTCGGTCTGCCCGATGTCGATGGTGCCGAACTGGCACGCGGCTGGCGGGCTGCGGGCGGCTTGTCCATCATCTGCGTGACCGGCCGCAATGAGGAGGCCGACATGGTCATGGGCCTGGAACTGGGCGCGGACGACTACATCACCAAGCCCTTCTCGCCGCGCGAAGTGCTGGCACGCATGCGCGCGGTGCTGCGGCGCGCCGCGGCGCAGGCTGCGCCGGCCGCTCCGGTGACGCGCGGCCGGCATCCGCGGGCCTATCGCTTCGCCGGCTGGGAGCTCAACCTCAATACGCGCCGGCTGACCGCGCCGGACCAGCGCCAGGTCAGTCTGACCAATGCCGAATTCAGCCTGCTGGTGGCGTTCCTGGGCGCACCGGGCCGCATCATCTCGCGCGAACACTTGCTGGAAAGCACGCGCGCCTTCGACGAAGTCTATGATCGCGCCATCGATGTGCAGATCCTGCGCCTGCGCCGCAAGCTCGAAGCCGACCCCAAGCATCCGACCCTGCTGCGTACCGAGCGCGGGGCTGGCTATCTTCTTGATACCGAGATCGAGGTGATCTGGAGCTAGGGCCTGGCGTGGCAGCCGCGCCACGGCCACCGGCAGTCGATGCTGCGGTGCGGTAAAATGCTGTCTTCAAGTCTTGCGGACGTGCTTTCGCCCAGTTTCCGGCGATGGCAGTGCGTGCGCAGGGCATCTCTGCCGTACCGCCCTTGCCGCCTCACGCGCGCTGACGCGTTCATGATGGTGCCGGCCCCTGCGGCCTGTTTCTTCCCTGCCCATGACGACTCTCTCCTCATCCACTTCGCGCCTGCGCGACCTGCGCCAGAACGTTCTGGCCGGCCTCACCACCTCCTTCGCGCTGGTGCCCGAATGCATCGCCTTTGCGCTGGTGGCGCAGTTGAACCCGCTGATGGGGCTATATGGCGCTTTCTTCATCTGTACCATCACGGCCCTGTTCGGTGGCCGCCCGGGCATGATTTCCGGGGCGGCCGGCTCGATGGCCGTGGTCATCGTGGCCCTGGTCGTTCAGCATGGTGCACAATATTTCCTGGCGACGGTGGTGCTGTCGGGCGTGATCATGCTGCTCTTCGGCGCGCTGCGGCTGGGCAAGCTGGTGCGCATGGTGCCGCATCCGGTGATGCTGGGCTTCGTCAATGGCCTGGCCATCGTGATCGCGATGTCGCAGCTGGAACATTTCCGCGTCGAGACCCCCGCCGGTCCGCAATGGTTGCAGGGCGGGGCGCTGGCCATCATGATCGGCCTGACGCTGGCCACCATGCTGATCGTGTGGCTGCTGCCGCGCGTGACCAAGGCGATTCCACCGGCGCTGGCGGCCATTCTCGGCGTGGGCCTGGTGACTTATTTCAGTGGCCTCCACACCCGCACCCTGGCCGACATGGCGCAGATCGCCGGCGGCCTGCCGCCGCTGCACTGGCCCAGTGTGCCGATGAACCTGGAGACGCTGCGCATCATCGGTCCCTATGCGGTGCTCATGGCCATCGTCGGCCTGCTGGAAACCCTGCTGACCTTCAACCTCACTGACGAAATCACCGCCAGCCGTGGCCAGCCCAACCGCGAATGCCTGGCACTGGGCGCGGCCAACATCGTCTCGGGCCTGTTCGGCGGCATGGGCGGTTGCGCCATGATCGGCCAGACCATGATCAACCTCGGCTCGGGCGGGCGCTCGCGTCTTTCGGGTGTGGTGGCGGGCGGGATGATCCTGCTGTTCATCCTCTTCCTGTCGCCGGCCATCGAGCGCATCCCGCTGGCCGCGCTGGCCGGTGTCATGTTCGTGGTGGCGCAGGAGACCTTTGCCTGGGGTTCGCTGCGCGTGCTGGGCAAGGTGCCGCGCAGCGATGCGCTGGTCATCATTGCGGTGACCATCATCACCGTGCTGACCGACCTGGCCGTGGCCGTCCTGTGCGGCATCGTCATCACCGCGCTCAACTTTGCCTGGCAGCATGCCCGTGAAATCCGTGCCGACCGCCGCGACGAGGCCGACGGCAGCCGCACTTACCTGCCGCAGGGCACGCTGTTCTTCGCCTCCACCACGCATTTCCTCGACCTCTTCGATACGGCCAACGATCCGCAGCAGGTCACCCTGGATTGCCGTCATCTGCGCCTGGCGGACCACTCCGCCATTGCGGCCGTGCAGACCCTGGCCGAGCGTTATGTGCGTGCTGGCAAGGAGCTGCGCGTGGTGGCCTTGTCGCAGCGTTGCAGCCAGTTGCTGGAACGCGCGGGCTTGCCGCAGGTAGCGTAAAAAAAAAAGCCCGCCGTCGCTTGCGCAAGGCGGGCCAGAAGTACCACGGGAAATCATGCTTCATCGTCGGCCCGCATCGCAGGATGCGGGCCGATGTCACGTCTGCGTGCTTACTTCGATGAGGATAGTTGCATTTCCGGACTACCCCATCCGCCGCCCAGGGCACGGATCAGGTTGACTGTTGCACGGGCCCGTTCGCCATCGAGCGTGACCGAAGCGCGCCGGGTTTGCAGCACGGTACGGTCGGCATCGATGACGCTGAAGTAGCTGACTGCACCTTCGCGGTACTGCGTGTGCGAGAGCTTGGCTGCGCGCGAGGATGCGGCCACGGCTTCATCTTGCGCGCGGTTCTGGTCGTCCAGGATGCGCAGGTTGGCCAGGTTGTCTTCCACTTCGCGGAAAGCGTTCAGAACCGTGCCGCGATAGGTTGCCACCTGCTCTTCATAGCTGGCGCGCGCACGATCCACACCGGCCTGGCGGCGGCCGCCATCGAACAGCGGCATCGACAGCGCCGTGCCCACCAGCGGGCCCAGGAGGAAGGTGCGGCTGGACCAGTTGAACAGATCACCCAGTTGCGCCGACTCATACCCCAGGCCACCGGTCAGGTTCAACGCCGGGAAGAAGGCCGACTTGGCCACGCCCACGCGGGCATTGGCGGCAGCCATGGCGCGTTCGGCGGCGGCGATGTCGGGACGGCGCTCCAGCAGCGTCGAGGGCAGTCCGGCCGGCACCGACACGCTCAGGCGTGTCAGCGGTTGCGGCGGCAGCGAGAACTCGGCCGGGGTGCGGCCCAGCAGGATGGCCAGCGCGTGTTCGGCGGTGGCGCGCTGGCGGGCGATGCCCAGCGCTTCCGATTGGGCCGAGGCCAGTTCGGAACGGGCGCGGGCTACGTCCACTTCACTGATGTCGCCTTCGTCGAAGCGGCGCTGCACCAGGCGCAGCGATTCCTGGCGCAGTTCGACGGTGCCGCGATAGAGCTCGGCGGCAGCGTCCAGTTCACGTACCTGGAAGTACTGCTGCGCCACGTCTGCCTGCAGGGCCAGCAGTACCGAGTGGAACAGCGCTTCGCTGCGCTGGGCGTCGGCGGTGGCGGCATCGACGGTCGAGGCGACCCGCCCGAACAGGTCGACTTCGTAAGAAACGTTCACCTGAGCACGATAAAGAGTGAACGGTTGTGTGTTGGCATCGGCCGGCAAGCCTTGCGAGGCGGGCGACGGGCGCTGGCGGGTCGCACCGACCCCTGCATCCACCTGCGGGAAGTAGCCCGAGCGCGCATCGCGGGTCAGGGCGCGCGCCTGGCCCAGGCGGGCGGCGGCCGCCTTGAGGTCCTGGTTGGCTTGCTGGGCGGTGTCTTCGAGGGCGTTCAACTTGTCGTCGCCGAAGATTTTCCACCACTCGCCACGGGCAATGTCTTCGGCCGGTTGCGCGGTCTTCCACTGGCTGCCGTTCTCGCCGGTCTGCGGCGCAGGGGCGGCTTCCTTGAAGGCGGCCGGGGTGTCCACCGCCGGACGTTCATAGGTCGGGGCCACCGAGCAGCCGGCCAGCACCAGCAGTGCCGCCAGCAGGGCCGAGCTGATGCGCACGGGGCGCAGCAGGCGGCTCATCGAGAGAGATTGGGTCATCATTTTTCTTGCTCCATTCATGGGCCGATCCGCAGATCAGCGATCATCCTGTGCGCCCGGTGCAGCGTGGGCGATGTGGGTGCCGGCGGTCATCGGGGCTTCGTGATGCGAGGCCGAGTGCAGGGCGCGGCGGTCGATGGTACGCAGCAGGACGTAGAACACGGGGGTGAGGAACAGGCCGAAGAGGGTTACGCCCAGCATGCCGAAGAACACCGCAATGCCCATTGCATGACGCATTTCCGAACCGGCACCGGAGGAGGTCACCAGCGGCACCACCCCCATGATGAAGGCGATCGAGGTCATCAGGATCGGGCGCAGACGCAGGCGGCTGGCTTCGATGGCGGCTTGCACGGCAGTGCGGCCCTGCATCTCCAGTTCGCGGGCGAATTCCACGATCAGGATGGCGTTCTTCGCCGACAGACCCACCAGCACCATCAGGCCGATCTGGGTGAAGATGTTGTTGTCGCCGCGGGTGAGCCACACACCGGTCAGTGCCGCCAGGATGCTCATCGGCACGATCAGGATCACGGCCAGCGGCAGGGTCAGGCTTTCATAGAGCGCCGCCAGCACCAGGAACACCAGCAGCACGCTGATCGGGAACACCCAGACGCCTGCGTTGCCGGCCAGGATCTTCTGGTAGGTCAGGTCGGTCCATTCGAACTTGATGCCGCGCGGCAGGGTGGCAGCCGCCACGCGTTCAGCCGCAGCCTGGGCCTGGTCCGAGGAATAACCCGGAGCCGGACCGCCATTGATGTCGGCGGCGGTATAGCCGTTGTAGCGCACCACCATTTCCGGACCAAAGGTCTGCTTGACCTTCACCACGGAGGACAGCGGCACCATCTCGCCGGCATCGTTGCGGGTCTTCAGTTGCGCGATGTCCTCGGCCTTGGCGCGGAAGGGCGCGTCAGCTTGGGCCCGCACCTGATAGACGCGGCCAAAGCGGTTGAAGTCGTTGACGTACAGCGAACCCAGGTAGATCTGCATGGTATTGAACACGTCGGTGACCGGAATGCCCAACTGCTTGGCCTTGACGCGGTCCAGTTCCACATCCAGCTGCGGCACGTTGATCTGGTAGCTGGAGAACATCGGACCCAGCGCCGGTTCCTTGGCGGCGGCCTTCATGAAGGCTTGCGCAGCCTTGTCCAGTTCGGCGTAACCCAGCGCATCGCGGTCTTCGATCTGCATCTTGAAGCCACCCAGCGTACCCAGGCCCATCACCGGCGGCGGCGGGAAGACGGCGGTGAAGGCTTCCTTGATGCCGCCGAATTTCTTGTTCAGCGAGGCGGCGATGGCATTGCCTGACAGTTCCTTGCTCTTGCGTTCCTCGAAGGGCTTCAGGCCCACGAAGACGATACCGGCCGAAGAGCTGTTGGTGAAACCGTTGATGGACAGGCCAGGGAAGGCAATCGCACTGGCCACGCCCGGTTCCTTCAGCATGATGTCGCTCATCTTGCGCATCACTTCTTCACTGCGGTCGATCGAAGCGCCATTGGGCAGCTGGGCGAAGGCCACCAGGTATTGCTTGTCCTGGCCCGGCACGAAGCCGCCGGGAACGATGTAGGACACACCCAGCGTCGCCGCCAGCAGCACCACATACACGCCCATGGTGGCACCCTTGCGCTTGATCACGCCGGTCACGCCATGACCGTAGTTGTCGGAGGCGCGGTTGAAGAAGCGGTTGAAGCGGATGAAGAAGCCACCGAGGAAGCGGTCCATCTGGCGCGTCAGCCAGTCCGGCTTGTCGCCGTGGCCCTTGAGCAGCAGGGCGGCCAGAGCCGGGGACAGCGTGAGCGAGTTGAAGGCCGAGATGACGGTGGAGATCGCAATGGTCATCGCGAACTGCTTGTAGAACTGGCCGGTGAGGCCGGTCATGAAGGCCAGCGGAACGAACACCGCCACCAGCGTCAGGGCAATGGCGATGATGGGGCCAGAGACCTCCTGCATGGCGCGATAGGTGGCGTCACGCGGCGAGAGGCCGGCACCGATGTTGCGTTCCACGTTTTCCACCACCACGATGGCATCATCGACCACGATACCGATGGCCAGCACCATCCCGAACAGCGACAGCGCATTGATGGTGTAGCCAAAGCCCAGCATCAGCGAGAAGGTACCGATGATGGAGACCGGCACTGCCAACAGCGGAATGATGGAAGCGCGCCAGGTCTGCAGGAAGATGATCACCACGATCACGACCAATGCAATGGCTTCCAGCAGGGTATGCACCACCGCTTCGATGGAGGCCCGCACGAACTGGGTCGGGTCATAGACGATGCTGTAGCTGACCGAGCTGGGGAAGTCGGCCGACAATTCCTTCATCGCCGCCCGCACCTGGGTCGAGACATCCAGCGCATTGGCGCCAGGGGCCTGGAAGATGGGGATGGCCACGGCCGGCTTGTTGTCCAGCAGCGAGCGCAGGCCATATTCGGAGGCGGCCAGTTCGACACGTGCAACGTCACCCAGGCGGGTGGTCGCGCCATCGGGCGAGGCCTTCAGGATGATGTCGCGGAATTCGCCCTCGGTCTTCAGACGACCCTGCGCGTTCACCGACAATTGCAGCGGCGTTTCGGGCGAGCTGGGCGAGGCACCGATCACACCGGCCGCCACCTGCACGTTCTGCTCGCGGATGGCGCGCACCACGTCGGTGGCCGTCAGGCCGCGCTGGGCCACCTTGTTGGGATCGAGCCAGACGCGCATGGCGTAGTTGCCCGAGCCGAACAGGCCCACTTCACCCACGCCCTGGATACGCGCCAGGCGGTCCTTGACGTTCAGGACTGCATAGTTGCGCAGGTAGGTGGTGTCGTAGCGGTTGTCGGGCGAGGTCAGGTGCACCACCATGGTCAGCGTGGGCGAGGATTTGAGCGTGGTCACGCCCAGTCGCTGCACGTCTTCCGGCAGGCGCGGCAGGGCTTGCGAGACGCGGTTCTGCACCAGCTGCTGGGCCTTGTCGGGATCGACGCCCAGGCGGAAGTTGACGGTGATGGTGAGGTTGCCGTCGCTGTTGGCCTGCGACTGCATGTAGAGCATGTTTTCCACGCCGTTGATCTGCTCTTCCAGCGGCGAAGCCACCGTTTCAGCGATCACTTTCGGGTTGGCGCCGGGATACTGCGCGCGCACCACTACCGAGGGCGGCACCACTTCCGGATATTCGGAGATGGGTAGCTGCAGCATGGCCAGCACGCCGCCCAGCAGCAGCAGTACCGACAGCACGCCCGCGAAGATCGGGCGGTCGATGAAGAATTTTGAGATATTCATGTAGGTTCCTTGTCAGTCGTCAGGATGCAAATGCCCTGGCAGCGGGCCTTGCAGCCCCTGCGACTTGTTCTTCCTTGAATGCGAGAGCGCTGCTTCGGATCAGGCCTTGCCGGCGGCAGGTGCCGGTGCTGCCGTGGCGGTCTGCGCCTGCATCGGCACGACGGTCGGGGTGATGGGGTCACCCGGACGGATACGCTGCAGACCATTGACCACGATGCGTTCGCCCGGCTGCAGGCCCTTTTCGATCACCACCAGACCGTCATGGCCGGCGCCCACCACCACCTGGCGGTAATTGGCCTTGTTGTCCTTGTCGGCCACCATGACGAAGCGCTTGTCCTGGTCGGTACCGAGGGCCTTTTCGTCGATCAGCACGGCCTGGTGCGGCGCGCCGCCACCCAGGCGCACGCGGGCATACAGGCCCGGGACCAGCTGGCCATCGGCGTTGTCGAAGATGGCGCGCACGCGGATGGTGCCGGAGGCGGTATCGAGGCGGTTGTCGACCGATCCGACGCGGCCCTTGCGGGAGTAGCCGTCTTCATTGGCCAGGCCCAGTTCCACCGGCACGGTGGCACCCGCGGCGCGCGCCGGGTTCACGTACTTCAGGAAGCTTTGTTCATCCACGTCGAAGGAGGCATAGACCTTGGCCACTGATACCAGCGTGGTCAGCGGCGCATTGGCGGCACCCGGGTTCACCACGTTGCCCACGGTCACTTCGGCGCGCGAGATGCGGCCCGAGACCGGTGCGGTGATGCGGGTGTATTCCAGGTTCAGGCGGGCCGCGCGCAGGGCGGCACGGGCGGCGGCGACATTGGCCGAGGCTTCGCGCGAGGCGTTCTGCTTCTCTTCGAAATCGCGCTTGGCGATGGCGTTGTCGCCCAGCAGGCGCTGGCCACGGGCCAGGTCGGAGGCGGTATAGCCGGCACGGGCTTCGGCACCGGCCAGTTGCGCTTCGGCGCGGGCGACTTCGGCCTCATAGGGGCGCGGGTCGATGGTGAAGAGCACGTCGCCCTTCTTCACCAGTGCGCCATCCTTGAAGTGCACGGCAGTCAGGGTGCCGCCCACCAGCGGGCGGACCTCGACGCGATCGACCGCTTCGATGCGGCCCGAATAGGATTGCCAGTCGATGATCTGGCGCTGGACCACTTCGGCGACATCGACCGGCGCGCCGGCGGCGGCAGCGTTCGGGGCCGTGGAGGCATTGGCCGAGAGGCCGACCATGGAGATGGTGCCACCGACCGAGAGGGCGATGACGGCCAGGACTGTGGCAGTGAGAGCGAAACGTTTGCGCAGTGGGGCGGGAGTGTTCATTTTCTTGTCCTCAGAGTGAAGTGGAGGGGTGAAGCGGATGCGGCAAAAATTCAGGGAGCGCAGCATCGCGTCGCAGGGTGGCGAAGCGGCAGCGCAGGAAATTGACGATCTCGGTCAGCAGCGGCAGGTGCGTACGCAGGGCCCCGTGCGTGATGCCGACGAAGCGCGAGACCTGCGTGGGCACGCCGGCGCGGATCAGGCTGGAGGCGTATTTCTCGGCCTCCGGGCAGAGCACGTCACGTTCGGCGGTGGCAATGAAGGCCGGCGGCAGGCCCGCCAGGCGGCTCACTTCCAGCGGCGCGGCATAGGGATGCAGGCGCTGCATGGTCTGCGGCAGGTACTGGCGATAGCTGGCCGCGCAAGTCTCGGCGGTGACATCGGATTGCAGGCGGGTGGCATCGCCCAGCAGGCGCATGCTGGGGTCCAGCATCGGGCTGATCAGTACCTGGGCCGCCAGCGGCCTGCCGCAGCGGTCGCGGGTCATCATCGTCAGGCTGGCGGCCAGGCTCCCGCCGGCATCGTCGCCAGCGACCACCATGCGGTCCAGGTCCACCTGCAGTTCGGTGGCGTTCTTGCAGGCCCAGGTGGCAGCGGCGAAGGCATCTTCGGGCGCGGCCGGGAAGGGCTTGGCCGGCGCCAGCGCGTAGCCGACCGACAGCACCACCGCCTGGTTGTGCTCGGCCAGGAAGCTGGCCGGGGTGTCGGCGTCATCCAGCGAACCACTGGTGAAACCGCCGCCGTGGAAATACAGCACCAGCGGGCGTTTCTCACCCTTGGGCAGGGCGGCAGCGGGCTGGTACAGGCGCACCGGGATGCGTCCCAGCGGGCCGGGAACGAAGAAATTGCGGATGTCCAGCGGAGAGGAACCTTGCATGATGAGCGCCTGGGCCGAAGCCACTTGTCCAAGAATGGAGCGGATTGTGCGCCACAGCAGGGTCTCGAATAAACACCTATAATCCAACAACACTGTTCGGTAAGTCTGAACAATCAGTGAAATTAATTCATTCACCTTGCTGATCCTTTCAGTGAAGAAAAAGCCCTAGCTTCCCTCCTCGGTGAAGTGGGTGGCTCATGCAACATCGATGCTGTTGTCATCAGATGCGCAAAGTTGGCTGGATTTTGTCTGTATTTGGTTTAAATTGGGATGGGGCTGGTCACTGCGATCCAGGTCCATCCGGTCATGGCAAGATGGCGCGCCGGGGGCGGTGCCTGGTCTTGCAGGGATCTGTCTTGCCCCCGATTCCCGTCCCGGCGTTTTGCCTGGAGGCGGCCTCAAAGGAGAGAGCGATGGACCGTTTCCAGGCCATGCAAGTCTTTACTGCTGTGGTGGATGCCAACAGCTTCACACGCGCTGCCGACAACCTGAACCTGCCGCGCACTACCGTGACCACCCTGATCCAGGGGCTGGAGAGCATGCTGAAGGTGCGTCTGCTGAACCGCACCACGCGTCGCATCAGCCTCACGCCCGACGGCGCGGCGTATTACGAGCGCTGCGTGCGCATCCTGGCGGACGTCGAGGAGACTGAACAATCCTTCCGCAATGTCACCCGCGGTCCGCAGGGGCGGCTGCGTATCGATGTGCCGGGCTCCATCGGCCGGCTCATGCTGCTGCCCAACCTGTGCGACTTCTACAGCAAGTACCCGGACATCGAGCTGGTCATGGGCATGGGCGATCGTCCCGTGGACCTGGTGCAGGAGGCCGTGGACTGCGTCATCCGCATCGGCGACTTGCAGGATTCCTCGATGGTGGCGCGCCGCATCGGCACCTTCCAGACCGTGACCTGCGCCGCCCCGTCCTACCTGGAGCGCCATGGCGTGCCGCACACCATCGAAGACCTGCAACAGCACCAGTCGGTCCATTATTTCTCCGGCCGTACCGGCCGCACCATCGACTGGGACTTCGTGGTCGATGGCATCACCCGCGAGGTGAAGATGAATGGCCGTCTGTCGGTCAACGATGCCGATGCCTACGTGGAGTGCGCCCTGCAAGGCTTCGGCATGGTGCAGGCGCCGCTCTACATGGTCACCCGCCACATCGATGAAGGCCGTCTGGTGGAAGTGCTGTCGCAATGGAAGCCGGCACCGCTACCGATTTCCGTGGTGTACCTGCACAACCGCCATCTCTCGCCCAAGGTGCGTGCCTTCGTCGACTGGGTGGCCGAACTGTTCGCCACCTGCCCGTTGAACAAGGCCTGCACCATGGGCATGGAAGAGAGCGAGTGCCACTTCGTCAACAAGCCCGAATCCACGACGGTGCGCACGGTGGTGGAGCAGTACAACATCGCCGAGAGCGTGTTCTGATCGATGTAAATCTGGCTTGGGGTTCGGCGAGGATTATGCAGGGCGGGCCGGTGTTTTCGCGTGCCTTAAGCTGCTGGTTTTTTGCCCGATTCTCTTTTCATGCTTGCTGGGATTTCAGGTGAAATCGCGCTGGTGCGTGGTTTTCGGTGTGTTCGGTCCATGATCATTGCGCTCAATCGTGCAAGGGCATACCTGATCCTGCAAACTTCTTGCCCGATTCTCCATGGATGGACTGCAGAGGATCAGGCAGTTGCCAGTCCGCGCTAGAGTCGCGTCTGTCTTTCAATGAGAGGAGCTTATGGACCTCGATCTGCATTCCGTTCAGGATTCCGGCCCGTTGCTGCTGCCGGAGGCAGTGGAGAGTGCGCCCGCCCGGCAGCAGGATGATCCGCGTTTCCAGGCCATGCAGCAGGAGCTGCTGCAACTGCTGGAGCGCACTACGGCCGGCGTCGAAGGCATGCTGGCTACGGCCATCCCCAACCTGGAAATCTATCGCATCACCTGTCCGAGCGGCCCCAAGCACGCGGTGCAGAAGCCGGTCTTTGCGGTCATTGCGCAGGGTTCCAAGCGCATCTTCGTGGGCGATGAGATCTACGAATACGATCCCATGCATTACCTGGTCGCCTCGGTGGATCTGCCGGTGGTCGGCAAGGTCATGGTGACCAGTCCCGATGAACCCTATCTGGGGTTGCGGCTGGAGCTCGATACCCAGGAAATCGGCGAGCTGATCGGCGACGAGAACCTGCCGGCGTCGGCCAATTTTGGCGAAGGGGCTGCGCGCGGCCTGTATGTGAACCGGCTGGACGTTGACCTGCTCGATGCGGTGCTGCGCCTGTTGCGCCTGCATGAGACCCCGCGCGACGTGCCGATCATGGCGCCGATGATCCGGCGCGAGATCCTGTATCGCCTGCTGATGAACGGACAGGGGGCGCTGTTGCGCCAGACCGTGCTGCAGGACAGCCAGATGAACCGCGTGGCCAAGGCCATCCGCCTCATCAAGGAAGGCTTTGACCAGGCCTTGCGCATCGAGGATGTCGCACGCGATGTGCATATGAGCGTGTCTTCGCTGCATCACCACTTCAAGCTGGTGACGGCCATGAGTCCGCTGCAATACCAGAAGAATTTGCGCCTGCAGGAAGCCCGCAAACTGATCCTCACCGCCGACGCCAGCGTGGCCACTGCCGCGCATCGCGTGGGTTACGAGAGTTCATCGCAGTTCAGCCGCGAGTACAGCCGCCTGTTCGGCGCGCCGCCGCTGCGCGACAAGCGGCGCTGGCAGGAAGAGGAAGCGCCGGTGCTGTGAGCTTGAGCAGGCGTACCGGAGGCTCGCTAGAATGAGCGGCTTGCGGCAGTTAAGTTATCCACATCCCATTTGATTCGGAGACAGCATGCATTATCGTCGCCTCGGCAAGAGCAACCTGAAGGTATCGGCCCTGTGTCTGGGGTCCATGATGTTCGGGGACCAGACCGACCTGGAAGAGTCCGGCCGCATCGTGGCATCGGCCCGCGAGCATGGCATCAATTTCATCGATACGGCGGACGTCTACACCAAGGGCAAGTCCGAGGAAATCGTCGGCAAGCTGCTGGCCGGACAGCGCCATGAGTGGGTGCTGGCCAGCAAGCTGGGCAATGCCATGAGTGGCAAGCCGAATGAGTCGCACTATTCGCGCAGCTGGATCGTGCGCGAGACCGAAAGCATCCTCAAGCGGCTCGATACCGATTACCTCGACATCCTCTACATGCACCGCGACTACCAGGACGAGAACCTGGAAGAGGCCGTGCAGGCGTTGGGCGACCTGATCCGTGCGGGCAAGATCCGTGGCTTTGGCGTGTCCAACTTCCGTGGCTGGCGCATTGCCGAGATCGTGCGCCTGTGCGAGAAGAACAATGTCCCGCTGCCGCTGGTGTGCCAGCCGTATTACAACCTGTTGAACCGTCAGCCCGAAGTGGAAATCCTGCCGGCCTGCGCCAACTATGGTTTGGGCGTGGTGCCTTACAGCCCGATTGCACGCGGCGTGCTGACCGGCAAGTATCAGCCCGGCCAGAAGCCGCCGCAGGACACGCGAGCCGGCCGCGGCGACAAGCGCATGATGGAGACCGAATTCCGCGAGGAATCGCTGCTGATCGCGCAGCGCCTGCAGCAGCATTGTGAAGCGCGCGGCATCAAGCTGGGCCAGTTCGCCACCGCCTGGGTGCTGGCCAACGCGTCCATCAGCAGCGTCATCGCCGGACCGCGCACGCTGGCGCAGATGGAGGATTACTACGATGCGGCGGAAATGAAGATCAGCGCCGAGGAAGAGGCAGTGGTCGACAGCCTGGTCACGCCGGGGCATGCGTCCACGCATGGGTACAACGATCCGAATTATCCGTTCTTTGGGCGGGTGGTGAGGGGCTGACGTCACACCGCGCGTCGCGCATCGGTGCATGAAAGCGGATCAGCTGCAGGCGGCTGATCCGCTTTTTTTGTTTACGATTTTCCCGGGTAGCACGTCAGCGCAACGCAGCGATCCTCCGCGCCCCCTCCGCCTTGATCTGCTGAATGTCAGTCCCCGGCACCACCAGGTCCATGCCGATGCCCTTCATGCGCTGCGCCATCTCCATGGTGCCGGCGAAGATCCCCACGTATTTGCCCAGCTTGCGCGCCAGCGCCAGCAGATGATCGATGGCCTCGTTGAGCCGCGCATTGTCGTAGGCGTCCGGTGCCAGGCCGAGTTCGATGGCCAGGTCGCTGGGCCCGATGAAGATGCCGTCCAGATCCGGGGTCTGCAGGATCGCTTCAGCGTTGGCGTAGCCTTCGCGGGTTTCGATCATGGCCAGGGTCAGGATGGTGGCGTTGGCGTGGGCGAAGTAGTCCGCTCCGCCATACAGGAAGCCGCGTGCCGGGCCATAGCTGCGTCCGCCGCGCGGTGAATAATGGCAGGCGCGCACGAAGCGCTCGGCGTCGGCGGCCGTGTTGATCAGCGGGCAGATCACGCCGTAGGCACCGGCATCGAGCAGCTTGTTGATTTCTCCCAAGCTGTTTTCGGAGCAGCGTACCAGCGGCACGGCGGGCGTGCTGGAGATGGCCTGCAGCATGGGCAGCGCCGATTCGATCGAGAACGGACCGTGCTGCAAGTCCACCGTCACCGCATCGTAGCCGCTGTGGCCCAGCACCTCGGCCAGCAGCGAGTTGCCCATCGATACCCAGCCCGAGAGGGCCAGTTGCTGTTGCGCGAAGAGGGTGCGCAGCCGGTTTTCCCGCATCGTTCGTCTCCCATGGATGGGCCTGCGCCATTGCAGGCCAGGGGCCATGTTAAGTCCGAATGCCGAAGCCTGGCATGAAACTTCTTCAGCCGCGGTACTGGAAGGCCGTGTCGTCGATGGCGCGGCGGCGGCCGGCGATCTGGTCGGCGACCAGCGCCGCGCTGCCGCAGGCCAGCGTCCAACCCAGTGCACCCTGGCCAATGTTGAGATGAAGATTCTCGATCGGCGACGCCCCCACGATCGGCACGCCGCTCGGCGTCGCCGGACGGAAGCCCATCCACGGCGACAGCGTGGCATCCTCGCCCAGCGCGCAGCCGGGGAAGAGTTCGCGCAGGCCGTTCTTCAGTTCTTCGATGGCCGCCGGCGGAATGCGGCGATCCTGGCCCACCAGTTCGATGCGCCCGGCCACGCGCAGGCGCTGGCCCAGGCGCGCATAGACGATCTTCCTGGCGATGTCGGTGATGGAGACCTGCGGTGCCGCCGTGCGGCTGGCCTCGTCCTCCAGCGGCACCGTGACGCTGTAACCCTTGAGCGGATAGAGCGGCAGGCGCAAGTCCAGCAAGCGCGCGAACTCCACGCTCTCGGCGCCCAGCGCCAGCACGAAACGATCCGCCGCAATCCATTGGCCGCCGGCCTGCACCGCACGCAGCGCGCGGTCTTCACGACGCACGTCACTGATGCGGGCGCCACCGATGAAGCGGAAGTTCGGATGGGCCTGCATGGACGCCACCAGCGCGCGGCAGAACTGCGGGCAATCGCCGGCTTCTTCGCTCGGCGTGTAAACGCCGCCGACCCAGTCGCGCTGCGAGTGGCCCAGCGCCGGCTCGATGCGGATGCATTCGGCCGCGCCCAGGACTTCCTGTTGGCAGCCATATTGCGACTGGAATTGCACCTGCTGCGCGGCGGCTTCCAGTCCCTGCGCGTCGGTGAACATCACCAGCTTGCCGGAACGTTGATGGTCGAATGACAGCTGCAGGCCGGCGTTCCATTGCGTGAGCTGATCGCGGCTGTAGAAGGCCAGTTGCAGCAGGTCGATGGTGGTCTGGCGCACCCGCTGCGCATTGCAGCAGCGCAGGAATTCCAGCAGCCAGCGGTACTGGTCGAGATCGGCGGTAGGCCGGATGGTCAGCGGCGAATCCTTGCTGAACAGGTAGTAAGCCCACTTGGTCCAGACCGAGGGGTCGGCCAAGGGCGCCACATAGGAGTAACTGAGCTGGGCGCCATTGCCCTGGCTGGTGCCCTCGCCGGGCTGTTGGCGAGCATCGATGAGGCTGACCTGATGGCCATCCTGCAGGAGACGGTAGGCAGTGGTCACGCCGATCACGCCGGCACCCAGTACGCTGATATGCATGGAATTTCGTGGAAGTCTGTCAAGAACCGCGCGGCACGGGGCCTGCAGCGGATCAGCAGCAGACTACCGAAGAGCCGCACGGGTGTCACATGCCGAATTGGCATGAGTTTTTGCGCGCACGCACAAGCGTTTTGCGACGGCGGATCTCCGGTGCCGGGCCATGCTGCGCTACAATAGCGCCCGATGCAGGCCAGACAGCCGCTGGCCGCCTTCGCAAGGAGGTGGCGGGAGGAAGGTCCGGACTCCACAGAGCAGGGTGACGGTTAACGGCCGTCCGCTGAAAGCCGGCGCAAGCCGGTATAAGGCGAGGAACAGGGCCACAGAGACGAGCGTATTCAGTTACGGTGAAACGCGGTAACCTCCACCCGGAGCAATTTCAAATAGGCACGCGTTGATGTGGCTCGCGGAGCGTGCGGGTAGAAAGCTTGAGCGGCGGAGTGATCCGTCGCCTAGAGGAATGGCTGTCATAGCGGGTTTCCCGCCGTAACAGAATCCGGCCTACCGGCCTGCTTCATTGAATTCATTGACATAAAACACACTGCGGCCCGTGGGCACTGCGGGCTCGCCAGAGACCCAGGAGACCCATGAATCAAACCGCCGCCCCCGTGGTATTCGAAGAACTGACGGCCGCCAACGGCCGTCGCATCGGTATCGCCACCCTCGCTTCCGAAAAGACGCTGCACGCCATCTCGCTGGAGATGGTCCGGCTGCTCACGCCGCAACTGCAGCAGTGGCAGGCCGATCCGGGCGTGGCCATGGTGATCCTGCAGGCGCAGGGCGAGAAAGCCTTCTGTGCCGGGGGCGACCTGCAGCAGCTCTATCGGTCCATGCGCGAGCATCACGCTTCGCCCGCGCGCGAGGACATCCGCGCCAATACCTACGCGGCCGAATTCTTCGAGCACGAATATCGTCTGGATTATCTTGTCCACAGCTTCGCCAAGCCCATCCTGTGCTGGGGGCATGGCATCGTCATGGGCGGCGGCATCGGCCTGATGGCCGGTTGCAGCCACCGCGTGGTCACCGAAAAATCGCGCCTGGCCATGCCGGAAATCACCATCGGGCTTTATCCGGACGTGGGCGGCAGCTGGTTCCTGGCGCGCATGCCGGGCAAGACCGGCATCTTCCTGGCGCTGACCGGTGCCAACCTCAATGCCAACGACGCGCTCTTCGCCGGGCTGGCCGACTATCGCGTGGCGCATGCCGCCAAGGCCTCGGTGATCGATGCCCTGCTGATGCAGCCGTGGGGGCAGGGCAATGATGCCGAATTGCTGGATCGTGTCCTGGCAAGCGCGCAGGCCTCCTCCTCGCAGGAAGGGGCGGCCGTCTTCGCGTCCTCCAACCTGCGCACGCATTTCGATCTGATCGACTCCCTGTGCCGCCGGCCCACGCTGCCCGAGATCGTGGACGGCATCCTCACCTTGGAGACCGAGGATGCCTGGCTCGTCAAGGCACAAGCGACCTTGCGCGCCGGTTCGCCCGGTTCGGCCTGGTTGGGCTACGCCTTGCAGAAGCGGGTGCGTCCGCTGTCGCTGGCGCAGGTGTTCCGGCTGGAATTCGTGGTGTCGCTGCATTGCGCGGCACGCCCCGATTTCGTCGAAGGTATCCGCGCACTGATCATCGAGAAGGACCAGAAACCGCAATGGAATCCGGCTTCGCTGGCCGCCGCCACGCCGCAATGGGTGGAAGGTTTCTTCGCTGATCCGTGGACGCAGGCGGATCATCCGCTGGCTGACCTGGGTGCATGAAACGCTTCAGGCGCTCCCCGGCCGGGCCAGCGGTCCGGCCTTACAGACCCAGTTCGGACAGGCCCGGATGATCGGGCGGGCGCGGACCTGAACGGTCCCAGTGGAATTTGCGGTCTGCCTCCTTGATGGGCAGGTCGTTGATGGAGGCATGACGCAGGCGCATCAGGCCATGCTCGTCGAATTCCCAGTTTTCGTTGCCATAGGAGCGGAACCAGCTCCCCGAATCATCGTGCCATTCATAGGCGAAGCGCACGGCGATGCGGTTGCCTTCGTGCGCCCAGACTTCCTTGATGAGGCGATAATCCAGTTCGCGCGCCCATTTGCGGGTGAGGAAGGCGACGATCTCGGCCCGTCCGTGGACGAAATCTGCACGATTGCGCCAGCGGCTGTCTTCGGTATAGGCCAGCGAGACGCGTTGCGGATCGCAGGAATTCCACGCATCTTCGGCGGCACGCGCCTTCATGGCGGCGGTCTCGCAGGTGAAGGGCGGAAGTGGCGGACGCTGGGCAGGGCTATTCATCGACGGTCTCCTTGGATGAACCGGACGGGCCGGCTGTTCATGGTGTACGACGGGACGGCAAGCGGAAATGAGGCAGTGTGCAGAAGTCAGGCCGAAAAAATTCTAGGCGCTGCGGGTGGCCTTGGCAAACGAAGCTTGCTGCTCATGGAGGTCGCTCCTGCTGTACGTGCCGGTCCGGATGGCAACTGTGCTGGCGGGGCTTGTGCAAGGAATGCGTCCAGACACCGTGCATTCACTGTGGCCAGTGTGCAAGCGAAGAACCATCAGGGGAGCGTAGTGCGGAAGCGGGTGAAGCGAGGGGGGGAGGGGACGGCCGATCCTGTCGAATCGGCCTCGATTTGAATGCCCTGAACCTGGTTTAGGGCATTCAAATGCGCGAAGCGTGAAATTATTTCTTCTTCTTGTTCACGGCTTCCTTGAAAGCCTTGCCAGCCGAGAACTTCACGGTGGTTGCAGCGGCGATCTTGATTTCTTCGCCGGTTTGCGGGTTACGGCCGGTGCGAGCAGCGCGCTTGCCGGTCGAGAAGGAACCGAAGCCAACCAATTGCACGGTATCGCCCTTGGTCACGGCCTTGATGATGTTCTCGATGACGGAGTCCAGCGCGCGCTGGGCTGCTGCCTTGGAGATCTCGGTGTCGGCGGCGATAACGTCAACCAATTCAGATTTGTTCACTTTAAAATTCCTTTCACTGTTAAGGTGCCCAGATTTTAGCACTGGAATGAGCCGGATCCGCAAGCCCTATCTGCGTTTTCAGCCGATAGGCCCTGGCCGGAACCGGCTTGGATTGAAAAAAATCGACGTGCTTTTCAACACCCGCAAACGGGCCATGCCGGCCGCGTTCTTGCGTATCGATCTTCCCAAAGACACGGATAGTAAAAGGTGCTCGCCGCGGAAGTCAAAACAAAAACGCTTCCTGCCATTCATTTGACGAAGAATTTGATGAAGTTTCGGGCTCGGATGCTGCTTCGCCGACCTCTTCCCTGTACGCCCTCCCGGTGTCACCTTCCTCGCGGTCGCGACCGGGATGGAAAACGATCCGGGTGATGGCATCCCGAATCCGGATATTTTTTGCCCTTTTTTCCGCCCTCTGGTGAACTTAAGTTGCACTGCAAAATCCATGTCCGTTGGCCTCGCGCACTCGCAAATCGGGCGCAGTCGGATTCCCTCCAATTTCCTCTCTGGCGCTGCCCCGAAATCGGGCACAGCGGCTGTTCCATGCGGCGCAAATCCGCGCCGTTGCGCAATTCTGGCGCGAAACACATGTGTATAGCTCAGGTTGCACCTTCAATGTAAATGCTAAGTCCTTCATTTTCTTCACAAATGTTGTGAATGGCCGGTTTTAAGGAAGTGCGCTAAGTCTTTGACTTTATTAGCAAAATCCCGGTTTTTCGCTGCGTATACCGCTTGACCTGCAATAGTGCATCCACTAAAGTGGGCGGCAGTGTCAAAAAGTGTTTTTTTGTGGGGCATTTGTGGCGTCATTTGCATTTGCCCGGCAGGACACGGCACCCGATCAGCAATCTCACTCGCCGCAGGCGAAGGAAAAACACAGTGTTCCAGGGCGCGTCAGCACTCAATCTCGATGCCAAAGGACGGATGACCATTCCGGCCAAGCATCGTGACGCCCTGATTGTGCAGTGCGAAGGACGCGCCACCGTGACGCGCCATCCGCATGGCTGCCTGCTGTTTTTCCCGCGCCCGACCTGGGAGACGCATCGCGAGCAGATCGCCAACTGGCCGATGTCGGCCCGTGCCTGGCAGCGCATCTTCCTGGGCAATGCCCAGGACGTGGAGCTCGACAGCGCCGGCCGCATCCTGATCGCGCCCGAACTGCGCGCGGCCGTGGGTCTGCAGCGTGATGTGATGTTGCTGGGCATGGGTAGTCATTTCGAAATCTGGGATGCCGTCAAGCTGGCCGAAAGCGAAGCCGAGGCTGTGGCAGGTGGCATGCCGGATGTGTTGAGCAACTTTTCCTTCTGACGGCCGGACAAGATGAATCTGCAACCGGTGCCCGAGCTGCAGCACCGCACCGTGCTGTTGGAAGAAGCCGTGGACGCGCTGGCCATTGCGGGCGAGCGCGCCAATGGCATTTACCTGGACGGAACCTTCGGCCGTGGCGGTCATAGCCGCGCCATCCTGTCCAGGCTGGGCCCGCAAGGGCGCCTGATCGCATTTGACAAGGATCCGTTGGCCATCGCCACGGCGCAGAAGATTGACGATGCCCGGTTCGAGATCGTGCACGACAGCTTCGCGACCATGGATGAAGCGCTTGCCGCACGCGGCATTGCGCAGGTCGACGGCGTATTGATGGATTTGGGCATCTCGTCGCCGCAGGTGGATGACGCCGCGCGCGGCTTCAGTTTTCGCCTCGATGGCCCGCTGGACATGCGCATGGATACCACCCGTGGCGTGTCGGCAGCGGAATGGCTGGCAACGGCAGATGAACAGCAGATTGCAAAGGTGATACGAGATTATGGGGAAGAACGGTTTGCTCTTCAGATTGCAAAGAAGATTGTTGCTGGCCGGGCAATCGAGCCAATTTCAAGCACACGACAGCTTGCCGCGCTCGTGGCACAAGCCGTCAAAACCCGCGAGAAAGGCAAAGACCCGGCCACTCGTACATTTCAGGCTGTACGGATTTTCGTCAATCAAGAGCTTGAAGAACTCGAAGTAGGTCTGGACAAGGCATTTGCCCAGATGGCGCAGCACGGGAGATTGGTCGTGATCAGCTTTCACTCGCTGGAAGATCGCATCGTCAAGCAGTTCATGGCCTCCAAAGCCCATGCGCCGCAGCCCGACCGTCGCCTGCCGATCCGTGCCGTGGACCTGCCGCAAGCGCCGGCCCGCCTGCTGCCGCGTGTCATGCCCAGCACTGACGAAGTCACTGCCAACCCGCGTGCCCGCTCGGCGGTCATGCGCGGCCTGGAGCGCGTGACGCCCGTTTCCTCCACCACGACCCAAGGGGCGCCTGCATGACCGGGCGCCTGTGCATCCTGCTGACCATCATGCTGGTGGGTTGCGCGCTGTCGGTCGTGAGCGCCCAGTACAAGGCCCGCAGCCTGTTCATTGAGCTGGAACGCGCCCAGAGCGCGGCCCGCCAGCTCGACGTCGACTGGGCGCAGCTGCAGCTGGACCAATCGACGCTGGGCAAGAACGCCCGCATCGAGGAACTGGCGCGCCGTGACCTGGGCATGGTTCCGGTCTCCTCCGCCCGTACCCAATACCTGACCGTGGGGGCACCATGACCAAGATGCCTCCGCGTACCAACCTCTCCGGTGGCCGTGTGGCGGCTTCCAAGGGCGTGGCGTTTTCTTCCAATCCCATCCTGCAGGTCAAGCTGCCGGCGTGGCGTTCGCGCTTCGTGCTGTTCGTGCTGTTTGCCGCCTTCGTGGCGCTGGTACTGCGCGCGCTGTGGCTGCAGGGCGTGTCCACCGATTTCCTGCAGAAGCAGGGGGCGTCACGCTACGCCCGCACGCTCGAATTGCCGGCCACGCGCGGCAAGATCACCGACCGCAACGGCCAGGTGCTGGCTTCGTCGGTGCCGGTCAAGGCCATCTGGGCCATTCCGGAAGACGTGCAGGCCGCGCCCAAGGACAAGCTGGTGCAGCTGGCCAAGCTGCTGGAAATGAGCGATGCCGAACTGCGCAAGAAGCTCGATTCCGACCGCAGCTTCGTTTACCTGAAGCGTCAGGTCGAACAGGATACCGCTGACAAGATCGTCAAGCTGGGCATCCCCGGCATCGAGACCCGCAAGGAATACAAGCGCTTCTATCCCGAAGGCGAGGTGATGGCGCACGTGGTCGGCTTCACCAATATCGAAGACGCCGGGCAGGACGGCATGGAACTGGCCGCGCAGAAGACCCTGGCCGGCATGACCGGCAGCCGCCGCGTCATCAAGGATCGCCTGGGCCGCGTGGTGGAAGACATCGAATCCATCCGCGAGCCGCATGACGGCCGCGACCTGACCCTGTCCATCGACAGCAAGATCCAGTACATCGCCTTCACCCAACTGAAGGAAGCGGTCGACAAATTCAAGGCCAAGGCCGGCGGCATCATCGTGGTCGATGCCAAGACCGGCGAGGTGCTGGCCCTGGCCAACCTGCCGACCTACAACCCCAATGACCGTTCGGTACTGACCGGCGCGCAGCTGCGCAACCGCGTCGTGACCGATACCTTCGAACCCGGCTCCACCCTCAAGCCCTTCACCGTGGCCCTGGCGCTGGATACCCATCGCGTCACGCCCTCGACCGTGTTCCAGACCGCGCCCGGCAAGATGACCATCGGCACCGCCACCATCGGCGACTCGCATGCCCACGGTCCGCTGACGGTGGCGCAGATCATCGAGAAGTCTTCCAACATCGGTACCGCCAAGATCGCGCTGGGCATGCCGCCGGAAGAGATGTGGGAAATGTTCACCACGGTCGGTTTCGGCCAGCAGCCCAAGTTCGGCTTCCCGGGTGCGGTGGCCGGGCGCGTGCGTCCCTACAAGTCGTGGCGTCCGATCGAGCAGGCCACCATGAGCTACGGCCACGGCATCTCGGTCTCGCTGATCCAGCTGGCGCACGCTTACCTGATCTTCGCCCGCAATGGCGACATCATTCCGCTGTCCTTCACCAAGGTCACCGATTCGCCCATCGGCCAGCGCGTCATCTCGGCTGATACCGCCCTGCAGATGCGCCGCATGCTGGAAACCGTGGTCGCCCCCGGCGGCACGGCCCCGCAGGCTCAGGTGCCGGGCTATCGCGTCGGTGGCAAGACCGGTACCGCCTACAAGATCGAGGGCGGCAAGTATGTGCGCAAGTACGTGGCCTCCTTCTCGGGCATCGCCCCGATGTCGGACCCGCGCCTGATCATCTCGGTGATGATCGACGAGCCGCAAGGCCAGCACTACGGCGGCCCGGTGGCCGGCCCGGTGTTTGCCAACGTGGCCGCCAATGCCTTGCGCGCATTGAACGTACCGCCTGATTCCAGCGTGACCAACATCATCATTCCCAAAGAACCGCTAGAGGAGAGCATGTAATGTCCCAGCGCGTTCCGAGCCTTCAAGAAATCCTCGCTTGGCTGCGCCAGGCGTCGCCGTCTGCGCAACTGACCTCGGATTCCCGCCGCGTGGCAGCGGGCGACGTGTTCTTCGCCTACGTGGGCGACGCCGACGGCCGTTCCTATATTGCCGATGCCGTCGAGCGCGGTGCCGCTGCCGTGCTGTATGAAGCCGCTGGCTACACCTGGCCCGAGCAGATCGATGCGCCGCACCTGGCCGTGCCCGACCTGAAGATGCGTGCCGGCGAGATCGCCGCCGCCTGGTATGGCCAGCCTGACCAGCACATGCTGACGGTGGCCGTGACCGGCACCAACGGCAAGACCTCCTGCGCCTACTGGCTGGGTACGGCACTGTCGCGCCTGGCCGGTGCCAGCAGCGCCGGTGTCATCGGCACGCTGGGCGTGGGGTCATTCGTCAACGGCAAGCCGCAAGGCTTCGACGTCACCGGCTACACCACGCCGGACGCCGTGCTGCTGCAACGCAGCCTGTTCAAGCTGTCGCAGGCCCGCGTGAGCGCGCTGGCCATTGAGGCTTCCTCCATCGGACTGGCCCAGGGCCGCATGAACGGCATGCACGTCGATGTCGCCCTGTTGACCAATTTCACCCGCGATCACCTGGATTTCCACGGTGACATGCAGACCTACGAAGACGCCAAGCGCAAGCTGTTCCAGTGGCCGGGCCTGAAGCATGCCGTGGTCAATCTGGATGACGGCATGGGCCAGCGCCTGCTGCCGTTGCTGGCCGAGCGCAAGCTGCCGGTGATCGGCTACGCGATTGCGGACGAGCAGGGCGGCGATACGCACGGCGTACCGACTTTGCGCGCCAGCCAATTGCGCAGCAGCCATACCGGTACCGCCTTCCATGTCGATTCCCCTTTCGGCAGCGGCCAGGTCAAGACCCAGCTGGTCGGACGTTTCAATGTCAGCAACGTGCTGGGCATCATGGGCGTGCTGCTCACCCAGGGCGTGGCCTGGGAGGCCGTGGTCGCGGCCGCCGCTGCGCTGAGCCCGGCACCCGGCCGCATGCAGCAGTTCGGTGGACCCGATGTACCGCTGATCGTGATCGATTACGCGCATACGCCCGATGCCCTCGACAAGACTCTGTCCACCCTGCGCCAGGTCGCTACCCAGCGCGGTGGACAGCTGTGGTGCGTGTTCGGCTGCGGTGGCGATCGCGATCCGGGCAAGCGCCCGCAGATGGGCCAGATCGCCGAGCAGGCCGACCAGGTCGTGCTGACCAGCGACAACCCGCGCACCGAAGATCCCAACGCCATCATCGAACAGATCCGCGCCGGCATGAGCCGCGTGGAACCGACCGTGCTGCCCGATCGCGCCGGTGCCATCCTGTGGGCGATCCGCCACGCCACCAAGGCCGATGTGGTCCTGCTGGCCGGCAAGGGGCACGAGCCCTACCAGGAAATCGCCGGCAAGAAATTGCCCTTCCTTGATGCCGACCATGTCGCGCTGGCGCTCGCCGCGCGCTCGACCATGATGGGGGGCGCATGATGCGATTCGATTTCCGCCAGTTGCTGGAATGGATCCGCACCGCCGAGGAAGCCGCCTCTGCGCACACCGTGCCGGGCGTGGTCAATGCCCCGGCCGGCGTGCTTGAACTTAATGACGTGGTCACCGACAGCCGTGCGGTCAAGCCCGGCAATGTCTTCGTCGCGCTGCGCGGCGAACGTTTCGATGCGCATGATTTCCTCGATGCGGTGGTCGCCCAAGGCGCTGCCGCCGTGGTGGTCGACCGTGTGCCGCCGGGATTGAGCGTACCGGCCATCGTGGTGCCCGACACCCGCGCCGCATTGGGCCAGATCGCCCATGGCTGGCGGGCGCAGCGCCAGATTCCCGTGATCGGCGTCACCGGCAGCAACGGCAAGACCACCGTCAAGGAAATGATCGCCGCCATCCTCGCGGCCGCCTTCGGTGAAGACGGCTACCTGGGCACGCGCGGCAATTTCAACAACGAGATCGGCGTGCCGCTGACCCTGTTCCGCCTGCGCGCACAACATCAGGCGGCCGTCATCGAGATGGGCATGAACCATCCGGGCGAAATCGCCGTGCTCTCGCGCATCGCCGAGCCGACGCTGGGCCTGGTCAACAATGCCCAGCGCGAGCATCAGGAATTCATGGCCAGCGTGGAAGCGGTGGCCCGCGAGAACGGCGCCGTGATCCGCCACCTGCCCGCCGATGGCGTGGCCGTGTTCCCGGCTGATGATGATTTCACCGCGCTCTGGCGTGAAGAAGCCGGTGCGCGCCGCGTGCTGACCTTCGGCCTGAATGCGCAAGCCGATGTGAGCGCCAGCTACCAGGCCTCCGCGTTCGGCAGCACCCTGCAAGTGACGGTGAAAGGGCTGGCCGTGCCGCCCGCACAGTTCAAGGTGGAACTGGCTGCCGTCGGTGAGCACAACGTACGCAATGCGCTGGCGGCTGCCGCCTGCGCGCTGGGTGCTGGCATCCCGGTGGACGCCGTGGTGCGCGGCCTGCAGAGCTTCGCCCCGGTCAACGGCCGCCTGCAGCGCAAGCAAGCACGCAGCGGTGCGCTGGTGATCGACGACACCTATAACGCCAACCCTGATTCCGTGCGCGCCGCCATCGACGTGCTGGCGTCCATCGCCGGCCCGCGCGTGCTGGTACTGGGCGACATGGGCGAGGTCGGCGACCAGGGTCCGCAGTTCCATGCCGAGATCGGTGCCTATGCCCGCAGCCGTGGCATCCCGCTCTTCTTCGGACTGGGCGAATTGACGAAACACGCCGTCACTTCGTATGGCCCCGCGCTACAAAACGTAGCGCAGGCCATGCATTTCGACGACATCGCCGCACTCAATGCGGCGGTGGAACAGGCCGCGCCGCAGGGCGCGACCGTTTTGGTAAAAGGTTCACGCTTCATGAAGATGGAGCGAGTTGTACAGCATCTGGTCAACGTTGAATCCCTCACGCAACATCAACAGGAGACCCATTAGCATGCTGGTCTGGCTCGCACAGAATTTTCAACAGGATTTCGGCTTTCTGCGCCTGTTCAACTTCATCACCTTCCGCGCGGTGTTTGCCACGCTCACGGCCCTGCTGATCGGCATGATCGCCGGTCCGGCCGTGATCCGCATGCTCACCCGCATGAAGGTCGGCCAGGCCGTGCGCCAGGATGGTCCGCAGACTCACCTCATCAAGTCCGGCACCCCGACCATGGGCGGCGTGCTGATCCTGATCGGCATCGGCATTTCCACCTTGCTGTGGGCCGACCTGTCCAACCGTTTCGTGTGGATCGTGCTGATCGTCACGCTCGGTTTCGGCGCCATCGGCTGGGTCGATGACTACCGCAAGGTGGTCTATCGCGATCCGGAAGGCATGCGCTCGCGTGAAAAATATTTCTGGCAATCGCTGATCGGCCTGGTGGCGGCGTTCTACCTGGCCTTCTCGGTATCCGAGGTGAGCAACATGAAGGTCTTCGATCTCTTCGTCGCCTGGGTGCGTTCCGGCTTCAGCCTGGACCTGCCGCCCAAGGCCGACCTGATCGTGCCCTTCTTCAAGACCGTGACCTATCCGCTGGGCGTGTGGGGTTTCATCGCGCTGACCTATTTCGTCATCGTCGGCACCAGCAATGCGGTCAACCTGACCGATGGCCTGGACGGCCTGGCCATCATGCCGACCGTGCTGGTCGGTGCGGCCCTCGGCCTGTTCGCCTACCTGACCGGCAATGCGGCCTATGCCAAGTATCTGTTCATCCCGCACATCCCGGGGGCCGGCGAACTGCTGATCTTCTGCGGTGCCATGGGCGGCGCGGGGCTGGCCTTCCTCTGGTACAACGCCTACCCGGCGCAGGTGTTCATGGGCGACGTCGGCGCACTGGCGCTGGGCGGTGCGCTGGGCACCATCGCGGTCATCGTGCGTCAGGAAATCGTGCTCTTCATCATGGGCGGCATCTTCGTGGTGGAAACGCTCTCGGTGATGATTCAGGTCGCCTATTTCAAGTACACCAAGAAGCGTTTCGGTACCGGCCGCCGCGTGCTGCTGATGGCGCCGCTGCACCATCACTACGAGCAGAAGGGCTGGAAGGAAACCCAGGTGGTGGTGCGTTTCTGGATCATCACCATGATGCTGGTGCTGGTCGGTTTGTCGACGCTGAAGCTGCGGTAAACAGGCGATATGAACAAAAACGGCAGCCCTTGTGAAGTATGGCAAGCGCTGCCTTTGTGGTTGGCAGGGCAGTCCCTGCATGGCAAGAAACAAGTGAAGAAGTGAGTCTGGAAACAACGATGAATTACTCGGGCAAACACGTTCTGGTGCTCGGACTCGGCGAGTCCGGCCTGGCAATGGCGCGGTGGCTGGTCTACTGCGGCGCCGGCGTGCGCGTGGCCGATACCCGTGGCGAAGCGGCCCTGGCCGAGCGCCTGGCCGCCTTGCGCGCCGACGCGCCCGAGGCGCAGGCCGTGCTGGGCCAGCCCTTGTCGCCGTCCTTGCTGGATGGAATCGATTTCGTCGCCGTCAGTCCCGGCCTGGCACCCGAAGGCGAGCTGGCACCGCTGATGCCGGCCATTGCCGAACGCGGCCTGCCGCTGTGGGGCGAGATCGAATTGTTTGCGCAGGCGCTGGCCGCCTTGCGCGAAGAGACCCTGTATCAACCCAAGGTGCTGGCCATCACCGGCACCAACGGCAAGACTACCGTGACCCGTTTGACCGGCCTGCTGTGCCAGCGCGCCGGCCTGTCGGTGCAAGTGGCGGGCAACATCAGCCCGGCCGCCCTGGATGTGCTGCGCGAAGCGGTCATCAAGGACAAGGTATTCCTGGCCGAACTGGCCGAGCAGGATGCGATCGCCGCCGAACAGGCTGCCGCCGAAGCTGAAGCGCAAGCCGCGCAGCAGGCCGTGCTGGATGCCCAGCAGGCGGCCGAAGCCGAGAAGCATCGCCGTGCCGCCGCCAGCATCGAGGCGGCCGCTGCGATTGCGGTGCCGGTGTTGCAGGCGCAGCCGCAAGCAGACGCGCCGGTCTCCGCATCGGAATCTGAACCCGCGCCGCAGATGGATCTGCTGGCGACTGCGGAGCAGCAGCCGGTGGCAGAGCAGGAAACAGGACAGGAGAACGTACAGGATTCTGTACCAGCTTCTGTGCAGGAATCTGTACCGGAAACAGGACAGGAAACAGGACAGGAAACAGGACAGGAAACAGGGCAGGAAACTGCACTGCAGCCGGCACCCGAGGCCGCGCATTCCGCCACCGAAGCCTCCCCCGATGACGCCGAGGCAGCCAGCTCCGCCGCGCACGAAGCGCCGGAGCCGGCTGTCGCGGCCACGCTGGACGTCGCTTCCGACGCGATCCCGCAAGCCGAGATCGACGCCCCGGCGACCACTGGCGAGGCCATGAACCTGGGCGACTTCATGGAAGTCTCGCGCAAGGCCGAGGAAGATGCGCTGGTGGAAGTCCCGCCACCGCCGCCGCCCGAGCCGACCTATCGCGGCTCGATGCCGCAAGCCTGGGTGCTGGAGCTCTCCAGCTTCCAGCTGCACACCACGCACAGCCTGCAGCCGCACGCCGCCACCGTCCTGAATTTGACCCAGGACCACCTGGACTGGCACGGCAGCATGGAGCACTACGCCGCCGACAAGGCCCGCATCTTCGGCCAGGATACCGTGCGCGTACTCAATCGCGATGATGCCCTGGTGATGGAGATGAGCGCCGCGGCCGCGCCACTGTCCACCTTCGGCCTGGATGAACCGTCCACCCCCAACAGTTTCGGCCTGGTCAACGACAACGGCATGCTGTGGCTGGCCAATGCTTTCGTGCATGAAGACGACGAAGTGCCGGAAGGCAAGCGCCGCCGCAAGCAGAAGGACATGCTGCCGCCGCCGGTGACCGTCAAGCGTCTCATGCCCGCCGATGCCCTGCGCATTCGCGGTGCCCACAACGCCATGAATGCGCTGGCCGCACTGGCCCTGTGCCGCGCCATCGACCTGCCGATGGCACCGCTGCTGCACGGCCTGCGCGAGTACACCGGTGAGCCGCATCGCGTGGAACTGGTCGGCGTGATCCAGGATGTCGAATACTACGACGACAGCAAGGGCACCAATGTCGGTGCCACGGTGGCCGCGCTCAATGGCCTGGGGCTGGGCGGCCGTCCCAATCGCATCGTGCTGATCGCCGGCGGCGACGGCAAGGGCCAGGACTTTTCGCCGCTGGACCTGCCGGTACAGAAATATGCTCGTGCAGTCTTGCTGATCGGCCGTGACGCTCCTGCCGTGCGCGCCGCCCTGGCCGACAGCGGGGTCGAGCTGATCGATTGCGCCAGCCTCGAAGCCGCCGTGGAAAAGGCCGGCGAACTCGCTACCGCCGGCGACATCGTCCTGCTCTCGCCGGCTTGCGCCAGCCTGGACATGTTCCGCAACTACGCCCATCGCGCCGAAGTCTTCGTGGATGCCGTGCGTGAACTGGCGCTCTCGCGCGGTGAGGTGCTGGCATGAAACTGGGCCTGTCTTCCGTGCGCAGCTGGCTGGGTGGCTTGAAAGAAGCCGCGCCGGCGGCCGCCGGCCGCGCCCAGGGTGGCCGCAGTGGCCGTGGCAGCGCATCGGGCAGCATCGGTTTCGAGCAGCGTTCGCGCATGATGGAATACGACCAGCCGCTGATCTGGGTGGTGCTGCTCTTGATGCTGTTCGGCATGGTGATGGTCTACTCGGCCTCGGTGGCGCTGCCGGATTCGCCCAAGTACGCCTCCTATTCGAATTACCACTTCCTGATCCGCCAGGCGATCTTCATCGTGCTCTCCATCATCGCGGGCGCGCTGGCCTTCCGCGTGCGTATGGAGACCTGGCAGAAGTGGGCGCCCTATCTGTTCGCGATCACCCTGATACTGCTGTTGATGGTGCTCATTCCTGGCGTCGGCAAGGGCGTCAACGGTGCCAAGCGCTGGCTCTCGCTGAAGGTCATCAACCTGCAGCCCTCCGAACTGATGAAGCTCTTCATCGTGCTGTACGCCGCCGACTACACGGTGCGCAAGCAGGCGGTGATGCACAAGCTGGTCAAGGGCTTCTTCCCGATGGCGGCCGCCGTCGGCCTGGTGGGCTTGCTGCTGCTGCTGGAGCCCGACCTCGGTGCCTTCGGCGTGATCGTCTGCATCGCCATGGGCATCCTGTTCCTGGGCGGCATCAACGGCGTCTGGTTTGGCGGCATCGGTGCCACGCTGGTCGGGGTGTTCTCGCTGGTCATCGTGACTTCTCCGTGGCGGCGCGAGCGTATCTTTGCCTACCTGAATCCGTGGGAAGAGGAAAACGCACTGGGCAAGGCCTATCAGCTGTCGCACTCGCTGATCGCCTTCGGCCGTGGCGAGCTCTTCGGCGTGGGCCTGGGCAGCAGCGTGGAAAAACTGCACTACCTGCCGGAAGCGCATACCGACTTCCTGCTCGCCGTGATCGGCGAGGAACTCGGTTTCGCCGGCGTGCTGGTGGTGGTGCTGCTGTTCTACTGGCTGGTCAAGCATGCCTTCGAGATCGGCCGCCAGGCCATCGCGCTCGATCTGACCTTTGCCGGCCTGGTGGCCAAGGGCATCGGCATCTGGCTGGGCGTGCAGGCCTTCATCAACATGGGCGTGAACCTCGGCCTGCTGCCGACCAAGGGCCTGACGCTGCCGCTGATGAGCTATGGCGGTTCGGGCGTGCTGCTCAATTGCGTGGGCCTGGCCATTCTGCTGCGCATCGATTACGAAAACCGGGTGCTCATGCGCGGAGGCCGTCTATGAACGCGCCCCGCACATTGCTCATCATGGCCGCCGGTACCGGTGGACACATCTTCCCGGGTCTGGCCATTGCCGACACCATGCGTGCGCGCGGCTGGCAGGTGAGCTGGCTGGGCACCACGCACGGCATGGAGCGCGAGCTGGTGCCGCGCCATGGCGTGGAGATGGACAGCATCGTCTTCGCCGGCCTGCGCGGCAAGGGCCTGATGCATACGGTCAAGGGCGTGTGGCGCCTGGCGGCAAGCTTCTTGCATTGCCATGCCATCCTCGGCCGCCGTCGCCCCGATGTGGTGCTGGGCATGGGCGGTTACGTCACCGTGCCGGGCGGCATGATGGCGCGCCTGCGTGGCAAGCCGCTGGTGCTGGTCAATGCGGATGCGGCCCTGCTGCTGTCGAACAAGACCCTCACGCCGATGGCCACCAAGGTGCTGTTCGGCTTCCCTGCCGATTTTGGCAAGGCAGCGGGCAAGGCCGAGGTCACCGGCAATCCGGTGCGCAAGGAAATCATCGTGCTGCCGCAACCGGCCCAGCGTTACGCCGGCCGCAGCGGCCCGCTGAAGATTCTGGTGGTGGGCGGCAGCCTGGGCGCCAAGGTGCTGAACGACAACGTGCCGGCGGCGCTGGCAAAACTGCCAGCCGAGTTGCGTCCGCAGGTGACGCATCAATCGGGCAAGCAGCACATCGCGGCCTTGCGTTCAGCGTATGAGGCGGCAGGCGTGCAGGCCGAAGTGGTCGATTTCATCGACGACATGCCGCGCCGCTATGCCGAGGCTGATCTGGTGATCTGCCGCGCCGGCGCGATCACCGTCTCCGAGCTGACGGCAGCGGGCGTGGCCAGCGTGCTGGTTCCGCTGGCGGTGTCGACCACCTCGCACCAGATCGACAATGCCAAATGGATGGCACAGAACAAGGCGGCGATTCACCTGCCGCAACGCGAACTGACGCCGGATCACCTGGCCGGTTTGCTGCAGAAACTGGACCGCGCTGCATGCCATGCCATGGCGCAGGCGGCGTACGAACAAGGCCGGCGCGATGCCAACGAGGCAATCGCGCGCGTGCTGGAAGGACTGGTAACACCATGAAGCATCGCGTCAAGAACATCCATTTTGTCGGCATCGGCGGCTCGGGCATGAGCGGCATTGCTGAAGTCTTGCTCAACCTGGGCTATGGCGTCTCCGGCTCGGACCTGGGCAGCAACGCCGCCACCCAGCGCCTGGCGCAGCTGGGTGCCAGCATCCGCTATGGCCATGCAGCCGAGAACATCGAGGGCGCTGACGCCATCGTCACCTCCACCGCCGTCAAGGGCGACAACCCGGAAGTGCTGGCCGCCCGCAAGAAGCACATCCCCATCGTGCCGCGTGCGGTGATGCTGGGCGAATTGATGCGCCTGAAGAAGGGCATTGCGATTGCCGGTACGCACGGCAAGACCACCACCACCAGCCTGGTGGCGAGCGTGCTGGCGCAGGGCGGGCTGGACCCGACCTTCGTCATCGGCGGCCGCCTCACCAGCGCCGGCGCCAACGCCAAGCTGGGCACCGGCGAATTCATCGTGGCCGAGGCCGATGAATCGGATGCGTCCTTCCTCAACCTTACGCCCGTGATCGAAGTCATCACCAACATCGATGCCGATCACATGGAAACCTACAACCATGATTTCGCGCGCCTGAAGCAGGCCTTCGTCGAGTTCACCCAGCGCCTGCCGTTCTACGGCGTGGCCGTGCTCTGCCTGGATGACCCGCACGTGCGAGAAATCATGCCCATGGTCTCCAAGCCCATCCTCACCTATGGCTTCCATGAAGACGCCGATGTGCGCGCCATCGATGCCAAGGCGGTCGAGGGCAAGATGGAATTCACCGTGATCCAGGACGGCTACGCCCCCATGCAGGTGAGCCTGAACCAGCCCGGCATGCACAACGTGCAGAACGCTTGCGCCGCCATCGCGATTGCGCGCGAACTGGACGTGGACGATGCCGCCACCCAGAAGGCACTGACCGAATTCAATGGCGTCGGCCGCCGCTTCACGCGTTATGGCGAAGTGCCGATCACCGATGCGCAGGGCAATCCGGCCGGTCATTTCACGCTGGTGGACGATTACGGCCACCACCCGGTCGAGACCGCCGCCACCATCGCCGCCGCCCGTGGCGCCTATCCGGGCCGCCGCCTGGTGCTGGCCTTCCAGCCGCATCGCTACACCCGCACGCGCGACCTGTTCGAGGATTTCGTGAAGGTCCTGTCCTCGCCCGATGTGCTGGTGCTGGGCGAAGTGTATTCGGCCGGTGAAGCGCCCATCGTGGCCGCTGACGGCCGTTCGCTGGCGCATGCGCTGCGTGCGGCAGGCAAGGTGGAGCCGGTCTTCGTGGATGACATTGGCGACATGCCCGAGACCATCCGCAACGTGGTGCGCGATGGCGATGTGGTCATGACCATGGGCGCGGGATCGATTTCCGCCGTACCCGGCCGCCTGGTGGCGCAAGCCGGTGGCAAGAACGAACAGGGGGCCGCATGATCAGCCAAGACCAGATCAAGGCCTTCGGCCGTGTCGGCGTGCTCTTCGGCGGCCGCTCCGCCGAGCGCGAAGTGTCGATGATGTCGGGCAACGGTGTCCTGCAGGCCTTGCGCAGCAAGGGTGTGGATGCGCATGCCTTCGACCCGGCCGAGCGCAGCCTGGGTGATCTGCAGGCCGAGAAATTCGACCGCGTCTTCATCGCCCTGCATGGCCGCTACGGCGAAGACGGCACGCTGCAGGGCGCGCTGGAACAGATGGGCCTGCCCTATACCGGTCCCGGCGTGATGGCCTCCAGCATCGCCATGGACAAGATCATGACCAAGCGCATCTGGCTCTCGCACGGCCTGCCGACGCCGCGCTTCCTGAGCCTGGATGCCAAGGCCACTACGCGTGAGCAACTGCGCGTGGTCCCTGACGAGCTGGGCCTGCCGCTGATGTTGAAGGCGCCGCACGAAGGTTCGACCATCGGCATTGCCAAGGTCAACGGTTACTCGGACATGCAGGCCGGCTTTGATCTCTGCGCGCGCTACGACAGCGTGGTGCTGGCCGAGGAGTTCATCCGTGGCCGCGAACTGACGGTGCCGGTGCTGGGCACGGGCCGCGAGGCGCGCGCGCTGCCGGTCATCGAGATCCGCGCACCGGAGGGCAATTACGACTACCAGAACAAGTATTTCACCGACGACACGAAATATTTGTGTCCGGCGCCCCTTGACGAGGAACTGACGCGCCATTTGCAGGATCTGGCGGTACGTGCGTTCAATGCGCTCGGTTGCCGTGGCTGGAGCCGTGTGGACTTCATGCTGCGCGAGGCCGATGGCAAGAGCGAGCCCTTCCTGCTGGAAATCAATACCTCGCCGGGCATGACCGGCCATTCCCTGGTGCCGATGGCGGCCAAGGCCGTGGGCCTGAGCTATGAAGACCTGTGCTGCACGATCCTGCAGATGGCGTCGCTGGACATGACGCCCTCGAAGGACTGGACGCCGCAGGCGGGCCAGCCGTAATGGCCCGGGTTTAAGGAAGAACGCGTCGATGTGGCAGGACGTCAAGATGCTCAACGCCATCAGCAGTGCGCTCATTGCGCTGGTGCTGCTGGCCCTGGTGGCATCGGGTTTATGGTGGGTAGCGCAGCGCCCGATGTTTACGCTGCACACGATACGCATCGAATCCTCCGGCGACATGCCGCTGGAGAAGGTCAATGCGTTGACGGTGCGGGCGACCGCGGTGCCGCGCATCCATGGCAATTTCTTCACCGCCGATCTGACGGCGGTGCGGGCGGCCTTCGAAGCCGTGCCCTGGGTGCGTAAGGCCATGGTGCGGCGTGAATGGCCGGACCGGCTGGTGGTGAAGATCGAGGAACACAAGGCCCTGGGCACCTGGGGCGAGGATGGCAAGCTGCTCTCGCAGAAGGGTGACGTGTTCACCGCCAACCTGGCCGAGGCCGAGGACGACGGTGACCTGCTGGAGTTCGATGGCCCGCCCGGCAGCGAGAAGCAGGTGGTGGCGCGGCTGGCGCTGTTTCGCCAGTGGTTCGCGCCCATCAAGCTGGAGCCGGAGTCGCTGGTGCTGTCGAACCGCTACGCCTGGACCGTGCGGCTGGACAACGGCATGACCGTCGAGCTGGGCCGTGACCAGGGCGATGCGGTGTTGAAGGAACGGGTGGCGCGGCTGGTGGCGGTATATCCGCAGCTGCTGGAAAGATTGCAGGGCAAGATAGAAAGCGTCGACTTGCGCTATCCCAACGGGATGGCCCTGAAGGCAGATGGAATGGTGCTGGCGGCAATGAACGGGAAAAAGAAATAAGCGGAACGCTATGACAAAAGACGCAAAAAATCTGATCGTCGGTCTGGACATCGGCACCTCGAAAGTGGTGGCGGTGGTGGCCGAGGTGCTGCCCGATGGCCGCCATGAAGTGATCGGGCTGGGGCAGTCCGAATCCAAGGGGCTCAAGAAAGGCGTGGTGGTCAACATCGAGGCCACCGTCGAATCCATTCAGCGCGCGCTGGAAGAAGCCGAGCTGATGGCCGACTGCAAGATCCGCAATGTATATACCGGCATTGCGGGCAGCCACATCCGCAGCTTCAATTCCAGCGGCATGGTCGCCATCAAGGACAAGGAAGTCACCGCTGCCGACGTCTCGCGCGTGATCGAGACCGCCAAGGCGGTCAACATCCCGACCGACCAGCAGCTGCTGCACACGGTTCCGCAGGAATTCATCGTCGACAACCAGGAAGACGTGCGCGAGCCCATCGGCATGAGCGGCATCCGCCTGGAAGTGAAGGTGCACATCGTCACCGGTGCGGTCTCTGCCGTGCAGAACATCGTCAAGTGCGTGCGCCGCTGCGGCCTGGAAGTGTCGGACCTGATCCTGCAGCCGATGGCTTCGGCCGATTCGGTGCTGACCACCGACGAGCGCGAGCTGGGCGTGGTGCTGGTCGACATCGGCGGCGGCACCACTGACGTGGCCGTCTTCACCGAAGGTGCGATCCGCCATACCGCCGTGATCCCGATTGCCGGCGACCAGATCACCAACGACATCGCCATGGCCCTGCGTACTCCGACGCTGGAAGCCGAAGAAATCAAGCTGCGCTATGGCGTGGCCAAGCAGATCCTGGCCGATCCGACCGAGACGCTGGAAGTGCCCGGCCTGGGCGACCGCAATCCGCGCACGCTCTCGCGCCAGGCCTTGGCGGCCGTCATCGAGCCGCGTGTGGAAGAGCTGTTCGCGCTGGTGCACCAGGTGGTGCGCGAGTCGGGTTATGAAGAGGTGCTGTCTTCCGGCATCGTGTTGACCGGTGGCTCGGCGATGATGCCGGGCATGACCGAACTGGCCGAAGACATTTTCCTGAAACCGGCACGCCTGGGCACGCCTGAATACAGCGGCCAGCTGGCCGACGTGGTGCGCAGCCCGCGCTACTCGACCGTGCTGGGCCTGCTGCAGGAAGCCAAGAAACAGTATCTGCGCGGCTACATCGTGACGCGCCAGGAAGGCTCTGTGAAGGCGGTCTGGCAGCGCATGAAGGAATGGTTCCTCGGCAATTTCTGACCGATTCTCATCGGCTGCCACGAGCGGCCGGTGGTGAATGCATCAGGATGTAAAAGCATTGGTCGTTGCTGGCGGTTCGGTTGTACGGTTCTGGCAGTAAAAATTGATGAGAACGGCAGCAAATTTGCAGCAGTGTTTTCTTAGAATAGCGATATCAAGGCTTCAAGAATTTAAGGTTTCAAGAATTTAAGGTTTCAAGGTATCAGTCGCATCATTGGCAGCATCGGTATCAGCATCAACAAGAAACAACAGGGAAGCACACATACGGACAGCAGTGATCAGTTGCTAGTCGTCACACCGCGTGATGCCTATCAACTGCCAGCTGCAGGACACATATATTTTAAGGAGTCATCATGGAAATCGATATGGTCGACAATGCGACGCTGGGTACGATCATCAAGGTCGTGGGCGTTGGCGGTGCTGGCGGCAATGCCGTGCAGCACATGATTAACAAGGGTGTGTCCGGCGTCGAATTCATCGCCGCCAATACGGATGCCCAGGCACTGAAGCAATCGAAGGCGCACAACGTCATCCAGATCGGTGATACCGGTCTGGGCGCCGGCATGCAGCCCGACGTCGGCCGCCGCCTGGCCGAGGAAACCCGCGCCCGCATCGAAGACTCCCTGCGCGGCGCGCACATGGTCTTCATCGCCGCCGGCATGGGTGGCGGTACCGGCACCGGTGCCGCTCCGGTGGTGGCGCAAGTGGCCAAGTCGCTGGGCGCACTGACGGTGGCCGTGGTCTCCAAGCCCTTCTCCTACGAAGGCCAGAAGTGCATGGACATCGCCGACGCCGGTCTGGAAGAGCTGACCCAGCACGTCGATTCGCTGATCATCATCCTCAACGAAAAGCTGGAAGAGATCTACGAAGACGACAGCATGATCGAATGGCTGTCGCACGCCGATGACGTGTTGAACAACGCGGTGGCCGGCATCGCCGAAATCATCAACGTGCCCGGCCACATCAACGTCGACTTCAACGACGTCAAGACCATCATGGGCGAGCAGGGCAAGGCCATGATGGGTACCGCGACGGCCGCCGGTGTTGACCGCGCCCGCGTGGCCGCCGAACAGGCCGTGGCTTCGCCGCTGCTGGATGGCATCGACCTGTCCGGCGCGCGCGGCGTGCTGGTCAACGTCACTGCCAGCCGTGGCCTGAAGGGCAAGGAAATCAAGGAAGTCATGGCCACCGTGCGCGCCTTCGCGGCACCGGACGCCTCGATCGCCCAGGGCATCGCCTACGATGACAGCATGGGTGACGAGATCCGCGTGACCGTGGTGGCCACCGGCCTGGGCCGTGCCCGCAAGGCCGTGCAACTGGTGCAGACCCCGGTCATGCGCACCGGTACCCACAACGAGCCGATGATGGCCGTCGGTGGCGTGATGCCGCAAGGTAACGCGCAAGCCGGTGGTGCTACCTTCGGTGGCCTGAAGGCCCCGGCCGTGTGGCGTCGCGAGTCGGCTTCCGACACCGTGCGCGCCCTGGAAAAGAACGGCATGGAAACCTACGACATCCCGGCCTTCCTGCGCAAGCAGGCGGACTGATCGTCGTTGGCCACGGACGGCTGCCAGCTTCACAGCAGGCCGCTCCGTTCCAAGGCATACTAACGCCGCGCCTGGTGCGCGGCGTTTTTTTTCGTGCGCAGCGTGCCGGCAACTCATCTGCTGAATCGATCAATCGCGGCAGATGCATCTGTTTCACCACTTAATTCACAGTCCTACAACCAGACGAGGAAACACCATGACCATCAAGATCGGCGACCGCCTGCCCGAAGGCACCCTGACCGAATTCATCGAGACCGAGACCGAAGGCTGCAGCCTGGGCCCCAATGCCTTCAAGGTGTCGGACCTGGTCAAGGGCAAGAAGATCGCGCTGTTCGCGCTGCCGGGCGCCTTCACCCCGACCTGTTCGGCCAAGCACGTGCCGGGCTACATCGCCCTGGCTGACCAGTTCAAGGCCAAGGGTGTGGATGAGATCTGGTGCATCTCGGTCAACGACGCTTTCGTGATGGGCGCCTGGGGCCGCGACCAAAAGGCCACCGGCATCGTGCGCATGCTGGGTGATGGCAGCGCCACGTTCACCAAGGCTTTGGGCATGGAATTCGACCTGACCGAACGCAACATGGGCGTGCGCTCGCAGCGCTATTCCATGCTGGTCGAAGACGGCGTGGTCAAGCAACTGAATCTGGAAGCCCCGGGCAAGTTCGAGGTCTCCAACGCGGAAACCCTGCTGGGCCAGCTGGGCTGATGCCTGCCGGGATTTCCCGGCCACCAGGCGAAAAAGAAACGGCATGCTGCGGCATGCCGTTTTTCCTTGGGGAAATGGATTTATCGCTGTGATCGATGAATGGGCGCCTCCGGCCCCTGTTTTACAGATAGGAACGATTTGCAACAAAGCCCTGCCGCAAGGGGCGGGGCAGGGGCATCTTGGCTATAATGACCGGATGTTGAAACAGCGCACAATCAAGAATCTGGTCAAGACCACCGGCGTCGGCCTGCACTCCGGCACCAAGGTCGAGCTGACCCTGCGTCCGGCCGCACCCGATACCGGCATCCTGTTCCGCCGCGTGGATCTCGATCCCGTGGTCGAGCTGCCGATGATCGCTACCGGCGTGGGCGATACCCGCATGGCCTCGACCCTGACCAAGGATGGTGCCAAGGTGTCCACCGTCGAACACCTGCTGTCGGCCTGCGCCGGCCTGGGCATCGACAATCTCATCATCGACCTGACCGCCGAAGAAATCCCCATCATGGATGGCTCGGCCTCGTCCTTCGTGTTCCTGCTGCAGCAGGCCGGCCTGCAGGAGCAGAACGCGCCCAAGAAATTCATCCGCGTCAAGAAGGCGGTGGAAGTGCGCGAAGGCACGGGCGACAAGGAAAAATGGGCGCGCCTGGAGCCCTATGACGGCTTCCGCCTGAAGTTCTTCATCGAATTCAACCACCCGGCCGTGGATGGTACCGGACAGGTGGCCGAGGTCGATTTCGGCATCGACTCCTACGTCAAGGAAATCGCCCGCGCGCGCACCTTCGGTTTCATGCAGGACGTGGAAACCCTGCGCGGCATGGGCCTGGCCCGTGGCGGTTCCTTCGAGAACGCCATCGTCATGGATGAGTACCGCATCCTCAATGCCGACGGCCTGCGCTACGACAACGAGTTCGTGCGCCACAAGATCCTCGATGCCATCGGCGACCTGTACATCATCGGCCATCCGCTGCTGGCCAGCTACGATGCCCACAAGTCCGGCCATGGCCTCAACAACCTGCTGCTGCGCGAATTGCTGTCGCAGCCGGATGCCTATGAGATCGTCAGCTTCGACCAGCTCGACCAGGCCCCGCAGACTTACGTGATGCAAGCCCAGCAGGAGTGGGCGCTGAACTGACGCTGGCGCTGATGCTGGCTGCACACGCCGCAATGTAAAACGCCCCGGCCTGGACCGGGGCGTTTGCTTTTCTGGCGGTGGCTTGCTGGCGATCTGACGAGAGAAATCTTGTAAATTTTTTAGAAGAATCTCGTGATCCGGCTATTTCAGGACTATTTTCCCTGAAGAAATGGCGGGTCTTCTCCTGCCTGCTTGGCCAATCTGCGCTGGTCGCGCCGCCGTATCATGGCGTCGATGGCTTCCTTCAGGCCCTGGCTGCGCGGATCGCTGGCCAGTGTACTGCTGAGTTCGGCGAAGGAAGTGAGCGCGTTTTCGGTCAGTTCCAGCACCCGTTTTGGCGCTGGCGGGGGGGCCGTCCGGCCAACTTGCACTTTGATTCGGATTGAATTAACCTGCCATCCGTCCTTCAGCAGGCGGTCCTGCAGCCTCGGGGTTTGCTGCTTCAACCGTGCCGCCAGCGCTGCATTGGGCGCGCTCATGACCAGCACGCCAGCTTCAAACTGCAAGATCTGACACGCGGCAAACATCGCCGGCAAGTTCGCGGCCACTGACTGCTGCAGCGTGCCCATGCGAGCCAAGGCGGGCAACAGCGCCGCCATCGTCGAATTCGACCGCAAGAAATCCGCGGCTCCCTTCGTGCTCTTCGCCATGCGTTGAGCACTTGTGAGAGCAGGCCGATAAGGGGTAAACGTAGATGCGTACTTCATCTTTAAACCTTATCACATCCGGTGTCTGACCGGCCGGAGACCAAGGAGCAAAGATGCAAATTATCCTGTTGCACCCCCGTTTCACCAAAGCCCGATCAGTCACGCTCGGCACCAAGCACCTCCTGCTGATGTTGCTGCTGCTGGTGAGCGTGATTGCCGGCGCCTCGCTGTCCATCACCTATTTCCTGCTCAACAAGGCCGGCGACCCGGATGCCGCGCCCATGCTGCACAAGCTGGCCGTCTCCATGAGCCAGGAAGAAGATGGCCGCAACGAGAAATTCCTGAAAGAGAACCTGGCCATGATGGCCGTGAAGGTCGGCGAGATGCAGGCCCAGATGATGCGCCTGGATGCGCTGGGCGAACGCGTGCAGGGCCTGGCCGGCATCCGTCCGGAAGAATTCAATTTCAAGGAGCTGCCCGGTCGTGGCGGCGCTGAAGTCTCCAGCATCGCCGGCTCCGGCCGGGATGTCGGCATGGACGAGCTGCGCCGCATGCTCGACAACCTGGCCCAGGATGCCGGCCATCGTTCCGATTATCTCAACGCGGTGGAATCCACCCTCATGGGCGACAAGATCAAGTCGCGCCTGCTGCCGACCAATCAACCGGTCAACGTGGCCTACAACTCGTCGAGCTTCGGCTGGCGGCTGGACCCCTTCAGCGGCCATAACGCCTTCCATGAAGGCCTGGACTTCCCGGCCCCGGTCGGCACCCGCATCGTCGCCGCCGCCGCCGGGGTGGTGATCGCCTCGGAATATCATTATCAGTTCGGCAACATGCTGGAAATCGACCACGGCAACAACATCATCACCCGCTATGCCCACGCCTCGCGCCTGTTCGTGAAGGTGGGCGACATCGTCAAGCGCGGCCAGCACGTGGCCGATGTGGGTTCGACCGGGCGTTCGACCGGGGCGCACCTGCACTTCGAGGTGCGCATTCGCGGCATCGCCCAGGATCCGCGCAAGTTCCTGGCGCTCGGTGCCACCGGCGGCAACCAGCCCAAGCAGATGCCGGTCTTCGTCGCGGGCCGCTGAGTCCGTTCAGGCAAGTTCTGGCCGGCGCCAGCCCCCGTGGGGCGGGCGTTTGCGGCCGGGCAGGGTAGCCTGCAGGCCGCATTCCCTGCACGTTGTTGCATCTCTGGCAAGCCTGGCATGACGATTTTTGCCAAATCCTCCTCCCCCATTGAAACCTTGCAAACACGCCCGATCTAAAGCGAATGCGGCGCGCAGGCGGCATGAAGACGGGCTGGCGAGCCAATGCCCTCGGCCTGCGTGCTAGAATCCATGGTTTATTTTCGGGCGTTGTCGGCTGGAATCCCGCGGCCGGGAGCCCAACGTCACTCTGCCGGATCGTTCATCGGCGCTTTTATAGAATCCAAGCATGTCATTCCTGACCAAGATTTTCGGCAGCCGTAACCAGCGACTGCTCAAACAATATCAAAAAATCGTCCGCCAGATTAACGCGCTGGAGCCCTCGGTCGAGAAGCTGAGCGACGCCGAACTGCAAGCCAAGACGCCCGAATTCAAGCAACGCATCGCCGGTGGCGAAACGCTGGATGCGATCCTGCCGGAAGCCTTCGCCGTCTGCCGCGAAGCGTCCCGCCGCGTGCTCAAGATGCGTCACTTCGACGTGCAGCTCATCGGCGGCATGGCGCTGCACTTCGGCAAGATCGCCGAAATGCGCACCGGTGAAGGCAAGACCCTGATGGCAACCCTGCCGGCCTACCTCAATGCGCTCGGCGGCAAGGGCGTGCACGTGGTGACCGTCAACGACTACCTGGCGCAGCGCGATTGCGAAGACATGGGCCGCCTCTACAGCTGGCTGGGCCTGACCACCGGCGTGAACCTGTCGCAGATGGAACACGACGTCAAGCAGGAAGCCTACGCCGCCGACATCACCTACGGTACCAACAACGAATTCGGTTTCGACTACCTGCGCGACAACATGGTCTTCGATGCCGATGACCGCGTGCAGCGCGCCCTGAACTTCGCCATCGTCGATGAAGTGGACTCGATCCTGATCGACGAAGCGCGTACCCCACTGATCATCTCCGGCCAGGCCGAGAACCACACCGAGCTGTATCACAAGATGAACGCCGTGCCGCCGCTGCTGACCCTGCAGATCGGCGAAGAGACCCCGGACGGCAAAGGCAAGATCGAAGTCCCCGGTGACTACACCAAGGACGAGAAGAGCCACCAGGTCCTGCTGACCGAAGCCGGTCACGACAAGGCCGAGGAAATCCTGACCCAGATGGGCCTGCTGCCCGAGGGCGCATCGCTCTATGATGCCGCCAACATCACCCTGATCCACCACCTGTACGCCGCCCTGCGCGCGCACACCCTGTATCACCGCGACCAGCATTACGTGGTGCAGAACGGCGAAGTGGTGATCGTCGACGAATTCACCGGCCGCCTGATGACGGGCCGCCGCTGGTCCGATGGCCTGCACCAGGCCGTCGAAGCCAAGGAAGGCGTGAAGATCCAGAACGAGAACCAGACCCTGGCCTCGATCACCTTCCAGAACTACTTCCGCATGTATGCCAAGCTGTCCGGCATGACCGGTACGGCCGATACCGAAGCCTACGAATTCCAGGAAATCTATCACCTGGAAACCGTGGTGATCCCGCCCAACCGTCCCAATGCCCGCAAGGACCGCCAGGACCAGGTCTACAAGACCGCGCAAGAGAAGTACATGGCCATGGTCAAGGACATCCAGGACTGCTACGAGCGCGGCCAGCCCGTGCTGGTGGGCACCACCTCGATCGAGAACTCGGAACTGCTCTCGGGCATCCTGACCAAGTCCAAGCTGCCGCACAATGTCTTGAACGCCAAGCAGCACGCGCGTGAAGCGGAGATCGTGGCGCAGGCCGGCCGTCCCAAGATGATCACCATTGCCACCAACATGGCCGGCCGTGGTACCGACATCGTGCTGGGCGGCAACGTGGGCAAGCAGATCCAGCTGATCGAAGCCGACGAGTCCCTGTCGGATGCCGACAAGGCTGCCAAGTCGCAGCAATTGCGCGATGAATGGCAATCCCTGCACGACCACGTGGTCAATGCCGGCGGCCTGCACATCATCGGCACCGAGCGTCACGAATCGCGCCGCGTGGACAACCAGCTGCGTGGCCGTTCCGGCCGCCAGGGCGATCCGGGTTCCTCGCGCTTCTACCTGTCGCTGGATGATGCGCTGCTGCGCATCTTCGCCGGCGACCGCGTGCGCGCCATCATGGACCGCCTCAAAATGCCCGAAGGCGAACCGATCGAAGCCGGCATCGTGAGCCGCTCCATCGAGTCGGCCCAGCGCAAGGTGGAAGCCCGCAACTTCGACATCCGCAAGCAATTGCTGGAATACGACGACGTCGCCAACGACCAGCGCAAGGTCATCTACCAGCAGCGCAATGAACTGCTGGAGTCGGCCGAGATGGCCGAGATGATTGCCTCCCTGCGTGATGGCGTCTTCACCGACCTGTTCCGCGAATACGTGCCGGCCGAGTCGATGGAAGAGCAGTGGGACATCCCCGGCCTGCAAGCTGTGCTCAAGAACGAATGGCAGCTCGACATCGACCTGGAAGCCATGCTCAAGGCCGAGCCCGACCTGGCCGAAGACGAACTGCTGGAGCGCCTGCTGACGGCCGCCAAGGAGACCTACGAAGCCAAGGTCGCCGTGGTCGGTGTGGATGCCTTCGCCGGTTTCGAGCGCAGCGTCATGCTCCAGAGCATCGACAACCACTGGCGCGAACACCTGGCCGCACTGGATCACCTGCGCCAGGGCATCCACCTGCGCGGCTATGCACAGAAGAACCCCAAGCAGGAATACAAGCGCGAAGCGTTTGAGCTGTTCGCCCAGATGCTGGACCTGATCAAGAACGAAGTCATCAAGGTCGTCATGACCGTGCGCATCCAGAGCCGCGAGGAAATCGAAGCGGCCGAGGAAAGCATGGCCGGTGGCTCGCCCATCAACGTCAACTACCAGCACGCCGACTTCGATCCCGAAGCCGCGCCGGAGGAACTGCTGGCACCGACCGCCCAGGCCGGTGGCGAAGACGACGGATCGGAATACCCCAAGGTCGGCCGCAACGATCCCTGCCCTTGCGGCAGCGGCAAGAAGTACAAGCAGTGCCACGGCAAGCTGGCCTGAACCAGAGTCCCCCGGTTCGGCCGCATTCCGGCCAGATGTGAAGAGGCTGTCCACCCAGGCGGGTGGGCGGCCTTTTTTACATCCTGCAGGTGAAGGCTTCTGCAAAATTGGCCTGGCTCCCTTTATGATGAACGCTCCGGCAGCCCACGCCTGCCGCCCAGGAGAACAAGAAGATGTCGCTCGCCAAGATGTTTCGTGCTTCCCGTCTCAGCTTCACTGCCACCGCCATCGCCGTCCTGCTGGCCGGCTGCGCTTCCTCGCCGCTGCCGCAGTGGCGCGACAGCGGCAACCCGGGCTACGCGCCCGTCACGCCCTCCATCCCGGTGACCAATACCGGCGTGCCCGCCGTGGCCATCAGCACCGCGCCCCCCACCCGTGCGGCGCTGGTGGAAGCGGCCAAGGCCGAGTGGGATTTCTTCGGCAACCAGCAGATCGACATGCGCCATGAACCCTTCAGCGCCCCGCGCCTGGGCTTGCTGGAAGACGAGGGCGAGGCCGTGCAGCGGGTGGCCGAGTACTGGCACGCGGTCGGCAAGAACCTGACCGGTGCGGATTGCCAGCAAGCCTGGTCGGCGGCCTTCATTTCCTGGCTGATGGTGAGCACCAATGTGCCGCCGCAGGATTTCGCGCCCAACGAAACGCACTTCAACTACCTGAGTTTCCTCAAGGACCGCCAGTCGCGCCCCTCGCCGCAATTCGTGTTGCGCTCGGCCGAGAGCGAGCCGATTGCGCCCGGTGACCTGATCTGCGCCCCGCGCGGCAACAATAACATCACTTCCATCGACGAAATCCGGCCCGGGCTGGCCGGCCATTGCGATCTGGTGGTGGAGGTGCATGCCGATGATGGCTGGGCTGGCGTGATCGGGGGCAATGTCTTCAACTCGGTCTCCGAATCCCTGATCCCGGTGGATGAGCAAGGCCGCGCCCAGCCGATTGCCGCGCGCCCGTGGCTGGTGGTGGTCAAGAACCTGCTGCCGTGACGGGCCGCCCATGCTGATCCTGGGAAAACTGCTGCTGGGGCCCCTTTTGCTGGCGCAAGCCAAACGCCTGCGCCAGACCGCGCTGCGCCTGCCGGAAGCGGCCGGTCCGCGCAGCGGCATGGAGTTTCCCCCCATGCAGCCTCGGCTGGTGGCCGAGCCGTTGCGCGTGCTGGTAGTGGGTGATTCCTCGGCCGCCGGGGTCGGGGTGGAGCATCAGGAGCAAGCCCTGGCCCAGCCGCTGGCTCGCCAGCTGGCCGCGCGCACCGGGCATCCGGTGGCCTGGCAGCTGGTGGCGCAGAGCGGCGTCAATTCGCTCGAAGCGCTGGATCTGCTGGCGCGCCATGAGATCGGTCCGGCCACCGTCCTGGTGGTGGCTCTGGGCGTGAACGACGTGACCTCGCAGATGAGCCCGCAACGCTACGTGGCCAACCTGCGCCTGCTGTGCGAACGCCTGATGGCGCAGGCCGGGGTGGAACACATCGTCTTCTCGGGCTTGCCGCCCATGCACCTGCTGCCGGTGGCACCGCAGCCGCTGCGCTGGTATCTGGGCCGCTACGCGCGCAAGCTGGACCGCGCCCTGCGCGACTGGATCGATGCCGAGGCCGCCTTGCGTTACTGCTCCCTGCAATGGGCGCTGCCGCATGAGATGGCGATTGACCGCTTCCATCCGGGCCACGGCCAGTATGCGCAATGGGCCAGGATGAGCGCCGAGATCATCGAAAGCGAGTTCCTGCGTCATCAGCCGGTGACGGAAAGTGTTTAAAATACGCGTTCCGATTTTTACGCTGAAAGCTCGCCATGGCCGTCAATTCCCCGATTCCCGTTCCTTCCGACCTGAAAGCCGTCGCCGGCATCGAACTCGGCCATGCCGAAGCGGGCGTGCGCAAGGCCAATCGCAAGGACGTGCTGGTCATGAAGCTGGCCGAGACCGCGACTGTGGCGGGCGTCTTCACCAAGAACCGTTTCTGTGCCGCCCCGGTACAGATCTGCCAGGCCAACCTGGCGCAGTTGAGCGCTGGCAAGCCCATCCGCGCCCTGGTGATCAACACCGGCAACGCCAACGCCGGCACCGGTGAAGAAGGCCTGCAGCGCGCCAAGTCGGTCTGTGCCGCGCTGGCCCAGCAGATGGGCGTGGAGCCGCAGCAGATCCTGCCGTTTTCCACCGGCGTGATCCTGGAGCCGCTGCCGGCTGATCGCATCATCGCCGGCCTGCCGCAAGCCATCGGCAACCTGAAGGCCGACAACTGGTTCAACGCGGCCGAGTCCATCATGACCACCGACACCCAGCCCAAGGCCGCTTCGCGCACGCTCACCATCGGCGGCAAGCAGGTGGTGATGACCGGCATCAGCAAGGGCGCCGGCATGATCAAGCCCAACATGGCCACCATGCTGGGTTTCCTGGCCTTCGACGCCAAGCTGCCGCAGACACTGCTGAACCAGCTGGTCAAGGACGCCGCTGATCACTCCTTCAACTGCATCACCATCGATGGCGATACCTCGACCAACGATTCCTTCATCCTGATGGCCACCGGTGCCGGCGAACTGGAGATCACCAGCGCCGACAGCGACGAGTACAAGCAGCTGGCTGCTGCCGTCACCGACCTGTCGCAGCATCTGGCGCACCAGATCGTGCGCGATGGCGAAGGCGCGACCAAGTTCATCGAAGTGGCCGTGGAAGACGGCAAGAGCATCGAAGAGTGCCGCCAGATCGCCTACTCCATCGGCCATTCGCCGCTGGTCAAGACTGCCTTCTTCGCTTCCGATCCGAACCTGGGCCGTATCCTGGCCGCCATCGGCTATGCCGGCATCGAGGATCTGGATGTGTCCAAGATCAACCTGTGGCTGGACGATGTGTGGGTCGCCAAGGATGGCGGCCGCAACCCGGATTACCGCGAAGAAGACGGCCAGCGCGTCATGAAGAAGGCCGAGATCGTGGTGCGTGTGAAGCTGGCGCGCGGCACGGCCAAGGCTTCCATCTGGACCTGCGACCTGTCGCACGACTACGTCTCGATCAACGCCGACTACCGTTCCTGAGCGTTTTTCTTCACCTCGCGGCGTTTCGCCGCCATCGGCCCATCCATCCCCGGGCCGGTGGCGCGCCCGGATGGCGGCGGCAACATGAATGCCCGCGCCCTCGGATCAATTTTATTCACACCGGCCGCCAGCGCCTTGCGCCACAATGGCGCGTGCATTCCCGCCCCGTTCATCCCGATTTGCGATCACCATGACCCAGCTAGACCAATTCCTGCAGCGTGCCGAAGCCTTGCTGGCGCGCGTCGAAGCCATCCTCCCCAACGCCGCCGCCCGTGAACCCGACTGGAACGCCGCCGTCGCCTTCCGCTGGCGCGGCGCGACTGCCCAGCGTCCCGGCTACCTGCAGGCGGTGGGGCAGATCTCGAAGATCGGCCTGTCGGACCTGCATAACATCGGCCCGCAAAAGGAACAGATCGACCAGAACACCCGCCAGTTCGTCGAAGGCCGCCCGGCCAACAACGTGCTGCTGACCGGCGCGCGCGGCACCGGCAAGTCCTCGCTCATCAAGGCTTGCCTGAACCAGTACGCGGACCGTGGCCTGCGCCTGATCGAAGTGGACAAGGATGACCTGCACGACCTGCAGGACATCGTCGAACTGGTGGCGGCGCGTCCGGAACGCTTCATCGTCTTCTGCGACGATCTTTCCTTCGAGGAAGGCGAGGGCGGCTACAAGGCGCTGAAGGTGGCCTTGGACGGCAGCATCGCCGCGCAGTCCGACAACGTGCTGATCTACGCCACCTCCAACCGCCGCCACCTGATGCCGGAGCGCCTCTCCGACAACAACACCTACACCCACACCGAGGATGGCGACCTGCACCCCGGCGAAACGGTGGAAGAAAAGATTTCGCTCTCCGAGCGCTTTGGCCTGTGGGTGACCTTCTATCCCTTCAAGCAGGACGATTTCCTGGACATCGTGGCGCACTGGCTGCGCCACTTCGGCTGCAATGACGCGCAGATCGCCGAAGCCCGCGCCGATGCCCTGCGCTGGGCGCTGCAGCGCAGCTCCCGCTCGGGCCGCGTGGCCTGGCAGTTCGCGCGCGACTACGCCGGCAAGGCGCAAGGCTGATGAGCGGCGATTCCAAGCCCGTGGCCAAGCCCATTGACGTAGCCGTGGGCATCCTGATGCAGCCCAACGGCGACGTGCTGTTGGGCCAGCGTCCAGAGGGCAAGCCCTATGCGGGTTACTGGGAATTCCCCGGCGGCAAGGTGGAGCCGGGCGAAAGCATCTTCGCGGCGCTGCAGCGCGAGTTCAAGGAAGAGCTGGGGATCGAGGTGCTGGACGGTGAGCCCTGGTGCGGCGTCGAGCACGTCTATCCGCATGCCCATGTACGCCTGCATTTCTACATTAGCCGCCAGTGGCGCGGTGAGCCGCAGAGTCTGGAAGGCCAGGCCTTTGCCTGGCAGGGCAGCGTGGGGGTGGAACCGCTGCTGCCGGCCACCATCCCGCTGCTGCAGTGGCTGGATCAGCTGCGCTATGGCGACAAAGCCTGAAGATGGGTGGTTTTAAGACGAAATGAAGGAAAAAGCCCGTCATCACTGCACGGGCTTGTCCCCTTCGTCTTCCAGCGGCAGGTTCACTGCGGGGATGGTGTACTTTTCTTCGGCCCAGGCACCCAGGTCGATTTGCTTGCAGCGTTCGGAACAGAAGGGGCGGTACTTGTTCTTCTCGCTCCATTCCACCTTGGTGCCGCAGGTCGGGCAGTCTACGATCGTGGCCATACGTTTTACTTCACTTCATTCAATTCAGATTACGGATCAAAAGCCGCACAGCGCCAGTTCGAAGGGCACTTCACCCTCGAAGGAGCGCGGCTTCTCGTCGCCATCCTGCTGGGTGAAACGCACCCACAGCATGTATTTGTTGGCCGAGATCTCGGGGATGGCCCCGAGGTTGATGTCCAGCGACAGGCGCAGCATCTGGTAGACCTTGCCTTGCAGCATCTGCTGGTAACTGCCGCCTTCGGCGTTGATTTTTACTGCATGTCCGGATTCGCGCAGCAATCGCATGACGATGGCGATGGCATCGAACAGCGGGATCAGCGGGGCGAACCAGTTGGAGATGTCCTGGAAACGGCGCTCAAACGGATGCTGTTGCCAGGCGTAATAGGCCGGCAGGTCGAATTCGCAGGCACCGCCCGGAATGATGGTACGGCCGCGAATGCTCATGAGCCATTCATTGTCGCGGATGTTCTGGCCGGTCTTGCCCTGGGCGGCCGAGAGGGCGCTGCTGGCCTGGTCGACTTCGGCCAGGATGGCATTGAGCATCTCGGGCTCGACATTGGGATTGGACTGGTAGGCCAGGAGGATCTGCTTTTGCCGTTCCAGCTCTTGCAGCAGGTCGGACTTGAGGTCGGCGCGTCCGGCGACCTCCAGCATTTCAAAAATGGTGGCAAGGGCGATGTGATGCTGATGCGGGCTTTCCTGGTGCAGGAAGAAGACGAATTTCTCGTAGAGGTCTTCCAGTCGCAACAGCGTGCGAATACGCTCATTGAAAGGGTATTCGTAGACGATCAAAGCATGATCCCTTTATTGGTTGAACCGGACTTGTTAGGCCGCTGACAGGCCGCGTGGGTGCAATAACCTCGTCAACATGTGCAATGTCTGTGATTCTGACCCATGCAGAAGAAAATTACAAATGCAGTCGCCATCAAATGAAGCTGCAGGAGCGCATCGCATTTGCCGCGCTGCCCAAGTGCATTGCTGCAGCCGCGCAAGCTGCACCATCGCTCAGTGCCCGCCTGCCAGTGCCAGGTAGCGCGCATGCAGCTCGCGTACCTGATGCGGCAGGTCGGCATTGCTGCCGCCGTTGTCGATGACGTCCTGCGCCACCGCCAATCGCGCCTGCCGGCTGGCCTGCGCGGCCATGATGGCTTCCACTTCCGCGCGCTGCAGGCCGTTGCGCTGCATGACCCGCGCGATCTGCACCTCTTCCGGACAATCCACCACCAGGATGCGGCTGGCGCGGCCAACCCAGGTGCCGGACTCCACCAGCAGCGGCACCACGAAGATGACATAGGGACCGGTGGCGGCCTCGGCCTCGCGCACGGTCTCGCTGCGGATCAGCGGATGCAGGATGGCTTCCAGCGCATGGCGTGCCGTCGGGTTGCCGAACACGTGCTGGCGCATGCGGGTGCGGTCCATGGCACCGTTCGCATCGATGAATTCGCCGCCGAAATAATCGCGGATGGGATCGATGGCCAGGCCCTGCGGTGCGGTCAGGGCGTGGGCGATGGCGTCGGTATCGACCAGCGACGCGCCGAGCTCGCCAAACAGGTTGGCCACCGTGGTCTTGCCGCTGCCGATGCCGCCGGTCAGGCCGATGGTGAAGCGTTCAGTCAATGAGGTCATGGGATCAGAAGTCGTAGAGAAGTTGCGTGAGCCAGCCATGGCCCATCAGCAGGGTCAGCATGCCGGCGCAGGCCAGGCAGGGGCCGAAGGGAATGGCCTGGCCGCGCCGGTGGCGGCCCAAGCCCATCAGCGCCAGGCCCAGGACTGCGCCCAGCGCCGAGGCCAGCAGCAAGACCAGCGGCAAGGACTGCCAGCCCAGCCAGGCCCCGAGTGCGGCCATGAGCTTGAAGTCGCCATAGCCCAGGCCATCCTTGCCGGTGGCCAGCTTGAAGATCCAGTAGATCAGCCACAGCACGCCATAGCCGGCCATCGCACCCAGCACGGCATCCTGCAGCGGCACCAGGCGATGCACCACGTTGACCAGCAGCCCCAGCCACATCAAGGGCAGGGTGAGGTCGTCGGGCAGCAGCATGGTCCGGGCGTCGATCACCGCCAGCGCAATCAGGAAGGACGCGCACACCATCAGCGCCACGCCATGCAGGCCCAGGCCGAAGCGCCATGCCAGCAGGGCGAACAGCAGTGCGGTCAGCAGCTCCACCAGCGGATAGCGCGCGCTGATGGGGTGGTCGCAGAAGGCGCAGCGTCCTCGCAGCAGCAGCCAGCTCAGTACCGGAATCTTGTGATGCAGCGCCAGCGGCGCGGCGCAATGCGGGCAGGCGGAGGCCGGCAGCCAGAGGTTGTAGCGGTCGGCATGCGGCAGGGCCTCGCCGCGTTCCTGGGCCACGAAGTTGGCAGTCTCGCGCAGCATCATCAGCGGCACGCGATGGATCACCACATTGAGAAAGCTGCCGACCAGCAGGCCCAGCAGCGCCGCCGCGCCAGCGAGTGCAGCGTTGCCGGGGAAGGCCAGGGCATCCAGGAAAGACATCGTCGGGTTCAACTGGTTTGGTCGTCAAAGAAGGGGAAGACAGGCGTGCCGGCTTATACCATTGCACCCATGCGGAACACCGGCAGGTACATCGCCACCACCAGGCCGCCGATCACCACGCCCAGCACCGCCATGATAACGGGTTCCATCAGGCTGGTGAGGGCGGTGACGGCTTCATCGACCTCGCGTTCGTTGAGATCTGCGATCCTGGTCAGCATGGCGTCGAGGGCGCCGGCCTCTTCGCCCACGGCCGTCATCTGCACTGCCAGGTCGGGGAAGACGCCCGTGGCCTGCATGGCCGCATGCAGCGAGGCGCCATTGCGCACGGCGTCGCGCACGGCCAGCGAGGCGTCGGCATAGACCACGTTGCCGGCTGCGCCGGAGACCGTTTCCAGCGCTTCCACGAGGGCGATGCCGGCCCCGAAGAGGGTGCCGAAGGTGCGGCTCCAGCGTGCCAGCGCCGCTTGCCGCAACAGCTTGCCGAACAGCGGCAAGGACAGGCTCAGGCGCTGCGCCGCCAGTCGCAGCGGAAGATGGCGCCGCCACGCCAGGGTCGCCAGCACGCCCGCCACCAGCGTGCCCAGCAGCAGCCACGGGCCATGCTGGCCCAGCAGACGCGCCGTGGCCATGACGATGCGCGTGGGCAGCGGCAACTCGGCCCCGAATTGCTGGAACATCTGCTCGAAAGCCGGCACCACCCACAGCATGATGACCACCGTCACGATGATCGCCACCAGCACCACGGCACAGGGATAGGCCAAGGCCGCGCGCACCTTGCCGCGCAAGGCCAGGGATTTTTCGCGATAGAGCGCGATGCGCTCCAGCATGCTGTCGAGCATCCCCGCTTCTTCGGCGGCGCGCACCAGGTTGCAGAAGAGCGCATCAAACTGGCGCGGATGGCGCGCCAGCGCCGCATGCAGGCTCTCGCCGCGCGCCACGGCCTGGCGCACGTCGTCCAGCAGCGTGGCCAGTGCGCTCTGGCCGGCGCCGCGAATGGCGATGTCCAGCGACTGCAGCAGCGGCAATCCTGCCCGCAGCATGGTGGCCAATTGGCGGGTGAAGAGGGCGATCTGTTTGGCGCTGATGCGGCCACGCGTCCTCGCTGTGGCCGGGTTTGCCGCAGGGGCCGGGCCATTGTCGAGGTCGGCCGCACGCTCCGCGCGCCGCAGCCGCGCCACGCGCATCCCCTGCTGGCGCAGCCGGGCACGTGCCTGGGCTTCATCGCTGGCTTGTATCACACCGCGTTGCGGGCGATTGTGGCGGTCCAGCCCTTCCCAGCGGAATTGGGACGCCGATGTCGTGCGATCAGGTGCAGGCAAGGATTTCTCCCATGCTGGTTTCACCGCGCAAGACCTTCAGCAGCCCCGCCCGCCGCAGGTCGATGATGCCCTCCGCTTGCGCCTGCCGGCCCAGTTCCAATGTGCCGGCCTGGGCCAGTATCAGCGACTGCATGGCCGCGCTGACCGGCATGACCTGATAGATGCCGGTGCGCCCGCGAAAGCCGGTCTGGTTGCAGGCCGGGCAGCCGTGCGGCACGAAGGTGGCCGGCGTACCACCGGCCGGACGGCGGCAGCGGCACAGCTTGCGCACCAGCCGCTGGGCCACGATCAGGCTGACCGATGCCGCAATGTTGTAGGCCGGCACGCCCATGTTGAGCAGCCGCGTGAGCGTGGCCGGGGCATCGTTGGTGTGCAGGGTGGAGAGCACCAGGTGCCCGGTCTGCGAAGCCTTGACGGCGATGTCGGCGGTCTCCAGGTCGCGGATCTCGCCCACCATCAGTACATCCGGATCCTGGCGCAGGAAGGCGCGCAGCGCCAGGGCGAAGTCCAGTCCGGCGCGCTCGTTGATGCTGACCTGGTTGATGCCGGGCAGGTTGATTTCCACCGGATCCTCGGCGGTGGCGATGTTCACGCCCGGCTGGTTCAGCCGCTGCAGGCAGGCATACAGCGAGACCGTCTTGCCGGAGCCGGTCGGCCCGGTCATCAGGACCAGCCCGTGCGGCTTGCTGATGGCCTGCAGCAGCGCTTCCTGCTGGGCCGGTTCATAGCCGAGGTCGCTGATCGACAACGCCGCCTGGGCGGTGTCGAGGATGCGTAGCACGATCTTTTCACCGAACTGCGTGGGCAGCGTCGAGACGCGGAAATCCACCGTGCGCGTGCCTAGCGCCAGGCGCATCTTGCCGTCCTGGGGCAGGCGCTTTTCGGCGATATCCAGCCGCGCGAGGATCTTCAGGCGGGTGGCCAGCTTGTCGCGCAAGCTCAACGGCGGTTGCGCCAGTTCATGCAGCACGCCATCCAGCCGCAAGCGCACCCGGAAGAGATGTTCGAAGGGCTCGAAATGCAGGTCGGAAGCGCCCATGCCGACGGCATCGGCCAGCAGCTTGTGCAGCAGGCGCACCACGGGGACGTCATCATCGGCCACGGCCGTGTCGGGAGTGTGCAGCATGGGAGACCTCGCGCAGGGGCGCTGCCGCAGGGCAACGCACAGGGGAGGGCAAGTCTCCCACGCGCGGCGGCCGCCCGAAAAGCGGGCCGGCCGTTTGCGCGGGACAAACTCGGTGGAGTTCGATGCCGGCCCGCAAGGCCCGGCGCAGGTTCAGTCCTGTGCCTTCACTTTCGCAGGCAAGGCGATGAGCTTGACCATGCGGATGGCCTGGTTCTGTACCTGCACGATCTCGATCACGCAGCCATCGATCTTGACGGCCACGCTGGCTTCGGGAATGTCCTGCAGGGTTTCCAGCAGCAGGCCGTTGATGGTCTTGGGGCCATCCAGCGGCAGCTTCAGGCCCAGGCGCTTGTTGATGTCGCGCAGGGTGGTGCTGCCCTCAAGCAGGCAGGTGCCGTCCTTGTCCCAGCCGAAACCTTCGCCGGAGGAGCCGGGCGAGGAGGTCGTGAATTCGCCGATCATCTCTTCGATGATGTCTTCCAGCGTCACCAGTCCCTGCACTTCACCGTATTCATCGACCACGATGCCCAGGCGTTCGTGGTTTTCCTGGAAGTACTGCAGCTGCGTGAAGACATCGGTCTCCACCGGCACGTAATACGGGGCCGAGAGCAGGGCGCGGATGTCGTCGTGGGTGATGTCGTCTTCCTGGCGGAACAGCGAGACCGTCTTGCGCACATGCAGGATACCGACGATGTGATTGATCTCGCCCTCGAACACCGGCAGCTTGTTGTGATAGCAGGTGGCCAGCTGGTGCAGGATCTCCTCCACCGGGGCGGCCAGGTTCAGGGCCTCGACCTGGGCGCGCGGGGTCATGACGTCTTCCACCGAAATCTTTTCCAGGTCGAACAGGTTCAGCAGGATGCTCTTGTGCTTCTGCGGAATGAAACTGCCGCCTTCGAGCACGATGGAGCGCAGCTCTTCGGGAGAAATGCGCTGCTCGGCCGCGCGCGATCCGGTCTTGATGCGCAAGACCTTGAGGATGGCCGACACGAAGATGTTGACGAACCACACCAGCGGCTTGGCGATGCGCATCAGCGGCTTCAAGATGAAGCTGGTAAAGAGCGCAATGCGTTCGGGATGGGTGGCACCAATCACCTTGGGCACGATCTCGGCAAAGATGATCAAGAGCGCCGCCACGAAGGCGGTGGCCGCCGTGATCACGCGCTGGTGGTTGCCGAAGGCGGCAATGGCCAGCGCCGTCACCAGGGCCGTGGCCAGCGCATTGATGACAGTATTGGCGATAAGGATCAGCGAGAGCAGCCGTTCAGTGCGGTCCAGCAGCCACAGGATGGTGACGGCGGCCCGGTTGCCCTGTTTGGCCAGGTGCCGCAGGCGATGGCGGTTGGCGGCCATCAGCGCCGTCTCGGTCATGGAAAAGAAGGCCGAGAGCAGAATGAGAATGAGGAGTGCAAGAGCTTGCACCCATATGGGTACGGTATCCAAACGTTGCCGTCAGTGGGTTGCCCTCACGCATGGGAGGGAGTCGGCGGGCCTGTTTGCTTGTCGTCATGACAGGCAAGCCAGGGCGGCCAGCGAGCGCCAAAGTCTAGACGATGGGGGCTTATCTCGCAAGCCGGGCGGCGGCGCGGTGTGGCGGCTGCGCCCGGACTTGCCCTTCAGTAACCCTTGCTGCGGTCGTAGAGATGCGGCGGCGGCAGGCCGCCCAGCATCGCGGCAATGGCCACCGCCGCCTGCCTGGCGCGTTCGCGGCGCGAGGGCGTGGCCGCTGCATGGGGCGTGACCAGCACGCGCGGATGGCGCCAGACGGCGGCCTCGGCGGGCAGTGGTTCTTCATCGAACACGTCCAGCACGGCACCGGACAAGTGTCCGCTGTCGAGCGCGGCCAGCAGATCGGTCAGGCACACGTGGCTGCCGCGGCCGACGTTGATGACCGCGGCACCGCGCGGCAACTGGCGCAAGAGATCGGCATCGATGAGGTGGCGGGTATCGGTGGTCTCGGGCAAGAGGCAGATCAGGATATCGGTGCGGGCCAGGAAATCCGGCAACGCAGCGGCCCCGGCAAAGCAGGCCAGCCCCTTTTCGCTGCGTAGCGAGCGCGCCCAGCCGGCGGTCTCGAAGCCGACCGCTGCATGCATGCGCGCCGCCGACAAGCCCAGCGCACCCAGGCCCAGCACGCCCACGCGCGTTTCGCGCGCCGTGCGGGGCGTGGAGAATTCGCGCCATTCGGCGCGCGCCTGCTGGGCAATGATGCGCGGCATGTCCTTCAACAGCATCAGGCTGCTCATGAGCGTGAATTCGGCCATGCGCTGCTGCGTTTCAGGCGTGACCATGCGCACGATGGGCAGCTCCGGCAGGTGCGGGTCTGCAAGGATGTGATCGACTCCGGCAGCCGCACTGATGATGGCCTTCAGGTTGGGGAACTGCGCCAGCCGCCCCGGCTCGGGCTGCCACACCAGCACGAACTGCACGCGCGCCGGATCGACTTCCGGATCATCCCAGGCGCGCACGTCGAGGCCCAGTTCGGGTGCGAATTCATGAAAGCTGGCGCGCCACTCGGCCAGCGCGGCAGCGCCGCCGGACTTGATCAGCAGCACGGGGGCAAGAGCAGGGGTGGTCATGCTTGTGGCTCCACGGGATTGGCCTGGTGCATGGGCCGGCGCAAGGCCGGGTCGAAGGGATTGATCCGGCGCGACAGGGCGGCGGCTTCCCGCTGCAGCATCTGCACCACGGTCGGCAGGCGCTCCTCGGTCAGGCGCGAGGTCAGCGTGCCTACACTCAAGGCACCGACGATGTTGCCGCCGGCATCGAAGAGCGGCACACCCAGCCCGGCCATGCCATCGAGCAGGCCGGCCTGGCGTGCCGCATAACCGGTCTCGCGCACACGCTCGATTTCCGTGCGCAGGTAGACCTCGTCATAGACCCCGAATTCGCGCAGGCGCGGCACGTTGTAGCGGATCACTTCCTCGCGTTCTTCTTCCGGCAGGAAGGCGAGGATGGCCAGCGCACCCTGGCCCACGCCCAAGGCGACGCGCCCGCCGATGTCGCCGGTGAAGGCACGGATCGGGAAGGGACCATCGACGCGGTCCACGCACACCGCATCGAAGCGCGAGCGCAGCAGCAGGAAGACCGTATCGCCAAGACTGCCGCACAGCCGCAGCAGCGCCGGACGGCACAGGCTGCGCACATCCGACGCATTGCCGGCGCGCGCGGCCAGGGCGAACAGGTCCATGCCCAGGCGATACAGCTTGCTGCGCTCATCCTGTTCCACCACGCCTTCCCCGGCCAGCGATTGCAGCAGCCGGTGCGTGGTGCCCTGGGTCAGGCCGATGGTCTTGGCCACTTGCGTCACCCGCATGCCTTGCGGTGGTGCATCGGCCAGCGCGCGCAACACCGCAAAGGTGCGCTGGATGCCGTTGACCGGCAGGGAGGCGGGGGCGCTGGCGGCCGTGGCCTCGTCGTTGTGCTCGCTCATGAGGGGGCTTTGTCTGCTGGGTGGAATCGGCGGCGGTTCGCTCGCCGATGCATTTCATTGAATGGAATAAATATAAAAAATTTCCCGACTGTCGAAATACGATAGCAGAATTGGCACCGAAATTGCATCAATAACGAAACAGGAGACGCGCCGCTCACATCGCTCCAGCGATGGGGTTGCGTAATTGAAAGTATGCATCGGAGCGCCCGCCGGCCGACAAGCCCGCCAGCCGTGCAGCGCCCGAACCTTGCGACAGGGAGCTTGCAATGTCATTTCTCACGCTGACCAATGTCAGTAAGTTCTATGGCGATACCCAGGCGGTATCGGGGTTCAACCTCACGGTGGAAAAGGGTGAGTTCATCTCCCTGCTCGGTCCTTCGGGCTGCGGCAAGACCACCACCCTGCAGATGATCGCGGGCTTCGAGGCCGTCAGCGGCGGCCGCATCGAACTCGACGGCCGCGACATCACGCATGCCAAGCCCAATACGCGCGGCCTGGGCATCGTGTTCCAGACCTATGCGCTGTTCCCGCACATGACGGTGGAGCAGAACGTGGCCTTCGGGCTGGAGATGCGCAAGTGCGGCGCCGCTGAGAAGCGCGACCGTGTGGCGCAGGCCCTGTCGCTGGTGCATCTGGAAAAACACGGTGCGCGCTATCCGCGCGAACTCTCCGGCGGCCAGCGCCAGCGCGTGGCCCTGGCGCGTGCGCTGGTGATTGCTCCGCCGGTGTTGCTGCTCGATGAACCGCTGTCCAACCTCGACGCCAAGCTGCGCGAAGAGATGCAATTCGAACTGCGCGACATCCAGCGCAAGGTCGGCACCACCACCATCATGGTCACGCACGACCAGAGCGAAGCCATGTCCATCAGTGACCGCGTGGTGGTGATGGAGGCCGGCCACATCACCCAGGTCGGCCGTCCCCTGAACGTGTATGAACATCCGGCCAACCGCTTCATCTCCACCTTCGTGGGCAAGGCCAACCTGCTCGAAGGCCAGGTGGTCGGTGCCGCAGGTGAACGCGCTGACATCGCGGTGGGCGGCATGATGCTGTCGCTGGAAAGCTCCGACACCGGCCTGCGCGGCGGCGGCCGCGTAGTGCTGGGCCTGCGTCCGGAAAAGATCCGCTGTACCGCGCCCGGCCAGGGCCGCTGCAATGGCGAAGTGGTGCGCCGCTTCTTCCTCGGCAGCCAATGGATGTATGAAGTGGAGACCCCGCTGGGCCTGCTCTCGGTCCTCTCGGCCAACGATGGTGCCGAAGCACTGGAGCAGGGCGCTGCCGTCGGCCTGGCATGGAGCGACTACAGCCTGCGCCTGGTCTCTACCGCCCGCAGCGATGAAGGGGTCGCAGCATGAGCGCGGCCGGCACGACTTCCGTGGCACCGCCCGTGGTGAGTGCCGCCGCCAGCGACAAGGCCCCCGGCCAGCGCAGCCTGCCCTGGCTGATGTCGGCCCCGGCCATCCTGCTGTGCACGGTGATGCTGCTGGTGCCGCTGGTGCTGACCTTCGTGCTGTCCTTCAACGCCTATGATGCCGAGACCGGCCCCAAGGCCGGTACCTTCACGCTGGAGCATTACGCAGCGGTGCTGACCGATCCGTATTACTACGGCATCTTCTGGCGCACGCTGTGGATCTCGGGCCTGGTCACGCTCATCTGCATCGTCGTCGGTGCGCCCGAGGCGTACATTCTCAACCGCATGCGCAAGCCCTGGCGCTCCATCATGCTGCTGGTGGTGCTGGCCCCGCTGATGATCTCGGTGGTGGTGCGCGCCTTCGGCTGGAGCATGCTGCTCGGTCCCGAAGGCCTCATCAACGGCACGCTGGTGGCGCTGGGCTTTGCCAAGGTCAAGCTGCTCTATACCGAAACGGCCATCGTCATTGCGCTGGTGCATGTGATGCTGCCCTTCATGGTGATCCCGGTGTGGACCTCGCTGCAGAAGCTCGATGGTGGCGTGGCCAACGCGGCGCTGTCGCTGGGCGCCTCGCCCATCACCGTGCTACGCCGTATCGTGCTGCCGCAGATCATGCCCGGCATTCTCTCGGGCAGCCTGATCGTCTTCGGCCTCTCGGCCAGCTCCTTTGCCATTCCGGGGCTGTTGGGCGGACGCCGCCTGAAGATGATGGCCACCATCATCTATGACGAATACCTGCACGAACTGAACTGGCCCCTGGGCGCAGCCATCGCGCTGCTGCTGCTGGTGGCCAACCTGGTCATCATGCTGGGCTGGAACCGCATGATCGAACGCCGCTACAAGAAAGCGCTGGGCTGAACCATGAACAAGAACGGACCGATTGCATTGTGCTTCAATGCGCTGGTGATCCTCTTCACGCTGGCCCCGATCCTGGTGGTGTGCGTGATTGCCTTCACCCCCGAAAACACCCTGACCATGAACGGGCCTGAATTCTCGCTGCGCTGGTTCAAGGCGGTGTTTGAGTTTCCCGACTTCGTGAGTTCCTTCTGGAACAGCCTTTGGCTGGCGCTGGCAGCGGCCACCATCTCCACCGCCCTGGCCATTCCGGCGGCCATGGCGCTGGTGCGTTATCCGCATCGCTGGTCCGGCGTCTTGCAGGGCCTGTTCCTGTCGCCGCTGATCATTCCGCACCTGGTGCTGGGCGTGGCCCTGCTGCGCCTGTTCTCGGTGGTGGGTGGCGCGGGCAGTTTCGGCTGGCTGGTGCTGGCGCACTCGCTGGTGGTGACGCCCTACACCATGCGCCTGATCATGGCCGCGCTCATCGGCTTCGACCGCAGCGCCGAGCATGCCGCCCTGTCGCTGGGGGCCACGCGCTCCACGGTGTTCCTGCGCATCACGCTGCCGATGATCCTGCCGGGCATCACCGGGGGCTGGCTGCTGGCCTTCATCAACAGCTTTGATGAAGTCACCATGTCCATCTTCGTGACCTCGCCCTCGACGGTGACGCTGCCGGTGCGCATGTACATGTACGCCACCGAATCCATCGATCCGATGATGGCGGCCGTCTCGGCGCTGATGGTGGCCATCACGGCGGTGGCCATGATCATCCTGGACCGGGTCTATGGCCTGGACCGCGTGCTGGTGGGGCGTTCATGAATCACACCTCTGCTCCTGCACAGGCCCAGCTGGTACGGCTGGCCGAACGCAATCGCGCTGCGGTCAGCTTCACGCTGGACGGCCGCCCGGCGACCGCGCTGGAAGGCGACACGGTGCTGACCGCCGTACTGACCAATACCGCGAGCCTGCGCCGCAATGAATTCAGCGGCCAGCCGCGGGCCGGCTTTTGCATGATGGGCGCGTGCCAGGATTGCTGGATCGCCACTGAAAGCGGCGAGCGCCTGCGTGCCTGCTCCACCTTCATCCGTGCCGGCATGCAATTGCGCAGCGGCCAGGAGGAACCCGCATGACGCGCGCAGCTCCCGTCATCGTCGGTGCCGGCCCGGCCGGTGTGCGTGCGGCGCAGACGCTGCTGGCCCATGGCGTGCGGCCCATCGTCATCGATGAAGCCGCGCAGGCCGGCGGCCAGATCTATCGCCAGCCGCCGCGCGGTTTCCTGCGCAGCCGCAAGACGCTCTATGGTTTCGAAGCCAGCCGCGCGCAATCGGTGCACAGCACCTTCCATGCGCTGCGCGAGGCCATCGACTACCGTCCCAACACCCTCGTCTGGAATGCCCAGCCGGGTTTGCTCGACCTGATGGAGGGCAGCGCGCAATCCGCTTCAACGCTGGCCTGGGAAGACATCATCGTGGCCACCGGTGCGACTGATCGCGTGCTGCCTTTCCCCGGCTGGACCACGCCGGGCGTCTATACCCTGGGCGGCTCGCAGGTCGCGCTCAAGTTCCAGGGCTGCGCCATCGGACGCTCGGTGGTGTTGGCCGGCAATGGTCCGCTGCTCTATCTGGTGGCCTACCAGTATGCCAAGGCCGGTGCCCGGGTGGCGGCGGTGCTCGACAGCAGCAGCCTGGCTGACCGCATTGCCGCACTGCCCGCCATGCTGGGCCAGCCGGCCTTGCTGGCCAAGGGCATCTACTACCTTGCCTGGCTCAAGCTGCATGGCGTGCCGGTGCATTCGCACGCGCGGGTGCTGCGCGTGGAAGGCGATGCGCGGGTGCAGGCGCTGGTCTGGCGTCGCGAGAACCTGGCAAGTGCGAGTGGCAAGCCGGGTACTGAGCAGCGCATTGAATGCGATGCCGTCGGTTTCGGCTATGCACTGCGTTCTGAAACGCAATTGGCTGATCTGCTGGGTTGCCGCTTCCAGTTCGACAGCCTGCAGCGCGCGCACCTGCCGGTGCGCGACAAGAGCACCCGCAGCAGCGTGCCGGGCGTCTATCTCGCCGGTGACGGTGCCGGCATCATGGGGGCCGATGCCGCCGAGCTGGCCGGTGAACGCGCTGCGCTGGCCTTGCTGCAGGATCGCGGCATCGCCGTCGATGCGGCCCGGGTGACGCAGATCGAAGCGGAGCTGGTGCGCATCGGTGCTTTCCGACTCGGACTGGAGCGCGCCTTCCCCTTCCCCGAACGCTGGGCGGCCACCGCGCCGGACGATCTGGTGATCTGCCGCTGCGAGAACATCCGCGCCGGTGAATTGCGCGCGGCCGTGCGCGAGAAAGGCGCAGCGGAAATGAACCGGCTCAAGGCCCTCACCCGCGTTGGCATGGGCCGTTGCCAGGGCCGCATGTGTGGTGCCGCGGCCGCCGAAATTCTGTCGCATGCCGCTGGCCTGCCGGTGCAGGAAGTCGGTCGTCTGCGCGGCCAGGCACCGATCAAGCCGATTCCATTGGGCATGCATGTGCCGGCCCCCGAGCCGGTCTCTGCGCGCGTGATCGCGCTGCATGCGCAGGAGGATGCCTCATGAAGAGCCTCCATACCGAAGTCCTCATCATCGGCGGCGGCATCGTCGGCAGCTCGGCTGCACTGGTGCTGGCCAAGGCCGGACGCCGCGTGACCATCCTGGAACGCGACCTGTGCGGTGCGCGTTCCAGCGGCATCAACTACGGTGGCGTGCGCCGCCAGGGCCGGCCCGAAGTGCAGCTGCCGCTGTCGCAACGCGCGCATCAGATCTGGGGCGATCTGCAGTCCCTGATCGGCACCACCGGCGAATACGAACGCAGCGGCCACTTCAAGCTGGCCCGCAGCGAGGCCGACATGCAATCGCTGATCGCCTATGCCGAACTGAGCCGGCCCTACGGCCTGGGGATCGAACTCATCAGCGGCGAACGCCTGCGCCAGCAATGTCCCTGGCTGGGCGGCGCGGCGGTCGGCGGCTCGCTGTGTCCGGAAGATGGCCAGGCCAATCCGCGCCTGGTCTCGCCGGCCTTTGCGCGTGCGGCCGAAGCGGCGGGCGCGACCGTGATCGAGCGTTGCGAAGTCATGCAGGTGGGTCACGATGGCCGCGACTTCGTGGCCGAAGCGCGGCAGGGTGGCGAACCCTTGGAAGTGCGTGCGGAAGTGCTCATCAATTGCGCCGGTGCCTGGGCCAATCGCGTGGCGCAGTCCTTTGGCGAGGCCGTCCCCCTGACCAGCGGCCACCCCAGCATGGTGGTGACTGAACCGATTCCCCACTTCCTGCCTTGGAGCCTGGGCGTGGAAGGGGGCTCCATCTACTGCCGCCAGGTGGCGCGCGGCAACGTGGTGCTGGGCGGCGGCCGCGGCTACGAGCAGGATGAACTGCGCGCCCGCGCTTCGCATGATTCCATTCTCGGGCTGCTGCCGCAGGCGGCGGCCTTGCTGCCGGCGCTGCGCCACGTCCACATCATCCGCAGCTGGAGCGGCGTGGAAGGCTACCTGCCGGACCAGCATCCGGTGATCGGCCCCAGCACCACGCAAATGGGCCTGCTGCATGGCTTTGGTTTCTGCGGTGCCGGATTCCAGATCGGGCCGGCTGCCGGTGAGGCGCTGGCCGAGCTGGTGCTGCATGGCCGCAGCACCATCGCGCTGGATGCTTTCTCGATTGGCCGCTTCCTGCCGCCACGTTCCGACGCTGTCGACCTGTTGTCCTCCCACCCTGAAAGGAAGATCTCATGATGTCGCTCTCCCGCACCGCTGCCCTCGGACTGTTGCTGGCCGCCACCGCCGCTCAAGTGCAGGCGCAGACCCGCACGCTGTATGTCGGCATGAATGGCGGCAACATGGAGAAGACCTTCGCGCAGGCGGTGTTCGGTCCCTTCGAGCAGAAGTACAACGTCAAGATTGCCGTGGTGCCCGGCGGCTCGGCCGACATCCTGGCCAAGGCCCAGGCCGCCAAGGACAAGCCGCAGATGCATCTGATGTTCCTGGACGATGGCGTGATGTATCGTGCCGTCGGCATGGGCCTGTGCGAGAAGCAGAAGCCCAATCCCAACCTGGCCAACCTGCTGCCGGTGGCGCACATCAAGGATGACCTGGCCACGGGCGTGACCATCAGCGTTACCGGCCTGGCCTACAACACCAAGGTCTATGCCGAGAAGGGCTGGGCACCGCCGACCTCGTGGCTCGACCTGGCCGATCCCAAGCTCAAGGGGCGCGTGGTGTTCCAGTCGCTGCCTTCGTCCACCTTCGGGCTGCATGCCTTCCTCGCCTTCAACCAGCTCAAGGGCGGCACGGATGCCAACGTCGATCCCGGCTTCAAGGCCTGGCCCTCGACCATCGGGCCCAATGTGCTGGAGTACATCTCCAATTCGGCCAAGATTTCCGAGATGGCACAGACCGGCGAAGCGGCCCTGTTCCCTTACACGCCCACGCAATCGACGCTCTTGAAGAGCAAGGGCGTGCCGGTGGAATACGTGCAGCCCAAGGAAGGCGCCATCGTGCTGATGGTGGCGCAGTGCGTGATCGCCAACAACACCGAGCCGCAGCTGGCGCAGGAGCTGGCGGCCTATCTGCTCTCACCGCAGGCGCAAGCGCTGGCGCTGGAAAACGGCAACTACAACCCGACCAATACCAAGGTCCAGGTCAGCGGCACGGCCGCGGCCGAGCAGGCGCGCATGAATGGCTTCGTCAAGGCCGCGCGCGCGGTGGACTGGGATGAGATCAACAAGAACCGCGCCGTGTGGAATACGCGCTGGAGCCGCACCATTGAGAGATGAGATCGGCAGCTCGTCGGCCTGAAACGCAGGAATGCGTAAATGATTTATCTGATTTGGCAGAACCTCTGGTAGTTTTTTACGCCACCTGCGCGGTGGCGTTTTTTTTTTGCGCTGATGGCGCGTGATCCCCATTTTTGTTTATCTGTGGCATCGATAAATCGATGTCGATTGTGCAATGGCGCAGATAAACCACAGCAGACCGTCCCGAGGCGCGCAGTGGCGGGTAGGGCAAAAATCGCGTATAATGCATGGATCGCTCAAGAACCGAGCGGAAATCCTGATCCCCACGCGCCTTGTCGTACAGCATCTTGCAATCCGCGTGATTCGCATCTTCATCCGCTTCCCCGAGTAAAGAAACTGCGCTGCCGGTCTCGCCGCCAGCGGGTTCACCTGTCCTCCGACCTTAACGCTCCCGGCCTCCCCATGGCGTGGCCAGTCGTCAAAGCCAGAGATTGCAAATCCCCGAGCCCTTCCTCCGTGAGGTCGCGTGCTCACGCACAAGAAAGAGAAAATGGCAAAAGAAGAACTGATCGAAATGCAAGGACAAGTCTCCGAAGTCCTCCCCGACTCGCGTTTCCGCGTGGCGCTGGACAACGGCCATTCGCTGATCGCCTATACGGCCGGTCGCATGAAGAAGAATTTCATCAAGATTCTGGCGGGCGACAAGGTTACGCTGGAACTGTCTCCCTACGACCTGAACAAGGGTCGCATCATCTTCCGTCACCTGGAACAGCGCGGCCCCAGCGGCCCCCGTCCGGGTTTCCGTCGCCGCTGAGATCGCGCGGCGCATCCCTCCCACGCCCAATGGCGTGATGCGCCGCCTGATGCCTTCCGGCCCGCCTGTCCTTCACGACGGTATGCGCCCTCCTATGATCGGTTTTGCGAAAGAAAAAAAATATGCAAGCTCTGGTCACTCATCAGGAGCAGTACAAGGGCTTTCACATTTCACTGCGCTGTCAGGGCGAGGGTGGCTTGTGGGAGGTTGCTGAAGTTCATATCGCCGACAGCGGCGGGCTGGCGCCGCCCCTGTTTCCACGTCGCCAGCTGCCTGGCCGGTTTGATAGCGCGGTATTGGCCGTGGAGCGCGGCATGGGTTGGGCGAGGGCGGTGATCGACAATCTGGATCCGGCGCTGGATGGGGATTGGGGCAACTGAGTGGCGCCACCGCGTCTACAAGGCCCCGGTCTGGCAGGAGATGGAACCTGAATGAAGTTTTCGGAAATGCCCCGCCAGGAATCTGGCTGAGCGGGCAGGTCCGCAAGGCCGATGTGAATGAAAAGGCGGAATGCGCGACATCGCGGATTCCGCCTTTTTGTTGGGTGGTGCCCGGCAATGGGCAATGGAATCCGGAAATAAAAAAGCCCAGCATCGCTGCTGGGCTTTTTTGTCCTTGATCTACAAGGTAATTCTGGTCGGGGTGAGAGGATTCGAACCTCCGGCCTCTACGTCCCGAACGTAGCGCTCTACCAGGCTAAGCTACACCCCGTCGAGTGAGATCTAAGTCAGTGATTTCGATCTACTGCGAAAGCCGATAATTCTAACAGGGATTTTTTGAATTGGCTATCGGGAAGTGAAATAATTGCATCCGCAGCCCGCCGCGCAGCAATCTCCGCCTGTTCGCGGGTATAGGCCAGGGCGCCGGAGTGAGTGATGGCCGACAGCACTTCGTCGAAATGCTGTTCGTCGCCGTTCTCGATGCAGGTGCGCACCAGTTCGCGCTGCTGCGGCGTGCCGTGCTGCATCAGCCAGATCAGCGGCAGCGTGGGCTTGCCTTCGCGCAGGTCGTCGCCGACGTTCTTGCCGATCTCGGCACTGTTGCCGGAATAATCCAGTACGTCGTCGATCAGCTGGAAGGCGGTGCCGATGGAGCGGCCATATTCGCCGGCGGCTTCGATGCCGGCTTCGTCGGCACCGGCAATCAGGGCGCCGATCTGGCTGGCGGCCTCGAACAGCTTGGCGGTCTTGGAACGGATCACCTGCAGGTAGCCGGCTTCGTCCACATCCGGATTGTGCATGTTGAGCAGCTGCAGCACCTCGCCCTCGGCGATGACGTTGGTGGCATCAGCCACGATTTCCATCACGCGCGGGTTGCCCACCGCCACCATCATCTGGAAGGCGCGCGAATAAAGGAAGTCGCCTACCAGCACCGAGGCCGCATTGCCGAACATGGCATTGGCAGTCTGCTTGCCACGGCGCAACGAGGATTCGTCGACCACGTCGTCATGCAGCAGGGTGGCGGTATGAATGAATTCGATCACGGCCGCCAGCGAGTGGTGATGCTCGCCCTTGTAGCCGAAGGCATTGGCGATGAGCACGACCAGCACCGGGCGCAGGCGCTTGCCGCCCGCACTGATGATGTATTCGGCGACCTGGTTGACCAGCGGCACCTCCGAGTACAGCTGCCGGCGGATGACTGCGTTGACCGCCTCCATGTCGGCGACGATCGGATGCATGATGGTTTGTTGCGAAGCGTTTTGTACGGCGGCAGACAAGGCGGAACCTGTGGAAAATGGTTATTCCCCGGATTATACGATGACAAGGCAGGGGCACGCCAAAGAGCCTGAGCCCGCATAGTAAAGGTTTTTCATTGTTGGAATGAAAACCTGGCGGAGGATTCGGGTTGTCTGTCAGGCAAGTCCTCTTCCATTGTCCTGCCGGAAACTGTGTTGTACAGAGGTCGGGCAAAGTGTCAAGGCTTTTGACCGTGGGGCTAAGTGCCTGTATAATTTGCGGTTTTCCTGTTTCGCCATGGGTTTTTGACGGGCGCGGCAAGGGAAAAATCGTTCTTATTCATTCATTCGTGAGGTTTCACATGTACGCGGTCATAAAAACCGGCGGCAAACAATACAAAGTTGCTGCTGGCGAAAAACTCAAAGTAGAACAGATACCGGCTGACATTGGCTCCGAAATCACTTTGGATCAAGTGCTCGCAGTGGGCGCAGGCGAAACCGTGAAGTTCGGTGCGCCGCTGGTCGCAGGTGCTACGGTGCTGGCTACTGTGGTAGCACAAGGTCGCCATGACAAGGTCCGCATCTTCAAGATGCGTCGTCGCAAGCACTACCAAAAGCGTCAAGGCCATCGTCAGAACTACACCGAACTGCAAATCGTCTCCATCAACGCCTGAGCGTTGACCCGAACGAACTGCTCATCCAAAGTCATCAAGGAGTTTTAAATGGCACACAAAAAAGGCGGCGGCACTACGCGCAACGGCCGTGACTCAGAATCGAAACGCCTGGGCGTCAAGGTTTATGGCGGCCAAGTGATCAACGCTGGCGGCATCATCGTCCGTCAACGCGGCACCCGCGTCCACGCTGGCGAAAACGTCGGCGTCGGCAAGGACCACACCCTGTTCGCCCTGAAGGACGGCAAGGTCAAGTTCGTTGTCAAGGGCCTGCAACAGCGTCAATACGCTACCGTCGTTACGGCGTAAGCGTTCCTGTCATCCGGGTTCGCCCGGAAACCAGGCATAAAAAAGGCTCTGCCGATGGTGGAGCCTTTTTGATTTTTGAAGAGCCGTCAACAAAGCGCCGAGCCCAGGCTTCCGTCGGAAGCGCCGGGGTGGGTCCTGACCAGGACCGAGGTGCATCGACGTTTTGTTAGCGGCTCCCATGTCCCATGAGGCGTCCAAATCATGAAATTCATCGACGAAGCACGTATTGAAGTCGTGGCGGGGGATGGCGGCAACGGTGTCGCCAGCTTCTGCCGCGAGAAATTCCGCCCCTTCGGCGGTCCCGACGGCGGCGACGGCGGCAAGGGCGGCACCATCTGGGCCGTGGCCGACCGTAACGTCAACACCCTGATCGACTATCGCTACGCCAAGCTGCACCGCGCCGGTCGCGGCGAAAACGGCCGCGGCTCGGACTGCTACGGCAAGGGTGCCGATGATGTCTACCTGCGCATGCCGGTGGGCACGCTCATCGTCGACATCAACACCGGCGAACACATCGCCGACCTGACCTTCCACGGCCAGACCGTGATGCTGGCCAAGGGCGGCGAAGGCGGCTGGGGCAACATCCACTTCAAGACCTCCACCAACCGCGCCCCGCGTCAGAAGACCGAAGGCAAGGAAGGCGAGCGCCGCGAGCTGCGCCTGGAACTGAAGGTGCTGGCCGACGTGGGCCTGTTGGGCATGCCCAATGCGGGCAAGTCGACCTTCATCACGGCCGTCTCCAACGCGCGTCCGAAGATCGCCGACTACCCCTTCACCACCCTGCACCCCAACCTGGGTGTGGTGCGCGTGAGCCACGAGAAGAGCTTCGTGATCGCCGACATCCCCGGCCTGATCGAAGGTGCGGCCGATGGCGCCGGTCTGGGCGTGCAGTTCCTGCGCCACCTGCAGCGCACCGGTCTGCTGCTGCACATCGTCGACCTGGCCCCCTTCAATGAGGAAGTCGATCCGGTCAAGGAAGCCAAGGCCATCGTGCAGGAACTGAAGAAGTACGACCAGTCCCTGTTCGACAAGCCGCGCTGGCTGGTCCTGAACAAGCTGGACGTGGTGCCCGAGGCCGAACGCGCCAAGCGCGTGAAGGATTTCGTCAAGCGCTTCGGCTGGAAGGGCCCGGTCTTCGAGATCTCGGCGCTCAACCGTGACGGCTGCGAAGAGCTCATCAACGACATCTACAAGTATCTGGAAACCAAGCGCGCCGAAGAGCACCGCGCCGAAGAAACCCAGATGACCGAGGAAGCCCGCGCCATCTCCAGCATCGATCCGGACGATCCGCGCTTCAAGGTCCTGGACTGATTCACCCCGGCGCAGCCCTGATCCTTCTTGGGGCTGCGCGCGGGGGCGGTTCGGGCTATCATCTCTGCCTGTCGGATTTTCCGACCGCCTCCAGAAGAATCAGAACCCGGAACACTATGCAATCGGTCATTCAACGCGCCAAGCGACTCATCATCAAGGTTGGCTCTTCCCTGGTCACCAATGATGGCAAGGGCCTGGACGCCAACGCCATCGCCCGCTGGGCGGAACAGATCGCGCAATTGCGTGCGCTCGGCAAGGAAGTGGTGCTGGTCAGCTCCGGCGCGGTGGCCGAGGGCATGCAGCGCCTGGGCTTCGACAAGCGCCCGACCGGCATCCATCACCTGCAGGCCTGCGCGGCCGTGGGCCAGATGGGCCTGGCACAGATCTACGAAACCAGTTTCCGCAAGCACGACCTGCACACCGCACAGGTGCTGCTGACCCACGCCGACCTGGCCGACCGCGAACGCTACCTCAATGCCCGCTCCACCCTGTTCGCCCTGCTGCAACTGGGCGTGGTGCCGGTCATCAACGAGAACGACACGGTGGTCACCGATGAAATCAAGTTCGGCGACAACGACACCCTCGGCGCCCTGGTAGCCAACCTGATCGAAGCCGAAGCGCTCATCATCCTCACCGACCAGCCGGGCCTGTTCACCGCCGATCCGCGCAAGGATCCGGCGGCCACCCTCATTTCCGAAGCGCGTGCCGGCGACCCGTCGCTGGAGCTCATCGCAGGCGGCACCGGCACCGGCATCGGCCGCGGCGGCATGCTGACCAAGATCCTGGCCGCCAAGCGCGCCGCCACCTCCGGCGCACATACGGTGATCGCCTGGGGCCGTGAGGAACAGGTCCTCACACGCCTGGCTGCAGGTGAAGCCATCGGTACCCAGCTCAATGCCGAGACCGCGCAACTGACCGCGCGCAAGCAATGGATGGCCGATCACCTCAAGACCGCCGGCCGTGTGGTGCTCGATGCCGGCGCAGTGCAGAAGCTGAGCCTGGAAGGCAAGTCGCTGCTGCCTATCGGCGTGGTGGAAGTCTCGGGCGAGTTCGGCCGGGGCGACGTGATTACCTGCGTGGACGAGAGCGGCCGCGCCATCGCGCGTGGCATGAGCAACTACAACAGCTCGGATGCGCGGCGCATCATCCGTCATCCCTCCTCGGAGATCCAGGCCATCCTGGGATTCGTCGAGGAGCCGGAGCTGGTGCATCGGGATAACCTGGTGCTGCTGTGAGGATGATGCATCACATTGCATTCTGGAAATGATTTATACGATTTATACGATATAAATAATTTCATGTGGACAATAAAAAAAACGCGGCCAAGGCCGCGTTTTTTATTGTGTGCTTCGAGCCAGCCGCCGGGATCAGCGACGCACCGGATCAATACGCGTCTGCGTCTTGAGGCGATTGACGATGCTCTTGACGTTCTCATTGTCGGCAATGATCTTGCCTTCGCAGAAATAATCCTTGAACAGCGCGCCATCGATGCGATTGACGCCGATATCGCGGATCGGCTGCCACTTGTCGCGGCGCGAGCGCGACCATTTGCCATCGGGATGGCCGAAGGCGTAGGTCTTCTTTTCCCAGGTCTCGCAGCGCATGCCTTCGTACATCACGTTGACCGCACCGCCTTCGGTCTTGGTGACCACGGTGTAGCGCACCACCTTGTCAGTGCCGATCGAAACGGAATTGGTATCGATGTAGGCCTTCATGGTGGCATTCGGGCTGAGATAGAACTCGGCCAGGTTCTGCTCTTGCGGCGTCGGCGGCAACTGCACGGCGATTTCCTGCCAGGGCTTTTCCTCGTCGTCGAATTCTTCATCGAAGCTCTGCGCCAGTGCGCCGGCGCAGGCCGCCAGCAGCGAGCAGGCCAGCACCGCGCGGCGCAGGCCGCGCACGGTGAACAGGGAACGTGGGGGTTCAGGTTGCTGGAAAGAGGGCATGGAACTCACTTGGTTTCCGGCGTGTTCGCGCCGTTGCAGGGCTGGGCTTGTGCGGCCTGGCCGGGATTCTTGTGGGGATGCGCAATGCGCCCGGCTTGCTCGGCACGGCGCGGGCCGTGGCCCGGACGACTCAGGAAGCGCGACAATTCCTGCAGCGCCTGCTGATAGACCTCGCGTTTGAACTCGATGACCACATCCAGCGGCACCCAGTAGTCATGCCAGCGCCAGGCATCGAATTCCGGATGCGAGGTGCCGCGCAGGTTGACGTCGCAATCGCGCCCGACCATGCGCAGCAGGAACCAGATCTGCTTCTGGCCGCGGTAATGGCCGCGCACTTCGCGCTTGATGAAATGATCGGGGACTTCGTAGCGCAGCCAGTCACGGGTGCGGCCGATGATCTTGACGTGCTCGGCACGCAGGCCGATCTCTTCTTCCAGTTCCCGGAACATCGCCTGTTCGGGGGTCTCGCCGTGCTTGATGCCGCCTTGCGGGAATTGCCAGGAGTGCTCGCGTACGCGCTTGCCCCACCACACCTCGTTATTGGCGTTGAGCAGGATGATGCCGACGTTCGGGCGGAAGCCTTCTCGATCCAGCATGGTGATCCTCAAACTTTCTGCGGCTGGAAGTCCCTTTCAGGCAGGCTCATGCGACTGCGGGCGCACGCGGCAAAGCCGGTACGCCAGGCGGTCAGGAGCAATCACATCGATGCACGGATGTCATTGAAACTAGGAGCAAATCTGCAAAGAAAGGGCGCATCAGCCAGCTAATCCTTTAAAATTGGAACGATTATAACCCTCCTCTTTTTAAAAAGAACCGACCGTCATGCGCGCCTCACGTTTTTTTATTTCCACCCTGAAAGAAGCCCCGTCCGACGCTGAAATCGTGAGCCACAAGCTGATGATGCGTGCTGGCATGATCAAGCGTCTGGGAGCTGGCATCTACACCTACATGCCCATGGGTCTGCGCGTGATTCGCAAGGTCGAAGCCATCGTGCGCGAGGAAATGAATCGCGCCGGCGCCGTCGAGCTGTTGATGCCGGTGGTGCAGCCGGCCGAGCTGTGGCAGGAAACCGGCCGGTGGAACAAGATGGGTGCCGAGCTCATGCGCGTGAAGGATCGCCATGGCCGCGACTTCGCCATCCAGCCGACCTCCGAAGAAGTGGTCACCGATGTGGCCCGTACTGAACTGCGCAGCTACAAGCAATTGCCGGTCAACTTCTATCACATCCAGACCAAGTTCCGCGACGAGCGCCGTCCGCGTTTCGGCCTCATGCGCGGCCGCGAATTCACGATGAAGGATGCCTACTCCTTCGACCGCGATGTCGATGGCCTGAAGAAGTCCTACCAGGCCATGTATGACGCCTACGTGCGCATCTTCACCCGCTTCGGCCTGGAGTTCCGTGCCGTCGCCGCCGACAACGGTGCCATCGGCGGTTCCGGCTCGCACGAATTCCACGTCATCGCCGCCACCGGTGAGGACGCACTGGTCTATTGCCCCACCTCCGATTACGCCGCCAACATGGAAGCGGCCGAAGCGCTGCCCGTGGACAGCAGCCGTGGTGCCGCCACCCAGGCGCTGGAAAAGACCGCCACGCCCGGCAAGTCCAAGTGCGAAGCCGTGGCTGAATTGCTGGGCCTGCCGCTGGCACGCACCGTCAAATCCATCGTGCTGGCAGTGGACAACGAAGATCCGGCCAAGAAGGAAATCTGGCTGCTGCTGCTGCGCGGCGACCATGAACTCAACGAAGTGAAGGCCAGCAAGATTCCGGGCCTGTCCACCTACCGCTTCGCCAACGAAGCCGAGATCGTTGAATGGTTCGGCACGCCCCCGGGCTACCTGGGACCGATCGGCACCAAGAAGCCGGTCAAGGTCGTGGCCGACCGCACGGTGGCCAACATGGCCGATTTCGTCTGTGGTGCCAATGAAGCCGATTTCCACTACACCGGTGCCAACTGGGGCCGTGACCTGCCCGAGCCGCTGGTGGCCGATATCCGCAATGTCGTTGAAGGCGATGCCTCGCCGGACGGCCGTGGCGTGCTGGCGATCCAGCGCGGCATCGAAGTGGGACACGTGTTCCAGCTGGGCACCACCTATTCCGAAGCGATGAAGGCGACTTACCTGGATGAGTCCGGCAAGCCGCAACCGCTGGTGATGGGCTGCTACGGCATCGGCGTGACCCGTATCCTGGGCGCGGCCATCGAACAGAATTTCGACGACCGCGGCATCATCTGGCCGACCTCGATTGCGCCTTTCGAAGTGGTGCTCTGCCCCATGGGCTATGACCGCAGCGAAGCCGTCAAGACCGAAATCGACAAGCTGTACGCGCAACTGACCGAGGCGGGTGTGGATGTGGTACTGGATGATCGTGGCGAGCGTCCGGGCGCGATGTTCGCCGACTGGGAACTGATCGGCGTGCCGCATCGCATCGTGGTCGGTGACCGTGGCCTCAAGGATGGCAACATCGAATACCAGGGTCGCCGCGATGCAGAAGCCACCCAAGTACCGCTGGCCGAGGCGCTGGCCTTCATCCAGGGCAAGCTGGCTGCCTGATCTTTCCACAGGCTGCAATGACGAAGGCGGGCGCCATGGCGTCCGCCTTCGTTTTTGGGGAGAGCGAAATTACTTGGCCGGGACGATGGTCACGGTCTCGCGCAGGATGCCGCCCGAGGCGACGCTGCCATCGCTGTTGCCCTGGCCGTTGACGCGCTTCTCGCAATCGATGCGATCCGATTGCGGCAGGCCTTCACAGCGGCGCAGGGCGTTTTCCTTCAGTTGCGCCGCGCCCGGATCGGTCAGCGTGCCGCGCGCAGCGGCTTGCTGGGCAGCACCGGCTTCACGCAGGCAGGTAGCGCGGTCTTCCGTGGAGGCGCCGCTCTTGCAGGCGGCGATCTGCTGCTGGTATTCCGAATGGCCGGCCTTGCCCGCAGCGAACACGTGCGAGGCACCGCCCAGGGCGGCCAGGCCGATCACGAGGGCGCTGGCCGAACGCAGCAGTTGGTGACGCAGGGTGGCGGTTTGGTTTGGCATGGTCATTTCCTTTCTCTTGGTCATGAGCGTCCAGGCTCATCAGTGGATGGCACAGGGATAGACCCGGTTTCCGGTTTTCGGTTCTTTTATTCAGTTCTGCCGGAGGCGATGTGAGCTGGAAAGCTGAAACCGGCCTTTGCGGCCAGTGCCACACCCTGCAGAACCGCCATGGTAGGCGGTGACAGGCCTGCTCGCCATCAGAGAAGTGCTGCATGCGGCGTCAGACAAGAGGAAAACCGGCCGGCAAGGCCACGCCCCCTGAAACATCCGGAAACAAAAACGCCCGCATGACATCTGCGGGCGTTTTTGTTTGCAAGTCGCTTGCAAACCGCGGGCGTCGATCAGCTCAGGTGAGCCGAGATCAGCTTGGTCATTTCAAACATCGTGACTTGCTTCTTGCCACCGAAGATTGCCTTGAGCTTGTCATCGGCATCGATGTTGCGCTTGTTTTCGGCGTTCTGCAGCTTGTGCTTCTTGATGTATTCCCAGACTTTCTTGGTCACTTCAGTGCGTGGCAGCGGCTTGGCGCCCACCACCTCGCCCAGGGCTGCCGACGGTGTCAGCGGCTTCATGAAGGCGGCATTGGGAGTACGTTTTGCTGCGGGTTTGGCGGCGGGTTTTGCTGCGGCTTTCTTGGGAGCGGCTGCCTTGGGAGCGGCCTTCGGTGCGGCTTTCGGCGCTGCCTTGGCCGCAGGCTTGGCAGCTGCCTTGGGAGCGGCGGCTTTGGCGGCCGGTTTGGCGGCTGCCTTGGCGGCGGGTTTGGCTGCGGGTTTTGCTGCTGGCTTCTTTACTGCGGCTGCTGCTTTTTTTGCTGTGGCCATCGGAAAGACTCCTCACAAGAATGAGATGAATGCGTCATTTACGCACCGCTAATAGTGGTGCTCTTTGCACGGCCACGCAAGTATTTTTTAGTGGATTTTCCCGTGAAAGCGCCAGGAAACAACGAGCCGCCCCGATCCGCCGTCAAGCCGCGCCGGTAAAGGGATCGCGGCGGATCGCGGAAGTCCCGGAAAGGGCCGCATCGGCGATATCGGAGGGGAAGGAAAAGCGATGAAAGAAGGGCATGTTTTCGTGCGCATGACGCGTACAGAAAACGTATCCGGAGAGACCGGATAGGGGCTCGAAAACGGAGGGGAAAAGCGGAGGAGGGGAGTTTTTCCGGCGCCAGAAGAGACCGCCGGAGGTCGTGTGGAAGGGCCGCAAAGCCTTTTCCAGAAAGACTTTGCGGCCGATGCCGTCAGCGCATGCCGCCCGGCAGCATGCCCTTCATGCCACGCATCATCTTCATCATGCCGCCGCCCTTGAGCTTCTTCATCATCGATTGCATCTGCTCGAACTGCGACAGCATGCGGTTGACTTCCTGCACCTGCACGCCGGCACCGGCGGCGATGCGGCGCTTGCGGGTGGCCTTGATCAGTTCCGGCTTGGCGCGTTCCTGCGGGGTCATGGAGTTGATGATGCCTTCCATGCGGCGCACCTGCTTCTCGGCCTGGTCCATGTTGGCGTTGCCGGCGGCGGCCTGCATCTGGGCCGGCAGCTTGTCCAGCAGGCTGGTGAGGCCGCCCATCTTCTTCATCTGCGACAGCTGGGCCTTGAAGTCATTGAGGTCGAACTTGCCGCCGCCCTTGATCTTGTGCGCCAGGTCCTGCGCGGCTTCCATGTCCACGCCCTTGCGTGCCTCTTCCACCAGCGCCAGGATGTCGCCCATGCCGAGGATGCGGTTGGCCATGCGCGAGGGATCGAAGGCTTCCAGGCCGTCGAGCTTTTCGGCCACACCGGCGAACTTGATGGGCTTGCCGGTGATGTGGCGCACCGACAGCGCAGCACCGCCGCGCGAGTCGCCGTCCAGCTTGGTGAGCACCACGCCGGTCAGCGGCAGGGCGTCGTTGAAGGCCTTGGCGGTGTTGATGGCGTCCTGGCCCAGCATGGCGTCGACCACGAACAGGGTTTCGATGGGCTTGATGGCGGCGTGCACGGCACGGATTTCATCCATCATGGCCTGGTCGATGCCCAGACGGCCGGCGGTGTCGACGATCAGCACTTCGTGGTGATGCTTCTTGGCGTAGTCCAGCGCGGCCAGGGCGATGTCGACCGGCTTGTCGGTCGGCTGGCTGGGGAAGAAGTCGGCGCCGGCCTGGCCGGTCACGGTCTGCAGCTGGCCGATGGCGGCCGGGCGGTAGACGTCGGCGGAGACGGTCAGGACCTTTTTCTTCTTGTTCTCGCGCAGGTACTTGGCGAGCTTGCCGACGGTGGTGGTTTTACCGGCACCCTGCAGGCCGGCCATCAGGATGATGGCCGGCGGCTGGGTCGCAAAGTTCAGTTGCGAGGCTTCGGCACCGAGGTCGGCACCCATCAGGCTGGCCAGCTCGCGCTGGACCACGCCGACCAGGGCCTGGCCGGGGGTGAGCGAGCCGATGACCTCTTCGCCCATGGCTTTTTCCTTCACCTTGGCGATGAACTCGCGCACGGCGGGCAGGGCCACGTCGGCCTCCAGCAGGGCCAGGCGCACTTCGCGCAGCATCTCGGCGGTATTGGACTCGGTCAGTCGCGCCTCGCCGCGCATGGTTTTGACGACTTTGGCGAGGCGTTGGGTCAGGTTGTCTAGCATGGTGATATCTGCAAATGAATGGGGGCGGAAAGGCCGCAGGGCCGCTGGCCGGGACTACGACGCACCGGGAGTGCGCAGGCGGGGCGGCGGGCAATCCTGCATTCTAACCGATCAGCCCCGCTGCGCCCCTGCCGGCGCTTGCGGCGCAGATGGGGGCGCTACGTAAAATTAACAGCTTGTACGGCTTGCGCTCTTTGTGTATACATGGGCGCTGAATTTCCAAGCGCACAGAATAATCAAGGCCCCTGCCACGCAGCACGGGCCAACGCCATCGAGACTGCCGGCCTGCACGACTGCCGCCGGCGCGCCGTATCAACAACGATACACACAAGAGGAGAGTGGAAATGCAAAAGCAAAAAACAAAACAATGGATCGCGCTGGCCCTGCTGGCCACTGCCGGTTTCTCGGCCACCAGCCACGCGGCAGACGACGTCATCCGCCTGGGCAACCTGAAGTTCGCCCACTATGGCGCGGTGTCCTACATCAAGGAGATCGCCCCCAAGTGTGGCATCAAGGTCGACGAAAAAGTCTTCGCCAAGGGCCCGGATGTGATGCAGGGCATCCTGGCCGGTGAGCTCGATGTGGGCACGACCGCCTCCGAGGCCGCCATTTCGGGCCGGGCCAACGGTGCGCCGATCTATGTGGTGGCCGGTTTCGCCAAGGGCGGCGCACGCCTGGTGGCGGGCAAGGACTCCGGTATCAAGTCGGTCAAGGACCTCAAGGGCAAGAAGGTGGGCGTCACCCGGGGCGGCATCCATGAAGTGCTGCTGGATGCCGAATTGGGCCAGAACGGCCTGACGGCCAAGGATGTCACCATCGTCTATCTGGCCTTCGCCGACCTGAACCAGGCCCTGCTGGGCAAGAACATCAACGCCATGATGCAGAGCGAGCCGCAATCCTCGCAGGCCATCAACAAGGGCTTCGGCGTGGAAGTGATGAAACCGTATGACACACCGATCGGCGAGCCCTATCGCACCATGGTGATGACCGAGAAGTTCTACACCGAGAAGCGTCCGCTGGCCGAGAAGTTCATGCGCTGCTTCCTGGAGGCGACCAAGACCTTCATCGACAAGCCGGAAGTGGCCGAAAAGTACGTGCGTGAAGTGATCTTCAAGAACCAGATCACCAAGGAAGACTTCTACGACGCCATCGGCAACTCGCCCTACGCCTACGACATCACGGCCGAGCACATCCAGGTCACCACCGACACCATGGCCAAGTACGGTACCGGCAAGATGGCCAAGCCGCCGGTGGCCAAGGATTGGGTGAAGACCGATCTGCTGGAGCAGGCCAAGAAGAGCATGAACCTGAAGTAAGACGGGGGAATCTCGATGGGAAAGAACAACAAGGGCAGCTTCCTGCAGGGGCTGCTGGTGCCGATCGTCGTGATCGCGCTGTGGGAGGGCGCGTCCCGGGCTGGCTGGATCAATCCGCAGATCCTGCCTTCGCCCTGGGCGGTCCTGAAGAAATGGGTGGAATACGCCACCCCGCTCAAGCCCTATGAGCCCGAGGCCGGCAGTTGGCTGGCCTGGGCCTTTTCGGGCGAACTGATCATGGATGCCATCGGCAGCCTGTACCGGGTGGTGGCAGGCTTCCTGATCGGTGCCGGGCTGGCCCTGCCGCTGGGCTTGCTGATGGGCTCCAGCCAGCGCATCTATGGGCTCATGAATCTGACGGTGCAGGTGATCCGTCCGATTCCGCCGATTGCCTACATCCCGTTGGCCATCCTCTGGTTCGGGCTGGGCAATCCGCCGGCGCTGTTCCTGATCTCGCTGGGGGCGTTCTTCCCGGTGCTGATGAATACCATCGCCGGGGTACGCCAGGTCGACAGCATCTACCTGCGCGCGGCCCGCAATCTGGGGGCGAGCCAGTCCACGCTGTTCCTGCGGGTGATGCTGCCGGCGGCGGTGCCTTACATCCTCTCGGGCGTGCGCATCGGCATCGGGACTGCCTTCATCGTGGTGATCGTGGCCGAGATGATTGCGGTGAGCAATGGCCTGGGCTTCCGCATCATGGAGGCACGTGAATATTTCTGGTCGGACAAGATCATCGCCGGCATGATCACCATCGGCCTCCTGGGCCTGGCGATCGACCTGGGCATGAGCCGCCTCAACAATTACATGCTGCGCTGGCATCGCGGGCTGGAGAACTGAGATGAACCAGACAAATGCTTCTCCGCGCATTCGTATACAGAATGTGCACAAGGTCTTCAAGACCGATGACCGCGAGGTCGTGGCCCTCAAGGACATCCATTTCGATATCCCGGACGGCCAGTTCGTCTGCCTGCTGGGCCCTTCCGGCTGCGGCAAGTCCACGCTCCTGAACGCCATCGCCGGGTTTGCCCTGCCATCGTCCGGCCAGATCCTCACCGGCGACAAGGTGGTCACCGAGCCGGGACCGGATCGCGGCATGGTGTTCCAGGAATACGCGCTCTTCCCCTGGATGACGGTGGAACAGAACGTGGCCTTCGGACTGGAGATCAAGGGAACGCCCAAGGCCGAGATCCACCAGCGCGTCACGCAATTGCTGGACAAGCTGGGTCTGATCGACTTCCGCACCCGCTTCCCCAAGGATCTCTCGGGCGGCATGCGCCAGCGGGTGGCCATCGCCCGGGTGCTGGCGCTGGATTCGCCCATCATGCTCATGGACGAGCCCTTCGGTGCCCTCGATGCGCTGACCCGCCGCAACCTGCAGGATGAGCTGCTGCGCATCTGGGACGAGTTCAGGAAGACCATCGTCTTCGTCACCCACAGCATCGAGGAGGCCATCTACCTGGCTGACCGCATCGTGGTCATGACCTACCGCCCGGGCACGGTCAAGCGCGACATGCTGGTGAACCTGCCGCGCCTGCGCGATCCGGCGGACCCCGAGTTCAATGCCTTGAAACGCGAACTGGGCCAGCTGGTGATGGAAGAGCAGCAGCGCCATCACAATGCGGAGATGAAGGCGGCGGCGGTCGACTGACGTGGCTGCAGCTCTCTATAGTGATGTGCCCGACACGGCAGGCAAGCCCTGCCGTGTCGCATTTGGCGGGCCCGATTCGCGCGCCGGCTGACCGGGCGCAAGCGGGCCGGGGGCCGAGATAGTGTAAACTCGGGTGATGCAAACTTATTTTTTCATCCTGGCTGCGCTGCTCTATCTGGGCTGCGCCTTCATGCCTTCGGAGCGGCGCGTGCCGATTTCGGCGGGCATCGTGGCCGGCTGGATGCTGCATGGCGGGGCGCTGCTGTCGGACATGTTCGCGCCCGACGCGTTGCGGGTGGGCTTTGCGGTCATGCTGTCGTCCACGCTGTGGATCTCGGTGGCGGCCTACTGGCTGGAAAATCGCAATTTCTCGCTCGACAGCATGCGCGTGCTGGTCTTGCCGGTGGCAGCTGTAGCGGTGGTGCTGCCCAGCGCCTTCCCCGGCAACATGGTGGCGCTGGCCGGCAAGTCCGACTGGTTCCTGGCGCACATCGCCATCTCCATCCTGGCCTACAGCACGCTCACCATCGCCGCCTTCCATGCGGTGCTGATGGTGCTGCAGGAGTCGCGCCTGCATACCCGGCCCGGTCCGGCTGCCCAGTCGGGCTGGTTCGGGCTGGCGCTGGATCGACTGCCGGCGCTGCTGACCATGGAAAAACTGCTGTTCCGCCTGATCGCCTTCGGCTTCACCTTGCTGACGCTGACGGTGCTATCGGGTGTCGTCTTCTCCGAGCAGTTGTTCGGGACACCATTCAAGTGGGACCACAAGACGGTCTTCACCATGCTGTCCTGGCTGCTGTTCGGCCTGCTCCTGGCCGGCCGTCGCTGGCAGGGATGGCGGGGGCGGACCGCGCTGAGCTTCACGCTGGCCGGGTTCGCCATCCTTTTATTGGCTTATGTGGGCAGCCGGTTCGTTCTTGAAGTCGTGCTGCATCGGGTTCTGACATGAAATATCTGATTTGGCTGGTGGTCCTGCTGGCCGTGGTGGTGTGGTTCCAGCGCGCCAAGAAATCCATGCTGGCCGGCAGCGACCGTGCCGCCGACGGCAACTCTGCCGCCGGTGAGCCCGAGCCCGGCATGCCGCGGCCCAAGCCCTCGCGCTTTCGCCGCCGTGGCGACAGCAATGTCGAGACCATGGTGCAGTGCGCCCATTGCGGCATCCACTTCCCGTCCTCCGAGGCGGTGGTTCACGCCTCCGGCGCGCACTACTGCTGCGAAGAGCATCGCCGCCTGGCTTCCTTCTGAGCATGGACGCTGTCTTCTCTGACCCCGGCGCCTGGATCATCGATGGCGACGGCTGGTGCGATCACGCCCGCCGCGAACCCTCGCCCAATTGCGACGAACGTCCCGAAGGCGTGGCTGCCGAGCTGCTGGTGATCCACAACATCAGCCTGCCGCCCGGTGAATTCGGCGGCCCCCATATCGCAGACCTGTTCTGCAACCGGCTCGACTTTGACGCGCATCCCTATTTCGACCAGTTGCGTCCCCTGCGCGTCTCCGCCCACTTCCTGATCCGCCGTGATGGCGAAGTGGTGCAGTTCGTCCCGGCCCATCGCCGCGCCTGGCATGCGGGCGTGTCCAGCTTCGAGGGGCGCGAGCGCTGCAATGATTTTTCCATCGGCATCGAGCTGGAAGGGACCGACTTTGAACCCTTCACCGAAGCCCAATATGAGACGTTGGTGCAGCTCTCCCAGGCCCTGGTAACGCGCTACGGATTGACCGCCGTGGCTGGCCACGAACACATCGCGCCGGTGCGCAAGACCGACCCCGGACCCTTCTTCGACTGGGACGGCTATCACAACAAAATGGTGAAAATCGTTAACGCGGCGCAATTGCGCTTCCCCGTTGGCCTTCACAAAAGTCAAGCTTGAGCAGCAGAAAAATTCTCTAAATAGCGGTTGCATCCGCCCGGACCCGCTACTAGAATTAGTCCCATTCGATGTTTTGATACTAGATGTAGTGTTCAGTTGAACTTGTTGTTGGTATCGGGTCTTCATCCACGGTGGGCCCGTTTCAGGCAGTGCTTCAGAAGGTGCAAGACCCGCGAGGCAGTAACCAAGTACGACAACGCCCCCGGTTCTCCTTCTTTTAATTCCGTTCCACACATCAGTTTCAAGCAGTTTTGCGTCAGCATGAATGTCCACGCAAGGGACAGTCATTGTGGGACGCTTCCGCCGTTCGCGGGTCCTTTGCCGTTCGGGGCCCGGATGAAGTTATTAGCAACGCAGGTGGCAACCCCCGGCCATCTGCCCCATGTACCCCAGGAGGCTAAGTGCGCTCAACCCAAGAAATTTCCGTCAAATCGCCCGCTCCGTTCGGCACCTCTGCCGAGCTGGAAGGTTCCGCTGAAGGCCAGGCCATCGTGTCCCAGACCGCTGGCCTGGGCGAATACCGCATCATCCGCCGCAATGGCGCGGTGGTCGGTTTCGAGCCCTCCAAGATTTCCATCGCCGTGACCAAGGCCTTCCTGGCCGTCAACGGTGGCCAGGGTGCCGCTTCGGCGCGCGTGCGCGAGATGGTCGAGCAACTGACCACCAACGTGGTGTCGGCGCTGGTGCGCCGCCAGCCCACCGGTGGCACCTTCCATATTGAAGATATTCAGGATCAGGTCGAGCTGGCCCTGATGCGTTCGGGCGAGCATGACGTCGCCCGTGCCTACGTGCTGTACCGTGCCAAGCGCATGGAAGAGCGAGCCCAGCAAGGCGCCGCCACCAAGACCGAAGTGGCCGCACCGCAACTGCACGTGACCGAAGACGGCCAGAGCCGTCCGCTGGACATCAACGAAGTCCGTTCCCTGATCGCCGCTGCCTGCGTCGGCCTGGAATCGCACGTCGATGCCGACGCCATCCTGTCCGAAACCGTCAAGAACCTGTACGACGGCGTGCCCGTCGAAGAGCTGTACAAGTCCGCCATCCTGGCTGCCCGCGCGCTGATGGAAAAGGACCCTGCTTACAGCCAGGTGACTTCGCGCCTGCTGATGCACACCATCCGCAAGGAAGTCTTCGGCAAGGAAGTGGCCCAGGCGGACGCCCCGGCCGAGTACCTGGAATACTTCCCGCAATACGTGAAGAAGGGTATCGAAGCCGAGCTGCTCGACACCAAGCTGGCCCAGTTCGACCTGGCCAAGCTGGCTGCCGCCATCAAGCCCGAGCGCGACCTGCAGTTCGGCTACATCGGCCTGCAGACCCTGTATGACCGTTATTTCCTGCACATCGGCGGCACCCGCATCGAGATGCCCCAGGCGTTCTACATGCGTGTGGCGATGGGCCTGGCACTGAACGAAATCGACCGCGAAACCCGCGCCATCGAGTTCTACGACCTGCTGTCCTCGTTCGACTTCATGAGCTCGACCCCGACCCTGTTCAACTCGGGTACCCAGCGTTCGCAGCTGTCTTCCTGCTACCTGACCACGGTGGCCGACGACCTCGACGGCATCTACGAAGCCATCAAGGAAAACGCCCTGCTGGCCAAGTTCGCCGGCGGCCTGGGCAATGACTGGACCCCGGTGCGTGCCCTGGGTGCGCACATCAAGGGCACCAACGGCAAGTCGCAAGGCGTGGTCCCCTTCCTGAAGGTGGTCAACGATACCGCCGTGGCGGTCAACCAGGGCGGCAAGCGCAAGGGCGCGGTCTGCGCCTACCTGGAAACCTGGCACATGGACATCGAGGAATTCCTCGAACTGCGCAAGAACACCGGCGACGACCGCCGCCGCACCCACGACATGAACACCGCGAACTGGATTCCCGACCTGTTCATGAAGCGCGTGATGGAAAAGGGCGAGTGGACCCTCTTCTCGCCCTCCGACACCCCGGACCTGCACGACAAGTTCGGCCGTGCCTTCGAAGAAGCCTACACCGCCTATGAAGCCAAGGCCGCTCGTGGCGAGCTGAAGCTCTTCAAGAAGGTGCAAGCCAACGACCTGTGGCGCAAGATGCTGTCGATGCTGTTCGAAACCGGCCACCCGTGGATCACCTTCAAGGATCCTTGCAACATCCGTTCGCCGCAGCAACACGTGGGCGTGGTGCACAGCTCCAACCTGTGCACCGAGATCACCTTGAACACCAACGAGAGCGAGATCGCGGTCTGCAACCTGGGTTCGGTGAACCTGCCGGCGCACCTGGTCAATGGCGAGCTGGACCATGCCAAGCTGCAAAAGACCATCCGCACCGCCATGCGCATGCTGGACAACGTCATCGACATCAACTACTACGCCGTCAAGAAGGCACGTGATTCCAACCTGCGCCACCGTCCGGTGGGCATGGGCATCATGGGCTTCCAGGACTGCCTGCACATCAAGCGCGTGCCGTACGCCTCGATGGACGCCGTCGAATTCGCCGACCGCTCCATGGAAGCCGTCTGCTACTACGCCTACATGGCTTCGACCGAACTGGCCGAAGAGCGCGGCCGTTACGCTTCCTACCGCGGTTCGCTGTGGGATCGCGGCATCCTGCCGCAAGATTCCCTGAAGCTGCTGGCGCAAGAACGCGGCGGCTACCTGGAAACCGACAGCACCGAGACCCTGGACTGGGCCGCCCTGCGTGCACGCATCGCCGAACACGGCATGCGCAATTCGAACTGCGTGGCCATCGCCCCGACGGCGACCATCTCCAACATCATCGGCGTGTCTGCTTGCATCGAGCCGACCTACCAGAACCTGTACGTGAAGTCGAACCTGTCGGGCGAATTCACCGAGATCAACGAGTACCTGGTGCGCGACCTGAAGGCCCGTGGCCTGTGGGACGAAGTCATGGTCGCCGACCTCAAGTATTTCGACGGCAGCCTGGCCAAGATCGACCGCATCCCGCAAGACCTGCGCGACATCTACGCCACCGCCTTCGAAGTGGATCCGTCCTGGCTGGTGGAAGCCGCCTCGCGTCGCCAGAAGTGGATCGACCAGGCCCAGTCCTTGAACATCTACATGGCCGGTGCTTCCGGCAAGCGCCTGGACGAGACCTACAAGCTGGCGTGGCTGCGTGGCCTCAAGACCACCTACTACCTGCGCACCATCGGCGCGACCCACACCGAGAAGTCGACTTCCCGTGCTGGTGCACTGAACGCCGTGGCCGTTGATGGCGGCGCCGGTGCCATGGCCTCGGCTTCCGGTACGGCCGTGCCGGCCGCACCGATCGCTTCGGCGGCTGCTGCCTCGGCTGCCTACGTGATGCCGACCCCGGGTGCTTCGATCGAAGCCGATGGTCCGGTCTGCACCATGCGTCCGGGCGATCCGGGCTTCGAAGAGTGCGAGGCCTGCCAGTAAGCAATCCGGGCAGGGCCGGGACGGCCTGCTGATGAGGATGATCCAAGGTCATCCGAGATGACGGCAGCAACACTGCCCCAAGTCCTGCCCACCCTAGCCGGCGCATCGCGGTGAACTTCACCGGATGCGCCGTTGTCACCTGATAGACACCCGCCGCGCCATGGTCATGCGACCTCGCCGGCAGCTACCGATAAAGTAAAGAGGAACCACAGATGCTTTCTTGGGATGATGAAGTCAAGCAACCGGCCCAGGCGCCGCGCACCCCCAACCTGCAGCCGCAACTGCAACCGGCCTTCGGCCAGTCCAATGCTGCGCTGAACCCGGCACTGATGGCCGGCAACAGCGAGCAGGTCGACACCACCCGCCGCGTCAATGCTGCCGACAAGCGCATCATCAACGGCCACACCGACGTCAACCAGCTGGTGCCCTTCAAGTACAAGTGGGCCTGGGACAAGTACCTGGCCGGCTGCGCCAACCACTGGATGCCGCAAGAGATCAACATGCAGCGCGACATCGAGCTGTGGAAGAACCCGAACGGCCTGACCGAAGACGAGCGCCGTCTGGTCAAGCGCAACCTGGGCTTCTTCGTCACCGCCGACTCGCTGGCCGCCAACAACATCGTGCTGGGCACCTATCGCCACATCACCGCACCGGAGTGCCGCCAGTACCTGCTGCGCCAGGCTTTTGAAGAAGCGATCCACACCCACGCCTACCAGTACATCGTCGAATCGCTGGGCCTGGATGAAGCCGAGATCTTCAATGCGTATCACGAGGTCGCATCGATCCGCGACAAGGACGAGTTCCTGATTCCCTTCATCGATACGCTGACCGATCCCGAGTTCAAGACCGGCACGATGGAGAATGACCAGGAGCTGCTGAAGTCGCTGATCGTCTTCGCGTGCATCATGGAAGGGCTGTTCTTCTACGTGGGCTTCACGCAGATCCTGGCACTGGGTCGCCAGAACAAGATGATGGGCGCGGCCGAGCAGTACCAGTACATCCTGCGTGACGAATCGATGCACTGCAACTTCGGCATCGACCTGATCAACACCGTGAAGATGGAGAACCCGCACCTGTGGACTCCGGAGTTCCGCGACGAAATCAAATCGTTGTTTTTACGCGCGGTGGAGTTGGAATATCGTTACGCAGAGGATACAATGCCGCGAGGCGTGCTCGGGTTGAACGCTACCATGTTCAAGGGCTACCTGCGATTCATCGCAAACCGCCGCGCACAGCAAATCGGATTGGACCCGCTGTTCGCACAAGAAGAAAATCCGTTCCCGTGGATGAGCGAGATGATCGACTTGAAGAAGGAGCGCAACTTCTTTGAGACCCGTGTCATCGAATACCAAACCGGGGGCGCACTGAGTTGGGAATGATGTGCAGTCTTGAAGTTCTCTTCATCGAGACATGATGCACAACAGGAGCCGGGTAGCTTGCAAGATGCCCGGCTGCTGAAACGGAAAAGGCCTACGCCAAATTAATGAACAGTCAGAGACCGAATCAATCTTCTCTGTTATCGCCGCTTAACCCCATCTTGTCGGGTCAGGCGGCTTTTCCTTTGAAAAACACCAAGGTTTTTCAGGAACGCGATTCCGACGCTAGCGTTTGAACACGCTGGCGTTTTTTTTGGTGTCGCGCCTGCTCCCGTAGTCGCATCTTCCTGCGCCATTGCGCGGGCACTACCGGAGGGGCGTCGCCAAGATAGCTGAAGCGCTGCATAGGTGAGGGGATGCAGCAGTTCAGCTGGTGCCGAATTCATTAGCGCAAGCCACAGGCGGCTTGTGCCGATGAATAGCTCGCCCGCGTCATCGCGATGTCGCGTGCGGGTTGCTTATATCAAGCTTGATTTTTTCCATTCACGTGAAGAAGGAGAAACAAAATGGCAACAGCAGCAAAGAAGACCGCGGCGAAGAAGCCGGCGGCAAAGAAGGCGGCAGCCGCCAAGGAAACCACCAAGAAGGTAGCCGCGCCCAAGGCCGCAGCCGCCAAGAAGACCGTGGCCAAGGCCGCCGCCAAGCCGGCAGCTGCCAAGAAGGCAGCCGCTCCGAAGGCAGCAGCGAAGAAGGTTGCAGCCCCGAAGGCAGCCGCAAAGAAGACCGCAGCTCCGAAGGCAGCCGCAGCGAAGAAGGTTGCAGCTCCGAAGGCAGCAGCCAAGAAGACCGCAGCTCCGAAGGCCGCCGCAGCGAAGAAGGTTGCAGCTCCGAAGGCAGCAGCCAAGAAGACCGCAGCTCCGAAGGCAGCCGCAGCAAAGAAGGTTGCAGCACCGAAGGCAGCAGCCAAGAAGGTTGCAGCGCCGAAGGCCGCCGCCAAGAAGGCAGCCGCTCCGAAGGCAGCAGCGAAGAAGGTTGCAGCTCCGAAGACAGCAGCCAAGAAGGTTGCAGCGCCGAAGGCCGCCGCCAAGAAGGCAGCTGCTCCGAAGGCAGCCGCAGCGAAGAAGGTTGCTGCACCGAAGGCAGCAGCAAAGAAGGTCGCAGCGCCGAAGGCCGCCGCCAAGAAGGCAGCTGCTCCGAAGGCAGCCGCTCCCAAGGCCGCAGCAGCCAAGAAGGTTGCAGCACCGAAGGCAGCTGCTCCCAAGGCCGCCGCCAAGAAGGTAGCCGCACCGAAGGCCGCAGCGCCCAAGGCAGCTGCAGCACCGAAGGCAGCCGCCAAGAAGGCCGCCGCTCCGAAGAAGGCAGCCGCCAAGCCGGCAGCCGCCGCCGCAGCACCGGCCGCCAAGACCGTGCTGAACCCGGCCGCTGCATGGCCGTTCCCGACCGGCGCTGGCCGTCCGTAAGATCGGCGTGCGTCTAGTCTGATCCCCTCAGACTGAAGGCCGCTGTATGGCATTGCGCCATGCAGCGGTTTTTTTATGCCTGCGGGAAGGGCCTTGCCGCTCCCGCACCGCCGCTCCCGACGATGATGAAGGACTGTATCTCTGCTCTGGCATTCCGGCACAATGGCACAATATATGAAAGCTCAGGTGTGCTCGCACGCGGCGCTAACGCTTGCCTGCGCGACCACCTCGCCGCGGGCAGCACGCAGCACGCAGCAGACAGCGATTGCGCAGCGACCGCTTGCCCACTAGTATGTGCCCTGCCTCTCACTGATGGAGATCCCTGTGCTGCATAGTATTTTCACGATGATCGTCAACGCCGTCGCCAGCATCCTGGCCGGCGTCCTGCTGCTGCGCTTCTGGATGCAGGTAGTGCGCGTACGTCCGCCGCAATCGGTGGGTCAATTCGTCTACCAGCTCTCGGACTGGCTGGTGCTGCCGCTGCGCCGGGTGATGCCGGGCGGCCGCCATGACTGGGCCAGCCTGCTGGGGGCCTTCCTCATCGTGCTGCTGTCCATCATCGCCATCCTGGGCTTTCAGAGCGGTTTCGACTTCAAGCTCATCTTCCTGGTGGCACTGGAGCGCTTCTTTGAATGGATCTGCTACGGCTTCATGGCCACGCTGATCATCGAGGCCGTCTTCAGCTGGGTCAATCCGCACGCACCGCTGGCCCCCTTCGTGCGGGCCCTGAACGATCCGCTGCTGCGTCCGCTGCGCAGGATCATCCCGCCCCTGGGCGGCGTGGACCTGTCGCCGCTGGTCCTGCTGATCCTGCTGCAGATCGCGGTACGCGTGGTCAGTGGCCTGCTCTTCGGCGGATTCTGACCAGACCGCCGGGTTTGCCTCCACGTGAAAAGAGCCGGACATCCGGCTCTTTTTTCATCTGCACGCGGCAACAAGGCAATCAGCGCTTCTGCCTGGCCGACCACTGCTCCAGTGCCTGCATGGTGTTCTCCACATGCTTTTCCGGATTCATGTCGGTGTACTCGTAGAGGATCGCATGGTCCGGCGTGATGACGTAGGAGGTACGGCTGGCATAGCCGGTGACCTTCATGAACTGCGCGTCATAGGCCTTCATGATCTTCTTGTCGACATCGGCCGCCACCGCGAACTTGCTGCGGCATTCGCTGACCGAGAACTTGTTGAGGGTTTCGATGTTGTCGCCCGACACGCCGATGACGGTGGCCCCCAGCGCCTTGTAGCGATCCACGGCTTCCGCAAACAGGTGCGCTTCGATGGTGCAGCCGGAGGTGAAGGCGGCCGGATAGAAGTACAGCACCACCGGACCTTTCTTCAGCGCTTCCGACAGCGAGAAGGTCGACACTTGTCCGCCCAGCGAACTCGGTGCGGAGAACTCGGGGGCCTTGTCGCCCGGCTTGAGAGCGGCCACTGCACCCTGAGAACACAGCACTGCCCCCAGCAGGAGCGAGGCACCACACCAGCGGCGCAGGCGCGCGGCCGCATCGGCCGTGAGGGAAAACGAGGAAGGGTTCAGCATGGCGAATCTCCTTGATGATGCAGGAAGCCGGCATCGCGCATGAGTCGCTGCGCGTCAACGGCAGGGAAGCCCATCAGCCGAAGCGATAGCCGAAGGCCTTGTGGAAGCGCTCTTCAATCTCCGCCTTGGACGGCGCATGGTTCTGCGGACCTTGCGAAGCGATCTTGATGGAACCCATCAGGCTGGCCAGGCGGCCGGTGGTTTCCCAGTCATAGCCTTCGGTCAGGCCGAACAGCATGCCGGCGCGGAAGGCATCGCCGCAGCCGGTCGGATCGGCGATCTTGTCGGCCTTCACGCAGGGGATGGCGTGGTGCTTGCCGTCCACGAAGATGTCGGCACCCAGCTCGCCGCGTGTGACCACCAGGGCCGTGACGCGTTCAGCAATCTGCGCCAGCGACAGCCCGGTGCGCGCGGTCAGCAGTTCGGCTTCGTAGTCATTGACCGCGACATAGGTCGCCAGGTCGATGAAGTTCTTGAGGTCATTGCCATCGAACATCGGCATGCCCTGGCCCGGATCGAAGATCAGCGGGATCTTCAGTTCAGCCGCCTGCTGTGCGTGCTGCAGCATGCCGTCACGGCCATCGGGCGCGACGATGGCGAACTTGACCGCACCGGCGTCAGCGACCTTGTTCTCGTGCGACCAGGTCATGGCACCCGGGTGGAAAGCGGTGATCTGGTTGCTGTCGGCGTCGGTGGTGATGAAGCACTGCGCGGTGAAGGAGGATTCGATCTGGCGCACGCATCGGGTCGAGATGTCCAGGGCGGCAAAACGCTCCATGTAGGGTGCGCTGTCCAGACCGACGGTGGCCATCACGATCGGTTCGCCACCCAGCAGCTTGAGGTTGTAGGCGATGTTGCCGGCACAGCCGCCGAACTCGCGGCGCATGGTGGGCACCAGGAAGGAGACGTTGACCTTGTGCAACTGGTCAGCCAGCAGGGCTTCAGCGAAACGGCCCTCGTATTGCATGATGTTGTCGTAAGCGAGGGAACCGCAGATCAGGGAGCTCATGGCGTGGTCGGGACAAGTGAGTGAATGATGCCGCATTGTAGAAGAAAAGCGGCGTGCAGTCCGAACCTGACGCAAGTCGTTTCGAGTTCAGGCCGGGCAGTGATGATCGGTGACGATCAGCCGGGATGAGTCCGGGTCAGGGATAGAAGAGATAGATCCGATAACCCGAGACCAGCGCATCCTTGAGCTCGAAGTTGAGCTTGATCTGCTGCTCGCTCTCGGGCCCGATGCCACGGTCGACCTGCGCCGGGTCGGCCAGATAATCGCGCGGGCGGAAGACGCGCCGCACCACCGCCTTCTCGTCGTCATTGTTGAGCGTAAGTTCAATATGCGGCCAAGCCTGGGCGCTGGTGCCGCGATTGCGCATCACCAGCGAGAGCGCATACACGTTCTGGTTGGGTGGCACCACCTGCAGTTCGTTGGATTCCAGCGAGAGGCGCTCGATCTCGGTGGGCAGGCCCACGGTGCAATGGAAAGCCACGCACATGCCGTTGAGCATGGGGCGCAGCTGCGGCACGGAGGCGGCCAGCGGATTGCGCCAGTAGTAGAGCGATTGCAGCAGCAGTACCGGCACCATCACGCCGGCCAGCACCATCATCACCATCTTCATGGCCTGGCTGATGCGCGCGCGGCGCTCGGCACGCTTGACGAAGCCGGGTTCGTCGGCGGGCTCGTCGTCTTCCGCTTCCGCTTCTTGTGCGTCGGATTTTTCTCCATCGCCGGGGAAGCCGTCCTTGGCATCGGCCACATCATGCAACACCGGCTCGTCGTCGATACGGAAGACGGCGGCCACCTCGGGCGGCGCGGCAATCTCGTCGGACTCGGCCGAGGAGCGGCGCAGCAGCGCTCCGCTGTCGGGGCCATCCTCTTGCGGCGGCATCGGGCTGCTGGCTTGATCCTCGGGACTTGTCTTGTCCACAGGCACAGCGGGTTTGAAGCTCGCACCAAGATCCGGGAGGTAGCCCGGACTGGTTGGCGAGCGGAACACCTTGGGCTCGGCAATGACCGGGATGGCGGCAGGCAAGGGAGCCGGCGCAGCAGCCTGGACGGGCTCGGCTGCCGACATTGGCTGCGGCGCAGGAACGTTCACCTCGGGGACGGGCGTTTGCGCAGGGGGAACGAAGGGAGGCTGTTGCGCGGTCAGCGGCGCGCCAGTTCGTTCATAGGGGCTGTTAGCGGGGGGCGTCGGGACGGAGGAGGACGAAGCTGCCGGCGCAAACACCGGTGTCGCCATCCCGGCCTGGGCTTTGCTGCCTGGTGCCGGCTGGTAGTGGCCGTCGGCCACGCTGGCCTCGACCAGGAATTCGTTACCGTTGAAGACCTGGCGGCAATTGCCGCAGCGGACCAGTCCGCCGCGCAGTTTGAGCTGGTCGCTGGCGACCCTGAAGATGGTCAGGCAGTGCGGACACTGGGTCGCCAACGCCATGGATTACTCCGGCAGGCGGCCTGCCAGGGCCACCCAGCCTTCATGTTCGGCCCAGACGGACAGGGCGATCCAGGGCGCGTAGGCGTTGATGACTTCTTGCGCCTGGCGATCCAGCACGCCCGAGAGCACCAGCGAACCGCCGGCGCGCACGCGGCCGGCCAGCATGGGGGCCATCAGTTGCAGGGGGCCAGCCAGGATGTTGGCCACCACCACGTCGAAGCGCTCACCTTCCGGGTGGGCTGCAGCGAAGGGTTCCGGCAGGTAGTAAGTCGCGCTGCAGTGGTTGCGTTCGGTATTGTGCTGGGCTGACTCCAGCGCCTGCGGATCGATGTCCACCCCGATCACCTGCGGCACGCCGATCTTGGCGGCCACCAGGGCCAGGATGCCCGAGCCGCAGCCGTAGTCCAGCAGGGTTTGGGCCTGGGTGGCATTGGCTTCCAGCCACTCCATGCACAGCCGGGTGGTCGGATGGCTGCCGGTGCCGAAGGCCAGGCCCGGGTCCAGTTCCAGCACCAGGGCGTCCGGATCGGCCGGTGCCTCGTGCCAGCTGGGCACGACCCAGATACGCTGGCCAATGTGGATAGGCTCGAACTGGGATTGCGTCAGGCGCACCCAGTCCTGCTCTTCCACATTGCGCGTGGCAAAGGGCAGGGCATAGTCCAGGCCGATGGCCTTGGCGGCATCCATGACGATGGTCGCGTGGTCGGCATCCTTGCCGGCCAGCGCCACCACACGGCTGCGGTCCCAGGCAGCTTCTTCCGGCTCCATGCCGGGTTCGCCGAAGAGCGGACGCTCGGCGTCCGTCCCTTCATCGGCATCTTCCACCGACACCGAGAGGGCGCCAGAGTCCATCAGGGCGTCGGACAATGCCTCCGCCTGTTCGCGCGCCACTTCGATGACGATTTCTACCCAAGCCATGCTTGCCTGCCTTTGCTGTCGTTACTGTTATTACTGTTGTTGCTGCTTTTGCTGCTGAACTGCGATTTACTTCTTGAGGGACTTGTCCGCTTCCGGCGCTGTCGGTCGTTCCGACAACTTATGTTCCAGATAATGGATATTGGTTCCGCCTTCGAAGAAACGCGCATCCACCATCAGCTCGCGGTGCAGCGGGATATTGGTCGAAATGCCTTCCACCACCATCTCCGACAGGGCGATCTGCATGCGGCGGATGGCCTGTTCGCGGGTCGCACCATAGGAAATCACCTTGCCGACCATGGAATCATAGTTGGGCGGCACGAAGTAACCCGAGTAGGCATGCGAATCAACCCGGATGCCAGGACCACCCGGCACGTGCCACGCCGTGATACGGCCCGGCGAGGGGATGAACTTGAACGGATCCTCGGCGTTGATGCGGCACTCGATGGCGTGACCCTTCAGTTCGATGTCGCGCTGGCGGTAACGCAGCTTTTCGCCGGCGGCGATGCGGATCTGTTCCTGCACGATGTCCACACCGGTAATCATTTCGGTCACCGGGTGTTCCACCTGCACGCGGGTGTTCATCTCGATGAAGTAGAACTCTTCATTTTCGTACAGGAACTCGAAGGTACCGGCACCACGATAGTTCATCTTGCGGCAGGCTTCGGCGCAGCGTTCGCCGATCTTCTCGATGATCTTGCGCGGGATGCCCGGTGCTGGCGCTTCCTCGATCACCTTCTGGTGGCGGCGCTGCATGGAGCAGTCGCGCTCGCCCAGCCAGATGGCTTGCTTGTGCTCGTCGGCCAGGATCTGGATTTCCACGTGGCGCGGATTTTCCAGATACTTCTCCATATAGACTTCCGGATTGCCGAAGGCGGCACCGGCTTCGGTCTTGGTCATGGTCACGGCATTGATCAGCGCGGCTTCGGTATGCACCACGCGCATGCCACGGCCACCACCGCCGCCGGCCGCCTTGATGATGACCGGATAGCCGATCTTGCGGGCGATCTGGACGATTTCCTTGGGGTTGTCCGGCAACGCGCCTTCCGAACCCGGCACGCAGGGCACGCCGGCACGGATCATGGCCTGCTTGGCCGAGACCTTGTCACCCATCATGCGGATGTTTTCCGCGCGCGGGCCGATGAAGACGAAGCCGGACTGTTCCACGCGCTCGGCGAAATCGGCGTTTTCCGAGAGGAAGCCGTAGCCGGGGTGGATCGCCTGGGCGTCCGTCACTTCAGCGGCGCTGATGATGGCCGGCATGTTCAGGTAGGACAGGGCCGACGGGGCCGGGCCAATGCAGACCGACTCATCGGCCAGCTTCACGTACTTGGCCTCGCGGTCGGCCTCGGAGTGCACGACCACGGTCTTGATACCCAGTTCGCGGCAGGCGCGCTGGATACGCAGGGCAATTTCGCCACGGTTGGCGATGAGGATTTTTTCAAACATAACAGGAATGAGGCGTCGCCAGGTTCAAGCGTTATAGGTTCCGGAGCCGGGCCGCGGCAGCCGGCATGTGCCGCGCGGCGGCCGTTGCTGCCAGGCCAGGGACTGCTGCGGCGGGAATCAGCCCAGCACGAACAGCGGTTGGCCGAACTCGACGGCCTGGCCGTTTTCCACCAGGATCTGCTTGACCACGCCACCCTTGTCGGCGTCGATTTCGTTGAGCAGCTTCATGGCTTCGATGATGCACAGGGTATCGCCTTCCTTGACTTCCTTGCCCACTTCGACGAAGGCCGGTGCGCCCGGTGCCGAGGAACGGTAGAAGGTACCGACCATGGGCGACTTGACGATATAGCCTTCCGGCACGGCCGGCGCCGCCGGTGCGGCAGCGGGAGCAGCAGCAGCCGGGGCGGCCGCGGCCACGGGGGCAGCGGCGGGAGCGTAGGCTTGCTGTTGCGGCACCATCACGACCTGGTTCTGGGCATTCGGGGACGACTTGACGATGCGGACCTTGCTTTCGCCTTCGGTGACTTCCAGCTCTTCGATGGCCGATTCAGCAACCAGGTCGATCAGCGTCTTGAGTTTTCGTAAATCCATTTGAATCCCTCGGAATGTAGATGAGTAGTGTTAAACGAAACGCCGGCGCTCTGTGGCGCCCGGCGGGTTCAGTCTGGGTCTTGCAGTACGTGAAGCGATCCGTTCGAAGCGGCGTGTCCGCCCTCAGGATTGACGCAGCCAGAAATCAACGGCCATACGATAGCCATCGACCCCGAAGCCGCACAGGACTGCCCGGGCGATGCCGGACAGATAGGAAAAATGCCGGAACTCCTCGCGCTGGTGCACATTGGAGATATGCAATTCCACGAAGGGAATCGCCACCCCGGCCAGCGCATCGCGCAGGGCCACGCTGGTATGGGTCAATCCACCCGGGTTGATGATGATGCCATCGACCCTCTCCAGGCGCGCCTGGTGGATGCGGTCGATCAGCGCACCTTCGTGGTTGCTCTGGAAGGTGGCCAGGGTCGCGCCGGCGGCGCGGGCCTGTTCTTGTGCACGCTGTTCGATATCGGCCAGCGTGGTGGATCCGTAGACTTCCGGCTCCCGGGTTCCGAGCAGATTGAGGTTCGGTCCATTGAGCAGGAGAAGCTGTTTTGCCATGGAGATTAAGCTCCGTTTGACGACGATGCGCGCATTTTGCCGTCAAATGCCATCATTTGGCAAGAAAAACTTTCTTTTCACGGATTTGCGTTTGCGGGCCGCCGAGGTGGCCCTGCAAGTGACTCTGCGATTCAGAGCTGTGACAGGTCGGCGCGCAGTTCATCGAACTTGATGCGGCCCAGGTAGACCTTCTTGACGTTGCCGTCCTTGCCCACCAGAGCGGTGAACGGAAGACCGCCCGCCTGATTGCCGAATTGCCGCAGCAAATCGGTGGCGCCGGTTCCGGCAACGAAGAGAGGATAGCGGATTTGGTACTTTTGCGCAAACTTGGCGATATTTTCCTGACTATCGACGCCAATTCCGAGGATTTGCACCGGCGCGATCTCCTGCTGCAAGGCCGTCAGCTCGGGCATTTCTTCCACGCAAGGGCCGCACCAGGTGGCCCAGAAGTTCAGGACCAGGGGTTTGCCCTTGTATTGCGCCAAGGACTGCGTCTGGCCGCTGGCATCCGGCATCGATTGCGACAGCAGCTTGTTGAGCGCCTGGGTCTCGGGGGAGGCGGGCGGGTTGGCGCGATGGCTGGCATAGACGCCAACACCCACGCAAACGACCGCAACCACGGCCAACAGGATCACATTTTTCAGCTTCGTCATGAATCAGTCCTCGGAGGGGGCATCGATGAGCGCTGCCAGCGCGGCCGCATCGCCGCGCTCGGGGCGCTTGCCGGGGGCGGCACGCAGGCTGCCGCGCAGGTCGTCTTCGTCATACAGGGCCAGATGGGCCAGTTCGGGGTCGGCACCGCGCTGGGGCAGCAGGAAGCTCAGGGTTTCCACCGCGTGGCCGGTGCGGAAGTGGCTGGTCTCCCCGACCTCGAAGTTCACATTCTTGTTCAGAAGGAAAATCTCGACATCCTTGGCGCTGGGGGAGAACAGCTGCAGGTGGATGTCCGAATGTTCACCTGCCGTGCCATTCCACACCGCACCAGTAATATAAGGATTGAACTGCTGCAGGTCCTGCATCAGCTGCAAGGCCACCTGGCGCAGGTGCAAGAGGCGCGCCGGCTGGGTATCGGCAAAGAAGAGTTCGTTGTAGATGCGGACTTCTTCTTCGATCTGCTCGTTATCCGGCATGATCTCGCCGCGCACCTTCTGGTTGCCCAGGATCTGTTTGGCCGCCTTGCGCTTGGCGCTGCCGTAGTCGGCGCCATCTTCGGCGATCATGCGGGCGGCGGCGGCAGCGATTTCTGCACGCAGCTGCTCGGTGGGGGAGGTGAATTCAAATTCAGACATGGGCGACATCATACTCGTTAGCAGGTGCAGCCGCCGGCTCAGGTAAAATCGCGGGATTACACCCCAAGATTCGCTATGCATATACACATCCTCGGCATCTGCGGCACCTTCATGGGCGGCCTGGCCGTGCTGGCCAAAGAGGCTGGCCATACCGTGACCGGTTGCGACGCCAATGTCTATCCCCCCATGAGCACCCAGCTGGAAGCCCAGGGCATCACCCTGACCCAGGGTTTCGAGCCGTCCCAGGTGGAGATCAAGCCGGACCTGTTCGTCATCGGCAACGTGGTCTCGCGCGGCAACCCGTTGATGGAAGAGATCCTCAACCGTGGCCTGCCCTATGTCTCCGGCCCGCAATGGATGGGCGAGAACATCCTGCAGGACAAGTGGGTCCTGTCGGTGGCCGGTACGCATGGCAAGACCACCACCTCAGCCATGCTGGCCTGGGTGCTGGAACACGCGGGCTACCAGCCGGGCTTCCTGATCGGCGGGGTGCCGATGAACTTCGGCATCTCGGCACGCCTGGGCAGTGACGGCCAGGGGGGGCCGTCGCCCTTCTTCGTCATCGAGGCCGACGAGTACGACACCGCCTTCTTCGACAAGCGCAGCAAGTTCGTGCACTACCGCAGCCGTACCGCCGTGCTGAACAATCTTGAGTACGATCACGCCGATATCTTCCCCGATCTGGGGGCCATCGAGACGCAATTCCACCATCTGGTGCGCACCGTGCCCGGCATCGGCCGGGTCATCGTCAATGGCCGTGAAGCCGCATTGCAACGCGTGCTGGCGCGCGGCTGCTGGAGCGAACGTGAAGATTTTGGCGTAGCCGCCGGCCAGCCCGGCTGGTCGCTGCAGACCCATGAGGATGGCCGTTTCGAGGTCTTCTTTGAGGGCCAGTCGCAAGGCACGGTGGACTGGTCGCTGACCGGTGAACATAACCGCATGAACGCCCTGGCCGCGATTGCCGCCGCCCGCCACGTGGGCGTGCCGGCGGCCCAGGCCATCGAGGCATTGGGCGCTTTCCAGAGCGTGAAGCGGCGCATGGAGCTGCGCGGCAGCGCCAATGGCGTGGCCGTCTATGACGATTTCGCCCATCACCCGACCGCCATCGCCACCACCGTGGCCGGCCTGCGCAAGAAGGTCGGTGCCGCGCGCATCCTCGCGGTGCTGGAGCCGCGTTCCAACACCATGAAGCTGGGCACGATGAAAGAAGCCCTGCCGGGCAGCCTCACCGAAGCGGATCTGGTCTTCGGTTTTGGCGCCCAGTCCGGGCGTGATGCACTGGGCTGGGACCTGGCCGAGGCGCTGGCCCCGCTGGGCCAGAAGGCCGCTGCCTTCCACGACCTCGATGCGCTGGTGCAAGCCGTCAAGGCCGCCGCGCAGCCCGGCGACCATGTGCTGGTGATGAGCAATGGCGGCTTCGGCGGCGTACACCAGAAGCTGCTGGACGCGCTGGCATGATCCTGTACCTGCACGGCTTTCGTTCCTCGCCGCAGTCCTTCAAGGCGCGCGTGATGGGACAGCGCATGGCCGCGCTCGGCCTGCAGGACCAGTACGTCTGCCCGCAACTGCCGGCCTCGCCGGCCGGGGCCATCGCTCTGGCCGGTGCGCTGGTGGCGGGTGTGTACCCGGCGCAGCTGACCGTGGTCGGCTCGTCGCTGGGCGGCTACTACGCCACCTGGCTGGCCGAACACACCGGCTGCCGGGCGGTGCTGGTCAACCCGGCGGTCAAGCCGCCGCGTGACCTGGAATCCTATGTCGGCGTGACCACGCAATACCACTCCGACGAACCCTTCGAATTCAAGCGCGAGTACATCGCCGAGCTGCTGGCCCTGTCGGTGCCGGCGATTACGCGGCCGGAGCGCTATTTCCTGCTGGCGGCCACCGGCGACGAAGTGCTGGACTGGCGCGAGATGGTGGCCCATTACCCCGGCGCGCGCCAGACCGTCATCGAGGGCAGCGACCATGGCATGGCCGAGTTTGCCGACCATCTGGACGAGGTGCTGGCCTTCTGCGGCGTGGACCTGCCCGGCAAGGCGGTGCGCTGATGCCCCATGCCGTCCGCAAGGCGCGCTGGATGGCGCATCCGCAGGCATTGGCGGCGCTGCTGGCGGCCGATGGCGACCTGGTGCGGCGCACCCGCGCCTGGCTGGCCGACCCCGGTTCCATGACCCTGAAATTGAAGAAACGGACCGAAAGCTTCAGTGTGCGCCTGCTGCGCCAGCGCCCGGGCCGCATCCTGGCCGATGAGCATGAAGCCTTGTGCATATCGCCCCGTAGCCGGGTGGTGGAGCGCGATGTCATCCTGCTGGGCGACGGGCAGCCTGTGGTGTTTGGCCATACGGTGCTGTCGACCAGCTCGGTCAAGTCCGACTGGCCCTTTTTCAGCAAGCTTGGCAGCACGCCCCTGGGGGCCAACTTGTTCTTTGATCCGCTGGTCGGGCGCAGCCCCATCCAGTATGCTCGGCTGTCCGCCGGCCACCCGCTGATGCACCGCATCGCGCAGGCCTTGCCCGAGTCCGAATTGCCGACCAGTTTGCTGGCGCGCCGCTCCCTGTTTACCCGGCGCGGCGGCGTGCTGATGGTCACCGATGTTTTCCTGCCGGCACTGGAGGCGCTGATGCGTCCGCTGCCGGCCCACGTACCGATTGAAAAGCGATAGAAGCAGATGAATTTATTGTTCGAAGAATCCGGCGATTTCAAGGCCGGCTCCATCATGACCCAGCAGGGCGAGTCCTACCAGGTCGAGATGGCCTCCGGCAAGCGCGCCAAGGTGAAGTCGCGCGATGCGCTGCTGCAATTCGCTGCCCCCGCGCCGCAGGAGCTGATGCAACAGGCCCAGGCCATCGCTGATGAAGTCGACCTGGATTTTCTGTGGGAAGTGGCTGGCGAAGAAGAATTCGGCTTCACCGACCTGGCCGCCGAGTATTTCGGGCATGCCCCGCTGCCGCCGGAAGCGGCCGGCCTGCTGCTGTGCCTGCATCGCGCACCGATCTATTTCTACAAGAAGGGCCGTGGCCGCTACAAGGCGGCACCGCAAGCCTCGCTGCAGGCGGCCCTGGCCGGGCTGGAAAAGAAGAAGCAGCAACTGGCCGCACAGGCGGTGTATGTGGAAGAACTCAAGGCCCACAAACTGCCGGAAGCCTTCCGCCCCATCGCCCTGCAACTGCTCTTCAAGCCGGACAAGAACGGCATCGAATTCAAGGCCCTGGATGCCGCCGCCAAGGAAATGCAGACCACCCCGCAGCGCCTGATGCTGGCTGCCGGTGGCGTGGCCTCGCCCAAGGATCTGCATTACGCGCGTTTCCTCTACGAATTCTTCCCGCGCGGCACCGGTTTCCCGACCATCGATATCCCGCCGGCGGCTACCGACCTGCCGCTGGCCGATGTACAGGCTTTCTCCATCGATGACGTGACCACCACCGAGATCGATGATGCCCTGTCGGTCACCCGCCTGCCGGACGGCAAGCTGCGCGTGGGCATCCACATCGCCGCACCGGGCCTGGCCATCAAGCGCGGCGATGCGATCGATGCGATTGCGCGTGCGCGCATGTCCACCGTCTACATGCCGGGCGAAAAGATCACCATGCTGCCAGACGACCTGGTGGCCACCTATACGCTGGATGCCGGCGCTGCCCGTCCTGCGCTGTCGCTGTACGCCACGCTGGATGCGGCCAACTGGGAAGTGCTGGGCACCGAGACCCGCGCCGAGCTGGTGCCGATCGCCGCCAACCTGCGCCACAACGACCTCGACGAGCTGGTCACCGAGGAAGCGCTGGCCGAGAATCGCGGCGAGTATCCGCACAAGGAAGAGATCGCGCTCCTGTGGCAGTGGGTGCAATTGCTGGAACAGGGCCGCATGGCCAAGCGCGAGAGCTTCGGCCTGCGTCCGGAACAGAACAATCGCGTCGACTTCAACTTCTACGTCGAGAACGATGTGGTGAGCATCGTGCGCCGCCGCCGTGGCGCGCCGCTGGACAAGATCGTGGCCGAGCTGATGATCTTCGCCAACAGCACCTGGGGCAAGCTCATGGCCGATCACGGCGTGCCGGGCATCTACCGCGCGCAAGGCGGCGGGGCCGGCGGCTGGGCCGCCAAGATGCAGGTGCGCATGGTCACTCACGCCGCGCCTCACCAGGGCCTGGGCGTGGATCAATATGCCTGGAGCACCTCGCCGCTGCGCCGCTACACCGACCTGGTCAACCAGTGGCAGATCCTGGCCTGCATCGAGCACGGCGTGACCGCGCCGCTGGTGGCGCCCTTCAAGCCGCGCGATGCCGATCTCTTCGCCATCGTCTCGGGCTTCGATGCGGCTTACTCCGGCTATGCCGATTTCCAGTCGACCATGGAACGCTACTGGTGCCTGCGCTGGCTGGCGCAGGAAAACGCCCGTACCGTGGAAGCGGTGGTGCTCAAGGATGAAATCCTGCGCCTGGTCGAGATCCCGCTGGTGCTGCGCATGCCGGGCCTGCCGCAACTGGCGCGCGGCCTGCAGGTCAAGCTGGACCTGCTGCGCTGGGACGAGGTCGACCTGACCGTGGAGGCGCGCCTGCTGGAAGTGCCGGCCGCTGCGGCCCAGGCGCTGGCCAGCGACCTCGGTGAAGACGATGACGAGTTGCTCGAAGGCATGGCCTCCATGGGCAGCGAAGAACAGGGCGAGGAAGCCGCTGCCGAGCAAAATTCGGTACAGAACAATGTACAGAACGATGCACAGGATTCCGTACAGGAAAATGCACAGGAAGAGCCACATCCCCACGCCGCCGATGCCGACGAAAACCCGTCGGCCCAAGCCGCGCAATGACGCGGTGCTGGCGTAGAATTGGCGCTGTGAATATCGTCGTTGCTCCCCGTCTGCTGTGAATCTGTTTGCCCAACATCGTCTGCTGAGCGTCGCGCTCGGAATCTCGCTGCTGGTGCATGGCCTGCTGCTGGCCGTGCACTTCGCCGCGCCCGACGCCTTCCGCTTCAAGCCGTCCGATCCGGAACTGGAAGTCATCCTGGTCAACGCCAAGCATGACAAGAAGCCGGTCAACGCCCAGGCGCTGGCGCAGGCCAACCTGGATGGCGGCGGCAATGCCGACGACGGCCGCGCCCGATCGCCGCTGCCGGACATGCAGCACGTGGAGAGCGGTGACAGCGTCAAGGCCGCGCAGCGCAAGGTGGCTGAACTGGAACAGCAGCAGCGCAAGATGCTGGCGCAGTTGCAGGAGGCGCGCCAGCACGTGGCCAGCGCCGAGCAGCAGAAACCGACCGAGACGCCGCAGCCCAACGCGCGCGACCTGACCGAAACCGCCAAGGCCATGGCGCGCATGGAAGCCGAACTGGCCAAGGACATCGCGCAATACAACAAGCGCCCCAAGAAGACCCAGATCACGCCAAGCACCCGCGAAGTCGGTTATGCCCAGTACTTCAAGGCGCTGCAGGACAAGATAGAAAAGGTCGGCACCCTGAACTTCCCGACCCGCGACGGCAAGAAGCTCTACGGTGAACTGCTGGTGGTGATTCCGGTATTCCAGGACGGCAGCATCTACGAGCGCGATGGCGGCGTGGTGGTGCGCACCAGTTCCGGCAATGCCGCGCTGGACCAGGCGGCGGTGGCCATCGTGCGGCGCTCGGTGCCGTTCGGCCGTTTTCCGGAGAACATGCGCACCAGCGGTAAGGATGATGTGTGGGAAGTCATCGTGACCTTCCGTTTCACCCGTGACCAGGGCGTGCAGGCAGAACTGGGGGCCGGCTGATATCGCCAGCGGCGCAGCGGTCCGACACAAGAACAGCAAAGAGCAGTCAGAACATATAACGAGGGAGCAGGCAAACCACCATGGATGAATACGTCGTCATCGGCAATCCGATTGCCCACAGCAAGTCGCCCGAGATCCATGCGCAGTTCGCCGCCCAGACCGGCCAGTCACTGCACTACGACCGTCTGCTGGTGCCGCTGCGCGGTTTCAAGGCGGCAGTGCAGGTATTCCAGCGGCGCGGCGGACGCGGTGCCAACGTCACCGTTCCCTTCAAGCTGGAAGCGCACGCGCTGGCCGATCAGCTGACCGAACGCGCGCGTCTGGCCGGAGCGGTCAATACGCTCAAGTTCGAAGGCGGCCGCATCCTCGGCGACAACACGGATGGTGCCGGCCTGGTGACCGACATCATGGTCAATGCCGGCCAGGCGCTGGCAGGCCGTCGCGTGCTGTTGCTGGGCGCCGGCGGTGCCTCGCGTGGCGCGCTGCTGCCGCTGCTGCAACAGCAGCCGGCCGAACTGGTGATCGTCAACCGCACGCAAGCCAAGGCCGATGAACTGGCGCGCCAGTTCCGGGAATTCGGCCTGGTACGCAGCGCGGCCTATGCCGGACTGGAGGGCGTGTTCGATGTCATCATCAACGCCACCTCGGCCAGCCTGTCGGACGATCTGCCGCCGCTGCCGGTATCGGTGTATGGCAGCGAGACCCTGGCCTACGACATGATGTATGGCCGCCAGCCCACGGTCTTCATGCAGAGCGCCCAGCAACACGGGGCCAGCGTGCGCGATGGCCTGGGCATGCTGGTCGAGCAGGCCGCCGAAGCCTTCCAGCTGTGGCGCGGCGTGCGGCCCGCCACCGCCGAGGTGTTTGCCAGCCTGCGCCAGCAGTTGTCGCAATAAGCGATAGGCAACAAGGCAACAGGCAACAAGGCAAGGCAGTCCTCCACAGATGCAGAGGACTGCAGGAGTGCAGGACTGTATGAGTGCATGAGTGCATCTTTGCAGGATCGCGCCATGACGGAATTTCCCCGATCGACAGAACACGGCAACAGAACAACAACCGGCTCATGAAATCGCTACGCAAGCTGCTCTTCTGGATCATCGTCCTGCCCATCACCCTGGTAGTGCTGCTGCAGCTGTACTTCTTCGTCCAGATCTGGTGGTGGAAGGATCACAATCCGGAGTCCACCAGTTTCATGCGCCAGCAGTTGTCGATCCTGCGCGAGAAGGACCCGAATGCCCAGCTGCAATTCCGCTGGGTGCCTTACGCTCGCATCTCCAACAATCTCAAACGCGCCATCATCGCCTCGGAAGATTCCAACTTCTCCGAGCATGACGGCGTCGACTGGGAGGCCTTGCAGAAGGCCTACGAAAAGAACGAGAAGAAGGGCAAGGTCGTTGCCGGCGGTTCCACCATCACCCAGCAGCTGGCCAAGAACCTGTTCCTCTCGGGCGAGCGCAGCTATCTGCGCAAGGGCCAGGAATTCATCATCACCTACATGCTGGAATTCCTGCTCGACAAGCAGCGCATCTTCGAGCTCTACCTCAACGTGGTGGAGTGGGGCAACGGCGTCTTCGGTGCCGAGGCCGCAGCCCAGCATTACTACCGCACCACGGCCGCCAATCTCGGCGCCGAACAGGCAGCACGGCTGGCGGTGATGCTGCCACGTCCGCGCTATTACGACCGCAATCGTGGCTCGGGCTACCTGGCCGCGCGCACCAGCCTGATCCTGCGCCGCATGAACGCGGCCACGCTGCCGCCGGCGCACAAGTAATCCTGCGCTGCTGCCGCAGCCAGATGACCGCCGTATGACAGCGCGTCACGCTCACCACAGCCGTTCCGCCAGCGCTGGATTGGCGCTTGCCTGGCACGGGGCTTGAACGTACACTTGCGCACGTTTCGCGCCTGTCGCCACGGGCTGCCGCATTTCACCCGGGACTCTTCCCCCCGCGTTCCACCGAGCGAGAACCCATGATCAATGTATTCGTGTTGCAAAACGGACGGCTGAGCCAGGTCAACATCGACAGCCGCACCGACCTCGAACAGGCCGCGCCGGTCTGGGTGGACCTGACCGAACCGAATGACGAAGAGCGCGCCTGGGTCAAGAGCATCTACGGCGTGACCCTGCCCGACGAGGACGAATTCAGCGACATCGAAGCCTCGGCCCGTTACTTCGAAGCCGAGAACGGCGACCTGCACCTGCGCACCGACTTCCTCTTCGAAGGCGACGACGATTCTTCCTCCACCATGACGGTGGCCTTCATCCTGGCACGCAACATCCTGTTCTCGGTGCATGCGGAAGACCTGCCGGTGTTCCGGCTGGTGCGCATGCGCGCGCGCTCGCGGCCCGGTTCCATCGGCGACTACCGCGACGTGCTGCTGGACCTCTACGAGACCGATGCCGAATATTCGGCCGATGCCCTCGAAGGCATCTACCAGAAGCTCGAAGCGGTGAGCACCAGCGTGCTCAAGAAAAGCCTCTCCGACCAGGCCGCCGCCGAAGTGCTCAACACCATCGCCCACGAAGAAGACTTGAACGGCCGCATCCGCCGCAACATGATGGATACGCGCCGCGCGGTCAGCTTCCTGATGCGCGGACGTCTGCTCAGTTCGGAGCAGTTCGAGGATGCGCGCCAGATCCTGCGCGACATCGAATCCCTGGATGGCCACACCGCCTTCCTCTTCGACAAGATCAACTTCCTGATGGATGCCACCGTTGGCTTCATCAACATCAACCAGAACAAGATCATCAAGATCTTCTCGGTGGCCTCCGTCGCTTTCCTGCCGCCGACGCTGATCGCCAGCATCTACGGCATGAACTTCAAGGTCATGCCGGAACTGGATTGGGTGGTGGGTTATCCGCTGGCCATCCTGATGATGGTCGGGTCGGCCATCGCGCCGTTCTGGTATTTCCGTCGGCGCGGCTGGCTCAACTGAGACTGTCTGCTGACGGCGACGTCCTCATTTCTCCGACAAGCATTGCCGGGCTTCTCCGATGCCGCGCACGCAGGCTGCGCGGCACACTGCGAACATCGTCCATCGCATTCGTGCATTCGTGCAGAGGAGAACACCATGTCCGTCCGTCATCACTACATCTCGCTGGCCGTGATCAGCGCCAGTTTCGCCGGTCTGCTGATCGGCTGCGCGAGTCCGCAGCAAGCCCCTTATGGCGCGGCACCGACCTCGCAGAACTATGAACGCGTGGCGTCCTATTCCGGTACCGGCGTGGTGGAAGCCATTGAAGTGACCCACAAGGAAAGCAGCGGCGTGGCCGGTGCGGTGGTGGGTGGCGTGGCCGGTGGCCTGCTGGGCAATGCCGTCGGTGGCGGCACCGGCCGCGTGCTGGCGACCGTCGCGGGTGCCGCCGGTGGTGCCTATGCCGGTAACCAGGTCGAGCGCAATAACTCTGCCGGCCGCCAGGTTTACAACATCCGCGTACGCATGAGCGATGGCTCCTTGCAGACCTTCGCGCAGGAAGACAATACCGATTTCCGCGTGGGGGATCGTGTGCGACTGGATAACGGCCGCATCAGCCGTTATTGATCGCCGTCAGCAAGAGTAATCAAGCGTCATCAAGCGCCATTACTGATATTACTGATTGTTGAATTCATTTTGATACCGACCCGTTCGGTATTGAAACAGGCGCCAAACATCATGAAGCGCTAAAGAGAAAGCCGTCCGTGCCATGCACCGGACGGCTTTCTCGTTTCAGCGATCGGACCTCAGGCCGGGTACAACGCGCCGAGCACCCGCGAGCCGCGTGCCCCGGTCACCGCCGGCAGGTTGCCCGGCAGCCGCAGATCAAAGCGCCGCGCCAGCCAGGCAAAGGCCAGCGCCTCCACATGCTGCGGAGACACGCCCAGAGCGGCCGTCGACTGCACGGTTGCGCGGCCGTCCAGTTGCTGCTGCAACAGCCGCATCAGGAAGGCATTCTCGGCGCCGCCTCCGCATACATAGACCTGCTGCGCCGTGGGTGCGTGCGCGACGATGGCTTCGGCAATGGTACTGGCCGTGAGCAGCGTCAACGTGGCCTGCACATCTTCCGGGGCGATTGCAGCGCCCGTGCGCAGCAGGGCCGCCTGCAGCCAGTCGAGATGGAACAGGTCGCGTCCCGAACTCTTGGGCGGCGGCAAGCGGAAGAAGGGCTCATCGCGCAATTGCGCCAGCAGTCCCGCATGCACTTGTCCCGATGCTCCCCAGTCGCCGTTGGCATCATAGGCGCGCTGCTGGTGCAGATGAATCCAGCCATCCATGAGCGCATTGCCGGGGCCGGTATCGAAGCCGTAAGCGCCGTCTTCCCCCGCCGGCAGGATGCTGATGTTGGCGATGCCGCCGATATTGACCACCACCCGCGACTGCGCCGCATCGCCGAAGATGGCGCGATGGAAGGCCGGCACCAGCGGTGCGCCCTGGCCGCCGGCGGCGACGTCGCGGCTGCGGAAGTCGGCGACTACATCGATGTTGCACAGTTCGGCCAGCAGTGCCGGGTTATTGGTCTGACGCGTGAAGCCGAGTTCGGGGCGATGGCGGATGGTCTGTCCATGCACGCCCACCAGGCGCACGTCGGCCGCCGTCTTGCCAGCCTGCAGCAGCAGTTGCGCCACACAGTCGGCGTAATGCACGGCCAGCGCATTGGCGGCCAGGGCTTCGCGTTCGATCTCGTTGTGTCCGGCGGCCTGCAGGGCCATCAGGTCCGCGCGCAGATGGGCGGGGAAGGGCACGTAAGCCGCCGCCAGCGTGGCGGTGATCGTCTGGCCATCGAAGGCGGCCAGGACGCCGTCGACGCCGTCAAGACTGGTGCCGGACATCAGGCCGATGGTCAAAAAGGGAGAATCGTTCATGGCAGGCAGGTCGTAAAAAGAAAAGGGCGGCCGCTGATTCTACAGCGCCGCCCTGGTCGGGGAGTTCGGACAGCCGTCTCTTACTTGGCTGCCGCCAGCTTCACATCGGGCGCACCCGGCACGCGCAGCATGGCCATGCGATGCTGCATGTCGGCGGCCACGGTGCGGAAGCGCTGCAACTGCGGGCCGGTCAGGGCCTGGTTGTTGGGCACCTCCACCGACAGCGGATTGCGCGGCTGGTTGTTGACGCGGAACTCGTAGTGCAGGTGCGGGCCGGTGGCCCAGCCGGTCATGCCGACGAAACCGATCACGTCATTCTGGCTGACCTTCATGCCCTTCTTGATGTTGGGCGCGAAGCGGCTCATGTGGCCGTAGGCGGTGGAGTAGCCGCTCCAGTGCTTGATGACGACGATGTTGCCGTAGCCATTCTGCTGGCCCACGAAATCGACTACGCCATCGGCGGCTGCATGGATGGGCGTGCCGGTCGGTGCGGCGAAGTCCACGCCGGTATGCTGCTTCCACTGACCCAGGATCGGGTGCAGGCGCATCGAGAAACCGGAAGAGATACGGGTGAAGGCCAGGGGCGACTTCAGGAACGCCTTCTTGAGCGACTTGCCATCGAAGGCGTAATAGCCGCCACCGCCGGTCTTGCTGGCCGGGTCGCTGAACCAGACAGCCTGGTAGCGGTTGCCGGCATTGTCGAATTCACCGGCCAGCACGCGGCCGGTGCGCACCAGGTCGCCATTCTGATAGAAGGTCTCGTAGACCACGTTGAAACGGTCGCCACGGCGCAGGTCGGAGGCGAAGTTGATGTTGGTGGCGAACATGTCCACCAGCTGCATGGCGACCGCATCGGGGATCTGCGCGTTGTCGGTGGCGGCGAAGAGCGAGGAGAAGATGGTGCCGGCGCGCATTTCCACGCGGCGCTCCAGCACGGCGGGCTGGGCTTCGGCGGTGAGCTTGCCGTCATGGCGCGCGATCACCAGGTTCTTGGGCGTGTCGCTGCCGTCGTCGAGGGTGGCGGAGAGCTTGATGAGCTCGCCGTTGTCATCGGTCTGGGCCACGACGCGCTTGCCGGCGCGCAACTGCATCACGGTGCGCGCCAGGGTATCGGACTTGATGAAGGCGGTGGCCTCATCGTCATCCACACCGAGGCGGTTGAGCAGGGTGGCCAGGGTGTCGCCGCTGCGGACCTTCTCTTCGTTGACGTAATACTGCGAACGCTCTTCCAGTGCACTGATCTGCTGTTGCAGGTCGGGCAGGGCCAGCTCCTTGGAAATCGGGTTCACCGGGGCATCGCGCAGGTCAGGCTCGGCCGGGGCGAAGCCGGCGGCACCGATGGTGAAGGCGGCCAGGAACAGGGCGCTGGCGCCGATGATGCGGGTCTTGGGCGAGGAAGCGGCGACTTTGTGGTGGCAGGACTGCAACGCGGAGAAGCACAGGGACGAGACGTGCTTGAGTTTATCTTGTGGGAACATGCAAACCGAATACGTTAAAATCTGACGTTTCCGTGGCGGATGGCGGGTGATGGCTGCAATGCGGCGTTTCCTGTCCCCCCGCCGTGTTGCGCCCGCGTAACATCGCCTACGGGTCGAGAACGTTTTCCTGCTGCTGAGCTTCTGAGGCCGCGTCCTGGCGCTGGGCAGAAAAAACGAAAGTCGGAATTATAGCAACACGATTTAGCGGTCCTGTCCTACAAAAGCCAATTTTTTAGTTATATCGATGAACGCCGACCAGTCCACCTCCGCCGCCGCTGCCCAAGCAGCTCCTTCCCGCCTGCCCCTCACCGACCAGGTGCAGGAAGCGCTGGCCATCACCAAGCGCGGCATCGATGAGCTGCTCATCGAAAGCGAATTCGCGCAGAAGCTGGCGCGCGCCGAGCAAAGCGGCCAGCCGCTGCGCATCAAGCTGGGCCTGGACCCGACCGCGCCCGACCTGCACCTGGGCCACACCGTGGTCCTGAACAAGATGCGCCAGCTGCAGAACCTGGGCCATCAGGTGATCTTCCTGATCGGCGATTTCACCTCCATGATCGGCGACCCGTCCGGCCGCAATGCGACGCGCCCGCCGCTGTCGCGCGAGCAGATCGAGATCAACGCCAAGACCTATTTCGCCCAGGCCAGCCTGGTGCTGGACCCAAGCAAGACCGAGATCCGCTACAACTCCGAATGGTGCGATGCCCTGGGCAGCCGCGGCATGATCCAGCTGGCCTCGCGCTACACGGTGGCGCGCATGATGGAGCGCGATGACTTCACCAAGCGCTTCAAGGAAGGCACGCCGATTTCGGTGCATGAATTCCTCTACCCGTTGATGCAGGGTTATGACTCGGTGGCCCTGAAGTCGGACCTGGAGCTGGGCGGCACCGACCAGAAATTCAACCTGCTGGTGGGCCGCGAACTGCAGAAGGATTTCGGCCAGGAGCCGCAGTGCATCCTGACCATGCCGCTGCTGGAAGGCCTGGACGGCGTGGAAAAGATGTCCAAGTCCAAGGGCAATTACATCGGCATCACCGAGCCGGCCAACACCATGTTCGCCAAAGTGATGAGCATTTCCGACGTGATGATGTGGCGCTACTACGACCTGCTGTCATTCCGTTCGATGGCCGAGATCGCTGGCTACAAGGCCGAGGTCGAGGCCGGCAAGAACCCGCGCGACATCAAGGTGGCGCTGGCTCAGGAAATCGTCGCCCGCTTCCACTCGCAGCAGGCCGCGGAAGATGCGCTGGCCGACTTCGTGAACCGCTCCAAGGGCGGCATCCCGGACGATATCCCGGAAGTCTCGCTGTCGGGCGCGCCGCTGGGCATCGGCCAGCTGTTGAAGCAAGCCAACCTGTGCGCCTCCACTTCGGAAGCGCTGCGCATGGTGGAGCAGGGCGGTGTGCGCATCGACGGCACCGTCATCAGCGACAAGGGCCTGAAGGTCGAGGCCGGCCAGTGCGTGGTGCAAGTGGGCAAGCGCAAGTTTGCCCGCGTCACCCTGGCGTAAGCTGGAACGCGCATGATCGCCCTCTTGCAGCGGGCCAGCCAGGCCTCGGTGGTGGTGGATGGCCAGACGCTGGGCAGCATCGGCACCGGGCTCATGGTGCTGGTCTGCGCCGAGCGCCATGACACCCCGGCCGAAGCCGATGCCCTCCTGAAGAAGCTGCTGGCCTATCGCGTCTTCAGCGACGAGGCCGGCAAGATGAACCGCAGCGTTGCCGACGTGCAAGGCGGCTTGCTGCTGATCCCGCAATTCACGCTGGCGGCCGATACCAATTCAGGCACGCGCCCGTCCTTCACCCCGGCGGCGGCACCGGAACTGGGACGTCAACTGTTCGACCACTTCGTGGCCCAGGCGCGTGCGCGCCATGGCGAGGAAAGGGTGGGGACAGGGCGCTTCGGAGCCGATATGAAGGTGTCGCTCACCAACGACGGTCCGGTGACCTTCTGGCTGCAGGTCAAGCCCAAGGCACCGGTTGCCGATATGAACGTTACTGAATAAAACCGAGCCCGGCATTGAAGCCGGGCGGCGCGTCCCCAAATGGATTCGTAATGCGTGTTGCATGTGGCCTTACTTTTAGGAGGTGATATGAAATTCTGGAGCGATTCTTTCAAGGACGGTGCCACCATCCCGGGCGAATTCGCCTTTGCGGTGATGGATCCCAAGACGCACGTGGCCCTTTCTGCCAATCGCAATCCGCACTTCGCCTGGAGCGATCTGCCGGCCGGCACCAAGTCGCTGGCACTGGTGGTGCATGATCCCGACGTGCCTTCGCGCGGCGATGATGTGAACCAGGAAGGCAAGACCGTGCCGCTGGAGCTGCCGCGTGTGGATTTCTATCACTGGACGCTGGTGGACATTCCGGCGGGCGTGAGCGAAATCAAGGCCGGCCAGTTCAGCAACGGGGTGACCGCGCGCGGCAAGCCGGGACCGGCGGTGCTGGGCGATGTGATGCCGGGCGCGCGCCAAGGCATCAACGATTACACCGGCTGGTTCGCCGGCGACGGCGACATGCGCGGCGACTACTTCGGCTATGACGGCCCCTGCCCGCCGTGGAACGATGCGCTGGTGCACCGCTACATCTTCACGCTGTACGCGCTGGACGTGGAACAGCTGCCCGTGGCCGGCAACCTGGAAGGTTCGGTGGTGGTCACTGCGCTGCGCGACCATGTGCTGGATCAGGCGTCCCTCACCGGCCTCTACACCCTCAACCCCAACGCGGTACCGCGTAGCTGACCTGACTGCACTGCATGACCGACATCCTGCTGATCCGCCACGGCGAAACCGACTGGAACGTGGACAAGCGCCTGCAAGGGCATATCGACATCGGCTTGAATGAAGCCGGCCAGCGCCAGGTCCTGGCGCTGGGCGAGGCGCTGGCGGGGGAGGGCATCGATGCCGTCTTCGCCAGCGACCTGCAGCGTGCGCGCGATACGGCGCAGGCCGTGGCCGGGCCAGCGGGATTGACGGTGCAGATCGATGCGGGTTTGCGCGAGCGCTGCTACGGCGGCTTCGAGGGCTTGCGCCATACCGAGATCGAAGCGCGCTATCCGGAGGCGTATCGCCAGTGGAAGGCGCGCGAGCCGGACTTCCGCTATCCCGCCGGCGAGCGCATCGCCGAGACCATGCGCGAATTCTATGAACGTTCGGTGGCGGCCGTGCAGCGCGTGCTGGCTTCGGGCCGCTATCGCAAGGTGGCCATCGTCACCCATGGCGGCGTGCTGGAGTGCGTGCATCACTGGGCCAGCCAGACTTCCTTCGCCCAGCCACGCAGCTTTGACATCTTCAACGCCAGCGTCAATCGACTGCACTGGGATGGCGAACGTGCCCACATCCGCTCCTGGGGCGAGATCGGGCATCTCCAGCGGGAGACGCTGGATGAGGTGGATCGCTGATCATTCATTGCCTTGAGGTAATCAGCAGGGTGGCAGGAAGGCATTTGGCCTGCCGTTTTTCCTGTGCAGTGATATTTGATATTGGCATTTCTTCAACAATCTCCGCTGCCCAATAAATAATCAGCCCCAAAGATGTAACCGCGCCCGATTCTTGTTGGGCGAGGCAGGCAATCGCGCTAAAATAGCGCCCTTCCCCGTATCTCCCCCTATCCACGTCGTGAACATTGGGCCCTATTCCCTGCGCAACAACGTGTTCGTCGCCCCCATGGCGGGTGTGACCGACCGTCCGTTCCGCCAGCTGTGCAAGCAGCTGGGGGCGGGCTATGCCGTCTCGGAAATGGCCGCGTCCGATCCGCGCCTGTGGCAGAGCGAGAAGACCTCGCGCCGCATCAACCACGATGGCGAGATGGAACCCAAGGCGGTGCAGATCGCCGGGGCCGATCCCGTCATGCTGGCCGATTGCGCGAAGTACAACGTCGAGCGCGGGGCGCAGATCATCGACATCAACATGGGCTGCCCGGTCAAGAAGGTCTGCAACAGCTGGTGCGGTTCGGCCCTGCTGCAGGACGAGGAACTGGTGGCGCGCATCCTGGACGCGGTGGTCTCGGCGGTGGATGTGCCGGTGACCCTGAAATTCCGCACCGGCTGGAACCGCGCCAACAAGAACGCCCTCAAGATTGCCGCCCGGGCCGAGGCCGCCGGTATCGCCATGCTGACCCTGCACGGCCGCACCCGCGCCGACGGTTACAGCGGTGAAGCCGAGTACGAGACCATCGCGACCGTGAAGGCCGCCGTGAAGATCCCGGTGGTGGCCAATGGCGACATCACCACGCCCGAGAAGGCGCGCGAAGTCCTGCGCCTGACCGGGGCCGACGCCGTCATGGTCGGTCGTGCCGCCCAGGGACGGCCCTGGATCTTCCGCGAGATCGATCACTTCCTGCGCACCGGCGAGCACCTGCCGGCACCGCTGGTGACCGAGGTGGCGCACCTCATGGATGAGCACCTGCAAGCCCATTACGCTTTTTATGGCGACTACCTGGGCGTGCGCACGGCACGCAAGCATATCGGCTGGTATGTGCGCGACCTGCCGGGCGGCGAGACCTTCCGCCGCAGCATGAACCGCATCGAAGACTGCGGCCAGCAGTTGCAGGCGGTGCGGCAGTTCTTTGCCGAGCAGGCCGTGCATGGCGATCGCCTGCAATACGGACTGGCCGACGAGGTAGCCCTGGCCGCCTGAAGCAACACCGCAGGACGGCAGGACAGCACGACAGGACAACAAGGGTATCGGATGCGCTCGCGCAAGCAGCAACAGCGGCGCAATTGATCAACAACACGGCATCGCCACGCACCATCGCGCCCGCGGGAAAACGGCGCATTCAGGTTTGCGGGGTGACACCGACAAGAACAGAAGCAGCAGAGCAATGAGCAAAGAAAGTATTGAGGATGTCGTCAAGAAGAGCCTGGAAAAATATTTCCGGGATCTGGGTGAACAGCTACCGACCAATGTCTACGACATGGTGCTGGCCACGGTCGAAAAACCGGTCTTCGAGACCGTGATGGCGCGCGCCGAGGGCAACCAGTCCCAGGCCGCCGAGATCCTCGGCATCAACCGCAACACGCTGCGCAAGAAGCTGCAGCAGCACGGCCTGCTGTAGCCGCCAGCGGCCTTGCCGGCGCGCCAGGGCGGGCGCCGGGAGGGTGCGCGGGTGCAGCTTCCTTCCACGGTTTTTCAGGTTTCCTTTTCCTTACCAGTCTTGCCTACCATGATCAAACAAGCACTCATTTCCGTATCCGACAAGGCAGGCGTGCTCGACTTCGCGCGCGCACTGTCCGCCATGGGCGTCAACATCCTGTCCACCGGTGGCACCGCCAAGCTGCTGGCCGACAATGGCGTGCCGGTCACCGAAGTGGCCGACTACACCGGTTTCCCGGAAATGCTGGATGGCCGCGTGAAGACGCTGCATCCCAAGGTCCATGGCGGCATCCTGGCCCGTCGCGATTTCCCCGAGCACGTCGCTGCGCTGGAACAGCACGGCATCCCCACCATCGACATGGTGGTGGTGAACCTGTACCCGTTCCAGCAGACCGTGGCCAAGGATGAATGCTCGCTGGAAGACGCGATCGAAAACATCGACATCGGCGGCCCGGCCATGCTGCGTTCCTCGGCCAAGAACCACAAGGACGTGATCGTCATCTGCGATCCCACCGATTATGAAGGCGTGCTGGCCGAGCTGAAGTCCGGTGGCGACCTGCCCTACGAAAAGCGCTTCGCGCTGGCCAAGAAGGTCTTCGCCCATACCGCGCAATACGATGGCGCCATCACCAATTACTTCACCGCCCTGGGTGAAGACAAGCAGCACAGCACCCGCAGCGCCTACCCCGCGACCCTGAACCTTCATTTCGAGAAGGTCCAGGACATGCGCTACGGCGAGAACCCGCACCAGAGCGCTGCCTTCTACCGCGACATCAAGAAGGTCGATGGCGCCCTGGCCAACTACACCCAGCTGCAAGGCAAGGAACTGTCCTTCAACAACATCGCCGATGCCGATGCTGCCTGGGAATGCGTCAAGAGCTTCGACCCGGCCACGGAAGCAGCCTGCGTCATCATCAAGCACGCCAACCCCTGCGGCGTGGCCATCGGTGCCCACCCGCTGGAAGCCTACAGCAAGGCCCTGCAGACCGACCCGACCTCGGCCTTCGGCGGCATCATCGCCTTCAACCGCGAAGTGGACGCCGCAGCGGCCGAAGCTGTGGCCAAGCAATTCCTGGAAGTGCTGATCGCTCCGTCCTTCAGCGCTGAAGCCAAGCAGATCTTCGCTGCCAAGCAGAACGTGCGCCTGCTGGAAATCCCGCTGGGCACCGGTCTGAATGGCTACGACTTCAAGCGTGTCGGCGGTGGCCTGCTGGTGCAGTCGCCGGACGCCAAGAACGTGCTGCTGGCCGATGTAAAGGTGGTCAGCAAGAAGCAGCCGACCCAGCAGCAATTGCAGGATCTGATGTTCGCCTGGCGCGTGGCCAAGTTCGTCAAGTCCAATGCCATCGTCTTCTGCGGCAATGGCATGACCTTGGGCGTCGGTGCCGGCCAGATGAGCCGTATCGATTCCGCCCGCATCGCCTCCATCAAGGCGCAGAATGCCGGCCTGACCCTGGCCGGTTCGGCCGTGGCGTCGGATGCCTTCTTCCCGTTCCGCGATGGCCTGGATGTGGTGGTCGATGCCGGTGCCACCTGCGTCATCCATCCGGGTGGCTCCATGCGCGACCAGGAAGTCATCGATGCGGCCAATGAGCGCGATGTCGTGATGCTGCTGACCGGGACGCGTCACTTCCGTCACTGATCGCTGCCAGATCCGACGAAAACGCCCGGCTTCATGCCGGGCGTTTTTGTTGGTGCTTCGTGTGCCGCAGTGCGCAGGGCTCAGCTGTTCTCGCTGATCATTCCTTCATGGATGGCAATGCGCGTCAAGGCCGCCTCAAACCGCTGCCGCGATTCCGAGGTCAGTTGCTGCAGATATTGATGCAACTGTGCGTCAGCCACGTTGCGGTTGGCGCATTGCGCGCTGTAGCGCTCGAACTGCGAGAGCTGCATCAGCAATTCCGCCACGTGGCGCGGGCACTCGCAGGCCACCGTGGTGGACTGGTTGGCAAAGGCGATCAATTCATTGTCATCCCAGCGGCGCGGCGGCAGCGCCTTGTCGCCTGCCTCTTCATCGCGCGCCGGTGACGACAGTGCCGCCAGGCCGCGCAGCCATTGCAGGATCACCACATCGGGCTGCGGCGCACGCAGCAGGCTGATGCCCACCGCCGCCAGCGTCTCGCACACGGCTTCGCTGGCAAATCCATACAGCACCGCCATCGGCAGCCCGCTCAGCGCCGGTGCCGAACTCTCCAGCGCGCCCAGCCAGCCGGCGTGCAACTGCGGCTCGTGCAGCAGCAGGGCATCCACTTCTTCACGCTTCAAGGCCATGGCCGCCTGTTCGATGGTCTCGAACGGGCCCAGCAACTGCAGCGGACGCCCCAGGCGCTGCAGCAGGCCGGGTTTGTCCAGGCGCTGCGCCAGGGTGGAGCCGATCACGGCCAGCCGCCATTGCCCCTGCACCGCTTCCGGTGGCGTCGGGCGGGCTGCGTGCAGTTCGGCGTGGGTGGCCGCCACTTGCTGCAGCTGATCCATATCCAGTCCGGCCAGGCTGCCGATGGCGTGGCCCAGTTCGGTCAACTGCCGGATCAGCGCCAGGCGCCGCACATCGGCTTCCGAATACAGGCGCTGGCCGCTCGGTGACAGCTGGCCGTGGGTCAGTGCATAGCGGCGCTCCCACACCCGCAGCGTGGCCACCGGCATGCGCAGCATGCGCGCCACCGCGCCAGTGCGGCGCAAGGCTTCGCCAGCAGGTTTGTCGGCCGCAAGGGCCGGGGAAGGGGTCGATTGCGCAAGGCTCATGATGGGCTCCGGTGAATCATGTTTGACACAGATTATAGACGCTAATTTGGCGTCATGAGTCAAGTGTGACGCATTTATTCAGTACAATCCTGAGTCATGAAACAGAAAAGCCAAGTCGCCGGACATCGCGGCAACAAGGCGCACTTGCCCAGCAAGCCCTGCGCCGTGTGCGGCCTGCCCATGACCTGGCGGCGCGCCTGGGCCAAGAACTGGGACGAGGTCAAATACTGTTCCGAAGCCTGCCGCCGCAAGCGCGCCCACCCTGGCCTTTGAGGAGTCGAGCCATGTATCGCAAACATCAATTCGACCTGGTGCTGGAGTCCCCTTCCCCGGAAGACGCACCCGCCGCCCCTGCTGCTGTCGCTGCGCCCCCTGCACCACGACCGCTGGCGCTGCTGCCCTTGCTGCCGACCCTGGCCGCCGCGCGCGAGCGCATCGCCGCCGTGCGTCCCGGTGCTTATGCCCGCACCCGCAACAGTCTTGACGGTGCCGTGACGGGCTTGTCGCCCTATCTCACGCACGGCTTCGTCAGCCTGCGCGAGGTGCTGGCGGGCGTGTGCAGCCGCCAGGCGCTGGATGTGCAGCACAAGTTCGTCTATGAGCTGGGCTGGCGTGCCTTCTATCGCTACGTGTGGGCCAGGCGCGGGGCGCGCATCTTCGATTCGCTGCACGCCGGCCCGCTGCGGGAGTCGGCCTATGCGCGCGAACTGCCGGCCGATATCCGCGAAGCTGCCACCGGCCTGCCGGTGATCGACCAGGCCGTGCGCACCCTGTATGCCACCGGCACCCTGCACAATCACGCGCGCATGTGGCTGGCCAGCTACGTGGTGCATCTGCGCAAGGTGCATTGGCGTGCGGGGGCGGACTGGATGGTCGGCCATCTGCTGGATGGCGACCTGGCCAGCAATCACCTGAGCTGGCAATGGGTGGCCGGGACCGGCAGCCACAAGCCTTATCTGTTCAATGCCGAGAACGTGGCCAAGTACGCCCCGCCCGAGTGGCATAGCCCGGGCACGGTGGTAGATACCACTTATGAAGCGTTGGGCGAAATCGCCCTCAATCCCGACCCGGTGGCCGCCGAACCCGCCCAGCGCGCGCGGGAACGCTGCAAGGAGCCGGCCCTGCTGCCAGTGCCACCTGAACATTTGGGCAGTGTGACCCCGGAGGCGGAAGCGGTAGCCGGACGGGATGTCTGGCTGGTCCATCCGTGGAGCCTGGGCGAGTTGCCCGCCGATCTGCCCACAGACACCGTGGTGGTGGGCCTGTATCTGTCGGACTTCCATCTGCTCTGGCCCTGGGATCAGCGCCGCTGGGATTTCGTTGGTGCGCGCATGCGCGAGCTGACATCGCTGTGCTGGCATGGTGATGCCGCCACCGTTGGCCGTGCGCTGAAGTCTGCGCGCAGCGTGCGTTGTGTGGCCGATCCGCATCTGGCTCCCTGGCTGCCGCTGTGGGCACAATGCGTAGCGGCACCGGAACTGTTCCCGGTGGTCGACAAGCCCAGCGACCTGTTCACCCAGTGGTGGCGTCGCAGCACGCAAGGCCTGCAGAGCGCCGCCGAGCTGCTGGCGCGCACCGAGCGCAAGGAGCGGCGCGATGGCGCAGCCTGACCCTGACCCTCGTGCGCCACAGGAAGAGATCACCGTGCTGTATGACGGTGCCTGTCCGCTGTGCCGGCGCGAGATCGGCATGTACCAGCGCGGTGCGCAGGATGCCCCGCTGCGCTTTTGCGATATCAGCCGCGCGGATGTGCCCGCCACAGAGCTTCCTTCGGGCATGACGCGCGAGCAGTTGTTGGCGCGCTTTCATGTGCGTCGTGCCGATGGCGTGGTCTTCAGCGGTGCCGAAGCCTTCGTGAAGTTGTGGGCCACCTTGCCGGGATGGCGCTGGCTGGCCCGGCTGGCGCGTCTGCCCGGCATGCTGTGGCTGATGGAGCGCAGCTATCGCGGCTTCCTGCGCGTGCGTCCGGCCGTGCAACGCCTGGTGGTGCGGCTCGAACGCCGTCAGGAGCGAGGCTGAGATGAGCGTCGGCCTGGTCTGGTTCAAGCGCGACCTGCGCCTGCGCGATCACGCGGCGCTGGCCGAGGCGGCGCGGTGTGAGCGTGCGTTTGCGGTCGTCATCATCGAGCCAGCGTGGCTGCAGAGTTTTGAATGTGATCCGCGTCATGTGGATTTCCTGTTGCGCTCCCTGGCCCCCCTGCAGATCGAATTGAAGCAACGCGGCCTGCCTTTGCTTCTGCGGATTGGTGAGGCGGTGCAGGTATTGGAATCCCTGCGTCGCGAGTGGGGCGTGACCCATCTCTTCAGCCACGAAGAAACCGGCCCGGCCTGGAGCTATGCGCGCGACATTTCGGTGAACCGCTGGAGCCGCATCCAGGGCGTGCAGTGGCAGGAGTTTCCGCAAACCGGCGTGGTGCGCCGCCTGCGCAGCCGTGATGGCTGGGCCGCGCGCTGGGTGCAGCGCATGGAGGCAGCGCAGATTGCCAATCCGGTCGGCTTCCGTGCGCCGCAAGGCATGCAGCCCGACAGGCTGCCCACATTGACCGAACTGGGTTTGCCCGAGGTACGCTTGCAACCGCCCGCCGGCGAAGCAGCAGCATGGGATACGCTGCGCGCCTTCCTCGGCGGCGGCGGGCGCGATTACCGGCGTGGCATGTCCAGTCCGCTGACCGCACCCGACGCCTGCAGCAGGCTCAGCGCGCACCTGGCCTTCGGCACCATTTCCATGCGCAGCGTGCATCAGGCTACCGAACTGGCCATCGAACATACGGCCGACCGCGCGCTGGCCTACGGCCTGCGCGGCTTCTCCAGCCGCCTGCGCTGGCATTGCCACTTCATGCAGAAGCTGGAAGACCAGCCCGATATCGAATGGCGCAACGTGGCGCGTTCGCTGGATGGCTTGCGTCCGGGCGATGGCGGTCCGTGGGGCGTGGAGGCGCAGGCGCGTTTCGATGCCTGGTGCGAAGGCCGTACCGGCTATCCCATGATCGATGCCTGCATGCGCCAGCTGTGCGCGACCGGCTGGCTCAACTTCCGCATGCGCGCCATGCTGGTCAGCTTTGCCGCCTATCACCTGTGGCTGCACTGGCGTGCGCCGGGGCTGTTCCTGGCGCGGCAGTTCCTGGATTTCGAACCGGGCATCCACTGGAGCCAGATGCAGATGCAATCCGGCACCACCGGCATCAACACCCTGCGCATCTATTCGCCGGCCAAGCAGGCGCGCGATCATGATCCGCTGGGCGAGTACGTGCGGCGCTGGGTGCCGGAAGTCGGCACGACGGCTTATCCCGACCCCATCGTGGATGAGAAGACGGCCCTCAAGCACGCCAAGGACGCCCTCTACGGCCAGCGCAGCAGCAGTAGCGCGCGGGCGGAAGCCGATGCCATCCAGGACAAGCATGGCTCGCGCAAGAGCGGCCTGCCCTCGACCACCCAGCGCCGCCCGCGCCAGAAAATGCCGGATCCGGGGCAGGGCGTCTTGTTCTGACACGGGATGCCCGCCTGATCGGTTAGACTGGCGGGCATGAAAATCCTCGGTATCGACCCTGGCTTGCGCACCACCGGTTTCGGGGTCATCCACAAGCAGGGCAACACGCTCTCCTATATCGCTTCCGGCACCATCAAGACGCCGGACGGCGACCTGCCTTCACGCCTGAAGGTGATCCTGGCCAGTGTCGGCGAAGTGGTGAAGTCCTATGCACCGGACTGCGCGGCCATCGAAAAAGTGTTCGTCAACGTCAATCCACAATCCACCCTGCTGCTGGGGCAGGCGCGCGGCGCGGCCATTTGCGCGCTGGTGGCAGCCGACCTGGCGGTAGCCGAATACACGGCCCTGCAGGTCAAGCAGGCCGTGGCCGGCCATGGACGCGCCCAGAAGGCGCAGGTGCAGGAGATGGTGGCGCGGCTGCTGAAGCTGCCCGGCCTGCCGGGTACCGATGCCGCCGATGCGCTGGGCGTGGCGATCTGCCATGCGCATGGGGGAGGGATTTTGTCGGACCTCGGCGCGCTGGCCCCGGCGCTGGCGCGCAAGGGCATTCGCATGCGCGGCGGGCGTCTGGTGGGTTAGTTTTTTTTCTTGAAGAGCGACAGCACGCGCTGCGCCAGCTTCACCACCACCAGCACCACTGCCCCTGCGACCACGCCGAAGAGGGCATTCAAGACCGCCGGGGTAATCGCCCCGAGGACCGGCCCGACTACGGCGACACCCTCCACCGCTTGCGCCGCCGCCTCGATGGCGTGATGCGCGAAGGGCAGGCCGTGGGTCAGGATGCCGCCGCCGACCATGAACATGGCAACCGTCCCGATCACCGACAGGCTGCGCATCATCTTCGGTGCCGCCGCCAGGACGGCCCGGCCGACACCGGCCTTGAAGCGACCCCAGGCGCTCGCACCCGCATGCTGCACCAGGTAGAGGCCGCCGTCATCGAGCTTGACGATGCCGGCCACCAGCCCATACACGCCCGCCGTCATGATCAGGGCAATGCCCACCAGTACCGTGATCTGCTGCTGCAGGGGCGCACCGGCGACGGTACCCAGGGTGATGGCGATGATCTCGGCCGAGAGGATGAAGTCGGTGCGCACGGCATCCTTGATCTTTTCCTGCTCGTAGACCAGCGGATCGACGTCGTCGGCCGCCTTGGCGGCGACTTCATGATGTTCCTCATCGTGGGGAAGATACTTGTGCGCCAGTTTCTCGAAGCCCTCGAAGCAGAGGAAAGCGCCGCCCAGCATCAGCAGCGGTGTTACCGCCCAGGGGATGAAGGCGCTGATGGCCAGTGCCGCCGGCACCAGGATGGCCTTGTTCTTCAGCGAGCCCTTGGCGACCGCCCAGACCACCGGCAATTCCCGCTCGGCGCGCACGCCCGCGACCTGCTGGGCATTGAGGGCCAGGTCGTCGCCCAGCACGCCGGCCGTCTTCTTGGCGGCCACCTTGGTCATCAGGGAAACGTCATCGAGCACGGTGGCGATGTCGTCAATCAATGCGAAGAAGGCGCTACCGGCCATGTTTTTCCTTTGTCTTCATCTCTGCGAGGTGGCTTGGATACTGTTTATCCGAACAGTGCTGTATCATCGCGGGATTATCACAGAAGCTGCCTCCCACGCACATCCCTGACGCCATGATCGGTCGCCTCTCCGGAATTCTTCTAGAAAAAATCCCCCCGAACCTGCTGGTCGACTGCCAGGGCGTCGGTTACGAAGTGGCCGTGCCCATGAGCACCTACTACAACCTGCCGGGCCTGGGCGAGAAGGTCACGCTGCTGACGCATCTGGCCATCCGCGAGGACGCGCACATCCTGTTCGGGTTTGGGACCGCCGAAGAACGCAATACGTTCAAGGAGCTCATCAAGATTTCCGGCGTGGGCGCACGCACGGCCTTGTCCATCCTCTCCGGCATGTCGGTGGCCGACCTGGCCCAGGCCGTGACCCTGCAGGAAGCCGGCCGCCTGACCCGCGTGCCCGGCATCGGCAAGAAGACCGCCGAACGCCTGCTGCTGGAACTGAAGGGCAAGCTCGGTGCCGATCTTGGCGCGGTGGCCGGCGTGGTCCACAGCGACGCCTCGGCCGACATCCTCAATGCCCTGCTGGCGCTGGGCTATTCGGACAAGGAAGCGACCCTGGCCATGAAGCAGGTGCCCAAGGACAGCAGCGTCTCGGACGGCATCAAGCTGGCCCTGAAGGCGCTCTCCAAGGGCTGAGCCCGGCCAGACAAGGATTAGAGCATGAGCATCCAGACCGACGATTTCTCCGAACAGCGCATCATCTCCGCCACCCCGGCCTCGGCCAACGAGGAAGCCATCGAGCGCGCCCTGCGGCCCAAGCAGCTGGACGAATACGTCGGCCAGGAAAAGGTGCGCGCCCAGCTCGAAATCTTCATTTCGGCCGCCCGCAAGCGTGGCGAGCCGCTCGACCACACCTTGCTGTTCGGCCCGCCCGGCCTGGGCAAGACCACCATGGCCCACATCATCGCCCGCGAGATGGGCGTGAACCTGCGCCAGACCTCGGGCCCCGTGCTGGAGCGCGCGGGCGACCTGGCCGCGCTGCTGACCAATCTCGAAGCCAATGACGTGCTCTTCATCGACGAGATCCACCGCATGTCGCCGGTGGTGGAGGAAATCCTCTACCCGGCACTGGAGGATTATCAGATCGACATCATGATCGGCGAAGGCCCGGCCGCCCGTTCGGTGCGGCTGGACCTGCAGCCTTTCACGCTGGTGGGCGCCACCACCCGCGCCGGCATGCTGACCAATCCGCTGCGCGACCGCTTCGGCATCGTCGCCCGGCTGGAGTTCTATACCCCGCCCGAGCTGGCCCGCATCGTTACGCGCAGCGCCGGCTTGCTCAATGCCCCCATTGTCGAGGAAGGCGCGCTGGAAATCGCCCGCCGCAGCCGTGGTACCCCGCGTATCGCCAACCGCCTGCTGCGCCGCGTGCGCGACTATGCCGAGGTCAAGGGGGAGGGGCGCATCACCCGCGAGATGGCCGATGCCGCTCTGGTGATGCTGGACGTGGACCCGGTCGGCTTCGACCTGATGGACCGCAAGCTGCTGGAGGCCGTGCTCTTCAAGTTCGGCGGTGGGCCGGTCGGGCTGGACAACCTGGCGGCGGCCATCGGTGAAGAACGCGACACCATCGAAGACGTGCTGGAGCCCTACCTGATCCAGCAAGGCTACCTGCAGCGCACCCCGCGCGGGCGCATCGCCACGGGGCTGGCCTATCAGCATTTCGGCGTGACCGCGCCTCAAACCGGTCCGAACGGTGAACTCTGGGGCGCATGAGCTCTGCCATTCTCAAGCTGGACAGGACTGTTGCAGCCACTGAAAAACAGCATGACGCGGAGCAGGTCAATCTGATGAAATTTTCGTCAGATCTCGTATAAAAGCGAGTTTTTGCTTGTGCAAAAATTAATCGTCATCGACAATGGATAGCTATTCACTATCTTTCGATGTGAGCCCTCCATGCTAATGTCGAGCCAAGCCCTCCGCTACGCGCATCAGTTGCTGGATGCCCGCGCTCAGTCCCGCATCATCCCGCGCATTTCCGAGTCCGAGCCGCTGTCGGTCGAAGACGCCTACGAAATCGCTCATAACATCCGCAACATCCGCGTTGCCCAAGGCGAGCAGCCTATCGGCCGCAAGATCGGGTTTGTGGTGCGCAAGAACTGGGAGCGCTACGGCATCATCGATGAAGCGCGGATTCCGACCTGGGCACCGATGTACGATGCCACGGTCCGCTTCGCCGACGACAACTACGGCGCGCAATCGCTGACCGGGGCCGTGCAGCCGCGTATCGAACCCGAGATCGTCTTCAAGCTCGGCAAGACCCCGGCCCCCGGCGCATCGCTGCTGGAGCTGGCCGATTGCCTGGAGTGGATGGCGCATGGCTTCGAAATCGTGGTCTGTCCCTTCCCCAACTGGGAATTCACCGTAGCCGATTCAATTGCCGCCTTCGGGTTGCATGGCACCCTGATTGTGGGCGAGCCGCACGTGCTGTCTTCGGCGACCAAACACCACCTGCCGCAGATCCTGGCCAGCGCCAGCGTCTCTCTGTCCTGCAACACGGAGTCGTCCAGCGTGCTGCGTGCCGCCGGCTTCTGCAATGACGAGATGGACAGCCCCCTGCACGCGCTGTGGCACCTGCACCAGCTGCTGCAGAAGCAGACCCGCTTCCGCCAGTTGCAGGCCGGCGAGATCATCAGCACCGGAACGTGGACCGACGCCTGTCCCATCGAGCCCGGCCAGACCTGGACAACAGCCTTCTCGGGCGTGACCCTGCCGGGCCTGACCGTGTCCTTCGTCTGACGCGGGCGAACGCGCGCTGATGGCGATCTGGGTGGATGCCGATGCCTGTCCGGGTGTCATCAAGGACATGCTGTTCCGGGTGGCCGACCGCACCACCATCATCGTGACGCTGGTGGCCAACCGCCCCTTGCGCACACCGCCTTCGCGTTACATCAAATCCATGGTGGTGCCGGCCGGCTTCGACGTGGCCGACAAGGAAATCGCCCGCCAGTGTGAACCCGGCGACCTGGTCATCACCGCCGATATTCCGCTGGCTGCCGACGTGGTGGCCAAGGGCGCGCTGGCGCTCAATCCGCGCGGCGAGCTCTATACGGCGCAGAACATCGGCCATCACCTCAGCACCCGCAATTTCATGGAAGAGCTGCGCAGCAGCGGCGTCGAGACCGGCGGCCCGGCCGCCTTCAGCGCCAGCGACGGCCGCGCCTTCGCCCGTGAGCTGGACCGTTACGTGCTCAAAGCTTCACGTCCGGCCTGACGCGTCGGCGTTACTGCTCCCGCAGCCAGGTCTGGGTGCGGCCCAGCATGGGCATGCCGACATAACCGCGCACATTGAGCTTTTGCCCCTCATCGACCACCGTCAGCTTGCTCTTGTAGACCTTGCCATTGGCCGGATCGATGATCTGGCCACCGTTGTATTCTTCGCCGTCCTTCTTCAGACCCGACAGGATGGTCATGCCGATGACCGGCTTGTCCTTGAGCTCGCCTTCACACTTCTGGCAGACCGGGTTCTGGTCTTCTTCCGGCGCACGGAACAGCTTCTCGATCTTGCCGCTCAGTTCGCCATTGTTTTCGCTGATGCGGATGAGCGCCTTGGGCTTGCCGGTGGCGTCATCGATGCTCTTCCACAGGCCGACTGGCGAGCCATCGGCCCAGGCAGCGGCGCTGGCCAGGAGGCCGGCTGCCAGCAGCGACAGCTTGAACAGACGGGAAGGGGAGGAAGTACGGGGCATGTTTGTCTCCTGTTATCAAGTCGAATGCCATAAAAAAGCACGATTGTTCTAATTTATTCGATCCAGTCTAGACAAGCCCGCGCCGCAAGGCAAGCACAAAAAAAGCCGCCGCCCCGCAAGGGACGACGGCTTCATGAAGAAACAGGCTGGCTTACTTGAGCTTGGCCAGCTGTTCCTTCACCTTTTCCAACGTAGCGCTGAAGTTGGCGACACGCTCCTTCTCCTGCGCCACCACGGCTTCGGGCGCACGGGCCACGAAGCTTTCATTGGACAGCTTGCCATTGGCCTTGGCGATCTCGCCGGTCAGACGCGTGACTTCCTTGCCCAGGCGTTCACGTTCGGCGGCCACGTCGATTTCCACCTTCAGCATCAGCTTGACTTCGCCGACGATGGCCACCGGTGCCGGCGACTCCGGCAGTTGCGGCACCACCGTGGCTTCCGACAGGCGCACCAGCCCTTGCAGGTAAGGCAGGAAGGATTCCACGGCCGACGCATCGGCGGCTTCCACGATCAGCGGCACGCGCAGGGACGGTGCCAGCTGCATCTCCCCGCGCAGGTTGCGGCAGGCATCGGTGTAGGCCTTGAACTGGGCAACCCAGGCTTCGGCATCGGTGTCGATCTTTTCCAGGTCGGGACGCGGATAGGCCTGGCGCATGATGGAATCGCCCGCCGGATCCGGCTTGCGATCGGTCAGCGGGGCCACGCTTTGCCACAGCTGCTCGGTGATGAAGGGCAGCACCGGATGAGCCAGGCGCAGCACGCTTTCCAGCACGCGCAGCAAGGTGCGGCGGGTGGCGCGCTGTTGCGCTTCATTGCCGCTCTGGATCTGGGCCTTGGCCATTTCCAGGTACCAGTCGCAGTACTCGTCCCAGACGAACTTGTAGATGGCGGTAGCGATGTTGTCGAAGCGGTAGTCGGCAAAGCCCTTTTCGACTTCGGCTTCGGTACGCTGCAAGAGCGACACGATCCAGCGGTCAGCCTTGGAGAACTGCAGCTTTTCCTTGTCGCAGACACCCTTCTCGTGGCCGTCGAAACCGCAGTCCTGGCCTTCGGTATTCATCAGCACGAAGCGGGTGGCGTTCCACAGCTTGTTGCAGAAGTTGCGATAGCCTTCGCAGCGGTTCAGGTCAAAGTTGATGTTGCGGCCCAGGGTCGCCAGTGAGGCGAAGGTGAAGCGCAGCGCATCGGTGCCGAAGGCCGGAATGCCGTCCGCAAATTCCTTGCGGGTAGCCTTCTCGATGCTAGCCGCCTGCTTGGGATTCATCAGGCCGACGGTGCGCTTGGCCACCAGTTCATCCACGCCGATGCCATCGATCAGGTCGATCGGGTCCAGCGTGTTGCCCTTGGACTTGGACATCTTCTGGCCAGACGCATCGCGCACCAGGCCGTGGACGTAGACGGTATCGAAAGGCACCTTGCCGGTGAAGTGCGTGGTCATCATGACCATGCGCGCCACCCAGAAGAAGATGATGTCAAAGCCCGTCACCAGCACCGAGGAGGGCAGGAACAGCTTGTAGTCCGGCGTTTCTTCCGGCCAGCCCAGGGTGGAGAAGGGCACCAGCGCCGAGGAGAACCATGTATCGAGCACGTCTTCATCGCGCTTGACGGACTTGCCACCGGCTTGCTTCTTCGCTTCTTCTTCGGTGCGGGCAACGTAGATGCCGCCATCCTCGTCGTACCAGGCCGGGATCTGATGGCCCCACCACAGTTGGCGCGAGATGCACCAGTCCTGGATGTTGTTGAGCCACTGGTTGTAGGTGTTGGTCCAGTTCTCGGGGACGAATTTGATCTCGCCCGAGGAGACTTTTTCCAGCGCGGTTTCGGCAATCGACTTGCCGGGGAAGCAGGTCCCTTCCGGTGCCGGCTTGCTCATGGCGACGAACCACTGGTCGGTCAGCATGGGCTCGATCACCACGCCGGTACGGTCGCCACGCGGCACCATCAGCTTGTGCGGCTTGACCAGTTCCAAGAGGCCCAGCGCGTCCAGGTCGGCCACGATCTGCTTGCGCGCTTCGAAGCGGTCCAGGCCCTGGTACTTCTCGGGCGAATTCTCGTTGATGGTGGCCTTGAGGGTGAAGACGCTGATCATTTCCAGGTTGTGGCGTGCGCCCACCTGGTAGTCGTTGAAGTCGTGCGCCGGGGTGATCTTCACGCAGCCGGTGCCGAATTCCTTGTCGACGTATTCATCCTTGATGATGGGGATCTCGCGGCCCACCAGCGGCAGCTTGATCATCTTGCCCACCAGCGCGGCGTAGCGCTCGTCGGTCGGGTCCACGGCCACGGCGACGTCGCCCAGCATGGTTTCCGGACGGGTGGTGGCCACCACGATGTGGCCGCTGCCATCGGCCAGCGGGTACTTGATGTGCCACATGGAGCCGTCTTCTTCTTCCGACACCACTTCCAGGTCGGAGACGGCGGTGCCCAGCACCGGGTCCCAGTTCACCAGGCGCTTGCCACGGTAGATCAGGCCCTGCTCGTAGAGGCGCACGAAGACTTCGGTGACGGCCTTGGACATCTTGGGGTCCATCGTGAAGTATTCACGGGCCCAGTCGGTGGAGGCGCCCATGCGGCGCATCTGGCCGGTGATGGTGGAGCCGGATTTCTCTTTCCACTCCCACACCTTCTCGACGAATTTTTCACGGCCCAGGTCGTGGCGCGAGATCTTCTGCGCATCCAGCTGGCGTTCCACCACGATCTGAGTGGCGATGCCGGCGTGGTCGGTGCCGGGGATCCAGGCGGTGTTGTAGCCGCGCATGCGGTGGTAGCGCGTCAGGCCATCCATGATGGTCTGGTTGAACGCGTGACCCATGTGCAGGGTGCCGGTCACATTGGGCGGCGGCAGCTGGATGGAAAACGAGGGCTTCTCCGCGTCGGTGGTGGCGGCGAAGTAACCGCGCTTTTCCCACTCCTCGCGCCAGAATTTCTCAATCTCGGCGGGCTCGAACGACTTGGCTAATTCCATGATTTGACGTGTGTTTTTGCGAAACCATCCATTATAAGGGAACGGCGCGCCAAACCGGCCAAGCGCAGCGTTGGCCGGGGCGCTGACGGGCAACCTTTTTCTTTGCGGAAACAAAACGGGAGTCCTGAGACTCCCGTTGTTTAGTTGCTCGACCAGCTGCAGCAGCTGCTGTGGTTCAGTTCATGTCCATGAATCGGCCGGTGGCTTCGGAACGGTACTTCACGAGCGCCTTGTCGATGTCCTCGATCCAGACGCCTTCGGTGACCGCCATATGGTTTTCCGATGTTTCGATGTTGATCACGATGGGCATGTTCTTGTTCTGCACCACCAGATCAGTCGAGATCTGCGTTCCCACGCTGACGGCCCAGAAACCAGGGGTGAACCAGGCCCAGAACTTCTTCACATGGGCATCGATCACGATGGGGGCCTCGCCTGCGTCAGCAGCGTTGACCGCCACCTTGAAGCCGGCCTCTTGCAAGCTGGTGGTGATGTTCTTGCGCATCACCTGGCTCACCGTCATGCCGTTTTCCAGCAGCACATCGCCCAGCGCCTTGCCGAAGCCGTTGCGCTTGCGACCGATCGCCCGCGCCTTGATCTCGGCGGTGCTTTTTGCAGAGCCCTCAAAGCCCAGCGAAGGAGTGCTCGGCGACGAGGGGGCATCTTCGAAGACGCGTTCATCGAAGACTTCCCGCAGCAATACCGTCTTGTTCTTGGAGGCCACTGCGGCCTTGGTGGCAGCGGCGCTTGATGGTTCGCTCAGCTTGATCTCGCTGCGACTGGTAGCGCAACCGGTCAGTACGATGGAAACGGCAAGCAGGACGCCGGCTTTGAACATCTGGAGTTGATTCATGATTCCCCTGATTCTTGGATTTTTGAGGTTGATTTTCTCGCGACATCAGAAAATGTCGCGAGCCTTACTATACATTCAGGTTAAGGCAACTGACGAGCTTGTATCGTTGGCTAGCTCAACGAATCGGGCTCAGCAGCGCCGGCTGGCCGAACTCCACCAGCTGTGCACCGGACTTTTCCAGATAGGTTTTCCAGAAACCGGCCAGCGCCTGCATGGTCTTGGGATCGCGATAGCTCTTGCTCTTCTTGCCATCCTCGGACAGCAGTCCGGCACCGATCACATACACGCGCGCCCCGCCGAAGTCGCCCAGCAGCTGATTCTGTTCGGCCAGCTGCATTTCCTTGGCCGGGTCGATCTTGCGCACGCTGTGGCCGCGGTCGGCGTAGAAACTGGACACCGAGGAGTTCTCCAGCATGTCCGAGACCAGCAGCACGATGCGGTTGCGCGCCTTGGACTTGCGGCTCAGTTCGGCAATCGACTTGAGACTGGCCAGCACGTCGGACTTGGCGATCTCGCCGCTGGTGCCATCGAAGGCAGCGCGCAAGGCCCCGCCGGCGACCTGCGCCGCCAGCTGCGGCTGGCGCGCCATGCACTGGTCGAACTTGGCCAGCGCAGTCTTGGAGACATCATTGCGGCGGCTGGCCTCCATCGGTACATCCAGCTTGCCGGAGGCCAGCACTTCCGTGTAATGGCCCTGGGTATAGGCGGAGAAGGTGATGATCTGGAATGCATTGCCCCCTGCCAGGAAAGGCTTCAGGTTGTCGGCCACTGACTGTTTCAGACCGCCATCGAGCAGGGTGGTCTGGTCGATGACCACGAACAGTTCGGACTCCACGACAGCCGGGGCCGTCCCCACCAGCTTGTTGTCGTAGCAGGTCGGGATGGCATCGATGGCACCAGCCCAGGCGTTGCCGCCCAGCAGGCTGGTGGCCAGGACGAGGGCAGACCAGTTCCTCACAGCAGATCCTCCAGTTCGGCGTCAGCCTCGCGCGCCTTGCGTTCGCGCTCGTCCTTGCGGCGCTTGAGTTCTTCCCGCACAGCTACGTTGAGTGCCTCGGGCAATTGCGCCATCAGTTTCTTCTTGGCTTCCTTGTCTTCACCGAGCGCATCCAGGCGCGTCATCACGTCCGGCAGGCTGTCGGTGCCAGCGGGGGCGGCAGGGGCCTGTACCACCGCAGCCACTGCCACCACGGCCGGTGCAGCCACCGGCGCGGCCGCTGCCGCAGGGTGGGCGGGAACGTGCAAGGGCGTCGCCTGCTGGGCCGCGACCGTCTGCGCAAAGTCGCGTTCGCTCTGGCGTTCGGCGGCATCGGCCAGACGGGTCTGCTGCATGAAGTCGCGGAAGGTCTTGCTCAGGTGCTGGCCGGACGTGCCATGCGTGCTGTTGTGCATCATCATTTTCTGCTGCAGCGTGGCCAGGCTGGCCTGGGCGGTGTCGGCGATGCGGCGATAGTGTTCACGTACGGCGCTGTAGCTGGAATAGCGGCCGCTGCCGATGTCGCGATAGGCTTCGGCACTGTTCTCGCCGGCAAAGCCCCAGCGATAGCCGAAGATGACCCCCAGGATCTGCAGGAACACGAACACGAACGCCAGCACGATGAAGGTCGCCCAGCCGCCGTGACGATCAATGTCGGCCTCGTCGCTGACGGCCTTGCGGTCGGCGGCGCGGTTGGCGGCATCATCGTCGGCCGGCAGTCGCACATTGGTAGCGGACATGTCCAGGCTGCCCGCTGCGGAGCGTGCCGCATTGCCGGCCTGATTGCTGCTGAGGGTCACGCGTGCTTCCAGCTCGCGCTCCAGCACCTGGCCGCGGACGTAGGTCGCCAGGCTGGCCACCAGCAGCACGAAGATCACGGTCAGCACCGTGATCTTGTAGCTGGGGTGCGAGCCCACGCGGTTGCACAGCTGGGTGAAGGTGGGCTTGTGGTCATCGCTGGATTGCGGACGGGCCAGCGGAATGGTGCCGGTAAAGAGTTCCTGCTTGCGGCCTGCCTCGTTCCACTGGCGGCGCGCCAGATTGACGCGCTCTGACTTGTACAGCTCATGTCCGGCCAGGTGGGTGAAGGCGACCAGGATCACCGAGATCAGGAAAGCGATACCGTAAGCCCCGGTCTGCTGCAGGTTCTCGCTGGCACCCGGCAGCGTGTAGCCCGCCAGCACGTAGGAGAAACCCATCGCTTCGACGAACACCATCGAGATCGTCAGCAGCCAGATCCAGTTGGGCGTGGCCTTGCGGCCGTTGTCACCGGACTTGGTCAGATAGGTGACCTTCTCGTTGAAGTCATGCTCGTCCTGGATGTGGATGAACTTCTTGTATTCCAGGCACAGCGTGCTTTCGCCCTTGTGCCAGCCGGGCAGGCTGGAGTCTTCGTTGAGGTCGCGCGAGAGGCGGGCGATGCGGCCCACCAGCGGGAAGCGGACCCAGGTGTTGAACCACCACCATTTGACCTGCTCCCACAGGGTCATGATGACGACGGCTGCCATGAGAACGCTCACCACGCTCCAGGCCGCCAGTGGATAGGTGTCGAAGAATTCTTTCATTGAGGGGCTCCCCGGTTGATGTGTTGTGGTTGTCGGTGCTGGCCTACTGGTACATCCTGGGCTTGAAGTCGGCCGCATAGGGCGTGTTGGCGCGCAGGTAGACCAGGCGTCCGGCCCTGGCCGCGCTGCCACCACCGGCATCGAAGACGATGTCGGCGCACTGCATGCCGCCCTGGCCCTTGAGGAAGATGCGATACAGCAGGCCCTTGCTGCCCAGGTAGGTGTTGACCTCCGGCTGCAGCTGGACATCGGCCTTGGCCGACGTGCGGCGCGCCGCATCGTAGTTCTTGTAGACCTTGAACTCGGGCAGGTTGGCCAGCGTGCCGTCGCCCGCCAGCACGGCGATGCGGTTGATCACCACCTGATGGCCGTTGACCTGCTCGGTCCAGGTCTTGCCATACAGGCCGGGGATGTGTTCGCTGGTGCGATAGGCCTTGCCGTCAGCCAACGACTTGACACCATTGGCTGCGCGCGGCCGGTCGCGCGTGCAGTCGGCCAGTACCGGCGGCTCATCGGCGTAGGCCGGGCTGATCAGCGAGGAGAAGGGACGCTTGCCCTCGACCTTGCCGATGGCGGCCGTGTCGCTGGAGGCGATCAGCGGCGCGCCGCCAAAGTCGATCCAGTCGCCGCTGTCGGGCAACCCCGCTTTACGGGTGGATGCGCTGGCGGGTGCGTTCGCGGCAGGCGCAGACGCAGAGGTCTTCGGCGCAGGGGCAGTGGCTGCCGCATCGCCTTTGCCGTCGTTGCGATTGTCCCTGGCAACGACGTCCGCACTCCTGGTAGTCCTGGCCGTGTTGTTTTTGGCGCTGGTGGCCGCACGCGTGCGCGGCACTCCTTGAGTTGCGGCTGCAGCGGTGACCCCGGTACTTGCACCGGACTGCGCGACGGTCGGTGCGTCGCTCTTTTCCTGGCGATAGAACTCCACGCGCGGACGACGCGCGGCGAGATAGTTGTCGAAGCTGGCCTTGTCGCCCAACTCGACGATTTCCACGCGGCGATTCCTGGATCGTCCGTCTTCGGTGTCGTTGCTGGCAATCGGATAGAACTCGCCCGCACCCTGGAAATACAGCGAAGCTGCCGGTACGCCGTGCTCCTGCATGAAGCGCGACACTGCGCGGGCACGGCGCTCGGAGAGGTCGGCATTCAGGCGCGAGGAGCCGGTGTCGTCGGTATGCCCGACCAGCAGCAGCTTGCGCTGGCTCATCTTCTCCAGGTATTGCTTGCGCAGGTTGGGATCCTGTATTTCGGCCGCGCTTTTGCGTATGTCGTAAGTGGCGGCGATCGCGGTGAAGTAATCGCGGGCACGCGATGTGAGCTGATCGGAATTGCTTTCGAAGTGGCCGCCGGCCCCGGCCGGATCGCGGATCTCGACCACCGATCCCGCCGTCTCCTGTTTGGCCTTGGCGCTGTCGGTGGTGGTGATCGCTTCGCCCTTGTTGTCCAGCGCCGTGATCTGCAGGTCGAGCTGATACTGCTTCGCGATCTTGGACAACTCGCAGCGCCGCTTGTCCATGTCGTTGCCGATCAGGCCGCCGATGACGCCGCCCAGTGCGGCACCGACCAGCAGCCCCTTGTTGTCGCCGCCGACCTGGCGGCCCAGCAGTGCGCCGGCCAGCACGCCCACGCCGATGCCGATGTTGCGCGCGTTTTGCGAGCAGGGATCATCGCTGGCGAAGGTTTCCTTGAAGGAGGGTTTGCCGGTGGCCGGATCGACCGCGCAGCCCGAGACGAAACTTGCACCGATGGCCGCCACGAGCGTGCGCACCACCAGCGTCTTGCGACGAAGTGTCAGAGTCATGTTTCTTGTTTGCTGACGGCGCAGCGGGATCGCCGTATTTCTTCTTGCCAGTCGCGCATGCCCCCCAGCATGCACCCGGTCGGGTGCGACGCGTCGTCTGGTGTTGCGGTGGCAGCCGGCGTATCCAGCCCCTGTGCCAGGCTGCCTTATCGTGCCCTCGTGCCCGCCTCGTTGGCGGCGGGCTGGATGGGGTTGACCGCAAGCGCTTGTTGCCTGTACTGCTTGCTCTGGCGCAACCCATTTTCTTTCCCGCCGAAAATATATCACGCAGAAAGTTTCTCGCTTGGCAGGATTTGATTATTTTTAATTATTAGTTAAATGAATGGCAAATAATTACTTGATTATCTTGATTTGCCGTTCCTGAATCTCATGCTGCAGGAGTTCAGTTTTCATGAAGCAGCGCTTGTCTCCGCTGGCCATCGGTGTAGAATCCGGTCCACGACAAGGACTGCGCAAGCGGTCCGCGTCGCATCGCTAGGGGTCCTGGCACCGGAGCACATGCTCTGGCAGCCGGGTGAGAAATACCCTTGAACCTGATCTGGATAATGCCAGCGAAGGGAAGCAACCGGCAGCATGACGCACCCACGGTCCGCAGTACTCCACGCCGTTCGTCCTCTTCCGCAACCTCCTTTGCTGGCTCCGAGCCATGAGTCATCAAGCAAAGGAGCCGAAATGAATGCCAACCCGAAATTCCTGTCCGCGACGGCCACCGTCGACGAGGCAGCCGTCCAGCCTCTCCCGAATTCCCGCAAGATCTATGTGACCGGCTCGCGCCCGGACATCCGCGTGCCCATGCGCGAGATCAGCCAGGCCGACACGCCGGCCATGTTCGGTTCCGAAAAGAATCCGCCGATCTATGTCTATGACACGTCCGGCCCCTACACCGACCCGGACGTGAAGATCGACATCCGCGCTGGTCTCTCCACCCCGCGCCTGCCCTGGATCCTGGAACGCAACGACACCGAGGAACTGCCCGGCCCGACTTCCGAATACGGCCAGCAGCGCCTGAACGACCCGGCCCTGGCCGAGCTGCGCTTCAACCTGCATCGCAAGCCGCGCCGTGCCAAGGCCGGTGCCAACGTGACCCAGATGCACTACGCACGCCGCGGCATCATCACGCCGGAAATGGAATTCATCGCCATCCGCGAAAACCTGCGCCGCAAGGAATACCTGGAGCAACTGAAAGCCTCCGGCCCCATGGGCAACAAGCTGGCCGACCTGATGGGTCGCCAGCATCCCGGCCAGTCCTTCGGAGCGTCCATTCCCGCCGAGATCACTCCGGAATTCGTGCGTGACGAAGTCGCCCGTGGCCGTGCCATCATCCCCGCCAACATCAACCACCCGGAAGTCGAACCGATGATCATCGGCCGCAATTTCCTGGTCAAGATCAACGCCAACATCGGCAACTCGGCCGTCACTTCCTCCATCGGCGAGGAAGTGGAAAAGATGACCTGGGCCATCCGCTGGGGCGGCGACAACGTCATGGACCTCTCCACCGGCAAGAACATCCACGAAACCCGTGAATGGATCATCCGCAATTCGCCGGTCCCCATCGGTACCGTGCCGATCTACCAGGCGCTGGAAAAGGTCAATGGCAAGGCCGAAGACCTGACCTGGGAAATCTTCCGCGACACCTTGATCGAGCAAGCCGAGCAGGGCGTGGACTACTTCACCATCCACGCCGGCGTACGCCTGCAATACGTGCCGCTGACGGCCAAGCGCATGACGGGCATCGTCTCGCGCGGCGGTTCCATCATGGCCAAGTGGTGCCTGGCGCATCACCGCGAATCCTTCCTCTACGAACACTTCGAAGAGATCTGCGAGATCATGAAAGCCTACGACGTCAGCTTCAGCCTGGGCGACGGCCTGCGTCCCGGCTCGATCTACGACGCCAACGACGAAGCCCAGCTGGGCGAATTGCGCACCCTGGGCGAACTGACCCAGATCGCCTGGAAGCACGACGTGCAGGTGATGATCGAAGGTCCCGGCCACGTGCCCATGCATCTCATCAAGGAAAACATGGACCTGCAGCTGGAGCAGTGCCACGAAGCCCCGTTCTACACGCTTGGCCCCTTGACCACCGACATCGCGCCCGGCTACGACCACATCACCTCCGGCATCGGTGCCGCCCAGATCGGCTGGTATGGCACGGCGATGCTGTGCTACGTCACCCCCAAGGAACACCTGGGCCTGCCCAACAAGACGGATGTGAAGGACGGCATCATCACCTACAAGATTGCCGCGCATGCAGCCGACCTCGCCAAGGGCCATCCGGGCGCGCAGATCCGCGACAACGCGCTGTCCAAGGCGCGCTTCGAATTCCGCTGGGAAGACCAGTTCAACATCGGCCTGGACCCGGACAAGGCGCGCGAATTCCACGACGAAACCCTGCCCAAGGATTCGGCCAAGGTGGCGCATTTCTGCTCCATGTGCGGCCCGCACTTCTGTTCCATGAAGATCACCCAGGAAGTGCGTGATTACGCCGCCAAGGAAGGCATCTCCGAGATCGACGCCCTGAAGCAAGGCATGCAGGTGAAATCGGTCGAGTTCGTCAAGATGGGCGCCGAGATTTATGCGAAGCAGTAAGCGCCATGCAGATCGAACTGAACGGCAAGCCTCACACCCTGCCTGACGGCGCCACGCTGGACCAGCTCATTGCCGGCCTCTCTCTGGCTGGCAAGGCAGTGGCGGTGGCGGTGAACCGCCAGGTGGTGCCCAGCGCGCAATGGCCAGCGCGCGCGCTGGCCGAGGCCGACCAGGTAGACGTAGTGCGCGCCATCGGGGGCGGATGAAAGATTGTTCCGCTGCGGCGCGCCGGTGCCGCCAGCGGCCTCCTCCCGTGGCACGCAGCTCTCACAGACAAGGAATCGACATGAACATGAATGACGCCCCCCTCCTGAGCGAGGACAAGGGCCTGACCATCGCCGGCAAGACCTATCGCTCGCGCCTGCTGGTGGGCAGCGGCAAGTACAAGGACCTCGACGAAACCCGTGCGGCGACGGTCGCCAGCGGTGCCGAGATCATCACGGTGGCGATCCGCCGCGTCAACATCGGCCAGGATCCGAATGCGCCCAGCCTGCTGGACGCGGTGCCGCCTTCCGAATTCACCATCCTGCCCAATACCGCCGGCTGCTACAACGCCGCCGATGCGGTCTACACGCTGCAACTGGCGCGCGAACTGCTGGGGGGACACAAGCTGGTCAAGCTGGAAGTGCTGGGCGACGAGAAGACCCTCTTCCCCAACATGCCCGAAACGCTGAAGGCCGCCGAGACCCTGGTCAAGGATGGCTTCGACGTGATGGTGTATTGCAGCGACGATCCGATCCAGGCGCGCATGCTGGAAGACCTGGGCGTATCTGCCGTCATGCCGCTGGCTTCGCTGATCGGCTCGGGCATGGGTATTCTGAATCCCTGGAATCTTTCGCTCATCATCGAACAGGCGCGGGTGCCGGTGCTGGTCGATGCCGGCGTGGGCACGGCTTCCGATGCGGCCATTGCGATGGAACTGGGCTGTGATGGCGTGCTGATGAATACGGCCATTGCCGGTGCACGCGATCCGATTCGCATGGCGCGCGCCATGAAACTGGCGGTGGAGGCGGGCCGCGAAGCCTTCCTCGCAGGACGCATTGCGCGCAAGTTTGCCGCCTCGCCGTCCTCGCCGATGGCCGGCCGCGTGGAGTGAGCATGCAGGCAGCTTATCGCGCCACGCCACCCTGCGTGCTGGTCTTCTCCGGCTCCGACCCCAGCGGCGGGGCCGGCATGCAGGCCGATATCCCGGCCATCACGGCACTGGGTGCGCATCCCTTGTCGGTGCCGACGGCATTGACGGTGCAGGACAACGTCAGCGTCTTTGCGGTGCATGCGCTCGATCCGGAACTGGTGCGTCATCAGGCGCAGGTGCTGATTGACCGCTTCGACATCGCAGCGGTCAAGCTGGGCATCGCAGGCAGTCGAGAAAATGCCGAAGTGATCGCCGGCCTGATCCGACACTTGCGTGCGCGTGACCCGCATTTGCCGGTGGTGCTCGATCCGGTGCTTGCCAATGGAAAGGGCGACCAGCTCTCGCGCGACGATGCTGCGCGCGTGATCGAACCCTTGTATGAATTGGCCACCGTCATCACCCCCAACCTCAACGAGGGGCGCCGCTTGTGCGGTGATGTGGAACCGGCGCGGCAGGCGGCGCTGCTGATGGAGCGCGGCTGCGCGCATGTGCTGCTCAAGGGCGGCCACGGTCCGCAAGAGCAGGATGTGATCAATCGCTGGTTCGGACAATTGTTCCGTTCCGAGTTTGCCGAAGAGGCCATCGAGAGCGCGCGCTGGCGCTGGACCCGGCTGCCTGATGAATTCCACGGCAGCGGCTGCACGCTGGCAGCCGCGCTGTCGGCCTGCCTGGCGCGCGGTCTGCCGATGCGCGAGGCTATCGACCTGGCGCAGCAGTACACGCAGCAGGCCTTGTCGACGTCCTATGCGATTGCCGAGGGGCAGCGCATTCCCAATCGCGTGCCTGCCTTTGAACCTGTTATTGACGCCGCCGTTGCGGCAGGAGCCTGACATGAACCCCCAGTACGCAACGCATCTGCGTGGCCTCTACATCGTCACGCCGGATTGGGATGACACCGCCCAATTGCTGGCCGCCACCGAGCTGGCCTTGCAGAACGGTGCTGCGCTGGTGCAGTACCGCCACAAGACCGCCGGTGTGGAGCAACGCCGCGCACAGGCTTCGGCATTGCTGGCGCTGTGCCGGCAATATGATGTGCCCCTCATCATCAACGACCACGTGGACCTGTGCCTGGAGATCGATGCCGATGGCATCCACGTCGGCGGTACTGATGCTTCCATTGCCGAGGTGCGCAAGGCCGTGGGGCCGGAGCGCATCGTCGGGGCCTCGTGCTACGGCACGCTGGAGCTGGCGCATGCGGCGTATCGCGATGGCGCCAGTTATGTGGCCTTCGGCGGCTTCTATCCGTCGCGCGTAAAAAAATATGATTTTCGGACCGCGCCTGAAATCATTGCGCAATCCAAGCGCGAGATCCCCTTGCCGGTGGTGGTGATCGGCGGCATCACGCTGGAGAACTCGCCGCCGCTGGTGGCGCAGGGAGCGGACATGGTGGCTGTCATCAGCAGCGTGTATCTGGTGCCGGTGGAGGAGCGCAAGACGCGGCAGTTGGCGGATTTGTATCGCTGAATGCCGGGCCCGTCCGGAGCGTCGACGAAAAAAATGCCGTTCAATTGAACGACATTTTTCTTTGGCTAAGGCCGGCAGATCATCAGCCTTCCAGCAAGCTGCGCAGCATCCACGCATTCTTTTCGTGCAGCTGCATGCGTTGGGTCAGCAGGTCGGCGGTCGGTTCATCAGCGGCGGCATCGACGGTCGGGAAGATCGAACGTGCGGTGCGGGTCACGGCTTCCTGGCCGGCCACCAGCTGGGCGATCATCTCTTGCGCATTGGGCACGCCTTCCGCTTCGGGGATCGAAGACAGCTTGGCGAATTCCTTGTAAGAACCCGGTGCCGGATAGCCCAGTGCGCGGATGCGTTCAGCGATCAGGTCCACTGCCAGTGCCAGTTCGTTGTACTGGCCTTCGAACATCAGGTGCAGGGTGTTGAACATCGGACCGGTCACGTTCCAGTGGAAGTTGTGGGTCTTCAGGTACAGCGTGTAGGTGTCTGCCAGCAGCTTGGACAGGCCGTCGGCAATCTTCTTGCGGTCCTTGTCGTTGATGCCGATGTTGATCGAGGGGGCTGCCACATTCTTCTTTGCCATTATTCGCTCCTTAGCTGTTCGGTTTTTCGTAAGCGGGTACATACACTGCGCAACACCGCGATTCTATTGCAAATCGCAAACGGACAAACTGCGACTACGCAACTATTGATAAAAGAGTGGGGCCGACGTTCCCCATTTCAATCGATTTTGGAGATAAATGCACGCCTATAAATCAATCGGGCCGATAGATCAAAACCTATCGGCCCGACGTCTCATCGACTGCAACGGCAATCAGATCACGATTTGGCGCCCTGCTGCGCAGTGCGATACAAGGACAGCGACAGGGCCACGCCACCAATGGCCGCAATGGCGGCGAAGAGGAACACCTGCGGATATCCCAGCTGTCCCGCGATGGCCCCGGCCAGCGGACCGGTGATGCCCAGCGCCAAATCGAGGAATACCGAATACGCCGCCAGTGCCGCGCCACGATTGGCCGGTGACACCAGGCTGACGGCTTCCACCCCCAGCGAAGGAAACACCAGCGCAAAGCCGAAACCGGCCAGCGCCGCGCCCAGCAAGGCGAGCGCAGGCGTGGTCGCACTCCACAGCAGCAGCAGGCCGATCGATTCGGTCAGGAAGCACACCACCGCCACGCGATAGCCACCGAAGCGCGTGATGACATTGGCAAACAGCAGGCGCGCACCGACGAAGGCAGACGAGAACGCGGTCAGCGCGAAGGCCGCGCCGCTCCAGTGCTGATCGGCGTAATACAGGGTGATGAAGGTGGCGATCGAGCCGAAGCCGATGGTGCCGAAGGCCAGGCCCATGCCATACGCAAACACCTTGCGCAGCACCAGCTTGAAGGACAACTGTTCGCCCTGCACCACCGGGGTGACCGGACCACCGCGTGCCAGCACGAAGCCGAGTACGGTGAGCAGCATGCCGGTCAGGCCGATCATGGCAAAGCCCAGCGAGCGGTCCAGTACCACGCCCAGCGGCGCGCCGATGGCCAGCGCCGCATAGGTGGCGATGCCGTTCCAGGAGATCATCTTGGCGGTGTTCTCCGACCCCACGCGGCCCACGCCCCACATGATGGCGCCGGTACCGACCAGGCTTTCGCCCAAGCCGAGGAAGGCGCGGCTGGCAAACAGCAGCACCAGCGACAGGAAGGGCAGCGGCTGCGCCAGCGCCGAGAGCAGCAACAAGCCACCGCTGGCTGAACACAGCAGCATGCCGCGCATGACGGTGTGCTTGGCCCCCATGGTATCGATCATGCGGCCGGCATTGGCGCGGCTCACGAAGGTCGCGAAATACTGCACGCTGATGCCCAGGCCGGCGATCACCGAGCTGTAGCCCAGGTCGAGGTGGATGTAACCCGGCAGCACCGCCATCGGGATGCCGATGGCCAGATAAACCAGGAAGGTGAAGAAGGCGGTGGCGATGATCTGCCGCGTGACCTTGGCCGGCGTCAATGGACGCGGCGCAGCGGCGGGCACGGGCGTGCCGGTGGAACTGGGACTACAGGAATCGTCGGACATGGCGGGAAAGTCGGAATGTGAATCCGGAAGGGCAAACCGGAATGAACAGGCCGCGCGCGCCGGTGTGCGCGTGAACAGCCAGACCGAATTTTACTCCCGCCCTAAAAATGCTGCAGGACAGCAAAAGATTTTTGCCTGTCAATTCAGCAACTTAGTCGTTTTTGTGCGACGTCCTGTTGCCTGCAGGCTGGTTTTCAGCGCTGGCAGTGCAGTGCGTCGGTGGCCCGTTCGCGTACGGCGGGGGTGTAGTCGGCCCCCAGGATTTCCGGTGCCAGCTCGGCCAGATCGCGCTGCACGGCCGGCTCGCACCAGTGGCCGTTCAGGCGGGCCAGCGCCGCCAGCAGGTCGGGGGTGAGGCGGTCCAGCACCGGGCGCACCTGCAGCGCCAGGTCTGGCGGGTTGGCGAAGGGCGGACGCTGCTCCACACGCCACTGGCGATGCAGGTCGCGCTGAACGATCTTGCCGGCCTCGAACTGGTCCTGGAAGAAGCGCCGCGTCCATGCGGCATCCAGTCCCAGTTTCTGCGCACGGGCGGCCACGTCGTCGAGAATGACCGCCTCGCGCGCCGGATCATCGATGGGCGCATGCGAATTCCATTTGCTGCGCGCCACGGGAGCGGCGACGTCGAGACGGGTCTTCTGCAAGGTCAACAATTGTTCGACATCGCTGCGCGCGGCCGGGGGCGGTGTGGTGGCGCAGGCGGCGAGCAGCAGGGCGGCGATCAGGGGCAGGGCGGCGAAGGAGCGGGAAGACAGGCGGCGCATGGTCGGAAGAGTCGATTGCTGAGGTGAGTGCCGGGTTCGGCTGTGGATAAATCAACTGTGCGGCAGTATAGCGCCGCGCCTGCCCGCCCGGTCAGGGCACGCGCCCTTTATAATCGCGGGATGCAAAATCTTCTCCACAACCTCAATGAAGAGCAGCTCGCCGCCGTGACGCTGCCCGCGCAATCGGCGCTGATCCTGGCCGGTGCCGGTTCCGGCAAGACTCGTGTGCTGACCACCCGCATCGCCTGGCTGATTCAGACCGGGCAGGTCTCGCCCTCGGGCATCCTGGCGGTGACCTTCACCAACAAGGCCGCCAAGGAAATGACCGCGCGCCTGTCGGGCATGCTGCCCATCAATACGCGCGGCATGTGGATCGGGACTTTCCACGGACTGTGCAATCGCCTGCTGCGCGCGCATCACAAGGATGCCGGCCTGCCGCAGACCTTCCAGATCCTGGATACGCAGGACCAGCTCTCGGCCATCAAGCGTTTGCTCAAGCAGATGAACGTGGACGACGAGAAGTATCCGCCGCGCAACCTGATGTACTTCATCAACAGCGCCAAGGACCAGGGCCTGCGCGCCAAAGATGTGGATGCCTACGACGACTACAACCGCAAGTTCGTCGAACTCTACGAGCTCTACGACCAGCAATGCCAGCGCGAAGGCGTGGTCGATTTCGCCGAGCTGCTGTTGCGCACCTATGAATTGCTCTCGCGCAACCAGCCGCTGCGCGAGCACTACCAGGGCCGCTTCCGCCACATCCTGGTCGACGAGTTCCAGGACACCAACGACCTGCAATACAAATGGTTGAAGCTCATGGCTGGCCAGCACGGCGCGGTCTTCGCGGTGGGCGATGATGATCAGAGCATCTATGCCTTCCGTGGTGCCAACGTGGGCAACATGTCGGCCTTCGAGCAGGAATTCCATGTGGAGAACCTGATCAAGCTGGAGCAGAACTATCGCTCGCACGGCCACATCCTGGACACCGCCAACGAACTGATCGCCAACAACAGCAAGCGCCTGGGCAAGAACCTGCGCACCGATGCCGGCCACGGCGAGCAGGTGCGGGTCTATGAAGCCACCAGCGATCTGCAGGAAGCGCAGTGGATCATCGAACAGGTCAAGGACCTGATCGCCGAAGGGTGGGCGCGCAGCGAGATCGCCATCCTCTATCGTTCCAACGCGCAGTCGCGGGTGCTGGAACATGCGCTCTTCAGCTCGGCCATTCCCTACCGCGTCTATGGCGGCCAGCGCTTCTTCGAGCGCGCCGAAATCAAGCACGCCATTGCCTACCTGCAGTTGATGGACAACCTGCACAATGATTCGGCCTTCCTGCGCGTGGTCAACTTCCCCACGCGCGGCATCGGTGCCAAGGCCATGGAGTCCTTGCAGGATGCAGCGCGCCAGTATGGCTGCTCGCTCTACGCCGCCGTGCCTTACGTGGCGGGCAAGGCGGGCTCTTCCTTGAATGCCTTCATCAAGCTGATCGAAGGCGCGCGGTTCGAGACCCAGCATCTGCCCCTGCCCGAAATGGTCAAGGTGGTGCTGGACCTGTCCGGCCTGATGACCCACTACCGCAACGAAAAGGAAGGCGCAGACCGCATCGAGAACCTGGAACAGCTGGTCAGTGCGGCCACGCTGTTCGTCTCGGAAGAGGGCTATGGCCTCGATGCCCCGGCTTTCCTCGGCCCGCAGGCGCAGGCCTCGGCCGGCACGGCCATCACCACCGCCGATGGCGTGGAAGTGCTCGATGCCGATGCGCCGCTGGTGACCATCATGTCGCCGCTGTCAGCCTTCCTCTCGCATGCCTCGCTGGAAGCCGGCGACAACCAGGCGCAGGCCGGCCAGGATGCCCTGCAGCTGATGACGGTGCACTCGGCCAAGGGGCTGGAGTTCGACGCGGTCTTCATCACCGGCATGGAAGAGGGATTGTTCCCGCACGAGAACAGTGCCAAGGAAGAGGGCGGCGTGGAAGAAGAGCGCCGCCTGATGTACGTGGCCATTACGCGGGCGAGAAAGCGGCTCTTCATGACCTTCTCGCAGACCCGCATGCTGCACGGCCAGACGCGCTACAACATGCGTTCACGCTTCTTCGATGAAATGCCGGAGCAGTCGATCAAGTGGCTCTCGCCCAAGATCGCCCAGCATCACTGGTTCGCCAATCCCAAGTCGGCCTGGGATGAAGTGCCGGAAGCGGGTAACAACCGCATCGCGCAGAACTTCTCGCGCCAGACCGATTCCGGCTGGCGCATCGGGCAGAACGTGTCCCATGCCAAGTTCGGCGAGGGCGTCATCGTCAACATCGAAGGCGGTGGCGGTGCGGCGCGGGCGCAGATCAACTTTGGCAAGTTCGGGATGAAATTGCTGGATCTGTCGGTGGCGAAGCTGGAGAGAATCTAAGTTTTTGCGTTGCCGTTGAATTGGGTTTGAGCAGTGAAACGCCCCGTTGCCATCAACAGCGCAACGAGGCGTTTTTCATGTGGGCGTGATGCCGAGATGCACGCAGTGAAAGGAGATGCAGCATGAAGGGGCGGGAAATTCTCTCTGAGCTGTTCGGCAAAACCAGAGCACAACGCTGGCATGAAGCATCGCCTGCAGGAAAAAGAATTTATATCGTCGTGGTGGCATTCATCTTTGCGCTCATTGCGAGTGTCTGGGCGTTCGGCGCATGGTGGCAATAGACCGCCCTCGGTTTATCGAGGAGATACGTTGATGTGAGTCGTGGCTCATGCTTCAAGAGCATGTCTGAGATCCGTAAATGACAGGCCTCCAAGGAACGCCTTATTGTCTGCGTCCGCCTTGCTTCAACCAGGCCCTGACCTGCTCCACATCGTCAAACGATCCCAACACCATTCCAACATCGCGCATCTCCTGCCGCATGCCTGCAATGACTTTGTTCAAATCGCGACCTATCCCTTTTGGCGACACCCGGGCGGCAGGCCCCAGTCCGAAGGTCTGCCTGAAATGCCGCTCCATGTGGGCGATCTCCTGATCCAGGTCGCCCAGTTGTTCCGTGAGGATGCGGTTGTAGTGCGTCAGCCGCTCCTCGCTGACGCCGTGGATGGAATGCTGGTCGATCTGTTCCAGTTCCAGTTGCAGCTCAAGCAGTCGCGACAGATCGTTCTTTTCATAGGCCTGGTTGACCTGCTGCATCAGCGCGGTCTTGCGAGCGCGTTCGCTCTCGTCGAGCTCACGATCCGGATGCAGGGCGCTGGCCAGCCGGCGATAAACGGCGCGGATGGACTGGCTCAATTCGATGCGCTGCGCCTGCTGGCGGGCTTCTGCGGCGCGCTGCCTGGGCGGTTTCTTGCGGCTGGCACGCTGGGCCTCGCGCGCTTGCGCGGCTTGCATGCGTTCGCGCTCCTGGCGTTCCAGCATCGCTTCCATGCGCTGCATGATTTCTTCCGGCGTGCCGGTGGTGAAATCGTCCTCGGCGATCGCGGGCTCTGCTTGTATGGTCTTGTCTTCGTGTACTTCCGCAACGGAGGCGGGTTCTTCCGTCTCCTCTTCTTCCGCATGCTGCTGGTAGATCAGCGCCAACTCCGCATCATCGGCCCGTTGCAACAGGGCCTGCGCCATGTCCGCGATCAGCGCCGAGAGTGCGATGCGCTCGCCCTTGCCGAGTGCCTTGTCGGGCCAGGCGGCATGCAGGCGATAGACCACCTGACGTTTGAGGGTGAGCAGTTCCTGCTCCAACGGGACATATTGGGCCGTGAATTTCTTGTGGAATTCATCACTGGCCGCTTCCCACTCCTTGAGCTGCGCACGGCGCGTGCCGATGGCGTCGATGAGCGCATTGAACTGTTCCTGTGCCGGAGAAAGGCGCATGGCGGATTGGCCATCGACGATGGCAACAGTTTGCGGGGTGGGCTTGTTCATGGAGACAAAGAAGAGCAGTGGTGCCGGATTCTAGCCATTCGCTCACGCGCCCACAAGCGCAGTCCCCAGCCTCAGGCCCCGGCGATCATGGCTTGCACTTCGTCCCAGGTCGCGGCATAGGCCCCGGCCTTGGAGGCGGCAATGGCCGCACCGGCCGCGGCGCATTGCAGGTGGACCTGCGCCGGGGCCTCGGGCTGGCGTAGCTGGCTGGCGATCCAGCCGCCCATGGAGGCGTCGCCGCAGCCGACCGTATCGACCACATCGACGCGATAGGCAGGCTGGTCAATGACTTGCTCACCCTTGATCCACTGCATGCCCTTTGCACCCAGCGTGTAGAGAATTTCCGCTTGCGGGGCCAGCGCTTGCAGCGTGGCCAGCGCGTTGCCGTCGCCGGGGAACAGGCGCTCCAAGTCTTCGTCGGACACCTTCACGTAATGCGACAGGGACAGCAATTGCTGGAACAGGATGCGATAGGAGGGGCTGTCCATCAACTTGCGCCAGTTGGGATCGAAGGCGATCTTCTTGTTGCGCAGCGCCGCTTCCTGGGCGATCTGCAGCAGGCGCGAGGCCAGCGGTTCGCGGGTCAGGCTGATGCAGCCGAAGTGCAGCACGCGCGCTTCGTCCATCCAGCCGGCGGGCAGGCGCTGCGGATCGAAATGCAGGTCGGCGCTGTCGTCGCCGATGAAGAAGTAATCGGGCGGCGTGGTCGAGGTCACCATGGCCAGCAGCGGTGCCTTGGCGTGCTGCTGGGTGAAGCGCATGTCCAGTCCGGCCGCTTCTGTGAGCGCATACAGCTCGGCGCCGAAGACGTCAGTGCTGACGCTGCCGGCGTAACCGGTGGCCACGCCCAGGCGGGCGGCCGCGCGTGCCACGTTCCAGCAGGCGCCGCCGGGAATGGCGCGCCACTGGCCGTCAGGCTGGCGGATGAAATCGGTCAAGGCTTCGCCGAAGACGACGAATGCGGCGCTCTGGGTCATGCTGGTCTCCGTGTGCGTGTCGTTGTAGTGGTCAGTAAATGCGTAGGCGGTTCAATCCTGCAAGGCGTGGCGCGCGCAGGTCTCGTCGGTCACGAGGCCGGTGAGCCAGCCGCCGCGCAAGGCGGCGCGCACGGCGTCGGCTTTCTTGCTGCCGCCGGAGAGCGCGATCACCGGCCGCTGCGGCCTCTGCGCCAGCGGCGGCGTGGTCACGCGCGCCGCCAGCGACGAGGGCAGCATGACGCCGTCGATGTCGAAGGCGTGGCAGATCATCTCGCCGATCGCCCCCTGGCGCTGCAGGTCGGCCACTTCCTCATCGTCGATGAAACCATCTTCGTGCATCGCGCCCTGAAGGGCGATGGTGCCGATGCCCAGGAACGTCACATCGGCGCGCTCGGCCAGGCCGGTCACGATCTTGTAGGCGCGGTGGTTGCACCATTGCTGGCGGTCGCGTTCACTTTCGGCCACGCGCGGGGCGGGCAGCAGGTAGAAGCGTGCGCCCAGTTTTTCTGCGGCTTGCAGAGCCACGTCGTAGCGATTGGCCGAACCGTCGGAAGCAAAGGCACCAATCATCGAGACGATCTGGTGCTGCGGGCGCTCCAGTTCCGACAGGCGCTCGATGGCCGCCTTGAGCGTGCGTCCCGAGCCGACGTTGACCACCAGCGGTGCTTCCGAACTGAGGTATTGCTCCATCACCTCGGCCCCGGCTACCGCCAGCATCTGCTGCACTTCCAGCGATTCGTTGGGATTGCCCGCGCCGCCTGCGCCGGGCACCACGCGGCACACCTCCAGCCCGTAGCGCTCCTGCAGGCCCTGCGCCAGTTCCAGGCAGGAAGAGACCGGATGCGTGATCTGCACTTTCACCAGGTTGGCATCGGCCGCATAGGCCACCATGCGCTGCGCCATCTGGCGCGAGATGCCGAGCCGTTCGGCGATTTCGTTCTGGGTGTTGCCGGCCACGTAGTACATCCACGCGGCGCGCGCCGCCAGGTCGAGTTTGGATGCGCTGCTAGACATGTTCTCCTCGCCAGCCGTCCCCGTGGCTGCCAATGCAGGCGGGCGCGGGCTGTCTCTGTGATGTTGATGCGGTGAATTCCCTCTTGGGTCGCCATTTTACGGCGAGTTGACCGTTCCATTATTGCGAAGCTTGGGCAAATGCTCAATCAAAAAGCAAATGCTTGACACAAATTCGAGAATGAATGAATATTTGCCCATAAAAATAATATTTGCTCAAAACGTAGTTAGCGAAAACCGTTAGCGAAAACCGCCTTTCCCTGCATGCGTACACCGGCATCGTCTGCCGCTGCCACCCAGGAAGAACGTGCAGGAGGGCCCATAACATTCGGAGACCAGCATGTCCAAACTCGTGCGCACCCGTGCGTCCGGCTTTACCCGCGTTCGCTTCACCCTGGCCGCTGCGGCCATCTCGACCCTGTTTGCTGCCGGCCATGCACAAGCCGAGCCGGTGACGCTGAACATCGCGTCCATCAACAACCCCGACATGATCGAACTGCAGAAGCTGGCACCGGCGTTCGAGAAGGCCAATCCCGACATCAAGCTGCGCTGGGTCACCATGGAAGAAAGCGTGCTGCGCCAGCGCCTGACCACCGATATCGCTACCAACAGCGGCCAGTTCGACCTGATGACCATCGGTGCGTATGAAGCGCCGATCTGGGCCAAGAAGGGCTGGCTGGCACCGATGAGCGGCCTGCCGGCGGATTACGATGAGGCCGATCTCATCAAGCCGGTGCGGGAGGGCCTGAGCGTGGATGGCAAGCTCTACGCACTGCCGTTCTACGCGGAAAGCTCGATGACCTACTACCGCAAGGATCTGTTCGAGCAGAAGAAGCTGACCATGCCGCAGCACCCGACCTGGGATGAGGTCGCCAAGCTGGCCGCGCAACTGCATGACCCGGCCAAGGGCGTCTACGGCATCTGCCTGCGCGGCCGTGCCGGCTGGGGCGAGAACATGGCCATCATCACCACCATGGCCAATGCCTGGGGTGGCCGCTGGTTCGACGAGCAATGGCAGCCGCAGCTGTCCTCGCCGGAATGGAAGAAATCGGTCAACTTCTATGTCGACCTGATGCGCAAGTACGGTCCGCCGGGCGCCAGCTCCAACGGTTTCAATGAAAACCTGGTGCTGTTCTCCAGCGGCAAGTGCGGCATGTGGGTCGATGCCACCGTGGCGGCCGGCATGCTCTATCACGGCAAGGATTCCAAGGTGGCTGACAAGACCGCCTTCGCGCCCTCGCCGCAGCAGGTGACCGACAAGGGTTCGCACTGGTTGTGGATCTGGTCGCTGGCCGTGCCCAAGTCCTCCAAGTCGCAGGAAGCCGCCAAGAAGTTTGCGGCCTGGGCCACTTCCAAGGAATACATCAACCTGGTCGCCAAGGATTCCGGCTGGGCCCTGGTGCCGCCGGGTACGCGCAATTCGACCTACGCGTCGGCCGAATACAAGAAGGTCTCGCCCTTCTCCGACTTCGTGCTCGATGCGATCCAGACCGCGGATGCCAACAAGCCGACCCTCAAGCCGGTGCCTTATACCGGCGTGCAGTTCGCCACCATCCCCGAGTTCCAGTCGATCGGCACCGTGACCGGCCAGGCCATTGCCGGTGCACTGGCCGGCAAGACCAGCGCGGATGCCGCCCTGGATGCCGCCCAGGCACAGGCAGTGCGGATGATGCGCCAGGGCCGCTACATCAAGTAAGTCCTTCCGCTTGTGGTTCCGCCGGCATGCAGCCCGTGCTGCATGCCCCGCGCGCGATGTGAGCGGCATGCTTGCATGCCTTGCACATCGCGCCGTTCTCCCCGGCTGTCTGCACCTTGCGTGCGCCGCCGGGATTGAAATGCCGAGGCCGTCATGTCCACGATCCACTCTACCCAGGTGTCGTCCACCTCACCGATGATGCAGAGTTCTTCCCAGCCTGCTGCACGCAAGCAGCAGACCAGTCCGCCGCGCAAGGAGCGCTTCAATCCCATCCGCCTGATGCAGACGCCGTCGGTGCTGATCCTGCTGGCGTGGATGATCGTTCCGCTGGTGATGACCATCTATTTTTCGGTCAATCGCTACAACCTGATGGCCCCTGACCAGACCGGTTTCGTGGGTCTGGAAAATTATATTTTCCTGTTGCAGGACCCGGCCTTCTGGCCCTCCATCGGCAACACCGCACTGCTGATCGGTTCGGTACTGGCCATCAGCGTCATCGGCGGCACCCTGCTGGCGGTGCTGTTCGACCAGCCCTTCCGCGGGCGCGGCATTGCGCGCCTGCTGGTCATCGGTCCCTTCTTCGTCATGCCCACCGTGGCCGCGCTGATCTGGAAGAACATGATCATGCATCCGGTCTACGGCATCCTGGCCTACGTGATGCGCCACCTGGGGCTGGAGCCCATTGACTGGCTGGCCGAGTACCCCATGCTGTCGGTCATCATCATCGTGGCCTGGCAGTGGATTCCGTTTGCCTTCCTGATCCTCTTGACCGCGCTGCAGTCGCTCGATACCGACCAGAAGGAAGCTGCACAGCTTGATGGCGCAGGACCGGTGCGCATCTTCTTCTACATCGTTCTGCCGCACCTGAAGCGCGCCATTACGGTGGTCATCATGATCGAGACCATCTTCCTGCTCTCGGTCTTTGCTGAAATCTTCACCACCACCGCAGGCGGCCCCGGTACGGCCACCACCAACCTGACCTTCTTGGTCTATTCGATCGGCCTGCAGCAGTTCGACATCGGCATCGCTTCGGCCGGCGGCATCTTCGCGGTCGTGCTGGCCAACATCGTCTCGTTCTTCCTGGTGCGCATGCTGGCCAGGAACCTCAAGGGAGTCAACGAAAAATGAGCGATCCTAAGAAAAGCCCCCTGTGGGTGGCGGTGCTGGGCTGGGCCTGCGCCATCGTGCTGTTCTTCCCCATCTTCTGGGTGGCGGTGACGGCCTTCAAGACCGAGTCCCAGGCCTATACCCCCTCGCTGATTTTCTTGCCCACGCTGGACACCTTCCGCGAAGTCTTCAGCCGCAGCCACTACCTGGGCTATGTGCAGAATTCGTTGATCGTGTCGCTGGGGTCGACGCTGTTGTCGCTGCTGCTGGCGGTGCCGGCGGCGTATTCGATGGCCTTCTTCCCGACCGGCCGCACCCAGAAGCTGCTGCTGTGGATGCTGTCGACCAAGATGATGCCGGCTGTGGGCGTACTGATCCCCATCTATCTGCTGGCCAAGAACACCGGCCTGCTTGATACGGTAACCGGGTTGACCATCATCTATACGCTCATCAACCTGCCCATCGCGGTGTGGATGGCGTTCACCTACTTCAATGACGTACCCAAGGAAATCCTCGAAGCGGCCCGTATCGATGGGGCCAACGCGTGGCAGGAAATGATTTACCTGCTGCTGCCCACCGCCATGCCGGGCCTGGCTTCCACGGCCTTGCTGCTGATCATCCTGTCGTGGAATGAAGCCTTCTGGAGCCTGAACCTCACCAGCGTCAATGCGGCACCGCTGACGGTGTTCATCGCCTCCTATTCCAATCCGGAAGGGCTGTTCTGGGCCAAGCTGTCGGCCGCCTCGCTGCTGGCGATTGCCCCGATCATGGCGCTGGGCTGGCTGGCGCAGAAGCAGCTGGTGCGCGGCCTCACCTTCGGGGCGGTGAAGTGATGATGGCGCGCCAGGCGATCACCCACCTGATCTGCGACTGCGACGGCGTGCTGCTCGACAGCGAGAGCATCGCCCTGCGCGTGCTGCATCGTGAACTGTTGCCGCTGCTGCCCGCCTGGAGCGGTGCCGACGATGACGAGCAGGAAGAGCAGCGCAGTCAGGCCCTGCACACCGCCATCGCGCATCGCCTGGGCATGTACACCGACATCCTGCTGGGCGAAGTTGATCTGGAATTCGAACTGGGCCTGGATGCATCCGCCGCCGAGCGCATCCACCAGGCGGTGGCCGTGGCCTGCGGCGAAGAAGCGCAGCCGGTGCCGGGCGTGGTCGAGGCCTTGCAGGCCATCCGCCTGCCGCGTGCGGTGGCCAGCAACAGCGATGCGCCGCGCATCGAAGCGGGCTTGCGCCGCTGCGGCCTGTATCCGCAATTCGCCGGCCGCATCTACAGCGGTCATGACGTGGCCCATCCCAAGCCGGCACCGGATGTGTATCTGGCGGCAGCGGCGGGCTTCAATGTTGATCCCGCGCGCTGCGTGGCAGTCGATGACAGTGTCACCGGCGTGCGTGCAGCGGTAGCCGCCGGCATGCACGTGCTGGGCTTTACCGGCGTGGCGCACGACCGCAAGACGATGGCGCGCAAGTTGAAGGATGCCGGTGCGCATCAGGTATTCGAGGACATGAAACAGTTTCCGCAACTGGTGAGTGAATTGATCTGGCTGCGCTGAGCAAAGAGCGCGCAGTCCCCCTACAAGAGAACGAGGAGAATCCCATGGCAGCCGTGAGCATCAGGAACCTGGCCAAGCGCTACGACGACAACGAGGTCATGCGCGACATCAATCTGGAAATCGAGGATGGCGAATTCGTCGTCTTCGTCGGCCCCTCGGGCTGCGGCAAGTCGACCTTGCTGCGCATGATCGCCGGGCTCGAAGAGATCAGCGATGGCGACCTCGACATCGGTACGCGCCGCATGAACGACGTGCCCGCGTCCAAGCGCGGGGTGGCCATGGTGTTCCAGTCCTATGCGCTGTATCCGCACATGAGCCTGTACGACAACATGGCCTTCGGGTTGAAGATCGCGGGCAAGTCCAAGGCCGAGATCGATGCCGCCGTCCAGCATGCCGCCAAGATCCTGCACATCGATCACCTGCTGGACCGCAAGCCGCGTGCGCTCTCCGGGGGGCAGCGCCAGCGCGTGGCCATTGGCCGCGCCATCACGCGCCAGCCCAGCGTGTTCCTCTTCGATGAGCCGCTGTCGAACCTCGATGCCGCGCTGCGCGTGAAGATGCGCCTGGAATTCGCCAAGCTGCACGATGACCTCAAGACCACCATGATCTACGTGACCCACGACCAGATCGAAGCCATGACCCTGGCCGACAAGATCGTGGTGCTCTCCGAGGGACGCATCGAACAGGTCGGTTCGCCGCAGCAGCTGTATCACCATCCGGCCAATCGTTTCGTGGCCGGCTTCATCGGTTCGCCCAAGATGAACTTCATCGATGGCACCGTGGCCGCCGTGCAGGCCGATGGCGTGCAGGTGCAATTGCCCGGGGGCGGTCTGCAGTGGGCGGCGGTTGACGGCAGCACGCTGCAAGCGGGGCAGAAGGTCACGCTAGGCGTGCGGCCCGAGCATCTCAACATCGCCCAGGGCCAGGCCGCGCTGCAGGCACGCTGCACAGCGCTGGAACTGCTGGGTGATTTCTCTTACCTCTATGCGGCCCAGGAAGGCAGCGATGATGCGCTGATCCTGCGCGTGCCCGACAGCCTCGATCCGCCGCATGGCAGCGTCTTGCACCTGGCTGCCGATCCGGCCCGCTGCCATCTGTTCGGTGCCGACGGCCAGGCCTTGCCGCGCCTGGCATCGGGCGTGGCCGCGCCGCGCCCGCATTGATCCCTTCGCCCATTCACTTCCTCGACAAGGACCAGGCATGACCCGTACCGCCACTTCCCTCGACCAGGACGCCGCCGACAGCCTGACCTGGCTGCACATCGGCGCCGGTTCCTTCCATCGCGCCCACCAGGCGGTCTACCTGAATGCGCTGCGCGAGAGCGGTGCCGACCGTCGCTGGCAACTGGCGCTGGCCAACATCCGCGCCGACATGAGCCCGCTGCTGGAAGCGCTGGCCCGCCAGCAGGGCCAGTACACGCTGGAGACCGTCACACCCGAGGGTGAGCGCAGCTACCAGCGCATCGCCTCCATCGGCCGCATCCTGCCGTGGGATGAGCGGCTCACGCAACTGATCGCCGCCGGTGCGGAAGAGCGCACCCGCATCATCTCCTTCACCGTGACCGAGGGCGGCTACTACCTCGACCATCACTACCAGCTCGACACCGGCAACGCCGATCTGGCCGATGACCTGCGTTGTGCCCTCGATGGCAGCGGTGCACCGCGCACCATCTACGGCGCGATTGCAGCCATCCTGCGCGCACGCAGCCAGGCCCATCCGCAGGCGGCGCTGACCCTGCTGAACTGCGACAACCTGCGCCACAATGGCGAACGTTTCCGCGACGGCTTGCGCCAGTTCCTGACCCTGCGCGGCGAGAGCGCACTGGTGGCCTGGATGGATGCACATACCACCTGCCCCAATGCCATGGTGGACCGCATCACCCCCCGCCCCACACCGGCGGTTGCGGCCCGTGTGAAAGAAAATACAGGTGTCGACGATCCCTGCGCCCTCATGGGCGAGTCCTTCATCCAATGGGTGATCGAAGACGACTTCAAGGCCGGTCGCCCGCGCCTGGAAGCGGCCGGCGTGGAGATGGTGCAATCGGTGCTGCCCTACGAGGAAGCCAAGATCCGCATCCTCAATGCCAGCCACAGCTGCATCGCCTGGGCCGGCACGCTGGCCGGGCTGCAATACATCCACGAAGGCACGTTGCGCGAGGACATCCGCCAGATGGCGCATGACTATGTGACGCAGGACGTGATTCCTTGCCTCACGCCCAGCCCCATCGACCTGGCGGCATACCGCGATACGACGCTGGCGCGCTTCTCCAATCCGGCCATCCAGGACACCAACCAGCGCGTGGCTGCCGATGGCTATTCCAAGATCCCCGGCTTCATCCGCCCGACCTTGCAGGAGAGCCTGGCGGCCGGCCGCGATCCGCAGGCTACAGCCATGCTGCCTGCGCTGTTCCTGGTATTCCTGCAGCGCTGGGCCGCCGGTGCGCTGCCTTACGAATACCAGGACGGCATCTTCGACGCCGCTGCCGCGCGCAGCATGCTGGCGGCAGAGGATGTGGTGCAGGCCTTCTGCGCGGATGCCGTGCTGTGGGGCGAATTGGCCGGGGACGCGCGCCTGGTGGCGCTGGTGCGCTCGGCTTATGGACGCGTGCAGCAGTGGCTGGGGCAGGCGCACTGACGCTGCCTTTTGTGCCCAAGGCGTCATAGAATTGCCGTTCAATAACGAATAACGAGGAGCACCATGTATCTTGGGATCGACCTGGGTACGTCCGAGGTCAAGGCGGTGGTGATCGACGAGACGGGCGCGCTGCTGGCGCTGGCTGGCAGTACGCTGACGGTCTCGCGTCCGCATCCGCGCTGGTCCGAGCAGAGTCCGGCCGACTGGTGGCAGGCCACCTGTGCCACCGTGGACAAGCTGCGCGAGCAGCTCGGCAGTGAGCGCTTCGGCCGCATCCGCGCCATCGGCCTGTCCGGCCAGATGCATGGTGCGGTGCTGATGGATGCGCAAGATGCGGTACTGCGTCCGGCCATCCTCTGGAGCGATTCGCGCAGTGCCCCCGAATGCGCCGAGCTGGAACGCCGCGCACCGCGCCTGCACGGTATCGCCGGCAACCTGGCTATGCCGGGTTTCACTGCGCCCAAGCTGCTGTGGGTGGCGCGCCATGAACCGCAACTGTTTGCGCGTATCGCGACCGTGCTGCTGCCCAAGGATTGGCTGCGCTTCATGATGACCGGGCGCAAGGTGTGCGATCCCTCGGACGCCGCCGGCACGCTGTGGCTGGATGTGGAAGGCCGCAACTGGTCCGACGAACTGCTGGCCGCCTCCGGCATGCGGCGCGATCAGATGCCGGCGCTGGTCGATGGCAGCGCGGTCTCGGGCACGCTGCTGCCGGAAGTGGCAGAGGCCTGGGGCTTGCGTGCGGACGTGATCGTGGCCGGTGGTGCCGGTGATGGCGCGGCCAGTGCAGTGGGCATCGGGGCGGTCAAGCCGGGTGATGGTTTCCTTTCGCTGGGCACGTCCGGTGTGCTGTTCGTGGTCAATGATCGCTTCCGTCCGAATCCGGGGCGGGCCATTCATGCCTTCTGCCATACCCTGCCGCAGCGCTGGCACCAGATGAGCGTGATGCTCTCGGCGGCCAGTTGCCTGCGCTGGTTCTGCCGCTTGTGTTCCGTGGATGAGAAGAGCCTCCTGGCCGAGATCGAACAACTCGACGAAGAAGCGCGCAACAATGCGCCGCTGTTCCTGCCTTACCTGTCAGGTGAGCGCACACCGCACAACGATCCTTACGCCACCGGCGTCTTCCACGGGCTGACACCGGAACACCAGCGCGCCGCACTCGGTTATGCGGTACTTGAAGGCGTGGCCTTCGGCATGGTGGATGGACTCGATGCGCTGCGTGCGGCGGGCACCGATGTGGCCGAACTGTCGCTGGTAGGAGGTGGCGCGCGCAGTGCTTATTGGGCACAGTTGCTGGCCGATGCGCTGCAGGTGCGCATCGTCACCCACGTGGGCAGCGAGGCCGGCGGTGCGCTGGGTGCGGCGCGCCTGGCCTGGCTGGCCGACGGCGGCGATGAAGCCGAGGTGTGCCGCAAACCGGAACAGCAGGCGCTGTACCAGCCCGATGCGGCACGGCATGCGGCCCTGCAGGTGCGGCTGCAACGCTATCGGGCGATCTATGCGCCGTTTGCGCCCTTGCAGGGAGAGAGTGCCTGAGCGCAGCGCTTACTTGCGCTGGAACTTGAACACCGAAATGGCCTGCAGCAAGCGCATGGTCTGCTCTTCCAGACTGGTGGCCGCTGCGGCCGCTTCTTCGACCAGCGAGGCATTCTGCTGGGTGCTGGCATCCATCTGCGTGATGGCTTCATGCACCTGGTTGATGCCCGCACTCTGCTGCTGGGTCGCCTCGTTGATCTCGCTCATGATGCCCGAGACCCGCTGCACCGAAGCCACGATGTCGCGCATGGTGCTGCTGGCCTGCTCGACCTGGCGATTGCCCACTTCCACCTTGGCCACCGAGTCGTCGATCAACTGCTTGATCTCCTTGGCCGCCGCTGCCGAGCGCTGCGCCAGCATGCGCACTTCCGAGGCCACCACCGCAAAGCCGCGTCCCTGCTCGCCGGCGCGCGCCGCTTCCACCGCGGCATTGAGCGCCAGGATATTGGTCTGGAAGGCGATGCTGTCGATCAGGCTGATGATGTCCACGATCTTGTTGGAGGATTCGCTGATCTCGTTCATCGTCGTGCCGGTGCTGGCCACGGCATCGCCGCCGCGCATGGCAATGGATGATGCGGTCCCGGCCAGCTCGTTGGCCTGGCTCGCGTGATCCGCATTCTGCCGCACGGTGCCGGCGAGCTGGTGCATGCTCGATGCCGTTTCTTCCAGATTCGCGGCTTGCTGTTCAGTGCGGCGTGAGAGATCCATGTTGCCGGTGGCGATTTCGCGGGTCGCCATATTGATGGTCTCGACGTTGGATCGCACGTCGCCGATGATGGCGGTCAGGTTCACGTTCATCTGGCGCAGCGAGGCCAGCAGGCGGCCCAGTTCATCATGGCGGCCGGTCTCGATGCGCACCGAGAGATCGCCTCCGGTGATGGCGTGGGTGATATCGAGGGCCTGCTGCAGCGGCTTGATGAGCGCGGCGCGCAGGGCGATCCACTGCACGATGGACAGCAGGGCTGACGCGGCCGCCAGTGCGCTGATCCACCACTGGTGCAGCGTCATCATGCCGGCCAGTACGACGGCGATCTGGATCGCCAGCATCACGCCCATCGACCAGTTCAGGCGCGTATTCAACTGCATGCGCCCGAGCTTGCCCAGCCATCCGGCCAGTCCGGTCCGCACCACTTCACCACGATGCAGGGCAATGCCCTTGGCCTGGCCACGGCGCATGCTTGCGTAGAGCTTCTCGGCGCCTTCCACCGCCGCGCGTTCGGGCTTGGTGCGGACCGACATGTAGCCGACCACCTGGCCGCTTTCGCGGATGGGCGTCACGTTGGCACGCACCCAGTAATGGTCGCCGCTCTTGCTGCGGTTCTTGACCAGTCCGGTCCAGGGTGTGCCGCCCTTGATGGTGGCCCACATGTCGGCGAAGGCCTCGGGCGGCATGTCGGGATGGCGGATCAGGTTCTGCGGCGCGCCCAGCAATTCCTCTTCCTCGAAACCGCTGATCTCGATGAAGTAAGGATTGACGTAGGTGATATTGCCCTGGAGATCGGTCTTGGAAACGATGGCCTTGCCATCGATGAGCAGGCGTTCCTGCCCCGTGACCGGCATGTTCATGCGCATCTGATACCCCCGTGTAAGAAGCTGTGGTGATGGAAAGTCCAGCTGGCGGGGGCGGGCGGTGGAGCGGATGCTGTTCGCCTCTCCCTTGCGAACACATCGGACCGGGCGCGCCAGGCAGCGACAGCCTGGCGCAAGGTCCTGTCTGACGGGAATGACGCGTCAGACGATGGGATTGTCTCCGTTGTGCGGGCTGTCGGACCCTCTGCGGGGCTTTCCGAAGACGCTAGTGTAGGTCGGATAGAACGAACAGTACATGATGACCGTCAATATTATCGAGATGGGCAGCAGGATGAAGAACACCGCCGTAATGCTGCCGGTCAGCAGCGTGATGGCCATGCTGATGACCGTGGGCACCACGATGGCGATCACGATCCAGGCCAGGCCGAAGACCAGGAATGCACGCCCGGCGCGGCGCACCGCGAAGAAGCTGTAGAACAGTGCCTTCCCCAGCGGCATCTGCTGCCACATGATCAGGGGGGCGGCATACCAGAACGCCATGGCCGCCGGCACGTAGAGGGCGGCCGCCACCAGCATGGCAATGCGCATGCTGCCAGCGGCGCTTTGCAGTTCCTCGGTCGACAGGCCGCCACCCATCATGGCTTTCCAGAAGGTGCCGCCGTCGGCCAGCGCCGAAGCCGCCACCACCAGCGTGGCCACCAGCAGATAGAGCAGGCCGAGCTTCAACAGCGTATTGCGCGCCGGGCTGCGGAAACCGATCAACAGCAGATTGGGGAACACCCGTTCACCGCGCTCGATCTGCGCGCAGGCCTGCATGAACGACATCGAGAACAGCGGGATCAGGATCAGCGGCAGCATCTGGCCGAGCACCGGGATGATGCCCAGCGCCAGCATCAGGAACATGTAGGCGAAGAACAGCGTGGAGATTTCGGCCGGTTGCTTTCTGAACAGGGCGAAGCCCTGTTTGACCCAGGACCAGCCGGTGTGTGCGGGGATCTTTTCCATGGCTCCAGTGCTTACAGCGTCGGTGGCGCATCCTGGATGCGCAGGCGCAGGATGCGTTCGAAGTGCGTGGGATCATGCGGCGTGAGCATTTCGGCTTCGCGCGGCAGATAGAAATCGTACAGGCGCGACAGCCAGAAGCGCAGCGCGGCAGCGCGCAGCATCGGCTGCCACGCCACGCGTTCGGCGTCCGAGAACGGACGCACGGCACGATAGGCGGCCAGCATGGCTTCGCTGCGGGCAGTGTCGAGCACGCCCGTATCCAGGTCCACGCACCAGTCGTTGACGGTCACGGCCAGGTCGAACAACCAGGTATCGCAACCGGCGAAATAGAAATCGAAGATGCCCGACAGCTGCTCGCCCACGAACATCGCGTTATTGCGGAACAGGTCGGCATGCACCGGTCCGCGCGGCAGGGCGCGGTAGTCGGCGGTGGCGGCAAAGTCCTTCTGGTACTGCACTTCGCTGGCGAGCAGCTGGCCCAGTTCGGCCGGCAGGAAGGGCAGCACCGCCGGGGTGGTTTCCAGCCACCAGGCCAGGCCGCGCAGGTTGGGCTGGAGGATCTTGAAATCCTTGGCCGCCAGGTGCATGCGCGCCAGCATGTCGCCCAGCGCGGCGCAGTGCACCGGCTGTGGATCCAGCTGCGACTGGCCTTCGAGCTTGCTGACGATGGCTGCCGGCTTGTCGTTGAGCAGGTTGACGATGGCGCCCTTGTCGTTGGGCACCGGCGCCGGCACCGGGATGCCGCGCTGCGCCAGGTGGCGCATCAGTTCGAGATAGAAGGGCAACTGTTCGATGTGCAGCTTCTCGAACAGCGTCAGCACGTATTCGCCTTGCTCCGTGCCGATGAAGAAGTTGCTGTTTTCGATGCCCGAGGAGATGCCTTTGATCGAGGTGGCGCGGCCGAGCGGGAATTGTTCAATCCAGTCCGAGAGTTGTTCCAGACTGACCGGTGTAAAGACTGCCATGACGAAAATGAAAAGAGGATGCTGGCTGGGGCGCGCTGCCGCCAAATCCGGCGGCTGCGCGAGGGGGAGGGCAGATGCGCCATCCTTCCCGTTCCTGAACCGGCTGCGCAATGCGGCCGGGTGATGCGGTTGATCGCTGTCGATCGCGCGCCATCACCGTCTGGCGACGCGCGCGATCAGCGGAATCACTTCTTGGCGGTGCCGTCGGTGTCGCCTTCCTGAGGCTTCTTGACACCCCAGTCGAACTCGCCGACCTTCCACTGAGCCGAGCTAGGCGGCGGGCTTTGTGCATCGCCGGGGGTGGAACCGCCCAGTTGCGGATTGGGACGCACGTAGTAGGTGCTGGGACCGGACTTGACTTCGATTTCCTTGGTCTGGCCATGGTCGCGGCGTTCCTTGATGCTGTTGCCCTGCGTGCGGCTGTCTTCGCCCGGCTTGCGGATGGTCACGGCCGGTGGTTCGCCTTCTTCCAGCTTCTCCAGTTCGGGCGGCGGCGGAGCGGGCTGGGCAGCCAGGCCTGCGGGCGGCGTTTGGGCCAGCGCCAGCGGCGCGGCCAGGCCAGCCGATGCGCACAGCAGCAGCGCTGCCAGGGACTCTTTGAACCGGAGTTGGGATGGTTTCATGATCTTATGAAGAAAAAGGGGTGTTGTTTTCTTCATTGTAGCAAACCATCAAGGTCTGGCCGTCGCGTTTCTTCATGGGAATGATCAATAAGACAACAGGCAAATGCGAGCGCGCGTGGCCGTGTTGAGCCGGATCCATCGCCGGGGCTAGTCCAGCAGCGGGATGCGGGTGCTCAGCCAGTCGGCCAGGGTAGGGGGCATGGCCACCACTTTGACGAATTCTTCATCTTCGCCTTTGCTGGCATCGAAGTAGGCGAGGTGGTCGCGGGCATAGTCGATCAGCAGGGGATAGTGCCCGCCCCATTGCACGGTGAAGTAACGTACCGCGCGCCACTGGCCCTGCTCATCGAAGATGCGCAGGCGGATCTGGTCGTGCCGGTTGTCGCCGCTGCCGGTGCCGCACAGTTCGACCAGGAAGTCTTCGCCCCGATAGTGGCGCAGGCCGCCGTTGAGCTTTTCGGTGTACATCTGGCATTGCTGGTAGTGGGGCCGGGTGCTGGTGACCACGGCAATGGCCACGCCATAGCTCATCACCAGCATGTAGAGCAAGGTGGTGGTCCAGTAGGCTGGCTGCCAGCGCGGCTGGGCCTGGCCGATGACGCGGCCCATGCCCCAGCAGAACCAGGCCAGGGTGGCGGCCATGAGCAGGGCCGCCAGCCAGTACAGGGTTTCACGGTGCGCGTGCAGGCTGTCTTGCCACCGGTCGGGGTGCCATGGCTGCCACTGTGGGGCGGGAAGAAACAGCATGGCCGCACCGGTCGCCATCGGTATCAGGCACAGGAACAGCGCCGCGTACAGCGTGCCCAGGAAGAGTTGCGTGAAATAGGCGCGGGCGACCGGCATGAGAGAGAAGGTGCAAGAAAGTGGGATGAATCTTCATGAAGTTGCCCTGCATCATGAATTCTTGCGTTGTTGTTTCAAATCGTACGTTGGTGAGGGGAAGTGAACTTTCTTGCATCTATCGCTGATGCCATGCCGGTTCTGGTCCGGTAAAAAGAGAAGGCCGGACGGCATCGCTGCGGTCCGGCCTCGTCGTGCTCATGAAGTGCGGCGTTACAGATACATCCCGCTCTGGCGTTCTGCCTCCTGCTGGGTTTCCGCCGGCTTGGACTTCTCGGCGTGGAATTTCTGGATGGCTGCCAGCACGTCGGCAGGTTCATCGATGACCTGCAGCAGGTTCACGTCCTTGGGCGAGATCATGCCGTCGTCCACCAGGCGGGTCTTGATCCAGTCCACCAGGCCGGCCCAGAACTCGCTGCCCACCAGGATCACCGGCATCATGCGCGACTTGCCGGTCTGCATGAGGGTCAGTGCTTCGGTCAGCTCATCGAGCGTGCCGAAGCCGCCCGGCAGCACCACGTAGGCATCCGCATATTTCACGAAGGCCACCTTGCGCGCAAAGAAGTGGCGGAAGGACAGCGAGATGTCCTGCCAGGCATTGCCGTGCTGTTCGTGCGGCAGTTCGATGTTCAGGCCCACCGAGGGCGAAGCACCTTCGTAGGCACCCTTGTTGGCAGCCTCCATGATGCCGGGGCCGCCGCCGGAGATGACGGCATAGCCGGCGTCGGAGATCAGGCGGGCGATCTCCACACACAGTTGATAATGGGGATTGTCGGGCTTGATCCGGGCAGAACCGAAGATGGAAACGGCAGGACGCAGCTCGGAGAGACGTTCGGTCGATTCGATGAATTCTGCCATAATCGTGAGTACATGCCACGACTCGCGCGCCTTCTTGGCCGTCGCGCGTTCGATGTCCCCCACCTCCCGCAGACGCGGGACATTTTTTCCTCTCTGTTCCATATGCAAAAAACCTTGTTGTTAGTTGATGGTTCCAGTTACCTCTATCGGGCCTTCCATGCACTGCCCGATATGCGTAACGCGGAAGGCGCGCCCACCGGTGCGCTGTACGGCATCATCAATATGCTGCGCCGACTGCGCAACGATTATCCCGCAAGTTACGTTGCCTGTGTGTTCGACGCCAAGGGCAAGACTTTCCGTGATGATCTCTATCCCGACTACAAGGCCACCCGCAAATCCATGCCGGAAGACCTGGCATTGCAGATTGAACCGATCCACGCCGCCGTGCGCGCCCTGGGCTGGCCGATCCTGATGGTCGAGGGCATCGAAGCCGATGACGTCATCGGCACGCTCTCGGTACAAGCCACCGCTGCCGGACTGGACACCATCGTCTCCACCGGCGACAAGGACATGGCCCAACTGGTCAACGAACACGTTACCTTGGTCAACACGATGAGCAATGAAGTTCTCGACATTGCCGGCGTGACTGCAAAATTCGGCGTGCCGCCCGAGCGCATCGTCGATTACCTGAGCCTCATCGGCGACACCGTCGACAACGTACCCGGCGTCGAAAAGTGCGGCCCCAAGACCGCCGTGAAGTGGCTCTCCGCCTATGGCTCGCTCGACGGCGTCATGGCCAACGCCGACAAGATCACCGGCGTGGTCGGCGAGAATCTGCGCAAGGCCCTGGACTGGCTGCCGCAAGGCCGCGTGCTGGTCACGGTCAAGACCGATTGCGATCTGTCGGAGCACATGAAGTCCATCCTTGAATCGCTGACCATGCAGCCGGTCGACAAGGAAGTGCTCAAGGATCTCTTCACCCGCTACAACTTCCGCACCTGGCTGCGCGAACTGGGCGAGGGTAGCGAGCCGGCGGGTGCCAAGACCCCGCTGGTCGGTGCCAGCGCCGCTGCAGCACTGGAAGCGCCGGCCCAGGGTGGCCTCTTTGCTCCTGCGCCCAAGGTCGAGTACGAGACCGTGCTCACCGATGCGCAACTGGATCAGTGGATCGCCACCATCAACGCCGCCGAACTGACGGCCGTCGATACCGAGACCACCTCGCTGGATGCGATGCAGGCCGAGCTGGTCGGCATCTCGCTGTGCTGCGAGCCGGGCCGTGCTGCTTACATTCCGGTGGCGCACAACTACCAGGATGCACCCGAACAATTGTCGCGCGAGCACGTGCTCGCCAAACTGAAGCCGTGGCTGGAAGACGCCAGCAAGGCCAAGCTCGGCCAGCACCTGAAATACGACAGCCACATCTTCGCCAACTACGGCGTTCGTCTGGCCGGCGTGAAGCACGACACGCTGCTGGAATCCTACGTCTTCGAATCACATCGTCCGCATGACATGGACAGCCTGGCTGCACGTCATCTGGAGCGCAAGACCATCACCTATGCCGAGGTATGCGGCAAAGGTGCGTCGCAGATCGGCTTCAATGAAGTGGCCATCGAACGCGCCACCGAATACGCCGCCGAGGATGCAGAAGTCACACTGGCCCTGCATCACGCCATGTGGCCGCAGATCGAGCATGATGACAAGCTGCGCTTCATCTACGAGAAGATCGAAGTCCCGACCTCGGTGGTGCTGCAGAAAATCGAACGCAATGGCGTGCTGATCGACAGCGAGCGCCTGGGCCAGCAATCGCACGATCTCGGCAAACGCATGCTCGAAATCGAACAGCAGGCCTACGACCTGGCCGGCCAGCCTTTCAACCTGAATTCGCCCAAGCAGCTGGGCGAGATCCTGTTCGGCAAGCTGGAGCTGCCGGTGGTCAAGAAGACCGCCTCGGGCGCACCGTCCACCGATGAAGAAGTGCTGCAGAAACTGGCCGAGGATTATCCGCTGCCCAAGGTCCTGCTGGACTATCGCGGCCTGGCCAAGCTCAAGTCCACCTATACCGACAAGCTGCCCAAGATGATCAACCCGGCCACCGGCCGCGTGCATACCAACTATGCACAGGCGGTGGCAGTCACTGGTCGCCTGTCTTCCAACGAACCGAACCTGCAGAACATCCCGATCCGCACGCCCGAAGGACGCCGCATCCGCGAAGCCTTCGTCGCACCCGAAGGCTGCGTGATCGTCTCGGCCGACTATTCGCAGATCGAGCTGCGCATCATGGCGCACATCTCCGAAGACGAGAACATGTTGAAGGCCTTCGCCAACAACGAAGACATCCACAAGGCCACCGCCGCCGAAATCTTCGGCATCGCGCCCGAGCAGGTTGAGTCCGAGCAGCGCCGCTATGCCAAAGTCATCAACTTCGGCCTGATCTATGGCATGAGCGCCTTTGGCCTGGCCGGCAACCTGGGCATCGAACGCTCTGCCGCGCAGATGTACATCGACAAATACTTCATGCGCTTCTCGGGCGTGAAGCGCTACATGGATGAAACGCGCCTGCAGGCCAAGGCGCGCGGGTACGTGGAAACGGTCTTCGGCCGCCGCCTGTGGCTGCCCGAGATCAACTCGCCCAACGGTCCGCGCCGGCAAGGCGCCGAGCGTGCGGCGATCAATGCGCCCATGCAGGGCACCGCGGCCGACCTCATCAAGCTGGCCATGATTGCCGTGCAGGACTGGCTGGAGTCGACTGGCATGAAGAGCCGCATGATCATGCAGGTCCACGATGAACTGGTGCTGGAAGTGCCCCAGGAGGAGCTGGCGGTGGTGCGTGAAAAGCTGCCTGAATTGATGAAAAATGTTGCGGAGCTGAAAGTTCCCTTGCTTGCCGAGGTCGGAATCGGTAAGAATTGGGACGAAGCGCATTAATCTTCACCCCCTGGCAGGAAAACGCGGCTTTCCGCTGTGCGATAGTGCAGGGGCGTGAACGATTAGGCAAAAAAGCAAGATTGGCAGGAAGGCAAGCTGACGCCGTGACGTGACCCCAGTGGTCAGCAGCCGTCAGTGCCCCCGACCGAGCCAGCACCTGAATGACAAGACAAGCAGACCGGCGTCGCAACCGCAGACGAACAAAGACGGGATGACGCCCTGGGTGGTACCGGACGGGGTCCGGGCAACCGAGGCTGAGGCAGGGAAGCAGGGGACAAGCACATTCATCACCGGCCATGACCGCATGCGGTCCGTGGCCGTCATCATCTCCGTCTTTCCGTCCGGCCTCCGATGAACACATGGGAGGAGACGTCATGAAGTCAGGAATGAAGGTAGGTACGCGCCTGGGGTTGGGGTTTGCGTGGGTGGTCTTGCTGCTGGTGCTGGTGACCGGCTTCGGCATCTACAACATGCACCAGGTGCAGGGACGCTTCACGCATGTGGTGGAGGTCAAGAATCCCGAGAGCGCACTGGTCAAGGAGATGCTGGAAACGGTGGGCGAGCGCTCCATCTCGTTGCGCAACCTCATGCTGCCCGCCGCGCCTGAAGATGTGGACATCGAGGCGCAATACATCGAAGGCCAGACCCAGAAATACAAGGTCGCCGCGCAGAAGCTGCAACAGCTCTTTGCCGACTCCGCCGACACTTCCGAGGAAGAGAAGGCGGCCCTGCCCAAGATCCAGGCGCAGGCCGCTACCGCCGAGAAGCTCATCAACGAAGCCGTCGAATTCGGCAAGCGCCGCGAAGCCTATGAACTGGCGCAATTCCTGAAGGAGCAATACCTGCCGGTGCAGAAGTCCTGGCAGGTCGAACTGAAGGCGCTGGCCGCACTGGAAGACAAACTCAACCGCGAAGCCGCCGACAGCAGCGCCGCCGCCTATGCCCGTGCGCGCCTGCTGATGCTGCTCATCAGCGCCATCGGCGTGGTCACCGCGATCCTCGCGGCCATCTGGATCACGCGCCAGATCCTGCGCAAGCTGGGTGGCGAACCGGACTACGCCGTGCAGATCGCCGGCCAGATTGCCGAAGGCGACCTGGCTGTCGTGATTGATACCCACGCCGGTGACAACGACAGCCTGCTGGCGGCCATGCGCGTGATGCGCGACAAGCTCGCGGCGATCGTCTCGGAAGTGCGACGCGGTTCTGAAACCATCACTACCGCCTCGACCGAAATCGCACGCGGCAACCTGGACCTCTCCGGCCGCACCGAGCAGCAGGCTGGCGCGCTGGAAGAGACCGCCTCCTCCATGGAGCAGCTCAATTCCACCGTCAAGCAGAATGCCGAGAACGCCCACCAGGCCAACGACCTGGCGCTGGCCGCCTCCGACGTGGCGGTGCAGGGTGGCAGCATCGTCTCGCAGGTGGTGGAGACCATGCAGTCCATCAATGCCTCCTCGCAGAAGGTGGCCGATATCGTCAGCGTGATCGATGGCATCGCCTTCCAGACCAATATCCTCGCGCTCAATGCGGCGGTGGAAGCGGCGCGTGCGGGCGAGCAGGGGCGCGGCTTTGCGGTGGTGGCGTCCGAAGTGCGTTCGCTGGCGCAGCGCTCGGCCTCGGCCGCCAAGGAAATCAAGGTGCTCATCGGCGACTCGGTGGGCAAGGTGGAAAATGGCAGCAAGCTGGTCGAGCAGGCCGGCAGCACCATGACCGAGATCGTCACCAGCATCCGCCGCGTCACCGACGTGATGACCGAGATCACCCACGCCAACCGCGAGCAGAGCAGCGGCATCGAACAAGTCAACGAGGCCATCATCCAGATCGACGACATGACCCAGCAGAACGCCGCCCTGGTCGAACAGGCAGCGGCCGCAGCGCGCCAGCTGCAGGAACAGGCGGCCGGTTTGCAGCAACTGGTGAGCGTGTTCCGCATCGATGCGGCACAGGCGCGCGTGACTTCGTCCACTTCTGCAACTTATGCACAACCGGCTTCGGCTGAGCGCGTCATCGACGTCACGCCCGGTGCGCCGGAGCTGCCGGGCGGCAAAGCGGCACTGGCGGTGCAGGGATGAAGCAGGGTCAAAACCTGGTCAAGCCGCGCTCAACACGTTCTGCCGATTGCGGTTAGACTCCGGCAGGGGATGAAGCCTGAGTGCGAAAAATGCCAGCTTGTCCGGTGCCATGAAAGCGGTCTGCAAGGACCGCTTTTTCATGTTGGCGCTCCCCCGCATCACCATCACTTCCACCACAACGAGGCCAAGTGCCACCAAGATGGAGAACCCGATGAACGACCTTCGCAATGATTTCAACAGCCTGCTGGGCCAGAGCAACCTGTCCGGCAACGCTGATCGCCGCACCTTCCTCAAGACCGCGCTGGGCACCGGCTTTGCCGCCGCCGTGCTGCCGGTGTGCGCGCAGACCATGATCAAGACCGATACCCAGGGCCTGACCGCAGGCGAGGTATCCATCGACGTCAACGGCCAGCGCGTACCGGCCTATCGCGCCCAGCCCGAGGGCAAGACCGGACTGCCGGTCATCATCGTGGTCTCCGAGATCTTCGGCGTGCATGAGCACATCGCCGACATCGCGCGCCGTTTCGCCAAGTTGGGCTACCTGGCCATCGCACCGGACTTCTTCGTGCGCCAGGGCAATCCCATGGCCTATACCTCCATTGCCGAGCTGCAGAAGGAAATCATTTCCAAGGTGCCCGATGCGCAGGTCATGGGCGACATTGATGCCTACGTGAAATGGGCCGGCGAGAACGGCGGCGACATCAAGCGCCTGGGTATCAACGGCTTCTGCTGGGGCGGCCGCATCGTGTGGCTCTACAGCGCCCACAATCCGCAGGTCAAGGCCGGGGCCGCCTGGTATGGCCGCCTGGTGGGCGACAAGACCGCGCTGTTCCCGCAGCAGCCCATCGATATCGCGCCGACACTGAAGACGCCGGTCATCGGCCTCTACGGCGGAAAGGACCAGGGCATCCCGGTTTCCACCGTGGAGCAGATGAAGGAAGCCCTGCAGAAGGCGGGCAACAAATCCGAATTCCATGTGTACGCCAATTCGGGCCACGCCTTCAACGCCGACTACCGTCCCAGCTATGTGGAGGCGGATGCCAAGGATGCATGGAGCAAGGTCGTGGCCTTCTTCAAGCAGCATGGCGTAGCCTGATGCTGATGCAATAATTTGGCGAGCTTCTTGTTGGTGCGCTTCTGATGCAGATCAAGGCAGGGCGCACCAAGATGTGCAGCGCGCAGGCAAAGGGACGGAATTCTCCGTCCCTTTTTCATTGAACCGCAGAAAGAACACATGGGTTTACGGCGCTTCCGGCCTTGGCACGCCGTTTGCTAAAGAAGCGATTGAGTAGAAGCGGCTAGCAGTCGGTAACGAAGACACTTACCTTCTTGCGGGGCATTGCTCGTGACGCCATCGGAGCCTTCCGGTGGTCCCTCTCTTTTGACAGGACACGAGACCATGCACATTGCCCGAGCGCCTTCTCATTCTGCGTTGCCGTTTTTCGCAATACTCCCCCTGATCGATTCCCTTTCCGGCAATGCCATCCGAGGTGGGCGATGAACGCTGTCACCGATCGTTTCAATGGTAGTGCCGACACCACACTGCCTTTGCGGGTGAGGGCAGTGCGCCACGCGGCCGAAGGGATTCGTCTCTTTGAACTGGTGGCGCAGGAGGGTGCCGCGTTGCCGCCCTGGACGCCGGGCGCGCACCTGCGCCTGCATTTGCAAGACGGTCTGGTGCGTGCCTATTCCCTCTGCAATACGCCGCAACAGCGCGACTGCTACGTGATTGCCGTCAAGCGCGAGAGCGATTCGCGCGGTGGATCCGCCTTCCTGCATGAACAGGTGCAGGCGGGTATGGCGATCAGCGCATCGTCTCCCGTCAATGCCTTTCCCCTCATCGCCGACACCCGCGCGCCCTTGCTGCTGGCCGCTGGTATCGGCATCACGCCGCTGCATGCGATGGCCGCCGAGATGGCTGCGCAGGGCCGGCGTCATCGCCTGCATTACTTCGCGCGCAGCCTGGCACACGCTGCATTTTTCCATGAACTGGCCGCCTGTTCGCAAGGCATGTCGCTGCATCTGGGATTGGACGGTATCGAGACCGAGCGTGCCATTGCAGCGGCACTTGCCGCCGTGCCGTCTTCGTCGCCGCTCTATGTGTGCGGACCTGCACCTTTCATCGATGCCGCGCGCCGGCATGCGCAACTGGCGGGCTGGCGCGAGCAGGACATTCATTTCGAATGGTTCGCTGCGCCTCTGATGGCGAATGCCGAGCCGCAATCTGCTGCGCAGGCTCATGCCGAAGAACGTGTATTCGAACTGGTCCTGCAGCGTTCCGGCTTGCGCTGCGAGGTGCAGCCCGGCCAGAGCATCGTCGCTGCCGCCGCGCAAGTGGGCGTGGTCATCGGCACCTCTTGCGGCGAAGGCTTCTGCGGCAGTTGCGAGAGCACCGTGCTGGAAGGCCAGCCCCTGCATCGCGACAGCGTGCTCTCTGACGCCGAACGCGCGAGCGGCCGCCGCATCCTGCCCTGCGTATCGCGCTGTGCCGGCACGCGATTGGTTCTGGATCTGTAATTGGTTAGCACGCAAAGCAAGTTCAACCCACCTGGAGAGGAAGGCTATGAAGAAGCAATCGATGCAAAAGCGGACATTCCTGCGGCACCTGGCCGCGCTGTGGCTGGGCGCGGCTGCCCTGTCGGCGACGGGCCTGGCCCACGCCGAGGACAAGGTCACGCTGCTGTCGAACTGGTATGCGCAGGCCGAGCACGGCGGCTTCTACCAGGCGGTGGCCAAAGGTATTTATAAAAAATATGGGATGGATGTGACCATCAAGATGGGTGGGCCGCAGGTCAACAACATGCAGATCCTGGTGGCCGGGCAGGCTGACTTCAGCATGGGCTATGACTTCACGGTGATGAAGGGGATCGAGCAGGGGCTGCCGCTGGTGACCGTCGGTACGTCCTTCCAGTCCGACCTGCAGGGCATGATGACGCATGATGATGTCAGCAGCTTGGGTGGTCTCAAGAGCAAGACCATCCTGGTCGCGGGCTCGGGCCAGTCGAGCTGGTGGCCGTGGCTCAAGTCCAAGTACGGCTACACCGATGCGCAGTCCAAGGCCTACACCTTCAACCTGCAGCCCTTCTTTGCCGATCCCAACATCGCGCAGCAGGCTTATCCCTCGTCCGAACTGTTCCAGGCCGACAAGGCCGGCGTGAAGAGCAAGTTCTTCCTCTTCGCCAGCGAAGGCTATCCGCCCTATGGCACCACCATCGTTACGCTCCAGAAGACAGTGGCTACCAAGCCTGACCTGGTGCAGCGCTTCGTCAAGGCCACCGCCGAAGGCTGGAAGAGCTACCTGGAAGACCCGGCACCGGCCAATGCCCTCATCAAGGCCGACAACAAGAACATGGGGGATGAGCAACTGGCCTATGCCCTGGGCAAGCTCAAGGAACTCAAGGTCGTCACCGGGGGGGATGCGGCCAAGCTGGGCATCGGCGTGATGACCGATGAGCGCTGGAAACAAACCTATGACGTCATGGTCGCCACCGGCCTGCTCAAGGCGGGGACCGATTATCACAAGGCCTACACCACCCAGTTCGTCAAGGACATGAAGGTCATGCCCTGATGTTGTGACCCGCCGATCGCTGCTGCCTTGTGCTGTCCGCAGCAGCGATCCCCTTCGCGTGAGGACGCCATGATTCCCTACACAGTACCCATGACCGCGCGCCGCATTCCGGTGATCGATTTCGCCGATGCGTTTTCGCCCGAACTGGCCCGCCGCGAGGCGCTGGCCTGGGAGATTCACAAGATCTCGCGCGACGTGGGGTTCTTCTACCTCGTCAATCACGGTGTCGCGCCCTCCCTGGTCGAGCAGCAATTCGATTGGGCGCGGCGTTTCTTTGCCTTGCCCCAGGCCAGCAAATCGGCCATCGACATGCGGCATTCTCCGTCCGGCTACGGATACGAGCGCATGGGCGCGCAGGCCCTCGATGAAGGATCGCCCGCCGATTTGAAGGAAGGCTTCCAGTTCGGCTTTGACATCGCGCCCGATCATCCGTATGTACAACGCGGCCTGCTGCGCTATGGCCACCACCTGTGGCCGCAGGATCTGCCGGGTTTCGAAGAGCACTCACGGCTGTATTACGACGCCGTGCGCGCCCTGTCGCATCGCCTGCTGGGCGTGATCGCACTGTCGCTGGAGATGCCCGAGGATTTCTTCGAGCCGGTGCTGCAGGCACCCATCGCCACCCAGCGCATGCTGCACTATCCGCCGCAGCCTGACGGTGCCCGCCACAACCAGATCGGTGCCGGGGCCCATACCGATTGGGGACTGGTCACCATCCTCGCGCAGGACGACATCGGCGGTCTGGAAATCTGCAATGCCGATGGCCAATGGGTGAGCGCGCCGCCCATCGCGGAAAGTTTCGTAGTCAACATCGGCGACTTGCTGCAGCGCTGGAGCAATGACCTGTATCACAGCAATGCGCATCGCGTGCTCAATGCGGGCAGTGCACCGCGCTATTCCCTGCCGTTCTTCCAGGATGGCGACCAGGCGGCCGTGGTGGCCTGCCTGCCCAGTTGCTGCAGCGATGAACGCCCGGCGCGCTACGCACCCTGCACCATCGGTGACTACCTGGAAATGAAAGTGAAGCAGACCTTCGGGGCGGTGGCGGCGGCCTGAGCTGCCGCATGACACCTCGAAGCCAATGTATTTCGGCGAAGGCGACCGTGTTGGCACGCCGGCCGGACCACTGCGAACCATGGCGGTCGCAGTCCAAGCAGAAGGAGCAGCCTCATGCTGGTAACTCAACAAAAAGTCTTGCGCAAGTTCTGGTACGCGCTCATGCCCGTCACGCAATTGAAGGACGGTCCGCAGCCCTTTACGCTCCTGGGTGAGAAGCTGGTGGTGTGGCTCAAGGAGGACGGCTCACCCGCCGCCTTGCAGGACCGCTGCTGCCATCGCACGGCCAGGTTGTCCAAGGGCTTCGTGGAAAACGGCAACATCGTCTGCGGCTATCACGGCTGGACCTTCAACGGCGAGGGCGCCTGCGTGCGCGTGCCGCAGAGCGTGGATGGCAGCGTGCCGTCAGGCGCCTGCGTGAAGTCGTATTTCTGCAAGGAGCGCTACGGATATGTGTGGGTGGCGCTGGAAGAACCGCTGCGCGATATCCCTGAGTTTCCCGAGGATGGCGCGCCCGGCTACCGGCGCATCTTCCAGTTCTACGAGCGCTGGGAGACCAGTGCCCTGCGCATGATGGAAAACTCCTTCGACAATTCGCACTTCAGTTACGTGCATCGTGCCACCTTCGGCTTGTATGACCAGCCCAAGCCGGAGAAATACGAGATCGAGGAAACCGACTACGGCTTCGAAGCCGAAACCCGCGTGCCCATCAAGAACGTCCCGGCCAGCCATCGCGTCACCGGCAGCACCGCCGACACCACGGTGCGCCACATGTTCAACCGCTGGTACCTGCCCTTCGTGCGCCGCTTCGGCTGCACCTATCCGGAGAGCGGCCGCCATCACATCATCTACAACTGCGCCACGCCCATCGATGATGGTGCCATCATGCTGTCGCAATGGCTCTATCGCAACGATACCGAAGAAGAGTGTTCCGAAGCCGAGCTGATCGCCTGGGATGCCCCCATCCTGGTGGAAGACCGCGAGATCCTGGAAGCCACTGACCCCGATGCCTGCATCGACGTGCGCCGCCGCCAGGAATTTCACATGGCCTCGGATCGGCCCGGTCTCATCATGCGCCGCATGCTGCTGCAATTGCTGGAAGAGCACGGCGAATCCGAAGTGTTCCGCATCCACCCCGCTGCATGAAGCCGCCAGGAGATCCCATGGACAGAGATGAATTCGCCATGTCGCAGGCCGCGGCATGGGAGCAGGAGAGGGAGGCCGCAGCGGCTGCCGAGGCGGGTACGCCGCCGGTGCTGTCGGCACAGCGGGTGGAGAAGACCTATCGCAACGGCACGCGCGCGCTGGACGAGGTGAAACTCGATATCGGGCGCGGCGAGTTCGTCTCGCTGCTGGGGCCGTCGGGCTGTGGCAAGAGCACCTTGCTGAAGATGTTTGCCGGGCTGGAAGAACCCTCCCACGGCCACATCCGCTGGTGGGGCGGCAACCTGGCCACGGTAGGCACGCCTGAACGCACGTTGGCCATGGTGTTCCAGGAAGCCACCCTGATGCCCTGGGCCACGGTGGAGCAGAATGCAAGGCTGCCGCTGGAGCTGCGCCACGTGCCGCGCGCGCAGGCCGATGCGCGGGTGGCCGAGGCATTGAAACTGGTGGGCCTGGAAAAATTCCACAAGGTGCTGCCGCGCGAACTCTCGGGCGGCATGCAGATGCGTGCCTCCATTGCGCGTGCTCTGGCCACCTCACCCAATCTGCTGCTCATGGATGAGCCCTTCGGTGCCCTCGATGAATTCACCCGCAACAAGCTCGATGCCGACCTGCGCGACATCTGGAGCAAGCAGGACCTGACCGTGGTCTTCGTCACCCACAGCATCTATGAAGCGGTGTTCCTGTCCTCGCGCGTGATCGTGATGGCAGCCCGCCCCGGGCGGGTGATTGCGGATGTGGCCATCGAGGTGGACGGTCCGCGCGATGAAGCTTTCCGTATTTCGGCCCCCTTCATGCAGTACTGCAAGACGCTTTCCGATTACCTCACGCTGGCCAACCAGCAAGGAGACGGCCATGAAGCCCAACACTGATCCGCTGGTCAATCGTCCCGGGTTCTGGCGCGTGGTCGCGCCGCTGTCCATTGGCATCGCCCTGCTGCTGATGTGGCAGATCGTCTGCACGCTGCTGGAGGTGCCGCCTTACCTGGTACCCACGCCCGCGCTGATTGCCAAGACCCTGGTGGCCGATTGGGGCATGCTGATGGAGTCGCTGCTGGTCACGCTGAAGATCACCTTCCTGGCCTTCGTGCTGGCGGTGATCCTGGGGGTGTCCATCGCTTTCGTGTTCGTGCAGAGCCGCTTCATCGAGGTCAGTCTCTTCCCTTACGCGATCATCCTGCAGGTCACGCCCATCGTCGCCATCGCTCCGCTCATCATCATCTGGGTCAAAGACACCACGGCCGCGCTGACGGTATGCGCCACCATCATGGCGCTGTTCCCCATCATCTCCAACACCACGCTGGGACTGCGCAGCGTCAATCCGGGCCTGCTCAACCTGTTCCGGCTCAACAAGGCCACGCGCTGGCAGACCTTGCGCCGCCTGCGCATTCCCAGTGCCTTGCCGTATTTCTTTGGCGGCCTGCGTATTTCAAGCGGGCTGGCGCTGATCGGGGCGGTGGTGGCCGAGTTCGTGGCGGGCACCGGTGGCACCGGATCGGGACTGGCCTACCAGATCCTGCAGGCGGGTTTCCAGCTCAACATTCCGCGTCTGTTTGCGGCCCTGCTGCTCATCACGCTGACCGGCATCCTGCTGTTCTGGCTGATGAGTGCGCTGTCGCGCGCCATGCTGGCCGGCTGGCATGAGAGCGAGATGGCATGATGACGACTGTCCAAGGAGCCGACCTGTCATGAACACTTTTTTGATCCGCAACCTGCAGGCCATCCTGACCGGCCTGCCCGGCGAGGCCGCGCGCCACGCCGGTCCCGACATCCGCGTGGCCGATGGGGTGATTGCCGCCATCGGAAAGCTCGACGCACTGCCCGGTGAGAACGTGATCGATGCCAGCGATTGCGTGGCCTATCCGGCCTGGGTCAATACCCATCATCACCTGTTCCAGTCGCTGTTGAAGGGGGATCCGCTGGGCATCAATGCCACGCTCACGCCCTGGCTGGCGGCCACCCCTTATCGCTATCGCGCCAAATTCGATGCCGAGCTGTTCCGCCTGGCTGCGCGCATCGGCATGGTCGAACTGATGCGCTCGGGCTGCGGCACGATTGCCGATCACAACTACCTGTATTACCCCGGCATGCCGTTCGATACTTCGGAGATCCTGTTCGAGGAAGCGGAAAAGCTGGGCCTGCGTTTCGTCCTGTGCCGGGGCACCGCCACCCGCACGCGGCAGCTGGAGGCGGAGTTGCCCAGTGCATTGCGTCCGGAGACGCTCGATGCTTTCCTGACCGACATGCAGCGCCTGGCCAGGCGCTTCCATGATCCTGCGCCCGCTTCGATGCGGCGCGTGGTGATGGCACCGACCACGCCGCTCTATTCGGCGGCCCCGGAGGAACTGCGCACCATCGCCGATGCCGCGCGGGAGTCGGGGGTGCGGCTGCACAGCCATCTCTCGGAGACCGTCGGCTACCAGGACAGCGCACACGCCATGCATGGCTGCCGCCCGGTGGAATTCTGCGAGCGCATCGGCTGGCTGGGGCCGGACGTGTGGTTTGCGCATCTGGTGAAGCTCGATGCCGAAGAAATTGCCTTGCTGGGAAGTACCGGAACGGGCATCGCCCATTGCCCGCAAAGCAACGGTCGCCTGGGCAGTGGCATCGCCCCGATCCGCGCGTTGGAGGCGGCGGGCGTACCGGTGTCCATCGGTGTGGATGGCGCAGCCTCCAACGAGGCGGCCGACATGATTTCGGAAACGCACGCCGCGTGGCTGATGCAGCGCGCCCGGCGCGGCCAGGAAGCCACCCCCACATTCCGGGGCGGGGCCTTCGAAGGCGGTGCCGATGAAGCGACGGTGGAGGATGTGGTGCGCTGGGGTACGACCGGTGGCGCCCGGGTGCTTGGCCTGGACGGACTGCAGGGCCTGCAGGTGGGTCAGCAAGCTGACATTGCCTTGTACCGGCTGGATGATCCGCGCTACTTTGGCTTGCATGATCCGGCCATCGGCCCCGTGGCCTCGGGTGGCCGGCCTTTCCTGAAGGCAATGTGGGTCGGTGGCCGCGCCGTGGTCCGCGATGACGCCATCCCCGGCGTGGATCTGGCCGAACTCGGTGCGCAGGCGAGGCAGGCTGTCAAAAAGATGCTCGAAGGCAATTGAGGCTGGCAAAGCCGGCTGCATGCGGCCGGCTTTGCGCGCGCTGCCCCACGAGCCACATGGGATCCCGGCCAAAACTGCTAAAATGCCGGGATGATCAAGAGACGCAATTCTCCCTTCAGTTTCTCAGCCGAGGATTTCGACGAATCCGTGGATTCCTTTGGCGCTTTCGACCCATTCCATTCCGACGCCCCTTCCCGCCACGCTGCCGGCTCCGATGCCAGCGGCCAGGCCGAGGGCGACGATGCCGCTGACGAGGTCCGTCCCCCGCTGGAACTGGACCTGACCAATCATTTCCTGATCGCCATGCCGTCCATGCTGGACCCGATCTTCGGCGGCACCGTGGTCTATCTTTGCGAGCACAACCACAACGGCGCGCTGGGCGTGGTCATCAACAAGCCCACCGACATGACCATGGATGTGCTGTTCGACCGCATCAACCTCAAGCTGGAGATCCGGCCCGACACCCCCGATGCCATGCCCGAGCTGTATCGCCGCCCGGTCATGTTCGGCGGCCCGGTGCAGGTGGAGCGCGGCTTCGTGCTGCATTCGACCTCGGAAAAATATTCCTCGACCCTGCAGGTTACCGATGAGGTCGCGCTGACCACCTCCAAGGACGTGCTCGAAGCGGTGGCCCACGGTGATGGCCCCGAGCGCGTGCTGGTCACCCTGGGTTGCTCGGGCTGGAGCCCGGGCCAGCTCGAAGGCGAGATCGGCCGCAATGGCTGGCTGACGGTCAAGGCTGACCCTGCCATCATTTTTGAGTTGCCGGTGGAGCAACGCTTCACGGCGGCGCTGGCCCTCTTGGGCATCGATCCGGTGATGCTGTCCGGCGACGCCGGCCGGGCCTGAGGGAGCGGGGACGTTTGGATACCATCCTGGCCTTCGACTTCGGCTTGAAGCGCATCGGCGTGGCCGTGGGCAATACCGGCCTGAAGCAGGCGCAGCCGCTGGCGGTGATCAGCGAAGCGACCAACGACGGCAAGTTCGCGGCGATTGCGCGCCTGATTGCGGAGTGGCAACCGGCTCGCTGCGTGGTCGGCCTGCCCTTGCATCCGGACGGTGCCGAGCACGAGATGAGCGTGCGCTGCCGCCGCTTTGCCAACCAGTTGCACGGCCGCTACGGGCTCGAGGTCACGCTGGTGGATGAACGCTACAGTTCGGCGGTCATCCAGCACCAGCGCGGCGAACAGATCGACGACCAGGCGGCCGCCATCATTTTGCAGCAATACTTTGACGACGCACATTCATGAGCACAACACCTTCCCAGCTTGATGCAGAAGCGCTGTACCAAACCTTGGTACAGCAGATCAAAGCCGGCCTGCAGGGCGCAACCGAGGTTGCGCTGGTGGGCATCCACTCCGGCGGTGCCTGGCTGGCTGAACGCCTGGCTACCGAACTGGGCCTGGCCGAGCGCCTGGGCTTCGTCGACGTGTCCTTTTACCGTGACGATTTTTCCGAGAAGGGCCTGCGCGCTGACGTGAAGCCCAGCCAAATTCCCTTCGATGTCGAGGGCGCCACCATCCTGCTGGTCGACGACGTGCTCTACACCGGCCGCACTACACGGGCCGCCATCAACGAACTGTTCGACTATGGCCGTCCGGCGCGCGTGCTGCTGGCGGCGCTGGTGGACCGCGGTGGCCGCGAGCTGCCCATTGCCGCCGATTTCGTCGCGGCCTCGGTCGAACTCAGCAAACAAGAAAACCTGCAACTGCAACGCGCCGACGACGGCCGCTTCTCCCTTACGGTGGTCCATGCTTAATCCCCAACTCAACAAAAACGGCGAACTGCAACACCTGCTGACCATCGAGGGCCTGCCGCGCTCGATCCTGACGCACATCCTCGATACTGCCTCGTCCTTCGTCAGCATCGGCGACCGCGAAGTCAAGAAGGTGCCGCTGATGCGCGGCAAGAGCGTCTTCAACCTGTTCTTCGAGAACTCCACGCGCACCCGCACCACCTTCGAGATCGCCTCCAAGCGCCTCTCGGCGGACGTGATCAACCTGAATATCCAGGCCTCCAGTACCAGCAAGGGCGAGTCGCTGCTGGACACCATCGACAACCTGGCGGCCATGCACGCCGACATGTTCGTGGTGCGCCATGCGCAATCGGGCGCGCCCTTCCTGATCGCCAAGCACCTGATCGATACGAAGCAGTCGCACGTCCACGTGGTCAACGCCGGTGACGGCCGCCACGCGCACCCGACCCAGGGTCTCTTGGACATGTACACCATCCGTCACTACAAGAAAGACTTCACCAACCTGCGTGTGGCCATCGTCGGCGACATCCTGCACAGCCGCGTGGCGCGCTCGGACATTCACGCGCTGACCACCCTGGGCGTGCCTGAAGTGCGCGCCATCGGTCCGCGCACCTTGCTGCCCAGCGGCCTGGAGCAGATGGGCGTGCGGGTCTTCCACAACATGGAAGAGGGCTTGAAGGATGTGGACGTCATCATCATGCTGCGCCTGCAGAACGAGCGCATGAGCGGTGCCTTGCTGCCGTCGGCGCAGGAGTTCTTCAAGAGCTACGGCCTGACCCCGGAACGCCTGGCCCTGGCCAAGCCGGACGCCATCGTCATGCACCCCGGCCCGATGAACCGCGGCGTGGAAATCGATTCCGCCGTGGCCGATGGCGCACAGGCCGTGATCCTGCCGCAGGTGACCTTCGGCATTGCGGTGCGCATGGCAGTCATGAGCATCGTGGCTGGCAATTGAACCCGGGTGACGACGACCGTCACCGCGACGTTTTGAACGATCCGTTAAGAAGACAAGAACTGATGAAACTGCATATCAAGAACGGCCGCCTGATCGACCCGGCCAACGGCATCGATGCCCAGCAGGATGTGTATGTGGCCGCCGGCAAGATCGTCGGCGTCGGCCAGGCCCCGGCTGACTTCGTGGCCAACAAGACCATCGACGCTACCGGCCTGATCGTGGCTCCCGGCCTGGTGGACCTGTCGGCCCGCTTGCGCGAGCCCGGCTACGAATACAAGGCCACGCTGGAATCCGAAATGCAGGCCGCCATCCAGGGCGGCGTGACCAGCCTGGTCTGCCCGCCGGATACCGACCCGGTGCTGGACGAACCTGGCCTGGTGGAAATGCTCAAGCACCGAGCCCGTTCGCTGAATCAGGCCCACGTCTATCCGCTGGGCGCGCTCACCGCCGGCCTCAAAGGAAAAGCGCTGACCGAAATGGCCGAGCTGACCGAAGCCGGCTGCATCGGCTTTTCGCAAGCCGAAGAGCCGATCACCGATACCACCGTGCTGCTGTCGGCCCTGCAATACGCCAAGACCTTCAACTACACCGTCTGGCTGCGCCCGCAGGACCCGCACCTGGGCCGCACCGGCATCGCCCACAGCGGCCCGGCCGCTTCGCGCCTGGGTTTGTCGGGCGTGCCGGTGATGTCGGAGACCATTGCGCTCTATACCCTGTTCGAACTGATGCGCGCCACCGGTGCCCGCGTCCACCTGTGCCGCATGTCCTCGGCCGCCGGTCTGGAGCTGGTGCGCCAGGCCAAGAGCGAAGGCCTGCCGGTGACCTGCGATGTGGGTGTACACCACATCCATCTGTGCGACCTGGACATCGGCTTCTTCGATTCCAATGCCCGCATGACGCCGCCGCTGCGCTCGCAGCGCGACCGTGAAGCGATCCGCACGGCCTTGCTGGATGGCACCATCGATGCCGTCTGCTCGGATCACACCCCGGTCGATGACGATGAGAAGCTGCTGCCCTTCGGCGAAGCCTCGCCGGGCGCAACCGGCCTGGAACTGCTGCTGTCGCTGTCGCTGAAGTGGGCGCTGGAGACTGAAGGCGAGGGCAAGGAAGTACTGTCCAAGGCCATCTCCAAGGTGACCCATCGCGCCGCCAAGGTGGCGGGCCTGAAGGCCGGCAACCTGGCCGTGGGCAGCGTGGCCGACCTGTGCCTGTTTGATCCCAACACCTTGTGGAAGGTGCAGGGCTCGGCACTGGCCAGCCAGGGCAAGCACACCCCGTTCCTAGGCTATGAGCTGCCGGGCGTGGTCAAGGCGACCATCGTCTCGGGGCATATTGCCTTCGAGCGCTGAAAACCTGTCGCTTGATTTTCAGTTTGATTTTTTCTTGATCGATGGTTGACTGCGGGCAACTTCGATCTTGAATTTCGATCAAGCCGTTTTTCGTCACGACGATTCGATCACGACCTCATCAAGACCCGAATACGCCATGTTCGTTTTCCGTTTGCTGCGCCTGATCGCGCATCTCTTCAAGGGCATGGCGGTCTGTGCCTTCCTGTTCCCGTTCACCTCCGAGAAGGGGCGGGAGGCGCACATCCGGCGCTGGTCGCGCAAGCTGCTGCGCATCTGCGGCATCGCCATCAAGATCGACAGCCCGCTGCCGATTCCGCGTTCGTTGCTGGTGTCCAATCACGTGAGCTGGCTGGACATCTTCGTGGTCAACTCGCTGCAGCCCTGCCGTTTCGTGGCCAAGTCGGAAATCCGCAGCTGGCCCCTGATCGGCTGGCTGTGCGCCAAGACCGGCACCATCTTCATTTCGCGCGGCAAGGCCAGCGACGTGCGGCGCATTTTCAAAGGCCTGGTGGAAAGCATCGAGAAGGACGAGCACGTCGCCTTCTTTCCTGAAGGCACGACGGCCGCGCAGGGCACGCTGCTGCCTTTCCACGCCAACCTGTTCGAGGCTGCCATCGATGCCAAGGCACCGGTGCAGCCGTATGCGCTGCGTTATGTGGATGGCGAGGGCCGGCTGCATGCGGCGGCTGATTTCATCGGGGACATGTCCATCGCCGAGAGCATCATGAGCATCCTCAAGTCCAAGGGGATGACGGCCGAACTGAAGCAATTGCCCCTGATCAGCACGGACGGCGCGCATCGCCGCGACCTCGCGCGCACCGCGCGTGAAGTCATTGCCACCGGACTGGGATACTCGCCGGAATCGCTCAGCCCGGCCGCCGCGCCTGCGGACACTGCACCTGGAACAGCGCCCGATCCTCAAGTCGCACCGCACTGAGCTTGCCGCCCCAGACACATCCCGTGTCGAGGGCGATCAGGTTGGGGCGCATCACCAGTCCCAGTGTGGACCAGTGACCGAAGACCACGGTCACGTCTTCGGTCCTTCGCCCTGGCACCTCGAACCAGGGCATCAGACCTTCCGGCGCCGCTGCCGCGCCTTCCTTCACCGCAAAGTCCATCGTCCCGTCCGCCTGGCAAAAGCGCAGGCGGGTGAAGGCATTGATGATGCAGCGCAGGCGATCATGGCCGGCCAGGTCGTCGCTCCAGCGGTCGGGCTGGTTGCCGTACATGTGGCGCAGGAAGTCCATCCACTGGTTGCTGCGCAGCATGGTTTCCACCTCGTTGGCCAGCGCCAGGGCTTGTTGCAGGTCCCATTGGGGCAGCACGCCGGCATGCACGATCAGGTGGCCTTGTTCGTGGATGGCCATGGGGCGGTGGCGCAGCCAGTCGATGAGCTCGTCGCGGTCGGGGGCGTTGAGGATATCGTCGAGGGTGTCGTCGCGGTGCGCCGGGCGGATGCCGCAGGCCACGGCCAGCAGGTGCAGGTCATGGTTGCCCAGCACCGATTGGGCGCGCTCGCCCATCTGCATCACGGTGCGCAGGGTGTGAAGGGATTGGGGGCCGCGGTTGATGAGGTCGCCGGCGAAGATCAGTGAAGGGGTGGTGTCCGGGAGGCTGGCCAGCAACTGTTCCAGGGAACCGGCACAACCCTGCAGGTCGCCGATCGCATAGATAGGGGAAGAAGAATGCATATGAAGTAAAAAGCTTGCTGTGCCTGCAAGAATGGGCAAGGAAATGTTAGCGGCTGTCATACATAAAAGTTATCATACGACGGCATTTGCACGGTTGTGCCTATTTTGATCATGAAACGTTTCTTTGACATTTTTGTTGCTGTGGCGGCCTGCCTGGTGCTGGCACTACCGATGTTGCTGGTGGCCATCCTGGTCAAGCTGACCTCGCGCGGACCGGTCCTGTACTGGTCGGATCGGGTAGGGCAGGATAACCGGATCTTCAGCATGCCCAAATTCCGGTCGATGAAAACGGGAACCCCGGCGGTGGCGACGCATCTGTTGACCGATTCCGGTTCACACCTGACGCCCATCGGCGGCCTGCTGCGCAAGACCAGCCTGGATGAGCTGCCGCAACTGTGGAGCATCGTGCGAGGCGACATGTCGCTGGTCGGTCCCCGGCCGGCGCTTTACAATCAGCATGATCTCATCGCGTTGCGCAGTGAACGCGGGGTACACAGGCTCAAGCCGGGCCTGACGGGCTGGGCACAGGTGAATGGGCGCGATGAACTGCCGATTCCCGTCAAGGTCCAGTTCGACGAGCAATACCTGAGACAGCAGTCCTTCTTCTTCGACCTGCGCATCCTCTGGATGACGGTGGCCAAAGTGCTCGGACGGGATGGTATTTCTCACTGAACATCTTGCAAGGAACCAATAAAAATGAAGGATTGGCAGTCATGAGACGCCATGTGCTGGATTTGCCGCGGTTGAACAAGCAAGCCATCGTTGCCACCATCGATGTCCTGATCTCCTTGCTGGCGACCTGGATCGCCTTTTCCCTGCGCCTGGACAGCTTGCACTGGCCGCAGGGTTACCAGTGGCATGTCTACCAGATTGCTCCGGTACTGATGTTGCCCATCTTCGTGCGCATGGGCCTGTACCGCTCGGTGTTCCGCTACACCGGGATTGCCGCGATCGTGACCATCGCCAAGGCCGTCGCTCTCTATGGACTGTTGCTGTTCACCTTGCTGGTGTGGCTGGCCTTGCCGGGCGTTCCGCGTTCGCTCGGCGTCCTGCAGCCGCTGCTGCTGCTGGTGATGGTGGGCGGAAGCCGCGCCTTTGCCCGGCTGTGGCTGAGCCAGGTCGATTCCAAGCGCAAGCATCTGCGCCAGTCGCGTCTGCTGGTCTACGGTGCCGGCCAGGTGGGCGCGCAGATTGCCGAAGCCATGGAGCGGCAGCACCAGCTGGTGCTGTTCGGTTTCCTGGAAGACAACCGCGAACTCTATGGCAAGACCATCAACGGCCGCCGCGTCTATCCCGCCAGCGAGGCGGAGCGTCTGATCGAGACCTTTGCGATCACCGATATCCTGCTCGCGCTGCCCTCCATCAGCCGGGCCCGGCGCAAGGAAATCATCGAGAAGTTGCGGCCGTTCCATGTGCATATCCGCTCGGTCCCCGATCTGGCAGACCTGGCGCAAGGAAAAGTGGCCATCACCGATGCCCATGAACTGGATATCCTCGATTTGCTGGGACGCGAGCCGGTGCTGCCCAATCCCGCGCTGGTAGGCCGCAACGTCACCAACAAGGTGGTGCTGGTCACCGGGGCCGGCGGCAGCATCGGCAGTGAGCTGTGCCGCCAGATCCTCAGCTCGCGGCCCTCCAAGCTGCTGCTGTTTGAGCAGAATGAATACAACCTCTACACGATTCACCGCGATCTGCAGCAGCGGCAGGCCAGCGTCTCGCCCGGCACTGAACTGATCCCGCTGCTGGGCGACGTCTGCCACTTCGATCGCATCAGCCAGGTCTGCCGTACCTGGCAACCGCGCACGATCTACCACGCCGCGGCCTACAAGCACGTGCCGCTGGTTGAGCACAACCCGGTCGAGGGCGTGACCAACAACGTCTTCGGGACCTATTGCGTGGCGCGGGCAGCGATTGAAAACCAGGTCAGCGACTATGTGCTCATCAGCACCGACAAGGCGGTGCGCCCGACCAACATCATGGGGGCCAGCAAGCGCATGGCGGAAATGGTCTTGCAGTCGCTCTCCGATGTCGAGGTGGTGCCGCGTTTCCTCGGGCAGGAAGCCAATGGCACCGGGACGCGCAACCTGACGCGTTTTTCGATGGTGCGTTTCGGCAATGTGCTGGGCTCTTCCGGCTCGGTGGTGCCGCTGTTCCGCGAGCAGATCAAGGCCGGCGGTCCGATCACGCTCACCGATCCCGATGTGACGCGCTACTTCATGCTCATTCCGGAGGCCGTGCAACTGGTCCTCCAGGCCGGCGCGATGACCGAAGGCGGTGACGTGTTCGTGCTCGACATGGGCGAGCCGGTCCGCATCCTCGATCTGGCGCGTCGCATGGTGGAGTTGTCCGGCTTGTCGGTACGCGATGAGCACAATCCGGACGGCGACATCGAAATCCAGACGGTCGGACTGCGCCCGGGTGAGAAGCTGTATGAAGAATTGCTCATCGGCGAACAGCCGGCGCCGACCGCGCATCCGCGCATCATGACCGCGCATGAAGATTTCATCCCGTGGGACCGTCTGGCCGAGGAACTGCGCCATCTCCATGACGCGCTGCAGGCCAATGACATCGGGGCCATCCGCGCGCTGCTGCACAAGCTGGTCAGCGGCTACCAGCCGGCAGCCGAGATCGTTGACTGGGCCTTTGTCGAGAAGCGCCGCCAGGCCGCGCAGCGACTGGAGAGCCCGCGTCTTGAGGTGGTCAGCAAATCATGATGGCTCGCTCTGAATCCGTATTCCCTCCAACCCGTATCCGTACTTGAGGACCTGATTTCCATGATCTCCAATTCCATTTTCAAAGCCTACGACATCCGCGGCATCATCGACAAAACCCTGGACGACCAGGTCGCCTTCCAGATCGGCCAGGCCTTCGGTGCCGCCGCCCTGGCCAAGGGGCAGAAGAAGGTCGTGATCGGGCGCGATGGCCGGCTCTCGGGCCCCTCGCTGTCGGCCGCGCTGGCCAAGGGTTTGCAGGCGGTCGGGGTGGATGTGATCGATCTCGGCATGGTCGCCACGCCGATGGTCTATTTCGGCACCCACGTGCTGGACACGCAGTCCGGCATCATGGTCACCGGCAGCCACAATCCGCCGGACTACAACGGTTTCAAGATGGTGCTGGCCGGTGAAGCCATCCACGGCGAGACCATCCAGGGCCTGTACCAGGCCATCGTCAAGGGCGAATTCCCGCAGGGTGCCGGCAACTACAGCACGCATGACATCAAGGCCGCCTACATCGCCCGCATGATTTCGGACGTCAAGCTGGCCCGTCCCCTGAAGATCGCCGTGGACTGCGGCAACGGCGTGGCCGGTGCCTTTGCCGGTGAAATCTATCGCGCGCTGGGCTGTGAAGTCACCGAGCTGTTCTGCGAAGTGGATGGCAATTTCCCCAACCACCACCCCGACCCGGCTCATCCGGAAAACCTGCAGGACCTGATCCGCTGCCTGCAGGAAACCGACAACGAACTCGGCCTGGCCTTCGATGGCGACGGTGACCGCCTCGGCCTGGTGACCAAGGATGGCCAGATCATCTACCCGGACCGCCAGCTGATGCTCTTCGCCGAAGACGTGCTGACCCGCAACCCGGGCAAGGAAATCCTGTACGACGTCAAGTGCACCCGCCACCTGGCGCCCTGGATCACCGCACGCGGCGGCCAGCCGCTGATGTGGAAGACCGGCCACTCGCTGGTCAAGGCCAAGCTGCGCGAAACCGGTGCGCCGCTGGGCGGCGAGATGAGCGGCCACATCTTCTTCAAGGACCGCTGGTTCGGTTTCGACGACGGCCTCTACGCCGGCGTGCGCATGCTGGAACTGATGGCCCGCCAGAGCGATCCGTCGGCCGTGCTCAACGCCCTGCCGCAATCGGTCAGCACCCCGGAACTGCAGCTGAAGCTGCAGGAAGGCGAGAACTTCGCGCTCATCGGCAAGCTGCAAAGCGATGCCAGGTTCGACGGTGCCCAGGACATCATCACCATCGACGGCCTGCGCGTGGAGTACGCCGACGGCTTCGGCCTGGCCCGTTCCTCCAACACCACGCCGGTGGTGGTGCTGCGTTTCGAGGCCGAGACGCCCGAGGCACTGGAGCGCATCCAGGGCGAATTCCGCAAGGTCATCCTGGCCGCGCGTCCTGATGTGACACTGCCGTTCTGATGCGCCGATGAGGTAAGATGCTGGCCCACCAATAAAGTCACGCCAACGTGGGTCAGCCTTGAACATTCTTATCGTCCGTGTCTCCTCGCTGGGAGACGTCGTCCACAACATGCCGATGGTGGCGGACATCCATCGTCATTTCCCCGCGGCCCAGATCGACTGGGCGGTCGAAGAGGGCTACACCAGTCTGGTCGGCCTCAATCCCCACGTCCGCAAGATCATCCCGATCGCCCTGCGGCGCTGGCGCAAGACCCTGTTCTCGGCGGCCACGCGCGCCGAGATCGGGGCATTCCGGCGGGAGCTGCAGGCCGAGCGCTATGACCTCGTGTTCGATACTCAGGGCCTGCTCAAGACCAGCGTCGTGATGCGCATGGCGCGCCTGGCACCGCAGGGCCGCCGCATCGGCCTGGCCAATGCGACCGAAGGCTCGGGATATGAACCAATCTCCCGCATTTTCCATGACCAGAGCATCCCGGTCGGCCTGCGCACGCACGCCGTCACGCGCGCCAGGCTGGTCGCGGCGGCTGCGCTGGGCTATCAGTTGGACGGGCAGCCCGACTTTGCCCTGCAGCCGCCGGAGCCTGCGCGCTGGGCCTGGATGCCGGAGCAGCCGTATGTCGTTTTCTTCCATGGTACCGCCCGTGCTGCCAAGCAGTGGCCGCAGGCGCAGTGGATCAAGCTGGGCCAGGCCCTGGCCGCGCGCGGATTGCAGATCCTGCTGCCCTGGGGCAGTGCCCGCGAGCAGGAGGCGGCACGCCAGTTGGCGGCCGGCATTCCCGGTGCCACCGTGCTGCCGGCGCTGCCGATGATGCAGGCTGTGGCCCTGGTGCAGCAGGCGCGGCTGGTGGTCGGACTCGACACCGGCCTGACCCACATCGCCGCCGCCTATGGCAAGCCGACCATCGAACTCTACTGTGACTCGCCGCGCTGGAAGACCGAGGGCAACTGGTCGCCGGCGATCATCAACCTGGGCGATCTGGGCGCGCCGCCGTCCGAAGAGGATGTGTTGACGGCCGCGCTGCGCTTGCTGGCCTGAGTTTGATTGTCCCTTGGGGCGGACTTGGGTATGCGTTGAAGCAGATCAAACGCCCTGTTCAAAGCATCAACTTTGCGTGACAAGCCGCATCCGGCCTGCCTTGCAGGCGTGCCAGGGCCACCGGGTTGGCCACACGGGCAGAGCGCTTGCGGGCATAATACGCGCCATGGAATCGCAAATTATCGAGATTGGCCTGACCGAATGGCAGGTCGAGTATCCCAATCAGGACTGGATCACTGCGCTGGAAGCCGGCAAGGTGCTGTACTTCCCGCAGCTGGCTTTCCAGTTGATGGACTCCGAGCGCAAGCTGCTGGATCCGGCCGTGCGCGCGCCCAAGTCGCGCAACATCAGCCTGGATGCACGCGGACACATCAAGGGTGCCGCCGGCGCCACCGAGCAGCAGCTGGCGCTGGCCGCGATGATTGGCCGCTTCCGCGAGCAGGCGTTGTCGCTGGTGCATACCTTGTTGCCCAAATACCGCGATGCCTTGCGCATTGCCCCGACCAGCTACCGCCCGATGCAGGTGGAGACGCGGGCCCAGTCGTGGCGTGCCGATGACCGCCGCATGCACGTGGACGCTTTTCCTTCGCGGCCCAATTACGGCGAACGCATCCTGCGCGTCTTTACCAATGTGAATCCCGATGGCGTGCCGCGCGTCTGGCGCGTGGGCGAGCCTTTCGAGACTGTGGCGCAGCGCTTTTTGCCGCGTGCCAAACCTTATGTGCGCTGGCAGGCCAGCGTGCTCAAGGCGCTGCATGTGACCAAGTCCTTCCGCAGCGAATACGATCACCTCATGCTGCAATTGCATGACGGCATGAAGGGCGACATGCAGTACCAGCAGGATGCTCAGCAGGTCACCATGCCCTTTGCCGCCGGCTCCGTCTGGATCTGCTTCTCGGACCAGGCCTCGCACGCGGTCATGTCGGGCCAGTACATGATGGAACAGACCCTGCACCTGGCACCGGACCAGCAATATGATCCGCAATCCAGTCCGCTGGCCATTCTGACGCGCCTGGTCGGCCATCCCCTGGTCTGAGATGCGGCTGCTGTATTCACTCGTCTGGTGGCTGGTGCTGCCGTTGGTACTGCTGCGCCTGTGGCGGCGCGGCCGCAAGGAACCGGGCTACCGGGCGCATGTGGGCGAACGCCTGGGCTTCTATTCGCAAGAGGCGCGCCTGTCTGGCCCACAGGCGCGTTTCATCTGGGTGCATGCCGTCTCGGTTGGCGAGACCCGTGCCGCCGAGCCGCTCATCGACGCCTTGTTGCAGCAATATCCGCAGCATTCCATTCTGCTCACCTGCATGACCGCCACCGGCCGCGAGACGGGAACTCAGGTCTATGGCAAGCACGGTGCGCGCGTGGTGCAGAGCTTCCTGCCGTACGACACGGGATGGATGTGCGCGCGTTTCCTGCGCCACTTCCGGCCTGTGGTGTGCGTGCTGATGGAGACCGAAGTCTGGCCCAACCTGATCAGGCAATGCCGCCGGCACCAGGTGCCGGTGATGCTGGCCAATGCCCGCCTGTCGGAGCGTTCACTGCGGCGCGGCCAGCGTTTTGCCGCGCTGCTGCGTCCGGCGGCCGAGGCGATCGATGTGGTCGCGGCCCAGTCGCCGGCCGACGCTGAGCGCCTGCGTGCCTTCGGGGCGCGGCACGTCGAAGTGACCGGCAGCCTCAAGTTCGACGTGCAGCCGCCGGCCGAGATGGTCGATCGCGGTCTTGCATGGAAGCGCGCCATCGGGGAGCGCAAGATCCTGCTCTGTGCCAGCACGCGCGAGGGCGAGGAAGCCTTGATTCTGGATGCGCTGGCCAAGCTGGGGAGGACCGGCTGGCTGACGGTGATCGTGCCGCGCCACCCGCAGCGTTTCGATGAGGTGGCCGGAATGGTACAGGCACAGGGTTTGCGCTTGCGCCGGCGTGCCGCCCTGGGGCAGGGCGTTGACTGGGATCAGGTGGATGTCGTGTTGGGCGATTCCATGGGCGAAATGTTCGCCTATTACGCCTTGTGTGATGTGGCCTTCATTGGCGGCAGTCTGTTGCCGCTGGGGGGGCAGAACCTGATTGAGGCGCTGGCGCTGGGCAAGCCGGTGCTGGTCGGCGAGCACACCTTCAATTTCCTCAGTATCACGGACCAGGCCATCAAGGCCGGTGCGGCTTGTCGCATCTCTTCAGCTGAACAATTGTGGGACATGGCGAGCGCGCTGTTTGCCGATCCGGATCGGATCGCTGCCATGACGCATGCGGCGCATGGCTTCGCCGGCGCGCATCAGGGCGCCTCGCATAAAACAACAGAACTGCTGGCACCCCTGTTGGCAAGATGAGCGCGTGAAGTCCGTTTCAGAACTCGTAACTTTACGAGGCGCAAGGGGTTGTTGCTTTCGGGAACGCCTGTCAAGCGGCCAATCTCGCAATTGGTCACCAGTTCTGAGATAATTCTCGGTCGTTGGCTTTTGGAGTTGTCTTAAATGCAACTTAACGAGTCCATTGCTATTTGCCGTAAATTTATCAGGGTCGTGAAATGATTTTTGTCACCGGGGGGGCGGGCTTTATCGGTTCCAATTTCGTGTTGGAATGGCTGAAGTCCAATGACGAGTCTGTCGTCAATTTCGACAAGCTGACATATGCAGGCAATCTTGAAAATCTCAAGAGCCTGGGGGATGATCCCCGCCATATTTTCGTCCAAGGTGACATCTGCGATCAGGATCAGGTGCAGGCGTTGTTCCTGCAGTACCGTCCGCGCGCCATCCTGCACTTCGCCGCCGAAAGCCATGTGGATCGTTCCATCCATGGTCCGGGCGAGTTCATTCGCACCAACATCAACGGTACCTTCTCCCTGCTGGAGGCAGCCCGTGCCTACTGGAGCGGGCTGGACGGACAGGAAAAATCCGATTTCCGTTTCCTGCACGTGTCCACCGATGAAGTCTACGGCTCGCTCAGCCCTGAGGATCCGGCCTTCACCGAGACCACGCCGTATGCGCCCAACAGCCCTTATTCGGCCTCGAAGGCAGCTTCTGACCACCTGGTGCGCTCGTATCATCACACCTACGGTTTGCCGACCCTGGTGACCAATTGCTCCAACAATTACGGTCCTTATCACTTCCCCGAGAAGCTGATTCCCCTGGTCATTTCCAATGCCCTGGCGGGGCAGTCGCTGCCCATCTACGGTGACGGCATGCAAGTGCGAGACTGGCTGTACGTGACTGATCACTGCGCGGCCATCCGCCGCGTGCTGGAGGCCGGTCGTCCCGGGCAGGAATACAACGTCGGCGGCAACAATGAAAAGGCCAACCTGGACGTGGTCAAGGTCTTGTGCGGCCTGCTGGATGAGCTTTCGCCCAAGGCTAGCGGCAAGTATTTTGATCAGGCCGTGTTCGTGGCAGATCGTCCCGGCCATGACCGTCGCTACGCCATCAACGCCGCCAAGATCGCCGGCGAACTGGGCTGGACCCCGGCCGAGACCTTCGAGACCGGCATGCGCAAGACGGTCGAGTGGTATCTGGCCAATCAGGACTGGGTAGCCAACGTGCGTTCGGGCGAATACCGCAAGTGGATCGAAGGCAATTACCATGGCCGTGAGCAAATCGCCGGAGCACAATAATGAGCACAGCTACCCAATCGGCAAGCACCAAGAAGGGCATCATTCTCGCGGGAGGCTCGGGCACGCGCCTGTACCCCGTCACCACGGTGGTGTCCAAGCAGCTGCTGCCGGTCTATGACAAGCCCATGATCTATTACCCGCTGAGCACGCTGATGCTGGCGGGGATTCGCGACATCCTCATCATCTCGACACCGCAGGACCTGCCGCGTTTCCGCGACCTGCTCGGTGACGGCAGCAAGTGGGGCCTGTCGCTGAACTACGCGGTGCAGCCTACACCGGATGGCCTGGCACAAGCCTTCATCATCGGCCGTGACTTCATCAACGGCGAGAACTCGGCACTGATTCTGGGTGACAACATCTATCACGGCGAGGATTTCGAGCGCAACCTCAAGCACGCTGCGGCGCGCGAGAGTGGTGCGACCGTCTTCGCCTATCATGTCAATGATCCCGAGCGTTATGGCGTGGTCGAGTTCGACGCTCAGCGGCGCGCGGTCAGCATCGAAGAAAAGCCGGCCGCACCGCGTTCCAACTACGCCGTGACCGGGCTGTATTTCTACGACAAGCAGGTGTGTGACATCGCGGCATCGATCAAGCCCTCCGCCCGCGGCGAGCTGGAAATTACCGACGTCAACCGTGCCTACCTTGAAGCAGGTACCCTGAATGTGGAACTGATGGGGCGCGGCATGGCATGGCTCGATACCGGTACGCAGGATTCCTTGCTTGAGGCCGGGCAATTCATCGCCACCCTCGAACACCGCCAGGGACTGAAGGTGGCCTGCCCGGAGGAAATCGCTTTCCGCAAGGGCTACATCGACGCCGAAATGCTTGAGCGCCAGGCCGAGGTTCTCAAGAAGAACGCCTACGGACAGTATCTGTTCAGACTGTTGCGCGGAGATATCGTCTAGTCCACGCCCATCGGACATCAGCCATGCGGATCCCGATGGGGTCCGTTTTGATTTTTCCCTAGCCCATTGACGCAGCATGCAAATCCAGACGACAGACCTGCCCGGAGTAGTGATCATCGAACCCAAGGTGTTTGGCGATGACCGCGGGTTTTTCTATGAAAGCTTCAATGAGCAGCGCTTCGCAGAAGCGACTGGTCAGCGCGTCAACTTCGTGCAAGACAATCATTCGCGCTCGGCACGCAATGTCCTGCGCGGGCTGCACTATCAGATCCAGCAGGCGCAGGGCAAGCTGGTGCGCGTGATCATGGGCGAGGTGTATGACGTCGCCGTGGACATCCGCAAGAGTTCGCCGCATTTCGGACGCTGGACCGCCGTGCGGCTGTCTGCCGAAAACCGCCGCCAGCTGTGGATTCCGCCGGGCTTTGCCCATGGTTTCGTGGTCACCACCGACTACGCTGAATTCCTCTACAAGACCACCGATTACTGGGCGCCCCAGCATGAGCGCTGCATTCGCTGGGATGATCCGGCGCTGGGGATCGACTGGCCGCTGGATAGCGAGCCCGTGTTGTCGGCGAAGGACGCGGTCGGCGCATTGCTGGCCGATGCGGAGGTATTTGAATGAAGATTCTGGTGACCGGCAAGAACGGTCAGCTTGGCAGTGAACTGGTCCGTGCGTTTCGTGGCGTGGCCGAGGTCGCGGCGTTTGATCGTCAGACGCTGGACCTGGCCGATATCGGGCAGTTGCGCAGTCTGATTCGCGCGCAAGCCCCCGATGTGATCATCAATGCCGCGGCCTACACCGCAGTGGATCGCGCCGAGACCGAGCAGGCGGCAGCGCACGCGATCAATGCGCAGGCACCTGCCGTCATGGCCGAAGAGGCCAGCGCTCTGGGGGCGGCACTGATTCATTATTCCACCGACTACGTCTTCGACGGACGCAAGGCCGGGCCATACCTCGAAACCGATCCGACCGATCCGCAGAGCGTCTACGGCAAGACCAAGCTGGCGGGCGAGCAGGCCATCGCCGCGGCTACCGACAAGTTCTGGATCTGGCGGACCAGCTGGGTCTATGGCGTGCACGGCGGAAACTTCCTCAAGACCATGCTGCGTCTTGCCAGCGAGCGCACCAGCCTGCGTGTCGTGGCGGACCAGTTCGGTGCGCCGACCTTCGCCCGCGCAATTGCTGAAGCTACCCGCGATGCCTTGATGGCAGGCGACAACGCCGGCACGCCCGCGCGCGTGGCCGATACGGCGGGCATTTACCATTTCACCGGCGGAGGCCGGACCAACTGGCATGGCTACGCTCAATACGTCATCGAGCGTGCAGCCGAAGCCGGGCAGCCCTTGAACATCAAGGCAGCCGACATCGAGGCCATCCCTGCAGCGGCTTATCCGGTACCGGCACCGCGCCCGTCCAATTCCTGCCTGTCGCTGGAAAAATTCACGCAGACCTTCGGCCTGCCCATCGCTGCCTGGCAGGATGACGTCGATCGCTGCCTGGCAGAATTGTTTGCGCACCATGATCAAGCATAAGAGCACGCCCCTCTCGATGTTGTCCGGACTGTGGAACCATCGCGTCCTGATGCTGGAACTGGCGCGTCGCGAGGCCATCGGCCGCTACAAGGGTTCCTTGCTGGGCGTCTTCTGGAGTCTCGTGACGCCCTTGTTCATGTTGACCATCTACACGCTGGTGTTCAGCCATGTCTTCAAAGCGAAGTGGGGCGGGACCGGCGACGAGTCGCAATCGCAATTCGCCATCGTGCTGTTTGCCGGGCTGATCGTCTTCAATTTCTTTTCGGAATGCATCGGCAAGGCGCCCAGCCTGGTGCTCAACAACGTCAACTTCGTCAAGAAAGTGGTGTTCCCGCTGGAGATCCTGCCTTGCGTCAATCTCCTGTCGGCGCTGTTTCATGCAGCAGTCAGCCTGCTGGTCCTGGTCGGTTTCGAATGGACTGTGGCGGGCCATGTGCCGGTGACGGCGCTGTACATACCGCTGGTGCTGCTGCCCCTGGCCATGCTGATTGCCGGGGCAAGCTGGCTGCTGGCGGCCACCGGCGTCTATCTGCGTGACATTGGCCAGACCATCGGCATCTTCCTCACCGGCCTGATGTTCCTGTCGCCGATCTTCTTTCCGACCTCTGCATTGCCGGAGCAGTGGCGTTCGCTGGCGCGGCTGAATCCGCTGGCGATTCCCATCGAGCAAGCGCGCCAGGTGCTGATCTACGGCCATGCGCCCGACTGGCGCGAATGGCTGGTGTATGCGGCCGTCGCCGCAGTGACGGCCTGGTTCGGTTATTTCTGTTTTCAAAAGGCCAGAAAGGGTTTCGCGGATGTCCTCTGATATTGCGATCCGCGTCTCCGGTGTCAGCAAGAGCTTCAACACCTACGAGCGTCCTGCCGATCGGCTCACCCAGGCGGTACTGGCGGGCCTGGCCAGAATCGTGCCGGTGCCGGGCTTGCGGCAACGCCTGGGCCAGCGTGCGCATCAGCTGGCGCGCAAGCACCATGCGCTGTCCGATATCTCGCTGGAAATTCGCAAGGGCGAAACGGTCGGCATCATCGGCCGCAACGGCTCGGGCAAGAGTACCCTGCTGCAGATCATCTGCGGCACGCTCAATCCGAGCGCCGGATCGGTCGAGGTCACGGGGCGCGTGGCAGCCTTGCTGGAGCTGGGGTCCGGTTTCAATCCGGAATACAGCGGACGCGAAAATGTCTTCATGAACGGACAGCTGCTGGGACTCACGCGCCAGCAGATCGAAGCCCGCTTCAAGGACATCGAGGCGTTTGCCGATATCGGCGATTTCATGGACCAGCCGGTCAAGGCCTATTCCAGCGGCATGTATGTGCGCCTGGCCTTTGCCGTGATCGCCCACGTCGATGCCGACATCCTCGTGATCGATGAAGCGCTGGCTGTAGGCGATGCCTTCTTCACCCAGAAATGCATGCGCTTCCTGCGCGGTTTCATGAAGACCGGTACGGTGCTGTTCGTCAGCCATGACACCGCCTCGATCAAGAACCTGTGCACGCATGCCGTCTGGATCGACCGCGGTCACATGCGCTCGGCAGGAGAGCCACGCCATGTCTGCGATCTGTACCTGCAGGAATTCTATGAGGCCCAGCAGGGCAAGAGCGCCGTCGCCAAGGTGGCGCGGTCCAGCATTCGCGCTGAAGGTCCGAGCGTGGATGTGCGGCGTGACAAGATCAATGCCAGCAACCTGCGCAATGACCTGCAGGTCTTCACCTTCGATCCGGAGGCCGCAGCCCTGGGCAGCGGCGGTGCCGCCATTACCGATGTGAGTTTCGTCGGTGAGGATGGCGAGCGTCTGAACTGGGTGGTGGGCGGCGAGGCGGTGACGCTCGCCATCAGCATCACGGCTGTCGATTCCTTGCGCTCGCCGATCGTCGGTTTCTTCGTCAAGGACAAGCTGGGACAGACGCTGTTTGGGGAAAACACCTATCTCAGCTATGAGTCCGACCCGGTACCGTGCGCGGCGGGTGAGCAGCTGCAGGCGCGCTTCGAGTTTCGCATGCCGATCTTGCCCAATGGCCAGTATTCGATCAACGTCGCCGTGGCCGAGGGCACGCAGGACGAGCATGTACAATTGCACTGGATTCATGACGCCCTGATCTTCAAGTCCGAGTCCAGCAGTGTTTCCAGCGGACTGGTGGGCATACCCATGCAGGCCATCGTGCTGGAGCCGGCCTGACCATGCGCGCCGCAGCCCTCCTGCGCAATACCGCATCCCTTTCTTCAAACCATGGCCATCCCGTTGCAATTGGCCGTAGCCGAAATGATCAATAATGAACGTGCAATCCAGAAATGACAGCCAGTCCGGCACGCCGCAGCAATCGGGCCTGGAATTCACGGGCGAACGCTTTGTCCCGGAAGAGCATGGCAATATCGAGCTCGAACATTGGCACCGCTATCTGCAGGCGCGCGAACTGGCCGTCGGCAAGGATGTGCTGGATATCGCCAGCGGCGAAGGCTATGGTTCCGCCCTGATCTCGGAAGTGGCGCGCCAGGTGACGGGCGTCGATATCGCCCCCGAAGCCGTGGCCCATGCCAGCGCACGCTACCAGCGTCCCAACCTGCGCTATCTGGAGGGCAATTGTGCGGCCATTCCGCTGCCCGATCACAGCGTCGACCTGATCGTCAGCTTCGAGACCATCGAACATCACGAGCAGCACGAAGAAATGATGCGCGAGTTCAAGCGCGTGCTGCGTCCCGATGGCCTGTTGCTGATTTCCAATCCCGACAAGCATTTCTATTCGGAAGTGCCGAACTACAGCAACCCGTACCACGTCAAGGAGCTCTACGAACAGGAGTTCAAGCAGCTGCTCTCGGGCTGGTACAAGAACACCCGCTACTTTGGACAACGGCTGGTGTACGGTTCGGCGATCTTCCCGGAGGCCGGGGCGTCGGAGTCGATCCACTACGAAATGCAGGATCGCGAGATCCGTCCCAGCACTGGACTGCCGCGTCCGCTCTACTGGGTTGCGCTGGCTTCGGATGTGGAGCTGCCGGCGCTGTCGACCGGCTTGTTCGAGCAGGATCCACTCAGATCCGAACTGCTGCGCCAGTGGAAAGCCGCCGTCAAGGACCGGGATCGCATCCTCAATGAGCGTGCCCATCAGCTGGAGGAACGCGCCGAACACATCAAGCGCCTCAATGCCGAGCTGGAGGCCGCGCAGGAAGCCTTCACTACGGTGACCACCAGTATTTCCTGGAAGGCCTCCTTGCCCTTGCGCGAAGCTCGCCGATGGGTGATGACACCCGGCGCCCAGATTCGCCGTTACAGCGGGTATGGTTTTGGCGGGGCGCGCTGGATCTATCGCAGCATTCCGTTCTCGGCGCAAGCGCGGGTGGGACATCGCCGCTTCGTGCAAAAGTATCTGCCGGCGCTTTGGCGTCTGCTGACCCGTGTCGATCGCGGCCGTGTCGGCAACCAGGCACGCGCCATCAAGGGAACGCCCTATACCGAGTTCCCGTGGCAGACCACCACCATCGAGTTGCCGCAGCACGCGCAGCCGGTGGTATCGGTCATCGTGCCCATCTACGGCAAGCACAACTACACCCTGCGCTGCCTGGCGTCGATCCAGCGCCATCTGCCGGCCCTGCCGTTCGAGGTGATCGTGGTGGACGACTGCTCGCCTGACGAATCGCGTGACATCCTGGCGAAGGTCAAGGGCATTCGCCTGGTCCTCAACGAGACCAACCAGGGATTCCTGCGCTCCTGCAACCTCGGTGCCAAGCAGGCCCGCGGGCAGTACCTGTATTTCCTCAACAACGATACCGAAGTCACGCCAGGCTGGCTCGATACCCTGATCGCCACCTTCGACCAGTTCCCGGGGACCGGCCTGGTCGGTTCCAAGCTGGTCTACCCTGACGGCGTGCTGCAAGAGGCCGGGGGCATCATCTGGAAGGATGGCAGCGCCTGGAATTTCGGCCGCTACAAGGACCAGCTCGACCCCGTCTATTGCTACGCCCGCGAAACCGACTACTGCTCGGGCGCTTCGATCGTGGTGCCGGCCGCGCTGTATGCCGAGCTGGGCGGTTTTGACGAGTTGTACTTGCCGGCCTACTGCGAGGATTCCGATCTGGCATTGCGCATCCGCAGCCGCGGCTATCGGGTGATCTACCAGCCGCAGTCCGTGATCGTCCACTATGAAGGCGTAAGCAACGGCACCGACCTCAACTCTGGCGTCAAGGCCTATCAGGTCGAGAACATGCGCAAGCAATACGAGCGCTGGAAGGACTTGCTGGCGACCTACCAGGACAACGGCGTGGACGTCGACCGTGCCAAGGACCGCACGGCCACGCGCCGCGTACTGGTGGTGGATCATTGCACGCCGACGCCCGACCGCGATGCGGGATCGGTGATCATCTTCAATCTCATGCTGCTGATGCGCGAGATGGGCTTCCAGGTCACCTTCGTGGCCGAGGACAATCATCTGTATCTGCCCGGATACACCGATGAGCTGCAGGCCTATGGTGTCGAGGTGCTTTATGAACCTTACTGCCCGTCGGTGGAGGCGCACGTCAAGCAGTGCGGTTACCGCTATGACCTGGCGCTGCTGATTCGCCCGGGCGTCATCGAGAAGCATCTGGAAACCGTGCGCCGCCATTGCCCGCATGCCAAGCTGATCTATCACACCGTGGACCTGCATTACCTGCGCATGCAGCGCGAGGCCGCCGTTGCCGGCATCGACAACAAGCGCGACGTCGAGCAGATGAAGCTCATCGAGCATGATGCCATTCGCCGCGCCGATGCCAGCATCGTCGTGAGTACGGCCGAGCAGGCGCTGCTCAAGCAGGAGTTGCCGCAAGCACCGGTGCACGTGCTGCCCCTGATCATGGATGTGCCGGGTACCCGCGTCGGCTTTGCCGAGCGCCAGGACATCATCTTCGTGGGCGGCTACCAGCACACGCCCAACGTGGACGCCGTCGAGTACTTCGTGGCCGAGGTGCTGCCGCTGATTCACCAGAAGTTGCCCGACGTGCGCCTGCATGTGGTCGGCAGCAACGTGCCTGCCAGCATTGAGGCACTGGCCAGCGAGCGCGTGATCATCACGGGATTTGTTGACGATCTGCAGCCCCTGCAGGACCGCATGCGTGTCAACGTTGCGCCTTTGCGCTACGGTGCCGGCATCAAGGGCAAGATCGGCAGTGCCATGGCCGTCGGCCTGCCCAGCGTGGCCACCACCATCGCCACCGAAGGCATGGGCCTGGTGTCCGGCCGCGACGTCCTGGTCGCTGATGATGCACAGGCGCTGGCGGATCAGGTCTGCCAGCTTTACACCGATGAGGCCCTGTGGACCGCCATGAGCGCAGCCGGTATCAGTTTCGCTGATCAGGCATGGGGAGCGCGCGCGGCATGGAAGGCCTTCGAGAAGATCCTCGACAGCGTCGATCTGCCGGTCCGCCAGAGCAAGCGGCCGCTGTCGCTGTGGCGTCCGACATCAAACTGATAAAAAGCGGATAGGGGAAATACGTGAAAGTCGGACTGGGTACCTGGAGGTTTTTGCTGGCCGTGCTGGTGGCCATCTCCCACTTGTGGGAAGGGATGATTCACGGTCCTGCCGCCTATGCGGTATGGGGTTTCTTCATCCTGAGCGGCTATCTGATGACGCATGTGCTGTGCTTCAAGTACGGCCATGAAGAAGGCGGCCTGCGCGACTATGCGTTCAACCGCTTTCTGCGCATCTATCCGGCCTATGCGGTTGCGGTGGTGGCCGGTGCGGCCACGCTCTACATTCTGCCGCGCATCGGCGTGCTGCCCTCGGCGCTGAACCCGCAGTTCGTGCGCCCGCATGGCGCGCTGGAGTGGCTGTCCAACGCCTTCCTGCTGCCCATTCCGACGCCGGGCCTGTTCGTGCCGGTGGCTGGCGCGCTGGCGGTGGAGATCGGGGCCTATGTCTTGATGCCCCTGATGGCCATGAACCGTTCCGCAGCCTGGCTGGCATTCATTCTGAGTGCTGCGCTGAACGTGAAATACGGATTTGGCCTGGAGACCTTCGGGGATCGCTACTCGGGCTTCCTGACCTGTTTCATGGCCTTTGCCGCAGGCACCTTGTTGTCGCAGTATCGTGAACCCTTGTCGCGCCTGCGTGCGCCCTGGCTGAGCCTGCTGGCCTGGGGGCTGCATTGCCTGGTCTGGCTGCGTTTCCCTTATTGGCCGTGGACTTATGGCCTGTATGTATCCCTGCTGCTGTCGGCGTGGGTGGTCCTGTCGCTGGCACCCAGCAAGCCGGGATGGCTGGATCAGTTCCTCGGTGACCTCTCCTATCCGGTCTACCTGTTTCATACCACCGCCGCCATCTGGCTGGTGGCCGCAGGCATGCAGATGCGTTCGTTCCCCTTCTTCTGCGTAGCCTTCGTGATCACCCTGCTGGTGTCTTGGCTGGTGATCCGTCTGGTCGATCGGCCCCTGGCGGGCTTGAAGAAGAAACGTATTGAAAGGATGAAACAAGCATGACCGAAGTTCAAGCCACCGTGCGCGATGTGACACCCGTGACCGAAGCCGGTGACGGTGCCCGCTTCGATGCCGTCGTTGCCGTCGTCATTCCCAGTTACCGTGTGACGCGCCACATCCTGGGCGTGATCGAGGCGATGGGTCCGGATGTCGCCCAGATCTACGTGGTGGACGACAAGTGCCCCGACGGCTCAGGTGACTTCGTCGCCCAGCACTGCACTGACCCGCGCGTGCGGATCCTGCGGCATGAAGTGAACCAGGGCGTGGGCGGTGCGGTGATGACCGGCTACCAGGCTGCGGTCGAGGGCGGGGCCGATGTCATCGTCAAGGTTGATGGTGATGGCCAGATGGATCCGGAGCTGATTCCCTACTTCGTCCAGCCCATCGTCGATGGCATTGCCGACTACACCAAGGGCAATCGTTTCTACGATCTCGAAGAGATCGGCGCGATGCCGCCGATGCGCCTGTTTGGCAATACGGTGCTGTCGCTCATGGCCAAATTCTCCACCGGCTACTGGGACTTGTTCGATCCCACCAACGGATTCACTGCCATCCATGCGGATGTGGCGCGCCATCTGCCTTATGACAAGATCAGCCGGCGCTACTTCTTTGAGACCGACATTCTGTTCCGCCTCAATACGCTGCGCGCGGCCGTCATCGATATTCCCATGGCGGCCAAGTATGGGGATGAGGTCAGTGGCCTCAAGATTTCAAAGATCGTCGGCGAATTCCTCGTCAAGCATGCACGCAACTTCGGCAAACGCATCTTCTACAACTATTACCTGCGCGACCTGACGCTGGCCTCGCTGGAATTGCCCATCGGCCTGCTGCTGCTCGGCTTCGGCGTAATCTATGGCGGTTATCACTGGCTGGTTGCGGCCGGTTCCGGAACCGCCACGCCGGCCGGCGTGGTGATGATGGCCGCGCTGCCCATCCTGACCGGCTTGCAGTTGCTGCTGGCATTCCTTGGCCACGACATCTCGACGGTGCCCAAGCGTGCGCGCCACCTTGGGCGTCTGAAACGACTGCGCAAGCCGGCCAAGGACAAGCTCCCGGCGACGGAGCAGTGATCTCATGAAATACCTGCGATTCCTGAAAGAAAAAGCCAAGGGATATTCACTCGGCACCATGCTCAGGCTGGAGTTCGAGTCGCTCTTCTTCGGCATCTTTTCGCTGGTACCCACCACCGGTGGCGTGATCCTGCGCGCCCTGGTGAGCAAGGTCTTCTTCAAGCGCTGCGCCGGCTTTGCCTGGATTCAGCCGCGCGTGACCATCGTGCATGCCGACCGCATCACCATGGGCAGCAACTTCGGCGTCAATTCGGGTAGTTACATCAACGGGGTGGGTGGTATCGAATTCGGTTCCTATGTACTGATCGGCAGCAACGTGACCATCTCCTCGGGACAGCATCCGATTGAAGGTGCACTGCCGCCGGTGTTTGCCCGCCAGAGCATTCCGAAGAAGATCGTCATCGGTGACGATGTCTGGATCGGTGCCGGTGCCGTCATTATGCCCGGAGTCACCATTGCCAGGGGCACCGTGATCGGTGCCAATGCCGTAGTAACCAAGGATACGGAAGAATATGCAGTCATGGTCGGCGCGCCCGCACGCATGCTGCGCAAGAGGGATGCAGCATGAGCACCCTGGTGCGATACCTGATCGTGGCAGTGCTGGCCTACGTGATCGACATGGGCGGCTACTATGTGCTGCTGAAGATGGGCGTCGATCCTATCTGGGCCAACGTGGCAGTCAAGATCCTGGCGGCCATCTGCGGTTTCTTCATGCATCGCCGCTTTACCTACCAGATCAAGGAAGCCGACGGACAGATGGCCCATGCGACCAAGTATTTCGGGCTGGCGCTGCTCTATACCCCGATCTCGTCGGTGGTGTTGTACCTTCTGATGCTGGTCATTCCGCATCCGGTCTATGCCAAAGCAATTGCTGACGTGCTGCTGTTCATCGTGACCTTCTGGGTGACGTCAAGTTTTACCTTTACCCGCAAGAAATCCGGCGCTGCGGCCGCCGTTGGCAGTGTCGATGCCAACGAGAAGAACTGAACCCGAGACACCATGGAAATTGAACTGATCGAATCCGATACCGCGCGCATGGATGATTACATCGCGCTGTACCAGGCCTGTTTTCCGCAAGCAGACAAGCTGCGCCGCCAGTATCTGAACTGGCTCTACATCGATAACCCGGAAGGCCGGGCACTGGGTGCCGATGCCGTCTGCGATGGCAAGGTGATCGGACAGGTGATTGCGCTGCCGGGCCGCTATCGTCTACGTGGCAGGCAGGTGCGCGGGCTGGTGGCGGTCAACGTTGCGGTCCATCCGGATTTCCAGGGCAAGCACCTGTTCAAGCGATTGGGACTGAAGATGTGCGAATTCGGCGCCTTGCGCGGATTCGAGTTTGTCATCGGTGTGGCCAATGCGGCGGCGACGCCAGGCTGGGTGCGGCAGATGGGCTTCCAGTTGGTGGGCCCGCTGCAGGCCCGGGTGGGACTAGGTGCGCTCAACGCGCGAGCCTGCGAAGAAGGGCTGGCCCAGGCGGACCTGTTTCAGGAGTGGGGCGAAGCCGCCCTGCAATGGCGCAGCAAGAGCCCGGTCAATCCGGTCGCGCTCCAGCGCGGTGCCGATGGCCAGTTGCGCGTGTTTGCCTCGGCAGGAAAGCCAGGCATGACGGCGCTGGCGGTGCTGCCGCCGGCGGCCCACGAGAAGGTCCAGCCCAATGGACTGGGTGCCGGGCTGCTCTCGGCCAAGGTGTTCGTGGGCAACATTCCGGGGTACCGCTTCGGTGTCAATTTCCAGCCTATCCCCGAGCGTCTCAAGCCGTCACCGCTGAATCTGATCTACAAGAATCTGGTGGACAATACCGACAAGCTGTCCCTGGACAAGTGTTACATCACGTTCCTGGACTTCGATGCCTTCTAAGCACGCCCTTTTCCTGTTCGCGCATCAGGACGACGAGTTCGGTGTCTTCGCCGAAATCGCGAGACTGCTGGCGGCCGGCGATCGCGTCTCGGTCGTCTATCTGACCTCAGGTGCGCTCGACGGTGGGCCGCGTCCCGATCGCAATGCCGAAAGCCTCGATGTGCTCGGACGCTTGGGCGTAGCGGCCAGCAGCGTGCATTTCATCGGAGAGAAGCTGGGCGTGCCGGACAGCAAACTGGTCGAGCACATGCCGGCCGTACTGGCCGAGCTGGCTGCGCTGTGCCATCGCATTGGCCAGCCGGAGCTGCTTTACCTGCTGGCCTGGGAAGGCGGTCATCAGGATCATGACGCCGCCCATCTGATTGGCCTGGCGCTCGCAAAGTCCTCGCATTGCCTGCCGCAGACCCGCCAGTTCACGCTCTACACCGGGGCCGGTCTGAGCGGACCCTGGTTCAAGCTGTTTGCGCCCTTGGCCGCCAACGGCGAGGTCATGGCGCGGCGCATGTCGTGGACCGAGCGCCTGCGCTTCATGCGCTACTGTTTCCTGTATCCCTCGCAGGCGAAGACCTGGGTGGGACTTTTTCCATTTTTGTTCCTTCATTATGTGGTCCGTGGTACGCAGCTGCTGCAGCCCTGTTCGCTCGCGCGCATCCACGAGGCAGCACATGACGGGCCCCCCCTGTATGAGCGTCGCGGATTCTGCAGTCAGGAAGACTTTTTCCGTGCGGCCCGCCCTTTCATCGCGTCCAGCATTGGCCATGTGAAGGAGCTGCGGCCATGAAGATCGCCATCACCGGAGCCACAGGCTACATCGGTCGGCAGCTGGCGGCTCTGGCCTTGCATCAAGGGCATCATCCGCTGCTGCTGACACGGACCGCACCGGCGGCCGATGCCGGCGCATGGCTTCGTTACGATCTTTTTGATACGGACGCCCTGACCCTGCCGGGCGATGTGCAGGCCGTGGTGCATCTCGCCTTCAATCCGCGCGTGGCGACCGAAGCCGATGGCGACGCCGAGATGGTGGCCGCCCTGCGCCTGCTCGACGCCGCTGCCGCCGTGGGTGCGCGCTTCGTGTTCGTTTCCAGCCAGACGGCGCGCGAGGATGCGCCTACCGCCTATGGACGCACCAAGTGGCGTATCGAGCAGCTCGTGCTGCAGCGTGGCGGCAGCGTGGTGCGTCCCGGCCAGGTGTACGGCGGCGCCGCGATGGGACTGTTCGGGTTGCTGGTCAATCTGGTGGACCGGCTCCCGATGTTGCCCGCATTTCTGCCTGCGCCATTGATACAACCGGTCCATGTCGATGATCTCGCGTTGGCGCTGTTGCGCATCGCGCAGCTGCCGGATGCGACACCCGAAGTGCATCTGATCGCGCAGTCGCAAGCGCTGAGTTTCACAACTTTCCTGCGCGCGATTGCCGCCAGCCATGTGCGCAAGACGCGATTTTTCGTGCCAGTGCCGACCGCACTGGTCCGATTGGCCGTGCGACTGCTGGGCGCTGAGCGCAGCAATCGGCTCGGTCTGTCTCGTCTGGATTCCCTGTTTGCCCTACCGGTCATGGATACCCGTGGCAGCCTGGCGCTGCTCGGCTTGCAACTGCGTTCGCTGGAGAGCGGCATGCAGCCCGCCGCGCCCGGCGACCAGCTCGCCGCCGAAGCCGCGGCAATGCTGTGCTACGTACTCAATCGCCGTCCCGACAGTGATCTCGTCGAACGCTACATCGCTGCCATCGGGCGCTTCCGGGAAGGGCGCGCTCTGGGTCTGCCCGGCTTTACGCTGCGTCATCCGGCGCTGCTGGCCTTGCTCGATGATCGCGCCTTCCTGGCCAGCGAACGTGGGCAGGAACTGGCATGGCGACTGGACGCGGCCACCTTGCTGGCAGAGGCAACGCAGGCGGGTGCAGAGCGTTTCATCGGCATCCGGCAACCGGCGGGAATGCTGCGCTATGGTCTTGGCCTGGCGTGTGCTGTCGCATCGGAAGTGTTCTGGCGGATTGCCCGCCCGGTGAGCATGCCGCTGTTCTTGCGTGACGCCATCAACAGGAGTTTCCCGTGAGCCCGGAGTTTGACGTCATCATCGTGGGAAGTGGCCCGGCCGGCGTATCGGCGGCGTTTCCGCTGGTCGAGGCAGGCGTGAAAGTGCTGATGGTCGATGGCGGACGCCAGGAAGACGTGCGGCGTCCGACACGCAGCTTTCTGGAAGAACGTGCGACCGATCCGCGGCAGTGGGAGTGGATGGTCGGCGAGCGCTTCCATGCCCTCGGCATGCGCGAGGCCATCTCTCCCAAGTTGCGCGTGCCGACCCATGCGCACGTCTTTGCAGACTTTGCGCAGGTCAATCGAGTGGATTCACAGGGATTCATTGCATTGGGGTCGCTGGCTCCGGGCGGCTTGTCCAATGCCTGGGGCTGCGGTGTGGCGCAACTGTCTCCCCAGGAGCTGGCGGCGTTTCCCTGCCCGAGCGATGCCATGCACGATTCCTATCGCACCGTGGTGGAACGCATTGGCGTGAGCCGTTCGCAACAGGATGAACTCACTGACTATTTCGGCATGCAGGGCGAAGCACAGCCCGAGATCGCGCTCGACAAGCTGCATACGGCACTGGACCAGAAGTATCGCGGACATGGTGCTGATCTGCTGCAGCAGGGTTTCAGGCTCGGGCGTTTTCCCGTGGCCGTGCTGAGCCAGGACCGTGGTGCGCGCAAGGGATGCAATCGCAGCGGGAACTGCCTGTTTGGTTGTGAGCGTCGCTCGCTGTATTCCGCCAGTGAAGATCTGGCGACGTTGCGTCAATTCCCCAACTTCCGCCATGCACGCTTGCAGGTGGAGTCGCTCCGGCAGGATGCAGGGCAGGGCTGGCAGGTGTACGGGGAGGATCCGCAGGACCGTCAGCGCAAGACTTTCAGCGCGCGTCAGGTGCACCTGGCTGCGGGCACTGTCGCCACCACCCGGCTGGCATTGTCTGCCCTGAAGCACGAGGCACCGGTGCGGCTGCTGTCCTGCCCCACGGCCGCCTTCATTCTCTGGATGCCGTCTTTCCTGGGCAAGCCACGCGCCGACGCCTTCGGCTACGGGCAGCTGGCATTTGTCCAGACCCTGCGGGAGGATGTGACCGCACTCGGTTCGACCTTCTCGACCGTCGGCCTGCCCATGACCGAGTTCGCGCGCCATCTGCCGCTGCGTCGCAGGCTGGCGGTGGACGTCTTGCGTTCGCTGATGAGTTCCTGCGTGGTGGGCAACATGTTCCTTCCCGGGCATCTCTCCGCGAACCAGGCACATCTCACGCCAGACGGACGCCTGCACATCCGGGGCGCTTACCATGAAGATGTTCCGACCCTGTTGAAGCAGGCCGCGGCAAGCCTGCGCCGCGCCTACGCGCGCCTGGGGGCCTACATGTTGCCGATGAGTTTCACGGCCGGACAGCCGGGCGGCGACATTCACTACGCGGGTACCTTGCCGATGCGTGAGCGGCCGCAAGCCGGTGAGACCTCGGCCATCGGGGAACTCGCCGGGCTCGACGGACTGTTCGTGGTCGACGGCGCAAGCCTGCCCAACCTGACAGAAAAATCCCATACGCTGACCATCATGGCCAACGCCGATCGTATCGCCCGGGCCGCATTGCAGCGTCTTCACTTCGCATGAACGTCATGAACCCCTCTCTTCCTGATCGCAAACCGGGATTCCCGGGCGTCGCACAACCCGTGCTGCTGACCATCGTCGCATTCATTCTGGCGGCCGTGGCACTCTGGGGAACGCTCTCCCAAGGCTGGTGGCAGCAGAAGATCTGGGTCTCCCCCGCCGTTGGTGTTTCTTTCTACAACACCGTCGGCACGCTGCTGGTGCTGTGCTTTGCGGGCCTGGCCGCAGGCTTGCCATTCCTGCTTCTGCTGGGCGCATGTGCGTCGCTGTTCGTGGCACTGGCGGGACTCGGACCCTTCGTCGCCGTGATCTGGTATTGGACTTGCGCCACCCTGATCGGTGCCTGGACCTTGTCGTGGTGGAAGGATGATTCGGCCACCGTCTGGAGCGTTCGCAACAGCGGCTTCGGATTCGTGATCACCGGCAGTCTCATCGGTCTCATGGCGCATTTCCCGATCAATACACCGACGCTCTATCTGTTGCTCTTCAGCGGCTGGGCCCTGCTGGCCAGCTGGCGTCTCGGCGTGTGGCGCACCGCCGGCCGGCCCTCGCCCCTGCGCGACCTGCTGGTCCGCCGGCGGCGTAGTCTCCAGGAATCCCTGCTGCTGTCCCTGGTGCTGGCCGGCATTTCGCTGGTGCTGTTCGTGACCATGCTGCCCGAGCTGGGACACGATGCGCTGGCCATGCACCTGAACTTGCCGGTACGTATTTTGGCGGCCAGGCGCTGGGACTTTGATGTGACCCAGTACATCTGGTCGGTGATGCCGTTCGGTGCCAATTGGTTGACGTTGCCGCCCTTCTTCCTGGATGGCCAACAGGCGGCGAAGTTGATGGATACCTCCTTCGTGCTGGCGACGGCCTGGCTGTCGTTCCGCATCCTGGCCCCTCGCATTGGCGGGGTCGCCGCGCTGGCCGCACCGGCCCTGATGCTGACCTTGCCGCTGAGCATGCTGGTGTCCGGCTCGATGTTCGTGGAGCCCGTCATCGGTTTCCTGTTCCTGCTGTGTCTGGCCGAGCTGACCGGCACCAGCGAGAAGCCGCATGGTGCCTGGCTGTATCTGGGGGCCATTGCCGGTTACCTGTGTGCTTCCAAGCTGCTGGGCGCGCCGCTGCTGCCGATCCTGCTGCTGGCAGTGTGCCTGCTGGCACGCCAGGGCAAGTTCCAGCGGCCGACCTTGCTGGTGGTGGCGGCGGCGGTCGCCGTGTTCCTGCTTGTCAGCTGCCAGCCCTATGTGGTGGCCTATCTGAAGACGGGCAATCCGCTCTTCCCCTTCTACAACAATATTTTCAAATCGCCGTTCTTCACCATCGGCAGCGTCTTCAAGAACGAGCAGGCGTTTGCCAATCCGCTCTATTTGCACCCGCTGGGACTGGGCATGTTCTGGGATGCGAGCATCAAGTCCATGGGGTACGGCGAGTTTGGTGCGGATGGTGCCATCGGCATCGTTTTCCTGGTGCTCATCCCGCTCGCCTTGCTCACCACCATCCTGACGCGTCACTGGTGGGTCCTGGGCGGCTTGCTGGCCACCACCTTCTATTGCGCGCTGGTGTTCCAGACGCAGGCCTATTTGCGCTATGTGTACCAGATGCTTCCGTGGTTCATCGTGTTCGGTGCCTGGGCTCTGGCACGCCTGTCCAAGGCTGCGCTGACGGCATCCGCGCTGGTGCTGCTGCTGTGCCTGGTCAGCTTGGCGCGCTATCCGGTGGTCTACTGGCCGCTGATGCAGTTCTCTCCGCGTTTGCTGGTGGATCGTGATGCCCATCGTGCAATGCTCGAGCGCAGCAAGCCCGCGGTGATCATCGGCGACATCCTGCAGCAGATGGACAGTATCCGCAGCAAGCAGATTCTCATCGTTGGCACCGATCCGGTCTACAGTCATTACCCGGCAGGCACCATCGCGTTTTCTTGGCATTCGTGGCCGTTCTTCTCCTCGCCCGAGCGCGACACCAATTTCAAGAAATTGCTGCGCGATTTCGACATCGAGGTCATCGTGCACCCGGTGGGGCAAAACGAATCGCATGAGGCCGATATCATGTCGGTGACCACCGAGCTGTTCCGTCTCAATGGCATGCGCGTCGGTCTGGTCAAGACCGATGGCCTGTTCCGGGTCGAGCGCGTCGCAGGACCGGTGCTCGATCAACCTGGTCCCAAGTGGGATCTCAACGGGAATGCCGTGGTCAAAGGCGGCGTGACCGCTACCGTCACGCATCCGGTCTATCAGACCATCGACGTGAAAGGACAGCGCCGTGGCCTGTTGCACGTGAAGGTATCTTGCCCTGAGGGAACACAGTTCCGATCCCAGGTTAACTGGATCAATTCCCGCGGTGAAATGAGCAGCACCGACATCGAAGTGCATTCTTGTCACGGTGAAAACACTATAATTGACCGCGCTGTGGCGATTCCTGCCGGGACGGTTCAGGGCATCGTGTTCGGCAGTTCGCACGATGAGCGTCCCGTGACCGTAGGCGAGATCTCCTTCAAGACCCCCTCATAAATCCTTTATCAATCCAGACTCAGCTATCCCTCAGACTATGAAAACCGCAATCATTACCGGCATCTCAGGACAAGACGGCGCTTACCTGGCGCAACTTCTGCTTGAAAAGAACTACGTAGTCTATGGCACCTATCGACGCACCAGTTCGGTCAACTTCTGGCGCATCAACGAGCTGGGCATTCAGGATCATCCGAACCTGCATCTGGTGGAATTCGACCTGACCGACCTGGGCACCACGCTGTCCCTGGTGCAAAAGGTGCAGCCTGACGAAATCTACAACCTGGCCGCCCAGAGTTTCGTCGGCGTCAGCTTCGAACAGCCGACCACCACCGCCCACATCACCGGTCTGGGTGCGCTCAACATTCTGGAAGCGATTCGCCTGGTCAATCCGCGCATCCGCTTCTACCAGGCCTCGACGTCGGAAATGTTCGGCAAGGTCCAGGAGATTCCCCAGCGCGAAAGCACGCCTTTCTATCCGCGTAGCCCGTATGGCGTGGCCAAGCTGTACGCGCACTGGATGACGATCAACTATCGTGAGAGCTACAACATCTTCGGTACCAGCGGCATTTTGTTCAACCATGAAAGCCCGCTGCGCGGCCGCGAATTCGTGACCCGCAAGATCACTGACTCGGTGGCGAAGATCAAGCTGGGCCAGCTGGACTGCCTGGAACTGGGCAACCTGGACGCCAAGCGCGACTGGGGCTTTGCCAAGGAATACGTGGAAGGCATGTGGCGCATGCTGCAGGTGGACGAGCCCGATACCTTCGTGCTGGCCACCAACCGTACCGAGACCGTACGCGACTTCGTGCAGATGGCCTTCAAGGGTGTGGGCATCAATCTTGAGTTCCGCGGTGCCGCCGAGCAGGAGACTGCAGTGGACGTGGCCACCGGCAAGACCGTCATGCGCATCAATCCGAAGTTCTACCGTCCGGCCGAAGTCGAGCTGCTGATCGGTGACCCCACCCGCGCCCGCGAAATCCTCGGCTGGCAGCCGCAGACCACGCTGGAGCAGCTGTGCGCGCTGATGGTGGAAGCCGATGTGCGTCGCAATCAGGCGGGGACTTCGTTTTGAAGATATTCCTTACCGGGAGTGATGGATTCACTGGCAGGCATTTCACTGCCAGTGCCATTGCGCGCGGACATGAAGTGATCGCCCTGACCGGGCAACTGGATGACAAGGCGGGACTGGAGCATCAGCTTGCGCAAGCGCAGGCGGATGCGGTGGTCCACCTGGCGGCCATTGCGTTCGTTGGCCACGCGGATGCCGGTGCGTTTTACGATGTCAACGTGCTGGGCACGATGAATCTGCTGGATGCTCTGGCGCGCGTGCCGAAGCGTCCGGCGGCAGTGCTGCTGGCCAGCAGCGCCAACATCTATGGCAATTGCGATGTATCGCCGATTGGCGAGAGCCAGCCCCCGGCTCCTGCGAATCATTACGCCATGAGCAAGCTGGCCATGGAATACATGGCGCGCAACTACCTCGACCGCTTGCCGATCGTGTTCGCGCGTCCCTTCAATTACACCGGGGCAGGGCAGCACGCGTCCTTCGTCATTCCCAAGCTGGTCGACCACTTTGCCCGCCGGGCCAGCGTGGTGGAACTGGGCAACCTCGATGTCGAGCGCGAATTCAATGATGTGCGTACGGTATGCGACGCCTATCTGGCTCTGCTCGACAAGGGCGCGCCAGGGCAGTGCTACAACGTCTGCTCGGGCCAGCCCGTGACGTTGCGCGCCGTCATCGCCTTGCTGCAAGAAATCACGGGACATAGTCTGGAAGTGCGCGTCAATCCGGCCTTCGTCCGTGCCTCCGAGGTGCGCACGCTGTGCGGCAGCCCGGCTTTGCTGGAACAGGCCATAGGCCCCCTGCATCATCCTGGCCTGCGCGCGACGCTGCAATGGATGTTGGACACCAGCCCGGTGGCGCATTGATGGTGGCGAAGTCCTTGGCAGGTCCGGCAAGGCTGACGTGCGGAATTGCCATGTGCACCTGCAACGGCATGCCCTACCTGCCGCAGCAGCTCGACAGCCTGCTTCAGCAGGACCGCTTGCCCGATCAGATTGCCATTCATGACGATGCCTCCGATGACGGCAGCTGGGAATACCTGCAGCAATGGGCTGCGCGCCAGCGCATTGACGTGAAGCTGGTCAGGAACGAGCCCCGCCTTGGGGTGGTCAAGAATTTTGAGGCTGCAGTGCAGTCGCTGCAGACGGACCTGATCTTCCTGTGTGATCAGGATGACGTGTGGCTGCCGTTCAAGATCAGTCTGCTCAGCGAGCAATTCGAGCAGGATCCGGCGCTGACCCTTCTGCACAGCGACGCCCGGCTGGTCGATGCGCAAGGCGTCGACATGCAGGCTTCGCTGTTCCAGTCGCTCGGTCTGAGTGAGGAAGAGCGCGGCTGGGTGGCGCAAGGCCGCGCACTGGACGTGCTGTGCCGGCGCAATATCGTCACCGGAGCGGCGGCTGTGTTCCGCCGCGATCTGCTGCCCCTGGCCCTGCCGTTTTCGCCGGATTGGGTGCACGATGAATGGCTGGCCATTCTCGCAGCTGCCACAGGCAAGATGCGCTCCGAACCAAGCAGCACGGTCCAATATCGTCAGCATGGACGCAATGCCATCGGCATGGAAGCACCAGGCCTGGCCAGATTGGTCAAGCGCTTCAGGTTCGTGATGGCGCTCCCCGAAAGCAAGTTCCAGTTGCTGCGGCTGACCCGTGTTGAACAGCTCAAGGCACGCCTCGAACGCGAGGGCCGCCTGACCCCGGACCTGGCCGCGATGCTTGCTGACTGGCTGCGCTTTGCCCGTTTTCGTGCCGGCCTGTCGCGGTATCTGCCGTTGCGCATTCTGGCTGTCCTCAGGCATGCCGTGTCTACCAGTGATTACCGTCGTTTCGGCCGCGGTCCGCTCAGTGCGTTGCGCGACGTGCTGATGCGCTGAGCGTCTGCGCCTTCACTCCTTGCCCGTCCGCGAGACCGCTCCATGTCCCCAGCTCTCATTTCCCTGTCAGTCGTCAGTCACGGTCACCGCGCGCACATTGCCTTGCTGCTGGCCGATCTGGCGCGATTGGGGCGTACGGATATCGAAGTGATCCTGACGGTCAATTTGCCGGAATCCTTCGACGACTTGCTGGCGGACCTCCCGTTCCCGGTGGTCGTGGTCAACAATCCTGAACCCAAGGGTTTTGCGGCCAATCAGAATGCGGCCGTGGCGCATGCAAGCGGGCAATGGTTCGTCATCCTCAATCCGGATATCCGCTTTCATGACGATCCCTTTGACGCCCTGCTGGAGGTCTCGCGCATGGTGCCGGCTGCCATCGTCGCACCGCTGATCGTCAATGCAGAAGGACAGGAAGAAGACAGTGCGCGTCACTTTCCCTCTCCCTTGCAACCGTTCAAACGCTATCTCGCCCGGCTGTTTGGCGTCCACCTTGCCAATGACAGTATTCCCACGCGTGGTCAGGTGGCCTATCCGGACTGGGTGGCAGGCATGTTCATGATGCTGCCCAAAACCATGATGGAGCAGTTGGGCGGGCTAGACGAGCGTTATCGCATGTACTACGAGGATGTGGATCTGTGCGCGCGCGCCAGGCTGGCCGGGCACGAAGTACGCGTGGCGCGCGCCGTACCGGTCGAACATAACGCCCAGCGCGACAGTCACCGCAAGCTGCGCTACCTGCGCTGGCATATCAGCAGCGTCATTCGCTTTTTCACTTCCCCGGCCTATCGTTCCTTGCGGCAACAGCGTACTCGTTGAAAAGCTCTTCCGACGCGCTTCTGGCGGGTCTTCTCTGCACGCAGTTGCAAAGAGCGGTGCGGCGGGACATTTTTGCCGTGAATTTTTCGGAATTCTCACCCGGCGTGGTTAAAATACTGGGTTTTGCGGGAAAACTCTGCAAAAAGATAGGCATCTGCGCATGGATACCGGGCGGGATGCATGGCTGGAAGAGGGCGGGAGCCCACAAGGGGGGGAGTAAATGTTGTTGTCAATTGTTGTGCCATGCTACAACGAAGAAGAGGTGATCGACTTCACCAAGCTGGAGTTGTTCAAGCTCATGGATGAGCTGGACGGCCTCGATGCCGAACTCATCTTCGTCAACGATGGCAGCCGTGATCGTACGCTGGAAAAACTCAAGGCCATCGCCCGTGAAGATGCCCGGGTGCGCGTGGTCTGCCTGTCGCGCAACTTCGGTCACCAGATCGCCGTGACGGCTGGCGTCGACGCTGCGCGCGGGGACGCCGTGGTGCTCATGGATGCCGACCTGCAAGACCCGCCGGCCGTGGTACATCAGATGGTGGCCCATTGGCGCGAAGGCTATGACGTCGTCTACGCCGTGCGGAGCGAACGCGAAGGCGAGTCAGCCTTCAAGATTGCCACTGCCCGTGCTTTCTATCGCTTGCTCAACAAGATGTCGGAAGTCGACATTCCCCTGGATACCGGCGATTTCCGTCTGATGAGCCGCCGTGTGGTCGACACCTTGTGCGCCATGCCGGAGCGCGACCGCTTCGTGCGCGGCATGGTGAGCTGGGTCGGCTTCAAGCAGATGGCCCTGCCGTACGCGCGCGCACGCCGGGTGGCCGGCGTGACCAAGTATCCCCTCAAGAAGATGCTCAAGTTCGCCACCGACGGCATCCTGTCCTTCTCCAGCAAGCCGCTGCAGATGTCCATCGGACTGGGCATGAGCGCTGCGGGCCTGGCATTTCTCGGCATCCTCTATGCCCTGTTCCTGCGCATCTTCACCCAGGTCTGGGTCGAGGGCTGGACCGCGCTCATGATTGCGGTCCTGTTCATCGGCGGCGTGCAACTGGTGTCGATCGGCATCCTGGGCGAATACATCGGCCGCATCTACAGCGAGATCAAGCGTCGGCCCCTGTACGTGGTGTCGGAATACATCGGATATGCACCCGAGGCCCGCATCGAGGGCTCGCGCAGCCCGGTGGTGGCGGTCGTCGATGCATCGGCCTGAGCGGGATGCCCCCTTGATGAATCGATTTTCCGCCAAACAGCTGATCCGCCTTGCCGTCGGCGTAGGCGTTGCGCTGGTCTTCGGCTGGCTGGCCTTGCGCCACACCGACTGGAATCAGCTCAGCACGACGCTGCTGGCCGCCAACAAGAGCCTGATCCTGCTTGGTTTGCTGATCTTCGCGGTCGGTTACGCCTGCCGCATCGCGCGCTGGACCTCCATGCTGCGCGTGTCGCGACCGGCCTTGCACTGGTCCGATTGTGCAGGCCCCTTCCTCGCCAGTTTCGCCGCCAACAACGTCCTGCCTTTCCGGGCCGGCGATCTGATGCGCATGGTCGCCTTCAATCAGCAGCTGGGCACCTCGGCGGCGACGGTGGTGGCCACTTTGTTCGTGGAACGATTGCTGGACCTGCTGATGGTCATCGTCATGCTGGGTGCAGCGGTCCTGCTGGTGGGCGCGCGCCTGCACAGCTATGTCGATCTGGGTGCCGGTGCCTTGCTGCTGATGGCGCTGGCGATCATGGCGGTGCTGCTGTTTCCGCACGCCATGCGTCCGCTGGCGCGCTTCTTCCTGGCCTTGCTGGCCAAGGTGTTGCCGGGGCTGGCCAAGCGCCTTGGCGATGAAATCGGCAAGGCATTCGACACGCTGGAGTCGATGTCGCGTGGCCCGACCATGCTGGTGCTGGTGGGATGGTCGCTGCTGGCCTGGCTGTGCGAAGGCATGCTGTTCTGGCTGGCGGCGCTTTCACTGCCCGCCGTCAGCGAGCCTGCCAGTGCCTGGCTGGCGCTGCCGGTCGGTACCCTGGCCACGCTGATCCCCAGCACGCCCGGCTACGTCGGCACCTTTGATTTCTTTACCGCGAAGACCCTTGCCATTGGCGGCAACGATATGGCTGCCTCGACGGCCTATGCGCTGCTGGTCCATCTTCTTTTGTGGCTGCCGCCGACCCTGAGCGGTGGTCTTTACCTGCTGGTGCGCTCGCTGCGCCCCAAGAAAGTGCTGGAACATGAGTGAACAGATCCGCGTCAGCGTTGCCGTCATCGGTGGCGGTTTTACCGGGCTCAGCGCAGCCTATGAGTTGGCCAAGGCCGGTGCCTCCGTGGCCGTGCTGGAAGCTGAAGAAGAGCTGGGTGGCCTGGCTGCTGCCTTCGATGTGGAAGGCGAAAAGCTGGATCGCTTCTACCATCACTGGTTTACCAATGACCTCGAAGTGATGCACCTGATCGATGAGATCGGCCTGTCCGACAAGGTCACCATCAACCCGACCAATACCGGCATGTACTATGCCAACCAGTTCTTCAAGCTCTCCACGCCGATGGATCTGCTGCGCTTCACGCCGCTGGGTTTCTTTGACCGCGTTCGCCTGGGCCTGCTGGCCTTGCGCGCGCGCCGCGTCAAGAACTGGATGGAGCTGGAAGACAAGACCGCAGAACAATGGCTCAAGGAACTGGGCGGCGAATCGGTCTTCCGCGTGGTGTGGGAACCGCTGCTCAAGGGCAAGTTCGGTGAGGCGGCCGCCCGCAAGGTCTCGGCCGTGTGGTTCTGGAACAAGCTGAAGCTGCGCGGCGGCAGCCGCGGCAAGGGTGGGGAAGAGCGCCTGGCCTATCTGAAGGGCGGCTTTGTCTCGATTGCGACCCGCCTGGCCGAGCGCATCACGCAGGCCGGCGGCCACGTCATCACGCGGGCACCGGTGCAGAGCTTCCGTCGCGACGATGGACTATGGCAAGTGCAGACGCCCAAGGGTGTCATCGTCGCCGATCATGTGATTGCCACGCCGGCGCTGCCACTGATCGCCGATATGGTGAAGGAATGGGCCAGCCCCGACTACCTGCAGCAGCTGCGTCGCATCGAATACCTGGGCAACGTCTGCCTGGTGCTGGAACTGAACAACAGTCTCTCCAGTACCTACTGGCTCAACGTCAACGATCCGACTTTCCCGTTCGTGGGGGTGATCGAGCACACCAACTTCGAGTCCACCGACACGTATGGCGGACGTCACATCGTCTATCTGTCCAAGTATCTGCCGGTCGACGAGGCGCTGTATTCCATGAGTGCCGATGAAGTCCTGGCCTATGCCATGCCGCACCTCAAACGCATGTTCCCGCGCTTCGACGAGAGCTGGATCCTCGACCACAAGGTATGGAAGTCGCGCTGGTCGCAGCCCGTGGTGGAGAAGCACTACAGCCGCCTGATTCCGTCGGCCGAAGGACCTCTGCCGGGACTGCACATTGCCTCCATGGCGCAGATTTATCCGGAAGATCGCGGTACCAATTATGCGGTGCGTGAAGGGCGCAAGATTGGACGGCATGTCGTCGGATTGCTGGGGAAGTCCAAGCAATGACGCGGCAACGCTTGACCTTGGGCTTGCTGGCGCTGCTCATCGCAATCGCCGCCTGCATCCTTTGCATCGGCAAGGACGCCATGCAGACGAACCGTATGGGTGATGCTGCTCTCTTCGAGCAGCTCATCGAAAACATCCATGCGGGTAAAGGTGCCGTCTCCAACGTGTTTGCCAATACGCAGAACTTCATCGACCACCGTTACATCGGAATTCCCAACACCGAGCTGCTTTCTCGGGAACTGCAGGGCATGCTGGTCCATCCTGCAGCTGACGAACGTTCGATGCTGGGTTTCCACGCCTATTACATTCTTTATCCCATCTCCTGGCTGATGTGGATGATGTCGTCTTCCATGGCGCTGGTCGTGCTGCAGACCACGGCTTATGCGCTGCTGGTGTGGGCAACCGCGGCTTACGTGATGGTGCGTACTCGAAGCGTGGTGCTATCCGTTCTGTCTTGCGGACTCGTTTTCTTCAGTCCCCAGGTGTTCCTCGGCTTGGCGGGCCAGTTCTATCCTGATCGGCTGTTCGTACCTCTCGGCTTCATCCTCTTGTGTTGCCTGCACTTCCAGTTGCGGTGGAGGTATGTGGCATTGGTGGCGCTTTTGCTGGCCCTCGTCAACGAGCGTGCTGCACTGATCAGTGGCCTGCTGGTCGGAATGCATGCGATCTTGTTCGGCTGGCACCAGCGCAAGCGCTTGCTCACGCAATTGGCCGTCGCCGGGTTGCTCGTCGCATATGCTTTTCTGATCAAGAAACTGGTGCTGACCAATCTGTATTACGACACATTTTTGCCCGTCAGCTGGGATGATCTTGTCTATCGCTATACCCAGATTCCGGGCTTTGCCGACAATCTTTTCATCAATCTCAAGAACAACGCATTGCTTCTGATGTTGGCGGTGTTCGCGCCGCGTTACCTTCTCATCGCATTGGTGGTGCTATTGCCGAATTTGGTCGGCTCCATCGGTGGAGCGGAGAAGGTGGGATGGCTGTCCCACTATCATTCCTACTACTTCCCGGTGCTCTGCTTCGCGGCAGCCTCCGGTGTTTGCAACCTCTATCTTCTTTGCTCGCGGGCAACATTCAAGGGTGCGTTGATTGCCGGATTTGCTTTGGCTTCCGCCTTCGTGTGGTACACCCAAGAAAAACTGAATTGGAACATGATCGCAGTCCCCTCCAGCGTCATGAGGGAGTTTGTTGCGATGTATCAGGCAAACCGGCGGGGAACGCCCACCGGCTATGACACCAGACGTCTGATCAACGCCGAGTTTGCCGCCGGCAGTCTCGTCGTTACCAATGAAGCCGGAATGGCCATGCTGCATCAACGGGTCAAGGTGGGTGTTTATCCCCTCGGTCTGCGCAAAGCTGACTATGTCTACATCGACTGCGGGGAACTGGACGGCAAGCTTCCCGATGATGCCAACTGGGTTGCCGGAAAGCCGGTCTCCACCGTTCTGGAACAGCAGTTTGGCTTTACTTTTCACGAGATCGCGCACGTTCCCGGCCATTGCGTTGGAGTCAGGAACACCGCGAAGAGGCCGGAATGATGCCGACCTGCGCCGTCGTGCGTGACCATAGACAGACCCAAGAGAAATGAAGAAAATCGCAATCCTGCAGTCCAACTACATCCCTTGGCGCGGTTACTTCGACATGATCGCTGCCGTGGATGAATTCATTCTCTACGACGACATGCAATATACCCGGCGTGACTGGCGGAACCGCAACCAGATCAAGACGCCACAGGGTTTGCAGTGGCTGACCGTGCCCGTTCGCGTCAAGGGCAAGTATCTGCAGAAGATCCGCGAGACGGAAATTGAAGGGACTGCCTGGGCCGCTGAACACTGGAAATCCTTGCAGCAGAACTATCGGCGGGCTGCCCACTTCGATCAGGTAGCCGAGTGGTTGCATCCGCTGTACCAAGATTGCCAGCATACGCACCTGTCCGAACTGAATCGCGGCTTCATCGAGGCCATCTGTGGCTTCCTGCATATCAAGACCAGGATCACCAATTCCTGGGATTACGAACTGGTCGATGGCAAGACGGAACGCCTGGTCGATCTGTGTCTGCAGGCGGGTGCAACACATTACATTTCCGGCCCTTCTGCAAAAGGGTATGTGGAGGAGGAGCAATTCCTCCGCGCGGGAATCACCCTCGAATGGTTTGATTACGCAGGCTTCAAGGACTACCCGCAGCAGTGGGGCGACTTTCTGCCAACCGTTACGATATTGGATCTCTTGTTCAACTGCGGAAGCGATGCAGGTCAATTTCTCAGGAACATCCCGTCATGAAGCTTTCCATTGTTGCCACGCTCTACCAGTCGGCACCCTACATCGAGGAGTTCTACCAGCGTTGCAGCCGTTGCGCCCAGGCATTGGTCGGTGACGACTACGAGATCGTCTTCGTCAACGATGGTTCTCCTGATGACAGCCTGGGCTTGACCATCAGGCTCGGTGAAAGCGATCCCCATGTCGTGGTCGTCGATCTCTCGCGCAATTTTGGTCACCACAAGGCAATGATGACCGGGCTGGCCCACGCGCAGGGAGAGCGTGTGTTCCTGATTGATGCCGACCTGGAAGAAGATCCCGAGTTTCTCCTGCCTTTTTCCGAGAAAATGAACGGCAGCGATTGCGACGTGGTGTATGGCGTTCAGGAGCAGCGCAAGGGTGGATGGTTCGAACGCTGGAGCGGGGAATTGTTTTACAGATCCTTCCGCTCGTGGACCGGTATCGCATTGCCCCAGAACGTGGTGACGGCGCGATTGATGTCGCGTCGCTATGTCAATGCGCTTTTGCTGCACACCGAGCGTGAGGTGTTCATTGCCGGGTTGTGGCATATCACCGGTTTTGATCAGCAGCCGATGCTGGTCAAAAAGCACAGTACCAGCGAGACAACGTATACCTTCCGCAAGAAGATGTCTCAATTCGTCAATTCGGTGACGTCCTTCAGCAACGCCCCGCTGATCGGCATTTTCTATATCGGTGTCAGCATCTCCGTACTGGCAATGCTATGCATCGCCTATATCGTGGGACAATGGCTGCTCATTGCGCGCCATGTCAGCGGATGGACCTCATTGATGGCCTCCGTCTGGCTGTTGGGCGGCATGATCATCTCGTTCATCGGAGTGGTGGGTCTCTACCTCTCCAGAATATTTTCCGAGGTGAAGCAGCGGCCGTACACGATCGTGCGCCATGTCTACCGGCGTATGCCCGTACATGTGGCCGCCGATGGTACGGATCGCCAGGCAGATACCCGACATGACACTACCGGAGCATGACCCGATGAAAACGCCCCTTGTGATATTCGGCGTAGGCGACTTTGCCCAGCTCGCCCATTTCTATTTCGGACTGGACGGGCAATATGAGATCGTGGCGTTCACTCTCGATGGCGATTACATCAAGGAGTCCACTTTCTGCGGCTTGCCGGTGGTCCCATTCGAGGAGCTTGAGCGTACGCATGGGCCGCAGCAGCATGCGATGTTCATCGCCCTGGGCTACTCCAGGCTGAACGCGGTGCGCAAGGAAAAGTACCTGGCGGCCAAGGCCAAAGGCTACCGGCTGGCCAGTTACCTGAGCCCGGATGCGACTATCCGCAACCAGGGAAACATCGGTGAGAACTGCTTCATCTTCGAAGACAATACGATCCAGCCCTTCGTCAGGATCGGCAACAACGTGACCTTGTGGAGCGGCAATCACATTGGCCATCACAGCCTGATCGGCGATCACTGCTTCATCGCTTCCCATGCGGTCATCTCGGGTGGTGTCGAGATCGGAGAGCAATGTTTTATCGGCGTCAATGCCACCTTGCGGGACAGGATCAAGATCGGGGCACAATGCGTGATCGGTGCGGGGGCGTTGCTCCTGGCAGATGCTGAGCCCAATGGCGTGTACGTCGGCACGGCAACGGAACGTTCCAGGGTTCCAAGCAACAGGTTGAGAGGAATATGACGCAAAAGTGGAAAAAACTGGGGCTCATCTATAGTCCCGCTGGCGAGCGGCCATGGCTGCATACTCATGCTGCGGTCCCGATCGCGGAGCACGTCCGGGATGACGTGTATCGCATCTATTTCAGCTCGCGTGATGCAGAAAACCGCAGTCATACAGGCTACGTGGTGATTGATCTTGCCCGTCCGCAGGAGATCCTGGAATTGTCGGATCAACCCGTGCTGGCACCCGGTGCCTTGGGCGAGTTCGATGACAGCGGCACCATGGCGACTTGGCTGACGACCTACCGCGGCCAGCAATACATGTATTACATCGGATGGAATCTGGGTGTGACCGTGCCGTTCCGCAATTCGATCGGCCTGGCCATGGGGCAAGGCTCAGGCCGTTTTGAACGCTACGCTGATGGTCCCATCGTGGATCGCTCCATGAAGGAACCGCACTTCTGCGCCAGCTGCAGCGTGATGCCTGGCGAGGATCTGTGGCGCATGTGGTACCTATCCTGCACCGGCTGGCGTATCAGCGAGGGCAAGCCGCAACATCGCTATCACATCAAATACGCGGAGTCCGCCGACGGCATCACCTGGGACCGGCAAGGTATCGTCGCCATCGATTATGCCGATGAAGGTGAATATGCCATTTCCCGTCCCTCTGTCCTGTGCGATGGTGGCGTCTGGAAGATGTGGTATTCGTATCGGGGCGATCGTTACCGGATCGGCTATGCCGAGTCGGACGATGCCAAGCAATGGCGCCGCATGGATGATGCGGCAGGCATCGACGTCTCCGCTGAGGGCTGGGACAGCGAGATGGTCGAATATCCTTTCGTCTTTGATCACAAGGGACAGCGTTTCATGCTCTACAACGGCAACGGATACGGCAAGACGGGTTTTGGCATCGCCGTGCTGGAAGGCTGAGCAGGCGGATCACATGAATCGTCTCTTTGATTACCTCTACATCCTGGCCACGATCGTATTCACGGTGTATGGCCAGCTGATTCTGAAGTGGCGGATCGGCCATTTTGGCGCGTTGCCCTTGGGCGGTGCCGACAAGCTCAAGTTTCTGTTGGGCCTGTTGTTTGATCCCCTCATCTTTTCGGGTTTCTTTTCCGCGTTTCTGGCGTCGCTGGCGTGGATGGCAGCGATGACGAAATTCGAGCTCAGCCATGCCTATCCTTTCATGAGCCTCAATTTCGCCATCGTCCTGATCCTGAGCGTCTGGCTGCTCAATGAGGGGTTGACGATGCCCAAGCTGTTCGGGATTTCACTCATCATCATCGGCACCGTCGTGGCCGCCCGCGGCTGATCCAGGCGCCCACTGCATCACTATCAATGCAAATGTTCTCGCTCAAACCAGGCAATTCGAAAAGCGTGCGCGCCCCGCTGTCGGGCCGTGTCATCGACGTGGCGATGTGTCTGTTCCTGCTGGGCATGCTGGGGCTGCTGTACGCCTATACCTTCTGGAAGGCGCATCACGGCATCGGTGATACGGATACTGCATTTTTCCTTGATGTCCTGGAAAATACCTGGCACCTCGGGTTACCCACGACATCGGCGGTGCGTGCGTTTCTGAATGTGTACCCATTCATCCTGATGGATCCGGACAAGTTTTGTGCGATCGATCAGACGCAGTTCTCCACCATTCCTGCCAACATTCTGCTTGGCCATGCCAATCTCATCGTCTATCCCTTGAGTGCACTGGCGCAGTGGCTGGGCGCTGAGCGTGTCGCCGCGATCTCTACCGCGTCAGCCTTTGTTGCCTTGCCCGCCATTTCGTATCTGTTCCTGCGTCGGCGCAACGTGCCTGCCTTCCTGTGCCTGTTCTTTTCCGTGATCGTCTGTCTGCATCCGGCCTGGCGTATCGCGACGGAAGGCTGGATCTACTTTGATCGTCTGTTCATGCCCTTCGCGCTGGTGTTTGCATTCCTGATGCATGACGCGTTCACCAACAAGGAGGTGATGGGACGCTCGCGCATGATCCTGGTCGTCGTGATTGCCGCTATTGGCGCGATGATTCACGAACGCGGTGCCTTGCTCATGCTGGTAGTCGCGCTCGGCCATGTGATACTTTACCGGTCCGCACCTCGCCGCAACGTTCTGTTCGTGCTGGCCGTGTCAGCGGCGCTGATGGCTTATCTCGCCGTCTACAGCGTCCTTCAGCACAACGTCGACAATGCCGAGGTCTACAAGAGCTTTTTCGATCTTCCCCGGTTCCTGAACAACGTTTTTCGTCCGGGCCTGGTCAAGCTGATCGCATTCAATCTACCTTTCATCTTGCTGGCAGCCCTGTTCAACTGGCGTGCCGCGCTGATTGCCGGCATCACGATTTTCCCCAATGTCATCGTGTCGATTGGCGGAGCGGAAAAGGACGGCTGGATCACCCACTATCACAGCTTCTATTTCCCGTTCGTCATCTATGCGGGTGCCGTTGGCCTGACCGGCTTGCTTGCTGCCCGGCGCGATCAGTACGATGCTGGCACTCAAGGCCGGTGGCCGAGGAGCTTGGCGGCCGTCGTCATGTTGTCCCTGATCGGGGCTGTCGTCAGTTTTCTCAATCCCTATGGCCCCGACCTGTCATGGCGAACCGCGTTCATCAAGGAAGGCTTGTGGCGGCCGGTGAATGACCTTTATGTGATCGACCCCAAGTTTTCCTCCAATCGCTACGAGACTGATCGCGCTGATCGTCTGGTTGCGGCCATACCAGCCGGGGCATCGGTGACGTTCATGCCGCCGTTCAACGTCTGGAAACTGTTCAGGAACCACAATTCCATTCAGATTTTCCCGGTCGGTACCGGGGTCAGCGAATATCTTCTGGTGACCTTTGAAAAGAAGGCCGACGGCGGGATAATGTTTGATCCCGTTGGTGTGGTGGGATCCCCGGAGGGCCATTTGAAGGCCCGGCAATGCGTGACGGACAAGGTGTGGGCCGCCGGCTACAAGCCCGTCATGGAAATCAATCACTACATGCTGTTGCGCCGCTAGGCGCGCTTTCTGAGAGAGAAGCGATGAAAGGGAAAAATATCCCCTTTAACTGGCCCCACATGACCGGCAAGGAGCTGTATTACATTGCCGAGGCGCATTTCAATGGCAAGCTGGCCGGCGACGGTCCGTACACTGCCAAATGCCATGCCTGGCTGCAGGAGCGGACAGCCAGTCACAAGGTCCTGTTGACCCATTCGTGCACCGCAGCCCTGGAGATGGCGGCGCTGCTGCTGGACATCCAGCCGGGCGATGAAATCATCATGCCCTCCTATACGTTCGTCTCCACCGCGAATGCCTTCGTATTGCGGGGGGGTATTCCGGTGTTCGTCGATATCAGGGAGGACACGCTCAACTTGGATGAGCGGCTGATTGAGCAGGCGATCACATCGCGCACGCGAGCGATCGTCCCGGTCCATTACGCGGGTGTGGCCTGCGAGATGGACGCCATCCTTGCCATCGCCCGACAACATGGCCTGCACGTCGTCGAGGATGCCGCCCAGGGCGTGATGTCGACCTACAAGGGCAGGGCGCTGGGTGCCATCGGTGATCTCGGTGCCTACAGTTTTCACGAAACCAAGAATGTCATTTCCGGCGAAGGCGGCGCATTGCTGGTCAACCAGCCGGCGCTCGCGCAGCGTGCCGAGATCATCCGGGAAAAGGGGACCGACCGCAGTCGCTTCTTCCGGGGCGAAGTCGACAAATACACCTGGCAGGAAGTAGGTTCATCCTTCTTGCCAGGTGAACTGATAGCGGCGTTCCTGTGGGCCCAGCTTGAAGGTGCGGACGCCATTACCGACGCGCGCCTGGCGGCGTGGCATCGCTATGATGAACAACTGGCCCAGGCGGAACAGGACGGTCTCTTGCGTCGTCCTGTCGTGCCCGACGGATGCGTCCACAATGCGCACATGTATTACGTGATTGTGCCGCAAGCTGGGCAGCGTCAGCAGGTCCTGGATGCGTTGAAGCAGGAAGGGATTGGCGCAGTCTTCCATTACGTGCCGCTGCATTCGTCGCCCGCAGGTCTGCGCTACGGCCGCGTCAGCGGTGCATTGGACGTCACCGATCAGCAATCCGAACGTCTGATTCGTCTGCCACTATGGGCGGGGCTGACCGTTCAACAGCAGGACAAGGTCATCGATATCCTGACCAGTACCCTGAAGGCATCGCGCTCTTAACGTCGTTCCGCATCGGCATACACCGCCGAGGCCGCGCGGCGCAGCGCGACGTCGGTGGACACGGGCGGTGACCAGTCAAGTACTGATCTGGTCTTCCCGATATCCACCTGCAACGACCCGCACAATCTCTGCGCCACCGCTCCCTTCCCCAACAACCTTGCCCCCCATTCGAGCACCGGCGCAGGCACGGGGATCAGCCTGGCCGGCCGGCCCAAGGCCTGGCCCATGCGGCGCAACAGCTCGGTGGTCGACAGATCCTCCCCATCACTGACCAGAAAGATTTCATTGGCTGCCGCCGGGTGATGCATGCACAGCGTCATCAGGTCGACCAGGTTGTCCAGGGCGACCAGGCTGCGGCGGTTACCGGTGATGGCACCGAGCGGGAGCGGGATCCCCTTTTGCAGCCATCGCATCATGCTCCTGAAATTGGCCTTCACGCCCGGCCCGTAGACCAGCACCGGCCGGATCACCACTACTTCCATGCCACCCTCGGCAGCCAGAGCCATCAGTGCCTGCTCGGCCTCCATTTTGGAAATGCCATACGCATCGACGGGGGCCGGCGTATCGTCGGCGGTGAACGGGTGTCCCGGCGCAGTCTGCTCGCCATTGACCTTGATCGAGCTGAGAAACACCAGTCGCTTGACGCCCGCGTCCCTGGCCTGTCTTGCCAGCGCAAGACTGCCCTCCACATTGACCCGGCGGAACAAGCTCAACGGATCGCCGACGGTCTCGTTCATCACGTGAACGCGCGCAGCACAATGCACTACCGTGTCAACGCCGGTCAGCGCCGCGTGCCAGTTTGTCTGCGGTCCGAGGTCGCCGGTCTCCACCACCTCCACACCAGCAGGCAACAAGCCGCCGGACGCCGCGGTGCGCAGGGCCGCACGCAGAGCGAGATCGGGACGGGGAGCGAGGTGCCGCAGCAGTGCGCTGCCGACAAAGCCGGAAGCGCCGGTAACGAGGATACGCATGAAGGAGTGCGGGATCGTGATGGCCAGAAGGGGCTCCATACTAACATCCGATCCGGCTCGCAATGATCCGGAAACACCTCACGGCCGGACGCCATCGTCCGGCCCCGTTGGGCAGTTGCGTCATGCCTGCACAAAAGCCCGGTGGCCATCGTACAATCTCAGCACCAAAATCAAGCCGGCCGTTGGCACCCGATGCGTCGGCAAATCATCAGGGGAAAATTCATGCGATTCGTGTCGCCGAGAGGGCTGCTCGCCACCCTCCTGTGCAGTCTGTCCTTCGTCGTCCATGCCCAGTTGCCAGCCGCTCCCGGCGCGGCAGCGACGGAATCCACGGAAGCCCCGTCGTTGCCCGTGCGCGAGATCCAGGTCGCCTCCGAAGCCTTCACGCGCGGCGACAAGATTCCTTCCTGGGTGGAACCCATCGAGGTGCCCGCGACGCGGCGTACCGAGGCCATCGTCATGCGCCTGTGGGACACACAGTTCCGCGCCGACAGCCAGCCGGTCTTCTACGTCAATCGCGCAGCACAGATCAATGACAGCAGCGCCCTGGCCTCGGCCGGGCAGTTGATCATCGACTTCGTGCCGCAGTATCAGAAAATGCATCTGCACAGCCTGCGCGTGTTGCGCGGCAAAGAAGTGCTGGATCACACCAGCCGGGTGCAGGTGCGCTTCCTGCAGCGCGAACTGGGCATGGAAAACGGCGTCTTCAGCGGCTCGGTCCAGGCAGTCATGCTGGTGCCGGACCTGCGCGTGGGCGATACGGTGCAATACGCGTATTCGGTCGAAGGCACCAATCCGGTCTTCGGTAGCACCTACGCGAATGAGGCAGGGTGGGACTGGCCCATTCCGGTCGAGTTGCGCAGTGTCATCCTGAGCCATCCTGTCGGCCAGCGCGTGGACTGGAAAATGGTGGGCGAGATCGGCAACACCGATATCCGTCCCGACATCAGCCAGGCCGCCGGCTGGCGCAAGCTTCGCTTCACCGAGCGCGGCATCCGGATCGAGGAACCCGATCGCTGGGTCCCGGCCGACTTCAGCCTGCGTCGTTTGCAGTTCACCAGTTGGGATAGCTGGAACAGCGTCGCCCGCTGGGCCGATGGCCTGTTCCCGCCCGCGCCGGTGCCGGCCGCGCTGCAAGCCCGTCTGGAGCAATGGAAGAAACTACCCACCGATGAGCAGCGGGCCGTGGCGGCCCTGCGTTGGGTGCAGGACGAGATCCGCTACTTCTCCGTCTCCATGGGAGAAAGCTCGCATCGTCCGCACCCGCCCGCCGACGTGGTCCGTGACCGCTACGGTGACTGCAAGGACAAGACCTATCTGCTGGTGACGCTGCTGCGCGCCATGGGGATGAACGCCGTTCCCATCCTGACTTCGCTGGCCGAGCCGCGCACCGTTGCGCGTTATCTGCCCAGTCCCCTGGTCTTCGACCATGTGCTGGTGCGCCTGCGGCTCGATGGTGCGGATTACTACCTGGACCCGACCATGCAGGGACAGTCCGGCTCGCTGAGCAAGCAGGGCAGCGGTGTCGAAGGCGCAGCGATACTGGCGGTGGCACCGGAGACGACTGCCCTGGAGAGCATGCACTGGACTGATGCCGTGGCGCGCAATACCGCCATCCTGGATGAAGTGATCGAGATTCCCGCCCTGGATGCCGATGGCACGCTCAGCGCGACCTGGACCTGGGTCGGCAGTGATGCCGAAACCATGCGCGTAGTCTCCCGCAGCCTGCCGGAAGAGCGCTTGCGCAAGTTCGCACTCGGTGGCTACGAGCGCCGCTATCCCGGTATCGACCTGATGGCCGTGCCGGTGCTGGAGGACGATGCCGCCAACAACCGCGTCATCGCGCGTGCCCGCTTCAAGCTGCCCAAGCCGGCCAAGGCCTATCCGGATGGGTGGGTAGTCAAGTACGGGGCCAGCATCATGCAGGGCATCTATGATCTGCCGCGCAACTTCAAGCGCAGCTACCCGGCCAAGGTCTCGCGTGCCCCTTACCGCCTGCGTTACACCTTGCGCATGGTCTGGCCCTCCAATGTCTCGATGATGCGCGATCCGCTGGAGCGCAACCTGCGCAACGAGTTCTTCACGTATTCGACCAAGCGGGTCTTCCGAGGTAACGTGCTGCAGGTCGAACGCAGCCTGGAAGTGCTCAAGGACACGGTCACTCCCGACGAGCTGCTGGCACTCAACAGCGCGCTCCAGCAGCTGGATTCGATCACGGCGCAAGGCGAGTTCGTGGAGCGCGAGGCGATCAAGACGAGCGGTTTCCTGGGCATGGGCAGCAGCACGCTCAAGGACACCGTGCGCCGTCGCCTGCAGGAGGAACTGGCCGCCTACGACCGCGTCATCGCGGCTGGCCGCCTGCGTGGCAATGACCTGGTCGAGGCCTTGTGCCGCCGCGCCGAAGTGCGCGCCGAGATGGACGAGCCGGCCAAAGGGATGACCGACGCCGAAGAGGCCGTGCGCCAGGGACCGTCCAATCCCCGTGCCTGGGAGTGCCGCGGCCACGTCGCGCGTGACAGCCGTGATTTTGCACGCAGCATTCCCGATTACACACGGGCACTGACCCTGGGCGGCAATGAAGGCTCGCTGTACCAGTCGCGCGGGATCTCGCGCTTCTTCATGGGCAAGTACCAGGAGGCCCTGGCCGATTTCACGCAGTCGGTTCTGATTTCCAAGGATGACGCCGAGTCCCGCCATTACGTGCTGCTATGGCAAGGTCTGGCGGCCCGGCGAACCGGTCAGCCACCCAGTGCAGAGCTGCTGCAGGCGGCGCGCGGCAAGGGCAGCGACGATGTCTGGCCGAACCCGCTGCTGGCGCTGGTAGCCGGCAGCCTTGGCGAGGACGGCGTGCTTCAGGCAGCACAGCGCAAGCAGGGCGATGACAAGGACATGGCACTGACCGAAGCCTGGTTCTTCATCGGCCAGATGCGCCTGGCCAGCGGCAATGTCCCGGCCGCACGGGAGGCATTCGAGAATGCGCGCAAGCCGGGCGTGAGCGTCTATCTCGAGTACCAGGCGGCGGGCTGGGAGTTGGCCCGCCTGGAACAGGCGGCCAGCAAGTAGCGCCAGCAGAACTGGATCTGAAGGAAAAAAAAGAGCAGACCCTCGGGTCTGCTCTTTTTGCTTCGGCGTTTTCGACGTCCGAACGATGAATTGGCAGTTGGTTTGTCGCTTACTGCTTGGCCGCCACGCTCACCGTATTTTCGTTGAGGCCACCACCCAACGCCTTGTACAGATCAATCGCATTGTTCAAGCGCAGTTGCCGTGCCTGAATCAAGGCCTGCTGCGCCGAGAACAAGTCTCGCTGCGCATCAAGCTGATCCAGCGAAGAGGCAATCCCGTTCTTGAATCGCAGGTCGGTCAGCTTCAGGCGTTCCTGCTGGGCCGCCAGGAAAGCTTCCTGCGCCTTGACCTGATCATCCAGCGTGCCGCGTGCCACCAGGGCATCGGCCACTTCGCGGAAGGCGGTCTGGATGGTCTTTTCGTAGGTCACCACGGCCTTGTTCTTGCGCACTTCCGCCAGATCCAGATTGGCGCTGTTGCGGCCGAAGTCGAAGATCGGCAAGGACAGCGAAGGACCAAAGCTCCACGCACCCGAACCCGACTCGAACAATCCGCCCAGCGTGCTGCTGGCACTGCCGTAGCTGCCGGTCAGCGAGATGCGCGGGAAGAACGCCGCCCGTGCCGCGCCGATGTTGGCATTGGCCGCCAGCAGGCTCTGCTCGGCCGAGCGGATGTCCGGACGATTGGTCAGCAGATCGGAAGGCAAGCCCGCCGGAATATCGGTCACGATCTTTTCATCCGACAGCAGCTGTGCCGGCGGCAGGTCGCCGACCTTCTTGCCGACCAGCAGCGTCAGTGCATTCTCGGCTTGGGCACGCTGGCGTTCCAGCTGGGACTTCGATACACGAGCCGACTCCACCAGCGTCTGCGTCAGGCGGAAATCCAGCGCCGAACTGGCGCCCACGTCAAAGCGCTTCTGCGCCAGATCCAGATTGGATTCGCGCGACTTCAGCGTGTCGTTGGCCAGCTGCAGCTGTTCCGCATAGGAGCGCTCTGACAGATAAGCCTGCGCCACCTGCGCGATCAGGCTGATCTGCGCCGACTTCTGCGCTTCTTCGGTGGAGAGGTAGCTCGCCAGTGCCGCATCCTTCAGGTTACGCACGCGGCCGAAGAAGTCCAGCTCGTAGGCGGGAACCGCCAGGCCGACCTGATAGCTGTTGCTGATGAACGGCTGGCCGGTCAGCGACTGGCTGGCCGCAGTCCGCGTGCGGGCGGCGCTGCCATTGACGTTCAGGTTGGGCAGCAGATCGGCACGCGCGATCTGGTATTGCGCGCGGGCTTCCTCGATGTTGAGGACGGCCGTGCGCAGGTCACGGTTGTTTTCCAGGGCAGCCGCGATCAGCTGCTGCAGGCGCTGGTCCGGGAAGAACTGGCGCCAGCCGAGGTTGACCGCCTGCAGCTCGGCACGGCCGGCGGCATCGGCCGGGTAGGCCGTCTCCACCGGGGCTTGCGGACGGTCATAGGTGGGAGCCAGCGAGCAGCCCCCCAGTACGCCGGCCACCATCAGCGCTGCGCACAATTGCAGCAGGCGAGGCGAGCGCGGCAACGACAGATTAGCCATTGTCATTCTCCACTATTGATCTTGGGCGAGTGGTCGGCGTCAAACTTGCGCTGACGCTCGCTGCCCTTGAAAATCTTGCGCACGACCACGAAGAAGATCGGCACCAGGAACACCGCCAGCACGGTGGCAGTGATCATGCCGCCCATCACGCCGGTACCGATGGCGCGCTGGCTGGCCGAACCGGCACCCGAAGCGATGGCCAGCGGCAGCACGCCGAGGATGAAGGCCAGCGAGGTCATGATGATCGGACGGAAGCGCAGGTGCACCGCCTCCAGCGTCGCTTCAATCAGGCCCTTGCCCTGCGCCTGCAGATCCTTGGCGAACTCGATAATCAGAATCGCGTTCTTGGCCGACAGACCCACCACCGCAATCATCCCCACCTTGAAGTACACGTCGTTGGGCATGGCGCGCAGCGTCACCCCCAGCAGTGCACCGAGGATACCCAGCGGCACCACCAGCATCACCGCCAGCGGGATCGAGGTGCTTTCATACAGTGCGGCCAGCACCAGGAACACGGCGATCAGCGACAGGGCATACAGCGCAGGAGCCTGGTTGCCGGAGGTCTTTTCTTCCAGCGACTGGCCAGTCCACTCGAAACCGAAGCCCGGCGGCAGCTTGGCCACATAGGATTCCATCTCGGCCATGGCTTCACCGGTACTGCGGCCAGGCGCTGCGCCACCGGCGATCTTCATGGCCGGATAGCCGTTGTAGCGGATCAGCTGCACGGGGCCGTTGATCCACTTGGCCGTCACGAAGGCCGAGAACGGCACCATGCCGCCATTGGCGTTGCGGGCGTACAGGCTGGTCAGATCTTCAGGTTGCAGGCGACGGTTGGCATCGGCCTGCACGATCACGCGCTGCTGGCGGCCCTGGTTGGGGAAGTCGTTCACATAGGACGAACCCAGCGCCGTGGACAGCACACTGTTGATCGTCGAGAACGGCACGCCCAGCGCATTGGCCTTGTCGCGGTCGATGTCCAGTTGCAGCTGCGGCGCATCTTCCAGGCCTTCCGGACGCACACCGGCCAGCACCTTGCTCTGCGAGGCCATGCCCAGGATCTGGTTGCGTGCCTGCACCAGCGCCGCGTGACCCAGGCCGGCACGGTCCTGCAGACGGAAGGTGAAGCCCGTTGCATTACCCAGTTCCGGAATCGGCGGCGGGTTCAGCGGGAAGACGATCGCATCCTTGATCTGCGAGAAGGCACCGAAGGCCTTGCCGGCAATCGCATCGGCCGACTGCGACTTGTCGCGCTCGGACCAGTCCTTCAGCGGGGTGAACACCAGCGCCGCGTTCTGGCCGTTACCCGAGAACGAGAAGCCCAGCACCGCAATGGCGTGTTCCACCGCCGGATCCTTAAGGTAGTACTCCTCGATCTTCTTGACCACCTCGGTAGTACGCGCCGTGCTTGCGCCAGGCGGCAGCTGGACGTTGGTGATGATGTAGCCCTGGTCTTCGTTCGGCAGGAACGAGGCCGGCAGGCGCACGTACAGCAAGCCCACGCAGGCTACGATCACCACGTAGACGATCATGTAGCGGCCGGCCTTGCTGAGCATCTTGCCGATCACGCCCTGATAGGCATTGGCGGTGGTGTTGAACTTGCGGTTGAACCAGCCGAAGAAACCCTTCTTCTCGTGGTGGTGACCCTTCTCAACAGGCTTGAGGATGGTCGCGCACAATGCCGGCGTGAGGGTGAAGGCCATCAGCACCGAGAACACCATGGAAGCCACCATCGACAGCGAGAACTGGCGATAGATCGCACCCACCGCGCCGCCGAAGAAGGCCATCGGGATGAACACGGCGATGAGCACCAGCGTGATACCGATCAGCGCGCCGCTGATCTGGCCCATGGCCTTGCGGGTCGCATCAGCCGGCGAGAGACCTTCCTCGCTCATGATGCGTTCGACGTTTTCCACCACCACGATCGCATCGTCGACCAGGATACCGATGGCCAGCACCATGCCGAACATGGTCAGCACGTTGATCGAGAAGCCAAACAGCAGCAGCGTGGCAAAGGTACCCAGCAGCGCCACCGGCACCACGATGGTCGGGATGATGGTGTAGCGGATGTTCTGCAGGAACAGGAACATCACCAGGAACACCAGCACGATGGCTTCGATCAGGGTCTTGACCACTTCCTCGATCGAGATCTTGACGAACTTGGAGGTGTCGTAAGGGATGGTGTACTTCACACCGGCCGGGAAATACTTGGCCAGCTCTTCCATCTTCTTGTGCACGGCGGTGGCGGTACCCAGCGCGTTGGCGGTCGGCGACAGCTGCACGCCGATGAAGGACGAAGGCTTGCCATCCAGACGGCCGGAGGTGTCATAGCTCTGGCCACCCACTTCGATGCGGGCGACGTCGCGCAGGCGCACGCTCGAACCGTTGGTATTGGCACGCAGCACGATGTTGCCGAACTGCTCGGGCGAGGTCAGCTGACCGTTGACCACCACGGTAGCGGCGATCTGCTGGCTGCCGGGGCTGGGCAGGGCACCCAGCGTACCACCGGCCACCAGCGCGTTTTGCGCCTGGATCGCGGCCGTCACGTCAGCCGGGGTCAGGCTCAGGCCGATCAGCTTGTTCGGATCGATCCAGATGCGCATGGCGCGTTCGGTACCGAACAGCTGCGCCTGGCCCACACCGGGCACGCGCTTGATTTCGTTCAAGACGTTACGCGACAGATAGTCACCCAGCGCCACCGGATCGAGCTTGCCATCGGTGGAAGACAGACCGATGAAGAGCAGGAAGTTGGAACGCGACTTGGTCACCTGCACGCCCTGTTGCGTCACGGCTGCCGGCAGGCGGGCCTCGACGCGCTTCAGGCGGTTCTGCACATCCACCGCCGCCAGGTCCGGATTGGTTTCCGGCGAGAAGGTGATGGTGATCTGCACCTGGCCGTTGGCCTGGCTTTGCGACTCGATGTATTGCAGGCCATCGGCGCCGTTCATTTCCTGTTCGATCAGGCTGGTCACCGAATCGTCCAGGGTCTGCGCGGTCGCACCCGGATAGGTCGCCGTGACCACGATGGTCGGCGGCGCGATGCTGGGGTACTGGGCTACCGGCAAGCCGGTAATGGCCAGCGCACCGCCCAGCATGATGAAGATCGCTAGCACCCACGCAAATACGGGGCGATCAATAAAGAACTTTCCCATCTGGCAGCCTCTTAGTTAGCTTTCGGTTGGGCGCTCGCCTCTTGCTTGGCCGGCTGGCCAGCAGCTTGTGCGGGAGCGCCCGCGGGATTCCATTGGACCGGCTTGACGGCGGCACCCGGGCGGACCTTCTGCAGGCCTTCCACGATGACGCGATCACCTTCCTTCAAGCCATCGATGACCTGCCAGTTGTTGCCGCGTGCGCCGCCGGTCTTGACCGGACGCGCCTCGACCTTGTTCTCGGCATTGACCACCATCACCGAGGAGCCGCCGGCATCACGCACCACGGCTTGTTGCGGCACCAGCAGGGCCTGCTCGTCCACGGCTTGCTCGATCTTGGTCCGCACGTAGGTACCCGGCAGCAGCAGGCGCTTGGGGTTGGGGAATTCGGCACGCAGCGAGACCGAACCGGTGCTTTCATCCACGCTGATGTCGGAGAACAGCAGCTTGCCCGGCTGTTCGTAAGCCTGGCCGTTTTCCAGCACCAGGGTCACGCTGGCCTTGTTGTCGCCCACGCTCTTCAACTGGCCGGCGGCCATCGCCTGCTGCAACTTCAACAGGTCGGCGCTGGACTGGGTCACGTTGACGTAGACCGGATCGAGCTGCTGCACCAGGGCCAGCTGGGTGGCATCCCCCTGGCCGACCAGCGCACCTTCGGTCACCAGCGCGCGGCCGATGCGGCCGGAGATGGGCGAGGTCACGGTGGCATAACCCAGGTTCAGGTTGGCCGTCTGCACCGCGGCCTTGCCGGCGGCGACATCGGCTTCAGCCTGCTTCTGGGCGGCCACGGCGTTGTCGTATTCCTGCTTGGAGACCGCGTTGACTTCCACCAGCGGCTTGTAGCGCTGCGCGGTCAGCGAGGTTTGCGTCAGGTTGGCCTGGGCGCGCGCCAGCGTGGCTTGGGCGCTTTCCAGGCTGGCCTTGTACTGGGCCGGATCGATCTTGAAGAGCACCTGGCCCTCCTTGACCTCGCTGCCTTCCTTGAAGACGCGCTTTTGCACGATGCCTGCCACCCGTGCACGCACCTGCGCCACGCGGAAGGCTTCCACGCGGCCCGGCAGTTCATTGGTGATGGCCACGCGCTGCGGGGCAATGGTCACCACCGACACCTCGGCCGGCGGCATCTGGCCGCCTTGCGCGGCGGGTTTCTGTCCGCAGGCAACCAGCGCGGCGGCAACGGCGACGGTCATGGTGAGGCGCGTGAAACGACTGACTGAGCTCATAGATATCTCGCACGAAAGTAAAGTTGAAGCCGCCAGGGGCGGCGATGAAACGAATTCGGTAGAACCGGTCACGACGATGATGCTGTGCCTGTCATCCGGTGATGGAGGGGATGGATGAGCCGGGCTACAGATTGTTGCAATGCAAAAAAGTCCCCACCCCTTCATGCCAGGGTGATGAATTTTTTTGCAGATGATGAACGGCAGGGACTTGAAGCGGATGCTATTATACATACATCCATGAATGTATGTATTTCTTCCAAACATCACATTAATTTAACAAACTTGTTCGAAACGGCGTAGCAAAATATGAGCGATTCCTTGCATTTTGATTCGAAAGCTACTCTGATGCCGTTTCCGCTGGTCTGAATCCGAGCTCTTCCATGCCTTCGGGCGATAGGCCGAGCTGCTGGGAAGACGAATTTGACGCCCTGATATTGTGCACGAAACTCACTTACTTCTTCATGACGATCATTGCGCACATGAAGCCTTTGACGAAACTCTGCCGGTTGCGGGTGATGTGCATCCGCAACACGGCCGCCCAGTGGCGCGCCTGAGGGGCTGCGCCATGGCCATTTGCCCGGGAGTCTGTTGACATGGCCCGTTCGACCAAGGAAGAAGCGCTGGAAACGCGTGCCCGCATCCTCGATGCGGCCGAGCAGGTGTTCCATGAGCGCGGCGTCTCGCAGACCTCGCTGGCTGACGTGGCCAAGGCCGCTGAAGTCACGCGCGGGGCCATTTACTGGCACTTCAAGAACAAGAGCGATCTGTTCGACGCCATGTGCGAGCGCGTGCGCCTGCCCATGGAAGCGGTGCTGGAAGAAAACGCCAGCCCGCAGGTGGAAGATCCGCTGGGCCAGTTCCTGCGCAGCGGCATCTATGTGCTGACCATGGCGGCGACCGATGAGCGCTGCCGGCGCGTGTTCGACATCATCTTCAACAAATGCGAATTCGCCGACGCGCAGGACCCCATCCTGATTCGCCAGCGCGAATGCCACGTCGATGGATTGTTGCGGCTGGAGCAGATCCTGCTCAATGCGGTGGCACGCGGCCAGCTTCCGGCCACGCTCGATATCCGCCTGGCCTGTCTGGCGGCGCATGCGACCTTCAGCGGCTTGCTGACGGACTGGTTCTTTTCCCCCGACAGTTTCGACCTGGTCAAGGATGGCGAGCGCATCCTGGCGGCCTCGCTCTACGCGCTCAAGACCGCGCCGTCGCTGCAGAAGACGCAGCCGGACTAATAAGCCTCGAAACCCGGGTGGTTTTCAGGCGATATGAAGGATCAGGATAAAACGGAAGGGAATTCAGGCAGGCCGGAGAACCCGGCCCCCGCCTGACCGGCCTGCGCCATGTGCATGACGCCCGCCGGCCAGAATGCGATATGAATCAATAAACCAAAAGACCAGGCTCAATAGGTCGGCATCGAAGGATCCACCTGGGCCGCCCAAGCGTGCACGCCGCCGCTCAGGTTGATGACCTTGGTAAAGCCCTGGCGCTCCAGGAAGGCGGCCACCTGCATGCTGCGGCCGCCGTGATGGCAGATGCAGACCACCGGCTGTTCCTCGTCCAGTTCCGCGAAGCGGCCGGGAATGGTGTTCATCGGCACCAGCTGCGAGCCGGCGATGTGGCAGGTCTGATGTTCCCAAGGTTCACGCACATCCAGCAGCAGGGGCGTGGGGCGGTCCGGATCGTTGATCCAGGCCGCCAGTTCCGGGGCAGAGATGTGCTCCATGATGCTTTTCCTGTCTCGGCCCTGAGGCTCAGAACGTGAAGTGGGACGGCGTGATCGCTGCGTGCAGCGGCTTGGCCAGGGTTTCCACGATGTTGACGGTCTCGAAGGCGTGTTCCGAGGTGCGGGTGATCAGTTGCAGTTCCATCACCGGGGCCGAACCGACGATGGCCAGCAGGCGGCCGCCGATCTTGAGTTGCTTGCCGAAGGATTCCGGCAGCAGCGGCAGCGAGCCCGAGATGACGATGACGTCGTATTCGCCAGCCTTGCCATCGGCACCGGTCCAGCCTTGCGCGCCATTGCCCAGTTGCACGTCGACGTTGGCCACGCCGTAGTCCGACAGGTTCTGTTCGGCCAGGGCCTTCAGTTCCGGCGAGATTTCCACGGTCGTCACGTGGCGCGCCTTGTGCGCCAGCAGGGCTGCCATGTAGCCCGAACCTGCGCCGATTTCCAGCACGTATTCGTGCTTCTTCACATTGGCTTCCTGCAGGATGCGCGCTTCGATCTTCGGAGCCAGCATGTTTTCATCACCCGGCAGCGGGATCTCGGTGTCGAAGAAGGCCAGGCTGCGATAGGCGGCCGGGACGAATTCTTCACGCTTGACGACCATCAGCAGGTCCAGCACGTCTTGCGCCAGCACGTTCCAGGGGCGGATTTGCTGCTCGATCATGTTGAAGCGGGCTTGTTCGATATTCATGGCGGTGGCTCGATCTAATCTAATAGCGACGGAAAGGCAGCATTTTAGCAAACACCGCCCGGCTAATCAGCCCATCTATGCGCCGAAAAAGCCGCTGGAGGCGCTTCTGTTGCGGGTTTTCCTCAATGCAATGCGAGCGCGACAGGCTGGCGTCAGGCTTTGAGCCCGTTCAGGCAAAGGTCGATCATGCTCTCCAGATAGGCCAGCGGATCGATGGGTGTCGCCGCGCAGGGTGCGAGTGACTGCTCCCACAGCATCAGCATGATGAGGGGGGCGACGATGACTTTCTTCATGGCGTCGGCGTTAATGCGGCGGAATTCCCCGCGTGCCATGCCGCGTTCGAGCACGCGCACTATCGTCGCATCACCGCGCGCGGTCACTTCATCATGGTAAAAGCGTGCAAGTTCAGGGAAATTGCCGGATTCGGCCACCATCAGCTTGGCAATGCCGACCACGCCGGAGTGCGAGGCGGACTGCCACCAGTGCAGGATGAGATCACGCAGCAGTTCGGCGCTGCTGCCGGCGTGGCCTTCGATGCGGGCTTCGGCCTGGTCCAGCAGGGGCAGCACATTGGCGCGTACCACCGACTTGAACAGGCTTTCCTTGCCATCGAAGTAGAGATAAAGGGTGCCCTTGGAGACACCCGCGCGGGTGGCCACGTCTTCCAGCCGGGTCGCGGCGTAACCGCGCTCGACGAACAATTCCAGTGCCGCCGCCAGCAATTCCTGGGGGCGGTCTTGTTTGCGTCGTTCCCAACGCGGTTCTTTGGCCGATGCAGACATGAGAAACAAGATTACCGGGACGGGGCACTGTAAGTGGCAAGCCGCGCCGGCGTCAAGCGGCCAGATCAAGCCGCCGGCACTGCGTGCCGCCCGATGCACTACAATGCAGTCCCTCCGCGCCAACCGCCATCAGGAAAGTCCATGAACTGCCGAGACGCATGCGGCGCTTGCTGCATTGCCCCTTCCATCACCAGCCCGATCCCCGGCATGCCCGACGGCAAGCCGGCCGGCGTGCCGTGCGTACAACTGGGCGAGGACATGCGCTGCAAGATCTTCGGCCAGCCCGAACGTCCGGATTTCTGTGCCGGCTTGCAGCCTTCAGTGGAGATGTGTGGAGAGCACCGCGGTCAGGCCATCGCCTGGCTCTGCGAACTGGAGACGCTGACAGCGCCGGGCAGCCAAGCTGGCCGGCGAGGGGAGAGCGTCTGAAGCTGGGAAGCCTGTCTAGAAGGCTTCCTCGCGCCGCCGTCGGGCTTCTTCGCGGATATCCTCGATGAGCCGGCGGGTATCCACCTTTTCCTTGAGGTGTGCGGCATGGGCTTCACGGCTGATGGGAGCGATGGTGGTCAGCTCCTTCAGATCGGCAGTACTTTCTTCGTGTCGATGATGCACCGCTGCTCCTGAGTCGATAAGGGGAGGGAGGAACTCTGCCTTTGTACCACGGATCGGGCGCATCTGGCGAGTTTGGCATCAAATGACAGCGGATGCCAGCCCGATACGCCCCGTTTCGGTGCTTACGGGAAAATCTCCGCCAGCCGCTCGCTGGGACGCACCAGCATCGTGCCTTTCGGTGCCACCACGATCGGGCGGTTGATCAGGACGGGGTGTTCCAGCATCGCATCGATCAGTTGGGCGTCGGTCACGCCATCCGCATCCAGCCCCAGTTCCTGGAACAGCGCTTCCTTGCTGCGCACCACCTCGCGCACCGGCACGCCCATGGCCTTGATGAGGCCTTCGAGCGTGGCGCGGTCGGGCGGATTCTTCAGATATTCAATGATGGTTGGCTCGACGCCGCCGTCGCGCAGCCCTTGCAGGACATTGCGTGAGGTACCGCACTTGGGGTTGTGATAGATCGTGATGCCGGTGTTCTTGCTCATATCGTCAGGCGAGGAAGGGAATAAAAAGCCATGTTAGCGCGGATTCCTGACAGCAAAATGTAAGTTTTGTCACCCTGCTAAGGTAAAATCCGATTTTGTTGCAGCGCACCGAGTGCACTTTTTGCTGCCGGGTGTGGTCGAAAGGCCGCTTTATGGCGACGCCAGCCATCCCGGACGGACCTTCGCTGCCACTTTTGCAGGGTTTGCCCCTGGCCGGGACGGAAAAAAGGCCATTTGCTTCATGTTGTAGCGGCTTATTGTGTTCCGATGGCCGGATTGCCGGGCTTTCGGGCCTGAAAGCAGCCATTTCCTTCATTTCGTTCATTTCCCGTCAACCCCACATCAACAGCCACCCACAGCACCCGTATGGATACTCTCCTCGCGCTCAAGGCGCTCATCATGGGCATCGTCGAAGGCCTGACCGAATTCCTGCCCATTTCCTCCACCGGCCACCTGATCCTGGCCAACAGCCTGCTGCAATTCACCGGCCCCGATTTTTCCAAGGAGAAAGCCGACGTTTTCGAGATCGTCATCCAGGCCGGTGCCATCCTCGCGGTGTGCTGGGAGTATCGGGTCCGCATCGCCACCGTGCTGACCGGCATGTTCACCGACCGCAAGGCCCAGCGCCTGGTGATCAACCTGATCGTGGCTTTCCTGCCGGCGGCCATTCTCGGCTTCCTGTTCAGCCGCCGCATCAAGGAAGTGCTGTTCAACCCGGTCTCGGTGGCCATCGCCTTCATCGTCGGCGGCCTCATCATCCTGTGGGTGGAACGCCGCAACAAGGACCGCATGAGCATGGCCTCGGCGCGCGTCGAAACGGTGGATGACATGACCCCGCTGGATGCCCTGAAAGTCGGCATCGCCCAGGCCTTCGCGCTGATCCCCGGCACCAGCCGCTCGGGTGCCACCATCATCGGCGGCATGATGTTCGGCCTGTCGCGCAAGGCGGCCACTGAATTCTCGTTCTTCCTGGCCATCCCGACCCTGTTCGCTGCCACCATCTATTCGCTCTACAAGGAGCGCGCCCTGCTGTCGGCCGCCGACGTCCCGCTGTTCACCGTGGGCACCGTGGCTGCCTTCGTCTCGGCCTTCCTGTGCGTGCGCTGGTTGCTGCGCTACATCAGCTCGCATGATTTCACCATCTTCGCCTGGTATCGCATCGTCTTCGGCATCATTGTCCTGGTGACCGCTTATACGGGCGCCGTTGCCTGGGTGGAGTAACCCCCCTGCCTGATGCCCGTGCATGGACTGTGCGGGCGTCAGGCGCCTGTCAGCCAGCGCCCTGGCGGGCGCGGTACACTGCAGCACCCGTGGCCGGCCTCGCTGCCGGCGGCGGTCTACAACTTCCTTTTCGCCAACTCCCTTCAGAGCACACCCCATGGCCAACGTCTGCAGCGCCGGGCTTGATATCGGCTTTGCCTCCCTCAGTTACGCGCAGATCGGTTTCCTCGGCATCGTCCAGGGCATCACCGAACTGCTCCCCATTTCTTCGACCGCCCACATGCGCGTGGTACCGGCCTTCCTCGGCTGGCATGATCCCGGCTCGGCCTTCTCCGCGGCCATGCAGCTGGCGGCCCTGGCCGCGGTCATCAGTTATTTCCGGCGTGACGTGAGCGCCGTCACCGGCGGCAGCCTGGCGGCCTGGCGTCGCCGCGATTTCAACGATCCCATGTTCAAGCTGGCCGTGGCCATCATCCTGGCCACCATCCCCATCGGCATTGCCGGGCTGGCCTTGTCGCATGTCCTGAACGCCTGCGGCTCGCCGCTGCGCAGCCTGACCGTGATCGGCTGGTCCTGCATCGTCATGGCGGTGCTGCTGGCGATCTCGGAAATGGTCTGCCGCCATCGCCGCAGCGTCGACCAGATGCGCCTGCGCGATGCGCTCATCGTCGGCCTGGCGCAGGTCGGTGCGCTGATCCCGGGCGTCTCGCGTTCCGGCTCCACGCTCACGGCGGCGCTGTTCCTGAACTTCCGCCGTGAAGAAGCGGCGCGGTTTTCCTTCCTGCTGGGCTTGCCTGCCATCGCCTTGGCCGGACTGAAGGAACTGGCGGTCTTGCTGCACGCCCATATCCCGCTGGAAGCCTGGGGCGTGCTGCTGTTCGGGCTGGCCGTGGCGAGCGTGTCGGCCTTCGCCGCCATCTGGGGGTTGATGAAATTCCTGGAGCGTTTCTCGACATGGCCCTTCATCGTCTATCGAGCTGCACTGGGTGTTTTCCTGCTGCTGGCGGTGTCGCGAGGCTGGCTGCAATAAAATAGCGCCTTCGCTACGCAGCAGCTTCAGGTTTTTCCATGGTCGATTTCGATTCCCTGCCTCCCGGTGCCACCCAGCAAGAACGTGCTTTGCACGTGCTGGAAACGGTATTCGGCTACTCGTCCTTCCGCGGTCATCAGGGCGAGATCGTCCAGCACGTCGCCGGTGGCGGGGATGCCCTTGTCCTCATGCCCACCGGCGGCGGCAAGTCGCTCTGCTACCAGGTGCCGGCGCTGCTGCGCGAGGGCACCGGCGTGGTGGTCTCGCCGCTGATCGCGCTGATGCAGGACCAGGTCGATGCACTGGCCGAAGTCGGGGTGCGGGCCGCCTTCCTCAATTCCACCCAGAGTTTCGACGAAGCGCTGCAGATCGAGCGCCGCCTGCGCCAGGGCGACCTGGACCTGCTCTACGTCGCCCCCGAGCGCCTGATGACGCCGCGCTGCCTGGACCTGCTGGAGTCCGCCCGCATCTCGCTCTTCGCCATCGATGAGGCGCATTGCGTCTCGCAATGGGGCCACGATTTCCGTCCGGAATACATCAAGCTCTCGATCCTGCACGAGCGCTTCCCGCAGGTCCCGCGCATTGCGCTGACGGCCACCGCCGACCAGCAGACCCGCGAAGAAATCATCCACCGCCTGCAACTGGAAGATGCGCGCCAGTTCGTCTCTTCCTTCGATCGTCCCAACATCCGTTACCAGATCGTGGAAAAGGCCAATGGCCGCAAACAGTTGCTGGACTTCATCAAGAACGAACACCCGGAAGACGCCGGCATCGTCTACTGCCTCTCGCGCAAGAAGGTCGAAGAGACCGCCGAGTTCCTGCGCGGCGAAGGCCTCAATGCACTGGCCTATCACGCCGGCATGGACTACGCGCTGCGCACCAAAAACCAGGCGCGCTTCCTGCGCGAAGACAAGATCGTGATGGTCGCCACCATCGCCTTCGGCATGGGCATCGACAAGCCCGACGTGCGCTTCGTCTGCCACCTCGATTTGCCCAAGAGCGTGGAAGGCTACTACCAGGAAACCGGCCGCGCCGGCCGTGACGGCCTGCCAGCCGACGCCTGGATGGCCTACGGCCTGCAGGACGTGGTGCAGCAGCGCCGCATGATCGACGAATCCGAAGCCGACGAAACCTTCAAACGCGTGCTCGGCACCAAGCTCGATGCCATGCTCTCCCTGTGCGAGACGCTGCACTGCCGGCGCGTGCACCTGCTGGATTACTTCGGCGAGAAGTCCAGCCCCTGCGGCAATTGCGATACCTGCCTCACGCCCCCGGTCTCCTTCGATGCCACGGTCGAGGTACAGAAGCTGCTCTCCACCGTCTATCGCGTCGAACAGCGCTTTGCCCCCGGCCACGTGATCGAGGTCTTGCGCGGCATCGATGGCGAGCGCGTCAAGCAATGGCGTCATGATCAGCTTTCCGTGTTTGGCGTGGGCAGCGATCGCGGCGAGGCGGAATGGCGTGCCATCCTGCGCCAGGTGATCGCGCTGGGGTTGCTGACGGTGGATGCCGAGAACTACAGCGCCCTCAAGCTTACCGAGGCCGCGCGCCCGGTGCTGCGGGGAGAACAGCAGGTGCAACTGCGCCGCTATCGCAAGCCGGAAAAAGCCAAGCGCAGCTCGCAGCGCTCCAGCTTCGTCGAGACCGATCTCAGCAGCGAAGAGCAGGCACTCTTCGAGAAGCTGCGCTGGTGGCGGATGGAAACCGCGCGCACACACAACGTGCCGGCCTACGTCATCTTCCACGATGCCACCATGCGCGAGATCGCCAAGGCCCGGCCGCAATCGCTGGACGACCTGCGCCACGTCACCGGTGTCGGCGAGAAGAAGCTGGAAACCTATGGTGCCCAGATCATCGACCTGATCGCCGGCATGGAGTCGGCCGACGCCTGAGAGGACGACGGCGGATTCTCCTTGATTCTCGTCAAATCTCTTCATTTCCTGCTCCACCTGCACCAGCGCGATAGAGCGCCGGGCGGGCGTATGCGGCCGACGTTGCTGCCGTAACGCAACTTTCATTCATACGGCACTTTTACCGGCCTCTTCCCTGATTTGCTGGCCCCGCTTGGCGATATCATCAACGGCGGGGAATCGGGTTCAACACCAACGAAGGTGAGCCGGGGGGCGATATGAAACTCAATGATCTGAAGATAGGCGTGCGCCTGGGCATGCTGTCGGCACTGCTGCTGGCGGCCATCGCCTTTGTCGGCATACGTGGCGTGATGGTGGTCGGGGAAATCTACGGCCAGGGGGCGCAGGGCATGGAGACGGGAGCCCTCATCGAGCAATCGGTCGATGCCGCCCGCAGTGCGCAGGTGCAATTCAAGATCCAGGTGCAGGAGTGGAAGAATACCTTGCTGCGCGGCAAGGATCCCGCTGCCTTCAACAAATACCGCCAGGCCTTCATCGATGAAAGCGCCGCCACCCAGAAGCAGCTCAAGACCCTGGAGGCGCTGATGCCGCGTATCGGCATGGCTGCCGAGCCTGCGCGCAAGGCGCAGCAGGCCCATGCCGAGCTGCTCAATCGTTATCTGGAAGCGCTCAAGCTCTATGCCTCCGACGATCCTGCCTCGGTGGTGCGGGTGGATGAACAGGTCAAGGGTGTGGATCGCGTGCCGACCAAGATGATCGATGACATCGTCGTCGCCGTGCTGGACCACAGCCGCAAGACGCGTGACGCCATCAATGCCGACAGCCTCTTCGACTACCAGCAGGCGCGCGTGCTGCTGCTGGTCTCGATCGGCCTGTCGCTGCTGGTGGGCCTGGCCATCACCTGGACGCTGGTGCGCAGCATCGTGCGCCCGCTGGGCGAAGCGGTGCAGATTGCACAGACGGTAGCGGCGGGCGATCTGCGCTCACAGGTCGTCATTCACGGCAAGGATGAGACGGCGCAACTGTTGCGCTCGTTGAAAGAGATGAACGACAACCTGGCCGGCATCGTTTCTGAGGTGCGCAGCGGCACCGGTGCGATTACCGTGGCGGCGACCGAGATCGCCAGCGGTAACAGGGACTTGTCCGAGCGCACCGAAGAGCAGGCCGGTTCGCTCGAAGAGACGGCCGCCTCGATGGAAGAGATCACCTCCACCGTGCAGAAGAACGCCGAGAACACGCACCAGGCGCATCAACTGGCCGATGAGGCATCGGGCGTGGCGCGCAAGGGCGGCGACATGGTCGGTGCGGTGGTGCAGACCATGCAGGCCATCGAGGAGAGTTCGCATCGCATCGTCGAGATCATCAGCGTCATCGACGGCATTGCCTTCCAGACCAACATCCTTGCGCTCAATGCCGCGGTGGAAGCCGCGCGCGCCGGCGAGCAGGGGCGCGGGTTTGCGGTGGTGGCTTCGGAGGTGCGCAGCCTGGCCCAGCGCAGCGCCACGGCCGCGCGCGAGATCAAGGAGCTGATCGACGATTCGGTCGGCAAGATCAATGCCGGCTCGGCCCTGGTCAGCGGCGCAGGCGGCACCATGGAAGACATCATCACGGCCATCCAGAAAGTGGCGGCGATCATGGATGACATCAACGTCGCCAATCGCGAGCAGAGCGCGGGCATCGATGAAGTCAACAAGGCGGTGGTGCAGATGGACAGCGTCACGCAGCAGAATGCGGCACTGGTGGAAGAAGCTGCTGCGGCGGCGGAGAGCCTGCAGTTCCAGGCGGAATCGCTGTCACGCGCGGTGGCGGTCTTCAAGCTTCAGTGAGGCCGTCGCAGAAATGACAATGGCATGCCTTGGAGCATGCCATCGGAGCGATCTTTAAGTGATCACCGTGGGTGATCGCTTTCATTCATCACCTGTCGCATGCACGATTGCGCGTTGAATCATGCATGCAGCGCGCGTATTCAGGCGCGCTTTTCAAACACCAGATCCCACACGCCGTGACCGAGGCGCAGGCCACGGTTTTCGAACTTGGTGGTATCGCGGTAATCCGGACGCGGCACGTAGCCGGAGGGATCGGTGGCGGTGTTCTTCAGGGTGGGTTCGGCCGACAGGACTTCCAGCATCTGGATGGCATATTCTTCCCAGTCGGTGGCGCAGTGGAGATAGCCGCCGGGGGCCAGGCGCGTGCTGATCAGTTGCACCAGAGGCGACTGGATCAGGCGGCGCTTGTTGTGGCGCGCCTTGTGCCAGGGGTCGGGGAAGAACACGTGCACGCCGGCCAGGGAATCGGGGGCGATCATGTTGGTGAGCACTTCGACGGCATCGTGCTGGATGATGCGCACGTTGTCCAGGTTGCCTTCGCCGATCAGCTTGAGGTAGCTGCCGACGCCGGGGGTATGGACTTCGACGCCGATGAAGTTTTTCTCGGGCATGAGGGCCGAGATCTTGGCGCTGGTTTCGCCCATGCCGAAGCCGATTTCGAGGATGGTCGGAGCCTGGCGGCCGAAGGTGACAGCCAGGTCCAGCGGGGCCTTGTCGTAGGGGACCAGGAAGCGCGGACCCAGTTCTTCCAGCGCGCGTCCTTGCGCGACCGACACGCGCCCGGCGCGGGTGACGAAACTGCGGATGCGGCGCTCGCTGGGATCATAGAACAGCGGCTTGCCGGATTTGTTTTCAGACATGGATGACTCGAAGCAATTGAGGCGCGGCCCGCAAAGTCGCACCGGTCAGGGACGGGCGAACAGGGCCGCAGGGAAGCGATCTGGAGCGGGTGAAGGGGATCGAACCCTCGTCTTAAGCTTGGGAAGCTTCTGCTCTACCATTGAGCTACACCCGCGAGACCGCGTATTTTACGCGGGATTGTCCTGCTCCGGCAAACCGGGCCTTTGGGACAGGAGGAGCCGGGATGGGCGATGGATATTGTCAGCGCGTTGCCACATCCCGGCAAATTCAGTCTCCGGCTTACTTATCCTGCTCTTTGGCCTCCCGCGCCTTCCTCTCCTTGGCATATTTCTCGGACATCTTGCGCCATTGATTCAGTTGCCGAAAATAAGTCCGTTTGACGCTGACCTCCGATAGCGGCTGTATGCCACGAATCGGACTGACGGGCGGGACGCGACGTTCGCTCATGATGCCTGGCTCCTGCTGGGGGATGTTTGTTCGCGGTATCTTACTCCCGGGATGGTCCGGTGTCCTTCGCAAGAACAAATGCGTCAGTCCCCCTCAGGCAACAACCCATGCTCCACCATCGCCCTGCGCGCCGTTTCCTCTCCAAACATGGTCAGAAACGCCCGCCCTGTCGCACCCGATGCAGTGCGCGCCCCCACTGCCCCCACATACACCGTGTAATTCTGAATGTCCGCCGGCAACGGCCCCACCAGCTTCGCCCCCTTGACCAGCAGAATCTCGCTCTGCTGATGCAATGCCAGCGCCGCACTTCCATCCACCAGTTTTTCCGCCACTAGTCCACCAGGCACCAGCACTTCCTTGGCGTGCATCTGACTGGCGATGCCAAGCCGTTCAAACAATTTTTCCAGATAGATGCCGCTCGACCCGCCGGCCTTGGGATCAATCACTGCGACGGAAGGTGCGTCCAGCAAGGCCTTCCTGAATTGCGCCACAGTGGCGATGGCAGGCGAGGGCGCGCCTTGCCTGACCGCCACGGCAATCCCCACCCGTGCAATCGGCCGCTCGCTGGCCAGATTCAGATAGCCGTCCTTGCCCAGTCCGCGCAACACGCCATCCGGTGCCACCACCACATCCGCTGCCGCCCCTGATCGCACACGCTTGTCCACGACGCCGCCCGTGGCGTTGTCTACCGTGACGTGGATGCCGCTGCGCCGCTCGAAGTCGGCGGCCACCGTGCGCACGATGGGCGCGATGGCACCGGCGGCGAGCACCCGGAGTTCGTCCGCACAAGCGGGCAGGGCAACGAAGGAAGAAAAAACGGAAAAGGTCGCAGCGAACAGCAGCGGAAGACGGAACGCACGCACGGTGACTCCAGGTGATGGAATACGGGGGACGGGAAAGTAGCGGCAGAAAAATACGTCGGCACCGATTATACGATGTGGCGTTGTCCCTGTAATTCGGTCTACCTCACATCGTTAATTTATCGAGGCTGCAGCCTGTCTAAACACGCGACGTGGACGGAGTTTCAGGGCCTTGTGCTGATAGCGTTCATCGCTTTGCTCGAAGGAAAAAACCAGATGCATGGGCGCCGTCGGCGCATCGGGCTTTTCATGAAGTCGATGCAATTAAGCTTCATCGTATTTACCAACTACGCTGCCATATCGTTACTCTTTGGCGAGCACCCAGAACGCGCTGAGTAAGCTCAAGGTTAATTTCGTCAACGTGATTGGAAGAGTTACCGTCTCTCAGAGCCGCCGCAATCAAGATTCAATCTCTCCGTGCAGCGATCGTCAACTTTCGATCGGTGCCTGATCGTCTCGGCGGACCGGTCAATTCGCGTTCTTCAGGTTTGGCTCGGTGGACTTCGCCTTGAGCTTTGAACCGAACTCGGCCAAGACATGATCAAGGCGAGACATCGCGTCTTCTCTTAGATGCTCGTCGGTCATTACCGTGGAGTAGACACGCAACTCTACGGTACCCGCCTCGATGATATCTGTAGCAGTGATGAACGCCCATCTGTCTGACTGCTGCCGGTAACCGATGTACAACACATCTCGACCTCTAAGCTCTTTCAATCCCCCCGCCGCACCGTATCGCGACAGACCACTGGCTTTCATCGCCGAGTCAAGCCCATCCACCAGGTCGCCATAGCGACTTGGATCCAGACGGATCTGGGCAAGGTGCGTAGGTAACTTCGTTTCTTGAGAGCAGCCGCTCATGGCCGCGGACAACAGCAGGGCGGCTCCAAGGAAAAACTTGCCAGTACTCATGCCGCATCCTCCCTTTCAAGTGCGGTTCAGTATGTCATGCTGAGACCATGAAAGGGTAAACCAGAACGTGCTCCACCAAATTACGGAATGCCGCGAAGGAAGACTTAAGAAACCGCCCTCTGTGTTCAACTATGCGTGTATGCCCTTACGCGCATTGATCGAGGTGAAAAGGATGTTATCCCTTTGCATCCTGTCGATGTGAACTCACTGGCGAATACGTAGATACTTGCCTCTGTTGGTAACTGCTCTTCGATTGCCTCGAATTCATATACACCGGTAGAAACGGGTATAAAAGGAAGCTGCCGTTCCGCCACCAACTCATTTTCATTGTTCTTATCATGATGGTGGATCAGCCGAATGCTATGTTAGCTTCAAACACTCAAGAGGACGGTGGGAGCGCTTATTCACCCTCCCCAGTAAATTTTTTCCGTCCATCTGGGTCATCGCTCAACTACCACCATGACCATCTGCTACTAAAGGCTGTCTTGACACCGCCCCCGCATCCCAATCCCCAAACGCCCGTGACCGCATCCCCGCATCCACCAGATAAGCCTTGACCAGCTTCAACAACACCAGCCCCGCCGCGAACAGCATCACCATCAACGCCACCAGCACCGCCGCCTCGCCCCACGCCGACAGACCCGGAGAGGCCCACGGCCAGCGCACCTGCCTGGCCTGCGCCGAGCGGATCGCCGCAAAGCACAGCCATCCCAGCATCGGCACAAACGGCAGCACCGCACGCCAGCGCAAGGACATGGGCCCGCAGAACACCAGCCAATAGCTGAAGAGGCCCAGCGGCAGCACCCCATGGCGCAAGGCACTCACCAGCGCCCCCGGCGCATCCCCGCGTTGACCGTGGACCATTCCGGTGTCCGACAACGCCGCCAGGAAAACGCACACGATCAGCGTCGCCAGCATCGTCGATTTCCGCGGCGAATCAGGGAACCCGCGGCGCTCGCGCACCCGCAGATGCGCAAAGCATCCGCCACAGAGCAGCGCCGTCAGCAACGTCGTGCAGGCGGTGTAGGTGGACAGCGAACGCGCCGCCAGCGTGGCCACCAGCAGCAGCACGCTGGCAGCGACGATGCCGCCTTCCATCCCCAGCCGCACGCGGCGATGGATGGGGAGCACATGGACGTGCTCCGTCACGGCCGACGACCTGGGAAGGAGAAGCGCGGGCGCAAGCGGCATGAGGAAACTCCTCGTTGCCATGAAGTGGCGGTCAGGTGGGGGAGGGAAATCAGGCGGGGCAACATCCATCGAATTCTAATGGCCTCACTCGCAAAAGAAATCAGTCCGTTTGGACTGAAATGCCTGATGCAGGATGTAAATTTTTTACTGCTGGAATCGGTACGCCAGCGCACCCAGTCCATTTGGACTGGTTCAATTTCGTGATCGTCTCACTTATAATTTTTTGCCCCATTTTCAGGGGAAGTGGCACGGGTTCGCGCCCTCATTTCACCGGCCGGCATGGGGGCTTGCCGGTCCTTGCTTCCTTATCTGTGGAACTCTCATCGTCTATGTTGTTGCTCACCGGAAGTACCGGATTCATCGGCGGCGCGCTGGCCGCTCGCCTCATCCGCACGCCGCGCTGGGAGCGCTCGCTGTTCCTGGTCAGGTCGGCCAATCGCAACGAAGGGCGCGCGCGCCTGGCGGCCAACCTGCGCCTGCACGGCGTGAGCGAGGACGAACTGCAGCGCCTGTCGCCTGACCAGATCCTGTGCGGCGACCTCACCGGGGTGGAGCGCTGGATCGATGATCCGCGCCTGCTGCAGGTCAGCGATGTGGTGAACTCGGCGGCTCTGGCCTCCTTCGGCAGTCATCGTTCCATCTTCCCCACCAACGTCGACGGCGTGCTCGCCATGGCGCACGGCCTCTCGCGCGGACGCCCGCTGCGGCGCTTCATACAGATCGGGACAGGGATGTCCTGCGGACGCAATGCGCCGCGCCCGGTGTCGGAAGACTACTCTCCCGCCGATGACGTCGAGCACTACCTCGACTACACCGCCAGCAAGTACCAGGCCGAACAACGCCTGCGCACCGAACTGCCCGAGTTGCCGCTGGTCATCGCGCGGCCGTCCATCGTGGTCGGCCATACCGAACTCGGATGCGCCGCCTCGGGCAGCATCTACTGGGTCTTCCGCCTGGCGCGCGCCTTGCAGGCCTTCCCCTGCGAGCTGGACCAGAAGATCGACGTGATCCCGGTGGACTATTGCGCCGAAGCCCTGCACCTGCTGCTGGAAAAACCGACCCTGAAATACGCGGCCTACAACATCTCGTCCGGCCCCAGTCACGCCTGCACCTTCGGCGAAATCGATGAAGCCATCAGCGTCGGCACCGGTGAGGAAAAGATGTCACGCTACCGCCAGACCCACTACGACAGCTTCCTGCAGATGCAGGACCGTTTCAAGGACCTGATCGGTCCCTGCAACAAGCGCATCGTGTTGAAGGCGATTCGTTCGTATGGCTATTTTGCGGCGGAGGAAGTGCTGTTCGACAACCAGCGCCTGATCGAGGAGGGCATGCGGCCACCGCAGCCGCTCACCGATTACGTGACCCTGTGCGAACGCACCAGCAAGGATATCCTCATTGCGCAGCAGATGAAGTACGACTACAAGACCTGAGCCTTCCGCTCAGTCGTCGTCCTCAAGCGAGGCGAAAAATTCCCCAGGCTCAGCGGCATCACGCGGGCGCATCGAGCAGGATCTCGATGCGTTCCTTGCCGCGTCCGGTGTTCTTGCGTTTGAGTCGCAGTGTTCCCACTTCGGCGGTGGTGCGCGGATGCGTGCCGCCGCAGGCCATGCGCGCAAATCCTTCCACTTCCCAATAACGCCGGCCGGCGGCTTCATCGCTGAATGCGGTGACGATGGGTAATCCCGCCGCCACCAGCTCCTGCGCCGCCGCCTCGATGGCGGGGAACAGCGGTGCCAGGCTGGTGTCGCTGGCGAAGTCCACGCGCGCCTTGTCCATGGCGATGTGTGCGCCGATGCGTTCGATCCCCGGCCGCATCTGATAGACCAGCTGCAACACCATCTCGGCCGCGAAGTGCAGGCGCATCAGGCGATAGCGGCGTGCCCAGTCAATCTGCAGGTGAACCGCATCACCGACCCGCAGGCCATGTCCGGGTGGCAGCGTGTAGACGATGGTCTGGTCGCGCTTCTCGGCCTGCAGCACGGGATGGCCGCCCAGCGTGCCGGCATCGCTCTCCTGGCCACCGGAGAAGGCGAAGAAGATGGTCTGCGCGATTTGTACCTGATCACCATCGACTGCCGTAACGGTCGTGTCGAGTTCAGTCTGATAGGGGGCGGACCAGAAAAGTTTGTACGTCATGATGTACAGATAAAAGAAAAAACAGGACAGAGAACAGGACAGGAAAAAGGACGGGATGAAGCGAAACAATTCGTCGAGATACGACGCTGGTAACGTCCCGAACGCTGAACCCGGTGAGCAATCCCCAGTCTACAGGCTGCTGCGTCCTAGCGCAGCCCAATCCAAGGAGAACTCCCCATGTCATTGCACGAAGATTATATTTTTCCGCTGCAGGCGCATCTGGCGCAGCCAGACTGGCCTGCGCTGGAGCAGGCATTGCTCGCGCAGGGTTTCATCATTCCACCGCGCGGTGAGGACGTGCCCGGCCCTGCGCTGCAGGACTTGCTCCATCTTTTATGCAGAGCACTCGATTGCGGATTTCAATGGAAAGAGAATATCCGCACCACGGGCGATGTCTTGCGTTGCTATGTGGAATCGGCCGACCTGCCTGCAGGTTTCCCCACGCCTGATGATCTGACCATGGCCGAAACCTTGGCGCTGCTGGCCAGGCATGGCATCGTCATCAAAGACCCTTACGAGAACAAAGTAGTCACCTGGTCCAGTCCCATGTATAGCCTCGGTCCGGCCACACTGGCACTGCTGAGTGCCAACTGCATGTCCGACTACGAGCGCGAGAGGTACAGATTCAGCCTGAGCCTGGAAGCCTGCGATGGACCCAATCCCATGGTGCATGTGGGTGAAAACCTGGAAATTCCCCGCGTGCCGGGCAGCGAGGAGCTGCTCAAGGAGATGTCCCCCTTCGGTTCGCATGTCGATTTCCTCGGTGCTGCCTGGGAAGATCCCGCCGTGCAATGGCATGACGAACGATCCGGCCGCAGCTATCGCATCCTGGAACTGGACTGGCAATACAGCATGGCCCTGGGATTCCGGATGGTGCGTTTGAAGGGCTTCGACCAGGACAGCACCCTGCGCCTGGCGGCGGTGGTGGCCGAACTGGCCGGTGAACCCATGGGGGCCAGCCACTTGTGGCTGTGAATTCCCCCAGAGGCGTTGGCCATCGTGACTGTCGTCATGCTGTCTGCGGCCTGTCTTCCAGCAAGTCTTCAATCGCCGCAATATCCACCGCATCGCGCTGCCCCGGCCGCAGCAATTCATCCGCATAAGTCCGCCACAAGCCACTGTGCAGGAAGTAGCGGAACAACTCCGTATCCAGATGCTGTTCCCGGCACATCCTGGCCATGATGCGCAGCGATTCCGACAAGGTCTTGGCCGGCTTGTACGGACGGTCCGCCGCCGTGAGTGCTTCGAACACATCGGCCAGCGCCATCACCCTGTCCTGCAAGGGCAGCCCGGATGCGTGCAGGCGGCGCGGATAGCCGGTGCCATCCATTTTCTCGTGGTGATTGGCGGCGGTATCGGGCACGCTCTTGAGCGAATCCGGCCACGGCAGGCTCTTCAACATCACCAGCGTCTGCACGATGTGATTGTTGATGGCGAAGCGGTCTTCTTCGGTCAGCGTGCCGCGCCGCACGGTCAGGTTGTGCAGCTCGCCCATGTTCTGCCGGACCTGCGGCAGCTGCATGTCGAAGCCCAGCACATTGCGCGGGTCGCCGCGTTCAACCGGCGGCCGGTGTCCTTCTTCCCAGGCGACCTTGTGTTCCGGCTTGTCGGCCAGCAAGGTCTCGGTGCAGGGCAGTTCCTGCTGCATCTGTCCACCACGCGCCGCGGCGAGCCGCCGGCTTTCTTCATCGGCCAGGCCCAGGCTGTCATCGAAATGGCGCTGCCAGGTCTGCATGGCGATCTGGCGCAGCCGTGCGATGGCGTCGTCCGACATGGCTTCGCCCCCGACATTGCATTGCGCGACAAAGGCAAAGTCCTCGCGCAGCTGATGCCGGCGGCGCTCCAGCTCTGCGCGCCAGGATTCGGCCCGGGCTGCAGGCAAGGTAGCGTAGAGCTCGCGCAGCAGATCCAGTTCGGCATCGCGCCACAGCACTTCAAAACGCATGCGCACTTCGTGGATGCGGTTGTGGATCACCTCCAGCTTGGTCGCCTTGTCGACGATGTGTTCGGGACTGGTGACCTTGCCGCAGTCATGCAGCAGCGCCGCCAGCTGGAAGGCATAGCGCTGGTCCTCGTTGAGGGTGAAGCCGGCGTAGCGGCCTTCACTTTCCTGCGCCAGGCGGTCGACCAGCTGGATGGCCAGGTGCGGTACGCGTTCGCAGTGGCCGCCGGTATAAGGACTCTTGGCGTCGATGGCGTCGGCCATCAGGCGGATCAGGGATTCCAGCAGGGCCTTCTGCGCAGCGATCAGCTGGCGCGTCTCGATGGCCACCGCCAGCATGCCCGACAGACGCCGCGCAAAGGCCAGGAAGCGCGGATCCTCATGCACGCTGTCATGGGCATGCATCAGCACCAGCAAACCTTCGAGTGAACCGTTGCGGCCGCGCAGATCCAGTTCCACGCGCATGCGGCCATCGTCGGTCGCGCGTGCGGCGATGGTGTCGGCAGCGCCTGTACCTGTGCCTTGTGCGTCATACGCCATGCTGTCAGTCAATCCGCATTGCTGGCCGTAGGCCGCCGCGCGCTGCATCTGGCCGTCTTCGCGCTGCCACAGATAGACGGCACCGCCGTCGCAGCGCGTGGCCTGCACGAATTTCTCCAGCACCTGCTGCAGCATCTCCTCGACATGCGTTTCGGTACTGAGGATGGCGCTGATGTCGAGGAAGGCTTCCACCGTCAGGCTCACGTGGTCCACCATGTCGGTGAGCATGTTGATTTCGCGCAGGGTACTGCGCCGACGGTCCTGCGTGCGGAAGTCGAAACGCGACATGCGTCCGGCCCGCACCGCCAGCCGCTCCATGCTGCGTCCGATGGCGCGCCCGGCCCACCAGCCCAGCGGCAGGAACGCCAGCACCACCAGGAAGGCCACCAGCACCAGGGTCTTGCGATTGCGGTCGAGCTGGCCCAGCAGTTCGTCGCCGGGCGCGGCAATGAGCAGCCTCAGTGCATGGCCATCGATGACGTCGAAGGGCAGCGACAAGCCCAGCCACTCACGCCCGTTCACGCTGTAGAGTGCGCTGGTCTCGCCGGCCAGCGCACGTGCGGAGAGACGTGACAGGCTCGGGACTTCCAGATCCTTGAGACTGCGGAAACGGAAACTCTCGCCCTCCTGTTCCAGTACGCGCGCCATGTCGCTGTAGGCGATCACGCGCTGGTGTTCGTCCACCAGTGCCAGTTCGCTGTTGGGCGTCAGGCGCAGGTTGCCGAGGCTGGCGGCGAGGTCGTCCAGCGTCATGTCGATGGCGACCACGGCCTCGCCGTCGCGCGCACGCTGCGAGAGGCTGATGCCGATCTGGCGCGTGGTGAAGAAGACGTAAGGGGCCGAGATGGAGGGGATGAGCGAGCGGTCCGCCGTGGCATACCAGGTGCGCGTGCGTGGATCGAAGAGATAGTCCGCCTCATCGCGCAGGGCCAGCAGTTTCAGTTCGGCATCATAGAAACGGTATTGCCCGTGCTGCGTGCCATCGGCATCGCGCACGATGCTTTGTACCAGGAAGGCCGATGCCGCCGGTGCCGAGAAGAAGGCGCGCTGGTCGGCACCGCGCAGCGAGCGGACCAGCAGGAAGTCGCCATTGGGGTAGCCCACGTAGACTGCCGACACCAGCGGATTGGCGACCAGGTCGATGGAGAAGGCGGCGATGCGCGTGAGACGCTCATCAAGTTGCGTGGCTTGCGTGATCGGATCGAAGGCCAGCTGGCGCAGCGTAGCCACGGCCGGATCGATGATGCGGCGCGAGCGTTCGGTCATGATGCGCCCGGCATCCTCGGCTGAGCGCTCGGCCATGTCCAGCAGCACTTGGCGCGCGCCCCACCAGCCTACCGAGACCAGCACCACGGCCAGCAGAACCATGCCCGCCATCACCAGGGCGGAAATGCCGAAGCGTACCGGCAAGCCAGGCACGGTGGCATCGTCGTCGGACGGATCAAACAAGGGGCGTTCGGGAAGGGGCATCGAGCACGCAGTGACTGGGTGACATGCAAGGGAACCCGCGATGCCATCAGCGCCGCCCACCTCCGGCGCATAACGGGACACGGCCTCTTTTTTCTTCGGGCCAATATACCGGAATTACGTTGGGCCAGCAAAAAGCGGTCAAGTCGCTGTCGGCGGCAATGCCGGGCGTCTTGATCGCGTGACGCTCCTTGCCGGTGGCGACGCAGTAGTCGGGCGGAGCGGCCCTGCCGGGGCGGCCAAGCGGGCGATGCCTACAGAAAAACCACACATTTATCAACAGATACCTGCAAGATGTCGCATGTGGTGTACAATACGACCTGTACTTGCATCAAGTTGTATTCTTGTTGGTTCCAATTCCGCCTGACTGTCGTTCCCTCCTCGGTCGTTCTGTTTTCTTTCCTTCGGTTTCAGTTCTTGGTTTCAAGTGCCTATTCAGGCATCTGCCTTCATTCGTCCCAAACTTTTCCAAAGGAAACAAACATGAGCACTCAAACCGGCGTAGTCAAATGGTTCAACGATGCCAAGGGCTTCGGCTTCATCACTCCTGATGCTGGCGGCGCTGACGTCTTCGCGCACTTCCAGGACATCCAGTCCAACGGCTTCCGCAGCCTGTCGGAAAACCAGCGCGTGTCCTTCGACCGCGGTGTCGGCCCCAAGGGTGAAAAGGCCACCAACATCAAGGTCATCTAAGACCAAGATTTTCGCGCAAGCGAAGCAGAACATCCTCGCTGACCGCGCCTGAACGCCTTCGGAATTCCATACGCTCCAGAGGCCAGGCCGGCAGACTCCGCAGTCCTTTCATGTCGGCGCGATTTTGTCGCAGACTCTCACCTGGCAGATAGCCAGGGAGGGCCGGTACCGAAGGTCAGGGCAGCGCAGGACGTCGTTCCTGCCAGAGACTCAGCTGTGGCCGTGCAGATAGCGCGGGCAGGTGAACCACGAAGGCAGGAGCGCGTCAGTCACGGCGCAAGCCGTGTAGCAAATAGTTAATTAATCGCTCGTAGAGCGTGACACCGGCCCGCACCAACGGCGGCCTCCGGACCACAACACGAACACCTGGATTGAGTCCAGCACCGGCCAGATAGGCCGGGCAGGACACCTTCGCAGCACCTGGCAGATCGCCAGGGTCATGAGGGAATCCAGCGTTAATCAATGAACGGCCCATCTGGTTTCAGATGGGCTTTTTGCGTTCTGGCACCGATATAAATCATATAAATGGTTTATGTCGTCTGGCTGTGCGGACTGTCCAGCAGCTGCAAAGCCTGCGCCACCACCGCCTCCGGCGTGATCCCGAAATGCCGGTACAGCACATCCGCTGGCCCCGGCGCACCGAAGCCCGCCATGCCCACGAAGCCGCCGCGCGCGCCCAGATAGCGATCCCAGCCAAAGCGCACCGCCGCTTCCACCCCCACCCGGACCGTGTCCTCGCCCAGTACGGCGTCGCGATAGCGGCTGTCCTGCTGGTCGAACAATTCCCAGCACGGCAGCGATACCACGGCAGTGGCCACGCCCCGCGCTTCCAGCAGGTCGCGCGCAGCACAAGCGATGGCCACCTCCGAACCGGTGGCCAGCAAGCTCACCTGGCGCGGACCGCATTGCGCCTCTTCCAGCACATATCCCCCGCGCGCACTGAGATTGCTCACCTCGAAGCGCTTGCGCACCGGCGGCAGGCTCTGTCGTGCGAAGACCAGACTGACCGGTCCGCTGCGGTGTTGCATGGCGACTTCCCAGCATTCCACCGCCTCGCTGGCATCGGCCGGACGCATCACCAGCATGTTGGGCATGGCACGCAGCGAGGCCAGGATTTCCACCGGCTGGTGTGTCGGCCCGTTCTTGCCGATGCCGATGGAGTCGTGACTGAACACGAATTTCACCGGCAAGCCCATCAGCGCAGCCATGCGCATGGCCGGGCGTTCATAGTCCGAGAAAGCCAGATAGGTCACGGCCAGCGGAATCACGCCGCCATGCGCGGCCATGCCATTGGCCATCGCACCCATCACGTGTTCGCGCACACCGCAGTGCACGTAGGCACCGCTGCGGTCGCTGGCGGTGAAGGCCTTGAGCGAACCCTTGTGCGCCGTGGGCGCTTCAAGATCGGCGCAGCCCACCATGCGTTCCGGAATCACCTCGGCCAGCAGCTGATTGAGCGCGGCCGAGATCAGGATGCCACCCTGCGCCCGCGCAGGCTCGTGCGCGCTACGCTTGAATTGCAGCAACACCTCCTGCCATCCATCGGGCAAGTCACCCCGCAGGACACGTTCGAATTCGGCGCGCTGCGTGGGCGGCAGGGCCTGCAGGCGCTGATGCCAGGCAGCATGTTCATCGCGATTGCGTTGGCCGAAGTTGCGCCACGGCGCAAGGATGTCCTGCGGGATCTCGAAGGGCGCATGCGGCCATTGCAGCAGATCGCGTGCGGCTTGTGCATCCTCCGCATGGAGCCGTGCGCTGTGGCCGCCGCGCTGGCCCTGCACGCGCGGGATGCCGCGGCCGATGATGGTGCGGCAGGCGATCATCGAGGGACGGTCCGAGGCGCGTGCGGCATCGAGTGCGCGCGAGACTGCCTCGATGTCATGCCCGTCCACCTCCACCACGTGCCAGCCGGCCACGCGGAAACGTTCGGGCACGTTCTCGCTGATGGAGAGTTCGGTGGCGCCGTCATCGGTGATCTGGTTGTCGTCCCACAGCAGGGTCAGTTTGGCGAGGCGCAGATGGCCGGCCAGGGAAATCATTTCCTGTCCGATGCCTTCCTGCAGACAGCCATCGCCGACGAAGGCGTAGGTGCGATGATTGACGAGGCCATCGCCGAAGCGCGCATTCAGGTAAGCCTCGGCCACGGCCAAGCCGAAGGCATTGGCGATGCCCTGGCCGAGCGGACCGGTGGTCACTTCGATGCCGAGTTGCGGATCGTATTCCGGATGGCCGGCACAGTGCGAACCGAATTCACGGAAGTTGCGCACCTGCTCCAGCGTGATGTGTTCGTAGCCGGTGAGGTAGAGCAGGCTGTAGAGCAGCATCGAGCCATGGCCATTGGAGAGCACCACGCGGTCGCGGTCCGGCCAGGTCGGATCGGCCGCATGAAAGCGCAGGTGGCGGGCGTAGAGGGCGGTGGCGATCTCGGCCATGCCCAGCGGCACGCCTTGATGGCCTTCAGTGGCGCGCACGATGGCGTCGATGGAAAGAAAGCGGATGGCATGCGCCAGCGGCTGCAGGGGATGTGGGGTCATGACAGCAAGACGCATCTGCCCGGCAGAACAGGGCGATGCGTCAGTCTCCGTTGTAATGGTGGAGACTTATTCTTGGCGGTCGGTACGGGTGCAGGCAAGCGATGAAAATTCAGGCTTGGCTGAATTGGCGTCAAGTAGACGCAAGTTTCCCGCTCTCTTCACGCAACCACTGCAGGAACAACACCACCTCCGGCCGCGACTTGTTGCGTGCCGGACAAACCGCAAAGTGCTGCGTGATCTCCAGCGCCATGCCATTCGCAAACACCGGCTGCAGCCGTCCGCTGGCCAGATGCCCGGCACCGAAGGCATCGCTCTCGAAGACCACGCCCAATCCCTGTACCGCTGCTTCGATGCTCATCATGGCGCGGTCGAAGCGCAGGGCGATGCGTTCCGGACGCAGGTCCGGCGCATAGCGGGCAAACCATTCCGGCCATTGCAGCAGGCTGCCGCGCGACTGGATCAGCGGGGCCAGCACCAGGTCTTCCGGGGTCTCGATGCGATGGCGCGCGAGAAAATCGGGACTGGCCATCGGGATCACCTGCTCCGACAACACCGGTTCGATTTCCAGATCCGGCCAGTGCGGTACGCCGCAGCGGATGTCCAGATCCACCTGCCCGATCTCGAAATCGGAAATTTCCGGCGAGGCCGACAAGCCGAAGGCGATCTCCGGATAGCGCTGCGTAAAGCGTCCGATGCGCGGCATCAGCCACAGGCTCGCGAAGCTGGGGCTGGAATGGATCTGCAGCGAATTTTCCACGCCATGCCGCAAATCGTCGGTGGCCGAATTGATCGCCCCGAGCGCACCGGCCACGCGGTTGAGATAGCTCTGTCCTGCCGGCGTGAGCTCCACACCCTTGGTGGAACGCTCGAACAGGCGCAGCCCCAGCAGCTTTTCCAGACGCGCCACCTGGTGGCTGATGGCCGACGGCGTGAGATGCAATTCAGCCGCCGCAAGATTGAAACTCTTGCGGCGTGCGATCGCTTCGAAGGCCATCAGAGAGGTCAGTGGAGGAATCATGGTGTCTCGGTTTTTGGTCTTGTGAACGTTTCTGCTGCGTTACGGCATGCGCGGGCGCGGGCTCGCGGCCGATTTTAGCGCATCGATCCGGCAGATGAAGCTTCGTCACATTTTCATGACAAAGCATCACTTGTCGCAGCCGGATGAAAGTTCGAAGATCGCCGCCAGAACAACAGGGAGACATCCGTCCATGCGCGCTATCTGGCGCGGCATCCGCTCGCAGGAGGACTGCGCGGAGGTCTTCACCGTTGCTCATTCGCATGCCACTTTCAGGAGACCACACCATGCTGCTCAAGAACAAAGTTGCCGTCATTACCGGCGGTGCCGGGCTCAACGGCCTGGGATTTTCCACCGCGCGCCTGATGGCTGCGCAAGGCGCGCGCGTCGTCATCCTCGACCTTGAACGCGCCGAGCCTTCCACCGCTGCGGCCCGTCTGGGCGAGGGCCATCTCGGCCTGGTGGCCGACGTCACCGACAAGGCCTCCTGCGAGGCCGCAGCGCAAGCGATCCTGCAGCAGTTCGGCCGCATCGACATTCTGGTCAACAATGCCGGCATCACCCAGCCCGCCAAATTCCTCGACATCAGCGGCAAGGACTATGACCGCATCCTCGATGTCAGCCTGCGCGGCACGCTCTACATGTCGCAGGCAGTGCTGCCGGCCATGCGCGCGCAGCAGGGCGGTTCCATCGTCTGCATCTCCTCGGTCTCGGCCCAGCGCGGTGGCGGCATCCTGGGCGGTCCGCATTATTCGGCGGCCAAGGCCGGCGTGCTGGGTCTGGCGCGGGCCATGGCGCGCGAGTTCGGACCGGACGGCATTCGTGTCAATTGCGTCACGCCCGGCCTCATCTCGACCGACATCAACAAGGATATCCTCAGTGCCGAGAAGAAAGCCGAGATCGCCCAGACCATTCCCCTGGGCCGCCTGGGCGGGCCGGATGACGTGGGCGGCGTCTGCGTGTTCCTGGCCAGCGACCTGTCGCAGTACTGCACCGGCATCACGCTGGATGTCAACGGCGGCATGCTGATCCATTGAGTTGTTCACGCGCCGCTCGGTCGTGTGGCCCGGCGCGGTTTCATCGATTCCCACCATAAAAAATGCCAGGAGACAAAAGATGAAAGACGAGATCGCATCAAAGAAGCTGAGCCGCCGCCAGATCCTGAAGGCAGGCGCTGTCGGCGCTGCACTGCCGCTGTTTTCCATCCTCACGCGGCCCGCCAATGCGGCCGAGTTTACTTATAAATTCGCCACCGGCCAGGATCCTTCGCACCCGGTCAACAAGCGCGCGCAGGAAGCCATCGACCGCATCCGCAACGCCACCAACGGGCGCATGGAGATCAAGCTGTTTCCGGCCAACCAGCTGGGTTCCGATACCGACCTGATGTCGCAGATCCGCAATGGCGGGGTGGAATTCTTCAACCAGGCCAATACCGTGCTCTCCACGCTGGTGCCGGCCGCCGGTATCGTCAATACCGGTTTTGCCTTCCAGGATTACGCGGCCGTGTGGAAGGCCATGGACGGCCCGCTGGGCGCGCACGTGCGCGCGCAGATCGAGAAGGTGGGACTGCTGACCATGTCCAAGCCATGGGACAACGGCTTCCGCCAGATCACCACCTCGACCAAGGCGATCAGGAGTGCCGCCGACGTCAAGGGCCTGAAGCTGCGCGTGCCGGCAGCACCGATGCTGACCTCGCTGTTTTCGGCACTGGGCGCGAGTCCCACGCCGATCAATTTCAACGAGGTCTATTCGTCGCTGCAGACCAAGCTGGTGGAAGGGCAGGAAAATCCGCTGGCCATCATCAGCACCGCACGGCTTTACGAAGTGCAGAAGTTCTGCACGCTCTCCAATCACGTCTGGGACGCCTACTGGATTCTCGGCAACCGCCGCGCCTTCGACAAGCTGCCCAAGGACATCCAGGAGATCGTCCGCCGCGAACTCGATCAGGCCGCCACCGATGAGCGCGCCGACATCGCCAGCTTCTCCGGCATGGCCCGCAATGACCTGGCCGGCAAGGGTTTGCAGATCGTCGATGCGGACAAGGAGTCCTTCAAGCAGGCGCTGGCACAGGCCAATTTCTACAAGGACATGCGCGCCAGGTTTGGCGAGGAGGCGTGGAAGCTGCTGGAATCCAGCGTCGGCACACTGGGCTGAGGAGCTGCATCAGAACTCCGCAGAGGGAATACGTAATTCAGAATACAAAATATAGAATGCGGAAAAGAGAAGGCCGGAGTCAGTTTGCTCCGGCCTTCCGTGTCTGTCACCGGGGAAAAATCTCAGCGTGGACCACCGCCTGGTCCGCCATCGCCCCAGCCTCCACGTGGTCCGCCGCCGCCCGGGCCGGGTCCGCAGAACCAGGGCGCGCAGACGCAGCCCCCCAGCGTGGTCAGCAGCAGCGCTGCAGCCAGCAGCGTCGTCAATCGTTTCATGGTCAACCTCATGCAAAGAAATGGAAAGAGATGCAGTGAGGCAGCATTGAACTACGTGAGTCTGCTAAGCGCAGTCAGGCAATTGCAACAAAGGATGTCATTTGCCAAGGGAGGGCGTTCGCTTCAGTCGAAGCCGCGTACGCGCTCCTTGTCCATGCGCGGCAATTCCCAGTGAAAGCGGATCGCCAGCAGGCGCACCGAAAAGCCCAGCAGCAGGGAGCTCAGGGTGGCGATGCGGCCATCGATCTGCCAGTGCAGGATCAGCACATACAGGCTGCCGGTCAGCAGCGACACGCTGGCATAGATCTCGCGTCGCAGGACCAGCGGAATCTCGTTGCACAGCACATCGCGCAGCAAGCCGCCGAAGACACCGGTGACCATGCCCAGCATCACCACGATGGCCGGGTGGAAGTTGTCGAAGCTGCGCGCGATATCGCAGCCAATGATGGTGAAAGCCACCAGCCCCAGTGCATCCACTACCAGGAAAGCGGACTTGAAATGATGCAGGGCGCGCGCCGCGACTGCTGCCACGATCGCCGCGCAGATGGTGAAGCCCAGATATTCGGGATGCGCCACCCAGCCCAGCGGATAGTGGCCGATCAGGATGTCGCGCACGGTCCCGCCACCCAGCGCCGCCACGGTGCCGATGAGGCAGATGCCGAAGATGTCCATGTCCTTGCGGATGCCCATGAGCGCGCCCGAGATGGCTTCGGCGCAGATGGCGATGAGGTAGATGGTATGCAGCAGCATGGCAGGGTCCGGGCTGGCGGTAGTCGCGAAGCCCGAATTATTGCATGGCGCGGTCCGGGCGCCATGCTGCGGCACCCAAGATCAGGCGGAGGTATCGATGATGTTGCCGATGGCCTTGACGCCCGAGGTCACGCTGTCGGCCACCGAATGCGCAGCCGAGGAAACCGCATCGACCGTGGTGTCGTAGGCGCTTTCAATCTCGTCACCGACTTCGGAGGCGACGTTCTTGATGGGCTGGATGATGGTGTTGTAGAAGCTGCTGTTGCCGGAGGAGACCGAAGACACGCTCATGTGAAACTCCCTTGTAGTGGTAGGCAGCCAGCATCCCCCTCTGATGAGGAAGATGCGGACAGGAGTTCATCATAGGCAAGCGCGGTGGCCGTGCAAAGATGCGGACACCCCCTTATCGGGTAAAGAAATGCAATGCCTTGTAAAGCGGTGTAGGCATGCCGCTTGCACGGCGTGCCAGCGGGCCTTACTGCGCCAGTGCCAGCGTGTTTTCCTTCTGGCGCGTGGCAGTGTTCGCGCTCGCAGAGGCCGGTGAGCGCGGGCCGCTGTAGCTGATCTTGAACACCGACATGGCCTGGCTCAGTTTGATCGACTGGTCGCGCAGGTTCTCGGCAGCGGCGGCAGCCTGTTCCACCAGGGCGGCATTCTGCTGGGTGGTTTCGTCGATGGCGTTGACGGCCTGATTCAATTGCTCGATGCCGCCGCTCTGCTCATTGCTGGCCACCGTGATCTCGGCCATCGTGACGGCCATGTTTTCCACCGCGCCCCCGAGGTCGCCCATGGCTTGCGCGGTTTCGCGGACCAGTTGGTTGCCGCTCTCGACTTTCGCGCGCGAGTCGTCGATGAGGCCTTTGATGTCCTTGGCGGCGGCCGCCGAGCGTTGCGCCAGCGTGCGCACTTCCGCGGCGACCACGGCAAAGCCGCGTCCCTGCTCGCCGGCACGCGCCGCTTCCACGGCGGCGTTGAGCGCCAGGATGTTGGTCTGGAAGGAGATGCCGTCGATCAGCCCGATGATGTCCACGATCTTGTGCGACGCCGCGTCGATCTCGTCCATGGTCTTGCCCATGCGCTGCACCGAGTGGCTGCCACGCTGCGCAATGGAGGAGGCCGATTGCGCCTGGCGATCGGCGTTGGCCGCCGAGTCGGCATTCTGGCGCACGGTGGCGGCGAACTGCTCGACGCTGGAGGCCGTTTCTTCCAGTGCCGAGGCCTGCGATTCGGTACGGCTTGAGAGATCCATGTTGCCGCTGGCGATCTCGCCGGTGGAGATGGTCATCGATTCCACGTTGCGGCGCACGTCGCCGATGATGGCGCGCAGGTTGACGTTGAGCTGCTGCAGGGCTTGCAGCAGCAAGCCCATGTCGCCGCGCGCATCGGTATCGATATGCAGGTCGAGATCGCCGCCGGCCAGGCCATGGACGGACTTGATGGCGCGCTGCAAGGGCGCCACGACGCTCGCATGCAGCACCGCCCACGAGCCCAGCAGCAGCGCAGCGCCACCAAGCGTGCCGAGCCACACCGCATAGGGGCTGCCTCCGGCCGTCTGCACGGCACTGCCCGCGACCGCACCGCCGAGGATGAACATGAGCGTGAGCACGCCCATCATCCAGCCCAGCCGCTTGGCCAACGGCAGATCACGCAGGCCCTGCAGCCAGCCGATGAAGCCGGTGCGCGCCACTGCGCCGCGACGGATGCGCAGGCCGCGTGCCTGCCCGCCGACGAAGGCACGATAGGCGCTGTCGGCCGCCTGCACCTGCTCCCGCGAAGGACGCGTGCGCACGGACATGTAGCCGACCGCGCGGCCGTTCTCGCGCACCGGCGTGACGTTGGCCTGGACCCAGTAGTAATCGCCATTCTTGCAGCGGTTCTTGACCAGCCCGTTCCAGGGCAGGCCTTCCTTGAGCGTGGCCCACATGTCGGCGAAGGCCTCGCGCGGCATCTCGGGATGGCGCACGATGTTCTGCGGGGCCCCGATCAGTTCGGCTTCGTCGAAACCGCTGATTTCCACGAAGTAAGGATTGACGTAGGTGATGTTGCCCTGCAGGTCGGTCTTGGAGACGATGGACTTGCCATCCTCCAGCAACCGCTCGGTGGTGGTGATCGGTAGATTCGTGCGCATGCTTGCCCCCGTTGCCCTGACCGTTGCTGACCTTGCGGGGTCACGGTCCTGCCGCTGTTGTAGAAAGCCGCCGTGCTTCGTCCCCAAGCGCGGCGACCCCGTTTTCATACCGGGCCGCGTGCGGCCTGGTGTGGAATTGCGTGTCGGTGTCATGGCGTTCCATGGCATTTCCGCGAAAGATGTGCGACGCCAGCCTGTATCCGGCTTGGGCGGCGCGACACGGAAACCATGATGACCAGAATCTAAACGCTGTACCGCGCTTTCAATCGGTCAAAAAGGCGGGACTTTCCATGGGTGAACCAGAAACGGGAGCAGCATTCCTGCCGGGCGGGGCAGGGGCAATGATGAACGGAAACTGTTTCCGCTCATCATCGTCATCGGCATTACGGTGGTCGCTTATTGGCGCGGCTGTACCTGAAACAGCACGCCTTGCGGCACCAGCTCTACCGAGAGCAATTGGTCGGCCACCACCTCGGTCATGCGCTGGCCGGGATTGTCCAGGGCGACCGTGGTGAGGCGGGTAATCAGGGGCAGCAGCTTGTCCTCGCTGCCGGAGATGAAACTGCGCGCGGCACTGGAGGCGCAGATCAGGAATTCGTCACGGGCACCGGGCACCTTGTTGGTCATCATCACGCCCACGTTGCGCAGCTCACCCTTCTTGTTGAGCGTGCCGATGAGCGTGGTCCGGGCCGGGCCGACCTGGGTGTCGAGCACGTATTCATATTTGCCCGGATGGAGGCGCGACGCGTCCAGCATGTAGAGGTGGGCCATGTGCTCGGGCTCTTCCACTTTCATGTCCCTGAGCACGTCAGCCAGCCGGTTGTTGAAGCGATCGGCAAATTGCTTGGGTGTGAGGCCCAGCGTGGTCTGGGCGGCTTCGTGGGCCGCCAGCTCCTGGTCGATGTGGCGGTCGCAGCCGGTCGCCAGCAGCGTGGTGGCCAGCAGGGTGCAGGACAGAAGACGCAGCGGAGATCGTAAAAGTGTCAGCATGTTCGTCAGAATGTCGTGTGTTGCGCTACATTGTGCATCATTCCTGTGGGATACAAGCTGTCGCAGATCAAGTGTGGAGGCCGGTTTGTGTGGGTTGGTGATAAAGTACCTTGCCGACAACAAGGCCAAGACGACAACATCCAGACCCACGCCAAGCCCATGACCGCTTCCCCCTCCGGCCAGCCCGCTGCTGCCCCCTCCGATCTGCACGAATTGCGCGAGATCATCCGTAGCTTTTCCAGCGAACGCGACTGGCTGCGTTTCCATACGCCCAAGAACCTGGCCATGGCCCTCTCGGTGGAGGTGGCCGAGCTGATGGAGCACTTCCAGTGGCTGCCGACGGGTGCCGATCATGAACTCGATGACGCCGCGCGCGAAGGCATCCGTCATGAGATGGCCGATGTGCTGGTCTATCTGATCCAGCTGGCCGACCATACCGGCGTCGACCTGCGCAGCGCCGTGCTGGAAAAAATGGAACTGAATCGTCGCAAGTATCCGGTTGAATTGGCCCGTGGCAATGCGCGCAAATACAACGCGCTGGCCGGGCCGGCTGCCGGTACCGACGCCGGCGATGATGCCTCCGGTGCCGGCTGAGGCTGGCGCTGTCCTTGCTTTCCTCCCTCTCATGTTCGCTGCCCGGAGCTCGCCTTGACCAATTGGAATGACGGTTACGTCGTCGACATCGCCTACACCTACGGCTATTACCCCGGCATGAATCCGGCCCGCCTGCCGCTGGCCTTCGCCTTCCACGGCCTGCAGGCACCGGCCATCCAGACCGCCTGCGAGCTGGGTTTCGGGCAGGGCCTGTCGACCAATTTTCACGCAGCGGCATCCACCACGCGCTGGTGGGGCAATGATTTCAATCCCTTGCAGGCGGCCTTCGCCCAGGAACTGGCGGCGGCCAGTGGCAGTGGCGCGCAGCTGGAGGATTCCAGCTTTTCGCATTTCTGCCGCCGCGACGATCTGCCGGATTTCGATTTCATCGCCCTGCATGGCATCTGGAGCTGGGTCTCCGAGGACAACCGCGAGATCATTCTCGACTTCATCGACCGCAAGCTCAAGCCGGGCGGCGTGCTCTATCTGAGCTACAACACCCAGCCGGGCTGGTCGGCCTTCATGCCGCTGCGCGACCTGCTGGTGCAGCACACGCAACTGGCCGGCAACGAGGAACGCGGCCTGCCCACGGCCGCTCGCATCGAGGCCGCGCTGGCCTTTGCCACACGGCTCTTCGAGACCGACCCGGTCTATGCCCAGGCCAACCCCTTCATGCGCGACCGCTTCAAAATGCTGCAGCAGCAGTCGCGCAGCTACCTCGCGCACGAATATTTCAATCGCGACTGGCACGCCGAGCCCTTCGCCGAGATCCATCGCCGCTTCTCGCAAGCCGGTCTGCAGTTCGCCTGCCCGGCGCACTACATCGATCACCTCGACATGGCCAACCTGACCCCGGCGCAGCGCCAGTGCCTGGCCGAGATCGACGACCCGGTGCTGTACCAGAGCACGCGCGATTTCATGGTCAACCAGACCTTCCGCCGCGATTACTGGGTGCGCGGCGGGCAGGTGCTGGATGAGCGCCAGCGCGTGCAGGCGCTGGCGCTGCAAAGCGTGGTGCTGCTGACCGAGCCGGACAAGGTGCCGCTGACGATTCAGAACGTGGCCGCCGAGATCACCCTCAACCGGCTCATCTACGAACCGATCCTGCAGGCGCTCTCGGACTACCAGCCGCACACGCTGGTGGACCTGGCGGCCTCGCTGGCGCATCGCAACCTGAACCTGTCGCAGGTGATCGATTCGGCGCTGATGCTGATCGGCACCGGCCACGCGGCCCCGCTGCCTCCCGAGCTGGATGCCGCGACCCAGGCCCAGATCGCGCGCCGCACGGCCGACCTCAATGCCTATCTCCTGCAGCGCGCAGCGCTGGTGCTGCCGGAGAGCCAGGAGGGCGACATCGCTCATCTGGTCAGCCCGCTGACCGGAGGCGGGGTGAAGGTGGAGCGGGTCGAGCAGTTGTTCCTGCTGGCGCGCGATGTCTGCGGCGACGATGTCGAAGCCTGGCCCGCCCAGGCCTGGCAGCACATCGCTGCGCAGGGCAAGCGGCTGGTGCGCGATGGCGTGCGGCTGGAAGCCGAGGACGAGAACCTGGCTGAACTGGCGACGCAGGCGCGGCTCTTCGCGCGTACCAGGCTGCCCTTGCTGCGGGCGCTGCAGGTGGCGTGATGCGCGTGCCGATGCCATGGATGAGCTTGCCGCCGCGTTTGTCGTGAATTCCTCACACCCGGCCTGACGTCCTCATGACAGCGCCCTGACAAGCACGCCTATCCTGCGTGCAGGGCGGCAATCGCGTTGCATCGCAGCGAACTAGCCTGTACGATTTCGCGTGGCCATATTGCCGCCCATCACTGCCGTGCCTGCCGCGCCTGTCCTGCCGGTGCCGAACCTCTCTTTTAGGAAAGTCGGTTTTCAGCTTATGTCCCTGTCCCGTCAACTCCAAACACGCCTGACCCTGTCCGGCACCGCCGCTGCGCTGCTCACCGCCATCGTGCTGACCGCCATGGCCATGAATGGCAGCACGCAGGGCCTGGCGGTCGCTGCCGTGGTCCTGGTGCTGGTGTCGGCCCTGCTGTCCTGGGTGCTGGCGCGGCAACTGCTGCAACCGCTGTCCGGTCTGGAGGCCGGCATGCAGCAGCTGCAGGAAGAGCACAAGCAACTGGTGGAGCAACGCGATGATGCCCGCACCCACCTGGAAGAAATGGAAAAGACCCTGGCCCGCGTCGGCCTGGAAGATGCGCTGACCGGCCTGGCCAACCGCCGCCAGTTCGAGCGCGGCCTGCTGGAAGAATTCAACCGCGCGGCGCGCACCAACCTGTCGCTGGCCATCATCATGATCGACATCGATCTCTTCGATGAATACAACGCCAGCTATGGCCGCATGGCCGGCGACAAGGTCTTGCGCCGGGTCGGCAGCGCCATCCGCGATACCAACGTGCGTCCGGAAGATCTGCTCTCGCGTTTCGGTACCCAGGAGATTGCCGTGCTGTTGCCGGGTTCGCGCCTGGACGGCGCACTGATCGTGGCCGAACGCATCCGCAAGTCGATCGAACAGCTCAACATCGAGCACAGCGCCAGCCCGACCGGCCGCGTGACCATCAGCATCGGCATCGCCGCCGTGGCCCCGCAGCGTCAGGTCGACGAACCCGATACCGTGCTGCGCGAATCGGAAAAGGCGCTGGCCCTGGCAAAGGCAGCGGGGCGCGATTGCATCCGCACCACCGACGATTTCCGCAAGGCTTGAGCTGCATAGCGCTAGCCGCTACCCGCTGCCCCAATGAAAAATGCGGCCCGTGGTGTCCCACCGGGCCGCATTTTTCATGGTTCTTCGACGCTCCGCGTTCAGGGCTGCTCGGGCCCCGGCACCAGGAACTTGGACTTGGCGCAATACATCTTGGCGTTGGTATCGTTGTAGACGATCTTGCTGCCGGCCTGCGACTGCCTCATCGGATAGGCTGAATCATCTTCGGGAGTGAAGCGGATGCCCAGTGCGCCCTTGATGGCATCGGTCAGCTTGACCGGCGTGGTGTTGAAATACGCGCCGATGAAGTCGGCCTGGCTGCTGCTGTCATTGACCAGGAAATCGGTGGCCTGCATGCCCCACAGCGTGACATTGGTGGCCTTGAACCAGTAGGCTCCGCCCTCGGTCTTGTAGGGCGGGCCGAAGGCGGCCACCAGGTAATCGAAGAAATACTTGCTGTTGAGCTGGTTGAGGCACAGCAAGGCATTGCCGACCTCAATGCCGAAGCTGGGTTGTGGCGCGGCCTGCGCCGCCGGTGCGCCGGCCACGGCACCGGCCAGCGTCAGCACCAGCGCGCACAGGCGCGGGCGCAGGCAGGTGCGCAGGCGAGATACGATCTTCAAACGAACTCCCGGAAATTGCCGTCTTGGCATGTTGTCGGTACGGCACGCAGGGCGGGCCGGGGAGTCGATTGTAGGGGGGATTTGAGATTTTTTCCAAACAGCAGGATATTTTTGTTGTCGGCAGGAATCACCTAGCGCTTGCCGCGCAACACCCGGTCGCCGCGGGCCGAGCGTCCTTCCTGCGGTGCTTCGCTGGCGGCCAGGTGGCCCAGGCCATCGAGGAAAGAGGCGATGCCGGTGCCCTTGACCAGCACGCAGGGCTTGCCCAGCTTCTTGCAGGTGCTTTTGACCAGGTGGTAGGCGTTGTGGCTGATGTTGCCGGAGGCGCAGATGACGATGTCGGCGGCGGCCAGCATGGGCGTGAGCCGGTGCAGGTTGTCCTCGCGTCCGCCATCGTGATGCAGGAAGCGCCCGGCGCGGGTTTCGATCTCGGCCCGGTAGTGATTGCGGGCACCGGTCAGGCCGCCGACGCAGAGCACACAGCGGTCACCGAGGGACAAGGCGATGGGGCCGGCCGTGGAGGCCGAAGCGGAAGCAGAGGCAGCAGCACGCATGAAGGGACTCGCAGGAAGTGAGTGACGGTCCCAGCCTAACCCCGGTGCCCCGGCTTGCGAACGAATCAATTTGCAGCAGCATATGCGCTTTGCGTTGGCGCAGCGCCACGCCCGGTCAGGCAGCGGGCGGCGGGGCGGCAGGCGCCGGTGGTGTTGCCGGAGCCGCCGCGGAGGATTGCTGTGCGCGCACCTGGCGCTGCATGGCCCGCACGAAGTCCGGCAGGCGGCGGCCATTGCGGTCAGGATAATGGCCTTGTTCGCTCATCTGCCGGACGCGGTCCAGGCGGAAGGAGCGGAAATCGTCACGCGTTTCGCACCAGGCGGCCAAGAGCCAGGTGCCGCCGAAGAAGGCCAGCGCCAGCGGCCACACCACCCGCTGGCTGCTGCGTTGCTGGGCATCGGTGTAATGCAGCAGCAGTTTGTGACGGCTGTTGATGGCCTGGCGGATGGCTTCCAGCCGCTCGCCCTGGCCGCAGTCGTCCTGCATGGCCGGCGCAAAGAGCGGCGTGGCCTCGACGAAATCGCGTTTTTCCTTGGGCAGGGCCAGCACCACCTTGGCCAGTGCCGAGGCCGCCGAGGCGCCCAGCTGCGGGCCGCCCCAGGCTTGCACCATCCGCATGCCGATCACCAGCGCATCGATTTCATCGGCGTTGAACATCAGCGGCGGCAGGTCATAGCCAGGCTTGATGCGGTAGCCGACCCCGGCTTCGCCATCCACCGGCACGCCCGACAGCGAAAGATCGCGGATGTCGCGATAGACCGTGCGTTCCGACACCGACAGCCATTGCGCCAGCTGGCGCGCCGTGGTGAGACGGCGTCCGCGCAGGTACTGGGTGATCTGGAACAGGCGGTCGGCTCGACGCATGACAGGCAGAGGAAAAAATGATGCGCGCCATTCTGGCACGCATGCTCCCGGCCCGCCACGAACTTCGATGCTGCTGTGCAAGATGCGGGCATGGCGCTGGCCTGGCGAGCCGATCCGGTCCGTTCAATGCATCGCGTGCAAGGCCAGGCGATTGCCTTCGCTGTCGATGAACTGGGCGATGTAGCCGATATCGTTGGGCAGCTGGAAGCGCTCCATGGTCACTTCACCGCCGGCCGCCTTGACGCGGTCGAGCACGGCCTGGATCGAGGGGCCGGCATCGAGGTAGATCAGCGTGCCCTGGCGGGTCGGCTCCAGCCAGCCGGGGCCGGTCAGGCAGCCGATGGACTGGCCGTCATCGCGCACGAAGATGGCCATCGGGCCTTCCTCGGACAGCTGCTCCTGGCGCAGCCTGGTGGCAAAGACGGCTTCGTAGAAGCGGGTGGCGCGCTGCAGGTCCTTGGTGGCGATCTCGAACCAGTTGACTTGGGTTTGCATGATGTTCTTCCTTTTCTTGGGAGGGGAGCGTTGTCTATGCCGGCTGGCATGGAACGCATCATGCGCGAGGGCTACTGACACCGTCCTGTCAGTAGCCCTCGCGCCCGCGGGAAGAAACGGTCAGCAATCAGCGCGTCGCCGCCGCTGGTACGCCCTCCTGCTGCGGGTGCTCGCCGCTTTGTTCACTTTCCTTGCGAGCCGCATAGCGCCGCGCCAGTACCGCGCACAGCATCAGCTGCATCTGGTGGAACAGCATGATCGGCAGCAGCACCACCGCTGCCCCGCTGCCGGCAAACAGCACTGAAGCGATGGGGATGCCCGAGGCCAGCGACTTCTTGGAGCCGCAGAAGACCAGTACGATTTCATCGCCGCGCGGCATCTTCAGGGCGCGGGCGCCATAGGTGGTCGCCAGCAGCACGGTCCCCAGCAGCACCGCATTGACCAGCACCAGCAAGGCCAGCTGCCCCGGCGGGAACAGGTGCCACACACCCTGCGCCACGGCCACGCTGAAGGCGGCATAGACCGACAGCAGGATGCCGCCGCGATCGACGACATTGACGATGACCTTGTGGCGATTGATCCAGTCACCGATCCAGGGACGCATCAGGTTGCCCAGCACGAAGGGCAGCAGCAGTTGCAGCAGGATGCTCAGCACCTGCGACATGCCGTTGGCTTCGTGATGACGATGCAGCAGCAAGGTCACCAGCAGCGGCGTGATGACGATGCCCAGCAGGTTCGATGCAGTGGCACCGCAGATCGCCGCCGGCACGTTGCCGCGCGCGATGGAGGTAAAGCCGATCGAGGATTGCACGGTGGAGGAGAGCGTACAGACGAACAGTACGCCCATCCACAGTTGCGGCGTCAGCAGATCCGGCACGATGCTCTTCAAGGCCAGGCCCAGCAGGGGAAACAGCAGGAAGGTCGAGGCCAGCGTCAGCAGGTGCAGGCGCGGCTCCTTCAGTCCGGACAGCGCCGCCTCGCGCGAGAGCTTGGCGCCATGCAGGAAGAACAGCAGCGAGATGGCCGCATTGCTGGCGATGTGCATGAAGTGCTCGAAGCTGCCGGTGGCCGGGAAGAAGGTGGCCAGCAGCACGGTGCCGATGAGCAACTGGGTGAAGCGGTCGGGGAGAAAGCGGTTCATGGCGCGCTCGCGGAAAAAATGAAGGGACGATTCGGGTTTGCCCTCATGATAGGAAAGCGCACGGCCATCGGGAACCCCTCTGATCACGTTGACTGTCATCGGAAACTCCGATGATAATGGCCGCATGCTCAATCCGCTCTGGCTCCAGACCTTCGCTACTGCCGCGACCTCGTCCAGCTTCACCGAGGCCGGGCGCCAGCTCGGGCTGACGCAATCGACGGTGAGCGACCACATCCGCCGCCTGGAAGAGAGCCTGGGCCGCCGCCTCTTCGTGCGCGATACGCATTCGCTGGCACTGACCGCTGATGGCGAAAGCCTGCTGGTCCATGCGCGCCTGATCCTGCAGGCGCATGCCCGCGCCGAAGCGCAGTTCAGCGCCCCGCGCCTGCGTGGCCGGGTGCGCTTCGGCACCTCCGACGACCTCGCCATGGGCCCGCTGCCGGACATGCTGGCGGCCTTTCGCAGCCAGCATCCGGAAGTCGAACTGGAAATCACCATCGGCCTCACCAGCGAGCTCTATGCCTCGCTGGACCAAGGCAAGCTGGACTTGCTGGTCGGCAAGCGGCGGGCCGGCGAATCGCGCGGGCACAGCATGTTCTCCACGCCCATGCAGTGGCTCACGCGGCCCGATACCTTGGTTGACCTCACCGAACCCTTGCCGCTGATCCTGCTGCCCGAGCCCAGCATCACGCGTGCGGCCACCTTGCAGGCACTGGGCAAGTCAGGCCATCACTGGCGCATCGTCTGCACCAGCGGCAGTCATGCGGGCTGCATGGCGGCGGCACGCGGCGGGCTGGGGCTGGCGGCGTTGCCGCAGCATCTGGCCTCGCGTGACCTGGTGGTGCCGCTGAATCATGCGGCGCTGCCGCGCCTGCCGGATGTGGAATATGTGGCGCTCACCGCGCGGCGCTTGTCGCGGCCGGCGGATACGCTGTACCAGATCCTGATGGCCAGCCGCTTGAGCCGGGGCTGAACAGCACAGCGGGAGCGGTTTTCAGGCCGCCTCGACGATCAGCGCCGGAGCATTCAGTGAACGGATGCGGCGATCCACGAAATAACCACCGGCTTCCATGTAGCGCAGGTAGTGGCGTGCGCATTGCGTGCAACGCGCGATATTGCAGCGGTTGTACGGATACCAGGCCGGCGCGATGGGAGCCTCGGGCGAGGCGTAGCGCGTGCCCTGCGGATGGTATTCGGTGAAGGTCGGTTCGTCGTAGGGATCGGCAATGAGCGTGGCCACGTCCACCAGTTGCGTTTCCGGCAGCGACAGCGGCAGGCTGATCCAGCCGCTGCTGTCGGCCGCGCGGCAATTGCAATCGATAGTGATGGCCGCACTGTCGGCTGCCAGGGCGCGCAGTTGCGCCAGGTCCGGATGGGGGAGCAGATCTTGCATGAGCGGGAGCTATCAGTGCGTGAGCGCGGAACGGCCTGTGGATAACCGAAGTGCAAATGCTATAAACGATTTATCCACAGGCTGGCGGAAAACAAGAAAAACCTTGGAAAACTACTTTTTCGGGTTGTAGCGGATATCGCCTTCGAACAGCTGTGCGGTGCCGCCACCCAGGTCGGATTGCACCGGCCACACTTCGTGCCCGATGCGCAATTCCGTACCTTCGTAGACCGCCTTGGCGACGATGATGCGTGCGTCCTCGGCAGCGACCATGCCTTCCTTCATCTGGCTCACTTCTTCCAGCAGCACCTTGACCTCGTAGGCCAGCGCCTTGCGCTTGTCGCTGGTTTCATGCAGCAGTTCGGGGGTGGCCTTTTCGGGATTGAGCTTGTAGTAGCTCTGCTGCTTGATGGTGCGATCGAGCTCGGCCACCTTGCGGGTGTATTCCTGTTCCTTGATGGCGATCTTCTCTTCCAGATACGGATCGAGGCCGACCTGGACGCGCGTATGCGTGGTGGTGGACGCACCGATCACGTTGGCGCGGATGATGTTGGTCGCTTCCACGCGGCCGCCGATGATGTGGCCGGTACGCGGATTGCCCTTGCCGACCGTGATCTCGTTGCCGGCCAGCAGCTCGCAGTGACGGGCGTTGCCGAGTACCAGGATGTCGTCGGCAGCTTCGATGTGGGCGCTCTCGGCAAACATCACCTGCACCGATTTCTGTGAACTGATGCGCGAGGCAATGGCGGTGGTGCCGGCCTGGGCGGTGACGCCTTCGCTGTGGCCGATCACGCCGCCCTTGACCGTGACGCTGCCGCCGGCCACGATCTCGGCCGCTTCAACGGTGCCGTTGATGACCACGTCGCCGCCCACATTCATCTTCATGCCGGTAAGCACGTCACCGGAGACGCGCACCGTGCCTTCGAAGCTCAGGTTGCCGGTGGAGAGGTCGACGTTTTCCACATCCAGCACCGGGTTGACCTTCACGCCATTCTTGATGACCGTGGGCTGGCCCGGCACGATGGCCACCAGCAGGTCGGGGTCTTCCTCGCTCGGTTCGGCACCGATGCATTCCTTGGCGAAGGGAACGTCGGCAATCGGCCGTGCCGGCACCTTGCCGCCGCGGATGTCGATGCCATCCTGGCCCGGTACCGGTGGCGTGCGGCGCATCAGCGGATCACCGACCTTGACCAGCAGGATGTGGCCCATGTCGGCATAGGAGACCACGGCATCTTCGTCGATGTCGGCCAGCTCTTCTTCCTTCTCTTCCAGCAGGCTCTCGAAACGGGCCGGCTCGGCAGGCGTGGGCATGAGGCCTTGCGCCACCACCAGCTTGTTGCAGAAGCCGGCCGAGAGCGCCCCGCGCAGCTGCTCGTGCAGGATGCCGTAAGTGATGCCGGCGGCGCGGATGGCGTTGACCACTTCCACGCTCTTGGCGCGGCCACCGTAGGGCGGCACCAGGGTCAGCGAGGCCATCATCAGGTCATCGGACACATCCAGCGAGAATTCGCCATCGCGCCGTTCGGCGATGACCTGGGTGACGGGTTCCTTGGCATCCTCGGCCTTGCGCACGAAGCCATTGAGGACCGAATCCTGGAAAAACAGTTTGGTCAGCCCATGATCGGTCATGGCCTGTTTCAGGAAGGCCAGCGTCAGCGGCGGGAATCCCTGTATGGGTTGCCAGGTGGCGCTCAGTTCGCCGCTGGCCCTGTCGAACGCAAACGACAGCGGTTGCGGAGTTGCTTGGTTCATGCTGTTCCTCGATGTAAGGCTGCACCGGGTCTGTCTCGGATCGCTCGCGTGTCATGGCGCCAGCCAGGTACGCGGGGATGTCTTGTCGTGCGATGGAGGTGCGGGCCGTGATCCGGCGCGTTGCTGACCGCACCGGCAAAAAAGCGGCGGCAGTCCCCCTGACGCAATACGGATGACATTGTAATGTGGCAAGATGATCCAGTAATTTGTTCGATAGCACAAGTTTTGCCAATTTTGGCTCTAGATTAGGCTCTTATCGTTGGTTTTATGTTAAGTACCCAAATAGAAGACTTCAAGGGGGACGATCCTCGCGATGAGGCATTGAGTGCGGCCCGTTATCGCGCTGGCCGCACCAGTACGCTGGTGAGCATCGTGGTCAACATCGCGCTGGTGATGCTGCAGGTCACGGCCGGCGTGTTCTCAGGATCGCAGGCCCTGATTGCGGACGGCATTCATTCGCTGTCCGATCTCATTTCCGATTTCGTGGTGCTGCTGGCGGGCCATCACAGCCGCAAGCAGGCTGACGACGATCACCAATATGGTCACCAGCGTTACGAAACGGCGGCCTCGCTGGCGCTGGGTGCATTGCTGCTGGCGGTGGGCCTGGGCATGCTGGTGTCGGCGGCCCAGAAGATCCAGCACTATGGCGAGACGCCGCCGGTCCATGTGGCGGCCTTGTGGGTGGCGCTGGCGGCCTTGCTGGCCAAGGAACTGCTGTTCCGCTACATGCTGCGCATCGCCGAGCGCGTGCGTTCCAGCATGCTGGTGGCCAATGCCTGGCATGCGCGTTCGGATGCGGCTTCCTCTTTGGTGGTGGCGCTGGGCATCGTCGGCAGCCTGGCGGGCTTCACCTTGCTGGATCCGGTGGCCGCGGCGGTGGTGGGCTTGATGGTGGTGCGCACCGGCTGGGGATTTTTCTGGAGCGCGCTGCATGACCTGATGGACCGCGCCGTGTCCGCTGAAGAAGGCGAGGCCATCCGCGCTACCATCCTCGCCACGCCCGGAGTGCAGGGGGTGCATGACTTGCGCACGCGGCGCATGGGCGATCTCACGCTGGTGGACGTGCATCTGGAAATCGATGGCACGCTCACCGTCACCGAAGGCCATGCCATTGCCATCGACGCGCGGCGCCGGGTGCTGGAAGCGCATCCTGTGCTGGATGTGATGACGCATGTGGATCCGGTGGAACAATCATGAACGGGGTACCGCTGCATCTGTTTCGTTTCGCTTGAACCGATCCATGAATTTCTCATGCATCAGGTTGCCTGATATGACACCTGGCAAATGGGGGCTACCCAAAACGTTCATTTCTGGCGACCTTCAACTACCTTGAATTGGCTATCTGCCAAGAAATACCATCGCAAATTCTCTTCTTTCGAGAATTTCCATGGGTTCAAGAAAATTACCTTACTTCCAGCTCGATGCTTACTCTCGCGGTTCCGGTGGAAATATTTTGCGCTTTCGTCGCACTGAGCGCGGATGTGTTCCCCTTGATTCCCCTTCGGGCGTGAGTCTGGACCGCCTGCCTCCTGGTCGCGAAAAGAAATCTTCGGTGCCTTCCTCTCGAGAGGGGCAGCAAAAGAAACAACAGGCCCCAATGACGAAAGGCCAAGAAAAAGAGCTGGCTGACCGCAGCCGGAAGAAATCTTCCGAAGTATTGCCTGAAGCGGTATCAGGCCGAGAAGACTCTATCGAGACCTGTGATAAGCCCCCCGTGTTTGATCTTCAGGATGTCCCCATCGCGATGGAGAACATACGATGGCCCGTCGCAGCTGCATTGGCACGAAGCTGGTTTGGTCGGGAGCGACATGTCTATGACGATGACAGTTCTTCGATACAACCCATCGACGATACGACCGTCACCCTGGATTGGGTCTTGGGATTTGGAAAGGTCAGGCAGCGGTATGAAGAGTTGCTTTCCACGGGGATTTACAGCGAAAACAGTTTGCTGGTACTTCGCAAGAAAATCAGCCGTTATCTAAGGGAGGCATTTGCAGAAAAGAGCATGAGCGCAATGAGCTTCAACACAGGCGATCAAACCAAGGACTTGAGACAGTTTGCCAACGACTGGCAATTCCAGTTCGTCGCGGTGTCGACCTCCGATACGGCAAATGGAAATGCCATGTCGGATTTGACTGGTGCTTTGGCCAACTTCAATATCTATGCTGCTGTGGGTAATTTCACAGTGACCGGCGAGCGGTACCATCGATATGACAACAAAGGAAGAACCAAGACGTTTTGTATGGATCCCATCGTGGAGATCACCCACGTCTTCGTCTATGTCAAAGATAACTATTCATTCAATGACGCTGATGGCAAGGTCAAGTCACAGTATCTCGGCCACTGGAATAAAACCGGCGTCATCGTTACCGTGGGTGGCATGTTCAGTGATCGGGTCGATGGGAGATATCTGGCGCAAGTGATTCCACCTACGTGGAATCTTCATGTGGACGTACAAACAGATTTAGGGAGTGCCAAACAAGATCGCAGCGGTTTGCACACTCCCTATCTCACCGATAAAGGAATCGAAATGCTGGTTGATACCCGGCAAGGGTGGATACGCAGGCAGCGCGCGAAAGACATCTATTTTCCCGTGTTCAACCGAACGTATAACGAATGGCGAGAACGGCACGAGCAAGGTGGCGATTTCATGGTGTATTCAAAACCGAAGTATCTGAAGCTGAAACAAGCTATTCGATTCAAGCTGGAGACGCTATGTTGCGCCCCGGAACCTATGTGAGGCGTTTGCTGCTAGGTACCCTTTGCACGGTACTCTTCGTGGTTGCTGTGCCACCGGCGATCCTGATTTTGCTTTTCATCGTCCCACCGCTGTTCGGTGTCAGGACTCCCGTCCTGATGTGGCACCTCAGCGAGGATGCAAGCTGGAATCTCATGGCGATCAGTCAAGCGGGTGCATTGATCATTGCGCTCTTAGGCTTCCTGGCGTGGATCGCAAGGGAAACGTCCGTCGTGGCATCACCCTCTCTGCGACGTGGATATCGGACCGCGACCGTTGCGTATGCTCTGTTGCTTTCGTATGGGCTGATCGTCTCTGCTACCAGTTTGTTCGGCCCGCAATATGGCCGCTGCGAGTTCTACAATTCTCCCACTACGCTCAATGCAGGCCGCAAGGACTTCAACGGCGTTACTTATGAGATCCGGATATGCGGTTCCAATCCGCGCCCCCAGGATGGTGACAATGACCAGCTCGAACTCAGCGTGCTGGACGAGCACGGGGAAACACTGGCGCGGCGGCATTATTCGGTTAATTGGCAAGCCGGTATTTCATTCCATGAGCCCTTGCAATTCGACGATGAGGAGATCATTGCGCCCAATGCGTTTGGGCCGGATATCCGCATCCCGATCCCGCCTTCACGCTTCGATTGGATTCGTGCGCGCATTCCTTTGCTGGACTGAACCATTCACGATCTGGTACGCGTGCTTGTGCGAGTCGCGTCGTACATTTCATCAAAATGTCCATGTGGCAATACATTGTGTAGCGTACGCCGCAGCATTCTGACGAACCCGGCACGACAACTTGTCTAGCTCGGCCGTCTTCGTTTAAAATCCGGGCTTCTCTTTGGGGAGTAGCCAGCTTCCGGGTCATCCGGAAGAGCCCGTGTCAACATTCTCGGCAGCATCGCTGCCGTGGCGCGGGTAGCCATCCAGGTAGGCGAGACCATAGACGTATCCTGCGGCCAGGCTGGGCGCGCAGGCGCGTCCATGGACTTTTCGCCCGGCCAAGGAATCCCCGCTCATGAATTTCCCCGCTCTCCTTCTCCTCGCGCTGGCGATGTCCACGGACGCCTTTGCGGCCGCCATCGGCAAGGGCGCCGCCATGCAGAAGCCTCGCTTCCTGCAGGCATTGCGCATCGGCCTGCTGTTCGGCGTGATCGAAGCCATCACTCCGCTGATCGGCTGGTTCGCCGGTTCTGTCGCCACCAAGTGGGTCTCGGAATGGGATCACTGGATCGCCTTCGTGCTGCTGCTGGTGCTGGGTGCGCGCATGATCCGCGAAGGCTTGAGCGACGATGATGAGGAAGAAGAGGCCAGTGCTACCCCGCAGAAGCAATCCGTGGTCATGCTGGCCCTCACTGCGGTGGCCACCAGCATCGACGCCATGGCCGTGGGCGTGGGCCTGGCCTTCATCGACGTCAACATCCTCGAAGCCGCGCTGTTGATCGGCCTGGCCACCACCACCATGGTCACCATCGGCGTGATGGTCGGCCGCGTGCTGGGCCACCTGATCGGCAAGCGTGCCGAGATCATCGGTGGCGTGGTGTTGATTGGCGTGGGTGCGGCGATCCTCTATGAACACCTGAGCCGCGCGGGCGGCTGATATCAGGCTGGTGCCGCCGGACGCAGCCTGGCTGCGCGTTCGGCACAGTAGTCGGCGGCCATCAGGCGGAAGGCCGTGACCGCCGGATTGTCCTGGTCCGCACGCCAGGCCATGCTCATCTCGGCACGCGGCACTTCGCCTGCCAGCGGACGGAATTCCACCCGGTCGTAATGGAAGCGCTGGGCCGAGGCCGGCAGGATGCCTACGCCCAGCCCGGCACGCACCAGCGACAGGATGGTGTGGCTCTGGTCGATGTATTGCGTGAAATCCGGTTTGACGTCCGCCGCACCCAGCATGGCCATGATGCGTTCGTAGAAATATTTTCCATGCGTGGGCGAATGCATGATGAAGGGCTGGCCATCGAGCTGGGCCGTGGCGATGCGCTCATGCGCGGCCAGCGCGTGGCCTTGCGGCATGGCCAGCACCAGTGGCTCGTCATCCACCAGTTGCAACTCCAGCGGCTGGCGTGATGAGACCGGCCGCAGGAAGCCGATGTCGATGGTGTTGGCGGTGAAGGCTTCCAATTGCGACACCGAAATCAGTTCGAACAGCACCACGTCGATCTCGGGCAGGCTCTTGCGCGCCTGCATCAGCAGCTCAGGAATCAGCTCATAGCCGGCCGCACCAGTAAAGCCGACCCGCACCCGCCCGGTCTTGCCCTGGCTGGCGCGGCGCACCGTGCTCTCGGCCTGTTCCGACAATTGCAGCAGGCGTGAAGCATCGGCCAGGAACACCCGGCCTTCGGTGGTCAGGCGCACGGTGCGTCCGACCCGTTCAAACAATTGCACGCCCAGCCTGTGTTCCAGCAGATGGATCTGCCGCGACAGGGGCGGCTGGGTCATGTTCAGCAGCGCCGCTGCACGACGGAAATTGAGTTCGGTCGCAGCGACCACGAAACAACGGACTTGAGCCAGATCGAGCATGGGGATTCGCCGGTAAGGGGAGCGTGCATTATAGGCAGTTACGCTCCCGGCCACGGCCATGATCCTGTTCAGGTGGTGAGGCTGCCCTCCGGCCGCTGTCCGGCCAGACCTTGCGCCAGGCTGGCCAGCACCATCTCGCCCATGGCCGTACGCGATTCCACGGTGGCGCTGGCGCGATGGGCTTGCAGAACCACCTGGTCCATTTGCAACAAGGCCGCCGGTACGTTGGGTTCATCCACGAACACATCCAGACCCGCACCGGCGATCACGCCGCGCTGCAGGGCATCCACCAGATCCTCTTCAACCACCAGCTTGCCGCGCGCGATGTTGATGAGGACGCCTTCGCGTCCGAGCGCATCGAGCACGGCGGCGTTGATGATGCCTTGCGCCTTGTCGGCGGCGGCCGCCAGGACCAGCACATCGCTCTCGCGCGCCAGTTGCAGCAGCTCGGCCTGGAAGGTGTAGGGAAGGTCCTCCATGGCGCGCAGGTCGGTATAGGCGATCGGGCAGCCGAAGGCCGCTGCGCGCTGGGCGATGGCGCGGCCCACCTTGCCCATGCCGACGATGCCCACGCGCTTGCCGCTCAGGCGGCGCGACAGTGGAATGGCCGTCGGCGAAGGATGGCGCACCCAGTCACCGCGCTGCACGAAGGCATGGCCCGGACAGATCTGCCGGCTCACCGCCAGCATCAGCCCCAAGGCCAGGTCAGCCACATCTTCGGTCAGTGCGCCGAAGGTGCCGGTCACCGGCAGGCCCTTGCTGCGCGCATGGTTGAGGTCCACCGCATCGGTCCCGACACCATTGACCGCCACCACCTTCAACGCCGGCAGGCGATCCATGAGCGCATTGCTGATGCCGGTGTGGCCGCCGGTGATGACGCCTTCGATCACCGCACCATGGCGCTCGATGTAGGCCTCCTTGTCGTCCTGCTCGAACAGGCGGTGCATGTGATAGAGGCTTTCCAGCTTGTCGTTGATGGCCGGGACCAGGATGGGATTGAGCTGCAGCACGTGGCGTTTCATGGGGGGACTCCTTCTCGTTCGGTGGCAATGCCGGCGGATGATGCGGGCATTCGGGCAGGGCGTCCAATCCGAAAAGGCTATCAATTGATTCACGAAATGGTGACTGATTCGGTATCAGTATCGATTCAATCCGCACATCACCTGATAGCCAGAAAAGATTGGACGCCATGCAGGGCCGCCGCCATGATTCCCAGCGTCGGCCACCGAGACACGCAGGGGCCGCAAAGAATGCCGGGCGTCAACAGATCCCTCAAGGGACACACAACAAAGCCCGCCACCCGCACAGGAGACAAGCATGAACCTGGGATCACCCCGGACCGGCCGCACGCTGCCGTCCTGAGCGCGGCAGTGCCACGCCATTGCCGCCATCCATAACGATAAACACGAGACACGCCCAAGGAGTCCGACGATGAATCACGTCGACGCCGCCGACCCGGTCGGCCGCCGCAGTTCCGCCGCATCCGCCTCATCCGCAGCCCCGGCCGCCAGCGCGTCCGCACCGCTGGCCCAGCAGAAACCGACCCGCTATCGCTGGGTGGTGATGGGCCTGATCTTCATGATCTGGGCCATCGCCTGCGCCGATCGCGCCAATTTCGGCATCGCCCTGCCGTACATGAAGAAGGAATACGGCATCTCCAATACCGAAGCCGGGCTGATCGTGAGCCTGTTTTCGTTTGCCTACGGCATCGTGCAGATTCCGGTCGGGCTGATGTACAAGCGCCTGAGCGAAAAGACCACCGGCATTCTGTTTTCGGTCTTCATGCTGCTGACCTCGCTCTTCACCGGCCTCATGGGCACGACCTCCTCGGTGCTGCTGTTGCAGCTCTACCGCGTCGGCCTGGGTTTGTCGGAAGGTCCGCTGGGCATCGGCTGTACCAACGTCATCAACCGCTGGTTCCCGCCCGAGGAAAAGGGCACTGCCACCGGGCTCTGGATTGCCGCCTCCAAGCTCGGCCCGCTGATCGTGCCGACGGTCTGCATCATCGTCATCCAGCTCTGGGGCTGGCGCGAAATCTTTTACGTATTTGCGGTGCCGGGCATTTTCCTGGCGATTCTGTGGTTCTTTCTGGTGACCAATTCGCCGGCCGAGAATCGCTTCTGCAATGAGGCCGAACGCCGCTACATCACGCAGGACCTGTCGGCCGGTCCGGCCAGCAGCGGCGCACGCCCGGCCCAAGGCGCGCAAGTGACACCGATGCCCTGGCTGGACGGCATCAACCGCACCCGCCGCGTGCCGCGTCTGGAAACGCTGCGCCAGGTCTTCACCTCCTGGAACGTGATCGGCGTGGCCATCGGCTATGGCTGCATGATCGGCATCAGCAACATCTTCATGTCATGGATCCCGACCTACCTTGTGACGGTCAAGGGGTTTGCCTCGGTGAAGATGGGTTTCCTGGCCTCGGCTCCCTTCATCGGTGCGGTGGCCGGCAACATGCTGGGCGGGATCATCTCGGATCGCCTGCTCGGTGGCCGCCGCAAGCCCATGATGCTGCTGGGTGCGCTGGGCACGGCCGTGATGACGCTGATGCTGGTGGAAGCGCCGGACAGCGTGCTGTATCTCGGGGCCATGCTGATGCTGTCGGGCCTGATGCTGGGCATCGGCTTTGCCGGGTATTCCGCCTATCCGATGGGGCTGGCGACCAAGTCCACCTATCCGACCGCGTTCGGCATCGTCAATTCGCTGGGGCAGATCGGTGGGGCTTGCGCCCCCCTGGCGGTGGGCATGCTGCTGGATCGCTATGACTGGACCAGTGTCTTCCTCTACATGGTCGGCACCTCGCTGCTGTGCCTGGTGCTGCTGCTGAGCGTGGTAGAACCGATTACCGTGAGGAAGGCCGAAGAGGAAGCCTGAGTCTCATCTGAGCCGTGAAAGCGCTGAGGGCCCGCCATGGTGCGGGCCTTTTGCTTGCCTGAAGAGGCTATCCATGTTGTTTTGGAATAATATCCAACGGATATTAATAGGCATCGAATTATATATTGGACAAACACTCTCCCCGAAGGCACTCTTGTGCTCCCTTTTTCCCTAAGCAGCCCTGAGGAGACACCCATCATGCCGACCTACCGTTCCTATACCACCACCCAAGGCCGCAACATGGCCGGCGCGCGTGCGCTGTGGCGTGCCACCGGCATGAAGGATGGCGATTTCAGCAAGCCCATCATTGCGGTCGTGAACTCCTTCACCCAGTTCGTGCCCGGCCACGTGCACCTGAAGGACCTGGGCCAGCTGGTCGCGCGCGAGATCGAGGCGGCCGGCGGCGTGGCCAAGGAATTCAACACCATCGCCGTGGATGACGGCATCGCCATGGGCCACGACGGCATGCTGTATTCGCTGCCCTCGCGCGACCTGATCGCCGACTCGGTGGAATACATGGTCAACGCCCACTGTGCCGACGCCATGGTCTGCATCTCCAACTGCGACAAGATCACCCCGGGCATGCTGATGGCCGCCATGCGCCTGAACATCCCCGTGGTCTTCGTCTCCGGCGGGCCGATGGAAGCCGGCAAGGTCATCAAGACCGTCAACACCGACAAGAAGGTCATCAAGCTCGACCTGGTCGACGCCATGATCCAGGCCGGTGACAAGAATATCTCCGACGCCGACGTGGCCGAAGTGGAACGTTCGGCCTGTCCGACCTGCGGTTCCTGCTCAGGCATGTTCACCGCCAACTCGATGAACTGCCTGACCGAAGTGCTGGGCCTGTCGCTGCCGGGCAATGGCACCGTTCTCGCGACCCACGCCGACCGCAAGGAACTGTTCCTGCGCGCCGGCCGCCTGATCGTCGAACTGGCCAAGCGCCACTACGAACAGGACGACTACAGCATCCTGCCGCGCAACATCTGCACCAAGGAAACCTGGGAAAACGCCATGGCCCTGGACGTCTCCATGGGCGGCTCCACCAACACCGTGCTGCACCTGCTGGCCGCAGCCCACGAAGCCAAGGTGGAATTCACCATGGCCGACATCGACCGCATCTCGCGCAAGGTCCCCTGCCTGTGCAAGGTCGCGCCGATGACCAACAAGTACCACATCGAAGACGTGCACCGTGCCGGCGGCATCATCGCCATCCTGGGTGAGCTGGCCCGTGCCGGCCTGCTGGACACCTCGCGTCCGACCGTGCACAGCAAGACCCTGGGCGAAGCCATCGAGAAATTCGACATCCGCGTCACCAGCGATCCGGCCGTGCACAAGCTGTTCCGTGCCGCCCCCGGTGGCGTGCCCACGCAGACGGCCTTCTCGCAGGAAGAGCGTTTTGAAGACAGCGACCTGGACCGCGCCAACGGCTGCATCCGCGATCGCGAACACGCTTACTCGCAAGACGGCGGCCTGGCGGTCCTGTACGGCAACATCGCCGAGAAGGGTTGCATCGTCAAGACCGCTGGCGTGGATGAAAGCATCCTGAAGTTCTCCGGCACCGCACGCGTCTTCGAGAGCCAGGACGCGGCCGTCGAAGGCATCCTGGGCGACAAGGTCAAGGCCGGTGATGTGGTCATCGTGCGCTATGAAGGCCCCAAGGGCGGCCCCGGCATGCAGGAAATGCTGTACCCGACTTCGTACATCAAGTCCAAGGGTCTGGGCAAGGCCTGCGCGCTGTTCACCGATGGCCGCTTCTCCGGCGGTTCCTCGGGCCTGGTGATCGGCCACGCGTCGCCGGAAGCGGCCGAAGGCGGTGCCATCGGCCTGGTGGAAGAGGGCGACATGATCGATATCGACATCCCCAACCGCACCATCAACCTGCGCATCTCCGGTGAAGAACTGGCCAAGCGCCGTAGCGAGATGGACGCCCGTGGCGATGCCGCGTGGCAGCCGGGCAACCGCCAGCGCGTGGTCTCGCAGGCACTGCAGGCTTATGCGGCGCTGACCACGTCGGCTGATCGAGGTGCCGTGCGTGATTTGTCGCAGTTGAAGCGTTGATACGTGCGACCTCACTGACCGCGACGAAACGACGCTGCAAAAGCAAAACCGTCCGGTGCGAGCCGGGCGGTTTTTTTTCTCCTGCGCATTGAGGTTGCGCGGGCTTACGCCTTGATCGCCGGCCGCATATGCGTAGACGCAAACGCCAGCCCTTCTTCGAAGGACGACAGCACCATGTCCACCTGTTCTTTCACGGTCGTGGCCTCTACCTCTTCATTGAAGAATGAGGGGCGGATGGTGACCAGCAGCGCATGCGGCAGGTTCTCGCGCAGGTCATGCACCACCGCCATCCACGCCTCCAGCTTCTCGCGCACCGGATAGACCAGGAATACGATGGATACCAGTTCCGCCTTGCTGGTATCTGGCTGTTCTTCCTCCGGCTGGTCCAGCGTGATGCTGCGGGCATCGATGCCGGTCACGCGCAGTGCATGCACCAGCAGTTCGGAGAGCAGGTCATCGCGCTCCCCGCGCAAGCCGCCGCACAGCACCACCGAACCCTGCGGTACATCCAGCGACCCCTGCCAGCGGCCCAGCCGCGCCTGACGCAGTTCGCGCAGGTGCGCGCCCACGCCGCTGTTGAGCAGCGGCACTTCGCGCCGGCGACGCAGGCTGCGTGGCGCCCCCGGGCTCTGCGTGAGCACTTCGGTGAGTTGCGACACCGAATGCAGCAGCCGTTCTTGCTGCGCACCCTCGATGCGGCCATGGCGCAGGTCCAATGCCGCCAAGGCCAGGCCCGGCAGCAGGATCTGGTCGCAATACTTGGCGAAGCTCTGCTTCTGAAGATGGCCGCGTGCATCACGGATGATGGCCTCGGATTCACCGGCCAGGGCGCGCTGGTAGAAGCGCTCCGCGTGAGTCATGTCGGGCGCTTCGCCCAGCAGGATGGTGATCGGTTCGAGTGCGGCCACGTGGCGTCCGGCCACCACCAGGCACAGCGTCAACGGGGTGGAAAGCAGCAAGCCGATGGGGCCCCACAGCGTGCCCCAGAACAGCGCCGAGACGATCACCGCCAGCGGAGAGAGACCGGAGCTGTGACCATACACGCGCGGCTCGATGAAGTTGGCCACGATCACTTCCAGCCCCACGTAGAAGGCCAGGAAGGACAGCGCCAGCCACCAGCCCGGATCAATGGCGGCGATGAAGACCGAAATCATCAGTCCGGACGCCAGCGCGCCCAGGTAAGGAACGAAACGCAGCACCCCGGCCAGCGCCCCCCACAGCACCGCATGCGGCACGCCGCCGGCGGCCAGCACCGCGCCCATGATGAGTCCGAACACCAGGTTGACCACGAACTGCGAAAAGAAGAAACGCGACACGCCCTCGGCGGCATCGCCCAGCGCCTGCATGGTGCGGCTCATCTCGGTCAGCCCGGCCAGGCGGATCAGGCGTTCGCGCAGGGACTCCTGTTCCAGCAGGATGAATACCAGCAGCACCAGCACGATGCCGGCCTGGCCGATCGGCCCCCAGGCCAGCGCAAACAGCCGCCGCAAGGCACCGCGCACCGACATGCGGGTATCGGCTTCGGGCGTGGCCGCCGCTGCAGCGGCGGCGGCTGCGGTCCGGCTGTTTTTCTTGCCGCTGCGCGCGCTCTCCGGAACCGGCTGCGGGATTACCGCGCTCAGTTCGGCTTCCAGCCTGGCGAAGGGGCGCTCGGCCATGGCGCGCACGCTTTCCACCTTGTCCTGGATACCTTCGCGATATTGCGGCAGGTCGCTGGTCACGCTCACCAGCTGGAAGGTCAGCACCACCGCCAGTGCCACCAGGCAGCCACCGACCAGCAGCACCGAGACCATGGCCGCCGCCGCCCGGTTCAGGCCCAGGGCATCGAGTTTCCTCACCAGCGGCAGGATGATCAGGCTGGCGATGCCGGCTACGGCCAGCGGAGCCAGGATGTCGCGGCCGAAGTAGAGCATGCCCAGCACCACAGCAGCCCCCAGCAGGGTAGTGGAGCTCAGGCGCGAGAAGGCGGAAGTCTTGAGGTTTTGCATGGCGTGGATGTGGGCAGGAAGGCAGGCCGGTCAGGAATGCAGCGCGAGTATAGCCGTTGCCCTTGCGGTGCGCGCATGGCGGCTTGACGTTTTCTGCACCATGCCGCGCAAGCTCAGCTGTGGCGCGGCTTGCGGACGGGCCAGTTCAGCGGATCACTTCATACAGTTCCAGTGGCAGCCCATCCGGATCGGCGAAGAAGGTGAAGCGCCGGCCCGTGTATTCATCCACGCGGATGTCTTCCACCACCACGCCACTGGCCTCCAGATCAGCCTTGCTGGCAGCCACGTCGGCCACGGCAAAGGAGAGATGGCGCAGGCCGCAGGCCTCGGGGCGCGAAGGACGGGGCGGCGGTGCAGGGAAGGAAAACAGCTCGATCTGGCTGCCATCGGGCAGGCCCAGGTCCAGCTTCCAGGAATCGCGCGCCTGGCGGTAATGTTCGGCGATCACGCGCAGACCCAGCAGGTCCACATAGAAGGCCTTGGAGACGGCATAGTCGGAACAGATGACGGCCACATGATGAATGCCTTGCAGTTGCATGGAATGCTTTCAGGAAAAGGGTTCAGCCGGGACGGCCTTTGGCACCCGCGCCGTGCTGTGCCAGCCCGGCACAGACCGCGCGCACCTTGTCGCGCAGCCAGCGATGTGCCGGGTCCAGCTCCACGCGCGGATGCCACATCAGCGAGACGATGATGGGAGCGGTCGCGATCGGCAATTCGAACAGATGGATGCCGGACGCGCTGCCATCCTTGCGCGGTGCGCCGGCCGTGGTCAGGAAGGAGCGGGGCACCATGGCCACCAGGTCGGAGTTGCGCACCACCGACAGCGCACCGGGAAAGCTCGGCACCACCGCCACCACCTTGCGCACCAGACCGCGCTCGGCCAGCGCGGCATCGAGCGGACTGGCGCGGTCGCCGCGCGGCGAAGCGCTCACGTGTTCATAGGCGCAATAGCGCTCGGCACTCACGCGCCGCAGGGCCGCCAGCGGATGCCCCACCCGGACTGCGCCCACGAAGCGGTCACGGAACAGGGTCTGCAGGCGCACCTCCGGTCCCATCTCGCTGGCCACGCCGATTTCGAGATCGGCACTGCCTTCACGCAGGGGCAGCGGACTGCGCTCCACCTTGGGCGCGAAGCGCAGGCGCACCAGCGGCGCTTCGCGGGTGACGGCACGGATGAGCGCGGCACCACAGGCTTCGATGAAGCCCTCGTTGGCGCGGATGGTGAAGTCGCGCTCCAGCCGCGCCACATCCAGTTCCGGTACCGACGGACGCAACACCGAGCGCGCTTCATGGACCACGTTGCGCACACGCTCCTGCAGCGCTTCCGCGCAGGGTGTCAGGACCATCTGCCGCCCGGCCCGCACCAGCAACTGGTCGCCGGTCGCCTGGCGCAGGCGCGTCAGGGTGCGGCTCATGGCCGAGGCGCTCAGGCCCAGGCGGCGCGCTGCCCCGGCCACGCTGGCTTCGGCGATGAGGGCATCCAGGGCGATCAGGAGGTTGAGGTCGGTATCGGGCATGGGGGCATCCTAGCATGCGAGGGCTGACATGGCGTCCCGTGCAATGATCCAATGCAAGCCATGCGTCTTCCGCCTTGTCTCGCGGCTGGCTATATTGAAGACCTGATTCGATCTTCCCAAGCGATCCCCATGTCACTCTTTACCGACCTGCCCGGCGACGAAGGCCTGCCGGGCGTGCAGCGCCGCCGCGCCATGCTGGCTGTCATGATGGCCACCACCATGGCCGTGTTCGACGGCACCATCATCAACGTCGCCCTGCCGCAGATCAGCCTGGCCCTGCAGACTTCGGCGGCGGCTTCCGTGTGGGTGGCCAACGCCTACCTGCTGGCCACCGCGATGACGCTGGCCGCGTTTGCGGCCCTGTCCTCACGGCTGGGCTTTCGTACCCAGTTCACGGCCGGGCTCGCCGTGTTTACGCTGGCGTCGCTGGGCTGCGCCCTGTCGCGCTCAGTGGATCTGCTCATCGCCATGCGCGTGCTACAAGGGCTGGGCGGCGCGGCCATGCTGAGCATCGCGCCGGCCATCCATCGCACCGTCTTTCCCAACCGCCTGCTGGGCCGCATCCTTGGCTTGAATGCCGTGCTGGTGGCCGCCAGCACCGCCGTCGGTCCGGTACTGGGCGGCACCTTGCTGGCCGCGCTGGGCTGGGAGTGGATCTTCCTCATCAACGTGCCGCTGGGCATCGTCGCCGTGCTGCTGTCCTGGAGTGCCATTCCGGAAACACGCAAACCGGCCCAGTCACCCTTCGACGTGGCCGGTGCGCTGTGGTCGGCGCTGGCCATGGGTGCCATCATCATGGCCGCCGATACCTGTGCGCGCTTTGCCGAACCGGGGCAGGGCACGCATGCCATGCTGGAGGCGGCAGCCTACGCGCTGGTGGCGCTGCTGGCCGGCACCGCTTTCGTGCGCGGGCAGCGCCGCGTGCCGGAGCCGCTGTTGCCGCTGGACATCTTTGCCAATGCGCGTTTCTCGCTGGCCGCACTGACCTCGCTGGCGTCCTTCGTGGGGCAGGGCATCGCCTTCGTGGCCTTGCCCTTCCTGTTCCAGAACGGCTATGGCTATACCGCGTTTGAATCGGCGGCGCTGTTCACACCCTGGCCGCTGGGCATCGTGCTGGTGGCGCCGCATGCGGGCAAACTGGCGGACCGCCATTCCCCCGCGCTGCTGTCGAGCCTGGGCCTGGCGCTCTTTACGGTCGGCCTGGCTTTGCTGGCGCTGCTGCCCGATCATGCCCAGGCCTGGGACATCGGCTGGCGTGCGCTGGTGTGCGGCATGGGCTTCGGTTTCTTCCAGAGTCCCAACAATCGCGAGATGTTGTCCAACGTTGCCCGCGAACGCAGCTGCAATGCCTCCGGCGTGCTGGCCATCATGCGCACCTTCGGCCAGTGCCTGGGCGCTGCCTTGCTGGGCACGGTCCTGGCGATTTACACCGCCGGTGCCGTCGCGCAAGGGGAAGTGCGCATGAGTGCGGCCCAGGATGGCGAGGCGATTCGTCTCGCACTGTGGATCGCGGTATTGGCCACGGCGCTGGCGACTGCGGTCAGCGCCAGCCGTCTTCGGCGCAAGGCGCAATCGCCCGCCTGATCTGGCCTGGCGGGCCATGGTGCAGAAAACGTCAACGCTCGCCGAGCTCATCAGTGACTGAAATGTACCTAAATTGGTAACTTTTTAGTGAGCCGATAAATCCTCGCTGATTCTCGCTTTGTCCCGGCAGGCAGGAGCATAGACTGGTTCTGCTTGCCGGCGGACTGACTGCAACAGGGCGAACCACAATCACAACAGCGTCCCGCTTCACCCCTCCTCGCCCACTCAAGCGTTCAGGTCCCGCAGTCCTTCCCGGGCAAGCTCCGTCAAACTCTCTCCGGCCTCACCTTCCATCGGCCGGGGGATACCGCAAAAGGGGGCAATACCATGGGCAAGTTGAAAGTCGTGACCAGGCTGGCGTTGGGCTTCGGCCTGATTCTCGTGTTTCTGCTGGGCATCTCCGTACTGGGCATGGCAGGCATGTCGCGCATCAATGATGCACTCACCGACATCACTGCCATCAATAATGCCGAAACCAAGTTGGTTACCGTCTTGCGCAACGCATTGAGTCAGCGCGCCATCGCCATTCGCAATATTGCCTTGCTGGAAGATCAGGAAAGCATGCGCGTGGAGTCGCAGACGCTGGCGCGCCAGGAAAAGATTTACGCCGATGCCTTGCTTGCGCTCGACAAGATGTTCAGCACGGAAGCCGCTACCACCGAGCGCGAGAAGCAGCTGCTGTCGAAGATCAAGGCCGATGAAGCCGCCACCGTGCCGCTGATGGCCAAGGCGCTGCAACTGGGTCTGGACAACAAGCCGGCCGATGCCGTGAAGGTGCTCATCACCGAAGTGCGGCCCAAGCAACTGGCCTGGATCAATTCGCTTACCGAGCTGGCCGATTTTGAAGACCAGCTCAATGAGGAAGCTGCCGCCGATGCACGTACTACCTACGCCTGGCTGCGCACGGTGATGCTGACCGCCGTCGCGCTGGCGCTGCTGGTGGGTATTGCCGCCTCGGCTCTGATTGCGCGCAGCATCCTGCGCCAGCTGGGAGCCGAGCCGTCGGAGGCGCAGGCCATCGCGCGCGAGATTGCCTCGGGCGATCTCACCGCCACGGTGCGCCTGCGGGACGGCGACGGCTCCAGCCTGATGGCTTCCATCGAGCAGATGCGTTACCAGTTGAACGTGATCGCACACGGCATCAAGTCGGCGGCCGAGACCATTTCGGTGGCCAGCGGCCAGATCGCACAGGGCAACTTCGACCTCTCGCAACGTACCGAAGAACAAGCCGCCTCGCTGGAAGAAACCGCCGCCAGCATGGAAGAGCTGACCACCACCGTGCGCCAGAACACCAGCCACGCCGCCGAGGCGCTGCGCCTGTCGGGTGGTGCGGCCGAGACGGCAGCCACCGGCAGCGAAGCCTTCGATCGCGTGGTCTCGACCATGGACAAGATCTCGGCCAGCTCGGGCAAGATGGCCGACATCATCGGCGTGATTGAAGGCATCGCCTTCCAGACCAATATCCTCGCCCTCAACGCAGCGGTGGAAGCGGCCCGTGCCGGTGAGCAGGGGCGCGGCTTTGCGGTGGTCGCCTCGGAAGTGCGCTCGCTGGCGCAGCGCAGTGCGGTGGCGTCCAAGGAGATCAAGGACCTGATCGGGGAATCGATGGCGCATGTTGGCGCTGGCTCGCAACTGGTGGCCAGCGCCGGTCAGCAGATGAGCGGCATCGTGGCCTCGGTGCAGCGCTTCGGCGAGATCATGAACGAGATCGCCACCGCGACCCAGGAACAGGGCAGCGGCATCGAGCAGATCAACACGGCCATCGTGCAGATGGATCAGGTGACCCAGCAGAATGCGGCGCTGGTGGAAGAAGCCAGTGCGGCAGCGCAGTCACTGTCGCAACAGGCCAGTGGCTTGCTGAAGGTGGTGTCGATCTTCAAGATCCGCCAGGATGCCTCGACCATGCCCGGCAGTGGCCATGCATCGCCTGCTGCACCGGGCTTGCAGGGCGCGCCGCTGGCGGCCCTGCACTGAGACTGGCTGCGCGAAGCAGCTGCAGGCCGGCGCTTGCCGGCCCAGCGAGCCTCAGCCCTGGCCGCCGTCTTCCTCGTCTTCGTCCTTGGGGACGAAGACCATGCCGGTCTTGGCGTTGTAATCCATGAGACCGGCATAGCGGCCCCAGGCGATCATGGTCTCGAAAGTCTTTTCGGGATTGTCGTAGGGCAGGGCGCTGCCGATGTCCTTCAAGACGCGCTCGGCCTCGATTTCTTCCGCTTCGCCCAGCACCGCCAGGATGATGTGGAACAGGCGCAGCTTGTAGACCTGCTCGGCGAAGATGGCGCGCTGTCCCTTGCGGTCGGCGGCCACGAAGCGGCGGCCGAGGTCGGTCAGGTAGACCTCCTGCTTGGGCGTATCCACCAGTTCCAGGATTTCGGCGGCCTTCACGGTGCCGATGGTCTCGCCGAACTCCTTGCCGATCTCGTCCGAGATGTCGTAGATGTTGTTCAGTTCCGGCTCGTCGTGCAGCAGGCTCATCAGGCCCAGGATCTGGCCCACCGGGATCAGCGGGATGGATTCCATGCGCTTGCGTCCGCGCGAGATCGGTTCGCCCGGCACGTGTACTTCCGGCGGCAGGTCGGGCAGGGAGAGCGTGGTGATGGCTTCGTGGATGATGTTGACCAGGCGCTGGAATTCCGGGCTCTTGGAGTCGCGCGGATAGGGCAGCGGATTCTCCAGCACCAGGCCCAGGCGGCCCGGACGCGGGAACACCACCACGATGCGGGTGGCCATTTCCACCGCTTCCTCGATGTTGTGGGTGACCATGAAGATGGAGGTCAGGCCGCTGTCCGGGGCACGCCACAGGCTGATCAATTCCTGGCGCAGGTTCTCTGCGGTCAGCACGTCCAGCGCGCTGAAGGCTTCGTCCAGGCACAGCAGTTTGGGCTTGGACACCAGCGCGCGCGCAATGCCCACGCGCTGGCGCATGCCGCCCGAGAGCTCACGCGGATAGGCGCTGTGGTAGTTGCCCAGGCCGATCAGTTCGATGGCGCGGTCCACTGCCGCATCACGTTCCTCGCGGGTCGGGTTGTGCGACATCAGGCCCACGGCCACGTTCTGTTCCACCGTCAGCCACGGGTAGAGCGCGAAGGTCTGGAACACCACCGAGGCATCGCGATTGACGCCATAGAGCGGCTTGCCGGCGGCCATGGTGTGGCCCGAGCTGGGTTCGACCAGGCCGGTCAGGCAGCGCAGGATGGTGGACTTGCCCGAGCCGGACTGGCCCAGCAGGGCCAGCAGTTCGCCTTCGTGGACGGCCAGGTCGATGTTGTCCAGCACCTTGAGCTCGTGGCCGCCGGCGGTGTTGTAGGATTTGCTGACGGCGCACAGTTCAGCGACGGCGGGACGTTGTTGCGGAGAAGTCATGGTCATGGCGTGGCTCAAGGTCAATCGAGGCGGAAACGGCGTTCGGCGAAGGCATACAGGCGACGCCAGACAAACTTGTTCATCAACACGACGAACATCGACATCACGCCGATGCTGGCGATGATGAGGGGCGTGTCACCGGATTTGGTGACTGCCGAAATATAAGCACCCAGGCCATCGGCCTTGAGCGAGACATCGCCCCAGCTGGCCAGCTCGGCCACGATGGAGGCATTCCATGCGCCACCGGCGGCGGTACAGGCACCGGTCACCCAGAACGGGAAGATGGCCGGCAGGATCAGGGTCTTCCACAAATTCCAGCGCGACAGGCCATACATGCGGGCGGCTTCCTTCAGGTCATTGGGAATGGCCATGGCACCGGCGATGACGTTGAAGAGGATGTACCACTGCGTGCCCATGGCGATCAACAGGATGCTGCCCCAGTTCATGCTGACGTTGGCGGCCACGAACCAGCCCACCACCAGCGGGAAGGTCATGTTGACCGGGAAGGACGCGCCGATCTGCGCCAGCGGCTGGGCGAAGCGGGCGATGTGCGGCTTGGAGCCGATCCACACGCCCACCGGGGTCCAGATCAGGGTGGCAATCACGGTCATGGCCAGCACCCGCAGCATGGTCAGGAAACCCAGCCAGACGATGTGGCCGAACAGGCTCCAGCTCATGGCCCCGTGCAAGGCATCGATGGCGGCCACCAGTCCGCGCAGGGCTTCGAAGATCAGCAGGCCGCAGATCGCGCCGGTGATGACGCGCTTGGTCCAGCGCTCACGGGTGATGCGGGCCGGCGTGGGCGCGGCCGAGGTGGCCGGACGACGGCGCGCCAGCCAGTCGCCCAGCGGCAGCCACAGTTTTTCATCAAGCCAGGTAAAGACGTAGGAGCCGCGCAGCAGGTCATACACCCACGAGGTCGGCGGCGAGGTCGATTCGGTCAGTTCGATCTTGAACTTGTCGGCCCAGGCCAGCAGCGGCCGCCAGACCAACTGGTCGCTCACCAGGATCAGCGCCAGCATGGCGATGACCGCCCACAGTGCCGCCGTATGGTCGCCCTGGTCGATGGCCTGTGCCATGTAGGAACCGAGGCCGGGCAGCTTCAGGTCCTTGTTCATGACGCTGATGGCTTCGCTCTGCGCCACGAAGAACCAGCCGCCGCCGAAGGACATCATCGAGTTCCAGATCAGGCTGTGCGCCGAAGCCGGCAGCTCGACCGTGCGAAAGCGTTGCCACGCGGTGAGGCGGTAGGTGGAAGCGGCTTCCTGCATGTCGGTCGGGATGGTGACCATGGAGTGATAGAAGCCGAAGGCCATGTTCCACACCTGGCCGGTGAAGATGGCGAAGATGGCCGCGCATTCCACGCCCATCAGGCTGCCCGGGAACAGTGCCATGAAGCCGGCCACGGTGGCCGAGAGGAAGCCCAGCACCGGCACCGATTGCAGGATGTCCAGCGCCGGCAGGATCAGGGCACGCGCGCGGCGGCTCTTGGCGGCCAGGTAGCCGGTGCCGATGGCGAAGAATAACGAAAACGCGAAGGCGATCCACATGCGCAGCAGCGTGCGGCCGGCGTAATAGGGGATCATGGCGGGCGAGCTGTCGACTTCGAGCTGGTCGGACGGATCGAAGTGCACCAGCATGCCCTTGCCGAAGTGCAGGGCGCTCCACAGCAGGCCGAACAGCACCGCCAGCACCAGCGCATCGATCCAGCCGAAGCCAGGCTTGACTTCTTCATAGGCCGTCAGTTGCGGCGAGGTGGTCTTCATTGTCATGGCGGCGAGGCTGGATGGCGGTGTTGGCGGTAAGTGCGGTTGTGGCGGTGTTGGCTTGGCAAGGCATGGTCAGGCGCGCCGAGACCGGTCGTGCACGATCCATTCATGACCGATCCGTCAGCCCCCGGGACCGGCGCGTCACTGTATCAAGGAATTCTGACAGTTTCTTGACCAGCATGTCATCGAGGTCCGGATTCGTGTAAAGAACCACGATCAGGTTGTTGCAAAGTAGATACTTTGTATATACGTGGTCATTGACTTGAAATGGGAGGTTTATACAATGTATCTACATCATGGAGAGAAATTATGGAACTATCGATTCAGAAATGGGGCAACAGCGCCGCTGTTCGGCTGTCGACTGAATTCCTGAGCCTGCTGAACGTAAAGCTCGGTGACAAGCTGACCGTTGATATCCGTCCAGAGGGTGCGTTGCTCAAGCCCAAGCGGCACGTCTATGCGCTGGAAGAGCTCGTAGCTCAATGCGATCTGGATGCGGCCGAACCCGAAGACATGGGCGCTTGGCGTAAGTTGAAGCCAGTGGGACGGGAAAAATGGTAAGGCGCGTCAAGTTTGACCGCGGCGATATCGTGGTCGTCAACCTTGAGCCGACTGAGGGGAGGGAGCAGAGAGGTGAGCATCGACCGGCTCTGGTGTTGTCGACCTCAGTATTCAACGTCATGGGAACGGCACTGATTGCTCCGATTACTCAGGGAGGAGATTTTGCGCGTCACGCTGGTTTTGCCGTCACCTTGAGCGGAGCAGCGACCAGGACTCAGGGCGCTGCGCTGGTCAACCAGATTCGCATGCTGGATCTGGAGGCGCGTGGCGCAAAGAAAGTGGAAACCGCTCCAGATTTCGTCATCGACGATGCGCTGGCACGGCTGCAGGCAATACTTGACTGAGGTGGAAGCGGTTCTTGCTTTTGCTTGAGCCGCTTCCATCTTCAGTTCCATGCCGCTGGCTGTAGGTACCGTTGAATTCAGTGTTTATCAGATTTTCGCGGGATCATCGTCCACATCGTCAAGCCGCTGAGCAACAGCAATCCCGCCAGGATATACAGCGCGATATCGATATTGCCGGTCCGCGTCTTGACCAGGCCGATCAGCCAGGGACTGACGATGCCGCTGGTGATGCCCACGCTGGAGATGAAGGCGATCCCGGGCGCGATGGTCTGGGACGGCAGCAGGCCCGGCGGCAGCGACCAGAAGATCGGCAGGGCCGCAAAGATCAGCACCGCCGCCACCGACAGCAGCCCCAGCGACACCGCAAAGCTCGACGGATGCAGCGTCAGCGCCGCCAGTGCCAGCGCACCGCCGGTGGTACATACCAGGAAGTGGCCGTGACGTTCATTGCGGCGATCCGAGCGGCGCGCGATCAGGATCAGGCCGATGGCGCCGATGGCGTTGGGGATCACGGTGTAGAGCGAGACCTGCACCACATCCTTGATGCCGAAGTCGCGGATCATCAGCGGCATCCAGAAGTTCAGCGTGAGCGAGCCGCAGGTCAGCGCAAAGTAGATGAAGGCGAACAGGTAGGTCGGCCGATGCGACAGCGCCTGCTTGAGCGCCGTCAGCGAGTGGGCGCTCACGTGATGCGTGCGCAGTGCTTCCTGGCTCTGGCGGTTCTGCAGGAAGCTGCGTTCTTCCGGCGTGAGCCAGGTGGCCTGCGCCGGTCCGTCGGCCAGCAGGAAGATCACCAGCACCCCCAGTACCACCGCCGGTGCGCCCTCGATGGCAAACATCCACTGCCAGCCATAGAGGCCCATCACGCCCGCCATGTCACGCATGATCCAGCCCGAGACCAGTCCGCCCAACACGCCCGCTACCGCCACCCCGGCAAAGAAGATCGCCATCACCGCCGCGCGGCGGCGTGCCGGGAACCAGTAGCTGAGATACAGCACGATGCCGGGAAAGAATCCTGCCTCGAATACGCCGAGCAGGAAGCGCAAGACATAGAAATGCGTCGCGTCGCTGACGGCCATCATGCCCACCGACGCCAGGCCCCACAGCACCATGATGCGCGAAAAGGTGCGGCGTGCGCCGAAGCGGGCCAGCAGCATGTTGCTGGGCACCTCGCACAGGACATAGCCGACATAGAAAACCGCCGCGCCGAGGCCATACATGGCGTCGCTGAAGCCAAGGTCCTGCTTCATCTGCAACTGGGCGAAGCCGATGTTGATGCGGTCCAGGAAGGACACCACATAGCAGATGAAAAGAAAGGGAATGATGCGCAGCCAGACCTTGCGATAGATCGCGTCTTCGGCCGCCACGCTCAGCTTGATTGCGGAAGGGGCGGCCAGCGTGCCGGCACCCGGGGATGGGGTCATCATGAAAGTCTCCGTTGAACAGGCACCTGTGGCGGTGCTCTTGTGGATGTCGATGAAAGAGGTGGGTCGCTCAGGCTGCTTCGGCCAGCGCAGCCGATGCTGCCGGGTCCACCCCGGCACGCGCGCGCTGCATGGCTTCGATCAGCACCTCGTGGCCGCCGATGTGATTGGCCAGCAGCAGGATCAGGCGGGCATTGACGTCCTGGCTGGTGGCGTCGTCCAGGCCGCGATGCATCTCGATCAGGGCTTCATAGAAGTCGTCCGGACGCGTCAGGTTGGGGGCGGTATTGAGGCTCATGCTCGTCTCCTTGTTGAAAGTGTTGTCAGGTCATGCAAAGGGATCAGGCCGCGTCCAGCACCGTGGCCGGCTGCGCAGCGGGCGCGTGGCCGGTGGCGCGCTGCAGGGCCTGCGCCAGCGCCGCCGCATCGACCGTGCGCCAGCGTGCGCAGACGTGCTGGTCGGGGCGGATCAGGTAGCAGGTATGCGGCTGGCCGTCGTAGCGTTGCGCCACCAGGCCCTCGATGTCCTGTACCTGCACGGCACCGTCTCCCAGTGCCGAGAGCACGGTGTGGTCTTCCGCACTCGCCTGCGCGCCGCTGACGAACAGCAGGCGCAGCGGCAGGCTGCCTTCGGTCAGCCGCACCAGCGCCGGCAGCAGCGCGGCAGAGAGGGAGGCCGGCGGGGCAAAGATCATCGCCACGAACTGGTCGCCCAGATGCGGCAGCAGCCAGCCGGGTATGGTGTCGGTCAGCACCGGCGCATCGGTGCAAGGGGCGCCGGCTTGCATCGCGCCGTGGAAAGGCGCGCTGTCGGCGCTGCTCAGGGGCGAGCCGTGCAGCGTGGCCGGCAACGAGAGACGTCCGCTGTTGACCAGCCTGCGCGCGAAGGCATGCTCGCGCGCCAGCGCCAGTACGGCATCGCGGAAGCAGCGGCTGACCGCACTCTTGGGCGTGATGAAGTCAGTGGAGCGGGTGGAGTTGAGCAGGTTCTCGTCAGCGGCGAATTCACGCTCGCTGGCATAGCTGTCCAGCAGGCTGTCGGGGGCCTTGCCCTGCAGGACGAAGGCCAGCTTCCAGGCCAGGTTCTCGGCATCCTGTACGCCGCTGTTGGCACCGCGCGCGCCGAACGGCGAGACGCAATGCGCGGCATCGCCCACGAACAGCACCCGGCCATGGCGGAAGCGGTCCATGCGCACGCAGGAGAAGGTGTAGACGCTCACCCATTCCAGCGTGAACTGAGCGTCCTTGCCCAGCAGCGCCTGCACGCGCGGGATCACGCGTTCGGGCGTTCTCTCCAGCACCGGATCGGCATCCCATCCGAGCTGGAAATCGATGCGCCAGACATCATCGGGCTGGCGATGCAGCAGTACCGACTGGTTGGGATGGAAGGGCGGATCGAACCAGAACCAGCGCTCGGCCGGGAAGGGGGCCGCCATCTTGACGTCGGCGATGAGGAAGCGGTCGCGGAAGGTATGGCCCACGCTCTCCAGCCCCATCATCTTGCGCAGCGGACTGCGCGAGCCATCGGCGGCCACCACGTAGCGCGCCTTGAGCAGATAGCTGCCTTCGGGAGTCTCCACCGTCAGCGCCTCGTGATCGGCATGATGGGCAATGGCGCTGACCCGGCTCTTCCAGCGCAGCTCGATCAGGCTGTGCTGTCGCGCCTGCTCCAGCAGATAGCCTTCCACGTAGTACTGCTGCAGATTGATGAAGGCCGGGCGCGCATGGCCGCATTCGGGCAAGAGATCGAACTCGTAGATGGCCTCCTCGCGCAGGAAGACCTTGCCCCGGTTCCATCCCACCCCCTTGTCCACCATGCGCTGGCCGCAGCCGATGCGGTCAAAGATGTCCAGCGTTCGCTTGGCAAAGCAGATCGCACGCGAGCCGGTGGAGAGGGTGTCGTCGTCATCCACCAGCACCACGCGGATGCCCTGGCGGGCCAGGTCGATGGCGGTCACCAGTCCGACCGGACCGGCCCCGATCACCACCACCGGATGCAAGGCCGCATCGGCGGGACGGGTTTGTTCGAGGCAGGGCTGGTACATGAAACGTTGCTGCTGGTAATCGATGGCTGGGGTGGAATGCATGATGTCTCCTCGCTGTCCTTTCTCTTCTGTGTTCTGGCGCGGGCAAATCGGGTCAGGCCTGCAGTGCGGCCCACATTTCCTTGTCGCGTTCGGCAGTCCAGATGCGCGGATGGCTGATGCCGGACGCCTCGTCATAGGCACGCGTGACATCGAAGGGCAGGCAGTGCTCATAGATGAAGACTTGCCCGAATTTGGGATCCATCAGCTGGCGCGTGTGGGCCATGGCTTCCTTCAGGCCCATCTTCCCGGCCACCGCTTCGCGCCCGGCACGCAGCAGCGTGGACACGAAATCCTTGGTGTAGGCGATGCCCTGCGCCACCTGTTCGCGCCCTCGCAGCGCCGGTCCGCGTCCCGGCACCAGGGCTTCGGGTTGCAGCGCGACCAGCGCATCGAGCGTGGCTGGCCAAGGTTCGAGCTGGGCGTCGCCGCAGTAGCAGGCGGCGTCGTATTCCACCAGGTCACCCGAGAACAGCACCTTCTGACCGGGGATCCACACCACCGTGTCGCCCTTGGTGTGGCCCGGCCCGAGATGGGCGATCTTCACTTCGAGGCTGCCCATGAAGATCGTCATTTCCTTCTCGAACACCATGGTCGGCCAGGTCAGGCCCGGCACCGTTTCTACACCCGCGAACAGGCGCGGGAAGCGTTCGATCTCGGACTTCATGTCGGCCTCGCCGCGCTCGACGATCATCTCGTAGGTGCCGCGGCTGGCGATGACCTGCTCGCCGCCCTCCTTGAAGTAGGCCGAGGCGCCCAGCACGCGCACGGCGTGGTAGTGCGTCAGCACCACGTACTTGATGGGCAGCTCGGTGATACTGCGGATGCGTGCGATCAGATCCTGCGCCATGGCGGGGGTGGCGGTGGTGTCGATGACCATCACGCTGTCGTCGCCGATGATGACGCCGGAGTTGGGATCGCCCTCGGCGGTGTACGCGTAGGCGTTTTCCGAGATGCGTTCAAAGGTGATCTTCTTGGCGTCGAGATCCGCCTGGGATGCAAAAGCCTTGGCCATGTCTGCCTCGTTCAGTGTCGATGGGTTGGAGACGTGGCTGGACATGGCTTGCGCCATCAAGGGAGGTCTCCGTCCAACCCGTCATGGATCAATGCAGGTCAAATCTTGTTGTTGTTGCCTGTGGTGAGCAGGGTGATGGCATCTTAGTTAGCGCCATTTGATTAGTCAATGGCAAATATGCTTGTTGACGATTAATTGACGTTTTCTGCACCAAGGCTTGTTTGTGCTGCGCTGCACGTGAGTTGGATTAAAATCCAGGCTCCCGTGCCATGGGGCAGGAAGCGCGCTGGCGTGACCGTTGTGCCACATTGGCCGCATTGCAAATCGTCAACCTGGAAACATCGGATGAGTGCATCCCCCGTCAAGACACAACGTGGCATCCAGAGCGTGGAAGTGGCCGGGCGTCTGCTGCAGGCGCTGGCAGCAGCGCGCCAGCCCTTGCCGCTGGTGGCGCTGGCAGCTGCCGCCGAGCTGTCCTCGGCACAAGCCCATACCTATCTGGTGAGCCTGCTGCGGCTGGGCCTGATCAAGCGCACCCCCGGCGATGGCCACTACGAACCCGGCCCGCTGGCCTTGCGCCTGGGCATGGCGCGGCTGGCGCAGGAGCCGGCCTATCGGCTGGCCTTGCCGCAGGTGCAGCAGCTGAGCCAGGAGACTGGCCTGAGCGTGGCCATCACGCTGCCTACCCCGGCCGGCCCGACCATCGTGCATTACGCCCATGCCGGCAAACCGCTGCATGTGAACCTGCATGTGGGAACCGTCATGGCCCTGTCGGAAACCGCCACCGGACGCACCTATTGCGCCTTCGTTGCGCCCGCGCACTGGCACGCGTTGTGGGAAGTGCAGCATCCGGGCCAGCCGAAGAGCCGCTTCAGGCAATTTCAGGAAGAACTCGATGGCATCCGCAAGCGGGCCATGGAGCGCGCCGTCGACCTGCCCAGTCCGGGCGTGACCAGTCTGTGCATGCCCTTGCTGGATGGCCAGCAGCAGTTGCTGCTGCTGGTCACCGTGATCGGTTCCAGCGGCGTGATCGATGCCGGCTGGCGCGGCACGGTGGCGCGCCAGTTGCGGCTCTGCATCGATGCCATCGCGGCCACGCTGGCCGAGGCTTCGGCAGCCGCAGAGGAGGCGGCATGAAGCGCACCCGTTCCGCAGCCGAACCGGAGGACAACGATCAGGACGGCACCCGCAGCCAGCGTGGCATCCAGTCGCTCGACAGCACCGGTGCCTTGCTCGATGCCTTGCTGCAAACCGCTCGTCCGCTGCCGCTGGGCGATCTGGCCCGCCTGGCCGGGATGCCGGCGGCCAAGGCCTTTCCGCATCTGGTGAGCCTGCAGAAGATCGGCATGCTGGCGCGCGACGCGCAGGGCAATTTCTTTCCCGGGGCATTGGCGCTCGACCTCGGATTGGCGGCGCTGCAGCGCCTCTCGCCCTTGCGCGAAGCCGAGGCCGAAGTGGCTACCCTGGTGCAGGCCACCGGCCTGTCAGTCGCGCTGGCGGTGTTTGGTCCGCTGGGGCCGACGGTGGTGCGGCTGGAGGAATCGTCACGGCCGCAGCATGTGAGCCTGCGCATCGGTACGGTGCTGTCGATGGTGCACACCGCCATCGGGCGCGTGTGCGCGGCGCACTTGCCGCCGGACATGCTGGCCGGTGCGCTGGCGATGGACCCGATCCGCATGGAAGGGGCCCAGCCCGACAGCGTCAGCCATCCAGACGGCAGCCTGCGGCATGACTACGCCGAGCGCCTGCGGCAGATTCGCACACTGTCCCTGGACCAGGCACTGGGCCGCCCGGTGCCGGGCATCCATACGCTGGCCGCGCCGGTTTTCAATCACGCCGGACAACTGGCGCTGGTGATGGCCGTCATGGGCAGCAGCGGCAGTTTCGATACCGCAGCCGACGGCGTGGTGGCACGCCTGCTACGGGCGGCGGCGCATAACGTATCGTGGCGCTTGGGTGCGTTTGCACAAGCATCGCCGCAGGCGAGCGGTCAGGGCGGTGAGAACGATGAGAACGATGGGAACGGCCAGAGCGATCGCAACGATTAATCATTCATAATTATTTATATCATTTGGTAATTGCTCGGCCTTGGTGCGGCTTTCCAGGATGTCCTGCACCCTCCGTGCCAGCATGTCCATCTTGAACGGCTTGGTCATCAACTGCATGCCGGCGGGCAGGTGGCCATTGCCGACGGCGGCGTTTTCCGCATAGCCGGTGATGAAGAGCACCTGCAATCCGGGCCGTGCCGCCCGCGCTGCATCGGCCACCTGGCGGCCATTGAGTCCGCCCGGCAGGCCGACATCGGTGATGAGCAGGTCGATGCGCGCCGCCGAGTGCAGGATGCGCAGTGCCGACGGGCCATCCTCCGCCTGCAGGGTGACGTAGCCGGCCTCGTTGAGCACCTCGGCCACCAGCAGGCGGATCGGGGCTTCGTCGTCCACCACCAGCACCACTTCGCCACTGCCGGCGGCCGCCGGGGCCAGGGCCGGTTCGGCTTCCTCGGTGTCCGCATTCTGCTGGTGGCGGGGCAGGTAGATCGAGACCGTGCTGCCTTGTCCGACTTCCGAATACAGGCGCACCTGGCCACCGGACTGGCGCGCGAAGCCATAGACCATCGACAGGCCCAGGCCGGTGCCTTCACCGATCGGCTTGGTGGTGAAGAAGGGATCGAAGGCGCGCGCCAGCACATCCGGCGGCATGCCGCTGCCGTTATCGGTCACCGAGACGCAGACATACTGGCCCGCCGGCAAATCGCGCTCCTGCGCCCATTTGTCATCCAGCCACTTGTTGGCGGTCTCGATGGTCAGGCGTCCACCGTCGGGCATGGCATCACGGGCATTGATGCACAGGTTGAGCAGCGCGCTTTCCAGTTGCGGACCATCGACGAAGGTCGGCCACAGGGAAACGGCCGTGACCACCTCCAGCGTGATGGCCGGGCCGATGGTGCGGCGGATCAGTTCTTCCATGCCGCCGATCAGGGCGTTGACGTTGGTGGGACGCGGATCCAGCGTCTGCCGCCGCGCAAAGGCCAGCAGCCGCTGCGTGAGCGAGGCGGCCCGTTGCGCGCTGCGCGCGGCCAGGTCGATGTAGCGGAACAGCTCGTCGCCTCGTCCCTGTACCAGGCGTACGCGCATCAGGTCGAGGCTGCCGGTGATGCCGCCGAGCAGGTTGTTGAAGTCATGCGCGAGTCCGCCGGTCAACTGGCCGATGGCTTCGATCTTCTGGGAGTGGCGCAGCGCCTCCTCGGTAGCCATCAATTCTTTGGTACGGGCGCTGACCTCCGCTTCCAGCGACTCGTTGATTTCGCGCAGGCGCGCTTCGCTGGCCGCCAGCGCCTGCTGGTTGCGGATGCGTTCGAAGGCGGCGCGGGTCTGTTCGCTGACTTCGCGCACGATGGCCAGCTCGTTGTCGGTCCAGGTGCGCGGCACGTTGCTGCTGACATGAACGATGCCGACCAGTTTTTCGTGGTCGAGCAGCGGCACGTCCATGTACGACGCCACTCCGCAGGCTAGATGCTCCTGCCGCAGCGTGGCGGTGCGCGCATCAGTACTGACGTCAGCGACCAGCATCACGCTGCCGCTGCGCACGGTCTGCGCGACGCGTCGCTCGTCATGCAAGGCCAGGGAGGCGACGGCGCTGTCGTCCTGATGGAAGCTCCATTGGCCCAGTTCCTCGACCTGCTGCGCAGGCCCCAGCGATTTGTAGCTGACCCAGCGTGCGGTCAGCGCATCGCCGATGATCTGGGCGGCGGCGCTGGCGATGTCGCCCAGGGAGCCGGCCGAGCGAATCGCTTCGGCCAGCCGGAACAGGGCGTGCTGGCGCGCCTCGCTGTTCTTGCGTTCGGTCACGTCGCGGGTGGTGCCGGCCACGGCCTCGACCTCGCCGTCAGGCCCGAGCACGGGGAAGATGATGTAGTCATAGATGCGGCGGCCGAAGGTCCCGTTGAAGGGGACGTCGCCCCGCACCGGGCGCTTGGTGGCACGCACCTGTTCGATCTCGCGGCTGTGCATCTCGGCGTGCCAGGGCTCGTAGCCGAGCTCCAGGCAGTTCTTGCCGATGGCTTCATCCCAGGTCTTGCCCCACATCTGCAGCAAGACGCGGTTGGCGTAGGTGAAACGGTGATTGAGATCCCACGCATAGGCCAGGTCGGGCGTGGTGGAGAGGAAGGATTCATAGAAGCGCCGTCGTCGTTCGGACTCACGCGTGAGGCAGGCCAGTTCGGCGATGGCTTCCTTCTGCACATGGATGTCGGTGGAGGTGCCGTACCAGTGCAGGATCCGCCCGCTCCCGGCCTCCAGCTGCGGTTTGCCGCGCGTGAGGAACCAGCGGTATTGCCCGCGGGCATCGGCGATGCGGTGTTCGATGGCGACTTCCAGGCCGGCGCTGCGTGCGTGTTGCCAGGCCGCCATGGTGTCCGCCCGGTCCTCGGGATGGATGTGGCGCGCGATCATGGTGTCGAGGCTGGCCAGCCCTTCGTGCAGCGCCTCTCCGGTGTACTGGTGCCACTGGTCATTGATGAATTCCAGCACGCCTGCGTCATTGGTGATCCAGACGATCTGGGGAATCGCGCCGGTCATGAGGCGGAAGCGCGTCTCGCTCTCGTGCAGCTTGCGGTCGGCGCGTTGCTGGTGGACCTGCAGGGACTCGCGCCGTCCGGCCCGCAGGCTGACCGCCACGCCCTGCGCCTGCGGCGTGCAGATTACCTCATACGATTGCGTCTGCCCGGCGGGGGTGTAGAGGCACTGGCGGCTCTGGCCATCGGCCAGGGTGGCGCGCAGGGCCTCTTCCAGCAGGCTGCCCGCCAGTGCCGGCCAGACCTGCCACAGCACGGCACCCGCCGTCGCTTCGCCCGACCCCGGCGATGAGCCCAGCAGCGCCCGCGCAGCGTCGTCCGCATACACCACGCGCCAGTGCGCATCGAGCGCAAGATAGGCGGCCGGGTAGCGGGCCGGCGGCGTGGCGGGGAGGAGGGCAACGGCTGATCCGGCGGCAGGCGGCAAGGAATCAGCGCGAGAAAAATGCTCGGACATGGCGGACCTTGATTTCTGTGGTCGCCCGATTGTAGATGAGCCTTTGTGAGGATGCTGTAGGACAAGCGGCTGACTTGCAGGCCGCTGGCTCCGAAAATGCGATCACGCTCTTCCTTGGCGCTGACCCATGGCTGCACGCGGAACGCAGCGTTCCGGCATGCGTGACAAAGTCGCCTCATCGGCCGGAAAGCGGGGTTACATCAGGCTTTTCCTGAGTTTGCCGGGTTCCGCTCCCGCCTATAATCGAAGCCCGGACGACAAATGGTTGCATCGCTGACGCCGACCCTTGCGGCTCCTTTGGCTGCGGCATACAAGTAGAAAAGGCACAGAGCACAGGATGTCTGCTTCTTCATTGATGAGCATGGTGCGCGCCTACTGGCGCGTCGGCTACGATCAGCCCGAGCTGCTGATCGCGCAGTACCGTGCGTTCTCCGGCAAGATGCCGATGATGTACCTGATCCTGCTGATCAACAGCTGGGCACTGGCACAAACCTATTACCCGCTGGCACCGCACTGGCTGAGCCTGTACTTTCCGGCCATGCTGACGGTGTTGTGCGTGACGCGCCTGATCTTCTGGTGGCGCGGACGGCATGTCGACCCGACGCCCGGCATGGCCGCGGCGGCGCTCAAGCGCACCAATTTCCTGGCAACCCCGATTGCGCTCAGTTTCTCGCTGTGGTCGGTGATGCTGTTTCCCTACGGCGACAGTTATGCCCAGGCCCACGTGGCCTTCTACATGGGCATCACCGTCATCTGCTGCATCTTCTGCCTGATGTACCTGCGCTCGGCGGCGCTGTCGGTGGCGCTGATCGTCAACGGCATCTTCACGGTCTTCTTCCTCAATACGCATATCCCGACCTTCGTGGCGGCAGCGATGAACGTGGTGCTGGTGACCATCGGCATGTTGGCCATCGTCAACAGTCACTACAACGACTTCACGCGGCTCATCGAAGCGCAGGTCAAGACGGCGCTGCTGGGCAACGAGAACCTGCGCCTGGCCAACCTCGACTCGCTCACGCAAATTCCCAATCGCCGCAAGTTCTTCGCCCAGCTCAACGAGATCTGTACCCGCGCCACCGGCAATGGACAGCGCTTTGCCGTGGCCATCCTCGACCTCGACGGCTTCAAGGCCGTCAATGATCTGTATGGCCACACCCATGGCGACCAGTTGCTGGTGGAAGTGGGACAGCGATTGACGGCCGTGTGCCTGGACGAGCGTTTCCACCTGGCACGCCTGGGCGGCGACGAGTTCTCCATCATCATCGATGCCGATCTCAGCAATGAGGTTCTCACCGAATTCGGCGACCGTATCTGCGCTGCGCTGCGCCGGCCTTTCGTACTCTACAAGGCGACGGTGCAGATTGCTGCCTCGGTAGGCGTGGCCACCTTCCCCGACATGGCGGTGGATGCCAGCTCGCTCTATGAGCATGCCGACTATGCCTTGTATCAGGGCAAGCGCGAACGGCGCGGTACCGTCACCTTGTTCTCGGAACAGGACAAGGCGCAGATCCAGCGCAATGCCAACATCGAGCAGGCCCTGCGACTGGCCGACTTCGATCGCGAACTGTCGGTGTTCTTCCAGCCCATCGTGTGCCTGGATGATTGCCAGCCGATCGCCTTTGAAGCCCTGGCGCGCTGGCACAGCGCCGTCAAGGGCAGCGTGGCGCCGATGGAATTCATTCCCGCTGCCGAACGCATGGGCATCATCAACCAGTTGAGCGTGATCCTGCTGAAGAAGGCGCTGCAGGCTGCGGCGAGCTGGCCGCCCTCGCTCCGGCTGTCGTTCAATCTCTCGGCCAACGACATCAACACCAGCGAAGGCATGGCGCAGATCGTACAGGTCATCAGCTCGTCCGGATTCAATCCCGCGCGGCTGGATCTGGAAATCACGGAGACGGCGGTGCTGCAGGATCTGGAAAAATCGCGCCAGCTGGTCACGACCTTGCGTCAGCTGGGCTGTGGCATCACGCTCGATGACTTCGGCACCGGCTATGCCAGCCTGAGCCACCTGCACGCCTTGCCCCTGACGCGCATCAAGATCGACAAGAGTTTCGTCGCCGACATTGAGCACAATGCGGTCAGCCACAAGATCGTGAAGTCACTGCTCGCACTCACGCATGACATGCAACTGGCCTGTGTGGTGGAGGGGGTGGAAACGCCGGCGCATCTGCAGAGCTTGCGCGGCCTGGGGGCGATGTATGGACAGGGCTACCTGTTTGCGGTGCCGCTGGCGGCGGACCAGGTCCAACCCTGGCTGCAGTCGCGGCAAACGGCCGTGCTTCAGTCCGGCCTGCCCTTGCGCGGCTGACGCGTGGCATCGAACGCCGTGCTGCTGGCACCATAGACTTCCTGCAGGGCATTGAGCACGTGCGGGTCGCGCGTGCTCACCAGCAGCAGTGCTTCGCAGGACCAGAACACATCTTGCCGGCCCGCTCCCACGTTGGGATCATCGCGGCTGCCCAGCATGTCCATCCAGCTGCTGTCGAAGTGCACATCGGTTTCCTTGTATTCCAGGATGAAGTTGCCGCTGGACGGACCGGCCTCGTCGTCCATTACGCGCAATTCCAGTTGCTCCGCTGTCAACCCGCGTTCGCGCAAGGCATCGTAGGCGCGCTGGGCACTGTCCAGCGTGGGGAAGGGAAAGGCTGCCACGGTCGGTTCCTGCGTCGTCATCGAAATCTCCTCGCAATACTGTCGCAGTTCCGGATGCGGATGGACCGCATCCGACGCACTACACCTTGGCCTTCTGGCCCGGTGTGGCCGAGCGCACGAGGAAGTCGTGCGTGACCGTGGGCAGGTGGTTCAGCATCCAGGTGCTCATGGCTTTTTCCTGTTCCAGGATGCCTTCGCAGACGCGTTCGGTTTCGCTGTCCCCCGCCTCGCGTGCAGCGGCAATCAGCGAGGTGTAGCAGGCGATCTCCAGGTTCTCGAAGACATAACCGGCAATGGCCCCTTTGACCACTTCGTCGTGCTGAGTCATGCCGCCGGCCGCCTGGGCGAAGGCGGTCATGCGGCCGGCCAGGTCCTTGAAGACGGAGGCACTGCCGTTGAGCCGCTTGATGCAGCCCTCCACCAGCGCCTGCTGGCCCAGCGTTTCCTGCAGGTGCGATTCCAGCCGTGCCTTCAGTTCGGGATAGTGATCGATGCGGCTGGCCTGGGCCTTGAGCATGTGCTCGGCCTGCTGTTCCATCGCATGGGCATCCTTGAGCCAGGCGAGCAGATTTTCGTTGACGTCGGTGGTCATGGCATTCTCCTTGTCAGGTTCGGTGACGAGGTGGTGCCTTGCCGATGACAAGGCACCACCGTGGATACGCCCGGGGTCAGGGCAATCAGGGTGCTCAGGGCTTCTTGGCCTTGAGGTTCATCTCTGGATCGGCCGAGCCAATCTCGGCGCCGGTCAGCGGCTCGCCATCCTGGGCCGATGCGGTACGCGCCGCCATCTGGTCCAGCATGGCCTGTTCCTCTGCATTGAGCTCGACCGTGGCCTGGCCATCGCCGCCGTCGACCGGGGTCAGTGCGTCGGCACCGTCCAGGCGTTCCCACTGTTTGCCGTCATTCCACGGTCCGGTCTGTTCACCCAGTCCTTGTGAGAGATTGACGTAGACCTTGGAGAAGCGCGGATCGCCAGGCAGCTTTCCCGGCGGGAAATTGGGGCGGATGGAATAGAGCGCCTTTTCAAACGACTTCTGGTGCGCGATCTCGCGCGTCATCAGGAAGCCCAGCGCTTCCTTCACGCCCGGGTCATCGGTGAGGTTGATGAGCCGTTCGTAGACGATCTTGGCACGTGCCTCGGCGGCGATGTTGGAACGCAGGTCGGCGGTGGGCTCGCCGATGGTGTCGATATAGGCCGCACTCCACGGGACGCCGGCCGAATTGACCAGCGGTGCGCCAGCCCCGTAGAGCACTTGCGTGATGTGGCTGTCGTTGCCGGCGCCGGTGATTTCCTTGTAGAGGATGCCTTCTTCTTCCACGCCTTCGGCCAGCTTGCCCTTGGCCCCCTTGTTGAGCATGACGACGATGTTGCCGATCACCTCCAAGTGGCTCAGTTCTTCGGTGGCGATGTCGAACAGCATGTCCTTGCGGCCGGGATCGTCCTCGGCAATGGCCTGGGTGAAGTAGCGGCAGGCGGCAGCGAGTTCGCCTTGCGGGCCGCCGAATTGTTCCAGCATCAGATTGGCCAGCCCGGGATTGGGGCCGGCGACGCGTACCGTGTATTGCAGGCGCTTGTTGTGAGCGAACATGTCGGACTCCTTGTTGAGGTCGAGGGATTGAACGGGGAAAGATGCCGGACGCGATTCGCTTCGCCACGTGGCGTTGAAGCGATACGTTCAACAGAGCCTTCATGCTAGGAGGCGAGTGCTCAGCCATACCATCGGCGGGAGCGGAAAACTTCCGGTGCGCGGTAACGATGAAACGTGTCGGAGATCCTTAGCGCGGCAGCAGCCGCCGTCGGACGACCACAGGTCCGACATTCAGTGTTAGTCCGATGGAAGCCGCAGCGGAGCGTCGCTAGACTCGGAGACTTTCATCCTCCTCCGTGACTGTCATCATTCCGCACGGAGGACAGGCTCAAGCACAGCACACAAGCAAGCAAGGACAACATGCTCAAGAAAGTCGAGCCCTCCGTGACCACACTGACGCACCTGGCACCGCTGGAGCCGGCCGCTGCCACCGCCATCTCCTCTGCCTCTTCCACCGAAGTTGCAGGGGCGGCCGAGCAGCCTGCCGCGATCCGCTTGAGCTGGCCGATGGTGGCCGGCGGCGTGCTGCTGCTGGCGGCGCTCATCGGCTGGTGGAGCGCGCAGGATGAACGCATCTGGCGCGCCTATTGCGGCGGCATGGCCGCTGCCGCAGCGACGGCAGCGGGCACCCTGCCGCTGTTCTTCTCGCGTCGGTTCTCGCCGCGCATGGCCGATTGCTGCACCGGATTCGGTGCCGGCGTGATGCTGGCGGCCTCGGTGTTCTCGCTCATCCTGCCCGCCCTGCACAGCCTGCAGGAAGCCGGGACCGGCAAGCAGATGGCCAGTCTCATCGCCGGTGCCAGCGTACTGTGTGGTGCGCTGCTGGTACTGGCCTTGCAGCGCGCCGGACAGGGCCATGATGATCTCGCGCGCCAGGCAGCCTTGCGCCGTGTCTGGCTGTTCGTGCTGACGGTCGGGCTGCACAACCTGCCTGAAGGATTGGCCGTTGGCGTGGCGTATGGCGGCGTGGCACCCGAGCAGGCCTCGGTGCTGACCTTCGGCATCGCGTTGCAGGACATCCCGGAAGGCATGATTGTGGCCACCGCCTTGCGCGGGATCGGTTATTCCCGCGGCGATGCGATCGGCTGCGGCATCCTCTCCGGACTGGTTGAGCCGCTGGCTGCGGTGGCAGGTGCGGGGCTGGTGTCGCTGTCGGCAGCGATGCTGCCGTGGGCGCTGGGTGGGGCGGCCGGTGCCATGCTGTTCGTGCTGGCGCATGAGGTGATTCCCGATCCGCACCGGCGACGCGATGCATTGGCGGCGACCTGCTGCCTCATCATCGGCTTCGTGCTGATGATGGTGATGGACACGGCCTTGTCATGAGGAATGCGATCATGAACGACCTCACTGTTGCCGAACCGGACTTCGCCCCTGGGTCACTCACCTATGTGGAACTCTGGCGCGGTGCCGAAGTGCTCATCAGGAAAGCGGGCGAAGAGCAGTCCGGTTCGCGCTGGGTCTATCTGTCGGTACTGATGATGCTGTCGTTCTGCCTGGAAGCCTATCTCAACCATGCTGGACCCTTGTTGTTCGGTGCCGGCTGGAACGAAGGCCGGCAGGCGCATGGCACGCAGGACGCCCGGAGCAAGCTGCTGCTGATCTGCGCCGCCTGCGGCGTGGAACTGGAGCCACCCCGCAAGTACCGCACCGTGGCGCTGACCTTGCTGGAACTGCGTCACAGCCTGGGCCAGGCAACACAGGTACGGCTGCCGCCGCCGGGCATATCGACGGCGCGCCGTTCGCTCTCCGCCATGGCAGGCGACCCGGACGAGCTGGCCCTCGACCCGGCATGGAGCCCGTATTGCGAGCGCAGTGTGGTGCTCGATTACCGCGCCCAGTTGCGCAGCCTGCTGGCCAAGCTGCATGCGCGATTGCCGCCCGAGGAGCGCAGCCCCTTGTCCATCTGAAGACGTGCGCAAAGGATGAGCGCAGCCGGATTGCTGCGACCCGCTTCCGCGAGCTGTTCACGCCATATGCACCCCATGTGCACGTCATTCCTCTTCTTTCATCTCACCAGGAGCCCACCATGCTGAACCCCGTTTTCCGACGTAGCCTCTTGACCGCCACTTGCGGCAGCCTGCTGATGCTGGCCTTGCAGGCCGCACCCGCCCGTGCGGATGAGCCTACGCTCAGCATCCTCGAACCCAAGACCGGGCAGACCGTGACCAGTCCCTTCCGCGTTCGTCTGGCGGCGCATTCCATGACGACCCGGCCGGCGGGCAAGGTGGTGGAGGGCACCGGGCATCATCACCTGCTCATCAATCACGGTGCCGTGGGGAAGGGCGAAGTCATTCCGCACGACGAGACCCATATCCACCTGGATGACGGGCAGACCGAAACGATGGTGTCGCTTCCTCCCGGCAAGTACAAGCTGACGGCCCAGTTCGCCGACGGCGAGCACCGCTCCTATGGCCACATGATGGCGCACGGGATCAACATCACGGTCAAGTAGTCGTCACGCGAACAACGGGCCGGTCCCTTCAAGAAGGACGGGCCCGTCTCCGCATGGCAAAAAGGGCCCCGCAGGGCCCTCTGTCTGCAGCAACGCACCGCTTAGCGGTTGTTGCCTTGATTGCCACCGCCGTGGCTGTTCTGGCCGCCCTTGCGGCCGGCTTCACGCGCTTCTTCAGAGCTGAACTCGTGCGCGCTGCCCTTTTCGTGGGCGGCCTTGCCGCCCTGGCTGGCGATCTCGCGCTGCTTGTTTTCGTCCATCGAAGCGAAGCCGCGGTTGCTGGTCGAGCCTTGGTTCTGGTTTGCCATGATGTATCTCCTTGTGTCATGAGGGGTGGAAAATTCCGCAGGGCTTTGTCTTCCCTACGAGTCCTCATCTTAGGCAGCCGGCCCTTGACGTGATATCGGTCTCTTTCCCGATCAGGGGGCGGTGCGTGCTGTCAGTCTTGCCAGCATCACTGAAGAAGAGCCTTTGCTCTGGCATTGGCGCGGCGGCTCGCAGCACGGCAGCAGAGAACGCAGAGGTATCGCACCTATCTATCGAAACGATGAATGGATGCCGCCGCATCTCTTGCATCGATCAATCTGCCATCGTGTGCCTGGAGGCGGGGGAGGCGAGCCCCGGAACCAACACGGGGCAAATCACTCAATGGCTTGTTCAATGCATCGCATGTGCATGGCCGGGCTGGAACGTCGCCCGTCGGACGCTCTGCCATACCGGCAAAAAACAGGATTCCATCATGAAGAAGAAACAAGCGCTGATCGAGGGAGTGAACCGTCTCAAGGCCTCGCACGAGCAGGCGGCAGCAATCCTGCAGGGCATCGTGCATGAAGTGGTGCGGGTCAGCAAGAGTGGGGAGGGTGTACCCGAGCGGCGCAACTTCCGCCGCTATCGCCGGGCCATCAAGGAGTTGAAACTGCAGTGCCTGCAGGTGGAGATGGTGCTGGCCGAGTTCGACCGTGAGGATTGATCTCTAGGGCCTGCTCCCATTCAATCTGCGAGTGCGAGAGGTCGCCAAGCGTTGACTGCCTAGGCGCGGCGACGCGCCGTGGTGGTGCCACGGCAAGGAGCTGCAACAACGGCAGGCGACGCTTGGCGGCCTCTCCCGGAGGGTTGCCCCCAGAAGGCGCGCTGGCCGCGTTGCACGTCAGGGCTGGTGGCACCACCACCAGCCCTGACGCGCGCCTTGCCAACACGCCTTCTGGGGGCAACGCATCTCGCAGATTGAATGGGAACAGGCCCTAGTGTCGATCAGATGAGCTTCATTGATCTGTCGGCTGGCTCAATCTCCCTCCCTTGGGGAGAGAGACGAGGCACTTCTTAAAGCTGCGGGCTGTTCTCCCGCATGTCCTGCTCCGAATAATTGTCGCCTTCCGGCTTGTTGCGGGAGGCAGCCTTGTCGCTGTCGCCCGGTGCGGTCTGCTCGCCACGGTCCAGCATGTCGCGCTCATTGGTACCGCTGCGCGGGTTGTTGGCCTGCAGGTCTTGCGGGCCGGAGGTATCGGTGGGGTGGGTATGCTTGTTCAGTGCGTCGGTCATGGCGGTCTCCTTGTGCATGGATGGATGCACTGCGCGCTCGCTCGTCAGGGAGGCGGGTGCAGTACGGAAGGCGTTGAGGATGCTACTGCGGAGAGCGCGCCGTGTATGTCGGCCAGTGCCGCGCGTGCAGGCCACCTTCGCTGACAGCGATGCAGGAGGTGCGGCAGCCGGGACTTCGTTTCTGCCGGCTGCGGGCGCGCTCATCAAGCCGCGCTGACGCGTCCGACAGCCGCTACCCACAAGGCTAGGCGTGGCGCGCTGATGGTCGTGCGGGGCGGGGGTGGTTAGTGTGATCTCTCCGTCGTTTTTCTTTCCACCCAGGAGATCCGCATGGCCATCGAATCCAAACTGCCTTCCCGTGAAAATCCGTCGCCCGCCCAATCCAGTGGCGAGGCCACCAACCGTCCCGCTCGCAGCGATCACGTCGAGGCGCGTGAAACGAGTACCGATAACGCCAACAAGGAAATCGCCAAGCCCGAGTTCGACATCGTGCAGGACGATGCCCGCGCGCCGCGCTGACGCATCCGCGTTGTCGATTACCCGGCGCGTCCCGCGCCGCCCGTGACCAGCTCATCAAGGAAAACCCATGCGCGCACTGCTCTACCATTCCGCCCATGACGTGCGGGTCGAGTCCGTTCCCGATCCCATCATTCAGGAGGCCGACGACATCATCCTGAAAGTCACGGCCACCGCCATCTGCGGCTCCGATCTGCACCTGTATCGTGGCAAGATTCCCGCCACCAAGGCCGGCGACATCCTCGGCCATGAATTCATGGGCGTGGTGGTCGAGACCGGCCCCGGCGTCAAGCGCCTCAAAAAGGGCGACCGCGTGGTGGTGCCCTTCGTCATCGCCTGCGGCCAGTGCTTCTTCTGCGATCAGCACCTGTATGCCGCCTGCGAAACCACCAACCCTGACCGCGGTGCCATCATGAATGGCAAGGGCATCCGTTCAGGCGCAGCCATGTTCGGCTACAGCCACCTGTATGGCGGCATGCCCGGCGGGCAGGCGGAGTATGTACGGGTGCCCAAGGCCGATGTCGGTCCCATCCGCATCGACTCGCCGCTGGCCGATGAGCAGGTACTGTTCCTGAGCGACATTCTCCCGACCGGCTATCAGGCGGTGAAGAACGCCGGTGTGCGTGAGGGCTCCAGCGTGGCCATCTACGGTGCGGGTCCGGTTGGCCAGATGGCGGCTGCCTGTGCGCGCATGCTCGGGGCGGAAAAGATTTTCATCGTCGATCACCACGATTACCGGCTGCGCTTCGCAGCGGAGCAATACAAGGCCATCCCGATCAATTTCGACCACACCGATCCCGGCGAGACCATCATCGCCAACACCGCAGGCCGGGGTGTGGATGCGGTGATCGATGCCGTCGGGTTCGAGGCCAAGGGCAGCGTGCTGGAGACAGCAATGACCAACCTCAAGCTCGAAGGCAGCAGCGGCCAGGCGCTGCGCCATTGCATCGCCTCGGTGCGGCGCGGCGGGACGCTGAGCGTGCCGGGCGTGTATGCCGGGTTCATCCACGGTTTCCTGTTCGGCGATATCTTCGAGAAGGGCTTGACCATCAAGACCGGCCAGACCCACGTGCAGCACTACATGCCCGAACTGCTGGCCAGCATCGAGGATGGCTGGCTCCGTCCGGAGGCGATCATCACGCATCGCCTGCCCTTGGAGGAGGCGGCCGAGGGCTATCGCATCTTCAATGAAAAGCGCGAGGAGTGCCGCAAGGTGGTGCTTACTGCGTGATGGAATCAGCGCGGTGGCATCATCGCGAGCGACCGGGTTGCCCGGTCGCTTTTTTTCGTGGCCGGTTCCTTTAGCTCATTTTTCTCCTCACCTCTCGTGTGCCATCCGGAACGCCCCGTTCCGCCTGCACCGCCTATCCCTTCTCGTCGGGCCAGCGTCTGGCATGCTCTACCCCGCCCCAAACTCGCATTTACACAACAAAATGACTCACGACGTGATGTAAATACGACAATACCGCAATTTTCATTTGCTGGTAAGACCTTTGTGTGCGTAAATACTGCAAAAATTATGAAATATGCGACCGAAAGTTCGGGATGTTTCGTGATTATTTGCATATTTTTTATATTTGCGTCGCAGACGCTAGTCGGGGAAGCAGATGAAGGTTTTGTCAAACATGAAGATCGGCGCAAAGCTGAGCTTGGGGTTCGCCAGTTTGCTGGTGATGATGCTGGTGCTGGTTGGGGTGGCCATGGTCGGCATCAATGGATTGCGCTCCTCCGTCGAGCGCGCCAATGAAGTCCAGAACGATAGCCTGGCGCCGCTCTACGTGGCGCGCGAAGCGCTGGACCAGACCGGCATCGCGGCGCGCAATGCCTATGTCTTTCTCAGCGATGCCGATGCGCAGACCGAACTGAAGATCGTCGATGAACAAAAGGCGCTGTATCTCGCCGAACTGCAGAAGCTGGAAACGCGACTGGCCGGCAACCCGCATTTCGCCCCGGTACGCACAGGGCTGCTGCAGATGGCCGATGAACTCAAGCGTCCGCGCCAGTATCGCGAGAGCGGAGCGATGGAGGCCTATCGCAGTTTCCTGGTCAATGATTGCAGCCCCTTGCGGCGCAAGATCGTGGCCGACATCAACCAGCTCATCGCCGATATCGCTGGCCAGAGCACGGCAGCGGGCGAGCAGTCGGAGCGCTCCGCCACCCATGCCCTGAAGTTCATCGCCACGCTGGCCGTGGTGGCGATCCTGATCGCGGTGGCCGTCGCCGTCCTCATCACGCGCGGTCTGCTGCGCCAGCTCGGTGGCGAGCCGGCCTATGCCATGGAGATCGCGCAGCGCATTGCGCATGGCGACCTGGCGGTGGAAGTGGCCACGCGCCCCAACGATAAGAGCAGCCTGCTGCACGCCTTGCGCATGATGCGCGACAGCCTCGCCGCCATCGTCGGCGAAGTCCGGCAGGGGACCGATGCCATCGAACGCGCGTCCACCGAAATCGCCTCCGGCAATGTGGACCTGTCCGGACGCACTGAACGACAGGCCAGTTCGCTGGAAGAAACCGCCAGCGCCATGGAACAGATCACCTCGGCCGTACGCCAGAGTGCGGCCAATGCGGAGCAGGCCAATACCCTGGCGGCCTCGGCCTCGGAGATTGCGGTCACGGGCGGCAACATGATGGGCGAGGTGGTGGCGACGATGGAAGACATCCGTCAATCCTCGGTCAAGATCGTGGACATCATCAGCGTCATCGATGGCATCGCGTTCCAGACCAACATCCTGGCGCTCAACGCGGCCGTCGAGGCGGCACGTGCCGGTGAAGGCGGACGCGGCTTTGCGGTGGTGGCCTCGGAAGTGCGGACGCTGGCCCAGCGCAGCGCAGCGGCGGCCAAGGAAATCAAGGAACTGATCGGGGCCTCCGTGGCCAAGGTCGAAAGTGGCAGCGGGCGGGTCAAGGGGGCGGGCCAGACCATGGACGAGATCGTCGCCAGCGTGCGCAAGGTGACCGACGTGATCGCCGAGATCAGTCTCTCCAGCCGCGAGCAGAGCGAGGGCATCGAGCAGGTCAACGATGCGATCGGCCACATGGATGAAGCCACCCAGCAGAATTCGGCGCTGGTGGAACAGGCCGCCGCTGCGGCCGAGGCACTCACCTCGCAGGCAGGTGCGCTGGCACGCCTGGTCTCGACCTTCAGGCTGGCACCGGCCGCACGGGTGATGGGCTGATTCGTGTTTTTTGAACCTACCGACTATACGGATTACGCAGTGCGGGCCCGCTTGCCGGACGACGAAAGCACCCGCCTGGCGGCGCTGCAGGGCTATTGCGTGCTCGACACCTTGCCCGACAAATCCTGTGACCAGATCACCGAACTGGCCCGCACGCTCTTCGGCGTGGAGATTGCGCTGGTATCGCTGGTGGATGAAGAGCGGCAATGGTTCAAGTCGCGTGCCGGCCTGCCGGCGCATGAGACGCCGCGCTCGATGTCCTTCTGTGCCCACGCCATCCTGTCCCGCAATGGCCTGGTGGTGCTCGATGCCCGTCGGGATCCGCGCTTTCGCGACAATCCGCTGGTGACGGGTGCGCCGCACATCCGCTTCTATGCGGGTGCGCCGCTGGTGTCGCCGCAGGGGCATGCGCTGGGCACGCTGTGCCTGATCGATCATCGTCCGCGCCAGTATTTCAGTCCGACCGACCAGGACCGGCTGGAGCAGCTCGCGGCCATGGTCATGGAGCGGCTGGAACAGTTGCGCAACCGCGGGTATACCGACCATGTGACGAGTTTGCCCAATCGCGCCCGCTTGATGGAGGTACTGCGCGCACGGGCGCATGCACAGGGCGTTGGCGGCGCCCCCTGTGCGGCGCTGGGAATCGACATCTGTTCGCGTGAATATCTGTTCGATATGGTCAAGGCGCTCGGCTGGGATTATGCCGAGTCCTTCCTGGTGCAGGTCAGCCGTGCGCTGTGCGAGGCGCTGGACGGCCAGCCCGTGTATCGGGTCACGACCACCACCTTCGTCTTTCTTCACGACGGCAGCGCGGCAGAGCGGCAGGAACATATCGCCAACGTGCGTCAGCAGTTCGTGCAGTCACTGGAGATCCACGGCATTCCGCATCAGCTCGACATCGCCATCGGCGTGCTGCCGGCGGTGGACGAGATTGCCGGCAGCGACGTGGTGCGCTCGCTGCTGACGGTGATCGATGTGGGCCGTGAAGAAGGCGTGTGTCCGCGCCAGTTCGAATCGGTGCATGCGGAAAACCAGCGCAATGCCTTCTGGCTGCTCTCGGCCTTGCCGATGGCCTTCACGGCCGCCGATGAACTGAGCCTGCATTACCAGCCCAAGGTGCGCCTGCGCGACGGCAGCTGCGTCGGGATGGAGGCGCTGATCCGCTGGCAGCACCCGGTGCTGGGGCATATTTCTCCTGCGGTGTTCATCGCGCTGGCGGAGAAGACGGCGCAGATTCGCCAGATCACGGCCTGGGTGGTGCGCCATGCGGTGGCACAGGCGGCGCAATGGCATGCGCGCGGACTGGTGGTGCCGATTGCGATCAATACTTCGGCGCGCGATTTCGAGTCCGACGAGCTCTTGCGCCTGCTGGCGTCGCAACTGAAACAGCATGCGGTGCCGCCGGGCCTGATCGAGATCGAATTCACCGAGAGCGCCATGGCCAGCAATCCCGAGGTGGTGCGCCAGCGCGTGCAGGCCATTCGTGAACTGGGCGTGCAGGTCGCCATCGATGATTTCGGCAGCGGCTTCAGCAACCTGTCCTACCTCAAGAGCATTCCGGCCGACATCATGAAGATCGACCGCTCCTTCATCCGCAGCCTGGCCGAGGATGAGGCCGACCAGGTGATCGTGCCGTCCATCATCCATCTGGCGCACCAGCTGGGGTTCAGCGTGGTGGCCGAAGGCGTGGAGAGCGAGCGCACCGCCCGGATCCTGCATCACCTCGGCTGTGACTTCGCGCAGGGTTACGCGATCGCACGGCCGATGCCGGCGGAGGAACTGGAAGAGTGGCTGGGAATGGTGCAATGAGCAGCGCCTGGGGCCGGGACTTGTGTGCTGACGCCCGCGCGCTGCTCGGGGGATTACTGCCGGTTCGCTTCCAGCAGTTGCAGCGACAGGATGTCGGTGGCCAGCGCGGCCAGTTCTTCCAGGGCCTGTCGTTCGTGGGCGCGCAGGATGCGTGGTTCGGTATCGATCACGCACAGCGAGCCAAACGCGCGTCCCTGGTACATCAGGCGGATACCGGCATAGAAGCGGATGTAGGGCGCACCGGTGACCATGGGATTGTTGACGAAGCGCGCGTCCTTGGTGGCGTCGGAGACGGTGAAGATGTCTTCCTGCATCACGGCGTAATTGCAGAAGGCCCACGAGCGCGGCGTGGACGTGATGTTCAGGCCATGTGCCGCCCGGAAGATCTGCAGCTCCGTGGTCAGGAAGGTGACCAGGGCAATGGGTACGTCCAGCAGTTCGCTGGCGAGCCATGTCAGGCGATGAAAGCGGGCCTCGGAATGTGTGTCTTCCATTGTCTGTTCAACAAAGCGCGCACGTTCTGGCTCGTTCGGGCTGACCGGATAAGGAACCTCGATCTGTGGCCCAGCGTGACCGGCAGTGGGCTCGGGTTGTTTCACTTCACGATGGCCGAGCAGGGTCATGACCGAACTCAGCCGGGTACGCCGATGGCCGCCCGGGGTTTTCCAGGAGGCCAGCATGCCGCTTTCCATCCACATCTGGGCGGTCGTGATCGATACCCCCAGCAGACGGGCCGCTTCTCTCGAAGTCATCGCCGGGTCGCCAGGAGGCATCTCCTTGTCATCAGATGGTACTGCTCGACCCATTTGATTGATCCTTGTAAAAGTATAGCTGTGCAGGTGTAGGATTTGTATATTTCACATATTTAATATTTTTTGCGCATGGCAGAAATGCAACGAATCACAGATTCTTTAGTATTTTTCACTTTCTGTGGGATCTGCTATGTGCAAAATATGAAATAAACAGAGATTCATACTGTAGTCAGAGGAGCTTACGTGTTCCTTGTGGTGGCGACATTCTCGCATGGCGGGAACGTGTTGCGCCGCGTCATCTTGGGTGACGTTCATGCCAAGCGGGCATTGTAGTGCCCCTTGCGAAAAGATGTCGGACAAGCGCCAGCCTTCTGTCGGGAAGCTGACCTGCGTCAAGCCTTGGGGGGCTGGCAGGACGGTTGGGAAGGGATGGTAGCAAAGCGTTGGAAAGAGACGGGAAGGATCATGGGCAAGCAAAACGGGGTAGTCCCGGCTTCTCATCGGATGAAAATGAATGTGGGCGACCAGACCTACGTGATTGAAAGCCGCACGCTGGGCGGGCTTCACGAGCATCGGCTCTATGCCTATCGGGTGTGGTGCGACGGCGAACTGGTGAAGGATTGGACCGAAGGCAACATGGCCGACTTTTTCGGCCAGTCGCCCACGGCTGGCAAGTCATAGAACGCAACTGCTCCGGCACGCCTTCGGTGCCGGAACGCTGTCCCGCCTTCTCATCCCCCCGAGAAGGTGTTAGCCCTGCTCCGCAAGGAGCGGGGCTTTTTTTTGCCTGTGCGCGCCGCAGCGAAGAATGGTCTATGAGTGAATCTCATTGATCGATGAGATCAAATCATTTTTATTCATGGATGCGGCGACATAGAATCCACCCTGAACATTGACCGCATCGAGTCTGCTGCGCACCCCGCCTTCTACATGGGCGCGCGCCTTGCAGATTCGATTTCCGCAAAGGGGCGCAGACACATCATGAGCAACGACTTCTCATTTGCCATCAAGAGCATCTGTTTCGACGAGGACTATCGTCCCGGCGACAACACGCGCATTACGACCAACTTCGCCAACCTGGCGCGGGGCGCGCAGCGCCGGGAGAACCTGCGCAATACCTTCCGCATGATCAACAACCGCTTCAATGCGCTGGCGCACTGGGACAATCCCAAGGCCGACCGCTACGCAGTGGAGCTGGACATCATCTCCGTGGAAATGGGGATGGCGGGACAGGACACTGCACAGGCGCTGCCGCTGATCGAGGTGCTCAAGACCAACATCGTGGATCACCACACGGGTGAGCGCATCGAGGGCATTGTCGGCAACAATTTTTCTTCCTATGTGCGCGATTACGATTTCAGCGTGGTGCTGCTGGAGCACACGAAGCAGCAGTCCGCCTTCAGCGTCCCCGATCATTTCGGCGAACTGCATGGCAACCTGTTCAAGCGCTTCGTCGCTTCTCCGGCCTACCGCCAGCACTTCAGCAAGCCACCGGTGATCTGCCTCAGCGTGGCCAGCAGCAAGACCTATGAACGCACGGAGAACCTGCATCCGGTGCTGGGTGTGGAGTACCTGCAAAACGAAAGCTCGCTGACCGACGCCTACTTCGCCAAGATGGGCCTGACGGTGCGCTACTTCATGCCCCCCGACAGCGCCGCGCCGCTGGCCTTCTACTTCAGCGGCGACCTGCTGCGTGACTACACGAACCTGGAACTGATCGGCACCATCAGCACGATGGAGACCTTCCAGAAGATCTATCGCCCCGAGATCTACAACGCCAATTCCGCGGCCGGCAAGACTTACCGGCCCAGCCTGCAGCATGAGGACTATTCCGTCACACGCATCGTCTATGACCGCGAGGAGCGCAGCCGTCTGGCGGTCCAGCAGGGCCGCTTCGCCGAAGAACATTTCATCAAGCCGTATCGCGCCGTACTCGAACAATGGTCGCGTGCCGGCGCTCATTGAACTCTCCACCTGCAAGGTACTCCATCGTGAAAAAATTATTGCCCACCTCCACCGCCGGCAGCCTGCCGAAACCCGTCTGGCTGGCCGAGCCCGAGAAACTCTGGTCGCCCTGGAAACTGCAGGGCGATGAACTGCAGGAAGCCAAGCGCGATGCGCTGCGCCTGTCGCTGCAGGAGCAGCAGCGTGCCGGCATCGACATCGTCAGTGATGGCGAGCAGACGCGCCAGCATTTCGTGACCACCTTCATCGAGCATCTCGACGGCGTGGATTTTGCAAAGCGCGAGACGGTACGCATCCGCAATCGCTATGACGCCAGCGTGCCCACGGTGGTGGGTGCGGTATCGCGCCAGAAGCCGGTGTTCGTGGAAGATGCGCGCTTCCTGCGCAGCCAGACCGAGCAGCCGATCAAGTGGGCGCTGCCCGGCCCCATGACGATGATCGACACGCTCTACGACAATCACTACAAGAGCCGCGAAAAACTGGCGTGGGAATTCGCCACGATCCTCAACCAGGAAGCGCGTGAGCTGGAGGCGGCGGGGGTGGACATCATCCAGTTCGATGAGCCGGCCTTCAATGTCTTCTTCGACGAGGTCAACGACTGGGGCGTAGCTGCGCTGGAGCGCGCCATCGAAGGACTCAAGTGCGAGACTGCCGTGCACATCTGCTATGGCTACGGGATCAAGGCCAATACCGACTGGAAGAAGACGCTGGGGTCGGAGTGGCGGCAGTATGAGGAAACGTTCCCCAAGCTGCAGGCATCGAACATCGACATCGTCTCGCTGGAATGCCACAACGCGCGCGTGCCGATGGACCTGATCGAACTGATACGCGGCAAGAAGGTGATGGTCGGTGCCATCGATGTGGCCAATCACGTGATCGAGACGCCGGAGGAAGTGGCGGCGACCTTGCGCCGGGCTTTGCAGTTCGTGGCGGCGGACAAACTGTATCCGAGTACCAATTGCGGGATGGCACCCTTGCCGCGTGAAGTGGCCCGCGGCAAACTCAGTGCGTTGAGGGCTGGGGCTGAGATGGTGCGCAGGGAGTTGGGGGCCTGATGCCGTTCAACCAGGTCGCGAAGTCCGACCCATGGTTGAGGCCGCTTGCTGTTTCCGTGCCTGCCGTCCGTTTCAGTCCCTTGGATCGACAGGTGCAAGCATGGCGCGCATCGCCGGCGTGGCCAGCAATTTTTTGTAGGTCGCCGGCGACATCGCATTGATCATCAGCCGACCGCTGACATCGGCTTTGATGTATTCCACGGCCAGCAGCGCGATGACCGGATTGGTAGTCAGGGTCGCCTGATCCGCGGTGGAGTCACCCAGCTCCGCCACTACGGCCGCTGCGTCATCGGCCACCACCACGGCCAGGCGGCGGCCGGATAGCCGCAGTCTGGCACTCGCACCGCATTCGGCCAGGTCGTAGGTGTGAGGGCCATCCAGCGTGCGGTCGCCATAAATCGCGACATGGGTCTCGATACCGCGCGCACTGGCTTCTTCCAGCAGCGGTCCGAGCTCGTCGAGCTCTTCATCCCAGATCCCCGCAAACAGAGTGTGTTGCGCGCCTGAAATCGCGCGTGCAAAGGCCTGCACGATCACTTTCCTTCCGCTCAGCGACCAGACCAGTCCGGCTTCTTCTTCCACCGGTAGTTGATCCAGCGCCGATGCCGCCGCTTCCAGGTCAGCCTCGAAGCGGGTGCGCAGCTCTTCCAGCAACGCCGCATGCGGCACGGCACTGTAACGCACAGGTTCGGATCGATTCACCAGTACCGCGCCCCTTGTTTCGAGGCGGGCCAGCGTTTCGTAAACCTTGGAGGGCGGCATCGACGCCCGTCGGCTCACCTCGGCTCCGGTGAGCGCGGCCTGACCCACCAATGCGGTATAAGCCTGGGCCTCGTACTGGGTGAATCCCAGCCGGGTCATGGAAGCGATCAATTCATTTTCTGTAGTCATGCGCGACTCATTTTTCTCTTTTCCGGGATTGACTAACTACCGTAGTAGTATACGATTCGTATAACTACTACTCAAGTAGTTAAAAATCACATGAAAGGAAAGTCCACATGCGTCAACTTGTCAGCACCGGTTCTCCCTGGGAGTCCAAGGTCGGCTACTCCCGGGCGGTGATCGTGAACGATACGATCTTCATTTCAGGCACGGCCGGACAAGGCCCGGATGCCTACACGCAGACGAAGGAGGCGCTCGCCACCATCGAGAAGGTGCTCACTGAGCACGGCTTTGCGCTGTCGGATGTGGCGCAGAGCCGGCTGGTTGTTGCGGACTTTGAGCACTGGCAAGATGCAGCCCGTGCCCATGGCGAGGTCTACGGGGATATCCGGCCGGCGTTCTCCCTGGTGCATGCATTGCCGTTCGTCGACGATGCGATTCTGGTGGAGGTGGAGGCCATCGCCGTCAGGGCGGCCAAGTGACGACGTGTGCCGGACAGGATCGCCGTCTTGCGGGGCGCGCGCTCTTCATGCTCGCGGTCGCAGCGGGCAGCGCCATTGCGAGCAATTACGCGATGCAACCGGCGCTGCCTGAGATTGCCGCTGATTTCGGCGTGGAGGTGGCGTCGCTGACCACGGTGATATCCGGCGCCATTGCCGGCTATCTGATTGGCCTGGTGCTGCTGGTGCCATTGGTGGACAGGGTGAGTACGCGCGTCCTGATCCCCGGGCAGTTCCTCGCGCTGGCACTGTCTCTGGCGCTTGCTGCGTGGGCAGCGAGCCCGGATGCCCTGATTGGATGTTTTGTTCTGATCGGTGCCACCACCACGGTGGCAGCGCAAAGCAGCGCCATTGTCGGCAAGCTGGCCGATGCATCTCGCCGCGCACTGAGCATGGCGGCGATTTCCGCTGGCATCTCCGCAGGGATATTGCTGAGCCGATTCATCGGCGGCTTGCTCGTGCAGTGGCTTGGCTGGCGCAGTGCGCTGCTGGTATTGGCGGCCTTGACGGCCGTGTGCGGTCTTTGCGTTTTCTCGCTGCTGCCGGCACAGCGGCCAGTTGGTCACATCGGATACTTTTCGACGTTGCGTGCGTTGCCATCCCTGCTGCGGCAATCGAGGGAACTGCGGCTGCGCATCTGCGCCGGGATGCTATGGTTTTTTGCTTTCAATCTGATCTGGGTGGGCCTGGTCGTGCGTCTGGCCGCGCCGCCCTATCATCTGAATGCCGCGAGCATCGGACTCTACAGTCTCGCCGGACTGACGGGCCTTGCCATGACGCGGATTGCCGGCGGGCTGGCAGACCGGTTCGGGAATTGCCGCGTGATGGTCTGCGGTCTGCTTTGTGCATCACTTGCGGCGAGCGCCTTGGGCGTCGTTCTTGATCATGTGCCGGCCACGCTGGTGGCGCTGGCCATTTTCGACGCGGGATGTTTTGCCGCGCAAGTGGCCAATCAGGCTGGCGTCGTTGCCATTGATCCCTTGCGCTCTGGCGTTCTGAATTCTGTATATCTGTTCTTCTATTACGGCGCTGGCGCGGCGGGCACGGCCATCGCGGGGAGCATCGCACTGCGCGGCGGATGGGAGACCACCGCTTTGTTGGCCGCGTGTGCGGTAGCTGCAGCCGCAGTGGTCAGTGCGTGTTTGCGTGCGTTCTCTCGCGCCGATGGATCTGATTGAACTCATCTCCGGCAAGCTCAGTGCGTTGAGGGCGGGGACGGAGATGGCGCGCAGGGAGTTGGGGGCCTGAAATTTGCGCGAGCAGATCAATGTATTGGTGATGCTGCCAATTCTTCGGTCACGCGTTTATTCAAGGCACCGCCAGCCTGGTAGTTTTCGGTAATCAACTTGACGTGAGTTTTGAGTTCGGGAACATACCAGAATGCGTCGTACATTCTGCCGCTGGCCGACTGTTGCGTGCTGGCGTTTCGGCTGGCGGAAATGGCCACTGAACCTGCCTGAGTGCTGGTGACGGTGGAAGTGGCGACGGCGGCAGTCGGATTGAATTCCTTGCTCCATTCGCCTTCCATTTCCACTTTGATTGCATGGTAGGTACCAGCCGGTACTTTGATATCGACCCAGCCCAAGACCGTGTAATTTTTGGTGATGTGCTGCACCTTCGTGCGTGCATCAGGGTTGGCGGTATCGTATTCCACTTTCCAGGTCTTGCCCGGTTTGAGCGGGAAATCATAGGGACGATTGGTAACGGTATTCTTGCCATTGATGTTTTGCACCACGGCCCAGTCGGCATTGCGCAACAATTCCTTGGGTGGCAGATTGGAGTCTTCCGCCTTGGCGGAAATGACCATGGTCTTGCTGCCGGAGCGGACAATGGCGACGTCCCATTTCCTGGTGGTAGAGCCGAGTATGCCCGTGTTTTGTTCTTCGGTGGCTTGATAGACCCAGGCATCACCCTCCTGCAACGATGGCGCATCGGCAGTTTGGGCGTAACTGGCGCCAGCGCACAGCAAGGATGCGCTGGCAGCAAGATAGCCGATGATGGGACGGGTTTTTATCATCGAGTGTCCTCGTGAAGTCGTTGTTGTTGTGTAATTGGCGTCGCGCAGATGTATGCGGTCAATGCATTGATAGTGCTGTGATGGCAAAACAGCTGCAGCGATCATACGGCCTCTGGCTTTCAAATCACTGACTGATCATTCTCATTCGGATCGGTGCACTGACCACTCCTTGAGAGGGGGCAGATGGGGCCTGGCTACAATCGATTTTCCATATGAAAAGGCCACCGAATGGTGGCCTTTTCAAAAGCGTCGACGCTTTGGTGATTGCAGTTTTATTTCAGTTCCGAGGAGTCCGATCGATTCGAATGGGCTCGCCAGATTTCATTGGTGCTAATCACAGGCTCACCAGCTGGTCTCCCTCTCCGCCGTAGAAGAAATCTTGTGAATGGCCAGATCGGCCCCTTCAAATTCCTGCTCCGGATCCAGCCGTATCCCCACTGCCTTCTTCAGCAAGCCGTAGACGATCCATCCGCCCGCTGCCGCAATGGCGATTCCCATGATGCTGCCGATGAGCTGCGACATGAACGACACGCCACCGCGTCCGCCCAGCGCCTGCAAGCCGAAGATACCCGCCGCAAGACCGCCCCACAGTCCGCACAAGCCATGCAGCGGCCACACGCCCAGCACATCGTCGATCTTCCACTTGTTCTGGGTGCGGGTGAACATCCACACGAAAATCGCCCCCGCAATGCCGCCGGTAACCAGTGCACCCAGCGGATGCATCAGGTCCGAGCCGGCGCACACCGCCACCAGGCCGGCCAGCGGGCCGTTGTAGGCGAAGCCGGGATCGTTGCGGCCCATCAGCAGCGCCACCAGCGTGCCGCCGGCCATGGCCATGAGCGAATTCATGGCGACCAGGCCATTCATCTTGTCCAAGGTCTGCGCGCTCATCACGTTGAAGCCGAACCAGCCCACCGTCAGAATCCACGCACCCAAGGCCAGGAAAGGAATGTTGGAGGGCGGATGCGCCGCCACCGCGCCTTCCTTGCTGTAGCGGCCACGGCGTGCGCCCAGCAGCAGGACCGCAGGCAGCGCGATCCAGCCACCCACCGCGTGGACCACGATGGACCCGGCGAAGTCATGGAACTCGGCACCGAAGGTGGCCGCCAGCCAGGCTTGCACGCCCAGGTGCTGGTTCCACGCGATACCTTCGAAGAAGGGATAGACCAGTCCCACCAGCACCGCCGTGGCGATCAGCTGCGGATTGAATTTGGAACGCTCGGCAATGCCGCCCGAGATGATCGCCGGGATGGCCGCCGCGAAGGTCAGCAGGAAGAAGAATTTCACCAGCTCGAAACCGCTGCGCTCGGCCAGTGTTTCGGCACCGGCAAAGAAGCTCACGCCGTAAGCCACGTAATAGCCGATGAAGAAATAGACGATGGTCGACACCGCGAAGTCGGCCAGGATTTTCACCAGGGCATTGACCTGGTTCTTCTTGCGCACCGTCCCCAGTTCCAGAAAGGCAAAGCCGGCATGCATGGCCAGGATCATGATCGCCCCCAGCAAAATGAAGAGGGCGTCTGCGCCGTTTTTGTGATCGTCCACCAGAAAATCTCCCAAAAAGTGTGCAAGAAAATGCTTGAAAGCCACGACTAAAGCAATTTCCGTTCCATTTTGGTGAAAAATTCACAGTGCCTTGATTCGAAAAGATTTTTTCGGTGCGCCTGTACGATGTCAGGCACCGATATGCACGAACTCCGTGCATATCGGTGCCGGGTAGCGAGGGTGGGCTGCATTTTGGTGCGTTGGCTGCCAGGCCCTGTCTACCTATCGCTGCTTATGTCCGCTTCGGTTTGGTCAGCGCGTCAATGAAGCCTGCGATCTGCTGCGCCACCGCCTCCGGGTCTTCCAATGGTGACAAGTGGCCCACGCCGGGCAAGATGTGCAGTGCCGCCTGCGGAATGCGCGGCAAAAGCTCTGCCTGCAGCGTCGCGATCCGGTCCACCTGGTCGTGCTCGCCCGAGATGACGAGCGTGGGCACGTCGATGAGGGCCACCTCCGCGGTGATGTCCTCCGCCATCGCCACGTTGGGCCAGGCGTGCTTGGCCTGCGGCGCAGCCTGCAAGCTATCCTCGATGACCTGTGCACGGCGGGCCGCCGTCAGCGGTTGTGCCGTCAGCACATGATCGATCACGAACTCCACCGATTCGCGCGTCTGGTAGGCACCCACCAGCATGGCGCGCTGTTCAGCGGAGAGCAGCATGGGCGAAGGCGGGGACGGTGCCACCAGGATCAGCCCTTCGATCCCGTGCGGCCGGCGCGAGGCCATCAGCTGCGCCACCTTGCCACCCATGGAGTGGCCGACCAGGACATAGCGCTGCAGTCCCAGCGCGGCAATGACACCCTCGGCATCGGCGGCCAGGTCGGCAATCCGGTAGCCCTCGGCCGGCGCATCAGAGCGGCCCCAGCCGCGATGGTCGGTGGCAACGATGCGGCCGCGGTGCGCAAGTCGCGCGGCTACCGCATCCCAAGTCCGCGACGAGCCGCCGTAGTAATGCAGGAACACCAGCGCCAGTTCGCCGCTGCCCTGCAGGGCAACATGGATGCGCGTTCCGTTGGTTTCGATATGCATGTGTCTGCTCCTTTGTGATGGGGGGAGAGTCAATGGTAGATTCCATGCGAAAAATTTATAATTGGCAGATTATTAGTCACAGTCGATACTCAGATGATCGAATAGGGAGCTGCATGGACAAACTGATGAGCCTCAATGTCTTCGTGGCCGCAGTGGAGGAGGGCAGTTTTGCCGGGGCCGCGCGTCGCTTCGCGCTGTCGCCGGCGATGGCGGGCAAGCACGTCAGCCAGATCGAGGCGGAGCTGGGGGCGCGTCTGTTTCAGCGCACTACGCGCCGCCTGAGCCTCACCGATGTGGGCCGGACGTATTTCGAGCGTTGCCGCCAGATCCTCGCGGCATTCGATGAGGCGAACCGCGAAGCGACTGCCGTGCAATGTAGCGCACGCGGCCTGCTGCGGGTGGCGGTGCCGGTGACTTTCGGCGCGATGCACCTGGGCCCGGTCGTTGCGCGCTATCTGGCGGATCACCCGGAGGTCAACGTCGAGGTCGTGCTCGGCGACCGCTATGTCGATCTGATCGATGCGGGCGTGGATGTGGCCATCCGCATCGGAAAGCTCGACGATCCTGCGCTGGTCACGCGCCGGTTGGCACCCTGCAGCATGATTGCCTGCGCCTCCCCCGGCCTGATCGCGCAGCATGGCCTGCCTGCCACGCCGGAAGCCTTGTCGCGCCTGCCGCGTCTGGCCTTCAGTGACGCGGTGTCTGCCGGAGACTGGACATTCATCGATGCGGCGGGACAGGCACATCGCCTCGACGGACCCTGCCGTGTGACAGCCAACAACATGCAGATGCTTCTGGCTTGCGTGCTGGCGGGCGCGGGTGTGGCTTACGGGCCGGCCTTCGTTTTCGGTGAGCACATCAGGCAGGGACGGTTGATTGCATTGCTCCCGGATTACCGCGCCACTGCACTGGCCATCCAGGCCGTCTATCCGAGCGCGCGAGGAATCCCGCTCAAGGTCCGCCGTTTCGTCGACTATCTTGCGGAGGACTTCGGCGATCATCCGCCGTGGGAAATCCAGGACGCTGCGCCCCCTGGCGGTCATGTACCTCGCAGACCCGGTTTGAACAGGCGCTAGTGCGATGACACGAACAGCGCCGACGGTTCCGGATCGGGCAGCGCATACGCATCCTTCATTCGCGCCACCTCTTGCGTCGGCGGCAGGGCGAACAGGCGTTTGAATTCGCGGCTGAACTGGGATGCACTCTCGTAGCCGACGCGTGCGCTGGCTTCGGCCACCGTCAGGCCATTGCGCAGCATCAGCAGACGCGCCTGATGCAGGCGCGTCGATTTCAGGTATTGCATCGGCGAGGTGGCGGTGACCGCCTTGAAATGCGCATGGAAGGAAGGCGGACTCATTCCGGCCTCGTGCGCGAGCTGCTCCACATCCAGTTTGTCCGCGTAGGCGGCATGGATCTTCCTGATGGCCTTGGCCACTTTTCCAACCTGCCCGTCAGTGCGCAGTGCGGCGCGCATGGAGGCACCTTGCCGGCCCGTGAGTACCCGCAGGTAGATTTCCTTCACCAGTGAACGGCCCAGGATCCTGGCTTCCATCGGCACCCGCATCGCTTCCAGAAAACGCAGCACGGAGGCGGACATGCTGGCATCCATCCGGCTCGCGAACATGGTCTGCGGATGGGCGGAGAGGTCGGCATCGTCCATCTGCACCAGCACTTCAGCCAGCAGTTGAAAATCCAGCCGGAAATAGATCGCCAGCAAAGGTGTCTTCTCTGTGGCGTCGGTTTCCATCGTGAACGGGACGGGTACCGAAACAGCCAGGTAGTGCCGGGCATCATAGAGATAGGTTTGCCCGCCGAGGAATCCACGCTTGCGTCCCTGCACGACCACGACGATGCCCGGCTCATAGAGGACCGGCGTTTCACTCAATGCACGGTTGGACCTGAGGAAGCGCACATCCGGCAGCAGCGACAGGTTGTAGCCCTCGTCAGGGGCGAGCTCGGTGAGCAGCTGCACCATGCGCTGATGCGCATTCGATTTTTTCTGCGCGGATTTCTTCGTGCTTCCCGACATGAGCAATCTCATAGTTTTAGGCAAACACCACATGCTAACCGACATGGTGGATTTGTGGAGTCCTGCCTATGATGGCACCCATCGTCCTCTGCATCGGGAAGCTGCTTCGGCCTTCCGGAGAGGCCACCATCAAGGAGTTACAAGGATTCCCATGAAAAATTCGAAGACATTGCATTTCCTGATTACGGGCGTGAGCTCGGGCTTTGGCAGTGCATTGGCGGATGCGGCTCTTAAGGCTGGTCATTCAGTAACAGGCACAGTACGCAGCCAGACCGCCAAAGAGCAATTCGAGCAGCTTGATCCCGCACGGGCGACGGCCATCGTTCTCGATGTGACCGATTTCCCCGCCATTGCTGCGGTGGCCGAGCACCTGGCTCCGGTGGATGTGCTGGTCAACAACGCCGGCTATGGACATGAAGGCGCGCTCGAAGAATCCTCGCTTGAAGAGATGCGGCACCAGTTCGATGTCAACGTGTTTGGTGCCGTGGCCATGATGAAGGCCGTGCTGCCCACCATGCGTGCAAGACGCAGCGGCCACATCATCAACATCACCTCCATGGGGGGATTCATCACCATGCCGGGCATTGCTTACTACTGCGGCAGCAAGTTCGCCCTGGAAGGCATCTCCGAGACCCTGGCCAAGGAAGTGGCGGCGTTCGGCATCAAAGTCACCGCCGTGGCACCCGGTTCCTTCCGTACCGACTGGGCAGGGCGCTCCATGGTGCGCTCGCCCCGCAGCATCGCGGATTACGATGCCGTGATCGATCCGATCCGTGCGGCACGCCAGGCCAAGAGCGGCCACCAGCTCGGCGACCCGGCCAAGGCGGCGCAGGTGATCCTCGACATTGCCGGCGATGCCAACGCGCCGGCCCATCTCCTGCTGGGCAGTGATGCCGTCAAGCTGGTGCGCGAAAAGCTGGCGCGGATGGGCGAGGAAATCGACGCATGGGAAACGATCTCGGCATCAACGGATTTCCGGTGAACGATCTTGCGTGAGAGTCCGATGTCGTTGAGATAGTGTGATGCCTGGATCGATCGCGACACTATCCATCGGGAAGAGGCGAGATCATGCGGCCCGAGGGCCGCATTTTTTACGAGAAGAGCGCTGCATGTTTCTGCGGTCAGGACTGGTCAGCAGGGTTTCATCGGACGGTCATATTCGGTTGCTAGATTGCAAGCCCCCGTGTCTTCGTCACTCTTTCCCTCACCCTCACAGGAGTCGCCATGCCAGACCGCAACCCGCCAGCCGACCACAGCCGCCGCCGCTTCCTGCGCGACAGCGCAGTCACGACGATTGCCGCCACCACCACCTTGGCCGCACCGGCCGCCTTTTCCGCCGCCCCCGCCATCGTCACCTCCGAGCGCCTGCGCCCGCAATTCCCCGGCGGCATCATGAGCGGCGATGTCACCCGCGACAGCGCCATGATCTGGGCGCGCGCCGACCGCAATGCGCGCATGCTGGTCGAGTATTCCACCCGCGAGGATTTCAGCAACCCGGTGCGCATCGCCGGTCCCACCGCACTGGCACGCGAGGACTACACTGCCCGCGTCGACCTGCGCGGCCTGCCGGCCGGTCAGCGTCTCTACTACCGCGTGCGCTTCCAGGATCTGGTGCATGAGTCCGCACTGAGCGAACCGCTGACCGGCAGCCTCATGCTGCCCGCCACCACGCCTGCCCAGGCGCGCGACATCACCTTCGCCTTCTCGGGCGACGAAGCGGGCCAGGGCTGGGGTATCAACGAACAGTGGGGCGGTTATCGCGTATATGAAAGCATGCGCCGCTTCCGTCCGGATTTCTTCATCCACTCGGGCGACCAGATCTATGCCGATGGTCCCATCCAGGCCGAAGTGAAGCTGGAGGACGGAACGCTGTGGCGCAACGTGGTGACCGAAGCCAAGTCCAAGGTCGCGCAGACCCTGGACGACTATCGCGGCAACTTCGCCTACAACATGCTGGACGCCAACAAGCGCCGCTTCGCCGCCGAGGTGCCCTTCCTGGTGCAGTGGGATGACCACGAAGTCCGCAACAACTGGTATCCCGGCCAGGTGATCGGTGCCGCCGAAAAGCGCTACGACGAACGCAACATCGACGTGCTCGCCGCCCGCGCGCGCCAGGCCATGTTCGAACACAATCCCTTCCGCATCGACAGCGCCGATCCCTTCCGCATCTACCGTGCCTTCCACCACGGTCCGCTGCTGGACGTGTTCATGCTGGACGAGCGCAGCTATCGTGGCCACAATTCTCCCAATCGCCAGAAGGGCGGCCATGATGCCGACTTCCTCGGCCCCGAACAGATGCGCTGGATCAAGCAGGCGCTGCTGCGTTCGCGCTCGACCTGGAAGCTCATCGCCAGCGATATGCCGCTCTCCATCGTGGTGCCGGACCTGAACCCGGATGTGCCCCAGGGAACCTTTGAGGCCTGGGCCAATGCTGACAACGGCAAGCCCTCCGGGCGCGAACTGGAAGTGGCCGAACTGCTGCGCTTCATCAAGCAGCACGACATCAAGAACGTGGTGTGGGTGACCGCCGATGTGCACTACGCATCAGCCACGCACTACGCGCCCGAGCGTGCGCAGTTCACCGACTTCAAGCCCTTCTGGGAATTCGTCGGCGGCCCCATCAATGCGGGGACCTTCGGACCGGGCGAGATCGATCGCACCTTTGGTCCGGATGTGCGTTTCGTCAGCATCCCGGCGGACATGAAGCAGAACCGTTCGCCAGCCGAGCTGCTGCAGTTCTTCGGCATCGGCAAGATCGACGCCAGGAGCAAGACCCTCACCGTCACGCTGCACAACACCGACGGCAAGGAAATCTACAAGGTGGAATTGCCGCCCGAGGCCTGATCGCCTGCAGGGAGTACGGGCAGAATCGGACCGGACTCAGCCCGGTCCGGCAAGCTTGCGCGAGATGTTCGCGCAGGCTTGCAGCAGCGGTGTCACATACGCCTGCTGCGCATCGGGCAGGCGGCGATAGAGCGGAATGCTCACGCTCACGCAGGCTACCGGCACGCCATCGGCACCGACGATGGCGGCACCGTAACAAAAAATCTGCGCTTCGTTTTCTTCACGATCTTCGGCGTAGCCGCGCGTGTGGGTCTCTTCGACATCGGCGCGCAGCGCCTCCAGCGTGGTGTGTGTGTTGGATGTGAAGGCTTCCAGGTGCAGCGTGCGCATCAGGCGTTCGCGCTGCGCCTGCGCCAGCCCGGCCAGATAGGCTTTTCCCACTGAACTCGAATACAAGGTCACGCGCGTGCCGATGCGCGAATCCATGCGCACGGCTTGGGGACTCTCCAGTTTCTCGATGTAGACCATGCTGTGATCGCTGGGCACGGCCAGGTGCACCGTCTCGCGCGTGATGTCGCGCAGCTGGCGCAGCGATTCGATGGCGGTGGTGCGGATGTCGCTGCGGTCCCAGGCACGGCTGGCCAGATGGATGAGGCGCGGGCCGACTTCATACTGCTTGCTGCGCGGGTTTTCCACTACCATGCCCTCGGCCATCAGCGCGCCCAGGATGCGATACACCGTCGGACGCGGATAGCCCGACAGCGCCGCCAGTTGCGCAATGGAGAGCGGCGCCTCCTGATCGGCGATCAGCTGCAGCACCGCCATGAACTTGGAGAAGGCGGCAGTGCCCGCGATCTTGTTGTCGTCAGCTTGTTTGTCGTGGTCGGGCATGAGCGCGGGATCGTGGGGCAGGAGTGGATCAAGGACAGGGGCAGGATTGCGTACAAGATTCAGTACGGAAATCCGTACAGAATTCTGTACCGAATTCGCGCCAGATTATAGCCGAGCCCATGTGCAAAAAATCCCGCGCCGTCTGGAGCCGGCGCGGGCAAATGGCATTGCACGTGAAAGCATTGCGGCGGCGCTTCAGGCCACCAGATAGCCACCATCGACCGGCACGATGGCACCGGTCATGAAGGAGGCCGCCGGCGAACACAGGAAGGCCACGACATTGCCGATGTCTTCCGGCTTGCCCCAGCGGCCCAGCGGCGTACGCGCGAGGATGGGGCCGGCACGCACCGGGTCATCCTGCAGGGCCTGGGTCAGCGGCGTGGCGATCCAGCCGGGGGCTACCGCATTGACGCGAATGCCGTCAGCCGCATAGGCGATGGCCAGCGACTTGGTCAGCTGCGCTACGCCGCCCTTGCTGGCGCTGTAGCCTGGCACCAGTCCGCCGCCGAAGAAGCTGAGCATGGACGCGGTATTGACGATGCAGCCTCCGGATTGCTTGAGCAATGCGCGGCTGGCAGCGCAGACGCGCATGGTGCCGGTGAGGTTTACGGCGATGACCTGCTCGAAGACATCCGTTTCCAGTTCCTCGCCGCGCCTGATGATGCCGGCGCAGTTGACCACGATATCGAGTTGCGTGAGACCGCTCAGCACATTGCGTACGCTGTCTTCGCTGGCCACATTCATCTCCGCCAGGGTGATGCCGCTGCCCTCGAATGGCGCATGCGCAAAGGGCGGCAGGCCGGCAGCGATGACGCGTGCGCCCAGTGCGGCGAGCTGGCGTGCAACGGCTGCGCCGATGCCTTGGGTGCCGCCGGTAACGAGGGCGGTCTTGCCCTGAAGCAGGTCGGGAATGAAGCTCATGAAAATTCCTTCTGGTGAGTGGCAGGAGACTGGCTGGATGCCGCTACCCGTCGGGCGGCGGCATCGGGTCAGGCTACTGGGGCATGAAGCATTGCGTCATGCGGCGTGCGCCTCGATCGGCTTGTCCACCACGAACATGTAGACCAGCGCAGCGGCAAAGGCTACGGCGGCGCTGATCAGCAGGGCATTGACGAAGGAGTGCGTCTGGTCCACCACCACGCCCGTGATGACCGGGGCCAGCGAGCCACCGAGATAGCCGCCGAAGTTCTGCATGCTGCCCAGCGAGGCCACCAGGCGGCGCGGAATGGCCACCGACACCAGCGCCCAGGCACCGCCGGACGCCATGTTCACGAAGGCCATGGCCAGCGAGATGTAGACGATGGCCATGGTGGTGCTGGGTGTGTAGGCGGCCGGAATGGTGAAGGCACCGGCACCGATGAGGCCCGCGCAGATCGGCCACTTGCGGCTGCGGATGGCGGGCATGCCGCGCTTCATCAGGCCATCGGCGATATAGCCGGAGGAGAGCATGCCCAGCGTGCCGAAGATGTAGGGGATCACCACCACCCAGCCGGTGCGGGCGATGGAGAGATGGCGTTCATGTTCGAGATAGGCCGGCAGCCAGGTGAGGTACAGCCACACCATGTAGATCACGCCCATGAAGCCGAACAGCATGCCCCAGGTGGTGCGGTAGGTGAACAGACTCTTCCATTCGGCCCAGCTCAGCTTGGCATTGGCGTTGGGATCCTGGTCGTGGTCATCGGCGAGATAGAGCACTTCGGAAGGCGTGAGCTGGACTTCGTTGCGATTCCGGTAAAACAGGTACCAGCCCACCGAGACGGCGATGCCGAGCAGGCCCATGATGATGAACATCATGCGCCAGCCGAAGGACAGCATCAGGATCGTGAGGATGGGCGGGGCCAGTGCCGGGCCGATGGTGGAGGAGGCCACGAAGATGCCGGTCGGCCCGCCGCGCTCGCGCATGGCGAACCATTCGGACACCACCTTGGCTCCCGCCGGGAACTGCGGCGCTTCGCCCAGGCCGAGGAACACGCGCGCCACCAGGAATTGCTGCAGCGTATGGACGAAGCCGCCCGCCAGTTGCGCCAGCGACCAGACGAACATGCCCGCGCCCAGCATCACGCGTGCGCCGAACTTGTCGAGCATGGCGCCGATGGGCAGTTGCGAGAAGGCATAGGCCAGCGAGAAGGCCGACAGCAACAGGCCCATCTGCGAGGCCGAGAGGTTGAGCTCCTGGCTCACCGAATGATTGGCAATGGACAGCGTGCTGCGGTCCAGGTAGTTGACGATGCCGGCCAGCATCAGGAAGCTCAGTGCCACGAGCTGTATGCGTTTGAGCCGGGGGCTCTTTTCCTTTTGGACTTCCATGGTGTGCGTCTCCAGTGTGAATGATGTGCTGCCATTGGCGTGCTTCGTAACGGCTGCGTCTGTCGCGCAGCTCGCTGTCGAGGACAGGTTCGAAGCGTCATGCAAGGATGCAGTCGCAAGGACGGTGTGGAGTCCGTCCCTGCGTGTTGCTTGTCCGGCGCTGCCCGGGCGGCGGCTGCCTGCCCCGGCATGCGATCCTTGCTTGCCCGGATGATTCTGGTGGCCGAGCGGCAAGCCGCTCAGTAAGTTGCGCGTCCGCCCGAAAGATCGAACACCGCGCCGGTGTTGAAGCTGCAGGAACCGGAGCACAGCCATGCGCACATGTCGGCGACCTCATCGACGCTGCCCAGGCGATGCATGGGGCTCTTGGCGATCATGGTCTGCACATGGGCCGGCGACATCTGCTCCAGCAGCGCGGTCTTCACGGCGGCCGGTGCAATGGCGTTGACCAGCACGCCGGTCTCGGCCAGCTCCTTGCCCAAGGACTTGGTCAGCGCCAGTACGCCCGCCTTGGCGGCGCTGTAGGCCGAGGCATTGGGCGTGCCTTCCTTGCCGGCCAGCGAGGCGATGTTGACGATGCGTCCGCGTCCGGCCGCGCGCATGGCCGGCGTCACGCTGCGGCAGGCATGGAAGACGCCCAGCAGGTTGACCTGCACGATGCGATGCCACTCACCCACGTCATACTCGTCCAGCGGCACGGTCGGACCGGCGTAACCGGCGTTGTTGATGAGGAAATCGATGCGCCCGGTGTCGGCCAGCAATCGCTGTGCGGCCTGCATGACCGCAGCGGCGTCGGTGATGTCGAGGCTTTCTTGCCGATAGGGCGAGGCCGCGTCATGCTGCTGGTCCCAGACGACCACCTGCGCGCCGCCAGCGGCCAGGCGTGCGCTGATGGCTGTGCCGATGCCGCCATGGCCGCCGGTGACCACGGCCACGCAGCCGCCAAAGTCATGGGATGCGCGGGAATAAGTCATGTCATGCATCCTCAGCGCACGAAGCGATCGACGTAGTCGCTGCCCAGGCCGACCGCTTCATAGTGCTTGCGGCACATGTCGAGCTTGGTGAAGACATCCTCGTAGCCTTCGAACTTGCCCCAGGGGTCGCAATAGAACATGACGCCGGTGATGTGGAAGTAGGTGATCATCTCTTCCACGTCCTCGGGCACGTAGAGGGTGTGGGTCTCGCCCGGCGGTTCAAAGACGTAGCTGCCCTGTTCGGCGATCCAGTCATGTTCGAGATAGCGCCAGCGGCCTTTGAGCACCATGCCGTGCACCGGCGCCGGATGGCGGTGGCGCGACAGCACGCCGGACTTGCGCACGCGCAGCAGGTTGGTCCAGTAGCCCTGCGAGACATTCAGGCAGAGCGGACGGAACCAGACATTCTCGGCTTGCGGCACCCACACGCGTTCGTCCTCCGGGACCGCCGGATTGACCACGATCTCCAGTGGCGCTTCCTTGGGGTTGGGGAACTGGTAGGGCTTCATCTTCAGATCGGCGGGCATGGGGGTGCCGGTGGCTGTCATGTGGGGTCTCCTGATGTTCTTCTGTTGAATCCGGACTTTGTTCAATATATGGACAAAGCGTTCGCCATATGGTCAATGTCGACGATAGAAGACGGTGTGTCAATGGCGCTTCAGCCCGGACAGGCCCGCCAGAAAGCGAGCCAGAATCGCATGCGCCGGTCTGCTCCACTGCAATTGCGCGCGCGTGCAGCGTCCGCAAGACGAGCCTGCAAGCTTGTGTGAGGATGCATGAAAATTATGCATGGCTGCCGTTCAAGCCAGCCTGCGGGAGAGCATGGGCGCGCTGCGAGAACGGCTGCGTTGCTGCCGCCGTGGGATCAGGCGATCAGGCGATCAGGCCTCGGCCGGTCCGGACCAGTGCACCTGCGCGAAGGCTTCGGACAGAAAGTCCAGCATCGCCCTGACCTTGGCCGGGAGATGCGCACGGCTGGGGTAGACCGCGTAGATGCCCAGGTCCGGCACGGTGTAGTCGGTGAGCAGCGGGACCAGCTGTCCGCTGCGCAGGTACTGGTCGATCATGAAGGTCGGCTGGCGCGTGATGCCGATGCCGCCCAGCGCTGCCTGCACGCAGCTGTCGCCATTGTTGACGTGCATGCGCGCATTGACGCGCACGCTCACCGGACCTTCCGGCCCGCTGAACTGCCACTCGTCCTTGCCGTGGTTGTAGCTGTAGCTGATGATCTGGTGCTGCGCCAGCTCGTGCGGGTGGCGCGGCGTGCCATGCGCTTCCAGATAGGCGGGCGAGGCGCAGATGGGCAGGCTGGTGCTGGTGAGCTTGCGGTGGATCAGCGTGGAATCGGCCAGCCGGGCGATGCGGATCGCCAGGTCATAGCCTTCGTCGATGATGTCGACGATGCGGTCCGAGAGGGTGATGTCCAGTTCCACTTCCGGATGGCGTTCCAGGAAGATCGGCCACAGCGGAGCCAGGTGCAGGATGCCGAAGGTCACGGGAGCATTGATGCGCAGCAGGCCGGCGGGCTTGGCGCTGCCGGCCAGCAGCAGGTCATCGGCTTCTTCCAGCGCCGCAACTATCTGCTTGCAGCGTTCCAGGTACAGGCTGCCGGCTTCGGTCAGCGAGAGCCGCCGGGTGGTCCGCTGCATCAGGCGCGAACCCAGGCGCGCTTCCAGTTCCAGTACCGTGCGTGAGACGGCGGCCTTGGAGATCCCCAGCGCATCGGCCGCCTTGACGAAGCTGCCGAGGTCGGCCACGGCGATGAAGCATTCGATTTCACGCAGTTTGTTCAAATCGTGTTTTCCCCGAGAGGGCGCTGCGCTGGCACCCCCCGGAACAGACGGCGGCTCAGGCAGCTGCCGGAAGTTGTGCCAGCAGGCGGGCACCGGTGCCGAAGGCGAAGGCGTCCATGCGCAGGCTATGATACGTCGAACCGCTGTCGAGGTGTACCAGCTGTGTCCAGTCATCGGCCGCACCCATGGCGAAGAACAGGCTCAGCAGGTGTTCGTCGCTGGGATGCGTGCGCACTGCATGCGGGGCCGTGGTCCGGTAGCCGAACAGGGCCTGCAGGTCGCCGGCCTGCATGCGGTCGAGGAACCAGCGCAGGAATTCCAGCGTATGCGGCGCATCGCCGCCCTCGATCTCGTTGCGGCGCAGTTCGCGCAGGTTGTGCGTGAAGCTGCCCGAGCCGACCAGCAGGATGCCTTCCTTGGCCAGCGGTGCCAGCAAACGGCCAACCTGATAGTGGTATTGAGGCGGCTGCTGCGATTGCAGCGAAAGCTGGATCACCGGCACATCGGCTTGTGGATAGAGATAGCGCAGCGGCACCCAGGCGCCGTGATCGAGACCCCAGCCGCCATCGCTATTGGCCGGCAGGCCGCCGTCACGCAGGCGTTGCGCCACGTGCTCGGCCAGCGCCGGTGCGCCGGGGGCGGGATAGTCCAGTTCATAGAGTTCCTGCGGGAAACCACCGAAGTCATGGATCACGCGCGGCTTGGCCTGGTTGCCCACGCGCGGCGTGAAAGTCTCCCAGTGCGGCGACACCATCACGATGCCACGCGGACGCGGCAGCGTCGCACCGATGCTGGCCAGCAGCGGACCGGTGCGGCCCGGTTCGACGGCCAGCATGGGCGAGCCGTGCGAGACGAACAGCGAGGGCAGGGGAAGGCTATCGACGGTGCTGGAGAGAGTGGACACGGTGGACATGATGGTTTCCTTGTGAATCGCCATAAACGATATAAAACATTTAAAACGTTTGGAACATTGACTGCTTTGATGCGGTTTGAAACTTTGTCGCCGGATGGCGTGCGCCGGGCACGTGCCCGGCGCTGATCCTGCGAGAGATGGCTGATGATGCCATCAATGCGCCATCAGCGCTGCGCTTCACGCTTCAGGGCAAATGCGCCATCACCCAGCAGGAACACGGCAATCAGGCCGACGATCCAGAGCGCCAGGTATTCCCAGCCGCCCTTGGGATTGGTGAAGAAGAAGCCGGCCTTGCCATGCACCAGCACGATCGCGCCCAGCAGGTCCGCTGCCAGCGGCAGGGCCAGCCAGCGACCGTAGAAGCCCAGCACCAGCGCGATGCCGCCCACCACTTCCAGTGCCATGACCGGATAGGCGAACCAGCCCGGCACGCCCAGCGAGGCGAAAAAGCCGACGGTCCCGGCGGGTGTGAAGACGAACAGTTTCAGGCCGGCGTGGACCAGGAAGAAAATGCCCATGGTGACGCGCAGCAGGAAGGCGGCGTAGTCGGCACGGGTGTTGACGGTAACGGTGGTCATGGTGATCCCGGAAAAGTGTGGAGTGGATGAAGGATGGCGAGCGTTGCGCTTTTGCTTTTTCTTGCATGCGCAACGGCAGTCGCCAAGTCCACACTGTAGGGAAGAAGGCAGGCCGGATAAACCGGTGGCGGCGGGATGGATTGTCTCGGAGAGTTGACAATCCATCCGCGCCGGAGAGGATCAGTCTTCGCTGTCGCGCGAGACCGGCTTGGCTTCCTCGCGGCGGTTGTAGCCGGCCACCATGTCGAAGCGGAACAGGCGGCATTCCAGGGCGCCGTTGAAGAACGGGGTCTTGCGGGCTTCCTTGAGGCGCATCAGCTTGGGCAGGCCGAGGTCGGCCGAGAACAGGAATACGCTCCACCCCGCAAAGCGCTGCTTGAGCGTGCTGGAGAAGGCGCTGAAGAACTGCGTGAACAATTCCTCGGTCGGCAAGGCACGGTCGCCGCGCACGCCGATACGCTCACCGTAGGGCGGATTGGAAAGGATGATGCCCACCAGCGGCTTGCCCTCGGCATCGACCGGCGGCTTGATTTCCTGCGCTTCGATCTGCTTGAGCGGCACTTCGAAATGCACACCGGCGCGCACCAGGTTCTTGCGAGTCAGTTCCACCATGTCGCCGGAGATGTCGCTGCCGAACAGCGTGGGCGTGGTCGGAATCGGATTGGGTTTGAAATCGCCCTTGATGGCGAACCAGGCATCGGCATCGAAGTTGCTGAACTTCTCGAAGGCGAAGCGGCGGCGCGCGCCCGGCGGTACGCCAGCGATGATCTGCGCCGCCTCGGCCAGGATGGTGCCGGAACCGCACATGGGGTCGAACAGCGGTACGCCCGGCTTCCAGCCGGCGGTGCGCAGCAGGCCTGCAGCGAGGTTCTCGCGCAGCGGCGCGTCCCCGGTTTCTTCGCGCCAGCCGCGCTTGAACAGTGCCTCGCCCGAGGTATCCAGGTAGACCGTGAAATTGTGGGCATCGACGAAACCGGCGATGCGCATGTCAGGCGTGCGGGTGTTCACCGATGGGCGCAGCTTGAACTGGTCGAGGAAGCGGTCGCAGATCGCATCCTTGATCTTGAGGGTGCTGAACTCCAGGCTGCGCAGGGGCGACTTCACGGCGGTCAGGTCCACGCGGATGGTGTGCGAGACCTTGAACCAGTCTTCCCAGGCTTGCGCCAGGGTGAGGTCGTAGATGTCGTTCTCGTTCTTGTAGGAACCATGGCCCATGCGCAGCAGCACGCGGCTGGCGATGCGCGAGTGCAGGTTCATCTGGTAGGCCGCCAGCAGGGTGCCGGAGCAGTGCACGCCACCGGGCACCTGGTTGTGCACCTTGAGGTTGGCGGCGGGGCCGGCGTGCTGGGCGATCTCGTTGAGTTCTTCCGCCAGGGCCGTTTCCAGGCCGCGCGGGCAGGGACAGAAGTAAGAGTAATTGGTGTCGGGAGCTTGCATGGGAGTACCTTTTATCCGTTGGAAAACAAAGTAACAAAAATGAAAAAAGCCGGACTGCGCGGGTCGCTGCGCAGTCCGGCGTCATTGTACGCTGGCCGCTCAGCCTTTCGCGAAGGCACGCTCGATGAAGTCCAGGCGATCCTGGCCCCAGTAGCCTTCGCCGTCGTAGACGTACCACGGTGCACCGAAGATGCTGGCGGCATTGGCCTCGTCGGTGAAGCGGTCGAATTCGGCCTGCACGCTGGCCGTTTCAGCCGACTTCAGCAGGGCCGCGCCATCGTGGTCATTGGCATTGGCGATGGCGACCAGGGTGTCGTGGTCGGCGATGTTGCGTTGTTCTTCCCACACGGCGCGCATGATGGCGCCGGTCAGGCGCAGTGCGGCGGCGGTGCCGTGGGCCAGCTGGGTGGCGATGATCAGGCGCGCCGCATTGTCGCTGTTGACCGGGAAATAGGTCGGCTGCAGCACCATGGGCTTGCCCAGGAATTCGCTCCAGCGTGCCAGTTCCTTGAGGCGATAGGCCTGGCGCTGTGGTGCGCGCTTGGCCAGCGGCAGGCCGCCGGAGACACCGAAGATCTTGGACAGATCGAAGGGCTTGGGCAGGATCTGCACCTGGTATTTTTCGGCGAGGGCGACGAAACGATCGTGGCCCAGGTAGGCGAAGGGTGAATGCGGCGCGAAGAAGTACTCACAGACTTTGCTCATGACCGGCTCCGGAAGGATGAGTGTGGAATGTAGCGGACGAAGACTGCTGGGATAGTTGCAGAATGATCAGAACGGCTTGACCACCACCAGGATCACGATGGCCAGCATCAGCAGCACCGGCACTTCGTTGAACCAGCGATACCAGACGTGGCTGCGCACGTTCTTGCCGTGTTCGAATTTCTTGAGCAGCGAGCCGCAGGCGTGCTGGTAGCCGATCACCAGCACCACCAGGAACAGCTTGGCATGCAGCCAGCCATTGCCGGGACCCTTCCAGAACGACCAGGTGATGGCCAGCAGCCACACGCCCAGCACCAGCGCCACCAGCGAGATCATGCCGGTGAAGCGGTACAGGCGGCGCGCCATGCCCAGCAGGCGTTCGCGCGCGACCAGGTCGGTCTCCTGCGCCAGGTTCACGAAGATGCGCGGCAGGTAGAACAGGCCGGCGAACCAGGAGGCGATGAAGACGATGTGCAGGGCTTTGATCCAGAGCATGGCTATCCTTGTCGTGCGTGATGGCTTGGGGGGGGGGCGTGCGTGTGTCTTACTGGCGGACCTGTCCCTGGCCCAGCACCACGTATTTCAGCGAGGTCAGTCCTTCCAGTCCCACCGGGCCGCGTGCATGCAGCTTGTCGTTGGAGATGCCGATCTCCGCGCCCAGGCCGTATTCGAAGCCATCGGCAAAGCGGGTCGAGGCATTGACCATGACCGAGGCCGAATCGACTTCGCGCAGGAAACGCATGGCGCGCGTGTAGTCCTCGGTGATGATGCTGTCGGTGTGCTGCGAAGAATGGCGATTGATGTGCTCGATGGCCTCATCCATGTCGGCCACCACTTTCACGGCCAGGATGGGGGCCAGGTATTCGGTGTCCCAATCCTCTTCGGTGGCGGCCTTGAGCAGCGGGTAGCCGGCCAGGATCTCGGCGGCTTCCGGATCGCAGCGCAGTTCCACTTCCTTGACGCGATACAGTTCGGACAGCGGCGGCAGGATGGCGGCGGCGATGTTGCGCGACACCAGCAGGGTTTCCATGGTGTTGCAGGTGCCGTAGCGATGGCACTTGGCATTGAAGGCCACATCGAGTGCCTTGCGGGTGTCGGCCTTGTCGTCGATGTAGACGTGGCAGATGCCGTCGAGGTGCTTGATCATCGGCACCTTGGCTTCCTTCATGAGGCGCTCGATCAGGCCCTTGCCGCCGCGCGGGACGATCACGTCCACGTATTCCTGCATGGTGATGAGCGCACCCACGGCAGCACGGTCGGTGGTCTCGACTACCTGCACCGCCTGTTCCGGCAGACCGGCACCGGCCAGTCCTTCCTTGACCAGCTTGGCCAGCGCCTGATTGCAATGGATGGCTTCAGAGCCGCCGCGCAGGATGGTGGCGTTGCCGCTCTTGATGCACAGGCCGGCGGCATCGACCGTCACGTTCGGACGGGCTTCGTAGATGATCCCGATCACGCCCAGCGGCACGCGCATCTGGCCGACCTGGATGCCGGTAGGGCGGTACTTCATGTTGCTGATCTCGCCGATGGGATCGGGCAGGGAGGCGATCTGCTCCAGGCCTTCGGCCATGGTGGCGATGGCCTTGTCGGACAAGGTCAGGCGGTCCAGCATGGCTTCGGCCAGACCGTTGGCGCGGGCAGCGTCCAGGTCCAGCGCATTGGCCGCACGCAGGGCGTCAGCGTCGCGGCGGATGGCGGCCGCGATCAGCAGCAGTGCCTGGTTCTTGGCAGCGGTATCGGCACGCGCCATGGCGCGCGAGGCAGCACGGGCCTGCTGGCCGATGCGGTTCATGTAGAGGTCGATGTTTTCCATGCTGTTTTCTCCGGGGCGCGATGCGCGCGTCGGGTTCGATGTTCGGTATTCGATATGCCGGGTGTACGGCCGGATCAGCGTCCGCGTGCCAGCTTCAGGCCCAGTTGCAGCAAGGCGTCCCACGGGTCGCCGGCAAAGCTGCGGGCACGCAGGCCCTTGACCATGCGGTCCACCAGGGCCGCTTCCTGCAGCGCCTGTTCCAGCGCGGCCAGGCTGATGCGGCGCAGGGCCGGCTCCATCAGGCGTTCGCGCGGGCCCCAGATGCGGTATTCCTTCAGCAGCGCGCCCACGGGTTTGCCCTGTGCCATGCCGGATTTGAGCTTGAGCAGGGTGCGGATCTCTTCGGTGACCGCCCACAGCACCAGCGGCAGCGCCTCGCCTTCGCCCTTCAAGCCGTCCATCATGCGCGTCAGGCGCGCGATGTCGCCCGAGAGCATGGCTTCGTTGAGCTTGAAGACGTCATAACGCGCCACGTTCAGCACCGCGTCCTGCACCTGTTCGAAACTGAGCTTGCCGGGCGGATGCAGCAAGGCCAGCTTCTGGATCTCCTGGTGCGCAGCCAGCAGGTTGCCTTCCACGCGATCCGCGATGAAATCCAGGCAGGCCCGGTCGGCGCTCTGCTGCTGGGCCGCCAGGCGGTTGCCGATCCAGGCCGGCAGCTGCGCGCGTTCCACCAGCGGAATGTCGATGTAGACCGCCGCCTGCTGCAGGGCACCGACCCAGGCCGCTTTCTGCGTGGCCCAGTCCAGCTTGGGCAGGCTGATGATGGTCAGATTGTCGGGCGAGAGATTGGCGGCGTAATCCTGCAGCGCCTGGCCGCCATCCTTGCCGGGCTTGCCGGTGGGGATGCGCAGCTCGATCAGTTTCTTGTCGCCGAACAACGATTGCGACTGGTTGGCCGCCAGCAGCTCACCCCACTTGAAGCTGCGCTCCACCACCAATACCTCGCGCTCGGTATAGCCGTTGGCGCGGGCACTGCGGCGGATCTTGTCCGCCGCTTCCAGTGCCAGCAGGTGCTCGTCGCTGGCGATCACGTAAAGCGGGGCCAGCGATTTGCCGAGATGGGCGTCCAGGGAGTCGTGGCGCAGTTGCATGCTGATTCCGCGTGCCGCTCAGGAGTCCGAGTCGGCCGCAGCCTTCTCGTTCTTGATGGCGGTCTTGGAGGCCGACAGGCGACGCAGGATCTGCTGCACCAGGTCGGACTGCATGTCGCGGTAGAGCAGCACTTCCTCGGCCTGCTTGGCCAGTTCCTGGTTCTCGTCATAGGTGATGACGCGGCGCAGGGTGATGGCCGTCGGCGGGATCAGGATGACGCCCTTGGCATCGGTGACGGAGAAGGTGAAGCGCTGGAACAGCGCGTATTCACGCACGCGGCCGTTGGTGTTCAGGGTCAGCACCTGGCGGTCGCGGGAATCGGCCAGCACCTTCAGGTTGGCTTCGGCCTCCTTGGGTTCGGACAGCACCTTGGCACCGCTGGCCTCGATGTTGCGCTTGAGTTCCACCCCGACCGCCGAGTTGGGCGCGAAGCCCAGGTAGATGGTCTTGAAGGGCAGGTCAGCCGCGCCGCGCATATGGAAGCCGCAGGCCGTGAGCATCACGGCCGCCGCCACCAGCAGCAGCCATTGCGAGAAACGCTTGATTTGGACTTGAGCGTGCATGGAGTTCCGTCGTTAAGGTTGGGCCGGATCAGGCAACGATGTTGACCAGCTTGCCCGGCACCACGATCACCTTCTTCGGTGCGCCGGTCAGGAATTTCTTGACGTCTTCGTTGGCCAGTGCGGCGGCTTCGATGGCGGCCCTGTCGGCATCCTTCGGCACGGTGACTTCGCCGCGCAGCTTGCCGTTGACCTGCACCACCAGCTTCAGCTCGCTCTGTTCCAACGCGGCCGCATCGACCTGCGGCCAGGCGGCGTCGAGGATGTCGCCCTGCGCCTGGGCATAGCCCAGCTGCTGCCACAGCACATGGGTGATGTGCGGAGCCACCGGGTTCAGCACGCGCAGGAAGATCGAGAAGCACTCGGCGATCACTGCATCACCGGCCGCACCGGCCGCAGGCTTGGCCGCTTCCAGCGTGTTGAGCATCTTCATGCAGGCCGAGACCACGGTGTTGTACTGAATGCGCTTGAAGTCGTTGTCGGCTTGCTGCAGGACCTTGTGCACTTCGCGGCGCAGGGTCTTCAGGCCATCATCGAGCTGGGCGGCATCGAGTGCACCGGCGGCGGTAATGCGCGCGGCGTTGTTGTAGCCGAAGGCCCAGACGCGGCGCAGGAAGCGGTTGGCGCCTTCCACACCGGCACCGGACCATTCCAGGGTCTGTTCCGGCGGCGAGGCGAACATGGTGAACAGGCGGGCCGTATCGGCACCGTACTGGTCGATCTGCGCTTGCGGGTCGATGCCGTTGTTCTTGGACTTGGACATCTTCTCGGTGCCGCCGATCATCACCGGCTGGCCGTCTTCCTTCAACACGGCCGAGACCGGACGGCCCTTGTCGTCGAAGGACAGGTCCACGTCAGCCGGGTTGTACCAGGTCTTCTTGCCGGCGGCGTCTTCGCGATAGTAGGTCTCGTTCAAGACCATGCCTTGCGTCAACAGGTTGGTGAAGGGCTCGTCGAACTTGACCAGGCCGAAGTCACGCATGACCTTGGTCCAGAAGCGCGCGTACAGCAGGTGCAGCACGGCGTGTTCGATGCCGCCGATGTACTGGTCCATGGGCATCCAGTAATCGTTGCGGGAGTCGACCATCGCCTCGTTGCTGCCCGGCGAGGTATAGCGCATGTAGTACCAGGACGAATCCACGAAGGTGTCCATGGTGTCGGTTTCGCGGCGGGCCGGCTTGCCACAGCAGGGGCAGTCGACCTTGAGGAATTGCTCATGCTTGTTGAGCGGATTGCCGCTGCCGTCCGGCACGCAGTCTTCCGGCAGCACGACCGGCAGGTCCTTCTCGGGCACCGGCACGTCGCCGCAATCCGGGCAGTGGATGATGGGGATAGGGGTGCCCCAGTAACGCTGGCGCGAGATGCCCCAGTCGCGCAGGCGGAAGGTCACCTTCTTCTCGCCCAGGCCCTGTGCGGCCAGGTCGGCGGCGACCGCGTCGACCGCGGCCTGATAGCCCAGCCCATCGTACTTGCCGGACGCGATGGTCTTGCCGGCTTCCTTGTCGCCGTACCATTCTTCCCAGGCTTCGGTGGAGTAGGTCTTGCCTTCCACGGCGATGACCTGCTTGATCGGCAGCTTGTATTTGCGGGCGAAGGCGAAGTCGCGCTCGTCATGCGCCGGCACGCCCATCACGGCACCGTCGCCGTAGGTGATGAGCACATAGTTGCCAACCCAGACTTCGACCTGCTCGCCGGTCAGCGGATGGGTGACGAACAGGCCGGTCGGCATGCCCTTCTTTTCCATGGTCGCCATGTCGGCTTCGATCACGCTGCCTTGCTTGCATTCGGCGATGAAGGCTTGCAGGGCCGGATTGTTTTCTGCGGCGAGGGTGGCCAGCGGGTGTTCCGGGGCCACGGCGCAGAAGGTCACGCCCATGATGGTGTCGGCGCGGGTGGTGAAGACGAACAGCTTGCCGTCGTTGATCAGCTGGCCGTCCGCGCCCTTGATCTGGTGCGGGAAGGCGAAGCGCACGCCGGTGGACTTGCCGATCCAGTTGGCCTGCATCAGGCGCACGCGCTCGGGCCAGCCGGGCAGCTTGGTCTCGACGTGTTCCAGCAGTTCGTCGGCGTAGTCGGTGATCTTGGCGTAGTACATCGGGATCTCTCGCTTTTCGATCACGGCACCCGAGCGCCAGCCACGGCCGTCGATGACCTGCTCGTTGGCCAGCACGGTCTGGTCGATCGGATCCCAGTTCACGGTCCCGGTCTTCTTGTAGATGATGCCCTTCTCCAGCATCTTCAGGAACATCCACTGGTTCCACTTGTAGTACTCGGGACGGCAGGCCGTCATCTCGCGCGACCAGTCGATGGCCAGGCCCATCGACTGCATCTGCGACTTCATATATTCAATATTGGAATAAGTCCACTGCGCCGGCGGCACGCCATTGGCCATGGCGGCGTTTTCGGCGGGCATGCCGAAGGCATCCCAGCCCATGGGCATCAGGACGTTGTAGCCGTTCATGCGCAGGTAGCGATACATCACATCGTTGATGGTGTAGTTGCGCACGTGGCCCATGTGCAGCTTGCCGGAGGGGTAGGGCAGCATCGAGCAGGCGTAGAACTTCTTCTTGTCGCGGCCTTCCTTGTCGCGGGCGTTTTCGACGGTCTTGTAGGCGTCGATGGCGTTCCAATGCTGCTGTGCGGACTGTTCAACTTCGGCTGGGCTGTATTTATCTTGCATGACGGGCTGATACGGATGGAATTCGGTTGGGAGGGGACTGCAATTCGAAACCCTGCATTATACCGGCTCACCGCCCCGGCGCGGCATTCCGGCCCGCCCTTGCGCGGCCCCCGCGCCGCCCCGCCCGAAAAAAAGCCCGCCTCGGTGAAGAGGCGGGCCAAGACCCCTGTGCCTGAGCAGGGCGGCAGCAGGGATAGCAGCTACACGGTTCCCGCCTGCGAGGGGGCGACGGACTGGGATGGTGCGCTGACCAGCATGAAGGCTGGCGTGACGTATGAAACCATCGGCAACGGCGGTGTGGCGTGTTCTCGAAATACTTCTTGTTAATTCTCGAAAAATTGTGAAAAAGCAATTTTTTATTGAGGTTGGCTTGAATTTGGCTGCTTCGTTTGACGGGAGATGGAAAGTCGCTGTGAGCCAGCATTTGTGAGGTTTTCGTTCACATTCCACACGGTTTGATGGTCATGAGGGCGTAACAATCGGGCGGCATCATGAAATCGTTTTCATTTGCCCCGGAAACCCCGTGCGTCCGTCCATCAAACAAGTTGCCCATCTGGCTGGCGTCTCCATTGCCACCGTGTCCCGCCTGCTCAACAAGCCGGGGTCGGTCAGTGCGGAAACCGCCGAGAAGATCCACCGCAGCATCGCCGAACTGGGGTTCCGTCCCAATTTCACCGGCCGCAACTTGCGCGCCGGCAATTCGCGCACGGTCGGGGTGGTGGTGCCGACCCTGTCCAACACGGTGTTCGCCCAGTGCCTGCAAGGCATCGAGCTGGCCGCGCGCGCGCTGGACTACTCGGTCATGTTCACCACCACCGAATACCTGCCCGAAGATGAATCGGCGGCGGTGGAGTTGCTGCTGGGCCATCGCGTCGATGGCGTGATCCTGACGGTGGCCGATGCCGGTGCCAATGCCACGCTGGACCTGCTGGAGCGCGAGCGCATTCCCTTCGTGCTGGCCTACAACCAGCTGGCCGCTGCCGCAGCCGATGCGGATGCCGAGGGCGCCACGCATCGCGCTTCGGTCTCGGTGGACAACCGCGCTGCCGCCTGCGATGCCGTCAGCCACCTGATCGGGCTGGGGCATCGCCGCATCCAGATGCTGTCGGGGCGCTTCAATGCGTCCGACCGCGCCATGCAGCGCTACTGCGGTTATCTCGATGCCATGCAAGCGGCCGGACTGGCGCCGCTGCCGGCCATCGAGGTCGAGCGCCACACGCTCACCGCCGCCACCGATTACCAGCAGATGATGGCCGACCCCTTGCATCGCCCGACGGCGCTGTTCTGTTCCAACGACCTGCTGGCCCTGAGCGCCATGCGCGATCTGCGCGCGCTGGGCTTGCAGGTGCCGGAGGACATCTCGGTGATGGGCTTCGACGGTATCCCCGTCGGAGCGCTCATGCAGCCGGTGCTGGCCAGCGTGGTGCAGCCCTCCGAGCAGATCGGCGACGTCGCCCTGCGTACGCTGGTCGATGCCATCGAGCGTGCGCTGCCGGCGGCTGCCGCCGCTGCGGCGGTCGAGGAGGCGCCGGTGCCGGTCATCGCCGGAGTGCGCCATATCCTTCCGCATACGCTGCGCGAAGGGGGCTCGGTAGCACCGCCTGCACCGGCCTCTTGCTGATGCTGATGCTGATGTCGTCAAGAATTTGTTGTGCCCTCGTTGTTCAACCCTTAGGAAAGGATCTGACATGTTCCTGAAACGTGTTATTCAAACTGCTGCCGGCGCGCTGTTGCTGTCGGCTTCCCTGGCCGCTTCGGCCCAGACCGCGATCTGCTACAACTGTCCGCCCGAGTGGGCGGACTGGGCTGCGCAGATCAAGGCCATCAAGGACAAGACCGGCATCACCGTGCCGCCCGACAACAAGAACAGCGGCCAGGCCCTGGCCCAGCTGACGGCCGAGAAGGCCAGCCCGGTGGCTGATTTCACCTACCTGGGCGTGTCCTTCGGCATCGAAGCGAAGAACAAGGACCTGGTGGCCGCCTACAAGCCGGCCCACTGGAACGACATCCCCAACGGACTGAAGGATCCTGACGGTTACTGGGTCACCATCCACTCCGGCACCATGGGCATCATGGTCAACGTCGATGCCTTGAAGGGCAAGCCCGTGCCCAAGTCCTGGGCCGACCTGCAGAAGCCCGAGTACAAGGGCCTGATCGGCTATCTCGACCCGGCCTCGGCCTTCGTCGGCTATGTCGGCGCGGTGGCGATCAACCAGGCCATGGGCGGCACGCTGGACGATTTCTCGCCGGCCATCACCTTCTTCAAGAACCTGCAGAAGAACCAGCCCATCGTGCCCAAGCAGACTTCCTATGCACGCCTGATCTCGGGTGAAATTCCCATCCTGCTGGGCTATGACTTCGACGCCTATCGCGCCAAGTACAAGGACCACGCCAACGTCGCCTTCGTGATTCCTTCGGAAGGCACCGTCACCGTGCCCTACGTGGTCTCGCTGGTGAAGAACGGACCGCACCAGGCTGAAGCGAAGAAGGTGCTGGACTTCCTGCTGTCCGACCAGGGCCAGGCGATCTGGGCCAATGCCTACCTGCGCCCGGTGCGTGCGGCGGCGATGTCGAAGGAAGCCGAAGCGCGCTTCCTGCCGGCCTCGGAATACGCCCGTGCCAAGGCGGTGGACTACGGCAAGATGGCCGAAGCCCAGCGCAAGTTCGGCGAGCGCTACCTGGCCGAAGTACGCTGAATGCAGACCGCAGGAGCAAGCATGAAGAGCATGATTTCCCCGGCGTCCGGCGCGCCGGCCCCGCTGGCCGGCCAGCCGCCGGCGGCGCGTCCGCGCGCAGCCGGCAACGGTGTCTGGCTGTGGTTCGCCGTCCCCGGCCTGACCCTGTTCTGCGCCTTCTGGCTGCTGCCCATGGTGCGGCTGGTCGGCGTGGGCGCCTCGGGACCGGACGGCGCGATGGCCTACCTGTCGGTGCTGACCAACCGCCATTACTTCACCAGCCTGATGTCCACGCTGGCGCTGTCGGCAGTGGTCACGGTCGCCACGCTGGCCATCTCGGTGTTCGTCGGCTTGTTCCTGCAACGCAATCGTTTTCCTGGCCAGTCGGTGTTGCTGGCCATGCTGACCTTCCCGCTGGCATTTCCCGGCGTGGTGGTCGGCTTCATGGTCATCATGCTGGCCGGACGCCAGGGGCTCATCGGTGCCTTCACCAACTGGCTCTTTGGCGAATCGCTGGTGTTCGCGTATTCGCTGGCGGGGCTGTTCCTGGGTTACCTGTATTTCTCGATTCCGCGCGTGATCCTCACTGTCGTGGCTGCCGCTGAAAAACTCGATCCCTCGCTGGAAGAAGCGGCACGCTCGCTCGGTGCCAAGCCGTGGCAGGTGCTGCTGCACGTGGTGCTGCCCGCACTGCTGCCGGCGCTCATTTCATCGGGGGCGATCTGCTTTGCCACCAGCGTCGGTGCCTTCGGGACCGCCTTCACGCTGGCGGCCAATATCGATGTGCTGCCCATGACCATCTACAACGAATTTACCGGCTACGCCAACTTCGCCACGGCCGCCTCGCTGTCCATCGTGCTGGGCCTGATCACCTGGGCGGTGCTGGCACTGGCGCGTTCGCTCACCGGCAGCGGCGTGGCCGCTGCGGCATAAGGAAGGGCCATGCAAAATCGTTTCCGTTTTTATGTGCAGCTGGGATTCACGCTGCTGGTGTGCGCCTTCCTGGTGGTGCCGGTGGTGCTGTCGATGCTGGCCGGCGTGACCGAGAATTTCTTCGTCGGCTTGTCCAGCGGACTGACGCTGCGCTGGGTGGCCCAGGTGTGGGAGATGTACCAGCCCACCATCTGGCGCTCGCTCATCATCGCGCTGGCCTGCCTGGCGGTGACCCTGGTGGCCGGCGTGCCGCTGGCCTACATGCTGGCGCGCTATCGCGGCGGCCACAGCCGCCTGGCGCGCGTCATCGAAGAGTTGCTCATGATGCCTGTGGCCGTGCCGGGCCTGGCCACCGCACTGGCGCTGATCATGGCTTATGGCCAGTTGCGCGGGTTCCGCGCCAGCATCCTGTTCATCCTGGTCGGCCACGTGATCTTCACGCTGCCCTTCATGGTGCGCCCGGTACTGGCGGTGATGCAGTCCTCGCAGCTGGCCCAGCTGGAAGAAGCCGCCGCCAGCCTGGGGGCGGGGCGGATGCGCCGCTTCTTCGGCATCGTCATTCCCAATGCCGCCTCGGGCATCCTGGCCGGGGCGCTGATGGTGGTCACGCTTTCCATCGGCGAATTCAACATCACCTGGATGCTGCACACGCCGCTGACCCAGACCCTGCCGGTGGGCCTGGCCGATGCCTATGCATCGATGCGGCTGGAGGTGGGATCGGCCTATACGCTGATCTTCTTTTTCATGATCATTCCGCTCCTGATCGGCATGCAGTGGGCGACCCAGGCAACACGCAAGAAAGTCAGTCTATGAAGCCCAAGCAAGAAGCCGTTTCCATCCGCCTGCAGCAATGCGCCAAGTCCTTCGCCAATGGCACGCGTGCGCTGCAGCCGCTGGACCTCGATATCCATCCCGGTGAAACCCTGGTCCTGCTCGGTCCCTCGGGCTGCGGCAAGACCACCACGCTGCGCATGATCGCCGGGCTGGAGTTTCCGGATGAAGGCGGGCGCGTGTTCTTCGGCGACGAAGACGTGACCGCACTGCCGATTGAAAAGCGTGGCGTGGGCATGGTGTTCCAGAACTATGCGCTGTTCCCCAACATGAGCGTGGGCGAGAACATCGCCTATGGCATGAAGATCCGCAAGATCCCTGCTGGCGAACGCGCCGAGCGCGTCGAGCGCCTGCTGGAGATGGTGCATCTGCAAGGCCTCTCGCATCGCCGCGTGGACCAGCTTTCGGGCGGCCAGAAGCAGCGTGTGGCCCTGGCGCGCGCACTGGCGATGGAGCCGCGCGTGCTGTTGCTGGACGAACCGCTGACGGCACTCGACGCCAAACTGCGCGAAGCCGTGCGCAGTGACCTCAACAAGCTGCTGCGCAGCCTCGGCATCACCGCCATCTACGTCACCCACGACCAGGGCGAGGCCATGGCGCTGGGCGACCGCATCGTGGTCATGGAACGTGGCAAGATTTCGCAGATCGGCACCCCGCGCGAGATCTACTATCATCCCGCCAATGACTTCGTGGCCGATTTCATCGGAGCGATGAATCGCGTGCAAGGTATCGTTTCCGGAGATAGATTGTTGTTGCCGACTGGGAGCCTGCCGTTGCTCGACAAGCTCGATGCGGCCCAGCAGGGGCAGCAGGCCTGTGCCTTGTTCCGTCCCGAAGATGTCGAGGTGGTGGATGTCACCGAAGCCGATGCGCAGTGCGTGCGCGGCAAGCTGCTCAACACTTTCTTCCTCGGCGACCGTACCCGTTTTGAAATCGAAATTGGCACCGAACGCCCGGTCATTGCCGAGACCAGCCGCCGTGGCTGGTGGGAAGCCGGCCAGCAGATCGCCATCCGCGTGCCGGCCGAAGCACTGGTAAAACTGGCACCGCGTGCCGAGAAGGAGACCGCATGATCCTGGGACAGATTTCCGACCTGCACATCAAGACCGATGGCAAGAAATCCTATCGCGTGGTGGATACCGCCGAAGCACTGCGCCGCTGCGTGCGGCAGGTCAATGCCTTGAAGCAGAAGCCGGACGTGCTGGTCATCACAGGCGACCTGGTGGACTTTGGCAAGCCCTCCGAATATGCCTGCCTGCGTGACCTGCTGGCACCGCTGACCATGCCGTACTACCTGTTGCCGGGCAACCATGACGAGCGCAATGCGCTGCGCGCGGCCTTCCCGGAACACACCTATCTGCAGCAGGGCGGCGAGCGCATCGAGTATGTGATCGAGGATCATCCGGTGCGCATCATCGCGCTCGATACCGTGATTCCGCGCGCCAGCGGCGGCGCACTGGCCGCCTCCAGCCTGTTGTGGCTGGATGAGGTGCTGGCCCAGCAGCCGGAACGGCCGACCGTGATCGCCATGCATCATCCGCCCTTTACCACCGGCATCGGGCACATGGATGACATGGGGCTGGCCGATCCGCAGGCATTGGAGGCGGTGGTGCGCAAGCATCCGCAGGTTGAACGCATCCTGTGCGGCCACCTGCATCGTTCCATCCAGCGGCGCTTTGGCGGGACGCTGGCCACGACCTGTCCGGGCGTGTCACATCAGGTGCAGCTGGATCTGGATCCGCAAGCACCTTCCTGCTTCGTGATGGAGCCGCCGGGATTCCAGTTGCACTGGTGGGATGCGGCTGCAGAGAGCCTGGTCAGCCATACGGCCTTCATCGGTCAATTCGATGGGCCGTATCCGTTTTACGATGGGGATGAGTTGATCGATTGATCGATCGAGTGGTTGTTTGACTGATCTCTTTGAGAGATCAATCAGGGCCGCCGCAGCGGTGGGGGAGATGAATGGAAAACGGCAATATCACTTCCACACCAGCGCAATGACCGGCGGCTCGCCATAATCCTCGCAGCGGTCATTGATGGCCGTGCAGCAGAATTCCACGTCTTCCACCAGGTCCGGCAGGCGCTGGTGCAGCTCGGCGCTGTGGCTGATCTCGATGGTCAGCACTTCCTTGGGCTTGAGCCTGAACTTGCACATGCCGGCGTCATCGCGCAGGTAGGACAGGCAATCGACCCAGGCATTCATGTTGCGGCCATAGAAATCCGGGAAGCCGAAGGCGGCTGCGCTCTCGGTATGGAAACTGTCCCAGTCGGTGATGCGGTCGCCCGCCAGTTGTACGGTGGCCATGCCTGCTCTCTTTCAGTTTGCTTGTCTGTTGCTCTTGCCGCCGCCCTTGGGGTCGGTGACGAAGCCCAGCTTGGTCAGCCCCGCACCCTGCGCGGCCGACATCACTTCGGCGATCATTTCATAGCGGGTCGACTTGTCGGCCCGCAGTTGCAGCTCGGGCTGCGGTTTCTTGGCCGCAGCCGTGGCCAGGCGCGCATCCATGTCCGCTTCGCTGACCGGCTGGTCGTTCCAGTACAGCTTGCCGGCGGCATCGATGCCCAGGGTGATGGTCTCCGGTTTTTCCGGGGCCGGGTTGGACTGCGCGGTGGGCAGGTCCAGCTTCAGGGCGTGGGTGAACATGGGCGCGGTGATGATGAAGATCACCAGCAGGACCAGCATCACGTCCACCATCGGGGTGACGTTGATGTCGGCCATCGGGGCCGAGTTCTGGTTGTCGTTGAATCCGCCGAAACTCATGTGGGACTCCTCTCGGTTCGGGTGTCGAAAAATTATTTGCGCATGCCGCCGACGCGCTCGCCGGTGGTCAGGTAGGCATGCAGGTCATGTGCGAAGCCATCCAGTTCGGCCAGCACCACGCGGTTGATGCGGGTGAAGGCGTTGTAGGCCAGCACGGCAGGGATCGCCACAAGCAGGCCCAGCGCGGTCATGATCAGCGCCTCGCCCACGGGACCGGCGACCTTGTCGATCTGCACCGTGCCGCTGGCCGAGACCGCCACCAGCGCGTGGTAGATGCCCCAGACGGTACCGAACAGGCCCACGAAGGGCGCGGTCGAGCCGACCGAGGCCAGCAGCGTCAGGCCGCGTTCCAGCCGCGCCGAGACGCGGTTGATTTCACGGCGCAGGGTGCGCGTGATCAGTTCGCCCGGATCGGTCGCGGCGTTGAGCGAGGGTGTGCCCTGCTGGCGGGTGCCGATGTCGGCCGCTTCGGCGGCGCGTTCGGCCATGGGGGTGTAGATCTGTTCGCTGTCCAGGCGCTGCATGGCGGCGGTGGCGTCGGCCAGCGTCGGGGCCTGCCAGAATTGTTCGAGGGCATTGCTGCCACGGCGGATGCGCCAGGCGGCCCAGGCCTTGGAGAGGATGTAGAACCAGCTGGCGATCGACATCAGCAACAGCAGATAGGCCACCGAGTGCGAAACGGCATCGCCTTGGGCCCAGTAGTGGGCAAATCCAACGTTCTGTTCCATGGTAGGTGCTTTCGGGAAAGACGCCGCGCGTACGCGGCAGGGAGTCAATGACGGTTGGATGGGGGTGAGTCGCTTGGAGCGGCGGACCCCAAAAAAATTCGCTGCCGGACCTGGTGGGGCGCGGCAGCGTCGGGCATTTCCTGTGATTGCGGGCTCGGCTTACTTGAAGCCCAGCACATCCTGCATGTCATACAGGCCGGTGTCCTTGTCGGCCAGGAAGCGTGCAGCGCGCAGGCTGCCCATGGCGTACGAGACGCGGCTGGAGGACTTGTGCGAAATCTCGATGCGCTCGCCGATGCCGGCAAACAGGACCGTGTGGTCACCGATGATGTCGCCGCCGCGCACGGTGGCAAAACCGATGGAGGACGGATCGCGCTCACCGGTAACGCCTTCGCGGGCGTAGACGGCGACGTCGTCGAGCTTCTTGCCCAGCGCATCGGCGATGACTTCGCCCATCTTCAGCGCAGTGCCCGAGGGAGCGTCGACCTTGTGGCGGTGGTGGGCTTCGATGATCTCGATGTCGTAGCCGTGCGAGAAATTCTTGGCGGCCAGTTCCAGCAGCTTCAACGTGACGTTGACGCCCACGCTCATGTTGGGCGCGGCCATGACGGCGGTGCGCTTGGCGAATTCGGCGATGGCGGCTTTGCCTTCGGCCTCGAAACCGGTGGTGCCGATGACGACCTTCACGCCGTGGGCGGCGCAGTATTCCAGGTGCTTGAGCGTGCCTTCCGGACGGGTGAAATCGATCAGCACGTCAGCACCGGCCAGGCCGCGTGCCAGCTCGGATTCGATGACCACGCCGGTGGTCTTGCCCAGGAACAGGCCGGCATCGGTGCCGATGGCAGGCGAGGCGGGCGTATCCAGGGCGCCGGAGAGGTGCAGGCCCTCGGCGTTGAGGATGGCTTCGATCAGCATGCGGCCCATGCGCCCGGAAGCGCCGGTCACCGCGATATTCAGTGCAGTCATGTAAAACTCGGAAGAAAGAAGTGCGAAGGACGGGGCTTGCCTGGCTTACTTGTTGGTGGCCGAGGAAGGCGCCACCGGCGAGGCGGGCTTGATCTCGCTGTCGTCCTTGGGTTTGTCGCTGAAGCCGGCCTTGGAACCGACCTTGGCGTCAGTGATCAGGGTCAGGTATTCGCTTTCGGTGGGCAGGTTCTGGCCGCCTTCGACGTGATCCAGCAGGTCATCCTTGAAGAACACCGAGACACGGCTGGTCATGATCTCGCCGTTGCCCTTGGCCAGACGGAAATCGTAGTCCCAGCGGTTGCTGTGGAACATGTCGGTCAGCAGCGGCGTGCCCAGCACGAAGCGCACCTGGTCGCGGGTCAGGCCGGGGCGCAGTTGCGCCACCATTTCCTTGGAGACGAAGTTGCCTTGCTGGATGTCGATGCGGTAGGGCTTGAAGAAGCCGAACAGGCTGTTGCTCTTGCCGGTCACCTTCACGCCCGAAGTATCGGTGGGTGCTGCCTGTTCCGGTGCCTTGGTCGAGGAGCAGCCGGCCAGCGAGACGGCCAGTGCAGCCAGGACGCCGATGGCGGTGGTGTGATGACGGGACTTCATTCGGGAAAGCATGCGCATAAAGATTTCAACCGGGTTGAGCCATGAGCCTAAAGCGCTATATGATAAGCTAGAACTTACTTCTTAAATAGGCATGAGTGCGTTCCGGGTGTAAAAGGGCGTTCCCCACCGCCCCGCCGGAACGGTCCGCCAGGTCTTCCCAGTGGACCGCCGCGCCTGTTCGAGACCAGTAAAACCCGGGAACCCACTCTACCATGCCGAACAATCCATCCGAACTGAAGGCCAGCGGCCTGAAGGCGACCCTGCCGCGCCTGAAGATCCTCGAAATCTTCCAGAACACCTCCGTGCGCCATCTCAGCGCCGAAGACGTCTACAAACAATTGCTCTCTGACAACCTCGATGTCGGTCTGGCCACCGTCTACCGCGTGCTGACCCAGTTCGAACAGGCCGGCCTGCTCCAGCGCAATCACTTCGAGACCGGCAAGGCCGTCTTCGAACTCAACGAAGGCTCGCACCACGACCACCTGGTCTGCCTGGATTGCGGCAAGGTCGAGGAATTCTTCGACGCCGAAATCGAGAAGCGCCAGCTCAAGATTGCCCAGGAGCACGGTTTCGAGATCGCCGACCATGCCCTGGCCCTCTACGGTCATTGCAAAAACTGCAAGAAAGTGAAGAAGTAAGTTTGCTTTCGCTTGCCTGGCTTGATTCCGGCAAGGCTGCATGAAGAAAAATGTAAAAAAGCCATGTGAGGTCTCACATGGCTTTTTTGCGTCCTGGCGCGACGGTTGTGCTGGCCGGGATCAGTGCTGGCTCAAGGCGCTGGAAAGCAGCTTGGCCGTGATGTCGACGATGGGAATGACGCGTTCGTAGGCCATGCGGGTCGGTCCGATCACACCCAGGGTGCCGACGATGCGGCCGTTGACCTCGTAGGGGGCGGTGACGATGCTCATGTCGTCCATCGGCACCAGCTGGGATTCTCCGCCGATGAAGATCTGTACGCCCGTGGCCTTGCTGGACACATCCAGCAGCTGCAAGAGCCCGGTCTTCTGCTCGAACATGTCGAACAGGCGGCGCAGCGAATTCATGTTGGAGGAGAGGTCGGTCACCGACAGCAGGTTGCGTTCGCCGGAGATGACCACGTTGTTGTCGGCCTCTTCGTTCATGGCGTCACTGCCGGCTTCGACGGCGGCCTGCATGAGCGCGGTCATGTCGTCGCGCAGCTGGCGCAGTTCGCCTTGCAGGTGGATGCGCACCTGGTCGAAGGACTGGCCGGCGTAATGCTGGTTGATGTAGTTGGCGGCCTGGGTCAGCTGGCTCGGGGTGTAGTCGACGTCGGTCAGGAGCATGCGGTTCTGCACGTCGCCGCCCTGGTCGACGATGACCAGCAGGATGCGCTTTTCCGACAGCCGCAGGAACTCGATCTGCTGGAACATCGATTCGCGCTTGGGCGTCATCACCACGCCGGCGAACTGCGACAGCGAGGACAGCACCTGGGCCGCATTGGTGATGATCTTCTGCGGCGAACCGCTGTGCTGCAGGCGTGCCTGCAGGCGGCCTTCGAGGGCGCTCTCGTCGATGGCCTCGACGGTGAGCAGCGTGTCGACGAACATGCGATAGCCGCGCGGCGTGGGCACGCGGCCGGCCGAGGTGTGCGGGCTGGCGACGAAGCCCATCTCTTCGAGATCGGCCATGATGTTGCGGATGGTCGCCGGCGACAGTTCCAGGCCCGACAGTTTCGACAGGGCGCGCGAGCCCACTGGCTGGCCGTCGGCGATGTACCGTTCGACCAGGGCCTTCAGGAGTGTGCGGGCGCGGTTATCGAGTTGCATGGGGCATATTCTAGCGGCATATCCGGTAAATGTGACGGCCGCGTCAGTTCTTCCAAAAATTGAACAAAGGTTCAGGCTTGCGCCTGCAGCCAGTCGTGCAGCTCATGCAGGTCGCGGCAGATGGCGTCGGGCGTGATGCCCTCGGGCAGGGTGCGGTCGAAACGGTTCATCCATACTGCCCGCAAACCGGCCCGCTGCGCACCTTGTACGTCCAGCAGCGGATCGTCCCCCACATAGACCGTCGCCGCCGGGGCGACCTGCAGGGCCTCGCAGGCGGCATGGAAGATGGCCGGATCCGGTTTGGCGCGGCCGAAGCGATGCGCCGCAATCGAGACCCCGAAGTGCCCGGCCAGGCCGATGCGCTCCAGGTCGGCAAAGCCGTTGGAGACCGAACCCAGCGTGAGCCGGCCCTTCATGCGCAGCAGCGCCGGTTCGACGTCATCGAACAGCGCCACCGTGCTGCGGGCTTCGGAGAACAGGGCCATGGCCGGGTCGACCAGCGCCAGGTCCACGTCATGCTCGCGGAAGACCTCGGAGAGCGCCGTGTGGCGCAGCTTCCAGAGGTCGATGCGATACATCGGGTCGGTCTTCATCAGGGCCATGCGGCGTTCGCGCAGGCTGGCAATCGTATGGGCCGCCACCACCGCGGGCGCATGCTCGCGCAGCCAGTCGTAGAGCAGGCCTTCGGCGCGCACCAGCACCGGTTCGATGGCCCACAGGGTATCGTCGAGATCGAACAGGACCGCCTCGATGGGGGAGGGAGCGGGCGAGGAGGGCAGGGAGGAAGCGCTTGGTTTCATTACAATGTCATCTCAAATTATGGTCTAATCCGCAGCATGTGGCCCATCAAATTACCCGTTCAGGCAGCCGTACCCAAAACCGTCGCCATCGTCGGCAAGTTCCAGGCCGTCGGCATCGCGCAGATCTTGTCGGACATCGCGGTGTTCCTGGAGTCGCATGGCCACACCGTGGTCTTCGAGTCCGAGACCGCCGAGAACATCGCCCTGCAAGGCTATGACAGCATGACGCCCGAGCAGATCGGGCATCACGCCGACGTGGCCATCGTGGTCGGCGGCGACGGCACCATGCTCGGCATCGCGCGCCAGCTGGCACCCTACAACGTGCCGCTGATCGGCATCAACCAGGGCCGCCTGGGCTTCATCACCGATATCGCCCAGGACCGCATGATACCGGCTCTGGCCGACATGCTGGAAGGCAAGGTCGAAGCCGAGTCGCGTTCGCTGCTGGAAGCGCGGGTCTACCGCGATGGCAGCGAGATCTTCCGGGCGCTGGCCCTGAACGATGTGGTGGTGGCGCGCGGCTCCACCTCCGGCATGGTCGAGCTGCGGGTGGAGGTCGATGGCCGCTTCATGTACAACCAGCGTTCCGATGGTCTCATCGTGGCCACGCCCACCGGTTCCACCGCCTATGCTCTGTCGGCCGGTGGCCCCATTCTGCATCCCAGCCTGCACGGGATCGTGATGGTGCCGATTTCTCCGCATTCGCTGTCCAACCGGCCCATCACGCTGTCGGATTCCTGCGAGATCGTGATCCAGGTGGTGGCCGGGCGCGAGGTCAGCGCCAACTTCGACATGCAATCCTTGACCAGCGTGCTGCATGGCGACCGCATCGTGATCCGCCGTTCGGCGCACAAGATCACTTTCCTGCATCCCGAGGGCTGGAGTTATTTCGATACCCTGCGCGAGAAGCTGCACTGGAATGAATACCCCTCCATAGAAGGCCGATTACAATAAGCCCGCATCAAGCCCGGCCATCGCGTGCCGGCTCGCTTGAGCCTACTGGCCTGTCCGTCCAACCCGCTGCGAGACCACCATGCTGCGTACCTTAACGATTCGCGACTTCGTGATTGTCGATGCCATCGAGCTCGAATTCGCGCGCGGATTCTCCGTCTTCACCGGCGAAACCGGCGCCGGCAAATCCATCCTCATCGATGCCCTGGCGCTGGCCATGGGCGGACGGGGCGATCCCAGCGTGGTGCGCGAGGGCGCGGCCAAGGCGGATGTGAGCGCCGATTTCACCGCCACGCCGGAAGTGATGGCCTGGCTGGACGAACACGAATTCACCGGCGAGCACGACGGCGTGCTGCTGCGCCGGGTGATCGACAATGCCGGCCGCAGCAAGGCCTACATCAACGGCAGCGCCGCCACCGCCGCGCAATTGCGCGAAGTCGGCGAGATGCTGGTGGACATCCACGGCCAGCACGCGCACCAGTCGCTCATGAAGGCCGATGCCCAGCGCCAGTTGCTGGACAGCCAGGCCGGTCTGCTGGAACCTGCGCGCGAGGTGGCTGCCGCCTACAAGACCTGGCGCGCCCTGGCCCGCCAGCGTGAGCAGTTCGAGCAGGATGCGCGCAATGTGCTGCTGGAGCGCGAGCGCCTGGAGTGGCAGGTGGCCGAGCTGCACAAGCTGGCCGTCAAGCCCGGCGAATGGGCTGACATCAGCACCGAGCACAGCCGCCTGTCGCATGCCGCGGCGCTCATCGGTGGCGCGCAGGAGGCGCTGGGCGTGATCTCGGAATCGGAGTCGCCGATCCTCTCGCAACTCTCCTCGATCACGCAGAAGCTGAGCAAGCTGGTCGATGTCGATACTGCCTTGAAGCCGGTGCTCGACGCGCTGGAACCGGCGCAGATCCAGCTGCAGGAAGCGGTCTATGCCTTGAATGATTATCTCGGCCGCGTTGAACTCGATCCCGCGCGCCTGCAGGAAGTGGAAGAGCGCCTGGAAGCCATCCATTCGACCGCCCGCAAATTCCATGTGCAGCCCGATGAGCTGCCCGAGGAGCATCGCAAGCTCTCCGAAGAATTGAAGCAACTGGCCGATGCCAGCGACCTCGATGCTCTGCGCGCGCAGGAAGACAAGCTCAAGCAAGCCTATCTGGCGCAGGCGCAGAAACTCTCCAAGGCGCGCGCCAAGGCCGCGGCCGCATTGGGCGAGGCGGTCACGGCCGCCATGCAGGATCTGTCGATGGCCGGTGGGCGCTTCGAGATCGCGCTCAATGAAGTGGAGCCGGCCGCATACGGGCTGGAACAGGTGGAATTCCTGGTGGCCGGTCACGCCGGCGTGGCGCCGCGCGCGCTGGCCAAGGTGGCCTCGGGCGGTGAACTGGCGCGCATCTCGCTGGCCATCTCGGTGATCGCCTCGGCCGCCACCACGGTACCGACCCTGATCTTCGATGAAGTCGACAGCGGCATCGGCGGTGCCGTCGCCGAAGTGGTCGGACGGCTCTTGAAGCGTCTCGGCCAGGAACGGCAAGTGCTGTGCGTGACGCACTTGCCGCAGGTGGCCAGCCAGGCCAACCAGCACTACCAGGTCAAGAAGCGCAGCGAGGGCGGCAAGACCCTCTCCGACATCGACGGGCTGGACCCCAAGGCGCGCGTGGAAGAAATCGCCCGCATGCTGGGCGGACTGGAAATCACGGCCACCACGCGCAAGCACGCGCGCGAGCTGCTGGCTTCCTGATCGCCCTCACACCAAGAACATCAAGAAGCCCAAGCTCAACGACCATGCCCTTCCGCAAAGAACCTCCCTACACCCACGGCAGCCCGGCCTCCACCGCCGTGGTGCTGGTCAATCTCGGCACGCCCGATGCGCCCAATGCAGGCGCGCTGCGACGCTACCTCAAGCAATTCCTGTCGGACCCGCGTGTAGTGGAAATCCCGCGTGCGGTGTGGTGGTTCATTCTCAACGGCATCATCCTGCCCTTCCGCTCCTCCAAGTCGGCCGAGAAATACGCCAGCATCTGGACCGAGGAAGGCTCGCCGCTGCGCGTGCATACACAGCGCCAGGCCGCTGCGCTGGCGGTGCAACTGGCCGGGCGCGGCCATCATCAGTTGCAGGTGGTGTATGCCATGCGCTACGGCACGCCGTCGCTGCCCGAAGTGCTGGATCAGCTCAAGCAACAGGGCTGCACGCGCATCCTGGTGCTGCCGGCCTATCCGCAGTATTCGGGCACGACCACTGCTTCCATCTTCGATGCCGTCTTCGACCATTACCGCCAGGTGCGCAACATTCCCGAGCTGCGCCTGATCCGCAACTATCACGACCAGGATGCCTACATCCAGGCGCTGCGCCAGTCGGTGCTGGATCACTGGGACCTGCACGGCCGGCCGGACAAGCTGCTGATGAGCTTCCACGGCGTGCCCAAGCGCACGCTGATGCTGGGCGATCCTTATCATTGCGAGTGCTACAAGACCGCACGCCTGCTGGCGCAATCGCTGGGGCTGACCGATGAGCAGTACCAGGTCACCTTCCAGTCGCGCTTCGGCAAGGCCGAGTGGCTGCAGCCTTACACCGCGCCCACCGCCCAGGAACTGGGCCGGCAGGGCGTGCGCCGCATCGACGTGATGTGTCCCGGTTTCACCAGCGACTGCCTGGAAACCCTGGAAGAAATCGCCATGGAAGTGAAGGAAGACTTCCTGCACGCAGGCGGCAAGGAGTTTCACTTCATCCCCTGCCTGAATGAATCACCGGCCTGGATCAACGGCATGGTGGAGATCGTCGAGCAGCACCTGGCCGGCTGGCCGACCATGAGCAATGCCGCCGCCCGCGAAGAGATGGCGCGCCAGCAGGCGATCGCCGCAGAGCGGGCAAAGGCACTCGGCGCGGATCGCTGATTTTTCAGAAAGCTTCATATCGACCGCCGGCCCGGGGCGGTCTGCAGCCTTCAGCCTGCTAAAATGGCAGGCTGAACGTCTTTACTGTCGCTGATATTGTCTGTCCGGCAATGATCTTGCCTGGTCTGAAGCGTCCAGATCGTTCATACAAGAAAAAAACCGGGGGGTAGCGGCGCTCAGAGCGTGTATTCGCTCACCAGATGCGTATAGCTGATCCAGGCGGTAGCCAGCAGGCTGTACAGGGCAACGAAGATAATGGCCGCAATCAGTGGCAGTTTCATGATGACACCTTGTTGGCGCGACAAGCGATGAGGGGAAGTGGGAATGCCGTCAAACGAGCCTGCCCCAAAGGGCGGGAACTCGAATTCAGTTTAGGTCGGGGTCGAATTAACTTGAAGTCAGACCCCGTAATTTCTGTAAGCGCGCGTAACATTTTTCTTCTTGAAATCGCATAAACAGGCAAAAAGTCGCCGGAAAGTGCCAAAAAGCCCTTGAAAAAGCAGGGACATGCCCTACTTGTGCCGCATCCCTTGGCGGACGGCGCTTCACATCAGGCTGCCGCACGCACGTAAATCATTGATTTGTTGGAGGTAATTCAGGAATGCAAGACATGGAAAAACAGGAAAACCCATCCGTCCAGCAAGACAACCAGGCTGCTGACGCCGCTGCTGCCACTGCCGCCGAGCAGGCTGCTCCGGCCGCCGCTGCCGAGCCCACACTGGAAGACAAGCTGGCCGCAGCCGAAGCCAAGGCTGCCGAGATGCAGGACGCCTTCCTGCGTGCCCGTGCCGAAGGCGAGAACATCCGCCGCCGTGCTCAGGAAGACATCGCCAAGGCCCACAAGTTCGCCATCGAGGGCTTCGCCGAGTCGCTGCTGGCGGTCAAGGACAGCCTGGAAATGGCCCTGAAGATCGAAAACGCCTCGCTGGAATCGCTCAAGGAAGGCGTGGACATGACCTTGAAGCAACTCTCCTCGGCCTTCGAGAAGAACAAGCTGCAGGAAGTCAGCCCGCAGGCCGGCGAGAAGCTCGACCCCATGAAGCACCAGGCCGTCTCGGCCGTGCCGGCCGAGCAGGAAGCCAACACGGTGGTTGCCGTGCTGCAAAAAGGCTATATGATTTCCGACCGTCTGCTGCGTCCGGCGCTGGTGACGGTGGCCCAGGGAAAGTAAGCGGACCGGCGCCGGAAGGGGAAAGAGGCAAACGGCATCATTTTTGCTTCATCCGGTGGTTCCGGCGCTTGAAAGTCCGTCTTTCCTCCACATATTCAAACCATTCAAAACACCTGTAGCCCGACATCCAGGGCTGAAAGAACGAAGGAAAAATCATGGGAAAAATCATTGGTATTGACCTGGGCACCACCAACTCTTGCGTTTCCGTCATGGAAGGCAACCAGCCCAAGGTGATCGAGAACTCCGAAGGCGCGCGTACCACGCCTTCCATCATTGCGTATCAGGAAGACGGCGAAATCCTGGTCGGCGCTCCCGCCAAGCGCCAGGCCGTCACCAACCCGAAGAACACCATCTACGCCGCCAAGCGCCTGATCGGCCGCAAGTTCACCGAGAAGGAAGTGCAGAAGGACATCAACCTGATGCCCTACCAGATCGTGGCCGCCGACAACGGCGACGCCTGGATCGGCGTGCGCGACAAGAAGCTGGCCCCGCCGCAGATTTCCGCTGAAGTCCTGCGCAAGATGAAGAAGACCGCCGAAGACTACCTGGGCGAAGAAGTCACCGAAGCCGTCATCACGGTGCCGGCCTACTTCAACGACGCCCAGCGCCAGGCCACCAAGGACGCCGGCCGCATCGCCGGCCTGGACGTCAAGCGCATCATCAACGAGCCGACCGCAGCGGCACTGGCGTTCGGCCTGGACAAGGCGGAAAAGGGTGACCGCAAGATCGCCGTGTATGACCTGGGCGGCGGTACTTTCGACGTGTCCATCATCGAAATCGCTGACGTCGATGGCGAAAAGCAGTTCGAAGTGCTGTCCACCAACGGTGACACCTTCCTGGGCGGCGAAGACTTCGACCAGCGCCTGATCGACTACATCATCGAGGAATTCAAGAAGATCAACGGCCTGGACCTGTCCAAGGACGCCATTGCCCTGCAGCGCATCAAGGCCTCGGCCGAACGCGCCAAGATCGAGCTGTCGTCCTCGCAACAGACCGAGATCAACGAGCCTTACATCGCCATGGCCAATGGCGCACCGGTCCACCTGAACCTGAAGATCACCCGCGCCAAGCTGGAGTCCCTGGTGGAGGAACTGATCGCCAAGACCATCGAACCCTGCCGTACCGCCATCAAGGATGCCGGTGTGAAGGTGTCTGACATCGACGACGTGATCCTGGTCGGCGGCATGACCCGCATGCCCAAGGTCATCGAGAAGGTGAAGGAATTCTTCGGCAAGGATCCGCGCCGTGACGTGAACCCCGACGAAGCCGTGGCCGTCGGTGCCGCGATCCAGGGTTCGGTCCTCTCGGGCGACCGCAAGGACGTGCTGCTGCTGGACGTGACCCCGCTGTCGCTGGGTATCGAAACCATGGGCGGCGTCATGACCAAGATGATCAAGAAGAACACCACCATTCCGACCAAGTTCAGCCAGGTGTTCTCCACTGCCGACGACAACCAGCCGGCCGTGACCATCAAGGTCTACCAGGGCGAGCGTGAAATGGCCGTGGGCAACAAGGCCCTGGGCGAATTCAACCTGGAAGGCATCCCGCCGGCACCGCGCGGCACCCCGCAGATCGAAGTGACCTTCGACATCGACGCCAACGGCATCCTGCACGTGGGCGCCAAGGACAAGGCCACCGGCAAGGAAAACAAGATCACCATCAAGGCCAACTCCGGCCTGAATGAAGAAGAGATCGAAAAGATGGTGCGCGACGCCGAAGCCAACGCCGAGGAAGACAAGCGCCTGAAGGAACTGGCCGAGACCCGCAACCAGGGTGATGCGCTGGTGCACTCGACCAAGAAGGCCCTGGGCGAATACGGCGACAAGCTGGAAGCCGGCGAGAAGGAAGTCATCGAAGCCGCCATCAAGAACCTGGAAGAAGCCCTGAAGGGTGACGACAAGGCCACCATCGATGCCAAGACCGAAGCCCTGTCGACCGCGGCGCAGAAGCTGGGCGAGAAGATGTACGCCGACCAGCAGGCGCAAGCCGCTGCCGCCGGTGGTGCTGCGGGCGCCGCAGGTGCTCAGGCCGGTGCCGCCGGTGCAGCCCCGAAGGACGACAACGTGGTCGACGCCGACTTCAAGGAAGTGAAGTAATCCGGGACTGACGCCTCGTTTCATCGGAGGTCAGCGCTCGCGCCCGGGTGCGGTTTTTCCGCAGCCCGGGCGGATTTTTGAGAAGCATCCACCCGGCCGGGTTGTTTTTTCGGCCAGGCCGGTACGCCGAGTCCGCAGTCAAAAGCTGAACTCGGCTTTTTCACATTGTTGGTTTCCGGTCGTGCTTGCGCGGCCGCAGATGCAGGCCATCGCAGCAGCGACGGAACACAATAACAAGGTGGGTTATACAACATGGCAAAACGCGATTTTTACGAAGTGCTCGGACTGGCGAAGAACGCCAGCGACGACGAAATCAAGAAGGCTTATCGCAAGCTGGCGATGAAGTACCATCCTGACCGCAACCCGGACAGCAAGGGTGCGGAAGACAAGTTCAAGGAGGTCAAGGAAGCCTACGAGATGCTGTCGGACCCGCAGAAGCGCGAGGCCTACGACCGCTACGGCCATGCCGGCGTCGACCCCAACATGGGTGGCGGCGGCGGTGCCGGCGCGGGTGGCTTTGCCGATGCCTTCGGCGACATCTTCGGCGATATCTTTGGCGGCGGCGGTGGCCGCGGCCGCAGCTCCGGCCCGCAGGTCTATCGCGGCGCCGACCTGCGCTACAACCTGGAAATCACGCTGGAGCAGGCTGCGCACGGCTTCGACACCACCATCCGTGTGCCGTCCTGGGACCAGTGCGATACCTGCCACGGCAGCGGCGCCAAGCCCGGCACCTCGCCGGTCACTTGCACCACCTGCGGCGGTCACGGCCAGGTACGCATGCAGCAGGGCTTCTTCAGCATCCAGCAGACCTGCCCCAAGTGCCACGGCAGCGGCAAGATCATTCCGGAACCCTGCACCACCTGCGCCGGTGCCGGACGCATCAAGCGCAACAAGACGCTGGAAGTGAAGATCCCCGAAGGCATTGACGACGGCATGCGCATCCGTTCCTCCGGCAACGGTGAGCCGGGCGTCAATGGCGGTCCCCCGGGCGACCTGTATGTGGAAATTCACATCAAGCCGCACGACGTGTTCCAGCGTGATGGCGACGACCTGCATTGCGAGATGCCGATCTCTTTCGCCAAGGCGGCACTGGGTGGCGAGATCGAAGCGCCGACCCTGAATGGCAAGGCCTCCTTCTCCATTCCCGAAGGCACCCAGAGCGGCAAGACCTTCCGCCTGCGCGGCAAGGGCATCAAGGGCGTGCGTTCCGGTTACGCGGGCGACCTGTTCTGCCACGTCGTGGTGGAGACCCCGGTCAAGCTGACCGATCGCCAGAAGGAACTGCTGCGCGAGTTCGAGCAGCTCACCACCGAAGGCGGCGCCAAGCACAGCCCGCAGACCAAGACCTGGAAGGACAAGGTCAAGGAATTCTTCGAGTAAGCCGCGGTTGCGACAGCCGCATTGGCGTCACCAGCAGCAAAGCAAAAGGCCAGCGATCTCGCTGGCCTTTTTCTTGTCCACAGCCTGAATCAAGGCCTCAGAAGCAATGCTCCTGTGCCGGGAAGCTGCCATCCTTCACGGCCGCCACATAGTGGCGCACCGCCTCCTCGATGCCGCTGGCCCCGTCCATGAAGTTGCGCACGAAGCGGCTCTTGTGGCCCGGGAACACGCCCAGCATGTCATGCATCACCAGCACCTGGCCCGAGCAATCGGGACCGGCACCGATGCCGATGGTGGGGATGGCCAGGCGGTCGGTCACTTCCTTGCCCAGCGTGGCCGGCACCGCTTCGATGACCACCAGCGAAGCGCCCGCCTGCTGTACCGCCAGCGCATCCGCATGCAGCTGCGTGGCGCCATCGCTGGTCTTGCCCTGCACCTTGAAGCCGCCCAGCTGGTGCACTGACTGCGGCGTCAGGCCAATGTGCGCGCACACCGGGATGCCGCGCTCGGTGAGGAACTTGATGGTATCGGCCAGCCACACGCCGCCTTCCAGCTTGACCATCTGCGCGCCCGCCTGCATCAGCAGCGCGGCGTTGCGGAAGGCTTCCTCGCGGGTCGGGTAGGTGCCGAAGGGCAGGTCGGCGATGATCAGCATGGTGCGGGTGCCGCGCGCGACGGCCGCCGTGTGATAGGCCACATCCTGGATCGTCACCGGCAGGGTTGAATCATGGCCCTGGCAGACCATGCCCAGGGAGTCGCCGATCAGCACCGTTTCCAGCCCGGCGCGCTCCATGAGCGTGGCGAAGCTGGCGTCATAACAGGTCAGCATGCTGATCTTGTCGCCCTTGGCGCGCATCGCCTGCAGGGTGTGGGTGGTCACCGGCTTGGCGCGTGCCGCGCCCGATTCCTGAAGATAGCCTGCCATGAAAGATTCAACCTCCGTGATTGAGAAAGGCGCGCGGCCCGTGCATCTCCTGGATGTGCTGCAGCAGGATGGCCAGATCGGCATCGCTGTGGGCCGGATCCAGATGCTCGGTGTTGACGGTCAGTACCGGCGCGTCTTGGTAATGATAGAAAAATTGACTGTAGCACTCCGACAGACGTTGCAGGTAATCCAGGGAGATGGCTTCCTCCATGGCGATCCCGCGCGCGGCGATGCGGGTCTGCAGAACATCGGCCGGTGCCTGCAGGTGGATCACCAGGTCCGGCACCCGCGCCTTGGGCTGCAACTGGCGATACAAGGCGTCATAAAGCGCCAGTTCATCGCCGGCCAGCGTCAACTGGGCGAACAGGATGTTCTTTTCCAGCATGAAGTCGGCAATGAAGCGTCCCTCCAGTTGCGCCGGATCCAGCGGTGCCTGCAACTGCCCCATGCGCTGCAGGAGGAAAAAAACCTGGGTCTGGAAGGCATGCCGTGCAGCATCCCGGTAAAACTCGGCCAGGAAGGGATTGCCTTCCGGCTGCTCCAGCACCGACTGTGCGCCCCAGAGCGCCGACAGGCGCGTGGCCAGCGAAGTCTTGCCAGCCCCGATCGGGCCGTCGATTGCGATATAGCGATAGCTTTCCAGTTCCATGGTGTCTTTCCCCCGGCACGCCGGGTGCGGCATTGTAGTTGATTTCATTGCGGCCGGCCTGAATGGCCGACCTGGCTTTTTGTTAATTCTTGGCAACTTTCCGATGATTGTCCATTGGTGCAGACAACTCAACCGGAATTTGGCCTTTATTCCACGCAAGGCGAGACCCGGGCAGCCAGCACAATAGGCTGAGGGTCAGTGCGCGCAGGATAGACCCGCTGCAAGCTGCATTAGTGCCGGGCGGCAGTGGGTGCAGGGGTGCTGAATCGCCTTTGTCGCCGCCAACTTCGCCTGCGCACCGGGCGGTTTTGCCAAAGAAGCGCCCGTAGTTGCCGTAAACACCGTCAATGGCGGGCTGTGTGCATCGCGATCATGGCCGTGCGCTTTGCCCCGAGCTGACAACAACCAACAGGAAAACGTGGCTGTGAAATCGCTTCGCAATATCTTGCCGATGCTGTGCCTGGTGAATCTGCTGCTGTTCATGATGCTGGCCCAGCACTGGTGGCTGGGGGCACTGGTCGGCCTGCTGATCGGCGGGGCCTTCTACCTGACTTGCCTGCCCGCCCCGGCGGTGCCCGCCATGGCCGCGCCGCAGCCATCCTTGCCACCTGCGGCAGCGCTTGCTGGCGGGCTGCAGAGAGAGCCGGTGATGGCAGCCGAGCCGGCTGGCGCAGTTGCGAGCACCGCGCCACTGGCCGAACTGGTCCGAGAAGTGCTGCCGGTGTGGCAGGGCAATGTGCAACTGGCGCGGGCCCAGACGCAATCGGCCATCGACGGCTTGACGGCCCGCTTCGTCGGCATCCACGAGCGCCTGGGCGGCGCACTGGACCCCGCCCGACATAGCGCCAACGGCGAGATCCTGCAGACCGTGCAGCACGCTGCTGAACAATTGGGTGCGATTGCCTCGGCGCTGGAAGGCATGCTGGCCTCGCGCCAGGTGCTGGTGACCAAGTTCGACAGCCTGATGGCGGCCAATGACGAGATTCGCCGCCTGGCCCAGCAGAACGAGCAACTGGCCGGCCAGACCGGCGTGACAGATCTGCTCAGCGACGAGCAGAGCTGGCAGGAACTGGCCGAGCGCTCGGCCGAGAACAGCCGCCAGATCGCTGCCCGCGCCAAGAGCGCGCGCCAGCAGATCATGGCGGCCATCGGTGCCACCGGGGATGCGGCTGATACCGAAGGCATCGCCGAAAACTCGCGCGCCGTGATCGACCAGATCATCGCCGACTTCCGCCACTCCGCCATGAAGCTCACCACGACCATGGAAACGCTGGAAGACGAAGGCCGCGAAGTCGACCGCGAAGTGTGCGACATCCTGGTCCACCTGCAATTCCAGGACCGCATCAGCCAGATCCTGGATCACGTGCAGCAGGACATCCTGCGCCTGCGCAACGCGGCCGCCGAGGCGCGGGCGCTGCCCTCGCCGCAGCAGTGGCTGACTGATCTTGAAAAGACCTATACCACCCAGGAACAACGCCAGATGCATGCCGGCCAGCAGGGCCATCCCGCGCCACCGTCGCAGGTGGATTTTTTCTGAGATCACGAGGCACCGAGATGGAAAAATGCATATTGATCGTCGACGATTCCTTCAGCCTGCGGCAGACCATCACGGCGGCCTTGAAGAGCGCCGGCTATCAGGTCGAAGAAGCGGCTGACGGCCTGGAAGCGCTGAAGAAACTGGATGGCCGCAAGTTCAATCTGGTCATTTCCGACCTCAACATGCCCAATCTGGATGGCCTGTCCTTCGTGCGCGAGATGAAGCAGATGCCTGCCTACAAATTCACCCCCGTCATCATGCTGACTACCGAAAGCAGCGAAGCGCGCAAGCAGGAAGGCAAGGCCGCCGGCATCCGCGCCTGGGTGCACAAGCCCTTCCTGCCGCCGGTGCTGCTCGATGCCGTAGCCAAGCTGGTACAGCCGTGAGCCATACCACGGACCCTTGAAGAGAATGCCGAGAACCCGACGATGCCGCTGACGTATTCCGTGCAAGAGGACAGGCTGCTGCTCACCGTGAGCGGCGGACTGACCATTTTCCAGGCGGCCGAGCGCAAGCCGGAGCTGCTGCACGCCCTGACGCTGCCGCAGACGCAGGTGGTGCTCGACCTGTCCGGCGTGGATGAGCTGGATACGGCCGGCATCCAGCTGCTGCTGCTGTTGCGGCGCGAGCTGGCCGCCGGTGGACGGCAGCTGGAGATCGGTGTCTACAGTCCGGCCGTGCTGGCCACGCTGGACCTGCTGCAATTGCATGAGCGCTTCAGCCCTGCCGTGGAGGCCGCATGAAAAAGGACTCCGCCCGCGATGCCGTCGTCCAGGAAGCCCGCGAACTGCTCGTGGCCATGGAAGCGGCCTTGCTGCAGATCGAGATGGAAGGACCGAGCCGAGACAGCATCAACGCCATCTTCCGCGCCGCCCATACCATCAAGGGTTCGGCCGGCCTCTTCGCCTTCGACAGCATCGTGCAGTTCACGCACCAGGTGGAGCATGTGCTGGATCTGGTTCGTGAAGAACGCCTGCCCCTGAACGCGCCCATGATGTCGTTGCTGCTGCAGTGTGGCGATTACGTCAGTGACCTGGTCGATGCCATCGAGCGCAACCAGGAAGCCGAGGAACCCAATGCCGAACGCCGAGCCACGCTGCTGGCTGCACTGGCCGAGGTCGCGCAGTCGGCCAGCGCACCGGGCGAGGCGGCCAGCGAGCCGGCACGGCTGCTGCAGCGGCTCACCGGCACTGCCTCCGCGGACGCGGCCCACGGCGGCGATGCTCACCGGGACGAGGCCCTGCAGGCGACGGCCGATTATCCCTACTGGCACCTGTCGCTGCAGTTCAATGAGAATGTCCTGCGTGATGGACTCGATCCCCTGTCTTTCCTGCACTACCTGCGTTCGCTGGGCCGCATCGTCGCCATCCTGCCGGTGGAGGCAGACATTCCCGAAGCGGCGGCCATGGATGCCGAGAGCTGCTACCTGGGCGTGGAAATCTGCCTGGCCTCCGACTCCACCCGGCAGACGCTGGAAGACGTGTTCGAATTCGTACGCGATGACAGCCGCATCGATATCCTGCCGCCGCAGAGTCCCCTGGCGGCGTATGCGACGGTGCTGCAGCGGCTCGCCCCCGACGATGCGGCGCGCCTGGCCGCTCAATGGCTCAGCCTGGACTTGTTCACCGAAGCCCAATGGCGCTGCCTGGGCGCAGCCACGCTCGCTGACGCCGCCGCCCCCGCAGTGCCGGCGGCCGCGCCCGGCGCCGGTGCGCGGCCGCGCCCGCTGGACGAGCGGCGTGCGCAGGAACAGAAGTTCATCAAGATCGAGGTCTCCAAGCTGGACCAGCTGATCGACCTGGTGGGCGAGCTGGTCATCGCCGGTGCCAGTGCGCGCCTGATTGCCCGACGCCGCAAGGACAGCCAGTTCGAGGAGGCCACCCAGGCCATCGACAGCCTGATGGAACAGATCCGCGATGCCGCGCTCACGTTGCGGATGGTGCAGATCAATGAGGTGTTCCAGCGCTTCCCGCGCATCGTACGCGACATCGCCCGCGATCTCGACAAGGATATCGATCTCACCATGACCGGCTCCGAGACCGAGCTGGACAAATCGATGGTGGAGCGCCTGGCCGATCCGCTGATGCACATCGTGCGCAATGCCATCGACCACGGCATCGAGCCTGCCGCCGAGCGCATTGCCGTCGGCAAGCCGGCCAAGGCCTCGCTGCGGCTCAATGCCATGCATGAATCCGGCAGCGTGCTGGTGGAGGTGATGGACGATGGCCGGGGCATGGATCGCACACGCATTCTGGAAAAGGCCATCGCACAAGGACTGACGACGCCGGAGGCCGAACTCAGCGATGCCGAGATCTACCGCTTCGTCTTCGAGCCCGGCTTTTCCACCGCCGAGCAGGTCACCGAACTTTCCGGACGCGGTGTCGGCATGGATGTGGTCAAGCGCAACATCGATGCCCTGCAGGGCGAGGTGGCCATCGATACCGAACCCGGGCGTGGCACCGTGGTCCGCATCCGCCTGCCGCTGACACTGGCCATCATCTCGGGCTTCCAGGTGGTGGTCGGCAATGCGGTGTTCGTGATTCCGCTGGACATGGTGGTGGAGTGCATCGACATGCCGCCGCGCCAGAACGGCAGCCATATCGTCGCGGTCCGTGGCGAGCCCTTGCCGTTTGTCCCGCTGCGTGAGCTGTTCGACCTGCCTGCGCGGGAACAGGCCCGTGCGCGCAAGAGTCTGGTGATCGTCCAGTACGGGCAATTGCGCGCCGGGCTGCTGGTCGATGGTCTGCTGGGCGAGTGCCAGGCGGTGATCAAACCGCTGGGCCGGCTGTTCGGCAAGGTCAAGGGATTGTCGGGATCGACCATCCTGGGTGACGGCCGGGTCGCGCTGATCCTGGATATTCCGCACCTGGTGCAGCACACCCAGCAACAGGAACAAGGCAATACGGCGGCCTACGCCGAACGCAGTGTGGCGTCGGCGCCATGACGGGCCCGATCAAGGGACCCGCACCACGAGGGGAAGCGAGCATGCAAGAATCGATGACCAACAGGATGAGCATCAAGCAGATCTTCATCTGGCTGGGTGTAGTCCTGTCCATCCTGGTGGCGGTGGTGATCAGCCTTACCGATACGCTGCGCCAGGCCAATACTGCGCTGGAGCAAGCGCATCAGTCCCGCTACGACTCCGCCGCGCTGGCCAATGAACTGCGCCGCACCACCGAGGACATGACCAAGTTCGCGCGCGCCTACGTGACCACGGGCGACCCCAATGACGAGGATCGCTATTACATGATCCTGGACATCCGCAATGGCAAGCGCGCGCGGCCTTCCAACTACGACCGTTTCAACTGGGACCTGGTCAGTGCCCGCAAACTGCCGGTGGAGGCGGGTGCCCAGACGGTGCCGCTGAGCGAGCTGATGAAGCAAGCCGGTTTCACTGAACAGGAGTTGGCCAAGATGCAGGAAGCCCTGAAGCTGGGAGACCAGCTCTCGCGCATCGAGATCACCGCCTTCCATGCGGTCAAGGGCGAGTTCGATGATGGCGAGGGCAAGTTCACCGTGGTCGGTGCGCCCAACCAGGCCATGGCGCAGGAGCTGGTCTTCGACCAGACCTACCGTGCGCTGTTCGGCCGCGTGATGGCCCCGATCAATGACTTCCTGCGCCAGGTCGACGAACGCACGCAGGCGCGTGTGCTCAGGGCCGGCCGCGAGTATGCCGAACTGGAACAGAAGATCTTCTGGCTGCTGACCGCCTCGGTGGTAGTGCTGTTCGCCTGCCTCGGGTTTGCCTATCGCACCATCCGTTCGCAGATCGGCGGCGAGCCGCGCGATGCCATGAGCGTCCTGCGCCGCGTGGCCGAGGGCGATCTGACAGTCACCGTGCCACTGCGCAAGAACGACAAGGTCAGCGTGCTCTACAGCACTCAGCAGATGGTCAACAAGTGGACCGACGTCATCGGTGATGTCAGCGGCACAGCCAGTGCGCTGGCCTCGGCCTCGGAAGAGATTTCCTCGTCTTCGCAGGCGCTCTCGCACAATGCTTCGCAACAGGCTGCCAATGTGGAGGAAACCAGCGCCTCGGTGGAAGAGATCACCGCCACCATCGCCCAGAATGCCGACAACGCCCGCACCACCGATGGCATCGCCAGCCTCTCGGCCAGTGCGGCGACCGAAGGCGGCGACGCCGTGCGCGAGACCGTGGCTGCGATGAAGCAGATCGCCAGCAAGATCGGCATCATTGATGACATCGCCTACCAGACCAATCTGCTGGCGCTCAACGCTGCCATTGAAGCGGCCCGCGCCGGTGAGCACGGCAAGGGCTTTGCGGTGGTCGCGGCCGAAGTGCGCAAGCTGGCCGAACGCTCGCAGACCGCCGCCCAGGAAATCATCGCGGTGGCCGAGAACAGTGTCGGTCTGGCCGAAAAGGCCGGCGGCCTGCTCAACCAGATGGTGCCCTCGATCCGCAAGACGGCCGACTTGGTGCAGGAAATCGCCGCCGCCTCGGCGGAACAGTCGACCGGTCTGGAACAGATCAACAATGCCGTGCACCAGATGGCGCAGACCACGCAGATGACGGCCTCGGCTTCCGAAGAATTGTCGGCAACCTCGGAAGAGATGAGCGCACAGGCCATCCATCTGCAGGACCTGATGCGTTTCTTCCGCGTGGATGAATTGCAGAAGCCCGGCGTGCGCGGTGCGGCCGGTGGCCTACCGGAATCCGGCGGGCGGCGTGGCAGACGCGCTCATTCCGCTGCGCAGGGTGGGCGCGAGAGCACGCGCCGCCTGTCGATGCTGGATGTGGATGAGGACGCGCCGGGCGTGGATGAATCCGCGTTCAAGCGTTTCTGAGGAGCGTGCCATGGCGTTGAACTTGTCCCGAATCAATCCGCCGCGCGCACAGCGCGGCAGCAAGGAGAGCAGGCCATGCCCAGCGTATCGTTGAATGGCGAATCCGTCCGCAAGCGGCAGCAGGAAGAGGTCATCGAAAGCCGCCAGTTCCTGACTTTCCTGGTCGGAACGGAAAGCTTCGCCATGCCCATCGCCAGCATTCGCGAGATCATCGAATTTGGCGGCCTGACCGAAGTGCCGCTGATGCCTGAGTTCTTGCGCGGCGTGATCAACCTGCGCGGCTCGGTGGTGCCGGTGATCGACCTGTCGGTGCGCTTCGGCCGTGCCCCCACGGTGGAGGCCAAACGTACCTGCATCATCATCATGGAACTGGTCCAGGACGAGCAGCTGCTGTTGCTGGGCGTGATGGTCGATGCAGTCAGCGCGGTGCTGAGCATCGGTGTCGATCACATCGAGCCGCGTCCGTCATTCGGTGCCGGCATCCGCGCCGATTTCATCGAGGGCATGATCAACGTCAATGAGCGTTTCATCGTGGTGCTCGATGTGCAGCGCGTCCTGTCGGTCGATGAACTGGCGAGCCTGCTGGGCATGAGTGCCGAGGATGCGCTGGGCGGTGTGCCGGTGCTTTCGGCAGAAATGGAAAGGGAGTAGGCCCATGCCCCGACCCGGCAACCTGGCAGGCAGCAGCGACAGCACGCACGGCAGCAGTGCCGGTGTGGCCACGGCTGTTGGCAGCGTGCCGGGTCTGCATGCCGGGCGTGGGGCTCAGGCGGCGTCTGCTGCCGTCATTCCGGTGACGCCGGTGGTGGCCGCCATCGCACCGGCCAGCGGATCTGCCGACCCCGAGGTCAGCGATCACGACATGCTGCTGTTCCAGAAATTGTTCAAGCAGGATATCGGGCTGCACTTGCCCTTGTCCAAGAAGGCCCTGCTGCAGAGCCGCCTCAGCCATCGACTGCAGGAACTCGGCCTGCGCGGACTGGCACAGTATCACCGCCTCATCACGAGTGCCGAGGGGGCCGAGGAACGTCAGCGCGCCATCGATCTCATCACCACCAACGAAACCTATTTCTTCCGCGAACAGGGCCATTTCGATTTCCTGACGCAGGATCTCCTGCCACGCTGGCGCGACCGCCAGCATCTGCGCGTCTGGAGCGCGGCCAGCGCCACCGGCGAGGAAGCCTATTCACTGGCCATGCTGCTGGACCATCACCGGCCCGCCGGCAGCTGGTCGATATTCGGCTCCGACATCAGCACGCGCGTGCTGCGCTTCGCGCGCCGCGCGCTCTATCCGATGGCGCGCGGGCAGAACATTCCGCGCCTGTATCTGCGCCGTTATTGCCTGCTCGGCACCGGCGAATACGAAGGCCATTTCCTGGTACAGGCAGACCTGCGCGCCAAGGTCGAATTCGCCCAGCGCAACCTGACTGCGCTGGACGAACACGACGATGGCCTGTATGACCTGATCTTCCTGCGCAACGTCATCATCTACTTCGATTGCGAGACCAAGCTGCAGGTCTTGCGCGACGTGATCGCGCGCCTGCGGCCGGGCGGCTACCTGGTGGTCGGCCATTCGGAATCGCTGCACGGCATGGAGCTCGATCTGCTGATGCATTCCCCTTCCATCTACCGGAGGCCGCCATGAACGCACCATCAGCCATCCGCGTCATGGTGGTCGATGACTCCTCGGTGGTGCGCCAGCTGGTACAGCAGCTGCTGGCGCAGACTGCTGACATCCGCGTCATCGGGACCGCGCCCGATCCGGTGTTTGCCTTGCGCAAGATGCAGCAGGAGTGGCCGGACGTGATCCTGCTCGACATCGAGATGCCGCGCATGGATGGCATTACCTTTCTGCGCCAGATCATGGCCAGCAGGCCCACGCCGGTCATCATGTGCAGTGCGCGGGTCGGCGGTGCCGGCGATATCACGGCCGAAGCACTGGCCGCCGGTGCAGTGTCGGTGATTGCCCGTCCGCAACTGGGCGTGCGTGATTTCCTGCATGAAGCGGTCAACGAACTGGCTTGCGCCATCCGGGCCGCGGCGCTGTCCGGGGCCGGCGGCAGGGGCGCGATGGCGGCCATTGCGGCACGGCCTGTATCGCCCGTGCTCAAGCTGCGCCCGGTCAAAGCAGCCGCTCGCGAAATGCTGCATGATGACGGCTGGGCTGCGGTGCTGCAGCGTCATACCGCCGACGCGGTATTGGCAGCGCCGGGGCCGGAGGACGGCTATCGTCCGCTGACGGCGCGAATCGTCGCCATCGGCGCTTCGACCGGGGGGCCGCAGGCACTGGAGCGGGTGCTCAAGCCTTTGACTGGCCGCTGTCCGGGCATCGTGGTGGTGCAGCATATGCCGCAGCGTTTCACGCGCAGTTTTGCCGAACGCCTGCACCGCATTTCCGGTGCCGAGGTCAAGGAAGCCGAGCATCACGATCTGGTCTTGCCGGGGCGCGTGCTGATCGCGCCCGGCGGCCGGCATCTGGTCCTGCGGCGCGATGGCCAGCAGTACTATGTGGAAACGCTGGATGGCCCGCTGGTGAGCCGGCACAAGCCTTCGGTGGACGTGCTGTTCCGCTCGGCGGCCAAGGCCGCGGGCAGCAATGCAGTGGGCATCATCATGACCGGCATGGGGGACGATGGCGCAAGGGGGATGCGGGAAATGGCCGATTGCGGCGCCGCCACCTATGCCCAGGACGAGGCCAGCAGCGTGGTCTTCGGCATGCCGAAAGAAGCGATACACATGGGCGGCGTCGGTGACGTCCTCCCGCTCGATCATATCTCCGCAGTGATAGAACAATATGCCTCTAGAGAATCTCAATGAGCTGATCGAATCCGCGCTGGTCGTCGACGACAGTGCCCTGCAGCGCCAGCACAGCGTGTCGCTGCTGCAGGACCTGGGCGTCGATCTGATCTACGAGGCCGGCAACGGCAACGAGGCGCTGGATCTGCTGGCGCTGCTCAAGCTGCCGCCCGGACTGGCGGTGATCGACCTGGAAATGCCGGGCATGGATGGCATCGAGCTGATCCAGCAATTGCAGCAGAAGGGCATCGACATTCCCCTGATCGTCGCCTCCAGCCGCGAGACCTCGCTGCTGCTGTCGGTGGAGACCATGATCCAGGCCCTGGGCATGAACCTGATCGGGGTGCTGCAAAAGCCGCTCAACCAGGGCCAGCTGCGCGCCGCATTGCAATCCTTCCGTCCGCGTGGCGGCGGTGCCCACGCCGATGATGATCCCCAGCCTTCCATGTGTGAAAGCGACCTCGGCACCGCCATCGGTGGCGGCCAGGTACTGCCCTATTTCCAGCCCAAGGTGGACGTGCAGACCGGCATCCTCAAGGGCGTGGAAGCGCTGGCCCGCTGGATCCATCCCGAACGCGGCATGATCCCGCCGGACCGCTTCATTCCGCTGGCCGAGCAGTGCGGCCTGATCCACGATCTCACCATCAGCATGATGGACCAGTCCATGGCGCAGGCGGCCGTCTGGCATAGCCGGGGCCTGGCGATCAAGGTGGCGGTGAATCTCTCGCCGCTGTCGCTGGAGCAGCCGGACTTCCTGCATCGCATTCTGGAACTGGTGGACAAGCACGCGCTGCCGGCCGAGAACGTGGTGCTGGAAATCACCGAGAGTTCGGTGGTGGCGCACAAGGGCAATTCACTGGGCATGCTGGCGCGGCTGCGCCTGAAGGGCTTCGGCCTGTCGATTGACGATTACGGCACCGGTTTCTCGTCGATGCAGCAACTGGCGCGCATCCCCTTCACCGAACTGAAGATCGACCGCTCCTTCGTCCATGGTGCGCATGACCGCAAGAACCTGCGCGTGATCCTGCAATCGGCGCTGGACATGGCCCAGCGGCTGGAACTGGTGACCGTGGCGGAAGGGGTGGAAACGATGGAAGACTGGCGTCTGCTGCAGGACTTCGGTTGCAGCCTGGGGCAGGGCTACCTGATCGGCAAGCCCATGCCGGCCAATGAATTGCCGCTGTGGCTGAAGGGACATCATCGCCGCCTCAGTGAATTGCGGCCGCTGGGCAAGGGGGCCGCCACGGGCGGCTCGGTTTGAGCTGCCTGGTTCAGATCACAGCCGGCTGATCGGCTGATCGTTGATGGCATCCAGGAAATCACGCGCCGCGCCCAGTCCCGGAATGCGCACCTGCGCATCGATCTCCAGCATGGGCACCAATACGAAGGCGCGCTGCGCCATGCGCGGATGCGGGACGATCAGTTCTTCATCCTCCAGCTGCGCCTCTCCATACATCAATACATCCAGATCCAGCGTGCGCGGGGCGTTGCGATAGGGCCGCTCGCGTCCGTGCTGCAGCTCGATGGCCTGCAACGCATGCAGCAGTTCCAGTGCGGTCAGTGACGTGGAGACCAGTGCGACGGCATTGACGTAGTCGTCGCCACTGGAATCGATGGGCGCGGTGCGATAGAGCGAAGAGCTCCGCAGCAGTTGCGATTCGGGCAGCCGGGCCAGATGGGCGATGGCTTCTTCGACGGTGGCGCGGGCGTCGCCCAGGTTGCCACCGATGCCAATCCAGGCCAGCGTGGAGGACGATTCCACGTTGATCAGTCGTCGCCTGCCGGCGCGCTGTCCCCACCGGCAGCACCGGCACTGCCGCTGCTGCGACGGCGGCGACGGCGCTTGGGGGCCTCACCCGTGCCGGTATCAGCTTGTGCATCCGGCGTATCGGCCGCTTCTTTGGGGGCGCGTGCGCGCACCGGCGCAGGGGCAGCGGCTTCCTGCTCGCTGCCGCTGTCGCTGCTCTCAACGGTGTCCCCTGCCGACTTGCTGCGGCTGCGTCCACCCCGGCGCTTGCGCTTCTTGGGACCGGCATTGCTGCCGGCAGGATCGGCCGGTTTGCGGGCGATCAGTTCTTCGCGCTCGGCACCGTTGCCGGCGATGAAGGCTTCCCACCATTCACCGAGTTCGGCATCGAGTTCGCCGGACTGGCAGCGCAGCAGCAGGAAATCGAAACCGGCGCGCAGGCGCAGGTGTTCCAGCAATTTGTACGGAGCCTTGCCGACGCGGCGCTCGAAGCGCGGCTGCATGGCCCAGATGTCACGCATGTCGGAGGCGATCTTGCGTTGCAGGGCCAGCTTCTCGGTCTGGGCATCGAGCACGTCATCGGCGGCCAGATGCAGGGCGGGAATCGGATACTCGCCGGCAGCCTGGTAGGCGCGCCATTTTTCCAGCACTTGGTGCCACAGCAGCGAAGCGAACAGGAAGCCCGGCGAGACGCCCTTGCCTTCCTTGACGCGGGCGTCGGTATTGGCCAGCGCCAGGCTGACGAACTTCTCGCCCAGCGGCTGTTCCAGCACCACGTCCAGCAGCGGCAGCAGGCCGTGATGCAGGCCTTCCTTGCGCAGCTGCTGCAGGCAGGCGAGCGCATGGCCGCTCATCAGGAGCTTCAGCATTTCATCGAACACGCGGGCGGCCGGCACGTTGTCGATCAGCGGTGCCATCACGCGGATCGGCGCGCTGCTGGCGGGATCGATGGTGAACTTGAGCTTGGCCGCGAAGCGCACCACGCGCAGCATGCGTACCGGATCTTCGCGGTAACGCGCTTCGGGTTCGCCGATGATGCGCAGCTTCTTGTCGCGGATGTCGGCGATGCCGCCGTGGTAATCGAGCACGGCCTGGCTGGCCGGATCGTAGTACATCGCGTTGATGGTGAAGTCGCGGCGGGTGGCATCTTCATGCTGCTCGCCGAAGGTGTTGTCGCGCAGCACGCGGCCATGTTCGTCCTTGGGCGCGGCTTCGGCCGAGGCACCCCGGAAGGTGGTGACTTCGATCAACTCTTGTCCAAACATCACGTGCACGATCTGGAAGCGGCGGCCGATGATGAAGGCGCGGCGGAACAATTGCTTTACCTGTTCCGGTGTGGCATTGGTGGCCACGTCGAAGTCCTTGGGCTTGATGCCCAGCAGCAGGTCGCGCACTGCACCGCCGACGATGAAGGCCTTGTAGCCGGCATCCTGCAGGGTTTGCGTCACGCGCACCGCATTGGGCGAGACCAGTGCCGGATCGATGCCATGCTCTTTGGGCCCGAGCACATCGGGCTCGATCTTGCCGCCTGCGGCAGCGGCCTTGGCGCGCGATTTTTTCACGGGCTCGGCACTCTCGGCGGCGGCAGCCTTGCCGCGGCCGAGGATGGAGCGAATCAGTTTCTTGATCATTGCGCGTGGCCGTCGGCGAAGAGGTTCAGCACCGGCCAGCCGCGCGCCTGGGCGTGCGCCAGCAGCTTGTCGTTGGGGTTGGTGGCGATCGGATCGGTCACCCGTTCCAGCAGCGGAATGTCGTTCTGTGAATCGCTGTAGAAATAGCTGCGTTCGAACTGGTCCAGCTTGAAGCCCAGACGCTCCAGCCAGGCTTCGGTGTGGACGATCTTGCCCGGGCCGAAGGTCGGCGTGCCGTCGAGCTTGCCGGTGAGGTTGCCGGCGTCATCGAGCGCGGGCAGGGCGGCGATCAGGTGTTCCACGCCGAAGTGCGAGGCGATCGGCTTGGTCACGAAGTGGTTGGTGGCGGTGACGATGGCTACCAGGTCACCGGCATCCAGGTGCTTCTTCACCAGGGCCACGGCTTGCGGCAGGATGGCGGGCTTGACAACTTCGTCCATGAATTGCAGGTGCATCTCGTCGAGCTGCGTGCGCGGGAAGCGCGACAGGTTGCCCAGCGCGAATTCCAGATAGGCCACCGGATCGAGCGTGCCGTTCTGGTAATGGGCGAACCATTCGTCATTGGCCTTGCGGAAGCTGTCGGCATCCACGGCGCCGATGCGCGCCATGAATTCGCCCCACTCGTGGTCGGAGTCGAGCGGCAGCAGGGTATGGTCGAGATCGAAAAGGGCGAGGTTCATTGTTCTCCGGATTCCTGTTGTAACAGTTCGCGTAGCAAGGGCAGGGTGATGGCGCGCTTGGTGGCCAGCGAGTAGCGGTCCAGCGCGTCGAGCATGCGCGACAGCGAGGGCATGTCGCGCCGGTAGTGGGTGAGCATGTACATCATCACGGCCGGGGGAATTTCCAGGCCGCGGTCCAGGGTGATCTGCAGCAGGGCGGCGATCTTCTCGTCATCCGACAGGTCGTGCACCTGGTAGATCAGGCCCCAGCCGAGCCGGGTGCGCAGGTCTTCGCGCAACTCAAGGCGGGTCGGGGGCAGGGTGCCGGTGCAGACCATGCAGCCGCCCTGTTCGCGGATCTGGTTGAACAGGTTGAAGGCGGCGATCTGCTGTTCCTCGAACAGTTGATCGACGTCGTCGAGCAGATAATGGCTGGTCTGCGGGCTGTAGTCGAAGGCCGACTCGGGGGAGTCGGCACTGATGAGGCGGGCGCGGTTGCCTTCCTGGCCGGCCTTGGTGGCCAGGGCGTGCAGCAGGTGGGTCTTGCCGGCACCGGCTTCGGCCCAGAGGTAGATGAAGCGGTCGGTGCTGGCACTGCCGGTCTGGATGGATTTGTCCACGCCGGCCGTGGCCAGCAGCTTCAAGCGCTCCAGCAGTTCTGCGTTGCGGCCGGTCACGAAGCTGTCGAAGCTTTGCGGCTGGTCCGCGCTCAAATCGAGCGGAATCTGTTTCATCGGTGGCTATCAGCTACGAGGGCCGCAAGCTGCTTGCGGCCAGTTAATGCAGGACGGCGCCAAGCGCCCGAGCCTGCGCAGCGTCCTGCAAGGGCAGGGAGGCTGTGATCAATCATAAACTCTTCAACGGTTGTAAAAATTGCTGGCCAGATACTCGCGCCGCACATGCATGGCGATCACCGAGACGATGGCCGAGGCCGGCAGCGCCAGCAGCACGCCGACAAAACCGAACAGCTGGCCAAAGGCCAGCAGCGCGAAAATCACCACCAGCGGGTGCAGGCCGATACGCTCGCCCACCAGCTTGGGCGTGAGGATGAAGCTTTCCAGCACCTGTCCCACGCCATAAATCAGGGCCACCCACAGCAAGCCGATGGCGCCATCGAATTGCAGGATGGCCGCCAGGATCGCCAGCACCAGCCCCAGGCCGAAGCCCACATAGGGAATGAACACCAGCAGGCCCGTCAGGACGCCCACCGGCAGGGCGCTGTCAAATCCGGCGGCAGTGAGCGCAACCGAATAATAGACCGCCAGCACCAGCATCACCAGCAATTGTCCACGCAAGTACTGTCCCAGCAGGCTGTCGACCTCGGCCGCCATGGTATTGACGCGACCGGCCCAGCGGCGCGGGATCATGATCTGCAGGCGCTTGAGGAAGGGATGCCAGTCCTGCAGCAGGTAGAACAGCACCATCGGCACGAACAGCAGGTTGGCCAGCCAGGCCAAGAGCGCCGTGCCCCCGACCTTGGCCGAAGCCAGCACCGAACTCCACAGCTCGTCGCCGCTGGTGCTGATCTGTTGCGTGAGCAAAGCCTTGATGCCCGCCAGGTCCAGCCGCACGTCGATGCCCAGCTGGTGCAGGCGCGGCGAGAGGAAGGCATTCAGCTTGTCCAGCAGCGGCGGCACCTGGGCCTGCAGCAGCGGGATCTGGCGCAGTACCAAAGGCACCACGATCAGCACCAGCGCCAGTCCGGCCAGGATCAGCAGCAAGACCATGATGGTCACGCCCACGAAACGCGGGATCCGCAGCGGGCCGATGCGGCGGCTGGCGATCCAGTCCACGCCCGGGTTGAGCGCATAACCGATGATGCCGGCGGCGACGAAGGGCGAGAGCATCGGGCCCAGCGCCACCAGCAGCGCCAACAGCAAAATGCCGACAATCAGCCACGCCAGGTTCTGTTTTTGCTCTTCGGACAAAGAAAAAGGCATGGATTCGGAGTTCGCGGGTGGCGGTTTTGTTAAAATCACGGCTTGGCAGGGGCACTTCCGCCCTGAATCCCCTATTTTACCGTCTTCACTGGCAATATTTCATCATGACTTCACCTTCCAATGTCTCCCTCTCCTACCGTGACGCTGGCGTCGATATCGATGCCGGTGACGCCCTGGTCGAAGCGATCAAGCCGTTCGCCAAGCGCACCACCCGCGAAGGCGTGCTGGGCGGCATTGGCGGTTTCGGTGCCCTGTTCGAAATCAGCAAGAAGTACAAGGAACCGGTGCTGGTGTCCGGCACCGACGGCGTGGGCACCAAGCTCAAGCTGGCTTTCCACCTGAACCGCCACGATACGGTCGGTATCGACCTGGTGGCCATGAGCGTCAACGACATCCTGGTGCAGGGTGCCGAGCCGCTGTTCTTCCTGGATTACTTTGCCTGCGGCAAGCTGGACGTGCCCTCGGCCACCGATGTCATCAAGGGCATCGCCGCCGGTTGTGAACAGGCCGGCTGCGCCCTGATCGGCGGTGAAACCGCGGAAATGCCCAGCATGTACCCGGACGGTGAATACGACCTGGCCGGCTTCGCGGTCGGCGCGGTGGAAAAGTCCAAGATCATCGACGGTACCAAGATCGCCCCAGGCGACGTGGTGCTGGGCCTGGCCTCCTCGGGCGCGCACTCCAACGGCTACTCGCTGGTGCGCAAGATCTTGGACGTGGCCAAGCCCGACCTGGAAGCCGACTTCCACGGCCGCAAGCTGGCCGATGTGCTGATGGCTCCGACCCGCATCTACGTCAAGCCGCTGCTGTCGCTGATGGAGAAGCTGGAAGTCAAGGGCATGGTCCACATCACCGGTGGCGGCCTGGTCGAGAACATCCCGCGCGTGCTGCAGGATCACCTCACGGCCGAACTGGACGCCAAGTCCTGGACCATGCCCCCGCTGTTCACCTGGCTGCAGCAGCATGGCGGCGTGGCTGATGCGGAAATGCACCGCGTCTTCAACTGCGGCATCGGCATGACCGTGATCGTCTCCAAGGAAAACGCCGACGCCGCTGAAGCCCATCTGAAGGCCGCCGGTGAAACCGTCTACCGTATCGGGACCATCCGCGCCCGCGCCGAAGGCGAAGCACAGACCATCGTGCGCTGATCGATCCCTGTAAATCGTTTTAACGATTTATAAAGTAAAAGGCTGCATTCTCAGGAATGCAGCCTTTTTTATTTCCGGCGGAGAATTTCTCGCCGGATGAAAACTTAGTTTTGTTAAAACAAAAACTAAGTTTCCAGCAAGAAAAAATTAACAGTGAGTTCAGCTCGCCTGCCCGACATCCCCATCCTGCTCCGCCAGGATCTGCCGCGGCACGGCCTGCAGCCCACGCGCCACGCCATTGGGCGGCGGCACGCGCACCGGCTCGCTGATGTCGGCAGCGGTGGAGAGCACGTTCAGAGTATCTTCCGGCGGGGCATCCCAGACCGGATCATCGATGGCCTCGAAGACGCGCTTCAATTGCGAGCCCCAGCTGCGGCGGATCATCTGGAAATACTGGTTCTGCTCGTCGATGGTCACGAAGCGGGTCACGGCCAGGTCTTCGCTTTCATAGACCAGCAGGTCCAGCGGCAAGCCCACCGAGATGTTGGACTTGAGCGTGGAATCCATGGAGATCAGCGCACACTTGGCGGCCTCGTCCAGCGAGGTCTGCGGCGTGACGACACGGTCAATGATGGGCTTGCCGTACTTGGATTCGCCGATCTGGAAGTAGGTGTTCTCGTCGTGCGACTCGATGAAGTTGCCGGCCGAATACATCTGGAACAATCTACAGCGCTCGCCACGGATCTGGCCGCCGAAGATGATGCTGACGTTGAAATCGATACCGAACTTGCTCAGCTCGGCGGCCTCGCGGTCATGCACGGCGCGGATGGCATCGCCCAGGATCTGGGCGGCTTCGTACATGGAGGTGGCGGTCCAGATGCTGCGGCCTTCCGCATTGGTGCGGTCGGTCAGCATCTGGCGGATGGATTGCGAAATCGACAGGTTGCCGGCGGTCATCATGACCATCACGCGGTCGCCCGGATTCTCGTAAACACTCATCTTGCGGAAGGTGCCGATATGGTCCACTCCGGCGTTGGTGCGCGAATCGGACAGGAACACCAGGCCGCTGTTGAGGCGCATGGCTACGCAGTAGGTCATGATGGAAAAGTGATACGTGGAAACGGAAAGCCGGATTTTACCGTAAGGCCCGGTGCCAGAGCGTGCGCGCCGGGGGCATCTGTCGTGACGTACCTACAGTAACGGCCTGTTTCCCGAAAAGATGACAGCGGCTGTGCTTCTTTCTTGCGCGCGAAGCACAGCCGGGGCGGCTTACGCTGCCAAAGGAACAAGAAAATCGCGGCTGATGCGATTGCCCAGTTCGAAGATGCGCTCCAAAAATTCGGTGAGCGTATCGTGCAGCCCGGCTTCCAGGATTTCCTCGATGCGGGCGAACTTCAGGTCGGCGTGCAGCTTGCCCGCAAAGCGCTCGGTATCGGCCGAGACATCATTGCGCACATGATGCAGATTGGAGATCACGTTGCCCATGCAGGCCAGCAGCGAACGCGGCATGTCGGCCCGCAGGATCAGCAGCTCGGCCACGCGCTCGGGCGTGATGACGTCGCGATAGACCTTGCGGTAGATCTCGAAGCCCGACACCGAACGCAGGATCGCGGCCCAGTAGTAGAAGTCCAGCTGTCCCGCTTCATCGCGCGCCGACTGGCTTTGCGATTGGGATTGAGATTGCGACTGGCCATTCTGCTTCTGCGATTGCGTTTCCTTGGCCCCGTGGAACTTGACGTCGATGATGCGCGCCGTGTTGTCCGCACGTTCCAGGAAGGTCCCCAGGCGGATGAAGTGGAAAGCCTCATCCTCCAGCATGGTGCCGATGGTCACGCCGCGCGAGAGGTGCGAGCGATGCTTGACCCATTCGAAGAAATCGCTCGGGTTCTGCTCCAGCGCATTGGTTTGCAGATAGGACTGCATCTTGATCCAGGTGGCGTTCTGGATCTCCCACGCTTCGGTCGTCAGCGCGCCGCGCACGGCACGCGCATTCTCGCGCGCCTGGCGCAGGCAGGAGGCAATCGAGGACGGGTTGTTGGGGTCCCGCACCATGAAGTCGATGACGTCCTTCTGCGTGAGCTTGTCGTATTTCTGGTTGTAGCCATAGAGCAGTTCCGAGATGCCCAGCACGGCGCGCCAGCCTTGCTCGGCGTCGTCGACCGATTGCGGCAGCAGGGCGGTCTGCACGTGCACGTCGAGCATGCGGGCGGTGTTCTCGGCGCGCTCGGTGTAGCGGGCCATCCAGAAGAGGTGATCGGCGGTACGGCTCAGCATCTTATTTCTCCAGAATCCAGGTGTCCTTGGTGCCGCCGCCTTGCGACGAGTTCACCACCAGCGAGCCTTCCTTCAGGGCCACGCGCGTGAGGCCGCCCTTGACCATGGTGATCTGCTTGCCGGATAACACGAACGGACGCAGGTCCAGGTGGCGCGGGGCGATGCCCGATTCCACATAGGTCGGGCACACGGAGAGGGCCAGCGTGGGCTGGGCGATGTAGCCATCAGGCTTGGCAATGATGCGTGCGCGGAAGTCTTCGATCTCCTGTTTGGTGGAAGCCGGGCCGACCAGCATGCCGTAACCGCCGGCACCGTGCACTTCCTTGACCACCAGCTTTTCGAGGTTGGCCAGGGTGTAGGAAAGATCTTCCTTCTTGCGGCACTGGTAAGTGGGCACGTTGTTGAGGATGGGATCCTCGGACAGATAGAAGCGCACCATGTCCGGCACATACGGATAGATCGACTTGTCGTCGGCCACACCGGTACCGATCGCATTGGTCAGCGTCACCTTGCCGGCGCGATAGGCCTGCAGCAGGCCCGGCACGCCCAGCGCCGAATCGGGACGGAAAGCCAGCGGATCGAGGAAGTCGTCGTCGATGCGGCGATAGATCACGTCGACCCGCTTGGGGCCGCGCGTGGTACGCATGTAGACCACGTTGTCCTTGACGAAGAGGTCTTGTCCCTCGACCAGTTCCACGCCCATCTGCTGGGCCAGGAAGGCGTGCTCGAAGTAGGCCGAGTTGTACATGCCCGGGGTCATCACCACCACCGTCGGATCGGTCACGCCGGCCGGCGCCACCGAACGCAGGTTGTCCAGCAGCAGGTCGGGATAGTGATCGACCGGCGCAATCTTGTGGCGCTTGAACAGGTCCGGGAAGAGCCGCATCATCATCTTGCGGTTCTCCAGCATGTAGGACACGCCGGAGGGCACGCGCAGGTTGTCTTCCAGGACGTAGAATTCACCTTCGCCCGCCCGCACGATGTCGACCCCGGCGATGTGCGCGTAGATGTCGTTGACCACGTTCACATCCTGCATCTCGCGCCGGTACTGGGCGTTCTGGAAGATCTGCTCGGGCGGGATGATGCCGGCCTTGACGATCTTCTGTTCGTGATAGATGTCGTGGATGAACATGTTGAGCGCTTTGACGCGCTGGACCAGTCCCGCTTCCAGCTTGGCCCATTCGGCCTTGTGGATGATGCGCGGGATGATGTCGAAGGGGATCAGGCGCTCGGTGCCGGCATCGTTTCCATAGACGGCGAAGGTAATGCCGACGCGGCGGAAGATCAGGTCGGATTCGGCACGTTTGCGGGCGATGATTTCGGGCGACTGCGCCGAAAGCCAGCTGGCGAATTCTGCATAGTGCTGACGCACTTGACCTGCTTCGCTGCCTGCGCCTCCTGAATACATCTCATCAAAAAAATGTGCCATAGATTTGCTTCGTGTTCCCGTGGGGAGCGGGAATCTTTCTAAGTAGGTTGTAACGAAAACAGAGGCGGTGGGTACGGCAAAACTACAGCGTGGGTACAGCGTAATGCGATGGCGCTAGGGGACTGCCGCTGCACGCCAGCGCCAGCGTGCATGAAGAAAGACTAACAGAGGCTTGAATTTTTTGACAGAGGAAAATTGCATGCTTTTGCTCCTCGCCCGCGCGGGTCTGCTGCCATCAAACGCAGACCCGCAGCGGCTTCAGTTATTCCATGGCGTGGGTGCGGGAACCTCGCAGGGAGCCGGCATGTCGATGGTCTTGAAGTCGGCCGGACTAACGATTTCCAGATACTCCATGTCGGGCGAATAGTCGAACAGGAAGTGCACGATGCCCGGCCGCTGGTGCACGCAATCCCCGGCCTTGACCAGCGTGACTTCGGTCTCGTACATGAAGCGCGCCCAGCCTTTCAACATGATGACGATGTGGAAGTTGGCCTCGTGCCGATGCCATCCGGTGCCCGTTTCCGGGGCCATGTTGGCCTTGACCAGCTGCGCCACCACCTGGCCGCCGGTGGCCGCGGCAATGCCCAGGTCGCGATACAGGAAGAAGTCGCGCAGCCCTCCCGTTTCATAGGGCGTGTCGCCTTCGCTCACATGCGAAAAGCTGTTCTGCGCCAGTACGCTTGCCTCCGCTACGGTATTCATCACATCCATCCTTTCTGCGGTCTCCCGCCATGGGCCTGCGACAAAAACGGGCGCGACTTTTCCTGCCGGTGCTGCGCGCGCCCTAGAATTCCACGTCCAGTTCGTCGATGTCCTCCGGTTCCTTTTTGGCGGCGGTGATCCATTCCTGCATCTCCGGCATGGCCATGATGCGTTTGGCATAGGCGGTGCAGATGGGATCAAGCTTGACGTCATAGGTCATGAAGCGCGTCACCACCGGCGCATACATGGCATCGGCCATGGTGCGCTGTTCGCCGAACAGGAAAGGTCCGCCGTACTTGGCCAGACACTCCTTCCAGATGGTGGTGATGCGCACGATGTCGGCTTCGGCGCGGGACCACACCTTGAAGTTGGGGAAGTGGCCCTTGAGGTTCATCGGCAGCGCCGCGCGCAGGGCCGAGAAGCCCGAATGCATTTCGCCGCACACCGAGCGGCAATGCGCACGGGCGGCGAGGTCGGCCGGCAGCAGCTTGGCGCCGGGGCGGATTTCGTTGAGATATTCGGCAATGGCCAGCGTATCCCATACCAGTACGTCGCCATGGTGGAGGCTGGGTACCAGGATGGAGGAAGACAGCAGCAGGATCTCTGCCCGTGCCGACGGGTCGTCCGGCGGCACGATGTCTTCCTCGAAAGAGAGCCCGGCGAACCTGGCCATGAGCCAGCCGCGCAGGGACCACGAGGAGTAGTTCTTGCTGGTGATGCGCAAAGTCGTCTTAGGCATGTCAGTCCTTTATCTGTTTTGTGCAGGTTGACTTTGGGCACGCGGCCGCGTGAGCGGCGGTGTCTTGTTCATGGTCATCATCTTCATCGTCCGCCCCGTCTGCGCTCGGGAAGGACACGGGCCACAGGAGCGGACCGCGTACCACTACTTGCAAGGCTTGTGCCAGCTCGCGGGAACGGCAGGCCACGCACCGCCGGCATTTCCGCGCGGCCACCAAAGCCGCTGGAAAACTCCCAAAAGCTGCGCGCAGGCGGGCTGGCGGCCCATCAATGGCACGACAATTGCATCGTCGCCATGGCGAGCGGACACCAAAAAGAGACAACCGAGGGCGGCGCTTCATGATCAATACCTATCAGCTCTACCAGAACTACGCCGACGCCACCGATCCGCTGCGGGCCTGTGCCCGCATGATGGCACCCCTGCTGGGGGCGACCTGGCCTGGCGTTCCGGTCAATCCGGCGTTGCGCAAGATGGCCTCGGCCTGCGAGGTTTTTGCGCGGACGCAATTGACCCATGCGCGCCCGCCCTTCGAGATCGGCGAGGTGCTCGACGGCGGACGCACAATTGCGGTGCACGAGGAGGAAATCAGCGCCACGCCCTTCTGTGGTCTGCTGCATTTCCGCAAGGAAACCTCGGCCGTGCAGCCCAAGGTGCTGGTGGTGGCGCCCATGTCGGGCCACTTCGCCACGCTCTTGCGTGGCACCGTCAAGACCCTGCTGCGCGATCACGACGTCTACATCACCGACTGGCGCAATGCCCGCGATGTTGCCCTGGAGCACGGCCGTTTTGGCCTGGATGAATACGTTTCGCACGTGATCGGATTCCTCGCCGAGCTGGGCCCCGGTGCGCACCTGCTGGCGGTGTGCCAGCCGACCGTGGCGGCGCTGACCGCCGCCTCCGTGATGGCCGAGGACAATCATCCGGCCCAGCCGCGCACCATGACGCTCATGGCCGGGCCCCTCGACACCCGCGTCAATCCCACGGCCGTCAATGCGCTGGCCAAGAGCAAGCCGATCAGCTGGTTCGAGAAGAACATGATCAGCACCGTCCCGGCCCGCCATGCCGGGGCCGGGCGGCGGGTCTATCCGGGCTTCGTGCAGTTGAGCGCCTTCATGAACATGAACCTGAACCGCCACGTCGACGCCTTCCGCAAGCTGTATCACCATCTGGTCGAGGGCGAGGAGGCGCAGGCCGCGCAAATCAAGGATTTCTACGAAGAGTATTTCGCCATGGCCGACCTGCCGGCCGAGTTCTACCTGGAAACGGTGCGCACGGTGTTCCAGGAACATGCGCTGCCGCTGGGCAAGCTGACCTATCGCGAGCGCGTGGTCGACCCGCGCGCCATCCGCCGCACGGCGCTCTTTACCATCGAGGGCGAGAAGGACGATATCTGCGCGGTCGGCCAGACCGTGGCCGCACAGGAAATGTGCAGCAACATCCGGCCCTACATGCGCCTGCACCATGTTCAGACGGCCGTGGGACATTACGGGGTCTTCAACGGACGGCGCTGGGACAACGAGATCTATCCGCGCCTGCGGGATTTCATTAACATGCATCACAGGTAAGCTTGCGGCGTACTTGCCAATGCGAGTGAAAAACTTAGTTTTCAGGATCGAAAGATTAAGTTTTTCTTCCCCCGGCACTTACACTCTCACATACACTCACAACGAGGCAGCCCCAACCGGAAAGTCACCAGGAAAGTAATCAGGCGGTAAGAAAAACAAGGTATGCAGGAGATCTGCTCCGCATGTCGCCAACAACCAAGCCCCGCGCTTGACCATTTGCTTGTCGTAAAGGAATTCCATGTCGATCCACGTGGCCCTGAACCATGTCACCTCTTACAAGTACGACCGTGCCATCAACCTGGGTCCGCAAGTCATCCGCTTGCGTCCCGCCCCGCACAGCCGTACCCGCATCCTGAGCTATTCGCTGCGCGTGCTGCCCGAGCCGCACTTCATCAACTGGCAGCAGGACCCGGAATCGAACTACCTGGCGCGCCTGGTGTTCCCGGAGAAGACCACCGAATTCAAGATCGAGGTCGATCTGGTGGCCGAAATGTCGGTCATCAATCCCTTCGATTTCTTCCTCGAACCCTATGCCGAGGAGTTCCCCTTCGAGTATGCCAAGGACCTGCAGAACGAACTGCTGCCCTACCGGCAGAAGCTGCCGCTGTCGCCGCTGTTTGAAAAATTCCTCAAGAGCATTCCGCGCGAGAAGATCGGCAGCGCCAATTTCCTGGTGGCGCTGAACCAGAAGCTGGCCGACCACATCGGCTACACCATCCGCATGGAACCCGGCGTGCAGACGCCGGAAGAAACGCTGGAACTGAAATCCGGCTCCTGCCGCGATTCTTCCTGGCTGCTGGTGCAGTTGCTGCGCCACCTGGGGCTGGCGGCGCGCTTCGTGTCGGGCTACCTGATCCAACTGACCGCCGACCAGAAGTCGCTCGATGGCCCTTCCGGTCCCGAGGCCGATTTCACCGACCTGCACGCCTGGTGCGAAGTCTATCTGCCCGGTGCCGGCTGGGTCGGGCTGGATCCGACCTCGGGCCTGTTTGCCGGAGAAGGCCATATCCCCTTGTCTTGCACACCGGAGCCGGCCTCGGCTGCGCCGGTCAGCGGCCTGGTCGATCCTTGCGAAGTCGAGTTCGAGCACCTGATGTCGGTCAAGCGCATCTGGGAAGCGCCGCGCGTGACCAAGCCCTACACCGAAGAGCAGTGGGCCGCCATCGAGAAGCTGGGCCATGCCATCGATGCCGACCTGCAGGCCAATGACGTGCGCCTGACCATGGGCGGCGAACCGACCTTCGTGTCGCTGGACCATCCGGACGAACCGGAGTGGAATACCGCCGCCCTGGGTGCGACCAAGAAGCCGCTGGCCGCCGAGCTGTATCACCGCATGCGCGACAAGTATGCCGCCCAGGGCCTGCCGCATTTCGGTCAGGGCAAGTGGTATCCCGGGGAGCAGCTGCCGCGCTGGGCGCTCAATTGCTACTGGCGCCGCGATGGCGAACCGATCTGGCTGAATCCTGAATTGATCGGCGACGAGACCAAGCCCAACGTCAGCGACAAGATCGTCACCAGCCACTTCCTGCACCGCGTGGCACAGCGCCTGCAGGTGGATGGCAAGAATGTCTTCCCGGCCTATGAAGACGTGTTCTACTACATGTGGCGCGAGCGCCGCCTGCCGGGCAATGTCGATCCCTTTGATTCGCGCGTGGATGACAAGCAGGAGCGCGAGCGCCTGATGAAGGTCTTCACGCAGGGCCTGCAAAGCGCGGTCGGCCATGTGCTGCCGCTGGCGCGCCGCGACGATGGCCGTGGCTGGCAGAGCGGGGCGTGGTTCCTGCGCAGCGAGCGCTGCTACCTGTATCCGGGCGATTCGCCGCTGGGCTATCGCCTGCCGCTGGATTCGCTGCCCTGGGTCAAGGAGGGCGAGTATCCGGCCGTCTATCCGGCCGATCCGACCCAGGCCTTCCGCCCGCTGCCCAGCAGCGCCGAAATCCGCCGTCAGCTGGGCAGTCCGCAGGAGCCTGCTGCGCTCCTGAAGAAGGCGGCCAGCAACGCGGCTGCCATTGGCGGTGAAGGCAAGGCGGCGGCGGGCGATACGGCCAATGCTGCCAATGCCGCAACCACGAGCAGCGCAACCCAGGCGATACCGGCCCCGTTTGAATCGGCCAACTGGCTGACCCGTACCGCCCTGTGCGCCGAGGTGCGCAATGGCGTGTTCTACCTGTTCATGCCGCCCTTGTCGCAACTGGAGCATTACCTCGAACTAGTGGCCGCCATCGAAGCGGTGGCCGAGGAACTGAAGCAGCCGGTACTTCTGGAAGGCTACGAGCCGCCGCACGATCCGCGTCTGCGCAAGTTCAGCGTCACGCCCGACCCCGGCGTGATCGAGGTCAACATCCAGCCGGCCAACAACTGGAGCGAACTGGTCGAGCAGACCACGCACCTGTATGACGCCGCACGCGCCTCGCGTCTGACGACCGAAAAGTTCATGCTCGATGGTCATCACTCCGGCACCGGTGGCGGCAATCACATGGTGCTGGGCGGCATCACGACCAGTGATTCACCTTTCCTGCGCAGGCCCGATCTGCTGCGCAGCCTCATCTCGTACTGGCACAACCATCCTTCGCTGTCCTACCTGTTCTCGGGCATGTTCATCGGCCCGACCTCGCAGGCACCGCGTATCGATGAGGCGCGCAATGATTCGACAGTGGAAATCGAACTGGCCTTCAGCGAGATGGACAAGCAGGTCGCCAAGGGCGATTGCCCGCCCTGGCTGGTGGACCGCCTGCTGCGCAATCTGCTCATCGACGTCACCGGCAATACGCACCGCGCCGAGTTCTGCATCGACAAGATGTATTCGCCCGACAGCGCCACCGGCCGTCTTGGCTTGCTGGAATTGCGCGCCTTCGAAATGCCGCCGCACGCACGCATGAGCCTGACCCAGCAACTGCTGCTGCGCGGCCTGGTGGCGCGTTTCTGGAAGGAGCCCTACAAGCCGGCGCGCCTGGTGCGCTGGGGGACTGAACTGCATGACCGCTTCCTGCTGCCGCATTTCATCGAACAGGATTTCGCCGACGTGATGGCCGACATGAACGAGGCCGGCTATCCGATGCGTGCCGAATGGTTCGCGCCGCACATGGAATTCCGTTGCCCCAAGATCGGCGACTATGCGGTCAAGGGCATGCAGGTCGAATTGCGCACCGCGCTCGAACCCTGGCACGTGCTGGGCGAGGAGAACAGCGGCGGCGGCACGGCGCGTTATGTGGATTCCTCGCTGGAACGGCTGCAGGTCAAGATCAGCGGCATGGCCTCCGATCGATACGTGCTGACCTGCAACGGCGTCTCGGTGCCGCTGCAGCCCACCGGCATCGTCGGCCAGTTCGTGGCCGGCATCCGCTATCGGGCCTGGCAGCCGCCTTCGGCGCTGCATCCGACCATTCCGGTGGATTCGCCGCTGACCTTCGACCTGGTCGATACCTGGAATGGCCGCAGCCTGGGCGGTTGCCAGTATCACGTGGTGCATCCGGGCGGCCGCAATTACGAAACCTTCCCGGTCAATGCCTTCGAGGCGGAGAGCCGCCGCCTGGCGCGCTATTTCCGCATGAACCATACCCCGGGAAAATGGCAGGTCACCCCGGCGCGGGCGTCTATCGAGTTTCCTTTTACGTTAGACTTACGCTACTTCTAAAACTGAGCCGGGCGCGGCCCCGCGCCGCTTGCAAGGCGACACGCCGCACGGGACCTGCTCCCGGCGCGTGCGCCACCCGGCCGCCAATGACTTATGCCCCAGCGTCTCCTGGAAAGCTATCCCGTCGCCAGTGATCGTTACGACGAGATGCTGGCGGCTGACGGCCGCCTGCGCCCGCACTGGCGAACGCTGATCGACCAGCTTGAAAACCTCTCGCCGGAGATGCTGCGCCGGCGCGCCAACGAGGTACGTGACGCCATCGCCTCCGATGGTGTGACCTACAACGTCTATGCCGACCCCAAGGGGGCCAACCGGCCCTGGGAACTGGACCTGCTGCCGCACCTGGTGTCCTCCGAACAATGGGATTTCCTGGAACGTGCCGTGGCCCAGCGCGCACGGCTGATGAACGGCTTGCTCGCCGACATCTACGGCCCCCAGCACCTGATTGCCGAAGGTCTGCTGCCGCCCGCGCTGGTGTTCGGCCAGCACGGCTACCTGATGCCCTGCCACGGCTGGCAGCCGCCCGGTGGCGTGCATCTGCATGCGTATGCCATCGACCTGGCGCGCTCGGCCGACGGCACCTGGTGGGTCGTGTCGGACCGCACGCAAGGTCCGTCCGGTACCGGGTATGCCTTGCAGAACCGCCAGATCATGTCGCGCGCCATGCCGGAAGCGCTGCGCGACATGCACGTGGAGTCGCCGCACCGCTACTTCCACACCTTGCGCGCGATGTTGACGCGCCTGGCCCCGGCCCAGGGTGAAGTGCCGCTGATCGTGCTGCTCACGCCCGGCCCCTACAACGAAACCTATTCCGAACATGCCTTCCTGGCGCACACGCTGGGCTTCCCGCTGGTGGAAGGGGTGGACCTGACGGTGCGCAGCGACCAGGTATTTCTGAAGACCCTGAACGGCCTGCGCCGCGTGCACGCCATCCTGCGCCGCATGGACGATGACTATTGCGATCCGCTGGAACTGCGCGCCGATTCCGCCCTCGGTGTGCCGGGCCTGACACAGGCTGCGCGACTGGGCAATGTGGTCATCGCCAATTCGCTGGGCAGCGGCGTGCTGGAATCGACTGCACTGCACGGCTTCCTGCCGGCCATCAACGAGCGCCTGTATGGCGAATCGTTGCTGCTGCCTTCGGTAGCGTCGTGGTGGTGCGGCGAAAAGCCGGCGCTCGATTACACACTGGCGCATCTGGATGAACTGGTGATCGTGCCGGCGTTTTCTTCGATGCGCATGCAACCGGTGTTTGGCCATACCGTCACGGGCACCGCGCGCCGTCGCCTGATCGAAAGCCTGCAATTGCAGCCGCACGCTTACGCCGCCCAGGAATGGGTGCGCCTGTCGCAAGCGCCGGTGATGTCGCGCAGCGGTGACTATCGTTTGATGAACCGCACCATCAGCCTGCGCGTGTTTGCGGTGGCCGATGGCGAAGGTGGCTATCAGGTCATGCCGGGTGGATTGACACGCGTGGCGCCACGCCAGCGGCGCGACGTGGTCTCGATGCAGCAGGGCGGTACCAGCAAGGATGTGTGGGTGCTGCGTGAAGAGGAGCGCCCGGACCCGGCCATGGCCGATGACGGCCATGGTGCAAAAAACGTCACGGTCATCAGGGGCACGGTGGATGTGTCCTCGCACTCGGGCGAGAACCTGTTCTGGATGGGGCGCTATTCGGAGCGCGTGAAAAATCTCTCGCGCCTCTTGCGCACCACCCTGCAATACACCATGGATGGCCAGACCGAGAGCCGTGGCATGCTGGGCAGTGTCTCGTGGATCTGCAGCCAGCTCGGCGTGCAGATGCCCAAATCCGAACCGCGTCCGACCATCACCGGCCTGCAGCAGAGCCTGCAGGCGGCCGTGGTCGATCCTTCGGCGCCGGTGAGCGTGGCCACGCAGTTGCGCCAGCTCGCCAATGCCGCCTACCAGGTGCGAGAACATCTGTCGCTGGACAACTGGCACGCCCTGACCAAGATGCCGGCCATGGTGCAGGAACGCATCAACACACCAGCCGCTGCACAGCATGTGCTGGGCAACGTCATCGATGCCTGCTCGGGCCTGGCCGGTCATGCGCTGGATGACATGACGCGCGATGCCGGCTGGCAGTTCCTGATGGTGGGCCGCCACATCGAACGCATGGCCAACATGGCGGCGCTCTTCGACAACTTCCTGCGCCTGCCGCCGCAGCGCCAGACGGCGGCACTGTCGTGGCTGCTGGAGGCGGCCAGCAGCATCGTCACCTATCGCGTGCGCTATCGCCGCACGCCGGAGTGGCTGCCGGTGCTGCACCTGCTGGTGTTCGACGTCAGCAATCCGCATGGCATGGCCTACCAGTTCCGCATGCTGCAGCAATACATGGCCGAGATCGCCCAGCAGCTGGGCTTGCTGAGCATGACCATTCCTGCGCACCTGACCAGCCAGCTGGAGGCGATGAACCTGGCCGAGTTTGCGCACGATCATCCCAACGTCGCCGAGGCCAATGCGCGCCTGACGCAATTGATGCGCGATGCCGTCAGCGGCGGCTACATGCTCTCGGATGATCTCTCGCGCCATTACTTCACGCCGCTGACCGCACCGGTCAGCCAGGGGGTATGACATGAGCGAGCGCACCGTCTACCGCATCCATCACCAGACCACTTACCAGTATTCGCTGCCGGTGCGGCTGTCGCACCAGGTGCTGCACCTGACGCCGCGCGAACTGCCGTGGCAGCAATGTCTCTCGCACACCGTCAACGTCTTGCCGTCGCCGCAACTGGTGCGCAGCTACGAAGACAATTTCGGCAACGTCATCAAGGCCTTCTCGCTCGATACCGACCACACCAGTCTCGACGTGCAAGCGGATTCCTGGGTCGCGCTCACGCCGCGTGCGCAGCCGCAGCCCGGCATGCAGTGGGAGGAAGCGGCCACGGTGATGGCCTATCACGGCGGCCGCATCATGGCACCGGGCATGCTGGAGGCGTCCAATTTCCTGTTCGAATCCTCGCACGTGCGCATCAAGCGCGAGTTCATCCGCTATGCGGCCGAGTGCTTCAGCCCGGGCCTGTCGGTGGTGGAGGGGGTGCGTGCGTTGATGATGCGCATCCATGAGGAATTCGCCTTCGATCCGGCCGCCACCACTGTGTCCACACCGGTGACCGAAGTCTTCGTCAACCGGCGCGGCGTGTGCCAGGACTTCGCGCACCTGATGCTCTCGTGCCTGCGCTCCATCGGATTGGCGGCGCGCTATGTGAGCGGTTATCTGCTCACCGAGCCGCCCCCGGGACAGCCGCGCCTGATCGGGGCCGATGCCTCGCATGCCTGGGTCTCGGTGTATTGCCCCGGCGTGGACGGCGGCGAAGGGACGTGGATCGACGCCGATCCGACCAATGGCGTCTTCCCCGATACCAGTCACATCACGCTGGGCTGGGGACGCGATTTCCTCGACATCTCACCCTTGCGCGGCGTACTCATCGGCGGCGGGCAGCAGACCATGCAGGTAGCAGTGACGGTGTTGCCGGGCGAAGAGGCGCAGGGTTTGCAGCTGTCGATCTGAGCGCAATTTTCTGTATTGTTGCCGCCGCGTCGCCACAAAACACGATGGCCACTATTCGAGGGAATAGCGGCCATGTTTGTTTTTCCGCCAGGCTCAGGGTTGCGCTCAGTGTGCGCCTGCGTCCGCCACCATCAGCGGCCTGCCGCCATCGGGACGATTGCGGTCCGAGGCCTGCTTGACCAGCAAGGCCACCGTGGACACCAGCGCGGCCACGGCCACCACGGCGAAGACTTCGCTGAAGCCCAGCTGGCGGCGCGTGAGTTCGGCCACCAGGAAGGAACCGGCGATACCGCCGAAGCGCCCCACGCCCAGCATCCAGGCCACGCCGGTGGCGCGGCCACGGGTCGGATAGTAGGCGGCGGCCAGCGCGGGCAGGGAAGATTGCGCGGTATTCATCAAGGTACCGGCCACGAACACCACGACGGTGAGCACGCCCACATTGCCCGCCGCCTGCCCGATGGCAAACACCGCCACCGCAGTGGCGGCAAAGCCGATCGCGATGACGCGGTTGGCGTTGTAGCGGTCCATCAGCCAGCCGAACAGGATGGCTCCCACGCCGCCCAGCGGGAACAGCGCAGCAATGAGCGTGGCGGTCTTGGGTGCCAGGCCGGCATCCTTGAACAGCACCGGCATCCAGTTCACCAGCGCATAGAAGATCACCAGACCCATGAAGTAGGCCAGCCACAGCATGCAGGTGCCGACCAGGTAGCGCGGTTCGAACAGCAGGGCGATGCCGCTTTTGCCGGTGGGGGCTTCGCCTTGCGGGCCGGTCTCGGTGAGGGTGAAGCGATTGAAAGCGGCGGCTGAAGAAGAGATGCGGCGCAGGACCGCGCCGATGCGCTCGGCCGCATAGCCCTTGGCCACCATGTGGCGCACCGATTCCGGCAGGCTGGGCAGCATCACCAGCAACAGCAGCAGCGGGGCGGCACCGCCCAGCATGAGCACGCTGCGCCAGCCCCACAGCGGAATCATCCACGCCGCCAGGAAACCACCCAGCGCTGCGCCCAGCGGGAAGCCGCAGAACATGGCATTGGTCAGCATGGCGCGGCGCGCGGCCGGGCTGTATTCGCTGGTGAGCGTGACCGCATTGGGCATGGCCGCGCCCAGGCCCAGGCCGGTCAGGAAGCGCAGGATGGTCAGTTCCTGCAGGTTGCCGGCGAAGGCCGAGCCCAGGCAGGCCACGCCCATCACCAGCACCGACAGCAGCAGGATCTTGCGGCGGCCGTAGCGGTCGGCCAGGGGGCCCGACGTCAGCGCACCGGCGGCCAGGCCGAACAACGCGGCGCTCAACACGGGAGCCAGGTCCGGCTTGGCGATGCCCCAGTCCTTGAGCAGCGAGGGGGCGATGAAGCCGATGGCGGCGGTGTCGAAGCCGTCCAGCAGGACGACGAAGAAGCACAGCGCGAAGATCAGCCATTGATAGCGCGAGAAGGGCTCGCGGTTGATGAACGCCTGGACGTCCAGGGCAGGGGTGTCTGGTCTCATGTCTCTCTCTTCTGGATGTTGGGGGGTACGGCTGTTTTATTTTTTGTGCGAAAAGTATAAAACAATGCAGAAGTATTGTGTTCGGTCAGTGCGCATATGTGCGGTGATCGAACACAATCGTGTTTTGTGAAGGAAAGCGCAAAGGCCCCCGTCCGCTGGCGTTGAGCGGGCAGGGTAGAACAGGCACGCTGAAGGAAACTGTCCGAAAACCCAAACCAGCCATGGGCGCTGGCGTCGGGCGGTTCTGCTCAGGGGGTACGGATATGATCGATCAGGGCGATGGTGGCTTCATCGGGAGGCGGCGTGAGCAGGCTGACGATGACCATGGCAGCCATCCCGACCGGGACGCCGAAGATGCCGGCCGAGATCGGCGCGATGTGGAACCATTGCCCGGCGGCACTGCCGCCGAAGGCGGGGTTGGTGTGCAGCATGTAATACACGCACATCAGGAAGCCGCAGATGATACCGGCAATCGCGCCGGCCTGGTTGGCACGCTTCCAGAACACGCCCAGCACCAGCGCCGGGAACAGCGTGGAGGCCGCCAGCGAGAAGGCCGCACCGACCATGGAGAGGATGTCGCCCGGTTTCAATGAGGCGGCATAGGCCGCCAGCAGCGCCACTACCAGCAACAGCAGCTTGGAGATGGTCACGCGTTTTTGCGTGGAAGCGCTGGGGTCGACCACCTTGTAATACACGTCATGCGAGAGCGCATTGGAGATGGTCAGCAGCAGCCCATCCGCGGTGGAGAGTGCTGCCGCCAGTCCGCCTGCCGCCACCAGTCCGGAGACGAAATACGGCAGGCCGGCGATCTCGGGCATGGCCAGCACGATGATGTCGCCATCCATGGAAATCTCGCCCAGCTGCACCAGGCCATCGCGATTGAGATCGTTGATGGAGACCAGTGGATTGAGCTTGTCCATGTTGGCCCAGTAATACACCCAGTCCGGCAAGTGACTGTAGCTGCTGCCCACCAGCGAGGTGTAGATGTCGTATTTCACCAGTACGGTGAGCGCCGGCACGGTGAGGTAGATCAGCATGATGAAGAACAGCGTCCAGAACACCGAGCTGCGCGCCCCCGCCACGGTGGGCGTGGTGTAGTAGCGCATCAGGATGTGCGGCAGCGCCGCCGTACCCAGCATCAGGCAGAACACCAGCGCCAGGAAATTGTTGCGTTTGATGTCCGAGCTCTGCTCGTCGCGACCGGGGAAGGGTTCGGTCTGCGAGACCGGTGGCTGCGCGCGTGCAAGATTGGCCGCGCGTGCTTCGGTCCATTTGCGTTCTGCCTCCTGGGGGGACTTGGGATAGGACGAGAGCGCGCGGCTGGCGGCCTTGATGTCGGCCAGCGAAGCGTGGCTATCACGCCGTACCTGGTCGGCCTGATTTTGCGCCTCCACACGTCCATCGAGCCAGGATTGCGGCAGGCCCTTGAGCTTGCGGTCGTAGTCATCGGCGCGCGCCTGGAAGATCTTGCGCACTTCCTTTTCCTTGGGGTCGTCTTCCAGTTTGTGTTCCAGCGCCGAGAGCTTGGGCAGCACCGCGCCATAGGCCACCGGCGGCACCGGTACCGTCGCATGCTTGGCCGAGAGCCAGATCACCGGGATCAGGTAGGCGAACAGGATGATGATGTATTGCGCCACCTGGGTCCAGGTGATGGCGCGCATGCCGCCCAGGAAGGAGCACACCAGAATGCTGGCCAGCCCGAGGAAGATGCCGATGGAAAAATCGATGCCGGTGAAGCGCGAAGTGATCAGCCCCACGCCATAGATCTGCGCCACCACATAGGTGAAGGAGATCAGGATGGTGGCCGCCACGGCCAGGATGCGGATCACGTTGACCCCGTGGCTGCCGGGTCTGCCCGGATAGCGCGCGGCCAGGAAATCGGCGATGGTGTATTGCCCGAACTTGCGCAGGTAGGGCGCGATCAGCAGGGCCACCAGGACGTAGCCGCCGGTCCAGCCGAGGATGTAGGCCAGTCCGTCGAAGCCCTGCAGGTAGAGGCCGCCGGCCAGGCTGATGAAGGTCGCCGCCGAGATCCAGTCGGCGGCCGTGGCCATGCCGTTGAAGAGCGGTGGCACGCGCCGTCCGGCGACGTAGTATTCGGGCACGTCGGAGGTACGGCAGACCACGCCGATGCCGGCATACAGGCCGATGGTGACGAACAGGAACAGGTAGCCGATCCACGAGCGCGGCATGCCCTCGCGCTCCAGGATGGCCAGCACGCACAGGAAGATGATGAAGCCCAGCGTATAGAAACCATAGTAGCGGCACAGCCGCCGGAAGAAGTCCTTGTTACTCTCCATGCCAGTGCTCGCCTTGTTCACGTCGGACCAGTTGTTCGATGCGGCGCATGCGGCGCACGTAGATGACCACGATGGCCAGGTAGATCAGCATCATGCCCTGCGCGGCCATGTAGAAGGAGACCGGCCAGCCGAACAGGTGTACCCGGTCCAGTTCGCGTGCGAAGTAGATGAAGAAGAACGTGGCGGCGAACCACAGCGCCAGCAGCCAGGCCGTCATGCGGCGGGTGCGGTGCCATTGGTTGCCGGGGTCCGGGGGAGGCGTGCCGTGGTCCATGTCAGGTGATGTCGTCGAAGAAGGGCGTGCGCGGCATCATGCGAAAGCTCACGCGAAAGAGGCTGCCCGGATATTTGGGATCGCTGCTGCGCGGATTGTGGGTGATCTCGACGATCGCCTCATGCTGCTGCGCGATCTCGCGCACGATGGCCAGACCCAGGCCGCTGCCGGTGCTGGGCGTGCCGAGGATGCGATAGAAACGTTCGAACACGTTGGTGCGTTCGGCCACCGGAATGCCGGGACCGTTGTCTTCCACTTCGAGGATGGCCAGGCCTCCGCCCTCATCGGTGCGCGCCCGTACGGTGACGCGGCCATTGCCATCGTGCGGTGTGTAATGCAGGGCATTGTCCAGCAGGTTGGATAACAGTTCGCGCAGCATCACCGGGTTGCCGGTGATGAGGATGGGGTGATCCGGCTGCTCGAAGCCGAGGTCGATGCGCTGGGTGAAGGACATCGGCACCCAGTCCTGCACCACGCTGCGTGCCAGTTCGTTCAACTCCAGCGGGACCATGCCGCCGGATTGCGATTGCTGGTTTTCGGCGCGCGCCAGTGACAGCAATTGATTGACCAGGCGCGTGGCGGTTTCCGAACTCTTGGCCAGTTGTTCCAGAGAGCGGCGCACGTCGTCCTGGTCATCTTGCCGCAGCGCCAGTTCGGATTGCATGCGCATGCCGGCCAAGGGCGTCTTCATCTGGTGCGCGGCATCGGCAATGAAGCGCTTCTGGATGGCGATGGTCTGCGATAGCCGTGCCAGCATGTCGTTGAGCGAACGCACCAGCGGGGAAATCTCTTCCGGCACCTGGCCGGAGTCGATGGGCGAGAGATCGTCGGGACGGCGCGCACGGATGCGCTGCTGCAATTCCGACAGCGGAGACAGGCCGCGCGAGAGTGCGAACCACACCAGCGCCAGCGCCACCGGCAGGATCACGAACTGCGGCAGGATCACGCCCTTGATGATTTCATTGGCCAGTTGCGCGCGCTTTTCCAGGGTCTCGCCGACCTGCACGGTGGCAATGCGCGGCTCGCGCTGGGCAGCGCGCTGGGCGGCGCTGCGGCGCAGGTCTACCTGCAGGGTGGCGATGCGTACATCACTGCCGTGCAGGATGTCGTTGCGGAATTGCACCGTGCCAAGTGTGATGCGATCTTCGTCGGCTGGCGGTTGCGGCATGTCGACGTCGCCTTCGACATATTCGCCATTGGGGCCGGTGATCTTGTAGTAGATGTTGTCGATGTCGTCGGCGCGCAGCAGGTCGCGTGCCGATACCGGCAGGCGCGCCACCGCCTTGCCGTTGACTTCCGAGACCTGCTGCGCGAGCACGGTCACGCTGTCTTCCAGCGCGCGGTCGAAGGGCTGGTTGGCAATCGACTGCGCAATCAGGTAAGTGATGGCGATGCTCATCGGCCACAGCAGCAGCAGCGGGGCCAGCATCCAGTCAAGGATCTCGCCGAACAGTGAACGCTGGATGCGTTCCACCGGTTGCGTCGCCAGGGCGGCGCGGCGCTTCTTGCGGGGCGTGGGAGCAGCGGGAGCGGCAGTGGACTCCGGCGCGGCCTCGGGCGGCGGGGCGGAGGCAGCGGCGGGGGAAGGATCGCGCGCGGTCATGGGGGATCAGCGCGCGGCGTGCCAGTGTGAAGCGAAGGCGGACGCGGCCTCAGGCCGCGCTGTTGGAGGCCGCCAGCGGGGCAGCGCCGTTCTCGGGCAGCTTCTCCAGGCAATAGCCGAGCCCGCGCACGGTGGCGATGCGTACGCCGCCGACCTCGATTTTCTTGCGCAGACGATGGACATAGACCTCGATGGCATTGTTGCTGACTTCCTCTCCCCATTCGCACAGGTGGTCCACCAGCTGTTCCTTGGAGACCAGGCGGCCGGTGCGTTGCAATAATACTTCGAGCAGCCCCAGTTCCCGCGCCGACAGTTCCAGCATCTGTTCGCCGATGTAGGCAATGCGGCCGACCTGGTCGAAGGACAGCGGACCATGTTTGATGACCGTCGGCCCGCCGCCGGCACCGCGCCGGGTCAGCGCCCGCACCCGCGCTTCCAGTTCGGAGAGCGCAAAGGGCTTGGCCATGTAGTCGTCGGCACCGAGATCGAGGCCTTGCACGCGCTGTTCCACCGAATCGGCGGCCGTCAGGATCAGCACCGGCAGGCGCGAATTGCGCGCGCGCAGGCGGCGCAGCACCTCCAGGCCGGACATCTTGGGCAGGCCCAGGTCCAGGATCAGCAGGTCGAAATCCTGGGTGGACAAGGCGGAATCGGCTTCCACCCCGTTCTTGACGCAATCGGCGGCATAGCCGGAATGGCGCAGGGAACGGGTCAGCCCGTCGGCCAGTACGCTGTCGTCTTCAGCAAGGAGGATGCGCATAAGAATCGGTCAGCGAGGCTAGGCCGGCTGAATTGTCTCGGATGGTTGAATTATTGTGATACCTTTTCATTCATATTCCACTAATTCAACCCCCAATGCAAATCAGGGATTGCCTGATGAGCGCTGTCCTTGAGACAGGTCAGGTCGCGGGTTTGAAGTGTAACAATTCAGATTGGGGCATTGAAGTCTGAAGCTTAGGCCTTATAGTAGGAGGCGTCAGCAAGATTTACTTGCTGGCAGCGCAATTTTTGTTGATATAATTTCTCGCATCCATTTCTGGAAAACCGCTGGAAAATCTGATGAAACGTTTGTGGGTCCTGCTGCTGATCTGTCTGCTCCCGGTGCAAGTATTTGCGGCGGTGCTGACGTACGCCAGCTCGATGGCCGCGACCGACTTCGCAGTCCCGGCCCCGGTGCAAGCCGCCGTGGCGACCCAGCATCTGGTGTCCAAGACCGTTTCCCTGTCCGACCAGGCCGCTTCACTCAGTGATGACCATTCGCACGCCTTGGTGGCCGATGCCGCCGGCAGCGATGACGACAGCACCGGTTACGCCGACAGCGGTGAAGATTTCTCCACGCACGCCGGTATCGGTGACGAGCCCGTGCTGATGCAATCCCTGGCCATGGTGCCGCAAACTTCCCGCCTGGCGCCCGCTCTGCGTAGCGATGCCGCCCTGCAACCCCCGTTCCTGCCCCGCGCAGGACGTCCTCCCCGGGCCTGATCCCGTCGCCACGCGCGACAGGTTTTGCTGCGCCCGCTGAACTGCCCCTGATGGATTGAGGCTTCGCGCCGTGCGACAGCAGGACCCTGCGCGTGCGCGGCCAGCGTCGGCCTGCCCGCGCCGGTGCTGATCCTCCAGGGCACACCTGTTCCAGTGATTCCGAATTACGGCCGATGTGACCGCATCACATCATCAGAATCCTTTAGGAGATAGCATGAAAAAAGCATTTGTCGCGCTGATAGTGGCGGTCATGACGCTGTCTGTTGGCATGTCGGCCGTCGAAGCCAAGCGTCTTGGCGGTGGCGGTTCGATCGGCAAACAGTCTTCCAGCGCCAGCCGTCAGGCGCAGAGCCCTGCCCCGATGCAGCAGAACCAGGCCGCCGCTGCCAAGCCGGCCGCGCCTGCTGCCGCTCCGGCTGCAGCCGCCGCCAAGCCGAGCATGTGGAAGGGCCTGCTGGGTGGCGCCTTGCTGGGCCTGGGCCTGGGCGCGCTGCTGTCGCACTTCGGCCTGGGTGGCGCACTGGCCAGCATGATCAGCACCATCCTGACCGTGGCCCTGATTGCCCTGGCGATCATGTTCGTGATCCGCCTGTTCCGCCGCAAGTCGGAATCGGCACAGTCCGCGCAACCGGCTCCGGCCTGGGCCAGCGCTGCACCGCAAGCGGCTGACAACGCATCGTCCACGCCGCAGATCGGTTCCATGCTGAAGACCGACCAGTCCGCCGCCTCGACCACCCAGAACGGTTTCGGTGGTGGTTTCGGCAATGCCGAGGCAGCGCCTGCCTATGGTATCCCGGCCGGTTTCGACACCGTGGGCTTCGTGCGCAATGCCAAGACCTACTTCATCCGCCTGCAAGCGGCATGGGACAAGGCTGACATCAACGACATCCGCGAATTCACGACGCCCGAGATGTTTGCCGAGCTGCGCCTGCAGATCCAAGAACGCGGTGCTGCTGCCAACCAGACCGACGTGGTCTCGCTGGATGCGGAAGTGCTGGGCGTGGAAACCGTGGGCAATGATTACCTGGCCAGCGTGAAGTTCTTCGGCTTCATCAAGGAAGATCCGACCGCCTCGCCGGCCCAGTTCGCCGAGATCTGGAACCTGTCCAAGCCGGCTGCCGGCCAGGGCGGCTGGGTGCTGGCAGGTATCCAGCAGCTCGATCCGGTCCAGGGCTGAGTCACCGGCCCTGACAAATTGGCAAGAACGTTCATGTAGCAAGTATCAGTTTGGCGCGGAAGGCGGCGGTTAGTGGATGAGCGTCGCCAGTCCGTTTTACCGCCGGCTTTTGCCGGCGGTTTTTTTTGTTCGCTTTGTTTTGCATTCCACGCCTGAAGTTTTCTTCATTTCGGTCCGGAGCCGCCCAGGTGGCGGGCATCATCTTTCCTGTTCCGGCCTTATCCTTCGTATCGCAGCGTCCCATAAAAAAAGCACCGCATCAGCGGCGCTTTTGAGATTGCTCGTCCGGCGCAGTGCCGGGGCGCTCCCGATCCCGGTCGCGTCGGGGAAGACGTCCGTCCGACAAGGGAAACAGCAGCGCCACCACCACCAGGATGACCAGCAATACCAGCGTGATCTGGTCCAGTCCATCCATGCTCATGCCACCTTGTCGGCGGCCCAGATGGCGACGTCGGCCGTGTCGACCTTCTTGGGCAACAGGCCGGCGGCGAAGAAGGTATCGGCGATGCGTTGCTGCTCGCCCAACGCCTCGCGCTTGACCGCACGTACCTCGTAGCTGCGGCGGCTGTTGGCCAGTTCGATGGTATCCGCATCCAGTCCCCAGAGCGGGGCCAGGAACGCGGCTGCCTCGCGCGGCTGTTGCTTGACCCAGAGGCCGGTCTTCTTCAGTTCATCGAACACCACCCGCAAGACCTCGGGACGTGCCTGCGCGAAGCTGGCCGAGGCCAGGTAGTAGCGTTGGTAATCGGCTACGCCGCGTCCGTCGGAGAGGATGCGCACCTGCGACTGCCGCTGCACGCCCGCCAGGAAGGGATCCCAGGTGACCCAGGCGTCGACGCTGCCGCGTTCGAAGGCGGCGCGGCCATCCGCCGGCGACAGGTAGGCGGGCTGCACATCGCTGAATTTCAATCCGGCTTTTTCCAGCGTGGCGATCAGCAGGTAATGCACGCCGGCCGCCTTGGTCACGGCGATCTTCTTGCCCTTGAGATCGCTGGCCGTGCGCAGTGGCGAATCGGCCCGCACCACGATGGCCTGTGCGGCGGGCGAGGGCGATTCCTGCGCGATGTAAGCCAGTTTGGCGCCGGCAGCTTGGGCGAACACGGGTACGGTATCGGCCACGTCGGCACTCAGGTCGACGCCGCCCACATTGAGCGCCTCCAGCAGCGGCAGGCCACTGGCGAATTCATGCCAGCTGATCTTGGCCCCGCTCGGTGCCAGCAGTTTTTCCAGGGTGCCATTGGCTTTCAGGATGGTCAGCAGGGTCGAGGATTTCTGGTAGCCGATGCGGATGGCCTGGTTGCTCTGGGCCAGCACGCTGGCCGGCGCCAGTGCGCCCAGACCCAGTGCCGCGCCGGTCTTGAGGAAGCGGCGGCGGTTGGATGCGTGGTCGTGAAGGGACATGGATAAGCTCAAAAGTAGGTCAGGATTTCTGCTGGCTGGATTGCCGGCGCGCGTCGCGCCAGCCCAGGCTTTTCTGTTCGACGGCGCGCAACAGGCTGTCGCTGACTTTGCCCAGCAGGGCCAGGATCAGGATCGCGGACAGCACCAGGTCCGGCCGGCTGCTTTCGCGCCCATCCGAGAGCAGGTAGCCCACGCCCTTGGTGGCAGCGATCAGTTCGGCCGCCACCAGGAACATCCACGCCAGGCTCAGTCCCCCGCGCAGGCCGGCAAACAGGTAGGGCAGGGAGGCTGGCAGCAGGATGTGGCGGATCAGTTCGCCGGTGCTGAGGCCGGAGCTGGTGCCGACTTCGATCAGCTTGTGGTCGATGTCGCGAATGCCGGCCACCAGATTCAGGTACACCGGGAAAAACGCACCGATGGCAATCAACACCACCTTCGGCGTTTCATCGATGCCCAGCCACAGCAGCAGGAGCGGAATCCAGGCCAGGCTCGGGATGGCGCGCAGCGCCTGGAAACTGGGTTCCAGCAGGGCTTCGGCGCGGCGGCTGATGCCGACCAGTAGCCCCAGGGCAACCGCCAGCACGCTGCCGATCACGAAGCCGGAAGCCACACGGGCGAGACTGGCAGCGATATGCGGCAGCAATTCACCGCGCTGCGCCAGTGACCACAGGGTGTGTGCCAGCTCGCTGGGCGGCGGCAGCAGGCGCGCAGGAATCCAATCCAGCCGCGCACCGGCTTCTACCGCCAGCAGGAACAGCAACGGCAGGATCCAGCCGGTGAAGCGGCCCGGGCGATAGCCATCGTCATGCGGCCAGCCCCGGCGGCGCGGGGTGGCCGCGCGCGCCACGGGCGGCTTGGCGGCGTCCAGCTTGGGCGCGGCCTGCAGCGTGGCCGGAAGCGGGATGGGATCAGCCATGGCCTCAGGCCTTCACCACGCCCTGCGCATAGCTGGGATCGATCAAGGCATTGATGGTGCGCGGCAGGTCGGTGCCGCTCTTGACCAGGTCTTCTTCCAGCAGGATGGGCGAGGCTGCGCGCAGCGCTTCGATGTGTTCGCGGCCGATCTGCGGTTGCGAAAAATCGTTGCGCTTCAGTTGCAGGCGCGCCACCGGGGCCGACAGCTTGGACTCTTCCGACAGCAGGGCCACGGTCTCGTCGGGATGGGCGATGATCCAGGTGCGCGCACGTTCATAGGCGGCGAGCACGCGCTTGACCTGGTCCGGATGACGGGCGGCGAAGGTGTCGCTGACGTTGAGGAAACCGTAGGTGTTGAAGTTGACGTTGCGGTAGATCAGGCGCGATCCGGCTTCCAGTTCGCTGGCAGCCAGATGGGGATCGAGCCCGGCCCACGCGGCCACACGCCCCTGTTCCAGTGCGGCGCGGCCATCGGCGTGCTGCAGGTGGACGATTTCGACGTCGCTCTTCTTGAGGCCATTCTCATGCAGTGCGCGCAGCAGGAAGAGATACGGATCGGTGCCCTTGGTGGCGGCGATCTTCTTGCCCTTGAGTTCGGTGATGGACTTCACCGTCGACTCCTTGCCCACCGCCAGCGCCGTCCATTCCGGACGCGAATAGATGTAGACCGCCTTGACCGGATTGCCATTGGCCCGCGCCAGCAGGGCGGCCAGGCCGGCGGTGCTGCCGAAGTCCACGCTGTCGCTGTTGAGATATTCGAGCGCGCGGTTGCTGCCGGCGCTGAGGACCCATTTGACTTCCGTGCCTTGCGCCTTGAGGTCTTCCTCCAGCCAGCCGAACTTGCGCAGCACCAGGCTGGGCGGCGAGTAGTAGGCATAGTCCAGGCGGATGGTCTTGGGCGGCTGTGCGGCACGCGCCAGCAGGGGCGCGCTGCCCAGTACGGTAGCGCCGAGCGCGGCGGGGGCCAGGCGCAGGAAGTCTCTGCGTTGCATGAATGGGTTCTCCCTTGGTTGGATCGCCCCGCACGAGGTGGCGCAGCACGGCCATGGCCGGCCGCACAGGCGGGACAAACCGACACTCTAAGGACGAAGCTCTGGCGGAAGAACGACTATTTTCGCGCTTGCATATGCGGGCGGCGCATGTGGCCGCAGGCTCGAACGGGGGGCATTCCATGGCGGCCGATGGCCGTCATGTCCTCATGCAGAGATGCAGAGGTGCAGAGATGTACAGATGCAGTTGTGTAGAGGAGACGGGATGCGGCCCTTCAGTCATGTAGTCCTCTGCAGGAGTGGCAGACCGGCCAGGCAGAGAGAGGAGGACGAGGAGGACGATGAGGCCACGGAGAAGATGCGTCTCCGTACGCGCCTCATCGATTTACGGCAGGCACAGTTCGAACAGCGCACCACCATCCGGATGATTGGACAGGCGCGCTTCGCCATGCCGGGTCTCCTTGTTGTGGGCGGTGGCAATGGCATTGCACAGGTCCATGCCCAACCCGGTGGACGGCTTCTTTTCCTGGGTGCCGATGCCGGGGCCATCGTCGCGCACCGTGAAGATCACGCCGCCTTCCGGATGCTTGCGGCAGCCCAGCGCGATCTGCGAGCGAGCAAAGCGGCTGGCATTCTGCAGCGCCGCTTCCAGCGCCAGCGCCACCAGGTGTTCATCGAAGAAGCCGATCACCGGCATGTCGGTTTCGTCCACCTGCAGGGCGATGTCGTTGCTGCGGGAGACGCCGTGCTCGCGCACCAGGGCATCGAGGAAGTCCAGCGGCGAGACCGCCTCGACCTGCGCGCGCAGGCCCTGGGAATCGGCCTTGTAGAGGGTCAGGAAGGCGATCAGCTTTTCCTGCAGGGCCAGGCAGGTGACATGGGCCTGCTGCACGCGCGGCACGTCGTCGGACAGGCGGCGCAATTCCCCCTCCAGCACGCCCAGGGAGTTTTTGATGTCGTGAATGATGATCGCGGCAAGCTTGGGATCCATGGTCAGCTCTTCGGGGCTACTTTGGTCAGGGTGTCGCGCAGGAATTTGTGCATCTTCGCGACTCTATCGTTGCCGGGAATCAGGCGGTCCAGGGTGGCCAGGTAGCGGCGCACGCGCTTGACGTATTCTTCGTTCCAGCCGCGCTGGCTCATCCACAGCAGATGCAGCTGGGCGGCCGCCAGCAGCACGCCGGTGTTCTCCGGCATGCTGGCCAGCGCCTCTTCCAGCCGCGCCAGCGACTCGTCGGGCTTGGCGCTGCGCATGAGGGCATTGGCTTCGGCGATGATGCTCATGCAGTGCTTGACGGCACCGTCGATGAGCTCTTCGGCCAGGTTGGCGCGGCCGGTATCGGCCAGCACCTTGCGCGCCAGCATCTGCAGGGTCTTGTTCTCGTGGTCGGACTTGACGGCTTCGGCGATGAGCTTGGCGCCTTCCTCATCCTTGCCCATCGAGAAGGCCGCCTTGGCCAGGGCCAGGGTGGCGGTGTCCGAGGCTTCCTTGCCGGCCGCCTGGCGGGCCGTCTCGAAGGCTTGCTGGGCCGAGATGGTGTCGCCCAGCTGGACGTAGGCCTGGGCCTGCACGGCGGCCTGCGCGGAGACGAAGAGGTTGGATTCCTCGTAGCGGCGCGGCGCGCTTTCCAGCAAACGCAGCGCGGCATCCGGGTCGCCGCTGTCGATGTGCACCTGGGCCAGCGAGAGCAGGTCGGTCGGTTGCGCGGTGAGCGAACCCTTGGTGTGCTTCAGCACCTTGTCATAAGCCTCGCGCGCCTGGTCGAGATGGCCGCTGCGGTAGGCCACGTCGCCCACCAGGCGGCTGCGGCGCGCCGAGGGGATGATCTCGGAAGACTTGGTCAGCGCCTCCAGCGCGCCTTCCTGGTTGCCCTGGGCTTCGTCGATCTGCGCCATAAGGTCGTAGGCGGCGATGAACTGCTTGTTCTGCGCCAGTACGTCCTGCACGATCAAGCGCGCATCATCCATCTGGCCGGCCACGATGTTGCAGCGGGCCAGGCCGATCTTGGCCCACACCAGGTCGTCGCGCATGGCCAGGGCCTGCTTGTAGACCTCGCGCGCTTCGTCGATGCGGCGCTGTTCGATCAGCAGCGTGCCCTTGGTCTTCATGATCTCGACGATCCACTTGGGCGCCGACTTGAGCACGTTGTCGCATTCGATGATGGCGCCGGTGATGTCCTTGCGCTTCATCTTCTCGGTCACCGGCAGCATGGCGTGCTGCTTTTCCAGCAGGCGGTCCACGCGTTCGGCGATGCGGCTGGCCGTCAGCGGCTTCAACATGTAGGCGTCGGGCTGGAACTCGGCGGCGCTGGCCACCAGGTTGTAGCCGCTCTCGGCCGTCACCATGATGAACATGCAGGTCGGCGAGAGCATGTTCTGGGTGCGGAAGAACTCCAGCAGCTGCTGCCCGTTGCTTTCCTTGTTGAGGTTGTAGTCGCAGATGATCAGGTCATAGGTGCCGGACTGCACGAAGCGGATGGCTTCATCGGGCGTGGCAGCCTGGTCGACCTTGGTCACGCCGAGCTGCCCGAGGTGCATGCGAATGTTCTGGCGCATCGTCGGCATGTCGTCGATGACCAGGCAGCGCAGGGCGCTGATGTGGCTGAAGGGCACTAAACTCATGAGAACGGTCTGTAAAGCGATCTGTAAGGCGATCTGTTCGGGATTGCGGAATGCCGTGGGCCGAATAATTGCCGCGGCGCAATATCGTGCGAGATGACGACTATTGATACCAATTTGGCCATTGCTGACGAATTATTCCCCCCAACTCGCGAGTGTGCCGTTTTTTTTCCTTCCATGCATCATTCCTCTGCGATTTATGAAGTTTTTGGAAGGTCTGCCTCTCGTATAATTGTGGTTTTCGCCCACGGATGGAATTTGGGCCGACAAAAACGCTTGCACTAAGCACTGTTTTTTTATACAGTATCGCTCTATCGGGGCGGTCATCCACTGCCCCCCGGGCAACACCCGCGGCCTGCCAGCGATGGCCAGCCACCGCGAGCAAGATCCAAGCAACATTCAAGCAACATCAGCAAGACTCCCCCTGACACCCGTCTTCACGACATTTTGCCGAGAGAGATTTATGGACGACAAAAAAGCTGCGAACAACTCTGAAAAGAGCAAGGCGCTGGCCGCCGCGTTGGCACAGATTGAAAAGCAGTTTGGCAAGGGCTCGGTGATGCGCATGGAAGATGGCGTCATCGCTGAGGAAATCCAGTCCGTGTCCACCGGCTCCCTGGGCCTGGACATCGCCCTGGGCATCGGCGGCCTGCCGCGCGGCCGCGTGATCGAAATCTACGGTCCGGAATCCTCGGGCAAGACCACCCTGACCCTGCAATCGATTGCCGAAATGCAGAAGCTGGGCGGCACCTGCGCCTTCATCGACGCCGAGCACGCGCTGGATGTCACCTACGCGCAAAAGCTGGGCGTGAACCTGAACGACCTGCTGATCTCGCAGCCCGACACCGGCGAACAAGCCCTGGAAATCTGCGACGCCCTGGTGCGCTCCGGTGCGGTGGACCTGATCGTGGTCGACTCCGTGGCCGCGCTGACCCCCAAGGCTGAAATCGAAGGCGACATGGGCGATTCCCTGCCGGGCCTGCAAGCCCGCCTGATGTCGCAGGCGCTGCGCAAGCTCACCGGCAGCATCAACCGCACCAACACCACCGTGATCTTCATCAACCAGATCCGCATGAAGATCGGTGTCATGTTCGGCAACCCGGAAACCACCACCGGCGGTAACGCGCTGAAGTTTTACGCTTCCGTGCGCCTGGACATCCGCCGCACCGGTTCGATCAAGTCGGGTGATGAAGTCATCGGCAGCGAAACCAAGGTCAAGGTCGTCAAGAACAAGGTTGCGCCCCCGTTCCGCGAAGCCCACTTCGACATCCTGTATGGCGAAGGCACTTCCCGCGAAGGCGAGATCCTGGACCTGGGTTCGGAACACAAGGTGGTCGAGAAGTCCGGTGCCTGGTACAGCTACAACGGCGAGCGCATCGGCCAGGGCAAGGACAATGCCCGTAACTACCTGAAGGAACATCCGGAGCTGGCTCGCGAGATCGAGAACAAGGTCCGTGTCGCCCTGGGCGTGCCGGAACTGGCCGGTGGCGAAGCGGAAGCCAAGGCTTCCTGAATCCGCGCTTAAAGGATTCAAGCGCCATCGCGGCGACAGGGTTTGCCTGAGCCCTGGGTGTCGTGATGGTGGCTTGTTTATCTCGCTGGTGCCGTGCTGTGTTGGCGGTCTCAGGGGGAGGTAATACCGCAGTACAGCAAGTTCGCAACATGCCAAGACCGCCGATCAGCCTGAAAGCAAGGGCGCTCAAATATCTCTCTTCACGTGAGCATAGTCGCCAGGAACTTGCGCGTAAGCTTGCCCCTTACGCGCAAGAGGGCGATGACATCGAAGAGCTCCTGCAATGGCTGGAGCAGTCCCGTTTCCTTTCCCAGGAACGTTTTTCCGAATCGCTCGTGCATCGCCGCTCGGCGCGCTACGGCAATCAGCGCATCATCTCCGAACTTCACGGCCATGGCATTGAAGGTGAAGCCATCGCCGAACTGAAGGCCGATCTGGCCGCCGGGGAGGGCGAGCGTGCCGCGCAGGTGCTGCGGCGCAAGTACGCCGCACCGCCCGAGGATGCCGAGACCCGCGCCAAACAGATGCGCTTCCTCCAGCAGCGCGGTTTTTCCCATCGCAGCATCCGCGAAGCCTTCCAGACCGCCTGGGCCGACGACGAAGAGTCTGCCTGAACCCAAGCTGCATCCAGCAGGGCCGGCCCGGCCAAGCACATTTTTCCCGCGTTTTCCTCGAAATCTCCCACCGGCGTGCGGCCTTGTCCTGCCCGATGGTAATTCCTGCGCATTGCGCCCGGTGTTAGCGCTACCGGCCAACAGGCCGTTTGTCGTGTGCTAGAATTCGGAAGTTTTTGCTGCGGCGCGCAAGCCTGAGGAGATACCGCGTGTTGCCGGTTTGTTAAAACGGCGCAACGGTGCAAGGCCCACGTCAGGAGCAGGAATGGATAATGCGAACGCTTCGGCGCAAGCTGGTGCGTTTCGACTATCAGACCAACTAAAGCAGACGGCATGCATATGCCCAATTCGACGAATTCACTCGCAACCCGCGCAGCTCACGCCTGCGCCCGACTCCATCCGGCAACGGATGCGACCCCCGCCTGCGGGTTGCAGTCTGCTTTCTGGTCGGCCGGCTCAATGCCGGCTTCCGAATTTCAATCCGGCAAGTTTCATTCATTCAGTGTCTAAAGGGAAGCTCCCATGAAAATCCATGAGTATCAGGGTAAAGAAATCCTGCGCCAGTTCGGCGTAACCGTGCCGCGCGGCATTCCTTGCATGTCGGTCGACGAAGTCGAAGCGGCTGCCCAGAAGCTCGGCGGCCCGGTGTGGGTCGTCAAGGCCCAGATCCATGCAGGCGGCCGCGGCAAGGGCGGTGGCGTGAAGGTGGCCAAGTCCATCGAGCAGGTCAAGGAATACGCCAACCAGATCATGGGCATGCAGCTGATCACCCACCAGACCGGCGCTGAAGGCCAGAAGGTGCGTCGCCTGCTGATCGAAGAAGGCGCGGACATCAAGAAGGAACTGTACGTTTCCCTGGTCACCGACCGCGTCTCGCAGAAGGTCGTCCTGATGGCCTCCAGCGAAGGCGGCATGGACATCGAAGAAGTTGCCCACAGCAACCCGGAAAAGATCCACAACGTCATCATCGACCCGATCGATGGCCTCACCGACGCGCAAGCCGACGACGTGGCCGCCAAGATCGGCGTGCCTGCTGAATCGATCCCGGCTGCTCGCCAGAACCTGCAAGGCCTGTACAAGGCTTACTGGGAAACCGACGCTTCCCTGGCTGAAATCAACCCCCTGATCCTGACCGGCGACGGCAAGGTCATCGCCCTGGACGCCAAGTTCAACTTCGACTCCAACGCCCTGTTCCGTCACCCGGAAATCGTCGCCTACCGCGACCTGGACGAAGAAGATCCGGCTGAAGTCGAAGCCTCCAAGTTCGACCTGGCCTACATCTCCCTGGACGGCAACATCGGCTGTCTGGTCAACGGTGCCGGCCTGGCCATGGCCACCATGGACACCATCAAGCTGTTCGGCGGCGAGCCGGCCAACTTCCTGGACGTGGGCGGCGGCGCCACCACCGAGAAGGTCACCGAAGCCTTCAAGATCATGCTGAAGAACCCCGAACTGAAGGCCATCCTGGTCAACATCTTCGGCGGCATCATGCGCTGTGACGTGATCGCCGAAGGCGTGATCGCGGCTTCCAAGGCCGTCTCGCTGAAGGTGCCCCTGGTGGTCCGCATGAAGGGCACCAACGAAGACCTGGGCAAGAAGCTGTTGGCCGATTCCGGTCTGCCGATCATCTCGGCCGACTCCATGGAAGAAGCCGCCCAAAAGGTCGTGGCAGCTGCCAAGTAAGTAACCCAACACGCAAGCCTGCGCGGCGCGAGCCGCCGGCTGCAAGCCATTGCAGCCCAGGCGCCGCCCGCGGCGCAGGCATCACAGTCAAGGAAGAGAAATGTCGATCCTCATCAACAAAGACACCAAGGTCATCACCCAAGGTATCACCGGCAAGACCGGCCAGTTCCACACCCGCATGTGCCGCGACTACGCGAATGGCAAGAATGCCTTCGTCGCAGGCGTGAACCCGAAGAAGGCCGGTGAAGACTTCGAAGGCATCCCCATCTATGCCAACGTCACCGAAGCCAAGAACGCCACCGGCGCCACCGTTTCCGTAATCTACGTGCCGCCCGCCGGCGCTGCTGCTGCCATCTGGGAAGCCGTCGAAGCCGAGCTGGACCTGGCCATCTGCATCACCGAAGGCATCCCCGTGCGTGACATGCTGGCCCTGAAGGACCGCATGGCCAAGGCCGGTTCCAAGACCCTGCTGCTGGGCCCGAACTGCCCCGGCCTGATCACCCCGGACGAAATCAAGATCGGCATCATGCCCGGCCACATCCACAAGAAGGGCCGCATCGGCGTGGTTTCCCGCTCGGGCACCCTGACCTATGAAGCCGTGGGCCAGCTGACCGCCCTGGGCCTGGGCCAGTCCTCCGCCGTCGGTATCGGTGGCGACCCGATCAACGGTCTGAAGCACATCGACGTCATGAAGGCCTTCAACGACGATCCGGACACCGACGCCGTCATCATGATCGGTGAAATCGGTGGTCCTGACGAAGCCAACGCTGCACGCTGGATCAAGGACAACATGAAGAAGCCGGTGGTTGGCTTCATCGCCGGCGTGACCGCGCCCCCGGGCAAGCGCATGGGCCACGCAGGTGCCCTGATCTCCGGTGGTGCTGACACCGCTGAAGCCAAGCTGGCCATCATGGAAGAGTGCGGCATCAAGGTCACCCGCAACCCGTCCGAAATGGGCCGTCTGCTGAAGTCGGTGCTGTAATTGACCACGGGCTGACTCACTCAGCCACGGCAGTAAAGCAGTACCCGCAAGACCAGCATGGGGAGCTCCGGCTCCCCATGTCATTTCTGGCAAGCCGTCCCGATGGGAGGCACTAACCGCGCACAACGCGGTCTTCCAGCCATGCGCCCGATCCGAGGCGCTGTTTTTCCAAGAGGACATGCATGGAATTCCTGGCCAACCTGAACTGGGTCGCCGTGGTGCAGATCATCCTGATCGATATCCTGCTCGGTGGCGACAATGCCATCGTCATCGCCCTGGCCTGCCGCAATCTGCCCGACAAGCTGCGCATGAAGGGCATCGTCTGGGGCACGGTGGGTGCGATCGGTATCCGCATCGCCCTGATCGCCTTCGCCGTGACGATGCTGCAGTTGCCATTCCTCAAGCTGATCGGTGGCATCCTGTTGCTGTGGATTGGCATCAAGCTGCTCAACGAAGACGATGAGCACACCGACATCAACGGCAGCGACCGCCTGTGGGGCGCCGTCAAGACCGTGATCGTGGCGGACCTGGTGATGAGCCTGGACAACGTGATCGCCATCGCCAGCGCCGCCGAGCAAGCGGCCGGTGAGCACCAGCTGCTGCTGGTGGTATTCGGCATCGTGGTCAGCATCCCCATCATCGTCTGGGGCAGTACCCTGGTGTTGAAGCTGATGGAGAAATTCCCGGTCATCGTCACCCTGGGTGCAGCCTTGCTGGGCTACATCGCCGGTGGCATGATCTTCAGCGATGTCGCGGTACAGGGCTGGATCAAGGGCTTCATCGGCGACACCGAATTCGTGTTGCCGGGCGCTGCGGTGCACCTGAGCCTGCCCGGCCTGGTCGGTGCGCTCGGTGTGGTGCTGACCGGCCTGACACTCAAGCGCCGGAAGCAGGAGCGCCAGAAAACGGCCGCCTGAGCGGCAAAGGCGCGTGCAGGCCATGGGGATGGCCGACACGCTGCAGACCAGAACCGGTGCCGCGGCGCCCGATACCCGGCCGTGCTTGAGCCAGGTCAGCGCCGCAGCACGACAAACCTGATAGCTTTGCAATTTTTTCGCTGGTACGCATGACCGGCGCTGCCGATACTGGCAACGCCCTTTTCATTTTTACGAGGATCCCATGAAACCCGTCGTCACCCGTCGCCCCCAACAAGGCTTCACCCTGCTCGAACTGATGGTCACGCTGGCCATCGTCGGCATTCTTGCGATGCTGGGCGCCTCGCAATACCAGGACTACATCGCCCGCGCGCGCGTCTCGGAAGGCTTCAACCTGGCCGAACCCTACAAGCTGGCCGTGACCGAGCAGATCAGCTCCAACAACGGCGTCTTCACCGTGGCGCAACTGGGCCTGCCGGCCTTCACCCCGACCGACAACGTCAGCAAGATCGAAGTCTCGCCGATGGAAAAGCGCGGCGTGGGCGGTGTCATCACCATCACTTACAGCCCGCGCGTGGGCGACGGCGGCACGCTCACGCTGACGCCCACCATTGCCTCCGGCACCATCCAGTGGCAATGCGCCGCCAAGGATGTGAAGCAGGCCGCCACGCCCGAAGGCGCTACCGCCAATACCGGCTTCGTCGCCGGTACGCTGCCGGCCAAGTTTGCACCGGCCAACTGCCGCGGCTGATCTGTGCTTGCAGCAGCGCAGGCAGCATGAAAAAACGCGCCCTCGGGCGCGTTTGTCATTTTTGATTTGTCTTGTCCACAGCGAATTTGCTGCAGCGTGCTGCTTCAAGGGCGCGCCATGCTGATGTCGCTCTTGCCCCCGCGCTTTTCGGTCACGCAGATATCGGTCATGACCATGGTCTTGTCGACCGCCTTGCTCATGTCGTAGACGGTCAGCAGCCCGACCTGCACGGCCGTCAGCGCTTCCATCTCCACCCCGGTCTTGCCGAAGGTTTCCACCCGCGCGGTACAGCGCACGGAAGAACTGGCCGCATCGGTCTCGAACTCCACCGACACATGCGTCAAGGCCAGCGGATGGCACAGCGGAATCAGGTCGCCCGTGCGCTTGGCCGCCATGATGGCGGCGATGCGGGCGATGCCCAGCACGTCGCCCTTCTTGGCCGTGCCCGATTCGATGATGGCCAAGGTGGCCGGCTGCATGCGGATCACGCCGGTGGCCAGCGCCACGCGATGGGTCTCGTTCTTGCCGCCGACATCGACCATGTGCGCTTGTCCGCCCTGGTCGAAATGGGTGAGGCCGCCGTTGGGCGCGGAGTCGCCGGATGTGCTCATGCTGGTTCGCTGATGATGAAATGAAGGGAAAGGAGCGGGTATCATAGCAGGCAGCCTGCGGCTTGCCGCCAGCGCCGAGCTGTGCACCGCCTGCACCGCTGCCGCTGTCTTGCTTTCACCATGTGTCTGCCATCGATGACTGGGTCCATGCAACGAACCGTTCCTGAACTTTCCCGCCGCCCCCTGCGCCGTCTGCTCATGCGTGCGCTCAGTGCCACCTTCCTGCTGCTGCCGGCCGCTCCCTTGACGCTGTTGCCGCATCCCGGCGTGGCGCAAGGCCTGCCGACCTTGGGCGATACCGAACGCGAAGGGCTCTCGCCGCTGATGGAGCGCAAGCTGGGCGAAGAAATCATGCGCGACATCCGCACCGACCGCGATTATGTCGACGATGGCCCGATCTCGGAATACCTCAACAATTTCGGCCAGAATTTGGTCTCCATTCATCCTGAGGTACGCGGCGAGGCTGGCTTCGATTTCCAGTTCTTCATGGTGCGCGATCCCATGCTGAACGCTTTCGCGCTGCCGGGCGGCTTCATCGGGGTCAACAGCGGCCTGGTGCTGGCGGCACAGTCGGAATCCGAACTGGCCGGCGTGATGTCGCACGAAATCGGCCACGTGGCCCAGCGTCACATTGCGCGCATGCTGGGCCAGCAGAAGCAGAATTCCATGATCCAGCTGGCGGCCATCGTACTGGGTGCGCTGGCCGGGGTGTCCAAGGCCGGGGGCGATGCTGCCATGGCCACCATGATGGGCGGCACTGGCCTGGCCGTGCAGCGCCAGCTCAACTTCAGCCGCGATGCCGAACGCGAGGCCGATCGCATCGGCCTGCAGATCATGCGTGATGGCGGCTTCGATCCGTCGGGCATGGTGACCTTCTTCGGCCGCTTGCAGACGGCCTCGCGCAATTACAGCGATGCCGTGCCGCCTTACCTGATGACGCACCCGCTGACCACCGAGCGTATCGCCGACATCCAGGCCCGCATCCGCGACCAGCGCTACAAGCAGCGCGTGGACAACCCGGAATTCCAGCTGGCGCGCGCCCGTACCCAGGTCTTGCAGAATGACGGCGTGCAGGGCCTGCGCGACAACGTCGCCAAATTCACCGACCAGGCCAAAGGCAATACCAAGCTGATGACGGCCGCCGCCAAGTATGGCCTGGCTTTCGCCTACTACCGCCAGAACCGCTTCGAGCAGGCCGAGGCCGCATTGAAGGAGGCCCAGGAAGCGGCCATCCCGATGAAGACCGGCATCTTCTTCGGCAGCCTCGACATCGACATCAAGATCGCCCGCAAGCAGACCCAGCAGGCGCTGCAGGTGGCGGAGAGCATGCGCCAGCAGTACCCGATCTCGCGCAGCGTCGCGCGCCAGTACGCCGATGCCCTGATCGCCGCCAACCGCTACGACCAGGCCGTGGGCTACCTGCGCGACCAGGCGCAGCTGTATCGTTCGGATGCCCAGGTGCAGCAGCTGCTGGCCAAGGTCTACGCCGCGCAGGGCAAGCAGGCCCTGCAGCATTTGGCGCTGGCCGAATCCTATGCACTCAACGGCAGCCTGCTGGCGGCCATCGATCAGTTGGGGATTGCGCGCAAGGCACCGGATGCGACTTTCTACGACCAGTCACAGATCGATGCGCGCGAGCGCGAATGGAAGGCGCGCTGGAAGGATGAGCAGAAGGAGCTCAAAGACCGCTGACCCCTGCCCGCCGGAAAGTCAGGCGGGACGGGGGCTGCAGACGAATCTGAAGGTTTGTTCCAGTTGATCGCTGGCGATGCGTTGCAGCGGCAGGTCCTGCCCGTTCCAGGTGAAGGAAAGTGTCAAATCCTCAGTGCCCTCCAGCCAGCGCAGCAGGGCCTCTTCATCTGCTTGCCCGGCGTGATGCAGGCAGGGCAGCAAGGTGGCCAGATCGCGGTCATCGACGCCGGCAATGATCTCGCCGCTGCGCAGGTAGAGTCGGCCGCTCTCATCCATCCAGGCGGCATCGAGATGCTCCACCGTGGCCTGGGTATGCAGGACGAGGGAGGGAACAAGCGCACCCGCGCCCGGCTGGGTCCGCAGGATATGCGGCACCCACTCCAGATCCACATATACCCGCTGCGGCCCGTTCTGGAAGTACCAGCAGCCGCTATCGTCGCAGGTGTAGTTGCGGTCGATGAAGGCCAGCAGGGCAGGGTGGCGGATGGGGTCTCCGGGCAGTTCCAGTTGCTGTGCCCGTTCGTCGCGCATGCGCCATTGTCCGCGCGCATCCAGCCGCAGCCAGCCGAAGCAGTACGGCACGTTGGGCCAACGGGCCATGGCCTGGCGGACGATCTCATCCATGGGCCAGCTCCGTGTGCGCCACGAAGGCGCTCTCCGCCTTGCCTTCCAGGAAATGCAGCAGCCGCTGCGGCAGCCACGCCAGGCTGCCCGGCGGCCCACCCGCGGCAAAGCCCACATGGCCGCCCTGTTCGGGATATTCCAGCACCACTTCCGGTGCCGCCGAGCGCGGCAGGTGGCGCGCCGGCAGGAAAGGATCGTTCTGCGCATTCAATACCAGCGTGGGCACGCTGATGTCGTGCAGGATGTGCTTGGCGCTGGCGCGGTCCCAATAATCGTCGGTATTGCGATAGCCGTGCAGGGGCGCGGTGACCACATTGTCGAAGGCATAGAGATCGCGCGCCGACAGCAGGGCCTCGCGGTCGAACAGGCCCGGGAACTGGTCCAGCTTGGCCAGGCACTTGGGCCGCATGGTGCGCAGGAAGACCCAGGTGTAGAGCCGGTTGAAGCCGCTGGCCAGCGCCGCACCGCCCCCGGCCAGGTCCAGCGGGGCCGACACCGCGCAGGCGGCGTCGACAATCTCGGCCTCGTGCTGGGATTCGCCCAGCCAGCGCAGCAGGGCATTGGCACCCAGCGAGACGCCGCAGGCATACAGGTGCGTGGCCGCCAGGTCTTGCTGGCGCAGCTTGAGGCGGCGGATGATCCAGTCCAGCTCGGCGGTGTCGCCCGAGTGATAGAAGCGCGGCGCCAGGTTGATCTCCCCCGAGCAGCCGCGAAAATGCGGAATCGCCCCATGCCAGCCACGCCGCTGCACCTCGGCCATGAGCGCGCGGCTGTAGTGGCTGTCGGAAGAGCCTTCCAGCCCGTGGAACAGCACCAGCAGCGGCCGTCCCGGCTGGCCGTCGACGAAATCGATGTCGATGAAGTCGCCATCGGGCGCTTCCCAGCGCTCGCGCCGGAACGCCACCTTCGGCTTGGGCAGGAAGGTGGACGGATAGATGGTCTGGAGATGGCCGCCGGGAAGCCAGCGGGGCGGTACGTAAAGCATGGTGCAGCCTTGCTCGGAATCGGATGGCGCAAGCGCCTGTGGATAAATCAGGCCGCCGTCAATGCAGCATGGCCCCGCTGATCACCGGTTCCACCGGTGCCGCGCCGGGTGCGACCGAGGCGTGGTGCATCACCATGCGCCAGCCCAGGGCGGTCTTGAGGTAGACGTTGGTGGCGATGACGTGCACATCCTGCTGCGGGTCGCCGCCGTGGTCGATGTCTTCCACCACGCTGTGCACGGCGGTCATCATGTTCTGGGTGGCGTGCAACTGGCGCGGGCGGATGTGCAGGCCGCCGTTGGAAAGGATGTCTTCCCATACGGCGCGGATGTCCGCGTGGCCGACCAGGCGTTGTGCGCCGGGGTGGATGCAGACGATTTCCTCGTCATCGGCCCACAGGTCCATCAGCGCGTCCAGGTCGGCACGGGCCAGGGCGTCGTAGTAGGCAGCTTCGATTTCATCGGGCGAACCATGGATCAGTTTGTTGCGGGGCATGACAATCTCCGGATCAGATGAAAAGAGGGCCTTGTGGGCCCTCTCGTGTCTGGTGCGAAAGCTCGATGTTAGTGGCCTTTGACCACGGTACCGGGTTTGAGCTGGTACTGGGTACCGCAGTACGGACATTTGGCCGCGCCGTGCGCGTCCAGTTCCAGGAACACGCGCGGGTGCGAGTTCCAGGCCGACATGCTGGGGTTGGGGCAGTGGGCCGGCAGGTCCTTGCCTTCGAGCAGGATCACGCCCTGCGATGCTTGAGCTTGGCTCATCTTGTTCTCCGTTGCTTGCAATTGACTGAAGTTGATACGTGAAAATCTGCGCTGATCCGCCCGCGCCTCACACCAGCGTGAGCCAGTGCTTGTACTGTGGTGCCCGCCCCGAGACCACGTCGAAGAACAGGGTCTGCAGCTTCTCGGTGATGGGGCCACGGCCGCCGTTGCCGATGACGCGGCGATCCAGTTCGCGGATCGGCGTGACCTCGGCGGCGGTGCCGGTGAAGAAAGCTTCATCGGCGCAATACATCTCGTCGCGGGTGATGCGTTTTTCGATGACCTCGATGCCCAGGTCGCGCGCCATGGTCAGCACGGCGTCGCGGGTGATGCCATCGAGGCAGGAGGCCAGGTCGGGAGTATAGATCTTGCCGTTCTTGACGATGAAGACATTTTCACCCGAACCTTCGGAGACATAACCGTCCGTGTCCAGCAGCAGCGCTTCGTCGTAGCCATCGGCCAGCGCTTCCTGATTGGCCAGGATGGAATTGATGTAGTAGCCGCTGGCCTTGGCGCGCACCAGCGAGACGTTCACATGGTGGCGGGTGAAGGAAGAGGTCTTCACGCGGATGCCCTTGTTGATGCCGTCTTCGCCCAGGTAGGCCCCCCACGGCCAGGCCGCGATGGCCACGTGGATCTGGTTGCCCTTGGCGGACACGCCCAGCTTTTCCGAGCCGATCCAGATCAGCGGGCGGATGTAGCAGGATTCCAGCTTGTTCTCGCGCACCACCTGGCACTGCGCCTCGGCCAGGGTGGCCTGGTCGAACGGCACTTCCATCTGGAAGATCTTGGCCGAGTTGAACAGGCGCTGGGTATGTTCCTTCAGGCGGAAAATGGCCGTGCCTTCCGCGGTCTTGTAGGCGCGCACGCCTTCGAAGACACCCATGCCGTAGTGCAGGGTGTGGGTCAGTACGTGAATGGTGGCGTCTCGCCAATCGATCAGCGCGCCGTCCTTCCAGATCTTGCCGTCGCGGTCAGCCATGGACATGGTGGTCTCCCTGTGTGCAGTGATTGCAAACTTCCCGAAATGGATTGTTCCGTTCTGACAAATCGAACTGAACAAAGAGCACCATTCTAGCGGATTCACGCGAGTAAAAACTTTCATCTGTAGAATGAAAGGCCTGAGTGAAAATGCACACACCATCACGCGCGCCGACCCTCTGCGGCCGGCCGCTTCTTCAATCGCCCACGGAAGACCAATGCAGAAGGAGACAGGCGAGGACCGATCAGGGGCCGGGAGCAATCCCCCCGCGCACGACCCTGACGCTGCCCGCCGCATCGAGAAGGAAGCCTTCCAGGAAGGCTGGCGCGCCAGTGCCTCGACCATTCCCGCCGTGCTGGCCTGGGGCATGGTTTCGGGCATGGCCATGGTCAAGTCGGGGCTGACGATCTACCAGTCGCTGGGCATGAGCTTGCTGGTCTATGCCGGGTCGGCCCAGTTCGCGGCGCTGCCCCTGCTGGCGGCCGGAGTGCCGCTGCTGGTGGTGTTCTTCACCGCCATGATCGTCAACCTGCGCTTCGTGATCTTCTCGGCGGCCGTGGCACCGCATTTCGAACACCTGCCCTGGTATCGCCGGGTCTGGTACGGCTTCTTCAATGGCGATATCTCGATGGCCTTCTTTCCGCAGCGCTATCCTCCGTCTACTTTTCATCAACCTGCCGGCAAGATCGGTTATTTTGCGGCGATCTGCTATCCGGGCTGGGTTGCCTGGCAGCTCGGCGCGACCATCGGCATCCTCCTCGGCAGCCAGATTCCGGAAAGCTGGAATATCGGCTTTGCCGGCACCCTGGCCCTGATCGCCGTGATGATCCCCATGACCAGCAGCCTGCCGGCTCTGGCCGGGGTGGTGGTGTCGGGTACGGTGGCGGTGCTGGCGCTGGACCTGCCGTACCGGCTGGGCCTGCTGCTGGCCATGGTGCTGGGCATGGCGGCGGCGATGCTGGCCGACAAGCTGCTGCCCGGCAGCGGCAGTGACGGCGATGCAGAGGCGACGGCATGAGCGACTGGTATGTCTGGGGCGCCATCGTGCTGCTGACCATCTCCACGGTGGTGACCCGCAGCGGATTCTTCCTGTTTGGCCATGCGGTCAAGCTGCCGCCGCGCGTCAAGCATGCCTTGAGCTATGCGCCGGCAGCGGCCATGGCGGCCATCATCTTCCCGGATCTGGTGACGTCAGGCGGGGCCATCGAGATGAGCCTGGCCAACCCGAAGTTGCTGGCCGGCATCGGTGCCGGCGTTTTCTTTGCGGCAACGCGTCATCTTTTGGGAACTATTGTGGCAGGAATGTCACTCTTTACACTGCTGCGCTGGTTGCTATGAAGTTTCGCGCAGAGCGCCAGGATGCGCTCCGGATGTTGTTGAGGCTGCCAAAAAGCCGTCAGGAGCGGGTCAGGCTGGAGTAAAATACGGCGTTTTTCGCCCCCTTCTTCGAATTCCTACCTATGAAATTCAACCGACTGAGCGATTTGATTTCTGCCAAGCAATTGCAAGGCAAACGCGTCTTCATCCGTGCCGATCTGAACGTCCCGCAGGATGATGCCGGCAACATCACCGAAGATACCCGCATCCGCGCTTCGGTCCCGGCCATTCGCGATGCCCAGCAGGCAGGCGCTGCAGTGATGGTGACCTCCCACCTGGGCCGTCCGACCGAAGGCGAGTTCAAGCCCGAAGATTCGCTGGCCCCGGTGGCCAAGCGCCTCTCCGAGCTGCTGGGAAGTGAAGTCAAGCTGGTCGCCGACTGGGTCGATGGCGTGGACGTGCAGCCCGGCCAGGTCGTGCTGCTGGAAAATTGCCGTCTGAACAAGGGCGAAAAGAAGAACAGCGACGAGCTGGCGCAAAAGATCGCCAAGCTCTGCGATATCTACGTCAATGACGCCTTCGGTACCGCGCACCGCGCCGAAGCCACCACCTACGGCGTGGCCAAGTTTGCCCCCGTCGCCTGTGCCGGCCCGCTGCTGGCCGCTGAGCTGGATGCGCTGGGCAAGGCCCTGAACCAGCCGGCCCGTCCGCTGGTGGCCATCGTGGCCGGTTCCAAAGTCTCCACCAAGCTGACCATCCTGAAGACCCTGGCCGAGAAGGTCGACAACCTCATCGTCGGTGGCGGCATCGCCAATACCTTCATGCTGGCGGCCGGCCTGAAGATCGGCAAGTCCCTGGCCGAGCCGGACCTGGTGGACGACGCCAAGGCCATCATCGAGTTGATGGCCAAGCGCGGCGCTTCGGTACCTATCCCCACGGACGTCGTGGTGGGCAAGGAATTCTCCCCGACCGCTGCAGCCACCGTGAAGGCGGCTGCCGATGTGGCTGACGACGACATGATCTTCGACATCGGCCCCCAGACCGCTGCCGTCCTGGCTGAACAGCTCGGCCGCGCCGGCACCATCGTCTGGAACGGCCCGGTGGGCGTGTTCGAGTTCGACCAGTTCGGCCGTGGCACCGAAACCCTGGCCAAGGCCATCGCGGCATCGTCCGGCTTCTCGATCGCCGGTGGCGGCGATACCCTGGCCGCCATTGCCAAGTACAACATTGCCGACAAGGTCGGCTACATCTCCACCGGTGGTGGCGCTTTCCTGGAATTCCTGGAAGGCAAGACCCTGCCGGCTGTCGAGATCCTGCTGCAACGCGCGCAGTAAGCGTCACCGGCGCTGCGCCCTGTTGCCGGGCGCAGCGCCCGGCTGTTCCATCCGAATTCTGAGTCTGTAGCACCACCAATGATGAACGCGTCCGAGACGCGCGTTCGGGGCGGAAGCTCTCCGCCTGATCGGCCCTGCATCGGGCCGGGCAGCGGGCTTCTATCACCAAGTCGCAACCAGAAGGTATTCATGTCCAGAGCAACAAAAATCGTCGCCACCATCGGTCCCGCTTCCAGCGACCGTGACACTTTGACCCGCATGATCCGCGCCGGCGTTGACGTCGTGCGTCTCAATTTCTCCCACGGCAAGCCGCAGGACCACATCGACCGCGCCACCCTGGTGCGCGAAGTGGCCGACGAATGCGGCAAGAAGGTCGCCATCATGGCCGACCTGCAAGGTCCCAAGATCCGCGTGGGCAAGTTCGAGAATGGCAAGATCATGCTGGCCAACGGCGACAAGTTCATCCTCGATTCCGATTGCCAGATGGGCAACCAGGAACGCGTGGGTCTGGACTACAAGGCATTGCCGCGTGACCTGAAGGGCAACGACGTGCTGCTGTTGAATGACGGCCTGATCGTGCTGAAGGTCGAACGCGTGATGGGCAACGAGATCCACACCGTGGTCAAGATCGGTGGCGAGCTGTCCAACAACAAGGGCATCAACCGCCAGGGCGGCGGCCTGTCCGCACCGGCGCTGACCGCCAAGGACATGGACGACATCAAGACCGCCATGAGCTTCCAGGCCGATTACGTGGCCGTGTCCTTCCCCAAGAACGCCACCGACATGGAAATGGCGCGCCAGTTGTCCAACGTGGCCGGTGAGCCCTTCGGCCACAAGCCGATGATGATCGCCAAGATCGAGCGCGCCGAAGCCATCCCGCTGCTGCAGGAAATCCTGGATGCCTCCGACGGCATCATGGTGGCCCGTGGCGACCTGGCCGTGGAAGTGGGCAATGCCGCCGTGCCGGGGTTGCAGAAGCGCATGATCAAGATGGCGCGCGCCTCCAACAAGCTGACCATCACCGCGACCCAGATGATGGAGTCCATGATCGTCAACGCCGTGCCGACCCGCGCCGAAGTCTCGGACGTGGCCAACGCCGTGCTGGATGGCACCGATGCCGTGATGACCTCGGCCGAGACCGCCTCCGGCAAGTATCCGGTGGAAACCGTGGAAGCCATGTCGGCCATCTGCCTGGAAGCCGAGCGCTCCGAGAATGTGCAGCTGGACGCCGATTTCCTGAACCTGCGCTTTACCCGCGTGGACCAGTCCATCGCCTATGGCGCGCTGTTTACCGCGCACCACCTGCGCGTGAAGGCCATCGCCGCGCTCACCGAATCCGGTTCGACGGCGCTGTGGATGAGCCGTCACAACATCGATATCCCGATCTTTGCGATCACCCCCAATGTCGCCACGCGCCGCAAGGCTTCGCTGTTCCGCAACGTGCATACGCTGGAACTGGCCCAGGCGCCCGACACCGAAGCCATGTTGAAGGGCGCCCAGGATCTGCTGCTGGCGCAAGGCGTGGTGCAGAAGGGTGACCTGATCGTCGTGACCTGGGGCGAGCCCATCGGCCAGGTCGGCGGCACCAATGCGCTGAAGATTCTGCGCGTTGGCGAGTACTGATTTTTCATCGTTCTGGAGTTTTCATCATGCCTCTCGTATCCATGCGTCAACTGCTGGACCATGCCGCCGAAAACGGTTACGGCCTGCCGGCGTTCAACGTCAACAACCTGGAGCAGGTCACTGCCATCATGGAAGCCGCCAATGAAGTCGGCGCGCCCGTGATCATGCAAGCCTCCGCCGGTGCCCGCAAGTACGCGGGTGAAGCCTTCCTGCGCCACCTGATCTCGGCGGCCGTGGAAGCCTATCCGCACATCCCCGTGGTGATGCACCAGGATCACGGCCAGTCGCCGGCGGTCTGCATGGCCGCCATCAAGTCCGGTTTCTCCTCCGTGATGATGGATGGCTCGCTGGAAGCCGACGGCAAGACCGTGGCCAGCTACGAGTACAACGTCGAAGTCTCGCGCAAGGTGGTCGAGTTCTCGCACGCCATCGGCGTGACGGTCGAAGCCGAACTGGGCGTGCTGGGTTCGCTGGAAACCATGAAGGGCGACAAGGAAGACGGCCACGGTGCTGACGGCACCATGACCCGTGAACAGCTGCTCACCGACGTGAACCAGGCGGCCGACTTCGTCAAGGCCACCCAGTGCGACGCGCTGGCTATCGCCATCGGTACTTCGCACGGCGCCTACAAGTTCTCGCGCAAGCCCACCGGCGACATCCTGGCGATCGATCGCATTAAGGAAATCCACGCCCGCATCCCCAACACCCACCTGGTGATGCACGGTTCTTCGTCGGTGCCGCAGGAACTGCTGGCCGAGATCCGCGAATTCGGCGGTGACATGAAGGAAACCTACGGCGTGCCGGTCGAAGAAATCCAGGAAGGCATCAAGCACGGCGTGCGCAAGATCAACATCGACACCGACATTCGTCTGGCCATGACCGGTGCGATCCGCCGCTACCTGTTCGAGAACCCGTCCAAGTTCGACCCGCGCGACTACCTGAAGCCAGCCCGCGAAGCTGCCAAGCTGGTCTGCAAGGCACGTTTCCTGTCCTTCGGCTGCGAAGGTCAGGCTGGCAAGATCAAGCCGGTCTCGCTGGAAAAGATTGCCGAGAAGTACAAGAGCGGCGAACTGGCACAGATCGTCCAGTAAGCACGCAAGCCGCTGAACGGCCTACGCCGGACGCAAGGCCCCACCGACCGGAATCGCCCTGAAAATGGCGGTTCCGGTTTTTGACTTTACGAGAAGACCACCATGAGCAGTCTCTACAAATCCTCGATCACTTCCCTGCCGCTGCTGGGCACAGGCAAGGTCCGCGAAAACTACGCCGTCGGCGACGACAAGCTGTTGATCGTGACCACCGATCGCCTCTCGGCCTTCGATGTCATCATGAACGAACCGATCCCCGGCAAGGGCAAGGTCCTGAACCAGATGAGCGATTTCTGGTTCGAGAAGCTGGGCCACATCGTGCCCAATCACCTGACCGGCGTCGATCCCGAGTCCGTGGTGAGCCCGGCCGAAGTGGAGCAGGTGCGCGGACGCGCCGTGGTGGCCAAGCGCTTGAAGCCCATCCTGGTGGAAGCCGTGGTGCGCGGCTACATCATCGGTTCCGGCTGGAAGGATTACCAGGCCACCGGTGCGATCTGCGGCATCCAGCTGCCGGCCGGTCTGCAGCAGGCTTCCAAGCTGGAACAGCCGATCTTCACCCCGGCCGCCAAGGCCGACCTGGGCGAACACGACGAAAACATCAGCTTCGAAGAAACCGAAAAGCGCATCGGCACCGAACTGGCCCACAAGATCCGCGACGTCGCCATCCAGCTCTACAAGGAAGCCGCTGACTATGCGGCCACGCGCGGCATCATCATCGCCGACACCAAGTTCGAATTCGGCCTGGATGACAACGGCGTGCTGCACCTGATGGATGAAGTGCTGACGGCAGACTCTTCGCGCTTCTGGCCGGCGGACAGCTACCAGGTCGGCATCTCGCCGCCGTCCTTCGACAAGCAGTTCGTGCGCGATTACCTGGAAACCGTCGAGGGCTGGCAGAAGACCCCGCCGGCACCGGCGCTTCCGGCCGATGTGATCGAAAAGACCGGTGCCAAGTACCGCGAGGCGCTGGAACGCCTGACTGGCGAGAAGCTCAAGGACTGACGAGGACCGGACATGAACGATACTGTCAAACCGTTGATCGGCGTGGTCATGGGGTCGTCCTCCGACTGGGAGGTGATGCAGAATGCGGTCGCCATCCTGAAGGACTTTGGCGTGCCCTTCGAAGCCCAGGTGATCTCCGCGCACCGCATGCCGGACCAGATGTTCGCCTACGCCGAGAGCGCCCGCACGCGCGGCCTGCGCGCCATCATCGCCGGTGCCGGCGGTGCCGCGCACCTGCCGGGCATGATCGCCGCCAAGACCATCGTGCCGGTGCTGGGTGTGCCGGTGCCTTCGAAGTATCTGCGTGGCGAGGATTCGCTGTTGTCCATCGTGCAGATGCCCAAGGGCATTCCGGTGGCCACCTATGCCATCGGTGAAGCCGGTGCCGCCAATGCGGCGCTGTCGGCCATCGCCATGCTGGCCACCACCGACGCGGCCCTGGCTGAAAAGCTGGAAGCCTTCCGCAAGACCCAGACGCAAGTCGCCCTCGACATGAAGTTGCCTGTATGACCCAGCAGTCCGCCTCCACTCTTCGTCCCGCCGTTCCCTCGACCACTCCGGCCACCTGGCTGGGCGTGATGGGCGGTGGCCAGCTCGGCCGCATGTTCGCCCACGCGGCGCAGAGCATGGGCTTCAAGGTCGCCGTGCTGGAAGCCGATGCCGACTGCCCGGCCGGGCAGGTGGCGGACCGCCTCATCAACGCCGCCTACGACGACGGTGCGGCGCTGGCCGAACTGGGGGCGCTGTGTGCGGCCATCACCACCGAGTTCGAGAACGTCTCGGCCAAGAGCCTGGCCACGCTGGCGGCACAGACCTTCGTGGCACCGGCGGCTTCCGGCGTCTCGATTGCGCAGGACCGTACTGCCGAGAAAGCCTTCTTCACCGAGTGTGGATCGCAGTCCGGCGTGCTGCCGGCCCCGCACCTGGTGATCAACAGCGCCGCCGATATCGATGGTCTAGATCCCAACCTGCTGCCGGGCATCCTCAAGACGGCCCGCATGGGTTATGACGGCAAGGGCCAGGTGCGCGTGCGCACCATCGACGAAGTGCATGCCGCTTTCGCCGCCATGAAGGGCGTGACCTGCGTGCTGGAGAAGATGCTGCCGCTGGCCTATGAAGTCTCGGTGCTGGTGGCGCGCGGCCATGATGGCCAGGCCGTGGTCTATCCGATTGCCGAGAACGTGCATCGTGACGGCATCCTCTTCACCACCACCGTGCCCGGTCCCAACATCAAGGCCGATGCCGCTGCGCGTGCGCAGCAGGCGGCTTTGCAGATCATCGGCGCGATGCACTACGTCGGTGTGCTCTGCATCGAATTCTTCGTGCTGGACGATGGCGCGCTGGTGGTCAACGAGATGGCCCCGCGTCCGCACAACAGCGGCCATTACACCATCGATGCCTGCGTCACCAGCCAGTTCGAACAGCAAGCCCGCGCCATGGCGCGCCTGCCGCTGGGCGATACGCGCCAGCATTCGCCCTCGGTGATGCTGAACATCCTCGGCGATGTCTGGTACGAGGGTGACACGGACGCGCAGCGCGAGCCGGCCTGGGATCAGGTGCTGGCCCTGCCCGGTGCGCACCTGCACCTGTACGGCAAGGCGGAAGCACGTCGTGGCCGCAAGATGGGCCATGTCACCTTCACCGGTGCCACGCTGGCCGATGCACAGCGCCAGCTGGCAGCCGCCTGCGCCATCCTCGGCATCACGCTGTAAGCGAGGCCGGCGATGAACGACAAGCGCGCTTCTTCCACTGTGCCCATCGATGTCGCGGCCATCATGCACGCCGCGCGCAAGCTGGAGCAGGGAGGACTGGTGGCCTTCCCGACCGAGACCGTCTATGGCCTCGGCGGTGACGCCGAAAACCCGGCCGCCATTGCTGCCATCTATGCGGCCAAGGGACGTCCTGCCAATCATCCGGTGATCGTGCACGTTTCACCGGAAGCCGATATCGGCTATTGGGCCGCGTCGGTGCCGGTGGAAGCGCGGCGCCTGATTGCCTCGTTCTGGCCCGGTCCGCTCACGCTGATCCTCAAGCGCGCTGCGCACATTCCCGATGCCGTGGCCGGTGGCCAGGATTCAGTGGGCGTGCGCTGCCCTTCGCATCCGGTGGCGCAGGCGCTGCTGCGCGAATTCCGCGGCGGCAAGGGCGGCATCGCCGGTCCCTCGGCCAACAAGTTCGGACACGTCAGTCCGACCACCGCCGAGCACGTGCGCGAGGAATTCGGCAGCGATGCCGACAGCCCGGTGGCTTACGTGCTTGATGGCGGTCAGAGCGAAGTGGGCATCGAGTCCACCATCGTCGATCTGTCCCGCATCGAGACCCATGGCCCGGTGCTGCTGCGCCCCGGCCAGATCAGCGCGGATCGTATCGCTGCCGTGCTCGGTGTGCCCCTGGCCACGCCCGACGCCACTGCACCGCGCGCATCAGGTACGCTCGATGCGCACTACGCACCGCATACGCCGGTGGTGCAGGTTGCGTCGGCCGAGCTGCCAGCGCTCCTGGGCAAGTTGGCTGGCATCGGTCAGAAGGTCGCGTTGATCCAGCGTGAATTCCGGGGTGATGGTGTGCCCGGCGTCACAGTGATCCGGCCCATGCCGCTCACTGCCGATGCTTATGCCCACGATCTCTATGCCGCCCTGCGCGACATGGACCATGCCGGCGCAGACCTCATCGTGGTGGAATCTCTGCCCCTCAGTGCAGACTGGCAAGGCGTCAACGACCGCCTGCGCCGCGCGGCCTTCGATTCGCAGGGTTTGCTGGCGCGCCTGATCCAGGACTGAACGGCGGCTCAACCAAAGTCTGATCGTCCGCAACGCCGGTCATTTGGCACTCCGCCAATGATCGGTCGGTGCGACGTTGCTGACTTGTGCTTCCCGCCATCGCCCATCCTGCTATGCCAGTACTGACTCGCCAGTCAGTACGCGGTTGCCAAAAGCAGACATGCACTATCGTGCTCTTCACATGTTCTATACAAAATGTGACAAAGCTGGCATAGTATCTCCACCGAATAGCACGCGCGTTCTTTTTGTTTCGTCAGCGTAAAAACCACGTACGGACCAGTTACGCAGGATTACGTTGAATAATGAAAAACGGTAACCAGCCGTGACAGCAATCCCGTCTATCGCCAGACATCGGGAATAAAAAATCCGGGCACTGCCCGCAACTCTTGGAGACAGCAATGCAAAAACAATTTTCCTTCCTGCCCAAACTCGCCGCATTGTCCGTGATGGCAGCGTGCGCTGCACCGGCCATGGCGCAGACCGCGGGCAGCAATATCATCAATCTCGGCTGGTTCCATCTGGCACCCCAGGATTCCAGCGAAACCCTGCGCAAGAACGACGGTCCGGGCGCTGGTCCGATTCCCGGTTCCGGCGCAACCGTCAATAGCGCCGATACCCTGGGCATCGCTTTCACTCACTTCCTGACGGACAACTTCTCGCTGACCGCCGACCTGGGCATTCCCCCGACCTTCAAGCTCGACGGTACCGGCACGCTGGCCGGTGTGGGTCAGATCGGGCAGGCCAAGCAGTGGAGCCCGGCGATCGTGGCCAAGTATCACTTCGGTGATGCCAACAGCACCTTCCGCCCCTTCGTTGGTGCCGGCGTGACCTATGTCTGGTATGACAACATCGAACTGAGCAACAACTTCCAGCGCACCATCTCCAGCAAGTACACCAATGGCGCCGTCACCAGCGCCAAGTCCAGTGCCGCCCTGAGCTCGTCGTGGGCCCCGGTGCTGACCGTGGGTGCCAACTACAACTTCGACAAGAACTGGTCCGTGGGCTTGTCCGTGTCCTACATCCCACTCAAGACCAATGCCGACATCACCACCGAGCTGCCCGCTGCAGCAGGTGGCACGACGCACTCGAGCACCAGCCTGACGATCAACCCGATCGTCAGCTTCCTGTCGGTGGGCTACAAGTTCTAAGACCGGAACGCTGCTGAAAAAAATGGCACCCGGAGCAATCCGGGTGCCATTTTCTTTTGGGCAGCTGCCTCAAAGCACAGCAGACGCGCTGTTCAGAAAGCTTCAGTCTTCGTGAACCGGCCATTGTGGAAGACCAGCGCGGCTTGCGGGTCGACTTCGCAATGTTCCACCTCGCCCACGAAGATGACGTGGTCGCCTTCCGGATACTGGCTGCGGTTGTGGCATTCGAACCAGGCCGAGGCCCCATCCAGAATCGGCTGGCCGGTGCGCGAGAGCGTGTAGGCCACGCCTTCGAAGCGGTTTTCCATCTTGCTGGCGAATTGCTGCGCCAGATGCGCCTGCTCGGCGCTGAGGATGTTGATCACGTAATGCGAATTGCCGGAGAACACCGGCAGGCTGTTGGCGCGTGTGCCGAGGCTCCACAGCACGAGTGGAGGATCCAGCGAAACCGAATTGAAGGAGCTGGCGGTCAGTCCCAGGAGGCTGCCATCGGCCAGCCGCGTGGTGATGACGGTGACGCCCGTGGCGAACTGCGACAGGGCCTGGCGGAAATGCGCCGCGTCGAACTGACGCGCTTCGGCGCGGGGAAAGCGTGTGTGCATCGGGAGTCTGCTTGGAGGTCGAAGCGCTGCGGCCTGCACCTTGCGGCCAGCCGGTCAATGCGCGGAGATGCACATGATAACGGATCGCGCGCAGTCTTGCCGTGCGGGCTGGGCTTGGATGGCTTGAGAATGCTTCACATCGGCCTCACTTGAGGTGCTGAATTGGAGTAAAGTTTTATAACAAGCAACTTAACGGGAGAACATCATGGCCACGGAAATTGCAGTACTCGGCGGCGGCTGCTTCTGGTGCCTGGAAGCGGTGTACCAGCAGGTCAAGGGCGTGCAGTCGGTGGAGTCCGGCTATACCGGCGGCAGTGTGGTCAACCCCAGCTACGAGCAGGTGTGCGGCGGCCAGACCGGGCATGCGGAAGTGGTCAAGCTGGCCTTCGATCCGCAGCAGATCAGCTTCCGCGAGATTCTGGAAATTTTCTTCACCATCCATGACCCGACCACGCTGAACCGCCAGGGCAATGACGTCGGTACGCAGTATCGTTCAGTCATCTACTATCAGGACGAGACCCAGCACGAGACGGCCAGGCACATCATCGCCGAGATGGCCTTGGTGTGGGATGCGCCCATCGTGACCGAACTGTCGTCGCCGCAGACCTACTATCGCGCCGAGGACTATCACCAGAACTACTTCGTGCAGCATCCCTTCCAGGGCTACTGCGCCTTCGTGGTGGCGCCCAAGGTGGCCAAGCTGCGTGAGGTGTTTGCGGAGAAGAGCAAGCCGGAATAAATTCCCGCTGCGTGTGACGAGGTTCCACGTACAAGGCGTACAACGTACAACGGGCCTGCCCAAGAAAGGGCAGGCCCGTTGCTTGATGGGGCTGGCGAACGCTTATTGTTGTGCGTAGATGTACTTGCGCGACCACGGCAGCTGCTGTGCGCTGCGGCCGGCCTTGGTGCAGATGACCTGATACAGCGAGATCCAGTCGCGTTCGAAACCGTAGGCGCTGCCGGCCAGGTAAACGCGCCAGATACGGTAGCGCTTCTCGTCGGTCACGCGGTGGATGGCGTCGGCGTTGGCTTCGAAATTGTCGGCCCACAGGCTGCAGGTGCGGGCATAGTGGCGTCGCAGGTTTTCGACGTCGAACGCTTCCAGGCCGCCTTCCTGCATGGTCCGCAGCACCGTGCTGATGTGCGGCAGTTCGCCGGCGGGGAACACGTACTTGTCGATGAATTCACCGGCCCCATAGGGCGACTCGCCATTCTCGATGTCGGTGCTGGTGATGCCGTGGTTCATGGCCATGCCGCCATCGGCCAGCAGCTTCCTGATCTGGGCAAAATACGTCGGCAAATTCTTGATGCCCACATGCTCGAACATGCCCACGGAGGTGATGCGGTCGAAGGTGCCGGTGACGTCTCGGTAGTCCTGCAGGCGGATCTCGATGCGGTCGCCGAGTCCGGCCGCTTCCACCCGCTCACGTGCCAGGGCGTACTGGTTCTTGGAAAGCGTCACGCCCACGCAGCGCGCACCGAATTTCTGCGCCGCCCGCAAGACCAGCGCACCCCAGCCGCAGCCGATGTCGAGCAATGTCTGGCCGGGCTTGAGCTGGATCTTCTCCAGGATGTGGTCGATCTTCTTGAGCTGGGCCGTGGCGAGATCCTCGTCGCCGTTCTCGAAGTAGGCGCAGGAATACACCATGTTCTCGTCCAGGAACAGCTTGTAGAAATCGTTGGAAACGTCGTAGTGATACTGGATGGCTTCGGCGTCCCGCTTTTTGGTGTGCGTCACGCTGCGCACCATGCGGCCCAGCCGGCCCTCGGCCTTGAGGGTGTTGGAAGCCAGACCGTTGGCGACCTGGATGATGCTCTTGACCTTGCCCTCGACCTCGATCTTGCCTTCGACGTAGGCCTCGCCCAGGTTGGCCAGCGACGGCTTGAGCAGTGAAGTGATGGCTGAAGCGTGCGGAACCTTGAGCGTGACTTCAGGCGTACCGCTGCTGAAGTCGTAATGCTGTCCGTTCCACAGCTCCAGCCGCAGTGGCAGGGCCGACACATTGCGAATGTTTTCTACCCAGGCGTCTAGCTTCTTTTCCCAAAACACGATGTCCTCCGCGTCAGTGATGAATGCTGATCGGCCCTGCCAGGCATCGTGCGATGTCCTCAGGGCTGCAGGCGCTGCCGTTGCCACTGGCCATCATCGGAGCGCGTGTAGAGCACGCGGTCGTGCATGCGGGAGGGGCGGCCTTGCCAAAATTCGATGCGATCGGGAATCACCCGGTAGCCGCCCCAATGTTCCGGGCGGGTCGGGTGGTCCCCGAATTGCTGCTTGGTTGCTTCATATTGCTGTTCCAGCGTCTCGCGGCTGGCCACGGTCCGGCTCTGCTGCGAGGCGATCGCGCCGAGCTGGCTGGCCAGGGGGCGACTGTAGAAGTACGCGTCGCTCTCTTCCTTGGTCACGCGCTCGATCTTTCCTTCGATGCGGACCTGGCGTTCAAGTTCGACCCAATGGAACAGCAGCGCCACGTACGGATTCTCCGCCACATCGACGCCCTTGCGGCTGTCGTAATTGGTAAACCAGGTAAAGCCCAGCTGATCGAACTGCTTGATCAGCACGATGCGCGACGACGGCCGTCCATCAGCCCCCACGGTGGCCACGCTCATGGCGTTGGGCTCGGGGATCTGCGCCTTGGTCGCTTCGTCGAACCAGACTGCAAACTGGTCAACGGGATCGGTGGCAGTGTCGAGTTCGGACAAACTGGCGCGGCTGTAGTCTTTACGTAGGTCAGCTAACGACATGCTTCTTGCTCCTTGGGGAGTGGCGCTAGATTAGCGCGTTTCAAAATGTTTTGCAGAGCAGCAAAACGGCGAATGCGAGCCATTGTGCGGCCTGGCGGCCGCTTGCTCCATGATCGCAAGCAAGGCGCGCCAATAAAAAAGCCGATGCATTATCGCATCGGCTTTCGTGGTTTGCCGGGGCCGGACCAGGTCCGGCCGCTTCAGGCAAGCGCGGGCAGGATCAGTTGGTCTTGACGGCTTCGACCTGGATGGCCAGCTTGGTCTCCATCGAGAAACCATACTTGGCACCGTAGTCGATACCGAAGTCGGCGCGGTTGAAGGAGGCCGACGCATCGCCGCCGCACACTTCACGCTTGAGCATCGGGTGCTGGATGCAGGTGAACTTGTTCAGGGTCAGGGTGACCGGCTTGGTCACGCCGTGCAGGGTCAGTTCGCCTTCGACGGTGGCCGGCTTGTCGCCGTTGAACTTGATGTTGCCCTTGTATTGGGCGGTCGGGTACTTGGCGACGTCGAACATGTCGGCGCTCTTGGCGTGATCGTTCATCTTGGCCATGCCGAAGTCGATGGAGGCGGTATCGATGGTGATGTCGACGGTGCCGGTCTTGGCGGCGCGATCCAGGGTCACGGTGCCGCTGGTCTTGTCGAACTTGCCGCGCCAGATGGACACGCCCATGTGGTCCGCTTCGAAGCTGGGGTAGGTGTGGCTGGGGTCGATGCTGTAGGTGTCGGCAGCGTTGGCGGAGACGGCGGCACCGGCGGCGACCAGGGCGAGCAGGAGGTGATTCAGTTTCATTTGTTTGGATTCCTTGAGTGAAAAAAACCGCAGGGGAGCCCGCCCCTTGCAGGGCGGTGCGTCATGGCGCGGAACGACTTTTATTGATGTTGTTGAGGCTGCTGATGCTGTTGCTACGAATTACTGGGCCACGATGTGGAACTTGATCGTCACTTCATCGGCCACCATGCCGGTATCCTTCCACTCGCCTTCACCGACGTTGTAGGTCAGGCGCTTGATGGGCAGGGCACCGTCGAAGACCTGGGTGGCTCCGTCCTTCTTGACGGTCAGCGGGAAGCTGACATCGGTGCTCTTGCCCTTGATGGTCAGCTTGCCGGCCACGTCATATTTGCCGGCGCCAGCGGCCTTGATGCTGCTGGCCACGAAGCTGGCCTTGGGGTATTGGGCGGCGTTGAACCATTCCTTCTTTTGCACTTCCTTGTTGTACTCGGCTTCACCCAGGTCGAAGCTGGCGACGTCGATCTCCACCGACGCCTTGCCTTGTTCCGGCTTGGCCGCGTCGAAGTCGATGGCGGCGTTGAATTTCTTGAACTTGGCATCGACCGGGACGTTGAGCTGCTTGAAGGTGGCAGTGACGCTGCTCTTGGCGGCATCCACCTTCAGCGGGGCTGCTTGGGCGGAGAGGGTGAAGGCAGCAGCGGCCAAGGCCAGCAGAGTGGGTTTGAGGAAGCGGGTGGAGCGAGTGGAGGTCATGTCGGGTTCCGTAAAAAAACGAGCAATATGAATGATCTTGCGTAGCGTGCGGCGAGCAGGGGATCAGGGCAGCATGCGTTTGAAGATATTGTCACGATCGATGAACTGATGCTTGAGCGCGGCCAGCACGTGCAGGGCAAAGGCGGCCAGCAGGGTCATGTTGAGCCAGTAGTGGGTGGCCTTGAGCAGCGGCTTCCACTCCGGATTCGGGGCAATCAGCACCGGCAGCGGCACTACGCCCAGGTAGACCACCGGTACGCCGGCGGCCAGGCTGTAGAAATAGCCGGAGACGGGAATGGCGAACATCAGCACGTACAGGCCCAGGTGCAGCCCGTGTGCCGCCGACTGTTGCCAGCCCGGCATGTTGGCCGGATAGGCCGGGGCCTTGTGCGTGAGGCGCCACAGCAGGCGAACGCAGACCAGCGCCAGTACGGTCACCCCCAGCCACTTGTGCCAGGAAAAATACTTCAGCTTGGTTGGGGTCAGGCCGGGAATGTCGACCATGGTCAGCCCCAGGCCGAAGGCGGAGATGATCAACAGGGCAATCAGCCAGTGCAGCAGCACGGCGGGTTTGGTGTAGCGTTCCATAGGATGTGGCGAGCGTGGGTGGCGTTTGGAGCGGCTGGCTCTGCAATGGTTCTGCAGGGCGGGCAGGCCGGGCTGGCGTCGCGAAATCCGCGAAGATTCCGGGCGGCAAGCGATCATGCCACTCTTTTTGACCCTGCTGAGTATAAAGAGCTTTCGCTGCTCGCATTACTCGCCGAAATGGCACTTCAGCCATCCGTTTTTGCGAGTAATCCTAACAATGATTCAGGATTGTGGCCGCACAAATGAAAAATGGCGCACATTGCTGTGCGCCATTCGTGCATTTTGCTGATCGTTGATATGAACTATCAGATCTGCTTGGCCAGTTCCACGGCGGTACCGATGTAGTTGGCCGGGGTCATGGCCAGGAGGTGGTCCTTGGCTTCTTGCGGGATGGCCAGGCCATTGATGAAGTCGCGCAGCGCGTCTTTGGAAATGCCCTTGCCGCGGGTCAGTTCCTTCAGCTGCTCATACGGATTTTCGATGCCATAGCGGCGCATGACGGTCTGCACCGGCTCGGCCAGCACTTCCCAGGTGGCGTCGAGGTCGTCGGCCAGGCGTTGCGGATTCACTTCCAGCTTGTTCAGGCCGCGCAGGCAGCTGTCGTAGGCCAGCAGGGTGTAGCCGAAGCCCACGCCGATGTTGCGCAGCACGGTGGAGTCGGTCAGGTCACGCTGCCAGCGCGAGACCGGCAGCTTCTCGGCCAGGTGCTTGAGCACGGCGTTGGCCATGCCCAGGTTGCCTTCGGAGTTTTCAAAATCGATCGGGTTGACCTTGTGCGGCATGGTCGAGGAACCGATTTCGCCGGCCTTGGTGCGCTGCTTGAAGTAGCCCAGGGAGATGTAGCCCCAGATGTCGCGGTTCAGGTCCAGCAGGATGGTGTTGGTGCGGGCCACGGCATCGAACAGTTCGGCCATGTAGTCGTGCGGCTCGATCTGGATGGTGTAGGGGTTGAAGGTCAGGCCCAGGCGCTTTTCCACGACTTCCTTGGAGAAAGCGGCCCAGTCGGTCTGCGGGTAGGCCGACAGGTGGGCGTTGTAGTTGCCGACGGCACCGTTCATCTTGCCCTGGATCTCGACGCTGGCGATGCGCTTGGCGGCACGTTGCAGGCGCGCCACGACGTTGGCCACTTCCTTGCCCAGGGTGGTGGGGCTGGCCGGCTGGCCGTGGGTGCGCGAGAGCATCGGCACTGCCGCGTGTTCGTGGGCCAGCGCGGTCAGCTTGGTGATCACGGCTTGCAGCGAGGGCAGCAGCACGGTGTCGCGCGCGGCCTTCAACATCATGCCGTGCGAGGTGTTGTTGATGTCTTCGGAGGTGCAGGCGAAGTGAATGAATTCGGAGGCGGCCACCAGCTCGGGCACATCCTTCACTTGTTCCTTGAGCCAGTATTCCACGGCCTTGACGTCGTGGTTGGTGACGGCTTCGATTTCCTTGATGCGGGCGGCGTCGGCTTCGGTGAAGTCGGCAGCCAACTTCTCCAGCAGCGCGCGGGCCTCAGGCGAGAACGGCTTGATCTCGGCGAAACCAGCTTCGGACAGCGCTTGCAGCCAGGCAATCTCGACCTTCACGCGATGGTGCATGAAGCCCGCTTCAGACAGCAGCGGACGCAGTTGATCGGTCTTGGAGGCGTAGCGGCCGTCCAGCGGGGACAGGGCCGAGAGAGCAGAGAGGGACATGATGGAAACGATGGAAACGGAAGAGATGCGTTGACTGAAGATTGGCGAGTTTTGGCAGGCTTTTATGCCAAAACCCGAATCGCCTGAGCCCGGCATTTTACCATCGGCACGCCGGCCGGCCCAATTTTCCCGTCCGGCCCAGTCCTGATGGACCGTTGCATTCCGTTCCTGGCGCGATTCTTCATAAATTTGTCAGGAAATGCGAATGTTATAATCGAATGAGATTATTACTCCACACGCTATGCTAAAACTCATCGGCTCCAATGCCAGTCCGTTCGTGCGCAAGGTGCGCGTCGTGATGGCCGAAAAAAAGATCGATTACGAATTCATCCTGGAAGATGTCTGGAGTGCATCGACCACCATCCAGGAAAGCAATCCGCTGGGCAAGGTGCCCTGCCTGCTGATGGATGATGGCGGTGCCATGTTCGATTCGCGGGTGATCGTCGAATATCTCGACACCCTGACGCCGGTCGGCAAGCTGCTGCCGCCCAATGGCCGCGAGCGCGCCGAGATCAAGTGCTGGGAAGCGCTGGCCGATGGCGCCCTGGATGCGGCCGTGCTGGTGCGCCTGGAAAAGACCCTGCGTCCGACCAAGCAGCAGAGCCCGGAATGGATCAAGCGCCAGTGGAGCAAGGTGGAAGCTTCGTTGAAGGCGATGGCCGATGGCCTGGGAGAAAAGCCCTTCTGCGTGGGCAACCATTACACCCTGGCAGACGTGGCCGTGGGCTGTGCGCTGGGGTGGCTGGCGTTCCGCTTCCCGGACCTGGCCTGGCGCGAGGATTATCCGCAACTGGCACGGCTGTTCGACAAGGTGTCGGAACGGGCCAGCTTCAAGGAAACCGTACCGCATCTGTGAGGTGCAGGGCCATGGGCCCTTCGCCATCGGTCTTTCACCAAGTTTGGTGATGACGTAAAAAGCGCGCTCCGAGGAGCGCGCTTTTTGTTTGCCTTGGACTGCTTGCGATTACTCGCTGGCCGGGGACATCTGGCTTTGCAGGTAATTCTGGATACCGACCTTGTCGATCAGGTCCAGTTGGGTTTCCAGCCAGTCGATGTGTTCTTCGGTGTCGTCCAGGATCATCTGGAACAGTTCGCGCGAGACGTAATCGCCATGCTGTTCGCAGGTGGCGATGCCTTCCTTGACGGTCTTGTGGGCCGCCTGCTCCAGCTTCAGGTCACACTGCAGCATTTCCTGGGTGTTCTCGCCGATCATCAGCTTGTGCAGCGCCTGCAGGTTGGGCAAGCCGTCCAGCATCAGGATGCGGTCGATCAGCTTGTCAGCGTGCTTCATTTCGCCGATGGATTCGGCGTATTCCTTGGCACCGATCTTGTCCAGGCCCCAGTGCTTGTACATGCGGGCATGCAGGAAGTACTGGTTGATGGCCGTGAGCTCATTGGTCAGTTGAGCATTGAGCAACTTGATGACTGCGGGATCGCCTTTCATGGGGATTACCTTTAAAAATTGATGTAAGAGGAAAACCGCGTTAATTATGGGTGACTGTATAGCTGCCTGACCGCGGACCGACGGATCATAGTCCAGATGCCTGCATTGTTCAGCAAGAATTATCGGTAATCATTCTTACTTTGGTTGGCGTATGAAGGAAAAAGCAAAAAACCTCCGTCGCCAGGCGAGGGAGGTTTTCGGTTGCAGGCCCGTGCGGCAGGGCTTGCCGGGAAGTGCCGGGGTGGCACCTCCCTTGGGTTTAGCGACTGCTGAAGTTTATTTCTTGTCAGGATCCGTCACGAAACCGATCTTGGTCAGCCCACCAGACTGCGCCGCCGACATCACCTGCGCCACCTTTTCATACTGGGTGGTGCGCTCGGCGCGCAGGTGCATTTCCGGTTGCGGCTGCTTCTGGGCGGCCACGGCGATGCGGGCGCTCAGTTCGCTGCTGTCGATCTTTTCTTCATTCCAGAACACGTTGCCAGCCGCATCGATGGACAGGTTGATGCTTTCCGGCTTGACCTGGTCCGGCTGGCTGCTGGCCTTGGGCAGGTCGATCTTGACCGCATGGTTCATCACCGGGATGGTGATGATGAAGATGATCAGCAAGACCAGCATCACGTCCACCAGCGGCGTGGTGTTGATCTCGGGATTGAAATCGTCGTCCGAATCGGACAGGGAACCCATACCCATCATGCCCTCCCGACTGCGGTCAGCTTGGCCTTGCCGCCATTGGGCTGGCCGTCTTCACCGGCGGCGCGGGCACCGGTGACGAACAGGGCGTGCAGGTCGAAGCCGAACTTGTTGAGCTTGGCGATGGTGGTCTTGTTGCCGCGCACCAGGGCGTTGTAGCCGAAGGTGGCGGGAATGGCCACGGCCAGGCCCAGTGCGGTCATGATCAGGGCTTCGCCGACCGGGCCGGCGACCTTGTCGATGCTGGCCTGGCCGGTGGTGCCGATGGAGACCAGCGCGTGGTAGATGCCCCAGACGGTGCCGAACAGGCCCACGAACGGTGCGGTCGAGCCGACCGAGGCCAGCACGGCCATGCCGGTCTGCAGCTTGCCGGAGGCTTCATCGATGGCTTGGCGCAGCGACAGGGTGACCCAGTCGCTCACCGACAGTTGATCGTGCAGGTGGCCCTTGTGGGCGGTGTGGTGGCTCATGGCAGTGACACCGGCCTTGGCGACTTCGGCGAAGGGATTGTCATGGCCCAGGGTGGCCACGCCTTCGGGCAGGCTGGTGGTATCCCAGAACTGGTGACCGGCGGCGGCCGAGGCCTTGCGGAAACGCAGCAGCTGGAAGGCCTTGGTGAAGATCACGTACCAGGACGCGATCGACATGGCCAGCAACAGGACGGCGACGCCCTTGGTAACGAAATCGCCTTGGGCCCAGAGGCTTTCCAATCCGTACGGACTAACTTCCATGATGTTTCCTTCTATTTTTGGCTATCAGATGAGGGGAATGATGAAACGAAATGACTGCCTGGCCGGGCAAGACCCGGCCAGGCGAGATGCTTTGCTCAGTTCAGGCGGAAGGCCAGGCTGCCGACCGTGCTGACGGTGATGGCCTTGCCGTTCTCGATGTAAGGCTTGAAGACGGCGCGCATCACGGCGCTGCGGGCGGCATCATCCAGGCGCGAGTAGCCGGAAGACTTGGTGATCTCGACCTTTTCGGCACGGCCGCTGGTGTTGACGGTCACGCGGAATTCCACCACGCCTTCTTCACCCATGCGGCGCGAGACGCTGGGATACGTCGGGTTCGGCTTCTCGATATATTCGATGCCGGAAGTGATCTGCTTGGGCAGGACCGGGCCAGGCGGTGCGGCCGGGGCCGGCGTCGGTTCGGCAGCCACCTGCGGAGCCGGTGCGGCCGGTTGCGGCGGCTGGGGCGGCGCAGTGATGGCAGTTGGTGCCGGCGTTTCGGTGACGGGAACCGGCTTGGGCGGTGCCACCACCTTCTTGACGATCTTCACCTGCTTGGGCGGGGCCGGCTCGGCCTTGGGCGGCGCGGGCTCAGGGGCCTTCTCGGGGACGATGAAGGTGGCGATGACTTCCTTGGGAACGGCGCTGGCGACCTGGTGGACCAGGCCGCTTTGCAGCGCCCAGAAGAAGGCAATGTGCAACAGGATGATCAGGCCCAGCGGGCCGATCTTGCGTGCCTGGCGCATCAGGGCGCTGGGTGGGCTGACACTCATGAGAGACGGTGAAATGGCGTTCATTGATCTGGTTCAGGCAGCGGCCAGTGACGGATGGAATACTACCGGACGCACACCTTGCTGTGTTTGACGGGAACTGCTGAGGCATTCGCGCAGGACGTTCTTGGCGCAGGAATGGCACTTGCCGCAGCAGGTGCCCACGCCAAGCTGCTTGCGCAGCTCGGCCATGGACGACACGCCTGCATCGACCGCCTGATGGATCTTGCCTTCAGAGATGTTGTTACAAACACATACGATCATTTTACGCCTTGCTGCCTGCTTCATCAGGCTCTTGACTTGACGATGGCTAAGTTCTCGCTCCTGCAACCATGCGCGAGAAGAAGTTGAATTTTTCCTGCGGCGGCATCGTGCGTTCCACTACATGCGCCCATTGTTCCGACAGCTGCTGGCAGGTGGCCCGCAGCACCGGTGCCAGGTTGGGCAGGTCCGCCAGGGCCTTGAGGTGTCTTTCGATCACCGAGGCCAGCTTCACGCAGCTCTGCGTTTCCTGGCTGTTGTTGGCGGTGTAGTGCGACATCAGATGCAGCACGGCGGACACCAGAAGTTCAGGCTGGGCCGGTGCGTTGCTCGGTTCCACGAACGTGGACGTCATGTTCTCGTTGACCATCAAACTCTCCTCGCTGGGCTAGCTTGGCTGGCGGTGCGTCATGACGAACGACGCTGGCTGGCCTGTTTATGGATCCACCTTGTCTTGATACTGCCGGCTTACGCCGTCAGGATCAGCTTGTTCAGCTGGGTCAGACGCAATTTGTAGATGCGACCGCCGTGATCAATCTCAAGCTCGCGCATCTGACGGAACAGGTCCGTACTCTTGATGCGGGTGATCGGCGTTCCGTTGGCGGTCGTGCCCGGCTTGTTGCGACGGTCCATGCTGTTGTCGTTCAGTTGGCTCATTACAATCACCTCCTATTAAATGCGAACAATTCTTATTTAGATTATTTGCGATTTGCGGCGGGATTGCAAGCCCTTTTATCGGTGTGATTGATAATTTTTATCATTTAGGGTCGTACAGGAAACACTTCCAGCCTATCAAGGCTTTCAACCTTGCCCAAAAGAAAATGCCCCGGCGCGAAGATCGCGCGCGGGGCATCCGATAGTTGCCTCTATGAAAGCTTAATCCGGCAGGGCTCCGCTTTCGATGATGCCGCCCCCCAGGCAGACGTCGCCGTCATAGAGCACTGCCGACTGGCCCGGCGTGACCGCCCATTGCGGGGTGTCGAAGGCCAGCGAGAAGCTGCTGCCGGCATCGGCAAAACCACAGGGAACATCCGCCTGGCGATAGCGCGTCTTGGCCGACAAGGCCGGCAGTTGCGGCGCATGGCCTGCCACCCAGCTGATCTGTCCGGCCGAGAGGGTCGGCGAGAGCAGCCAGGGGTGGTCATGCCCTTGGACGATGTAGAGGGTGTTGTTTTCCACGTCCTTGCGGGCCACGTACCAGGCATCGCCATGGCCATCGGCATTCTGGTGCGCCTTCAGGCCACCGATGCCGATCCCCTTGCGCTGGCCCAGGGTATAGAAGGACAGGCCCACGTGCTCGCCCACGGTCTGGCCGTCGGCGGTCTTGATGGGGCCGGGCTTGTAGGAAAGGTAGCGGTTCAGGAATTCACGGAAAGGACGCTCGCCGATGAAGCAGATGCCGGTCGAGTCCTTCTTCTTCGCGTTTGGCAGTTGCAGCTGCTCGGCGATCTTGCGCACTTCGGTCTTGTGGATCTCGCCCAGGGGGAACACCGTGCGCGAGAGCTGCTCCTGGTTGAGGCGATGCAGGAAATAGCTCTGGTCCTTGCTGGCGTCGAGCGCCTTGAGCAACTGGAAGTCGCCCTGCGGCCCCTGGCGCACGCGCGCGTAGTGACCGGTCGCGATCAGGTCGGCACCCAGCTTCATGGCGTGGTCGAGGAAGGCCTTGAACTTGATCTCGGCATTGCACAGCACGTCAGGATTGGGCGTGCGCCCGGCCTGGTATTCACGCAGGAATTCGGCGAAGACGCGATCCTTGTATTCGGAAGCAAAATTCACTGCCTCGATATCCACCCCGACCACATCGGCCACGCTGACCGCGTCGATCCAGTCTTCCCGGGTGGAACAGTATTCAGAATCGTCGTCGTCTTCCCAATTCTTCATGAACAGGCCGATGACCTCATAGCCTTGCTCCTTCAGCAGCCATGCCGAAACCGACGAATCCACGCCGCCCGACATGCCGATGACTACTCTTTTCTTGCTCATGTTGTTTCCGTTCAATGCGGCCCTCGTAAAGAGGTCCGCCAAGTGATGCGCCCGCCTCAGCCGGGCAGGGCGCCGATGGCGCTGGGATCCGTATGCACCAGTTCCAGCGGTGCGCGCTGGCCGGCCAGGTAATCGTCCACGCAACGCAACACCAATGGGCTGCGATGCCGTTCGGCGCAGGCGGCCAGTTCGTCGCGTGTCATCCAGACGGCGCGCACGATACCCTCGTCCAGCGGCCGGTCCAGGGCTTCGCCGACCGTTCCCGCAAAGGCAAAGCGCAGGTAGGTGACCGACAGGCCGCCGCGCGAGGACGAGACGTTGCGTGAAAGATAAGTCCCCACCAGCGCCGTCGGTGTGAAGACATGCGCCGATTCTTCCAGTGCCTCGCGTACGGCGGCCTCGATCAGGGACTCGCCCGGTTCCAGGTGGCCGGCCGGCTGGTTGATGCGCAGTCCGCCGGCGCTGTGCTCTTCCACCATCAGGAAGCGGCCGTCGCGCTCGATGATGGCGGCTACGGTGACAGAGGGTTTCCAGACTTCAGACATTGATGACCTCGTGAATCCGCCATTTTACCCTGTCAGGGCCGACTCTTCAGCGCGCGAGCCGCCACGGCGAGGGATCGCCGGGCTTTCTTGCCTGCCCGCCAATTTCTTGCCGGACAAGGCGAGTCGTGTAAGATTGGGCCAAGAATCCACAAAAAAAGGAGTCAGGAATGAGGATAGCGATCCCCGCCGAAAGCCGGGACGGAGAAACCCGTGTCGCCGCCACCCCCGAAACCGTCAAGAAACTGGTGGCGGCCCGGCACGAAGTGATGGTTGAGTCCGGCGCCGGGGTCAAATCCAGCATTCCTGACGAGGCCTATGTGGCCGTCGGCGCCAGCATCGGCAGTGCCGAAGCGGTCTATACCGCCGAGATCCTGCTCAAGGTGCGCCCCCCCAATGAGGCCGAACGCGCTCGCCTGCAACCGGGTACCGTGGTCATCGGCATGTTGAACCCCTTCGATGCCGACAACATCGCCGCCATGGCCGCCGCCGGCCTGACCGCCTTCGGCCTCGAAGCCGCGCCCCGCACCACCCGTGCGCAGTCGCTGGACGTGCTGTCCTCGCAGGCCAACATCGCCGGCTACAAGGCCGTGCTGATGGCCGCCAATACCTATCAACGCTTCATGCCCATGCTGATGACCGCCGCCGGTACCGTCAAGGCCGCGCGCATGCTCATCATGGGGGCCGGCGTGGCCGGCCTGCAGGCCATTGCTACCGCCAAGCGGCTGGGGGCGGTGATCGAGGCCTCCGACGTGCGTCCGGCGGTCAAGGAGCAGATCGAATCGCTGGGGGCCAAATTCCTGGACGTGCCCTTCCTGACCGAGGAAGAAAAGGAAATCGCCCAGGGTGTGGGCGGCTATGCACGTCCCATGCCGCCGGACTGGATGAAGCGCCAGGCCGAGCTGGTCCACGAACGCGCCAAACAGGCCGACATCATCATCACCACCGCCCTGATCCCCGGCCGCAAGGCTCCGGTGCTGATCAGCGAGGAGACCGTCAAGGCCATGAAGCCCGGTTCGGTGATCCTGGACATGGCGGTCGACCAGGGCGGCAACTGTCCTTTGTCGGAACCCGGCAAGACCGTCATCAAGCACGGCGTGCACATCATCGGCGAAGGCAACCTGGCGGCCCTGGTGGCGGCCGATGCCTCGGCCCTGTACGCGCGCAACGTGCTGGACTTCCTCAAACTGATCATCGATGCCGAAGGCAAGCTGGTCATCAACAAGGAAGACGATATCGTCGCGGCCACGCTGCTCTGCCAGGGTGGCGAGATCCTGCGCAAATGAATCTGCCGGCCCGGGTCGGCAGAAAACCCGGGCGTTTTCAGTCCCCCTCACGCCCATCACTTTTGAAACAAGAAGGAAGAAGTACATGCAACGCATCATGCTGCGCGCGAAGATCCATCGCGCCTCGGTCACCCAGTGCGACCTGAACTATGAAGGTTCCTGCGGGATCGACGAAGACCTGCTGGAAGCCGCTGACATCCGCGAGTTCGAGAAGATCGAACTCTACAACGTCAACAACGGTGAACGTTTCTCCACCTACGCCATTCGCGGCAAGCGTGGCAGCGGCGAGATCTCGTTGAACGGCGCGGCGGCCCGCCTGGCGCACCTGGGCGACCTGCTCATCATCTGTACCTATGCCCCGATGAGCGATGAAGAAGTCGCCAGCTACAAGCCCAAGGTGGTCTTCGTGGACGACAAGAACCGCATCACCAGCCTCAAGGCGATCTGACCCTCGACAAGAACCATGCGGCCCGTTTCACCAGCGGGCTGCCTCACAAGGAGGAACACCATGGAAGTCAGCCACACCATCATCAACCTGATCATCTTCGTGCTGGCCATCTACGTTGGCTACCACGTGGTCTGGACGGTGACCCCGGCCTTGCACACGCCCCTGATGGCGGTGACCAATGCCATCTCGGCCATCATCATCATCGGTGCCATGCTGGCCGCGGGCCTCACCGAAGGCACGGTCGGCCGCATTGCCGGCACGCTGGCCGTGGCGCTGGCGGCGGTGAACGTGTTCGGCGGCTTCATGGTGACCCAGCGCATGCTGGAAATGTTCAAGAAGAAAGAGCCCAAGGCCAAGTCGGGAGAACGAGCATGAGCATGAACCTGGTGACCCTGCTGTACCTGATCGCATCGATCTGTTTCATCCAGGCCCTGAAGGGTCTCTCGCACCCGGCCACGGCGCGTCGCGGCAACAGCTTCGGCATCGCCGGCATGGTCATCGCCGTGCTGACCACGCTGGCGCTGATCGTCAAGATCAAGGGGGAGGGATCCGATCCTTCCGGTGACATCGGCTACCTGCTGGTGGCGGGCGGCGTGATCGTCGGTGGCGGCATCGGCGCTTATCTGGCGCGCAGCGTCGAGATGACCAAGATGCCCGAACTGGTGGCGGCGATGCACTCGCTCATTGGTCTGGCGGCGGTCTGTATCGCGGTGGCGGCGGTGGCCGAGCCGTGGGCGCTGGGCATTTCGGCGCACGGGCAACTGATTCCGGTGGGCAACCGGGTGGAACTGTTCATCGGTACCTTCGTGGGGGCCATCACCTTCTCGGGTTCGGTGATCGCCTTCGGCAAGCTCTCGGGCAAGTACAAGTTCCGCCTGTTCCAGGGTGCGCCGGTCAACTTCGCCGGCCAGCATTTCCTGAACCTGCTGCTGGCGGTGGCCATGATCGGTTTCGGCATCATCTTCGTGCTGACGCAAAACTGGCTGCCCTTCATCATCATGGCCGCCATCGCCTTTGCGCTGGGCGTGCTCATCATCATCCCGATTGGCGGGGCGGACATGCCGGTGGTGGTCTCGATGCTCAACAGCTATTCCGGCTGGGCGGCGGCGGGCATCGGTTTTTCGCTGAACAACTCCATGCTCATCATCGCGGGTTCGCTGGTCGGTTCGTCCGGTGCGATCCTCTCCTACATCATGTGCAAGGCGATGAACCGGTCCTTCTTCAACGTGATCCTGGGCGGCTTTGGCGGTGAAGCGGCGGCCGCCGGTGGCGGGGCGCAGCAGCAGCGCAACGTCAAGTCGGGATCGGCCGATGATGCGGCGTTCCTGATGGGAAATGCAGAAACCGTCATCATCGTGCCGGGTTACGGGCTTGCCGTCGCACGCGCGCAGCACGCACTGAAGGAACTGACCGAAAAGCTGACCCACAACGGCGTGACCGTGAAATACGCGATCCACCCGGTGGCCGGCCGCATGCCGGGCCACATGAACGTGCTGTTGGCCGAAGCCGAAGTGCCCTATGACCAGGTGTTCGAGATGGAAGACATCAACAGCGAATTCGCCCAGGCCGATGTGGTGCTGGTACTGGGGGCCAATGACGTGGTCAACCCGGCGGCCAAGGATCCCAAGTCGCCCATTGCCGGCATGCCGATCCTGGAAGCCTACAAGGCCAAGACCGTGATCGTGAACAAGCGCTCCATGGCAGCGGGTTATGCAGGTCTGGACAATGAGCTGTTCTACATGGACAAGACCATGATGGTCTTTGGCGATGCCAAGAAGGTCATCGAAGATATGGTCAAGGCGGTGGACTGATCTTCCCCGGCCTCAATGAAAAAACGGGTTGCGCAGTGATGCGCAACCCGTTTTGTCTTGGATCCGTGCAGTCGGAAGGTGCTGCTTACTTGGTCCCGAAAATGCGGTCTCCCGCATCGCCCAGCCCAGGCACGATGTAGGCATCCTCATCCAGGTGGGAATCCAGGGAAGCGACGTAAAGCTTCACATCCGGATGCGCATCAGCGAACACCTGCACGCCTTCCGGTGCCGCGACCAGGGCCACGAAGACGATATGCGAAGCCGGCACGCCGCGCTTCTTCAGGGCATCCACCGCATAGACGGCCGAATTGCCGGTGGCAACCATGGGGTCGCACAGGATCATGATGCGGTCCTGCAGGTCCGGCAGGCGCACCAGGTATTCCACCGGCAGGTGATTCTCGTCGCGATAGACGCCGATATGGCCCACGCGCGCCGAGGGGATCAGTTCCAGCAGGCCATCGCTCATGCCCACGCCCGCACGCAGCACCGGCACCACGGCCAGCTTCTTGCCGGCGATTACCGGCGCTTCATAGGTCACCAGCGGGGTTTCGATGGGCTCGGTGGTCAGCGGCAGGTCGCGCGTGATTTCGTAACCCATCAGCAGCGTGATCTCGCGCAGCAGGTCGCGGAAGGTGCGGGTGGAGGTGCGCTTGTCGCGCATGTGCGACAGCTTGTGCTGGATCAGCGGATGGTCGAGGATGAAGAGGTTCTTGAAGCGCGGGTCTTGTTTCATGGCAAATGCGTATCTGCTGGGTGGAGCGGCGGGTGCCGCAAGTCAGCATTGTCGCATTTCCTGACCGCCTGCGCGACGCCGGGACGTCGCGCAACTGCAGCATTGTTCACCTCATCGGCGACCGAACATCATCTGTTCGGCCAGCAAGCCGCGTGCTGCCGGCAGCAGGTCGATCGCGCCCAGCGACAGGCCCAGCGCCGCCTGCAGGGGCGAACCCTGGGGCGAGCCGGCAAAGATGCGCGCCATCAGGTCGGTCAGGCGAATGGTCAGGCCGCGATCCTGCCCGCGCTGGCGCTCGAAGGCCTGCAAGGCTTCGGGAGAGACCTCGCGCGCCAGCACATCGGCCAGCACGCGGGCGTCGCGCAAGCCCAGGTTCAGGCCCTGGCCGGCGACCGGATGCAGGGTTTGTGCAGCGTTGCCGATGGCCACCACGCGCCGGCTCTGGCCGGGGCGGGCGTTCAAGCCCAGCGGGAAGGCGTGGCGTACGCTGATGCGGGTGAATCGGCCCACCCGCTCGCCGAAGGTGCGCTGCAGGGACGCGAGGAAGGCGGCATCGTCCAGTGCCAGCAATGCTTCGCCGGTGGCAGGACGTACGCACCACACCAGCGCATAGCCATCATCCTGCGGCAGCAGGGCCAGCGGGCCTTCATCGGTGAAGCGTTCAAAGGCGCGATGGGCGATCACGCCATCGGCCTGTACGTGCGCGATGATGCCCAGTTGCTGGTAGTCGCGCTGCAGGCTTTTTTGCTGCTGTTCTCCGAAGACGCCACCCTCGGCCTGGATCACCAGTTGCGCTCGCAGTACGCGTCCATCCTTGAGGGTGACGGCGACGTGGTCTTCTTCTTCCGTGATCTCCTGTGCTTCGGCGGGGCGCATCTGGGTCAGTCCCAGCGGTGCGATGGCCGAGGCAAGGGCGCGGTTGACCTCGCCATAGCGCGCCACGTAGCCCAGCGCGGGCAAGTGGTAATCCTTGCGGTCCAGCAGGGTGCGGCCGAAGTGGCCACGGCGCGAGACGTGGATCCGTTCGATGGCGGTGGCACTGCGGCCGATGTCGTCCCAGGCAGCCAGTTCATCGAGGATCTGGCGGCTGCCGTAGGAAAGGGCAATGGTGCGCGGGTCAGCGGCGGCTTGTTCAGGAGACTTCATGTCCACCAGAGCGATGCGCGCGGCGGACAACTGGCGGCGCGCCAAGAGGCCGGCCACGCTCTGGCCGACCGGGCCACCGCCGCAGATGATGAGGTCGAAATCGACGGATTCCATGATGCCGGGAAATGCCTTCTGCAGAAGATTCAGGAAGGCCTCATTGTAGCGGAGCCGCGCCGGCCGGGCTTGATCCGGCGCATGCGCGGCCCTGGGGAGACGGGCGCTTAAGCCTGGCGCATCAGCGCTTCAATGTCATCGACCTTGGTGGGCACGCCCGTGGTCAGCAATTCGCAGCCGGAGGGGGTGACGTGCGCATCATCCTCGATGCGGATGCCGATGTTCCAGAACTGCTCCGGCACGCCCTCGCCCGGACGCACGTAGATGCCCGGTTCGATGGTCAGCACCATGCCCGGCTGCAGCGTGCGCCAGGGCTTGCTGCCATCGGCGGTGGCGGGATCGCGATAGTCGCCCACGTCATGCACATCCATGCCCAGCCAGTGGCCGGTGCGATGCATGTAGAACTGGCGATAGTCGCCTTTTTCGATCACGTCTTCCAGCGAGCCGACCTTGGATTTGTCCAGCAAGCCGGTATCGAGCATGCCCTGCGCCAGCACGCGCACGGCGGCGTCATGGCCATCCATGAAACGTTTGCCGGGTGCGGTCTCGGCGATGGCGGCGGCTTGCGCGGCCAGCACGATCTCGTAGAGCGCCTTCTGCGGCCCGCTGAACTTGCCATTGGCCGGGAAGGTGCGGGTGATGTCGGCGGCGTAGCTGTCCAGTTCGCAGCCGGCGTCGATCAGGACCAGGTCGCCGTCCTTGATTTCGGCGTCGCCCGCGCGATAGTGCAGCACGCAGCTGTTGGCGCCGGTGGCGACGATGGAGCCATAGGCCGGATACTGCGAACCGTTGCGGCGGAATTCGTGCAGCAGTTCGGCTTCCAGGTGATATTCGCGCAGGCCGGGGCGGCAGATGCGCATGGCGCGGCAATGTGCTTCGGCGGAAATGATGCCGGCGCGCTTCATCACGTCGATCTCGTAGGCGTCCTTGAAGAGGCGCATGTCATCGAGCAGCACGCTCACATCGACCACCGCGCCGGGCGCGGACACGCCGCTGCGCGCCAGTGCGCGTACGCCCTGCAGCCAGCGCTGCAACTGGGCATCGCGCTGGTCGTCCTGGCCGAGCGCGTAGTAGACGGCGCGGGCGTCGGAGAGCAGGGCGGGCATGTTCTTGTCCAGCTCCTCGATCGGATGGGCTGCATCGAGCGCGAAGAGCTGCTGCGCGGCCTGCGGGCCGTGGCGGTAGCCGTCCCAGATTTCGCGTTCCAGGTTCTTGTCGCGGCAGAACAGGATGCTGCGGTTTTCCTTGCCGGCCACCAGTACGAGTACGGCTTCGGGCTCGGTGAAGCCGGTCAGGTAGTAGAAGTAGCTGTCGTGGCGATACGGATAATCGGCATCCCGATTGCGCATCACCTCGGGCGCGGTCGGGATGATGGCCACGCCGCCCCCGGCTTGTTGCAGGCTGGCCAGGAGGCGCGCGCGGCGGGCGGCGAAGGGGGTGGCGTCGAAGCTCATGGTCGGGTTCCTTGCGGTGGCAGGTTCAGTGCTTCCAGTTGATCGATGGTGCCGACGTTGTGCCAGTCGCCGCGATACACATCGCCGCCGATGCGGCCCTGGTCGGCGTACTGGCGCAGCAGCGGCCCCAGTTTGGCGTGGCTGCCGGGCGCGATGCCGTCGAACATTTCCGGGCGATACACGCCGATGTTGGCAAAGGTCAGCTTGGGCTGGCCCTCGTTGGCGATGGCGAAGTTGTTGAGCGCAAAGTCGCCCTCGGGATGGAAGGGCGGGTTCTTGACCAGGAACAGCCAGGCCAGGTCACGCTTGTCTTGCGGCAGCGGATTGCCCCACGGGTCCTCGTCTTCCAGCACGGTCAGCAGTTCGCTGTAGTCGAAGTGCGGGCACCAGATGTCGCCGGAGACCGCTATGAAAGGTTCTTCACCCAGCAGGTGGCGGGCCTGGGCGATACCGCCTGCCGTTTCCAGCGCGGTCTTTTCGGGTGAATAAAAGAGCTTTGCGCCATAACGGCTGCCGTCACCGAGGGTGTCTTCGATCATCTGGCCCAGGTGGGCGTGATTGATGACGATCTCGGTGATGCCGGCGCGTACCAGCGAGAGGATCTGCCAGACGATCAGCGGGCGGCCGCGTACTTTCAGGAGCGGCTTGGGGCAGGTATCGGTCAGCGGACGCATGCGCTCGCCGCGGCCGGCTGCGAAGATCATGGCTTTCATGCAGGGCGCCTCAGAAGGTGTAGCCGAACTTGGGCGCGTGTTCCTGTTCGAGCTTCTCGATCAGGCGCACCAGCGGCGTGAAGGCCACGTAGCGGCGCGCGGTCTTGAGGGTGTATTCCATGACCAGCGGGATGTCCTTCAGGTAGCCATCTTTGCCGTCGCGATGCCACAGGCGCGCGAAGATCCCCAGCACCTTCAGGTGGCGCTGCAGGCCCATCCATTCGAAGTCGCGGTAGAAGGTATCGATGTCCGGCGTGACCGGCAGGCCGGCGCGGCGCGCCTTTTCCCAGTAGCGGATGGCCCAGTCCAGCACCATTTCCTCATCCCACTGGATGTAGGCATCGCGCAGCAGCGAGACCAGGTCGTAGGTGATGGGACCGTAGACCGCATCCTGGAAGTCCAGGATGCCCGGGTTGCCCTTGGGCAGCACCATCAGGTTGCGCGAGTGATAGTCGCGGTGCACGTAGACCTGGGGCTGGGCCAGGTTGTTGGCCAGGATGGCGTCGAAGGTCTTGTCCAGCACTGCGTTCTGCTCGTCGGTGAGGGTCACCCCCAGGTGCTTGCCGATATACCACTCGCGGAACAGTTCCAGCTCGCGCAGCAGCAGCGGGCGGTCGTATTCGGGCAGGGCCTCGGGCTTGCTTTGCGCTTGTAAAAGTACCAGGGCCTCGATCGCATCCATGTATAGTGCGTGCGCGCTGTCGGCCGAGAGCTGCGACAAGTAGGTCGTGGAACCCAGGTCCGAGAGCAGCAGGAAGCCGCGCTCGGTATCCTGCGCCAGTACCTTCGGCACGGTCACCCCGGTCTCGCCGAAGAGGCCGGCGACCTTCACGAAGGGACGGACGTCCTCCTGCGGCGGCGGGGCATCCATCACGATGGCACTGCCGCCGTCGGGTGTGTCCACCCGGAAATAACGGCGGAAGCTGGCGTCGGCCGAGGCCGGGCGCAGGGTGGAGGACAGCACCGGGGTATCGGCCAGGGTGGCCAGCCAGGCTTGCAATTCGGACAGGCGGAGATCGGGGGTGGAACCAGGTGAAGACATGAACTATCTGAGGAAATCGTTTGACGAGGTTGAGTTCCCATATAATAAGGGATTAAACCCAAAAAATCCGCCTGCACGGTATCTAGCCTCTCTTTTCATGATCCGGTTTTCCAAGTCTTTCACTGAACGTACTGTCAACTGGCGGCTGGCGCGTCTGTTCTCTTCGGCAATGGTAGTGGCTTCTGCCTCGGCCCTGCTGCCGCTGTCGGTGCACGCCCAGATGAGCATGCCCACCGCTGCGCCTGCCACGCCGCCCGCACAGGACCAGGACGCCCCGGTCAATGTCAGCGCCGAGCAGATGACCGGCCGTCCCGACCGCCAGGTCAACCTGGACCGCGACGTGGAGCTGGTCAAGGCAGCGACCACCATCAAGTCCGACAAGGCCGAATACCGCATCATCCAGGATGAAGTCGAGGCCACCGGCCACGTCTGGATGCAGCGCCTGCAGGACCAGTACACCGGCGACTACGCCGAGATGAACATGGGCACCGGCGCTGGCTACGTGACCAATCCGACTTACCTGATCGGCAAGAACGGCGGGCGCGGCAAGGCCGAGCGCATCGACTTCCTGGCGGACGACCAGGCCAAGGTGACGCAGGGGACCTACAGCACCTGCGAAGCACCGGATCCCGACTGGTATCTGCGCGCCAACACCATGGACCTCGACAGCGGTCGCGATATTGGCACCATGCATGGCGGGCTGCTGTATTTCAAGGATGTACCGATTCTGGGTTCGCCCTGGATGACGTTCCCGCTGTCGGGGGAGCGCAAGTCGGGCGTGCTGCCGCCCACCATCGGCATGACCAGTACCGGTGGTGCCGAGATCTCGGTGCCTTACTACTTCAACCTGGCACCCAACTATGACCTGACGCTGGTGCCGAAGTACATCGCGCGCCGCGGGCTGCAGATGGGGGCGGAAACCCGATACATTGGCGACACCTATAGCGGTGTCACCAACGTGGAAGGCATCCAGGATCAGGTCACCGGAACCGGCCGCTATTCGCTGTCCTCGATCCACAATCAGACCTTGGCACCCGGCCTGCAGCTGGCCTGGAACCTGAACAAGGCCTCCGACGACGACTATCCGTCGGACTTCGCGCACTCAATCACGGGCAGTACGCAGCGCCTGCTGCCGCGTAACGTCAGCCTCAGCTACGCCAGCACCTACTGGAGCGTGACCGGACTGGTGTCAAAGTACCAGCTGCTGCAGGACGTCAACGCGCCGATCGGCAAGCCCTACGACCGGGTGCCGCAGATCACTTTCACGGGTAACCGCTACGACATCGGCGGATTCGACTTCAGTACCACCGCCGATTTCACCCGCTTCTCCAGCGGCGACCTGATCGGCGGCGACCGCGCCTACGTCACGCAAGCGGTGTCGTATCCCATCATCCGCCCGGGCTATTTCATCACGCCCAAGGTGATCCTGGATGCGACCAGCTACAACCTGAACAATGTCTCGGCGGGTCAGCCGACCAATCTGACGCGTACGGTGCCGACGGTATCGCTGGACTCCGGCCTGATCTTCGAGCGAGACGCCAACCTGTTCGGCCGCAGCGTGACCCAAACGCTGGAACCGCGCCTGTTCTACGTCCGTACCCCTTACCGCGACCAGTCGCAGTATCCGGTGTTCGATTCCGGCCTGGCCGACTTCAACTTCGCCCAGATCTTCACCGAGAACCGCTTCGTCGGCCACGACCGCATCAGCGACGCCAACCAGCTGACCGCCGCCGTCACCTCGCGCCTGATCGAGGAAAACGGCCTGGAGCGCCTGCGCGCGGCCATCGGCCAACGCTACTACTTTGCCGATCCCAAGGTCGGCATCAGCGGCACCACCACCACCACGCTGGGCAGCAAATCCGATCTGTTGCTGGCCTTGGGGGGGCAGATCACCCGCGAGTTCTCCACCGACAACACCGTGCAGTACAGCGAGACCCTGCGCCAGATGGTGCGTTCCACCTTCGGCATCCGCTGGCAGCCGGCCCCCAAGCGCGTGCTGAACCTGCAATACCGCCTGGACCGTACCTACATCAACCCCTACACCGGCGTGCTCGATCCGCTCAAGCAGATCGACGTGTCCGGCCAGTGGCCGATTACCCAGCGCATCTACGCCGTCGGCCGCATGAACTATTCGATTCCGGACCGCACCGTGGCCGAAGGCCTGGCCGGCTTCGAGTACAAGGCCGACTGCTGGGTCTTCCGGGTGGTGGCGCAACGCATCCCGACCTCGTCCACCAAGGCATCGACGGGCTTCTTCATTCAGCTCGAACTCAATGGCCTCTCCAAGATCGGGTCCAACCCGCTGGATGCCATCAAGAGCAGCGTGCCCGGTTACCAGAACGTGAACCTGCCGGATACCATGCCCGGCAACAACTTCTAACCTTTTTCGAACCAACGATTAGTCCATGCGTAATATGCGTACACCACTCCTCGCAACAACCAAAACAGTGACCGCGCTGCTGTGCATGCTGGGCGTGATCAGCAATGCGCATGCGCAGTTCGCGACCACCATCATCCCGGTAACCCCGCCGGAAACCACCAGCAGCGCGCCGTCGGCACCAGCCAAGGGCTCGCCCAAGGCCGCCGTCAAGCCCGCCGCCAGCAAGCCGGCCGCCCCTGCGGCGGTGCCCGCTGCCCCCGCACCGGCGGCAGCCAGCGCGCGCAATGAGCCGCGCCCGGTGGATTCCATCCTGGTGGTGGTCAACAATGAGGTCATCACCCGCCAGGAAGTCGCCGAGCGCCTGGCCAGCGTCGAGAAGCGCATGGCCGCACAGAACGTGCAGCTGCCCCCGCGCCAGCAACTGGTGCGCCAGCTGGTCGAGCGCATGATCGTCGAACGTGCCCAGGCGCAAATGGCCAAGGAAAACGGCATCGTGGTCGACGATGCCATGCTGGACCGCGCCATGCAGCGCATCGCCGAGCAGAACAAGCTGTCCATGCCGGAATTCCGCAGCCGCCTGGAGGCCGAGGGCATGAACTACGCCAGCTTCCGCGAAGAGATTCGCCGCGAAATCCTGAGCCAGCGCCTGCGCGAGCGTGAAGTGGACAACAAGGTGGTGGTCACCGAGTCCGAGATCGACAACTACCTCGCCGCCGAAGCCAATGCCGGCGGCCAGCGTCAGGAACTGGACATCGCCCAGATCCTGATCCGCGTGCCGGAAAACGCCAGCCCCGAACAGCTGGCCGCCCGCCGTGAACGTGCCGAAGACGTGCTGCGCCAGTTGAAGACAGGTGCCGATTTCGCCAAGACCGCTGCCGCTTACTCCGATTCGTCGGATGCCCTGTCCGGCGGCGACCTTGGCTGGCGTCCGGCGGACCGCCTGCCGCAACTGTTCCTGGATGGCGTGGCCAAGCTGCAGGATGGCCAGGTCAGCGGCCTGCTCAAGAGCGGCAACGGCTTCCACATCCTCAAGCTGGTCGGCCGCCGCGCCGCCGGGGGCACCCAGGCAGCCGCCCCCGCCGTGCAGCAGACCCACGTGCGCCACATCCTGATCAAGGTCAACCAGGTCGTCACCGCGGCCGAAGCCAAGCGCAAGCTGACCGAACTGAAGGAGCGCCTGGACCACGGTTCGGCTACCTTCGAGGAACTGGCCAAGCTGTACTCCAATGACCTGTCCGCCTCCAAGGGCGGCGACCTCGGCTGGATTTATCCGGGCGATACCGTGCCCGAGTTCGAGCGCGCCATGGACCAGTTGAAGCCGGGCGAAGTCAGCCAGCCCATCGAAACCCCGTTCGGCTATCACCTGATCCAGGTGGTCGAGCGCAAGACCGACGATGCCTCCAAGGAGCGCACCCGCCAGGCCGCGCGCCAGGCCATCCGTGAGCGCAAGATCGAGGAAGCCACCGAGGACTGGATGCGCCAGATCCGCGACCGCGCCTACGTCGAGTATCGCAACGACGATTGATCGCCGCACCGGCAGGGGCAGCCAGCGGGCTGTCCCCATGCGTGCAAGAGAGGCCGGCCTTGTCGCCGGCCCTTGCCTTTTTGAAGCCCGTTTTTTCCCATACAGGCCATGAGTGACACCGCCATGAACCGACCCATCCTCGCGCTGACCTGCGGCGAACCGGCAGGCATCGGTCCGGAAATTTCCCTGCGTGCCGCCTGGGAGTTGCGCCACGAAGCGCGCTGCATCCTGCTGGGTGACGCCGCCTTGCTGGCACAGACGGCCTATGAGATCGATCCGCAGATGCGGGTTGCGGCGCTCTCCATCCAGGCCTGGCGCAACAGCGGCCTGCCCGATTTTCCGGTCGATTGCCTCACCGTCATCGATTGCCCGGTGGCCGAACCGGTGCGTGCCGGCGTGCTGGATGCGCGCAATGGTCGCGCCGTGTTGCAGACGCTGGACCTGGCCGTGCAGGGCGCGCTCTCCGGCGCCTTCGCCGCCATCGTCACCGCGCCGCTGCAGAAGAGCACCATCAACGATGCCGGCGTGGCCTTCACCGGCCATACCGAATACCTGGCCGAAGTCACCGGCACGCCGCAAGTCGTGATGATGCTGGCCGGCGGCGATGCGCCGCACCTGCGCGTCGCCTTGGCCACCACGCACCTGGCCTTGAAGGATGTGCCGTCCGCGATCACCGGCGAGAGCCTGGCACGCACGCTCGACATTCTGCAAGCAGACCTGCGCGACAAGTTCGGCATCGCCCATCCGCGCATCCTGGTCACGGGCCTGAACCCGCATGCCGGCGAGAACGGCTATCTGGGCCGCGAAGAAATCGAGGTCATCACGCCCGCCCTGGAAGCGGCCCGTGCGCGCGGCATCGATGCCCGGGGACCGTATCCCGCCGACACGCTGTTCCAGCCCAAGTACCTGGAAGAGGCCGACTGCGTCCTGGCCATGTATCACGACCAAGGCCTGCCGGTCCTGAAATTCGCCAGCTTCGGCCATGGCATCAACATCACCCTCGGCCTGCCCCTGATCCGCACCTCGGTCGATCACGGCACTGCCCTGGACCTGGCCGCCGCCGGCCTCGGCCACGCCGACCATGGCAGCCTGTGCGTAGCCATCCGTGCCGCTGCCGACATGGCGCGCCGCCGGGCCGCCGCCTGATATTGCAAGAACCCACTGGAACCACCATGAAACACATCCCGCGCAAACGCTTCGGCCAGAACTTCCTCACCGATGACGTGGTGCTGCACGACATCATCCGCTCCATCGCGCCCGCCGCCGACGATGCCATGGTCGAGATCGGCCCGGGCCTGGCGGCCATGACTGCGCTGCTGCTGGAAGAGTTGCGCCACCTGCACGTGGTGGAACTGGACCGCGACCTGGTCGAGCGCCTCAAGAAACGGTTCAGCGCCGAGCGCCTGACCGTGCATTCAGCGGACGCCCTCAAGTTCGACTTCGCCAGCATCCCGGTGCCGGAAGGCCGCAAGCTGCGCGTGGTCGGCAACCTGCCCTACAACATTTCCAGCCCCTTGCTGTTCCACCTGGCCGAGATCGCCCCGCAGGTGCAGGACCAGCATTTCATGCTGCAGAAGGAAGTGGTCGAACGCATGGTCGCCGAACCGGGCGGCAAGGCCTATGGCCGCCTGTCGGTGATGCTGCAGTGGCGCTATCACATGGAGTTGCTGTTCGTGGTGCCGCCGACCGCCTTCGATCCGCCGCCGCAGGTGGATTCGGCCATCGTGCGCATGATCCCGCTGGCGCAGCCCATGGCCTGCGAGCAGGCCTTGCTGGAGCAGGTGGTCACCAAGGCCTTCTCACAGCGCCGCAAGGTGATTCGCAACTGCGTGGCGGGCCTTTTCACGGAAGACGAATTGCGCCAGGCCGGCGTCGATCCGCAGGCGCGTCCGGAAGCGGTGCCGGTGGACCAGTTCGTGGCCCTGGCCAACCTGCTGGCCGCGCGCCAGGCCTGAGGCCCGTACTGGGCGTGCAATGCGGCTGTTGCACTTTATTACAGCCGCGGCGCCACCCGTAAGAACTGTAACGAAGTTTCATATTCCGTAGTTTCAAGCTGAACCTGTCTTATATTGGAATCGTGCCGCGACAGATCGCGGACTTCTTTGACAGGAGCCAATCATGGCCAGCAAAAAAATCGCATCGGTATTGATCGCCACCACTCTTCTGGCTTCGGCCGCCGTCGTCAGCACGCCTGCGATGGCGCATGACCGGGGCGGCAACGGCGTGGCGATTGCTGCCGGTATCATCGGTGCCGTCGCCATCGGATCACTGATCGCCAACTCGCAGCCGGCACCGGTCTATCAGGCCCCGCCGCAGCAGGTTTACTATGAGGCCCCGCAGCCGGTGTATTACCAGCCGCCGCAGCAGGTAGTCTACGAGCAGCCGCGCTACTACGCCCCGCCGCCGCCGCGTCCGGTGCGTTACGTGGAACGGACCGAGGTACGTACCTATCGTTACGACGACCGTCCGGACTACTACTCCTACTACGGCCGCTGATCACGGCCGATGAGCAGGGCGGAGGACCACGGTCCTTCGGCAGGACATCCGGGCGCAAGCCATCTTGAGGAAAACGGGCAACCTTGTCGGGTTGCCCGTTTTTTGTCGTGGGGCGCGGAAAAGCGGTGGTGGGCAAGCAAAGCGTCAGTAAAACGCTACATAATGACGAGCCGATTGGCATTTTGTCAGCATAATGAGGTTGATCGTTTCGTCAGAATGACGAAACAGCGCGCATTGCCAACCAGCAAGGAGATGCCCCCACGATGATGGCCCCCATCGCCGCCGATGACATCCGGACCGCCCTAGACGCCGGCCACCTCTGGCCGGCGCTGCAGCCGCTGGTGCATCTGCGCAGCGGCCGCATTGCCGGTTTCGAAATGCTGGCGCGCTGGACCTGTCCGCAGCGCGGCGTGGTCTCCCCCATCGATTTCATCGACATCGCCGAACGTGGCGGCGTACTGGATGTCCTGCTGCTCAAGTTGCTCGACACGGTGGCCGCCACCCTGCGCCACTGGCCCCCGGAGCTGCGCCTGGCGATCAACCTGTCGCCCTGCCAGTTCCTCGACGGCAGCCTGCTGGATCGTCTGGCCGCCGTGATGCATCAGCATGGCCTGCCCATGTCGCGCCTGCAGCTGGAGATCACCGAGACCGTGCTGGTGCAAGACCACGAGCGCACCTTGCAGACCATCCTGGCCGCACGCCAGGCCGGGGCCAGCCTGTCGCTGGATGATTTCGGCACCGGCTATTCCAGCCTGACGCGCCTGCAGTCCTATCCCTTCGACGAGATCAAGATCGACGCCAGTTTCGTACGCACCATGGACCAGAACCCGGACAGCTTCCGCATCGTGCTGGCGGTCGCGGGCCTGGGCCAGAGTCTCAAGATGCACGTGGTCGCCGAAGGCATCGAGACTGAACACCACGCCCATCTCCTCAAGCGCATGGGCTGCGAATTCGGGCAAGGCTTCCATCTCGGCCGTCCTGCTCCGCTGGCCGATGCGGCACGGCTGATCGGCGAGCGCGGCGTGTGGTCGCGCCTCAGCGCCGGGATCGATACCTCGCCCTTCCAGCGCTGGCACCAGCTCGATTCGCTCTATCGCAGCGCGCCGGTTGGCCTGTGCTTCCTCGATCCCTTGCTGCGCGTGGTCAGCGCCAATGCCATGATGATCGACCTGCTCGGTGGCTATGCCGGCACCGAGCTGGAGGGCAGCCCGGTCATCGACCTGCTGAACCGCAGCGAACATCGCCCGCTGTTGCAGATGGTGGCCGAGGTGGTCGACGGTGCGTCTCCTGCCGCCACGGAATTCTTCAATTCGCGCACCGGCCGCACCTCGTTGCTGGCCTTCCAGGTGGTGCGCAGCGACCTGGGTGAATTGTTGGGCATCTCCGGCTCGGCGGTGGACATCACGGCGCGCGTGTCCGCCGAGCGTACCGTGCGCGACAGTGAAGAACATTTCCATCGGGCCATCGACCTCAGTCCCAACATCCCTTGGGCCGCCGATGCGCAAGGCGTGATCGACTACATTGGCCCGACCTTCGAATGGCAGCCCGAGCTGACTACCGCCCAGCGCCACCAGCAGTGGCTGGCGCGCATGCCCGAGGAAGACCGCTTGCGGGTGCGTCAGGAATGGCTGGCCAACCTGCCCACGGGGCGCCCCTTCCGCACCGAATTCCGCGTGCTCTGGCCGGACGGCCAATGGCGTTGGATGCGCAGCCGTGCCTCGCCCCACAGCGACAGCGAGGGCCGCATCGTGCGCTGGTACGGACTGATCGTCGACATCAGTACGGAGCGCCGCTTGCAGTACCGGATCAGCGCGCTGGAAGAGCAGATCCACCGTCTGCGCGGGACCGATCAGGACTGAGTGGTCGCGATGCTGCGGACTTGCATGGCGGGCCTTCGGCGAGCGCCCGGCAAATCGGGGATAATGTCGGCTTGCTTCACGTTAGCCATGAAAAGGAGTCGCCAAGTGAGAATGTTGCATACGATGCTGCGCGTGGGAAATCTGGACCGTTCCATCGATTTCTATACCCAGGTGCTGGGCATGAAACTGCTGCGCAGGAATGACTACCCCGACGGCAAGTTCACGCTGGCCTTCGTCGGTTACGGCGAAGAACGCGATCACACCGTGCTCGAACTGACCCACAACTGGGATACCGAATCCTATGACCTGGGCACCGGCTACGGCCATATCGCCATCGAGGTGGACGATGCCTACGCCGCCTGTGAGGCGGTCAAGGCCAAGGGCGGCGCGGTTACCCGCGAAGCCGGTCCGATGAAGCACGGCAAGACCGTGATTGCCTTCGTCACCGATCCGGATGGCTACAAGATCGAGTTCATCCAGAAGAAGGAACAATACAGCGCCGCCGACTGAGGCAAGTCGCTGTCAGCCTGCCAGCCCGCTCACGCGGGCTTTTTTCATGGTGCGGCCATGCGGCGGGATTTTCGCAGCACAGGCCGTGTCCATGAGGATGCATCGCTGCATCCACGCATGTCTGCATCTTGCATCTCTGCATCAACAGAACAACAACAGGAACGCCAATTGAGCCTCTACCAACTCTCCAAAAGTCATCTGCGCCGGCTATGGGTCGAATACGGCATCCTCTGGAGCGGTGCCATCATCGTCGGCCTGGTTGCGGTGCTTTATGCACAGGCCATCGAACTCGGCTTCGGTGTCTTCCGCAGTATCGAACACAGGTCGCCCTGGCTGCCGCTGCTGCTCACGCCCGCTGTCTGTGCCGCCTGCGTGTGGCTCACGCGCCGCTACTTCCCCGGCTCGGAAGGCAGCGGCATCCCGCAGGCCATTGCCACCCTGCATGGGGATACCGCTGAACGCGGCAGCGTGCTGCTGTCCATCCGCGTGCTGGCCGGCAAGATCGTGCTGTCGGTGGTGGCCATCGCCGGCGGCATGACCATCGGCCGCGAAGGACCGACGGTGCAAATCGGTGCGGCCATCATGTACAACCTGCGCCGCCTGTATCCGACCGGATACGAGCACATGGAACGCCGCCTGATCCTGGCCGGTGCCGCCGCCGGCCTGGCGGCGGCCTTCAACACGCCGCTGGCCGGCATCGTCTTCGCCATCGAGGAACTCTCGCGCAGCTTCGAACAGCGCGCCAGCGGCGTGGTCATCACCACCATCATCTTCGCCGGCCTGGTGGCGCTGTCGATCAATGGCAACTACACCTATTTCGGCTCGATTGCCTTCCCTGGCGAAACCAGCGGCCGCCTGATCCTTGCCGTGATCGTGACCGCGGTACTGATGGGCGTGGCCGGCGGACTCTTCTGCTGGCTCATCCTCAATCCGACCCGCTGGATTCCTGCCCCCGTCGTGACGCTGCGCGCCGAACGTCCGGTGGCGTTCGCGGCGCTGTGCGGTTTCATCGTCGCGGTCATCGGCGTGGCCGCCGGCGGGGCCACCTTCGGCAGCGGCTACGAACAGGCGCATGGCCTGCTCAACGACGGGCAGGGGCTGTCGGTGTTCTATCCCTTCCTCAAGTTCGCTTCCATGATCGGCTCCTACCTGCCGGGCCTGCCGGGCGGCATCTTCGCGCCTTCGCTGTCCATCGGCGCCGGCTTCGGCAACCTGCTGCACCTGCTCTTCGGCGGCACCTCGCTGCCGATGCTGGTGGCGCTGGCCATGGTGGGCTACCTCGCGGCCGTCACGCAATCGCCGATCACCGCCTTCGTGATCGTGATGGAAATGGTCGACGGCCATGCGCTGGTGATCTCGCTGATGGCCACCGCGCTGATCGCCTCGGCGGTCTCCAAAGTATTCGCACCGCCGCTGTACGAAACGCTGGCCGAACGTTATCTCAAACACTGACGCTACACATCGTCGAAAGGCTGCGTCAATTTGACGCAGCCGCCGACACCCGCTCCCCGGGCAGCTGCGCGCCGCGTTCGTCATTCTGTCGTGCCGCGCGCGACAATATGTCGCACTCCCTCGTCGTTTTGCTTGGCCATAATCGCCCGCTGTACTTGCCTGCACAGACAGGCAGACCGATAACGACAACCCCTGGGGATTTCCATGCAACTCACTCCTTGTGCCTGCGCCATCGCGCTGGCGTTCAGCGCTTGCGGCCATGCCCTGGCCCAGACCACTTCTGATCCGGCCGATGCGCCCTTGCCGACCGTCAACGTGCGCGGTGACAAGCCTGCCGCAACGGCTCCGCTCAACGCCGACAGCGCTGCGCTGCTGGCCGATCAACCCGGTTACGCCAGCGCGGCAGCAGGCGGCGTTTCGGCGCTGCCGGTCCTCAATGGCTTCGCTGCCGACCGTCTCAAGATCCGCCTCGATGGCATGGAGGTCACCGCCGCCTGTGGCAACCAGATGAACGCACCCATGTCCTACATGCCGCCCGCGCAGGTCGGGATCACGCGCGTGATGGCCGGCATCACGCCGGTCAGCGTGGGTGGCGACAGCATCGGCGGCACCATCGAACTGGCGTCGCCGGCACCGCAGTTCGCGGCACAGCCCGGCGAGCTGTTGACCAAGGGGGGCTTCTCGGTAGCCGCACGCAGCGTCAATTCGGAAGTATCGGCGTCAGTGGAAGGGACGGTGGCCAGTGACAGTCTCTCGGTGCATTACGTAGCCAGCCAGTCGCGGGCCGAGAGCTACGTCAACGGCCGTGGCGACAAGGTGCTGGGCAGCCAGTTCGAGAGCAACAACCACGCGGTGACAGTGGCTGCACGCGGTGATGGACAGCAACTGATGTTCAAGGCCGGGCAGCAATACATCCCTTACCAAGGTTTCCCGAACCAGTACATGGACATGACCGGCAACCGCTCCACCTTTGCCAACCTGGGCTATGAGCACCGCTTCGACTGGGGCAAGCTGCTGGGCCGCGTGTACTGGCAGCGCACCGAGCATGAGATGGGATTTTTCAGCGCCGAACGCACCGGCACCATGCCCATGCAGACACAGGGCCGTGATCTCGGTTACACGCTGCGCGCCGATATCGACCTCGCGCCGGAGGGCCGCAGCGTACTGCGCGTGGGCAACGAGTACCACAGCTTCCATCTGGATGACGACTGGCCGGCCGTACCTGGCTCGATGATGATGGGCCCACGGACCTATGTGAACATCAACGACGGCAAGCGCGATCGTTACGCCCTCTTCGCCGAGTGGGAAGGCAAGTTGAATGAACGTTGGAGCACGATCGTGGGTGTGCGCGACGAGCTGGTCAAGACCGATGCCGGCAACGTGCAATCCTATGGCACCAACATGATGAACATGGCTGACCTGACGGCGGCCAATGCCTTCAATGCCCGCGGCCACGCGAAGACCGACAACAACATCGACCTCACCGCACTGGCGCGCTTCACGCCCGACGCCGGGCAGACCTGGGAGGTGGGCTATGCCCGCAAGACGCGTTCGCCCAATCTCTACGAGCGCTACACCTGGGGCCGCGGCACCATGGCCATGACCATGACCAACTGGTTCGGCGATGGCAACGGCTATGTCGGCAACATCGATCTCAAGCCGGAAGTGGCGCATACCCTCTCGGCCACCGCTGACTGGCATGCAGCCGACAAGGACGGCAACGAACCGCGCTGGTTCTTCAAGCTGACGCCGTATTTCAGCTACGTCGAGAACTACATCGATGCCGATGTCATCGGCCGCTTCAATCCCTACAGCGTCAGCACTGCCTCGGGTGCGCTGCTGCAATTCGCCAATCACGATGCCCGTCTCTATGGCATCAACGCCTCGTGGAAGTGGCCGCTGTTGCGTACCGCCGGACTGGGGGACATCGCCTTCACCGGCAAGGCCGGCCTCACGCGCGGCAAGCGTGTCGATGGCGGCAACCTGTATCACATGATGCCCTTCAACGTGCTGGCCGCGCTGGAGCAGCAGCAAGGCGCGTGGACCAACCGCGCTGAAGTGAATTACGTCGCACGCAAGACGCTGGTGGACAGCAATCGCCTGGAGCCGGTCACCGCCAGCTATACCGTCTTCAACCTGCGCAGCAGCTATCAGTTCAACCAGGCCATCAGCGTCAGCGCAGGCATCAGCAATCTGTTCAATCGCAACTATGCGGATGCGCTGGGCGGGGTCTACCTGTCGGGATTGGCCAAGACCAAGAGCGGCAGCCTGCAAGCCTTGCCGGGCTATGGGCGCTCGCTGGACGTGGGTGTGAACGTGCGCTTCTGAGCGAGTGAGGGAGGGCCGGACCCGGCCGGTCAGAAGATCGGCATGGTCTCGGCTGCGCTGTCGCGCAAGGCTTTCTTGGCCGATTCGAACTCAGGGAAGATCGATTGCACCGTGGCCCAGAAGCGCGGGCTGTGGTTCATCTCGCGCAGGTGCGCCAGTTCATGCGCGATCACGTAATCGATCAGCGGCAGGGCGAAATGCATCAGCCGCCAGTTCAGGCGGATGCGTGCATCCGACGTGCAGGAGCCCCATTGCGTGGTGGCCGAGGACAGTGCGTAGGAGCGATATTGCACGCCCAGCTTCTCGGCATAAATCATGAGCCGCTTGCCGAACAGTTCTTCGGCGCGCGCCTGTAGCCAGCCCTGCACGCGATCCTTCAATTGCTGCTCGCCGGCGTCGGCCGGCAGGCTGATGTTGAGTTCGCGCGTGACTTCGTCGAGGAACACCGCCTGGCGCTGGCCGGTGCGGATGCGCAGCGTGATCTCGGCACCCAGATAGGGCAGGGTGGCGCCATCGCGCCATTGCATCTGCGGTTGCAGGCGACGCGCCGAACGCTCGCGGCGCTCGTTGAGCTTGGAGAGGATCCAGCGCTGCTTCTCGCGGATGGCGTTGTCGATCTCGGCCAGCGTGACCCACTTGGGCGCGGTCACGCGCAGGCCTTCATCACTGACCAGGAAACCGATGGTGCGGCGCTTGGAACGCAGCAGTGCGAAATCGATGGTGTGCTCGCCCAGCTGGATGCGGCGCTTGCCATCGGCCGGACGGGCCGTGGTCGGCGGGGCCAGCAGCGGGCTGGGAGGTGAGGGTGATGCGGGTGATTCGGGAATCAGGGGCGGCGGCAGCGGAGCCGCATGGACGACCGGATGCGGTGTCACGATGAGCGGCGGCTGCACCGTAGGTGAAGGCAACGCCGGACCCGGATCGACGGGCGCCGCTGCCGGCGCAGCGGCGGGCGCGCCAAACAAATCCAGTTGCAGCGAGAGCTGGTCGGGATTGGGTTTGGGTTTGCGGAGCAGTATCAAGGCAGTCGCGGCGTCCTGTGTTGCTGTTGGCTAAGGAGTTGGCCGCGCGGCATTACTGCGATGCAGTCGTGGCGGCCGGCCGGGGCGCGCTGTTTTTGTAGACGTCCGGCGAAATCACGCGCATCTCGGATTCTATCCAATTTTCGACGCGCTCGTTCAATTCCTGGGGATTCAGGCCTTCCGGCGAAATCGGCTTGCCGATCGAGACCGTGATGACGCCCGGCTTCTTGACGAAGCTGCCCTTGGGCCAGCACTCGCCCGAGTTCACCGCCACCGGCACCACCAGCGTATTGGTTTCCACCGCCAGGCGCGAACCACCGGCCTTGTACTTGCCCTGCGAGCCCACGGCGGTGCGCGTACCTTCCGGGAACATCATGATCCACTGGCCATCGCGCAGGCGGCGGCGGCCATGTTCCAGCACTTGCGCAAAGGCGTCGCGGCCTTTCTTGCGATCGATCGGAATCATGCGCAAGAGCCCGATGCCCCAGCCGAAGAAGGGAATGTAGGTCAGTTCCTTCTTGAACACGAACACCAGCGGACGCGGCATGTTGATGACGTAGAAGATGGTTTCCCAGGCCGATTGGTGCTTGGAGAGCAGGATCACCGGCGCATCGGGCAGGTTCTCGGTGCCGCGCATTTCGTAGCGGATGCCGCAGATCACGCGCGCGGTCCAGATCACGAACACGTTCCAGCGCGAAGTCCACCAGTAGCGCTGGGCGTAAGGGAAGGGGGCCGACAGCAGGCAGGCGAAGGACCAGATGATGGTGGCCACGGCCATCAGGACCATGAAGACCACCGAACGCAGAATCAGGACAAGGCGCAAAATCGTTTCTCCCATGCCGAAGCATGTTGTTGTAATGAATGGGGTTGGCTGCGCGGTCGCAGTGACGGCACTATACCGAGACCCCGACCGGCGACTTCAGAATGAAATCAACCACTGCCGATAAATCCGGAAAAACCAGCGTGCCCGGCGGCAAGCCGCCCTTGGCCTGGGTCTTCTCGCCCTTGCCGGTCAGCACCAGGTAGGGCGCACAGCCGGCCACATAGCCCGCCTGCAAGTCGCGCAGCGAATCGCCTACGGTCGCCACACCGCCGCGCAGGCTGATGTTGAAGCGCTTGGCGATCTCGTGGAACATGCCCGGCTTGGGTTTGCGGCAATCGCAATTGTCATCGGCCGAGTGCGGGCAGAAGAATACCGCATCGATATCGGCACCGGCCTGCTGGGCCGCATTGTGCATCTTCTGGTGGATGGCGTTGAGGGTCTTGATGTCGAACAAGCCGCGCGCCACGCCGGACTGGTTGGTGGCCACCACCACGCGATAGCCGGCCTGGTTCAGGCGCGCGATCGCTTCCAGCGAACCCTTGATGGGGATCCACTCGTCGGGCGACTTGATGAAGGCATCGGAATCCTGGTTGATGACGCCATCGCGGTCGAGAATGATCAGTTTCATTCCTGCTTTCCTTCATGAATACCGCCGCGCCAGGACAAGCCCGTGCGCGGCGGATCGGTGTTGCGTGGGCCCTAGCCGGTAGCGTGTTGGATTACGCGGCCAGCTTGGAAATGTCAGCCACCTGGTTGAGCATGCCATGCAGCGAGGCCAGCAGGGCCTGGCGATTCTTGCGCAGCTGTTCGTCCTCGGCATTGACCATCACGTCGTTGAAGAAGGCATCGACGTTCTGGCGCAGCTGTGCCAGGGCCTTGAGCGCACCGGCGAAGTCACCCGCGGCGTAGGCTGCCTGCACCTGCGGACGCGTGGTCTGCATGGCGGCGAACAGGCCCTGCTCGGCGGCTTCCTGCAGCAGGTTTTCCTGCACGGCACCGTGGGCGTCGATGGCCACGCCTTCGATCTTCTTCAGGATGTTGGTGATGCGCTTGTTGGCAGCGGCCAGGGCCTCGGCTTCCGGCAAGGCGGCGAAGGCTTGCACGGCTTGCAGGCGTTCCACCACGTTGTCCAGCACGTCAGGCTGCTGGGCCACCACGGCTTCCACTTCGTTCTGCGCAAAGCCGCGCTCGCGCAGCAGGCCGCGCAGGCGGTCGTAGATGAAGGCCTGCACATCGGCGCGCGGATCCTTGAAATTGGCGTTGCCGGCGAACAGTCCTGCTGCTGCATCCAGCAAGGCGGTCAGCGACAGCGGCAGGCGTTTTTCGACCAGCATGCGCAGCACGCCCAGGGCATGGCGGCGCAGGGCGAACGGATCCTTGTCGCCGGTCGGCTGCAGGCCGATGCCCCAGATGCCGACCAGGGTTTCCAGCTTGTCGGCCAGGGCCACGGCGGTACCGGTGGCGGTGGCAGGCAAGGCGTCGCCGGCAAAGCGCGGCTGGTAGTGTTCGGAAGCGGCCAGTGCCACTTCATCGGACTCGCCGTCATGACGCGCGTAGTACGTGCCCATGATGCCTTGCAGTTCGGGGAACTCGCCGACCATGTCGGTCAGCAGGTCGGCCTTGGCCAGCAGTGCGCCGCGCTCGGCTTGCTTGACGTCGCCGCCCAGCAGGCTGGCGATCTTGCCGGCCAGCGCCTGCACGCGCTCGGTGCGCTGCAACTGGTTGCCCAGCTTGTTGTGGTAGACCACGTTGGCCAGTTGCGGCACGCGATCGGCCAGGGATTTTTTCTTGTCCTGCTCGAAGAAGAACTTGGCATCCGACAGGCGCGGACGCACCACGCGCTCGTTGCCGCCGATGATGTGTTCGGGGCGATCGGTCTCCAGGTTGGAAACGATCAGGAAGCGTGAACGCAGCTTGCCATCGGCGTCGGTGAGCGCAAAATATTTCTGGTTGGTCTGCATGGTCAGGATCAGGCATTCCTGCGGCACGGCCAGGAATTCATCCTCGAACTTGCATTCGTAGACCACCGGCCATTCCACCAGTGCGGTGACTTCGTCCAGCAGCGAATCCGGCATCAGCACTTGATCGCCACCGGCCTTGGCCAGCAGCGCTGTGCGGATCTTTTCGCGGCGCTCGGTGAAACTGGCGATGACCTTGCCTTGCGTGGCCAGTGCCTCGACGTAGGCATCGGGCGAGGCGATCTGCAGCACACCCGAGGACAGGAAGCGATGGCCCAGCGTGGTACGGCCGGCATCCAGGCCCAGCGTATTGATCGGCACCACGTCGTTGCCCAGCAGCGCCACCAGGTAGTGCGCGGGACGCACGAAGTGCACCGTCTCGCCGGCCGCGCGGCCGAACTGGCGCTGGTAGCTCATGACCTTGGGGATGGGCAGCTTGGACAGGCTTTCGTCGAGCGCAGCCTGCAGGCCCACGGCCAGGGCCGAACCCTTGGCGGTATAGGTGTAGAAGAAGCTCTCGGCCTTGCCATCCTGGGCGCGTTCCAGCTGGTCCGGGGTGATGACGGTGGCACCGGTGGAGGCGGCCAGTGCGGCCAGCTTCTTCACCAGCGGAGCCGACGGGCGGCCTTCGGCGTCCAATGCGACGGTCACCGGCAGCACTTTTTCGCGGATCGATTTGTCCGGCGAGGCGGCGCGCACTTGCGTGATGGAGACGGCCAGGCGGCGCGGCGTCGCGTAGGCGGTGGCGGCAGCGCCGGCATCGAGATAGCCGCGGCTTTGCAGGCCATTGAAGATGCCATTGGCGAAGGCATCGCCCAGCTTGGCCAGCGCCTTCGGCGGGAGTTCTTCGGTGACGAGTTCTACGAGGAGTGTCTGGTTCATGTTGTCTGTCTTGCTGTCTTGCTCGGGACACCGGTCAAGTCAACCGGTGCCGCATCATGTCATGTCGCTGCGTCTCAGGCGGCCGCTTGTGCCGGTGCCTGGCCCAGCATCGGGAAGCCCAGGCGTTCGCGCGATTCGAAGTAGGCCTGTGCCACGGCCCGCGAAAGATTGCGGATGCGGCCGATGTAGGCGGCGCGCTCGGTGACCGAAATGGCGCCACGGGCGTCGAGCATGTTGAAGGTGTGGGCGGCCTTGAGCACCTGTTCATACGCGGGCAGGGCCAGCGGCACTTCCATCAGGCGCTTGGCTTCGGCTTCGTAGTTGGTGAACAGCGAGAACAGGAAGTCGGTGTTCGAGTACTCGAAGTTGAAGGTGGATTGTTCCACTTCATTCTGGTGGAACACGTCGCCATAGGTCAGGTGCTTCTTGACGCCGTTCTCGGTCCATTCGGTCCAGACCAGGTCATAGACGTTTTCCACGCCCTGCAGGTACATGGCCAGGCGCTCGATGCCGTAGGTGATCTCGCCCAGCACCGGCTTGCAATCGAGGCCGCCGACCTGCTGGAAATAGGTGAATTGCGTCACTTCCATGCCATTGAGCCAGACTTCCCAACCCAGGCCCCAGGCGCCCAGGGTGGGGTTTTCCCAGTCATCCTCGACGAAGCGCACGTCGTTTTGCTTCAGATCCAGTCCCAGCGCCTCCAGCGAGCCCAGGTACAGGTCCAGGATGTTTTCCGGCGCCGGCTTCAGGACCACCTGGTACTGGTAGTAGTGCTGCATGCGGTTGGGGTTTTCGCCATAGCGGCCATCCTTGGGACGGCGCGAAGGCTGGACATAGGCGGCGCGCCACGGTTCCGGGCCGATTGCGCGCAGGAAGGTTGCCGTGTGCGAGGTGCCCGCGCCGACTTCCATGTCGTAGGGTTGCAGCAGTGCGCAGCCTTGGGCGTCCCAATATTCTTGCAACTTGAGGATGATTTGTTGAAATGTCAGCATCGTATGTGGTGGCCTGGCGAACCGGCGGAGGAATTGCGAAAACCTTGAATTTTAGCGCCTTTTGGGGCGTTTGACCCGGTTTTGCCGGGGCGCGGCACTGCCGGCCCCTGGCATCGGAGATCAGTGGCGAATGCGCGCGGCCTTGTTGCGGCCCCAGGCCAGCAGCAGCATCAGCAGCGCCAGCCCGACGATGAGCTTGTTGCCCAGCAGAATGTAGGGGGTCTGGCCGCCATAGCCCTGCACCTGGCCGGAGAGAACGCCGCGCGTGTAGGGCGGCAGTTCGCTGACCGCGCCGCCCGGCAGGATCACCGCCGTGGCCCCGGTATTGGTGGCGCGCAGCATCGGGCGGCCGGTTTCCAGCGTGCGCATCTGCGAGATCTGCAGGTGCTGGGGCAGGGCGATCGAATTGCCGAACCAGGCAATGTTGGACAGGTTCAGCAACAGGCTGGCCTGTGGCTGGCCGGCACGGTAGGCATCGCGCAGCTGGCCGGCGATTTCTTCGCCAAACAGATCTTCGTAGCAGATGTTGGGCAGCACCCACTGGTCCTTCACGCCGAAGGGCGACTGCACCGGTGCGCCGCGCGTCATGTCGCCCAGCGGGATGTGCATCAGGTCGACGAACCAGCGGAAGCCCGGCGGGATGAATTCACCGAAGGGCACCAGATGGTGCTTGTCGTAGCGGTAGGGCATCAAGGCCGATCCGAGTCCCGGGCCGAAGCCCAGCACCGAATTGGCATACAGTTGCGGACCATCGGAGAGCGGAATGCCCAGCGCCAGATGGCTGCCGCTCTTTTGCGCGAAGCGCGCGATGCGTTCCAGGTAATCCGGCGGCAATTGCTGCGGCAGCAGCGGAATGGCGGTTTCCGGGGTGGCGATCAGGTCGGCCGGCGCGGCGCTGATCATCTGTTCGTACATGCCGAGGGTGGAGACCAGGGCATCGTTGGAGAATTTCATTTCCTGCGGAATGTTCCCCTGCAGCAGGCGCACCGTGATCGGCTGGCCTTGTGGCGTGGTCCAGTGCGCCAGCCGCAAGGCCACGCCGCCCGCGCACAGCAGGGCGGCGGCACACAGCGGCAGCACGATGCGCTGGCCAGTGCCAGCCACGCCCTTGCGCGCGAGGCCCATCCACAGCAGCGCCAGGCTGCCCGCGATGAGCGCTGCGACCCAGCCGACGAAATAGACGCCGCCCACCGGGGCGAAGCCGGCCAGTGGGCCAACCGTATGCGCATAGCCCGAAATCAGCCAAGGGAATCCCGTGAAGATCCAGCCGCGCGCCCACTCCGATAGCGCCCACAGCGCCGGCAGCATGAACAGCGCCAGTACCAGCGGCGAGGACGACCAGCGATGGCGCAGCCAGCCTGCCAGCGCGGTAGCCGCACCCGCATACAAGCCCAGATAGAGCGCCAGCAAGCCCACGGCCAGTGCCGCCATCCAGCCCGGCATGCCGCCGTAGTCATGCATGCTGATGTAGAGCCAGTGCACGCCCGCCGACGCCCAGCCGAAACCGTACAGCCAGCCGCGCAGGAAGTGGCGGCCGGTGGAGGCTTGCGGTTGCGCCAGCACGCCATGGAACAGCCAGGCCAGGGCCAGGATCTGCAAGGGCCACAGCTTGAAGGGCGCGAAGGCGAAGACGTTGACCGCACCCGCTGCCACCGGCAGCAGCAGGGCCAGCGCCGTGCCGAGGCGGCCGCGCGCAGCGGTCGCGCCGCGCGGCAGCGGCAGGTCTTGGGAGGAGGGGGAAGTCACGGTTGCAACGGCAGGCAGATCAGGCGATTCACTCGTCGTCCAGCGGTGCCGGCGGCAGCTTGGACACCAGCAGCACGTGGACCTGGCGCGCATCGGCGCGCAGCACTTCGAAGTGCAGGCCATCGATGTCGAATTCGTCGCCCTTGCGCGGCACGCGGCCCACGTGATTGGCGACCAGTCCGCCGATGGTGTCGGCGTCTTCGTCGGAGAAGCGGCTGCCCACTTCCGCGTTGAACTGCTCGATCTCGGTCAGGGCTTTCACGCGCCAGCGCGCGCCGTGCGGGCCATCCTTGAGGGCCAGCACATTGTCTTCGGCTTCATCGAAATCGTATTCGTCCTCGATGTCGCCGACGATCTGTTCCAGCACGTCCTCGATGGTGATCAGGCCGGCCACGCCGCCGTATTCGTCCACCACCACGGCCATGTGGTTGCGGTTGGCGCGGAAGTCGCGCAGCAGTACGTTCAGGCGCTTGGATTCGGGAATGAAGATGGCCGGACGCAGCATGTCGCGCACGTCGAAGGATTCCTCGGCGTAGTAACGCAGCAGGTCCTTGGCCAGCAGGATGCCGATCACCTTGTCGCGCTCGCCATCCACGGCGGGGAAGCGCGAGTGGGAGGTGGCCAGCACTTCGGGCATCCAGGTTTCGATCGGTTTGGAAATGTCGATGGTGTCCATCTGCGAGCGCGGCACCATGATGTCGCGCACGGCCAGGTCGGAGACCTGGAACACGCCTTCGATCATCGACAGCGCATCGGCGTCGATGAGATTGCGCTCGTGTGCGTCGTGCAACACTTCGAGCAGTTCTGCCCGGTTCTCGGGCTCGGGGGAAATCAGTGCGGTGAGTCGTTCAAACAGGGAACGATGGGGTTTAGCGTCAGACTTGACGCTACTAGGGTGATCTTGCATGGCGTTAGGCGCGAGCCCGACGTAGTTTCGAAGAGCCATAGGATACAACAATTATGTGACAAGTCCACTAAAGGCCCGGCCACAGCGGGCCGCCGTCCCGCTTGCCTCTTGGAAATTCCGATGTCTTCACGCCATTTCACCGAGCAAAAAAAAGCCGGCATTCACGATGCCGGCAAGTACTACCTCAGGGAAAAACTTTCTGCCTGGTGCTCAGGCGTAGCTCAGGGCCGGCATCGCCGTGTCCTGGGAATATTGCACAGCGGCCTGCTGCGAGCCGCGCACTGCGGTCGGGCCAGCCTGCTCGGCCGTGAGCTTGAAGATGCTCACCACATCGGTCAGGGCCACGCTCTGTTGCTGCATGGACGCGGCGGCCGCGGCAGCCTGTTCCACCAGGGCTGCGTTCTGCTGGGTGGTTTCGTCGATCCGGGCCACGGCGGTGTTGATCTGTTCCAGGCCGGCGGTCTGCTCGGTGCTGGCGGCGCTGATGTCCTGCACGATGTGGGTCACGCTCTGGATGCTCCTGACCACTTCGTCCATGGTCGACCCGGCTTCGCTGACCTGCTTTTCACCAGTGGCGACCTTGGCGACCGATTCATTGATGAGCGCCTCGATTTCCTTGGCGGCAACGGCCGAGCGCTGGGCCAGCGAGCGCACTTCGGAGGCGACCACCGCGAAACCGCGGCCTTGCTCACCGGCACGGGCCGCTTCCACTGCAGCATTCAGGGCCAGGATGTTGGTCTGGAAGGCAATGCCGTCAATCACGCTGATGATGTCCACGATCTTGTGCGAGGAGGTGCTGATGGCGTGCATGGTTTCGACCACGCGGTTCACGGCGGCGCCGCCCTTGGTGGCCACGTCCGAGGCATTGTCGGCCAGGCGCTTGGCTTCGCGGGCATTGTCGGAGGTCTGCTTGACGGTGGCAGTCAGCTGCTCCATCGCCGAGGCGGTTTCCTGCAGCGAGCCGGCTTGCTGCTCGGTGCGGTGGGACAGATCCATGTTGCCGCGCTTGATTTCATCAGAGGCCACAGCGATGGTGTCGGTACCATGGCGCACTTCACCAACGATGGCCACCAGGCTGTCATTCATGCCCTTGAGCGCGGCCATCAGCTGGCCCAGCTCATCCTTGCTGGTGACTTCAATGCGGCTTCCCAGATCACCCGACTGCACGCTCTGCGCCACGCTCACGGCCTGGGCCAGCGGACGGGAGATCGAGCGGGTCAGCAGCCAGGCGATCAGGCCACCCAGGATCAGGGCCGCCATGCTGGCTCCCATCATGGTCCACTTGGCCATGGCGTAGGCGGCTTCAGCTGCGTCCACATTGGCTTCGGAATTCTTGCGCAGCAGCTTGTTGAATTGCTCCACGTGGGCAATCACGCGATTGAGGATGGGCATGCAATCCTTGACCAGCGAAGTGCGTGCCGCTTCGTTCTGTTGCGAGGTCGCCAGCTTGACGATGTTGACGGCCACCGGCAGGTATTGCGCCTCCAGCTTGCGCAGTTGCTCCAGCATGTCGCGTTCCTGCGGCGTGGTCGCCGGATCTTGCATCAGGCGGGTCAGCTCGGCCATGCCGGAATCGATATCTTTCTGGGCGCTGCCGACCAGGTCGAGATCGCCTTTCTGTTCGGCAGTCCCATTGACCAGCGTCAGGTTGCGGGCCGCAATGGCGCGCAGGCCCACGGCAAATTGCACGTTGGAAAGCGCTTCGAGCTTGCCCTCATCGACGGAAGTCAGGAAGATGATGCGATCGTTCAGGCGCGACACTTGCTGCAGGCCGAAGGTGGCAACCGCCACCAGCAGGACCAGTACTGCGGCAAAGCCAAGGCCAAGACGATGGCCGATCTTCAGGTTCTTCATGACATCCTCCCCGATGGGTTTAATTGGTGTGGAAGCATTCTCGTTCAGCCGGAGTCCGCTTCCCATCGGGCTTTTCCTGAATTGCCTAGTTAAATGTCAGCGGAAAATCACCGGCAAATTGTCACTCCATTACGAAACAGAAAAAATCGATGATCACATCGGAAAAATCGATTACTTTTTTGCGTGATAAACCGGCAACCGCTTGAGGCAAACCAACAAAAATGAAACCTGGGTCGCAAACAAAAAACGGCCTGCAGTAGCAGACCGTTGTTTGCGACATCAGATTGCGTTGCCGAAGCGGCAAGGCAGTCTCTGCTTCAGCGTGACTTGTAGGGATTGTCGTAGCCCAGGGTAGCCAGGATCTCGGTTTCCAGCGCTTCCATCTCGTTGGCTTCCTCATCGTCCTCGTGATCATAGCCCTGCGCATGCAGCACGCCATGCACCACCAGGTGAGCGGTGTGTTCTTCCACGGTCTTCTTCTGCTCGGCGGCTTCCTTCTCCAGCACGTCGGTACAGAAGATGATGTCGGCTTCGGTAACTTCGCTGTCTTCATCTTCCGTATAAGCGAAGGTCAGCACATTGGTGGCGTAGTCCTTGCCGCGATAGTCGCGGTTGAGGTCACGGCCTTCTTCGGAACCGACGAAACGCAGCGTCAGTTCGGCCGGCGCAAACAGCGCGGCCTGCACCCAGCGGCGCAGGAGAGGGCGGGTGATGCTGTCCTTGAGGCGGTCGTCGGCATATTGCACCGACAGCGTGAGTTTATGTTTTGGCATGGCGCGGCTTGGCGGATTTGGTCAGGAGATTGGTGGCAGTGCGGGCAGTGGCGCGCGCGGTATCCGGGCGCGGGTTGCCGGCGGCATCATAGGCATCGACGATGCGCGCCACCAGCGGATGGCGGACCACGTCGGCACTGGTGAAGCGCGAGAAGGCGATGCCGCGCACGTCATGCAGCACCGACAGCGCATCGACCAGGCCGCTCTTCTGGCCGTGATGCAGGTCGACCTGGGTGACGTCGCCGGTGATGACGGCCTTGCTGCCGAAACCGATGCGGGTCAGGAACATCTTCATCTGTTCCGGCGTGGTGTTCTGCGCCTCATCCAGAATGATGAAGGCGTGATTGAGCGTGCGGCCGCGCATGTAGGCCAGCGGGGCGATCTCGATGGCCTGCTTCTCGAAGAGCTTCTGCGTGCGGTCAAAACCCAGCAGGTCATACAGCGCGTCATACAGCGGGCGCAGATATGGGTCGACCTTCTGCGCCAGATCGCCCGGCAGGAAGCCCAGGCGCTCGCCCGCTTCCACGGCCGGGCGCGTGAGCACGATACGCTGCACGGCATCGCGTTCCAGCGCATCGACCGCGCAGGCCACGGCCAGGTAAGTCTTGCCGGTACCGGCCGGGCCGACACCGAAGGTGATGTCGTGTTCGAGGATGGCATTCAGATACTGGCTCTGGTGCGGCGTGCGTCCGCGCAGGTCGTGCTTGCGGGTCTTCAGGATGGGGCTCTCGGGCAGCGGATCCTGGCTGTCCTTGTCATCGGTGGCAGTCGCAGCGGGTGCTGCCGCAGCGGCCTTGCCACGGCGCGCCGGCAGCGGCGGCAGGCCGGCTTCTTCGTCGGCGGCGGCGTTGGCGCGCTGCTCCACCAGGGCCAGCTGGATATCGTCCACGGCCACCGGACGGTCGGCCTTCTCGTAGAAGCGTTCCAGCACTTCCACGGCGCGTTCGGCGTTGGTGCCGGTAACCACGAAGCGGTCGCCACGGCGGAAGATGGTCACGTCCAGCGCGGCGGAAATCTGGCGCAGGTTTTCATCGAGCGCACCGCACAGGTTGGCCAGGCGCTTGTTGTCCAGCGGCTGGGGCGTGAAGTGATGAGGCTGATTGGGGATTTTTTTCAATGCACGATTCCGGTTAAGGGGATTGAATCATCAATGACGGGTCACGATCTCGCCACGCAGCGAGAAGGGGAAGGCTTCGGTCACGCGGACTTCGATGATCTCGCCGATCAGGCGCTGGCCGTTCGGACCACCGTCGAAGTTGACCACGCGATTGCTCTCGGTGCGGCCTTGCAGCTCATGCTCGCGGCGCTTGGAAATGCCTTCCACCAGCACCTTCTGCACCGTGCCGACCTGCGCGGCACTGATCTTTGCCGCGTTCTCGTTGAGCGCAGCCTGCAGGCGCTGCAGGCGGGCCAGCTTGACTTCCTGCGGGGTGTCGTCGGCCAGGCTGGCGGCGGGCGTGCCGGGGCGCGGGCTGAAGATGAAGGAGAAACTGTTGTCGAAGCCCACATCGGCCACCAGCTTCATGAGCGCTTCGAAATCTTCCTCGGTCTCACCGGGGAAGCCGACGATGAAGTCCGATTGCACCGTGATATCCGGACGCACCTTGCGCATGCGGCGGATCACCGACTTGTATTCCAGCGCGGTATAGCCGCGCTTCATCGCCGCCAGCGTGCGGTCCGAGCCGTGTTGCGCCGGCAGGTAGAGGTGATTGCAGAGCTTGGGCACCTTGGCATAGGTGTCGATGAGGCGCTGCGAGAATTCCTTGGGATGGCTGGTCACGAAGCGGATGCGCTCGATGCCCGGCAGCTCGGCGATGTATTCGATCAGCAGGGCGAAGTCGGCGATCTCGCCATCTTCCATCACGCCGCGATAGGCATTGACGTTCTGGCCCAGCAGCATGATTTCCTTCACGCGCTGGTCGGCCAGCCCGGCCACTTCGGTGAGCACATCCTCAAAGCGGCGCGAGACTTCCTCGCCGCGCGTATAGGGCACCACGCAGTAGCTGCAATACTTGCTGCAGCCTTCCATGATGGAGACATAGGCGGTCGCCCCTTCCACGCGGGCCGGCGGCAGGTGGTCGAACTTCTCGATCTCGGGGAAGCTGATGTCCACCTGCGGACGGCCGCTGTAGCGCCGCTCGGAGATCATCTGCGGCAGGCGATGCAGGGTCTGCGGGCCGAACACCATGTCCACGAAGGGTGCGCGCTTGATGATGGCGTCGCCTTCCTGCGAGGCCACGCAGCCGCCCACGCCGATGAGCAGGTCGGGTTTGTCCTTCTTCAGCGCACGCAGGCGGCCCAGGTCGGAAAACACCTTCTCCTGCGCCTTCTCGCGAATCGAGCAGGTGTTCAGCAGGATCACGTCGGCCTCTTCCGGACGATCGGTCTTGACGAGGCCTTCGGCGAGATGGAGCACGTCGGCCATCTTGTCCGAGTCGTACTCGTTCATCTGGCAGCCGAAGGTTTTGATGAATACTTTTTTCTGCATAAATCTTTATCAGGCGAAGAGCGCAGGAAGGACGCATGGAACATGCGCGCGCCGGCGAGGAGGAGGGCGGCGGGCCGCTTGAATGTGCTGCTGCAGCGGTGGTGGAGCCCATCCCCGGAGGTTCGCGATTATAGCACCGCAGGCCCCGTGCAGCCGCCGCCAGCGCCGGGCGGGCCTGTCCATGAGGCAATTCTCAGAGTTGCGCGCAGCAGTCCTGCAGCCATGCCAGCACGGCGCGCAGCCGGGGCAGGGTCTTGAGGTCGCGATGGAATACCGCCCACAGTTCGCGCTGCAGCTGTGGTGCGGACTCCACAGTCTGCAGTTCCGGTGCCAGCAGATAGCTTGGCAGCAAGGCCAGCCCGACCCCGGCGCGCGCGGCCATGCACTGCGCCACCAGGCTGGTGCTGCGCAAACGCACCGGGTTGCCGGCGGCATGGTCGGCGATCCAGCGCGTCTCCGGAATGTCCGGCACGCCATCGTCATAGGCCACGAAGGGCGCCGTCTTGCGCGCCCGTCGCCAGAGCGCGACGTTGTCGGCCGTGCCACAAAGGTAAAAACGCACCGCGCCCAGCGGCCGGGCAATCAGTTCGCCATCTTGGGGCTTGCCGAAGCGCAGGGCCAGGTCGGCTTCGCGCCGCGCCAGGCTCAGGGTCTGGTGGCCCAGCGCGAATTCCACGTCCAGCGCTGGCCATTGTTCCAGCAGAGCGGGCAGGCGCGGGGCCATGAACATGGTCCCGATGGCATCGGTGCAGGCCAGGCGCAGCTTGCCTTCCAGCCGCAGGTCCCCGCCCGCCAGGGTGCGCGCCAGTTGCCGGGTCTGTTCCTGCATGGCGCGGGCAGCCGTCAGCACGCTCTCGCCCAGGCGGGTCAGTTCCACATCCTCGGCGCGGCGCAGGTACAGCGGACCCTGCAGGGCCTCTTCCAGCAGGTGCAGGCGGCGGCCGATGGTGGCATGCGTGACGCCCAGCGCGCGGGCCGCCCCGGAGAGGCTGCCGGCCTCGACGAAAGCGACGAAGCTGCGCAGGCTTTCCCAGTCGGCATCCAGGGTGGCATGCATGGCTTGCGGTGAGGGCAAGGGCGCGGCCTTGCTGCGGGCTGTTAATTTTTTCACAGGGGGCTGGCGATTTTGGTGAATGGCAGTGCGAATTTTATCGGACTAAGATGGTCCGTCACTGTGCATTGACGTTCAGTTGCAGCGTTTTATCGACTTCTCTCGAACATTTTTTAACAAGGAACCGCGCATGTCCTCTCCCCAGACCCTGATCCAGATCGCCGGTGGCAGCGCCCGCGCCGCCACCTGGCAGGAAGCCGTCCTGCTCATCATCGACCACCAGACCGAATACACCACCGGCCGCGCCCCGCTGGCCGGCATCGATGCCGCCGTCGGGCAGATCGCCGAGTTGCTGCGCCAGGCCCGTGCCGCCGGTGCGCCGGTGATCCACGTCGTCCACCACAGCAAGCCGGGCAGTGCCATGTTCGATCCGCAAGGTCCGCACGTGGCCATCATCGACGGCGTGCAGCCGCAGGGCGACGAGCTGGTGCTGCCCAAGGGCCTGCCCAATGCCTTCGCCGGTACCGCGCTGGACGAGGCCATCATGAAGACCGGCCGCAAGTCCCTGATCGTGACCGGCTTTGCTACCCACATGTGCGTGAGCGCGACCGTGCGCTCGGCACTGGACCATGGCTATGCCTCCACGGTCGTGGCGGCTGCCTGCGCTACCCGCGACCTGCCAGATCCCCTGGGCGGTGCGCCGGTCAAGGCGGCCGAGGTCCAGCGTGTGGCGCTGACCGAACTGGCCGATCGCTATGCCACCGTGGTGGCAGATGCGGCGGCGCTGGCCGGGGCCTGATCTCATTGCATGACGGCTTTTTCGCACTGCGCGAAAAAGACAATCACAAGGACGCTACCACCGAGGTAGCGTCCTTTTTTCATGCAGCTTGAAAATGATCTGACTTATTCATAAGGGGATCGATATCGAAAAAATTCAAAGAAAATTTCATCACGTTGACGACGAGGAACTAGCAATAATTAGAAATAACGCATGAATATTCAGGAGTGCTGAAATTCAGGAGACAGAATCGCTTAGTTTGTCGGCTTTCCGTAATTCGCGCATGTCCGCATCCGGTTGGCACGACAGCCGCCTGCCATGCGGCAGATGGGCGAGGCAAGCACAACAGGAGAAGCTGCTGTTGTGCTGCATTTCAATAAAGAACGCGCACGGCGCGCACGGATGGCCTGGCAGGCCGTCCTTAGAAAAAGGAATGAGTCGACCATGATTCCGGCCCCCTTCAGCGACCGGCTTGCAGCGCTGCTGGCCCGAGGCCAGCGCACCATACTCGGCATCGCCGGTCCGCCCGGCAGCGGCAAGTCCACGTTCGCCGCTGCGCTGCTGGCGCATGCACAGGCGCACGGACTGACGCAGTCCGTCATCCTGCCCATGGATGGCTACCACCTCGCCAATGCGGAGCTGGCACGGCTGGGCCGCGCCACGCGCAAAGGGGCGGAAGATACCTTCGACAGCGCCGGTTACGTCCACCTGCTGGCGCGGCTGCGCCAGCAGCAGGCCGATGAAGTCATCTACGCACCGCAATTCCTGCGCGAGATCGAGGAAGCCATTGCCGGCAGCATCGCCATCCCTGCTGATACCCGGCTCATCATCACCGAAGGCAATTACCTGCTGCTCGACCGCGGCCACTGGTCGCGCGTGCGGCCCTTGCTCGATGAGGTCTGGTATGTCGATGTCGATCCTGCCGTGCGGCTGCAGCGGCTGATTGCGCGCCACGTGCAATTTGGCCGCAGTCCGGAAGAGGCCGAGGCGTGGGTGATGCACAGCGATGAAATCAACGCAGCGCTGATCGAAACGACGCGCAGCCGTGCCGACCAGATTGTTCGCCGGGACTGACCGTTCCGGCGTGTTGTATGCAGCAAGCAGCAAGCAGCAAAGGGCCGCGACAGGCCCCAGCCATCCCCCTCGAACTTCCAACAAGAACGGAGACCAGCATGATCCAGAAAACCCTCGCCATCGCCTGCGCCACTCTTGCACTGGGCGCCGCCACGGCCACTGCACAGGCGGCGGACAAGCCCCTCAAATCGGTCGGTGTCACCCTCGGCGATTTGGCCAATCCCTTCTTCGTGGCCATCGCCAAGGGCGCTGAAAGCGGCGCCCACAAGATCAATCCGGACGCCAAGGTCACCGTGGTCTCTTCCAAGTATGACCTCAACACCCAGGTCGGCCAGATCGAGAACTTCATCGCCAACAAGGTTGACCTGATCGTGCTCAACGCCGCCGATTCCAAGGGCATCGGCCCGGCCGTGAAGAAAGCCAAGAAGGCCGGCATCGTGGTGGTGGCCGTGGACGTGGCCGCAGAAGGTGCGGACGTCACCGTCATGTCGGACAACACCATGGCCGGCGCCGAGTCCTGCAAGTTCATCGCCGACAAGCTGCAGGGCAAGGGCAATGTGGTCATCGTCAATGGCCCGCCGGTGTCGGCCGTGATGGACCGCGTCACCGGCTGCAAGGCCGAGTTCAAGAAATCGCCCGGCATCAAGATCCTCTCCGACAACCAGAACGCCGGCGGCAGCCGTGATGGCGGCATGACCACCATGTCCAATCTGCTGGCCGCGCAAGGCAAGATCGATGGCGTCTTCGCCATCAACGACCCGACTGCCATCGGGGCTGAACTGGCGATCCGCCAGGCCAAGCGCAGCGACATCAAGGTCATCACCGGTGTCGATGGCGCACCCGATGCCGAGCGTGCGCTCAAGGACAGCAAGTCGCTCTTCGCCGCCTCGCCCGCGCAGGACCCATATGGCATGGCTGCTGAAAGCGTGGCCATCGGCTATCAGGTCATGAATGGCCGCGCCCCCGAGAAGGCCGTCAAGCTGCTGCCGGTCAAGCTGATCACGCGCGACAACGTGGCGGATTACAAGGGCTGGGTCCCGGCCAACTGAAGCCACGCATCTGGTAGCTCACCTGACAGGTGAGCGAGCCCGATCCGCAGCGCCCGCAGTCAGGAGATCTTCCGGCTGCAGGACGCGCTTGCCGCCCCGCGGCTGCTTTCCTTGATTGCCATGACTTCCACTCCCATTCTGCAGATGACCGGCATCAGCAAGTCCTTCGGGGCCACGCGCGCGCTGTCGGACATGCACCTGACCATCCGCCCCGGCGAGATCCACGCCCTCATGGGCGAGAACGGTGCCGGCAAGAGCACGCTCATGAAAGTGCTTTCCGGCGTCCATGCGCCTGATGACGGCCAGATCCTGCTGGACGGCAAGCCGGTCTCGCTGCGCGACCCCGGTGCCAGCCGCGCCGCCGGCATCAACCTGATCTACCAGGAACTGGCGGTCGCGCCCAACATCAGCGTGGCCGCCAATGTCTTCATGGGCAGCGAACTGCGCACGCGCTGGGGGCTGATCGATCACGCCGCCATGCGCGCTCGCACCGATGCCGTCCTCCGCCAATTGGGCGCCAGCTTCCGTGCCTCGGACCGGGCCGGACGTCTTTCCATCGCCGAACAGCAGCAGGTCGAAATCGCCCGTGCCCTGGTACACCGCAGCCGCATCGTCATCATGGATGAACCGACGGCGGCGCTCTCCGAACGGGAGACCGAGCATCTCTTCGGCGTGGTGAAACGCCTGCGCGATGAGGGCCTGGCCATCATCTACATCAGCCATCGCATGGCGGAGGTGTATGCCCTGGCGGATCGCGTGACGGTGCTGCGCGATGGCAGCTTCGTGGGTGAACTGGCACGCGAGGAGATCGATTCCGAGCGCATCGTGCAGATGATGGTGGGCCGCTCGCTGGGCGAGTTCTACCAGCACACCCGCATGGCCCCGGAACGCGCGGCGGTCTTGCCGGTGGTGTTGCAGGTGCAGGATCTGGCGGGTGGCAAGGTCAGGCCGGCCAGCTTCGCGGTGCGTGCCGGCGAAGTGCTCGGTTTTGCCGGGCTGGTCGGTGCCGGGCGTACCGAACTGGCGCGCCTGCTTTTCGGTGCCGATGCCCGCAGCGGCGGCCACGTGCTGCTGGATGGCCAGGCGGTGCAGATCGATGAACCGCGCGCCGCCATGCGCGCCGGCATCGCCTACGTGCCGGAAGACCGCAAAGGCCAGGGCCTGTTCCTGCAGATGGCCGTGGGAGCCAACGCCACCATGAACGTGGCGGGCCGCCACAGCACGCTGGGACTGGTACGCAGCGGCGCGCTGGATGGCGTGGCGCGCGACGCCATCCAGCGCCTCAACGTCAAGGTCGCGCATCCCGGCGTGGCGGTGGGCAAGCTCTCCGGCGGCAACCAGCAGAAGGTCCTGCTGGCGCGCTGGCTGGAGATTGCACCCAAGGTTCTGATCCTGGACGAGCCTACGCGGGGTGTGGATATCTATGCCAAGAGCGAGATCTATCAACTTGTCCACAAGCTGGCCGAACAGGGCGTGGCCGTTGTCGTCATTTCCAGCGAGCTGCCGGAAGTGATCGGCATCTGCGACCGCGTGCTGGTCATGCGCGAGGGCAGCATCACCGGTGAACTGGCCGGCGCGGCCATCACCCAGGAAGCCATCATGCATCTGGCCACCGATGCGGGGGGCATGCATGGTGCGCATGGACAGGCCGCTCCGGCTTACGGCATGGCGCATTCGGGCTTGCCTTCTTCTCCTTCCTCTCATTCCTTCTAGTCATGGCTCATCCAACTCCTCTGCACAAGAACGCGGCTGCGGCGCGTTCCTCTTCCACGGCGTCGCAATGGCTGCTGCACCGGCTGGGCATGTTGCCGGTACTGGTGGTGCTGTATCTGCTGTTCTATGCGCTCACCATCTATCTCAGCGGCGACGGCAGTTCCAACTTCGCCACCGCCGAAAACACCATGAACATCCTGCGCCAGGTCGCCATCAACCTGGTACTGGCGGCCGGCATGACCTTCGTCATCCTTACCGCCGGCATCGACCTGTCGGTCGGCTCCGTGCTGGCAGTGTCGGCGGTGCTGGGCATGCAGATATCGCTCAGTGCCGCGCCGGGCTGGTCGATTCCCATGTTCATCGTGTCGGGGCTGTTGATGGGCATGGTCAACGGGGCCATGGTGGCCTTCCTCAACATCAATGCCTTCGTGGTGACGCTGGGCACGATGACGGCCTTCCGCGGGGCGGCCTATCTGCTGGCCGATGGCACTACGGTGCTGAACAATGACATTCCCAGTTTCGAATGGATAGGCAATGGCGATTTCCTGCACGTCCCCTGGCTGATCTGGGTGGCGGTCGCGGTGGTGCTGCTGTCCTGGGTGATCCTGCGCAAGACGGTGCTGGGCATGCACATCTACGCCATCGGCGGCAACCTGCAGGCGGCGCGCCTGACCGGCATCCGCGTGGGACTGGTGCTGCTGTTCGTGTATTCGATCAGCGGCCTGTTCGCCGGCCTGGCCGGCGCCATGTCGGCCAGCCGCCTGTATGGCGCCAACGGCAACTGGGGCAGCGGCTATGAACTGGACGCGATTGCCGCCGTGGTGCTGGGCGGTACCAGCCTCATGGGGGGCGTGGGCACGATCTGGGGGACGGTGGTAGGGGCACTGATCATCGGCGTGATGAACAACGGGCTGACCATCCTCGGCCTGTCCTCGTTCTGGCAATATGTGGCCAAGGGCGCGGTCATCGTGCTGGCCGTGATCCTCGACAAATGGCGTCAGAAGGATGCCGCGCAATGACACTCTCTTCCCCATCCGGAGCCGGCATGTCCCTTCCCGATCTCGAAAGCCGCGCCTTCCTGCAGGCGCATGTGGCCGATACGCTGGCCTTTTACGACCGCCATGCCATCGATCCCGAGGGCGGATTCTTTCACTACCTGAAGGACGATGGCAGCGTCTATGAGCGCAGCCATCGGCATCTGGTCAGCGCGACGCGGCTGGTCTTCACGCAGTCCATGGCGTATCTGCATACCGGGCAATCACGCTATCTGGAACAGACGCGCCATGCACTGGCGCATCTGCAGCGCTTCCGTCATGCGGAGGGGCCGTTGGCCGGCCTGTATGCCTGGACCCTGCGCGATGGCCAGATCGAGGACGGCACCGTGATGGCCTATGGCCAGGCCTTCGTGCTGCTGGCATTCGCGCAGGCACACCGCGTCGGCCTGTGTGATGCGCAGCAGGTGGCGCAGGCGTATGAACGCATGGAGAGCGCTTTCTTTGAGCCTGCGCATGAAGCGTATGCGGACGAGATCACGCCCTCCGGCGAGTTGATTCCGTATCGCGGCCAGAACGCCAACATGCACATGTGCGAAGCCTGCCTGGCTGCGCATGTCGCCACCGGGCGCGCGGTCTACCTGGAACGTGCGCAGTTGCTGATCGAGCGCTTCGTGTTTGGATTGGCACGGCAATCACAGGATCTGGTGTGGGAGCATTATCGTCAGGACTGGTCCCTGGATCACGACTACAACCGCGGCAACCGCGACAACATCTTCAAGCCCTGGGGCTTCCAGACCGGCCACCAGACCGAGTGGGCCAAGCTGCTGCTGATCGCTCATGCACAGGAGCCGCGCCCGGCCTACGTGACGCGTGCTGCCGAATTGCAGGACGCGGCGTGGCAGCATGGCTGGGATGCCCTGTATGGCGGTTTGATCTACGGCTTCGATCCGGACCTGCGGCCGTATGACACCGACAAATATTTCTGGGTCCAGGCCGAATCCTTCGCCAGTGCATGGCGTTTGTGGCGCGTGACCGGGGAAGAACGTTTCCGCCAGCAGTATCACGCCATCTGGGCGTGGAGCTGGGCGCATCTGGTCGATCATCATCACGGGGCCTGGTTCCGCATTCTGGCCGCCGATGGCAGCAAGCTGGAAGACACCAAGTCGCCCGCCGGCAAGGTCGACTATCACACCATGGGCGCGTGCTGGGATGTGATGGAAGCGGGCGGCCTGCGCGAGTGAGCAAGACGCTCAGGGAATCTTCAGGAACACCTTGTCATAGATCTTGCGGATTTCCGCCACCGACTCCGGATCGTGCCATTTCTCGACGATGGCGCGATACGATGGCTTGGCGCGTTCGGCCAGCAGGACCTTGTTGACCTGCGCCACCACTTGCCGGCCCCATTCGTTATGGGGGCACATCACGCGATTGAAGACGACTTCATTGGCCTCCTGCATCGGCAGCGCCACCAGTTCGCCGGCATGGCCCATGGCGCGCGCCTGGTCGAAGGCCAGCAGCGGTAGCTCAACCATGTAGTCAAGGCGGCCGGCCAGCAGCATGCCGATCGCTTCCATCTGTTCGGAATAATTTTCACGCGGCGGATAGGTGGCCAGCAGCTTGTCCACCGTCGGGCTGTAGGAGCGGTCACGCATCACCGATGTAGTCAGTCGTGGGTCTTGCAGCAAGCCCGTCAGCGAGGTCCGGTGCCTGAATTCCTCCACGCGATCACGCCGCACGATGATGCGCAGTGGCAGGAAGATCGACATCGGCAGCGAGAGGTAGCCGTAATGTTCGCGCTCCGGGGTCTTGAGCATGCCGTTGAAGCACCAGTGACTGCCCTTGCGGATCTCGCTGTTGATGCGCGGGAAGGGGGCCTCCAGTTCGACGTGCTCGTAGCCGGGCATTTCCTTTTTCAGCACGTTGAGGGTGAGATCGAAGATGCCCTGATGCGCGAATTCGCCGCTGCGAATCATGTAGGGCGGCACATTGTATTTGCCCCAGGTGATCTGGTCGGCTGCCATCGCGATGGGCAGCATGGCCGCCATGCACGCGCAGCACACCAAGTGGGCGAGGGGTTTGAGCCAATGACGATGGGGCATGCGCGACTTCCTTTTCAGATGGGGGCAGCGGAAGACGATGGCGGCAACGCCGGTGCCAGCAACACACGATTGCGGCCATCGGTCTTGGCTTGATAGAGCGCCCGGTCGGCCGCTTGCAGCAAGGATTCCAGCCGCGCGTCGGGATGGGCCGGAATGCACCAGGCCACCCCGGCGCTGATGGTAATGCGGCCCAGAGCGGATCCGGCATGCGGCAGGTTCAGCGCATGGATGGCATCGCACATGCGCTGCAGGATGTGCTGGCCCTGGAGGCCATCGGTCTCGGCGAGGATCACCGCGAATTCTTCGCCGCCATAGCGCGCTACGGTTTCACCGGCGCGGCCGATGGTGTGCTGCAGTGTCTGCGCTACCTGGCGCAAGACCGCATCCCCGGCCACGTGGCCGTAATGATCGTTGTAGGGCTTGAACCAGTCGACGTCGATGAAGGCCACCGTCAGCGGCTTGGCGTGGCGCAGGCTGCGTCGCCATTCGTGATCCAGTGTCTCGTCGAAGCTGCGGCGGTTGGCGATGCCGGTGAGGCCATCGGTGAGGCTGAGTGAACGCAGACGTTCGTTGGCCTGCGCCAGATCACGCGTGCGTTCGGCGATGCGCAGCTCCAGCGATTTGTTGAGGGCGCGCAGGGATTCCTTTTCCTGTTCCAGTTGCGCGTAGAGCGCGCGGTTCTGGCCTGACTGCTTGCGCAGGCTGGACAGCATCGCGTTGATGGCATCGGCCAGGAAGTGCAGCTCATGGCGCGTGCGTCCTCGCAGCCGGATGCGTTGCGGATTGTCGGGGTGATCGGGCTGGTTCAGATCCTGCCCGCGCACGAAGTCCGACAGCCGGGTGATGGGCCGTCCGAGCCAGCGGTGGAAGACGTAGAGGAAGATGAACCACAGCACCAGCGTCTTGATGACCGAGTTGATGAGGATCAGCGTAAAGCCGTAGGCCACCTTGCGGATCACCACCTGGCGGCTGGAATAGACGGTCCAGGCACCGATGTCGTGGGTGACGCCGTGTTCATCGCGATAGAGAATCGGGAAGCGATGGCTGGTGGCGGCATTGAAGAAGCCCGGCTTGACGGCACTGCGCGCGCCGTCGGCGTCGACGTGGATCTGTTTGCCATCGTGATCGATGATATTGCCCAGGGCCATCACCAGCTTGCCTTGCGGGTCTTCGATCTTCACGCCGGTGACCACGGGCAGGTTGCTGATGCCGCGCAGGGTGGCCTTTTGCACGTCCCCCTGGAAGCGCCAGGTGGAGCTGGCCAGGCTGGCACCGAAGGTCAGGTCCATGGCCCGCAATTCGTTGTCCACACCGGATTGCGTGTGCTCATATTCAGCGCCAAGTTGCAGGCAGGTCACGATCAGCGTCACCAGAAAGTAACTGCCGAAGATGATGCGCAGCAGATGGACTGCCAGGGAATTCTTGGAGAGCAAATTCATGTTCTTGCGTGGCGGGTTGCCTTGCTCAGGAGTTCGCGCGTGCGTGCAACGCAATGCAGATGCGGTATGCAGACATCGTGCCAGCGCGAGGGGTGCGGGCGACCGATGGCGAGACGCTGCGTGGCGTCATGGCGTGGTGTGCAGGCAATGCGGCGATGGTTGTAGCCACGATGGGCCAGCGCGCATTATTACGGATGCGCTGCTTTGGCATGGCGTGGAACTGCCGCATTGAATCTCCTCCCGCGGATGTGATGAGGGCCGTTAGCGGGCCGCTTAATTGCTGGTCACGTGCGGGGTAAATTCTAACGTCAGGTATTGCTGAGATGTTGGTGAAAGCTGCTTGAATGTAAGCAAATTGTCCATCTCCTTCGCATCATTGCCGCCAAGGCAGGAGTGTTGGTGAGGATTGTGCGCTCGCCGTTGCCCTGCGGCATGAGCGGAGATCCTTCGCAGGTTTGATGCGCTGACTGTGCGGCGCAGGGTACGCTGGAAATGAACAGCCGTCACCGTGATGACGACTGTTCGGCTTGCCGGGCTTGCGCGCGTACTTGAGTTGCAACTGCCAGGATGAATATCAACCGCGCGCTCGTTTCCATGAAAGGTAACGATACTGCGTAGGATGGCTTACTTCTTCAGCCAGGCCAGGCGATAGAGTTTCTGGTCGTTGAGATAGAACGCCTGGATACTGCTGCGCACTGCTTCCGAATTTTTGTAGATGGTGAGGAACTGGGCAATGCGCGGATCGTTTGTCTTGTCGCTGCGGGCCACGAACTGGATGGCCCAGGAATCATCCTCGTAGCTGGTATAGGCCAGTCCCTTGTGCGCATCGAAGGCTTTGGAGGCGATGATGAAATAGGGGAAGCCCTGCGCCAGATCCACATCGGGCGTCACGCGGACCAGTTGCGGTCCCTCGACCTCGACGAACTGCAGCTTCTTGGGATTGGAGACGATGTCGGCCTGGGTGCCGAGCAGCCCGGTGTCAGGGCGTAGCGTGATCAGGCCGGCGTGCTGCAGCAGGCGCAGGCCGCGGCCGACGTTGACGGGATCGCTGGCGATGGCCACCTTGGCGCCGTTGGGCAGATCGGCCAGGGAGTTGTATTTGCTGGAGTACAGGCCCAGGTAGGAGAGGATGCCAGCCTGCACGCTGGTCAGCTTGAATCCCTTGCTGCGCACGGCATTGGCCAGGTAATTGCTGTTCTGGTAGTAGTTCAGGTCGATGTCGCCGGCATCCAGCGCGATGTTGGGTGTGGCCCAGTCGCTGAATTCGATGACTTGCACATCCAGGCCTTGTTTTCTGGCTTCCTTGGCGGCGACTTCCACGGAGTCGGCGAAGACGCCGGGGACTACGCCGATCTTCAGCGGTGCGGCCAGCACGGTGCTGGCGACGGTCAGGCCTGCCAGCAATGCGGTGAGTTTGGGTATCCAGCGTTTGGTGATCGAGGGGAAAGCAGTCATGGAGGGCCCGTTTGCAAGAAAGGTCAGAGGGGTGAGAAGCGGGAGCCCAGTATAGGCAGGCACCTTCAGCGGCCCAACAAACGATTTCGCATTAGCTTCTTGGGGATTCGAGTAAGCGCGAAGTGGACCTCCGTCGGTGTTGTGGCAAGGTGGGCGCTCCACTTCTCGTGCTTGGTCGGGGGAAGTTCTCCGTAGTGTGGATCCGTGGCGGACACGCTGCGCGATGAAAAAAAGACTCCCAAGGTCAGATTTGTGTCCAACTTTGGGGTGCAGTTCAGCGGCGGGCTTTTCGTAGGGATCCGCATACGCATGAAGCGTCCACGTAGCGGTGGGCACTTGGCAAAGATGATTACTATGACCTTAATGGTTGGAACAGCTGAATAAGGCAGTTTTTCTATTTCTTGTGAAAAGCCACGTTTGCTCTTTTCAACTCGTTCTTAGTTGAACGGATGCATTTCATTCAAACTCTCCTGGCATACTAGTAGCTTTCGCTGGGTCATTTGAGTGATATTATGTCACTAGATTATTCCTTTTTTAAGATCTCACATGGATGCTCGCGCTGAAGACCTGCTATTACTCCGCAAAGTTCTTGAAATTTACGATCAGAAATATGTTGCCGAGTACCTCAATCACATTTCACCAAAGGCTTGGTGCCGGGAAACAGTTAATCGCTGGCTGAAAGGCAAAGCGTCGCCGAAATTAAGCCATCACGAATTTAATGAACTCGAGAAGCTGCTCCCTAAGCCGCCCTCAGTCGATTCGAATTATGAGTTTGATTTCATCGATCTTTTTGCCGGAATCGGAGGTATAAGGCGCGGCTTTGACGAAATCGGTGGCCGTTGTGTACTTACGAGCGAATGGAACAAATACTCGGTTCAGACATATAAGGCTAATCACTACGCTGATCCGGAGACGCACGTTTTTAACGAAGACATCCGGGAATTGACTCTGAGCCACCATGAGAACGTTTCGGAGGAGATCGCATACAAACACATCGATAAGGTAGTTCCGGATCATGATGTTCTGCTCGCCGGTTTTCCTTGCCAGCCCTTCTCAATTGCCGGTGTTTCGAAGAAAAATTCGTTAGGTTTGAAACATGGGTTCGAGTGTAAAACGCAAGGCACTTTGTTCTTTGACGTTGCTCGGATCATTGCAGTGAAAAAGCCAGTAGCTTTTGTGCTTGAGAACGTCAAAAATTTGAAGAGTCACGACCGGGGTAGAACGTTTAAGGTCATTATTGAAACCTTGGAAGAGCTTGGCTATTGGATCTCAGATGTTGCTCATTCGGGTACAAGTGACCCTAAGATTATTGATGGCAAATATTTCGTTCCTCAACACAGAGAGCGCATTGTTTTAGTTGGCTTCCGTAAAGATCTCGGAGTACATGACGGGTTTAGCCTTGCTGATATCTCGAAGTTTTATCCGAAGAAGAGCACAGCGCTCGGCGATATTCTCGAGCCTGAAGTCGATGAAAAATATATTCTTACTCCGAAGCTTTGGGAATATCTGTTTAATTATTCCATTAAGCATAAGGAAAAGGGAAATGGTTTTGGATACGGTCTCGTCAACAAGTCTTCAATCACACGGACTCTTTCTGCCAGATATCATAAAGACGGATCGGAAATACTTGTAGATAGAGGGTTTGATCCCAGGTTGCCTTTAAGCGCGCCCGAAAATCAAAAGAACCGTCCGCGCCGCTTAACGCCGAGAGAGTGTGCCCGTTTGATGGGATACGACAAGCCAAACGGTGCTGCATTTCGCATCCCTGTTTCGGATACCCAAGCATATCGGCAATTCGGAAATTCCGTGGTTGTTCCCGTTTTTGCTGCGGTAGCTAAGATGATGAGATCTAGAATCGTCGAAGGAAAATGTAAGGCTGTTATGCCGAGCCAAAAAGTGGCGTAGAAATGGTTGACGTTCATAAGCCCGAGATACGTTCGAAGAACATGCGGGCTGTCAGACCTAAAGATACAAGACCGGAATTAATTGTTCGTCGTGCCATCCATGCGCGCGGATTTCGTTATCGGTTGCACGCTCGTGACCTGCCAGGCTCTCCCGACTTAGTTCTTCCGAAATATCGCTCAGTAATTTTCATTCACGGCTGTTTTTGGCATGGACACAACTGCCCAATGTTCAAAACTCCTGCCACTAATACAGATTTCTGGATTAGTAAAATTGAGCGTAATAAGGCTAACGACTTGAAATTTATGGCCGAATTACTTGGAGGTGGGTGGAGGGTCGCGGTAGTTTGGGAATGTGCCCTCAAAGGAAGAGGGAGCAATGCCCAAACAGCTGTAGATCTGCTTGAAGAATGGTTGCTTAGTGAAAGAAGCGAATTGGAGCTTAGAAGATGACATTCGCTATGGAAAATGATTTCTTGCCCCCTATAACGATCTTATTCAACGTCGGCGGATGTGGTGGATATCCGAAGAATATGCGGGGCTAGATTCTTTCCAGAGTAGGGATGTAGCTTTGTATTGCTGCCGAATTTCTTTTTTTAAAGAGTTTCACTCTCAGACAAGTTCACTAATTTACGTGACAATAAGATAATAGGAGTTTTATGGGGCAACGTATTGCCTCCTTCCTTTTATCATCCCGGGGGACCTGTTGAATGAACGATGATCTTGTCAATGAACCTGATGCTAAGCGGCTGATTTTTGGTCTGCGCGATACCGGTTATAACGTTAGAACAGCCGCGGCAGATATTGTCGATAACTCAATCGCGGCTGGGGCTGACCAGATAAATCTGGATATTGTATTGCGACCTGATGGGCGAAAAATTGTCTATTTTGGTGACAATGGCCGGGGGATGGATGCTGACGGTGTATGGCGCGCTATGAGGTACGGAGCACCAGAACGAGACAATCCAGAAAGCTTAGGGAAATTCGGTCTTGGACTAAAAACAGCTTCCAGCTCGGTATGTCTCAAGTACACACTTGTTTCAAGAAAAAACGAAGGCGATGAGCTTGCCAAGCTCGCTTGGGACTTGGAACACGTTGCTACCAAAGAGCGCTGGGAAATGCTTCATGAGCCTGTCACAGAAGATGAGCGTGAAACGTTTGACGAGTTGTGCGGAGCGAAAGGTACTTTGGTTATATGGGAAAACTGCGATCGTATTTTGACTAAGGATTATGAGCCTGGCGGCGCTCAAGAGAAGGCAGCGATCAACAGGCTCGCCGAAAATTTGGCGAAGCACTTCTCGCTTGTGTTTCATCGGTTTTTGGATAAAGGCGATAAACGTGAGTCAGATATCAGCATTTTTATAAATGGGGTGCCTGTTGAGCCATGGAACCCTTTTTATCCGGCTCGTTCGGAGCAAGTTTTGGCAGAGCAAAAGCAAGTCTTAGAAATCGAGCTGCCAGATGGATCGACGGATCTGGCTCGAATAAAGGCTTGGATACTTCCGCACCGTAGCGACATGACCAAGGATGAGGAGAAGGCCTACGCACGTATCTCAAATCGAGCACAGGGCTTTTACGTCTATCGTGAGGGGCGATTGATTCAAGACGGTGGTTGGATGGACGTGTTTGGGGTTCCGGAGCCCCACTACTCTCTGCTGCGTATCGAATTCGATTTTGGGCACAAGCTGGATGATGCATTTCGGATTGATGTGAAGAAGTCGAGGATTCTATTCCATCCGGAACTCGCTGATGTACTAAACGAGTTGCTGCAGCCCATTTATCGGGAAGCCGGGCATCGTTACCGCAGGAAAAACCGCGAGCAGGTCAATACGAAGTCTATTGATCATACTAGTGCGAACAAAAATATCGCAGACACTAGTGGTGCTGATGCTCCCCGGATAGATTCGGTTGATCCGAAGACACAGTCGGCAGTGGTATCCAATAATCTCGGGGCAAAAATTAAGATTAAGACCCCTGTTCAGAGTAATGTCAGCGAGGAGACAGTCTATGTCGAAGCGGTCGATAGCATTCGGACGGGGGAGCTTTGGCAGCCGGCTTTGCGAAGCGCTGGTGATAGTGGATATGTTCCGGGCGTCCTGCTTAATAAGCATCACGATTTTTATCTTAAGATATACAAGCGTGCCGCAGCAAATGGTTATGCTGTTGATGGAATGGACATACTGTTATGGGCCTTTGCGGTCGCCGAGCAAAATAATACCAACGCTGAACTAGAGCCGATTTTCGAAGATATTCGGTCCGAAATATCTAATAACCTCAGAAAGCTTTTACGGAATATTCCAGACGTGGAGCCTGGCGAAATTTCTGATGATGACGAAGCGTAATTTGATCGCGGATCGCCGCGATTTAATTCTCAAAGAGCTCTTAGAAGGGACGGGAGCAGAGTTCGCTGCAGCCGAAGTCGATGGGGGGCTTCGAAGAGGGCTGCGAGTCTGGTTTGCAGACTTGGACGAGCGGCATGGGCCAGTGGCTGAGTTGCGTCCGTACGGCTTGAAGGGGCATCAAATAAACTTATTCTTCGGGAATTTCTCTGGTGACGTTATTGCGCAGATTCTGAAAGCTGCGCCGGAAGACGTGCAGCTGGCACGCGCGTTGGTTTCGTCTATTCGTGCCGACATCGCCATTGAGATTCCGGGACAGTCCTTCGAGCAATGGAGTGTTTCTGACGGTTCATTTCGGATCCGGGCCACCATACGCGATCGGGAGCAGCCACACGATGACGCAGCTCTGGTGTCGACGTGTCATGAGGTAATTGTTCCCCTAATGGCTGCGATGGCTGAATTGATTGGATATGACGTCATTGAGGATCGTGACAATGCAGATGCGGCTGCTTTTGAGGGAGCGGTCCTCAAAACGGTGGTAAGACGGCGAGAGAGGAATCCTCGTAATCGCCTTCTCTGTCTCCGGATACATGGTGAGAAATGCATCGCTTGCGGATTGGAGCCGCGGAGGAAGTATCGCGAGGCAGGTGCAATAATCGAGGTCCATCATCTTGAACCTCTGTCGAATTTGCTTGAGCCGCGCCCATACGATCCCCGTATCGATCTGGTTCCACTTTGTCCGGCTTGTCATCGTGCGGTGCATACTCGCAAGCCGATCCCATACAGTCTTGAAGAGCTGGCAGAGATCATGGGGTCCTGCGATGTTTGATTCCATTAGCTTCCCGGAAGATTTCGACGAGCTATGTAAGAGCGTACCGACAGGATTTTCCATCTCAGCCCGTATTGTTGATCCGATAATTATTCTCGACAAAGACGGAAGAAATATCGTCGCGAAGATTGCTGGCACCCGTCTGCTGAGGGGAGAGCGGCAAGTTTATTTTGCGCCAAGTAATCGCCACTCATGGGTTCTCGACGGAACGACTATTCGTCCTCTGCCACGTGATGCAACTTCCATTTTTGCTGATATCTTCGATGGATTAGATCCGCAAAGTTTGCGTTATCCGGACGCCGTGCGATTGATGCGGCAGGCCCCGGTGGAGATCGAGGTTTTAGGAAGCGAGAATTTTCGTAAAGCAGGAAAGGTTGCGGCTGATGACTTTAGTGATACGAGTGATATACCAAATCTAAAAGCGAAGCTTTTTCCATATCAGGCTCGAGGAGTTCGTTGGATGTGGGAGACAATTTCACACACCGGCGGCTTGGTTCTTGCTGACGAAATGGGGCTTGGGAAAACTCTTCAGATCATAGCGTTGTTAATGATGGAGCCGCCTGAAAGCGCTTCGCCGGCGTTGATAATTTGCCCGACCAGTTTAATAGCAAATTGGCAGAGAGAGCTTCTCCGATTCGCTCCTGATTTGACAGTTGCTGTCCATCGTGGATCGGAAAGGACGGGGACTTATCGTGGGTTGCAGACTTCGAGCGTAGTAGTCACAACATACGACACGATGGTTAACGATATCGCGATATTTTCTTCGTTTGAATGGTCTTGGGTAATTTGCGACGAGGCTCAAGCAATCAAGAACCCTGACTCAGGTCGACGCAAAGCTGTTGCATGTATACCCCGTCTCCGTACCATTCCCATGACAGGCACTCCTGTTGAGAACGGCCTCCTTGATTTATGGTCTCTGGTCGATTTTGCTATTCCCGGTCTTCTGGGGAGCCGGCAGGAGTTTGAGTTGAATTATCCGGATAGCATGGAATCAGCTCGGATCATTGGCCAACTTTGTGATCCGATAATACTTAAACGTAGGGTGGTTGATGTTGCGGGAGATCTCCCGGATCGCATTGATGTTGATGTGCCTTTGGAGCTCGATAATGCACTCGTAGAGCACTACATGCAGGTAAGGGCCGAAACTATGGCTCGTTATCCCGTTGCTGGTGCGTTGGTTGCGACGCTTCAATTACAACTGGTGTGCGCGCATCCTTGGCTTCGCACATCGGTACAAAGTGATCCCGAAGGGGAGGATGCTGAGATTTCTCCTCTGAAAGAATTTCCTTTGATGAATTCAAAGATGGAGCGCGCAGTACAACTTATCCGTGAAGCGTTTGTAAACGGGAAAAAAGTTATTGTATTTTCTCTGTTCAACAAGATAGGGGACTTACTTTTTGAGGCTTGTAAAAGCGGCCTCGCTTATTGGGGCGCGATTAACGGTTCAACTGCGCAGTCACGTCGGCAAGAAATAATTGATGAGTTTGCTGCATATGACGGACCGGGATGTCTTGTTTTAAATCCTAAGGCGGCGGGCGCTGGTCTGAATATTACGGCTGCAACCGTGGTAATACACTTTACTCCTGTGTGGAATCCTGCTCTTGAATCTCAAGCGAGTGCTAGGGCTCATAGAAGGGGGCAGACCCAACCTGTGACTGTTTATCGCCTCTTCTACGTGGACACAGTGGAGTCTGTTATGGTTGAACGATCAATGTGGAAGAATGATCTTGCAAATGAAAGTATCCCTATTTCGATAAGGGATAAAGTTGACACTAAACGAGCTCTTGATATTTCACCCCAAAAAATATGACAAAGAAATCATTCAGTAAAATTTTAAGTGCCAACGACGTTGGAGCAACAGGTGGGCATCAAGGCGGGATTCTGATACCAAAATCCGAAGCTGAATTGCTGGAGTTTTTACCGTATCTTGACCCTGGTACTAAAAATCCCGACGCATGGATTTATTGCGTAGACGAGGCCGGAGAGAAGAGAAAATTTCGCTTTGTCTATTACAACAATAAGCTCCATGACCCTAAGGGCACGCGAAACGAATATCGCATTACCTATATGACAAAGTACTTTAGGGAAATGAGGGCGCGTGAGAATGACACGTTTGAGATATCACGCAGCGCTGGGCGAAGCGAATATTCGATACGCGTTGTTCGATCCCCAGACATCTTCGTGGAACATGGCTGCGGCGAAGTGGTGCGGATAAAACTGACAAAAACCTGGCGACGCATTCATTAAACTGCGAAACCGGGATGGAGAGGTTTGTTCCCTGCATCGAGCCGCCGGACAAAGGCGGGTCCTTAGCTGAGTCTAAAGTTGTGCAAACAAAAAACCCGCCCTTCTTTCGAAGAGGCGGGTTTTTCGGACGGCGCCGCATACGCATGATTGCACATGCAGCGACGGGTATCTGGTGGTGATAGGTGGACTTGAACCACCGACCCCAGCATTATGAGTGCTGTGCTCTAACCAGCTGAGCTATATCACCAGGAGGCAAGCCCGAGACTATAGAGGTCCAATCGCCTTCTGTCAATACTTTTTCCGCATTTCCCTCTTAATTTTATCCACAGGCGCCGGCAGCTCATCCGGCGCGGCGTTCCGCCAAGGCTTGCTGCACCCGCGCCAGCACCTCGGCGGTGGCCTCCGGGCGGTTGCAGTCGATGCTGATGCGCTCCGGCATCGAACGCAGCCAGGTCAGCTGGCGCTTGGCCAGCTGGCGCGTGGCGGCAATGCCTTTCTCGCGCAGGGCCGTGGCATCGATGCTGCCGTCCAGGTACTCCCACATCTGGCGATACCCCACACAACGCATCGACGGCAGCCCCAGATGCAGGTCGCCCCGCGCACGCAAAGCGGCGACTTCACGTTCCAGCGCGCCACCTCGCAGCATCAAATCAAAACGCAGCGCAATGCGCTCATGCAGCACCGCACGATCCGCCGGTTCCAGCGCCAGCGGCAGCATCTCGAACGGCAGCGGCTCAGGCGGCTTCTGCGACAGCAAGGACGACATCGGCTGCCCCGTCAGCAAGCTGATCTCCAGCGCACGCTGGATGCGCTGGCTGTCAGTCGGCTTCAGTCGCGCAGCCGTGACCGGGTCCAGCGTCGCCAGGCGCGCATGCATGGCCGGCATGCCGATCCGTGCCGCCTCCTCATCCAGTTGCGCACGCAATGCCGGATCGGCCTGCGGCAGCTCATCCAGCCCGTCGCGCAGCACCTTGAAATACAGCATCGTGCCGCCCACCAGCAAAGGCAGCTTGCCGCGCGATGCAATCTCCAGCGTGAGCCGCAGCGCATCCTGGCGGAACTGCATGGCCGAGTAAGCTTCGGTCGGGTCGATGATGTCGATCAGGTGGTGCGGCACGGCCGCCAGCTCTTCCGGGCTGGGCTTGGCGGTGCCGATATCCATCTCGCGATAGACCAGGGCCGAATCGACGGAAATGATTTCGCAGGGCAGGTGGCGGGCAATCTCCAGCGCAGCGGCAGTCTTGCCGGACGCAGTGGGGCCCATGATGGCCAGCGCCAGAGGCAGTTGCTGGGTCATCGCACGATCCTTACTGGCCACGCAGGAAGAGCTTGTCCAGATCCGACAGGCCCATCTGCGTCCAGGTCGGACGGCCGTGGTTGCACTGGTCGGAACGTTCGGTGGCTTCCATCTGGCGCAGCAGCGCATTCATCTCCGGCAGCGTCAGGCTGCGATTGGCACGCACCGCCGTATGGCAGGCCAGCGTACCGAGCAGTTCGTTGCGGCGCTCCAGCAAGACACGCGAACCGCCGTACTCGCGTACATCGCGCAGGACGTCGCGTGCCAGCGTCTGGGCGTCAGCGTTCTTCAGCAGCGCCGGGACGGCACGCACGGCCAGCGTGGTCGGGGACATCACGGCAATGTCGAAGCCCAGGGCCGACAGCGTTTCCTGATGTTCTTCCACCGTGCCCACTTCCACCGGATCGGCATAGAAGGTGACCGGAATCAGCAGCGGCTGCACGAACATCTCGTTGCCATCGAGCGCGGTCTTCAGTTGTTCGTAAAGGATGCGTTCATGTGCGGCATGCATGTCCACCACCACCAGGCCGGCCTGGTTCTGCGCCAGCACGTAGATGCCATGCAGTTGCGCCAGCGCGAAGCCGAGCGGGAAGTCGCCGTCCGGCAGGGGGGCGGCGGGCTGTGCAGCGGACTGGAAGGCTGCGCTGTTGAAGCCTGCCGCCGCATTGCCGCTGTCGCTCTGCCCGGCAGGCTCGCTGCGGAACATGTTGCCGTAGGCCGCGCGGTCCTGGCGTACGCCGAAGCCGCCGCTGCCCGGTCCGCCGTTGCCGGCAAAGGAGAACGGGCGCGGTTGTTCGGCGAACTGGGCGGAGAAGCTCTGCTGTTTCTGTTCGCGCATCCAGGGCAGCGGGGCATTCGGGCCACTGGCGGGAGCGGGCGCGCCCTCGGCGCTCTCGGTCTGTTGCTGCGGCAGATTGCCGAAGGATACGGCCGAGGTCTGCGCCAGCGCGCGCGAGACCGCGTGGAATACGAACTGGTGCACCGCACGGCTGTCGCGGAAACGCACTTCGATCTTGGACGGGTGCACGTTCACATCCACCAGCGCCGGGTCCAGCGTCAGCGACAGCGCATAGGCCGGGTAACGGTCGCCATGCAGCACATCTTGGTAGGCGGCGCGCACGGCGTGGGTGAGCAGCTTGTCACGGACGAAGCGGCCGTTGACGTAGAAATACTGGCCATCGGCGCGTGCCTTCGAGGCCGTCGGCAGGCCGACGAATCCATGCAGGCGCAAGGGGCCCGCGCTCTCGTCGAGCGGCAGGCGCGCGTTGGCGAATTCGTCGCCGAGGATGTGGGCGCTGCGCTTGGCGAATTCACCGACGTTCCAGTGATCGACCGTCTTGCCGTTATGCGACAGCGAAAAACTCACATCCGGACGCGCCAGCGCAATACGCCGCACGACCTCGGCGCAGTGGCCGTATTCGGTCTGTTCGGACTTGAGGAATTTGCGTCGCGCCGGGGTGTTGAAATACAGGTCCTGCACGTCGATGGTCGTGCCCTGTGCGCCTGAGGCCGGGGCCACGGTACCAAATTGGGAGCCAGTGATTTCCCATGCATGCGGGGCATCGGCGGTGCGGCTGGTTACCGTGAGCTGCGCCACCGAGGCAATCGAGGCCAGCGCCTCGCCCCGGAAGCCGAGCGTGGAGACATTCTCCAGATCGGTCAGCGACGCAATCTTGGAGGTGGCATGGCGCGCCAGTGCCAGCGGCAATTGCTCCGGTGGAATGCCGCGTCCGTTGTCGGTGATGGCGATGCGCTTGACGCCGCCTTGCTCCAGGCGCACGGTGATTTGCGTGGAGCCGGCATCGAGCGCGTTCTCCAGCAATTCCTTGACCACGGCGGAAGGACGTTCGATCACCTCGCCAGCAGCAATCTGCGAGATCAGCTGATCGGGCAGGGCCTGGATGGGGCGGTGAGACGGGGCGGCAGCCGGTTCGGAAGCGGGGGAGGAGTGCGGTGCGTTCATGGCGGGATTATACCTGCCGACGCCAGGGGCCGGATGTGACGAAGCCGCCCGGGGGCGGCTTCTTGGGAGCTGATGCGATCAGGGTTTTCTGCAGGGCAATCCGCGGATCGCCGCGCAGAAAATCATGCAAACGATATAAACGATTTACACACGGAAGGTGCTCACTGCGGCAGCCAGGCGCTCGGCCTGCTGCTGCAGCGATTGCGCGGCGGCTGCGGCCTGCTCCACCAGCGCTGCATTCTGCTGGGTGCTCTCATCCATTTGCGCGATGGCACGGTTGATCTGGTCGATGCCTTCGCTCTGCTCGCGGCTGGCGGTGGTGATCTCGCTGATGACGGTGGAGACGCGCTGCACGCTGGCCACCACGTCATTCATGGTGTTGCCGGCCTGGGAGACCAGCTGGCCGCCACCGGCCACGGTCTGCACCGAGGCGTCGATCAGTTCCTTGATTTCCTTGGCGGCCGAGGCGCTGCGCTGGGCCAGCGTGCGCACTTCGGTGGCGACCACGGCGAAGCCGCGTCCCTGCTCACCGGCGCGGGCCGCTTCCACCGCCGCGTTCAGGGCCAGGATGTTGGTCTGGAAGGCGATGCCATCGATCACGCTGATGATGTCGACGATGCGTTGCGAGGAGCTGTTGATGGCATCCATGGTCTGCACCACCTGACCCACGACGTCGCCGCCGTGGCTGGCCACTTCCGAAGCGGAACCGGCCAGTTCATCGGCTTGAACCGCGTTGGCGGCATTCTGCTTCACGGTCGAGGTCAGCTCTTCCATGGCCGAGGCGGTTTCTTCCAGGGCACCCGCTTGCTGCTCGGTACGCGAGGACAGATTGAGGTTGCCGGCGGCGATCTCGCTGGCGGCGGTGTTGATTTCCTCAGTCCCGGCACGCACGCTGGAGACCACTTCCGACAGGCCCATGCTGATACCGTTGAAGGCGCCCATCAGGCGGCCGATCTCGTCGCTGCTGTGCACGTGCAGGCGGGTGGTGAGGTCGCCGCCGGCGATGCGGTCGGCGGCATTGCACACCGCATCGAGCGGACGGGTGATCATGCGGTTGATCATCACCGTCAGGATCGCGCCGAGCACCGCCAGGAACAGCAGGCCCAGGCCGATGTAGAGATTGCGCATGGAATTGACTTCGCGCGTGATCTCATCGACTGCTGCTTCACCGACGATGACCCAGTTCCACGGGGCATAGTGAGTGAAGACCGCGATTTTCTGGCGGCCATCGCTGCCGGTGTAGCGCAGCTGGCCTTCCTTCTGCTGCACCAGGGTCTTGATGTAGGTGTCGCCGCCGGCATCCTTGGCCTCGATCAGGTTGCCGCCTTCTTCCTTGCCTTCGCGCGGGGCACCGGCAATCATCACGCCCTGGTCCTTGCCTTCGCGGCCATTGAGCGCGTAGAAGTTGCCGGTCTCGGCGATCTTGAGCGACTTGATCTGGTCCTTCAGCGCCTTCACGTCGGCCGAGATGTCGATGCCCACGTAGAGCGCCGCGATGATCTGGCCAGCGTCATTCTTGAAGGGCACATACTTGGTGATGTACTGCTTGCCGAACAGAGTGGCCAGGCCGCTGTAGCTCTTGTCGGACTTCAGGGCGGCATAGCCGGGATGGGCGCGGTCAAGCAGGGTGCCGACGGCGCGTTCGCCGTTTTCTTTCTTGACGGAAGTTGACACGCGCACGAAGTCATCGCCGGTCTTGGCGAAGATGGTGGCGGTCACGCCGGTGTGGGCAGTGAAGCGGTCGGGGATGGAGAAATCCAGGTTCAGTTCGCGGCCATCATTGGACAGCACCGGCGTGGCGCGGTCGCCAATCTGCACGGTGCGGCTTTCGTCCAGGGTGAGCTTGCCGAATTCCTTGTCGAACATGGTGGAGAAGCGGTCCACCTGGCTGTTCACCGAGCGGTCGAAGATGCCCACCATGTTGGCCACGCCGCGCGCGTCGTTGCCCATCTGTTCGATGGAGCGCGATTCCACCATGCGTGAAGCGGAGTAAGTGATCAGCATCAGTGCGATCACGAAGACGATGCCCACCAGGGCTACCGTCATGGCAGTCAGTTTTGCACCGACCGAGCGATGAAACAGAGATGCGCCGCGCGCATCAGACATTGCATTAGCCATGGCTGTTGTTGTTCTTGAAGTCAAAGGGTGTGGAAAAACAAATACCGAACCAAAACCATCCGAGGACCGATGGCGATCGCTGACTACGCGCTCATCTCGCCATCGTTTGCCCTCCTTCTTTCCGTCTTCCGGAAGGTCCTGCAACACAGTGCCTGCGCACCGATGACAGCTTGGCCGGAGGAGCGGCATGCTGCATCAGATTGCCGAAACGGCAATGCAACGCGGTCACTCACGTCAGGGGCCTTCCTTGCAGGGAGGCCCAACGTTCATGCTGAAATCACGGTACTTGCGGGGAAGCGAGTCAGTATATCGTCAGCATTTTGCGCTGCATCAAAATACTTCGAATGTTTGCGCCCACATGTAACTGTGCTGTTGTTTTTCCGGCGAGAAAGTGCCTTTTTTGCATGGAACTTTCGATTGTTCTTGCCTGCTTGTATTTACTTCTCTCCAAGTTCAGCCGCGCGGTCCTGTCGCCCCCGGCGGAGCGGCATTCTCGCCACGGTAATCCCGCACCCAGCTTTCGAGCTGATCGGCCGACATCGGCCGCGAAAAATAATAGCCCTGCGCCACGTCACAGCCCTGGCTGATCAGCAGCCGGTACTGGTCGGCATCTTCCACACCTTCGGCCACCACGGTCAATTTGAGGCTTTCGCCGATGCGGATGACCGCATTGGTCAGGGCGCTCACCGCCGCGTCCTTGGCCATGTCGCGCACGAAGCTCTGGTCCAGCTTGAGTTCGGAGACTGGCAGCTTGCGCAGGTAGCCGAGGCTGGAATAACCGGTGCCGAAGTCATCCATGGCCAGCGGAATGCCCAGTGCATGCACGGCGGCGATGGTCTGGTTGGTGCTGGGGTTGGTATCCATCAGCACGGTCTCGGTAATTTCCAGCGTGAGGTCGGTCGGTGCCAGGCTGTAGCGGCGCAGCAGGCCAGTGAGAAATTGCGGCAGGTCGAGATCGTGGAAATTGGTGGCCGACAGGTTCACCGAAACCGACGGCACCTGGATCCCGCGCCGCCGCCAGTCAGCCAGCTGGAAGCAGGCCTCTTCCAGCGCCCACTTGCCCAGTTCGCCGATCAGGCCGCATTCCTCGGCAATCGGGATGAAGCGGCCCGGCGAGATCTGCCCCAGTTGCGGATCGTGCCAGCGGGCCAGCGCTTCCACGCCGTGCAGGCTGAGGTCGTGCAGGTTGATCTGCGGCTGGAAGTGCAGCTCGAAGCTGCCGCCGCGCAAGGCATCCCGCAGCGCGCCTTCCAGCACCAGGCGTTCCTGGGCGAGGCTGTTCATCTCCTCGCTGAAGAAGCTGAAACGTCCCCGGTTCACGGCCTTGGCCTGGTACATGGCGATGTCGGCGCGATGCAGCAGGGTCTCGATGTCGTGGCCGTTGTCGGGGAAGATCGCCACGCCGATGCTGGCCGAGGGGTTGAGCGGCGTGCCGTTGATGTGGCAGGGCATGGCCAGCCGTTCCTGGATGCGCTTGACCACTTCGGTCAGGTGGTCGGTGTCGTATTGGGTCAGCACCACCACGAACTCGTCGCCGGAAAGACGGCCGACGATGTCCGAGCGGCGCGCCTGTGATTGCAGCCGCGTGGCCACCGTGCGCAGCAGTTCATCGCCGGCCTGGTGGCCCAGCGAATCGTTGACCTGCTTGAAGCGATCAAGGTCGATGAACATCACCGCCACCATACTGCGGTTGCGCTCGGCTGCCGCGATCGCCTGCCCGGCCTGTACCAGCAGCAGGCTGCGGTTGGGCAGCCCGGTCAGCGAATCATAGAACGCCAGCTGGTGGATGCGCGCCCGCGAAGCTTCGCGTTCGATGGCCAGCGCGCACAGATGCAGGCCGGCATCCACCAGCAGGTGGTGGAAGGCGCTCGGCGCGCGCGGCTGGCGATAGTAGAAACCGAAAGTGCCGATGACCTTGCCATCGGCCGACTTGATCGGGGTCGACCAGCAGGCCTGCAGGCCGTGGCTCAAGGCGATTTCCTTGTAGTCGGCCCAATGCGGATCGGTGGCGATCTCTTCCGAGATCACGCTCTCGCCGGTATAGGCGGCGCTGCCGCAGGAGCCCACCAGCGGACCGATCTGGATGCCCTCGATGGCGCGTGTGTAGGCTTCCGGCAGGCTGGGCGCGGCCAGGGTATGCAGGCGGCCCTGTTCATCCACGCGCAGCACCGAGGCGATCACCTCGGGCGCGACGCGCTCGACTTCCTCGCACAGCAGGTTCATCTGCTCGGCCAGCGAGGAATCGCGGGCCATGGCGTTGAGGACGCGGTACTGCAGGACTTCATGGACCTTGGTATTGGTGATGTCGGTCATCACGCAAACCGCATTGATGAGCTTGCCCTGCACGTCGAGGATGGGATTGACCACCGCCGAGATCCAGACCGGCTGTTCGTGCAGGTCGTGGATCAGTTCCTCGGTGTGGAAGCTGTGTCCCTGCAGCAGCTCGCCATGGCAGCGCTCGATCGACTTGACGAAACTCGGGTGATTGGCAAACAGCTCGCGCGGCAGCTTGCCGATGGTCTGCTGGCTCTGGAAGCCCAGCATGCGGGTGAACCCGGTGTTGTGGAAGACGATGCGGTTCTGCTCGTCGGTGATGAGCACGGCATTGTCGGTTTCGTTGATGCCCAGCGAGAGCAGGTGCAGGTGTTCGCGGTCGCTCTTTTCGCGGGTGACGCGGTAGGTGACGTCGTTGCCGATGCAGATCACGCGCTCGGCCCGGCCTTGCGGATCGAGCAGGGGCGAGTAGGTGGCTTCCCACCAGATCGTGCGGCCACTGCGCGTGCGGCGCGGGAAGCGGCCGGAGAAGAAGCGGCCACTGCAGACGTCGCGCCAGAAGATCGCGTATTCCTCGCTGTCGGCATAGCCGGGCGGACACAGCACGCTGTGCGGCTGGCCGATCAGGTCGTCGGCCAGGTATTCCATGGTTTTGAGGTAGTTGCGGTTGGCCGCCAGGATCACGCCCTGGGGCGAGAGTTCGACCACGCCCAGCGAGCGGTTCAGGGCGCTCAGCACATTGTTGCCGTGATGCGAATCGTCGATGTGCGAACTGATGTCGGCCGCCACCGAGATCACCTTGCGCAGCTGGCCGCTGCCATCCAGGATCGGGCTGCACAGGGCTTCCAGCCAGACGATGGTGCCGTCGATTCTGCGCCGCTGCAGCGTACCGGCGATCACCTCGCCCTGGCGCAGGTGTTGCCAGAAGCGTTGGTAATCCTCGGTCTCGACAGAGAGCGGGTCACACAGCATGCGGTGATGCTGGCCCACCACTTCATGCCGCTGGTAGCCCAGCATGCCGAGGAATTTGTCATTGGCATCGAGGATGCTGCCATCGGCAGCGAATTCGAGAATGGCCATGGAACGCCAGAGCGCGCCCAGCAGCGCCTCGCGTTCCTCCTCGCGCAGGCGCTGATGATCCCCCTGCGGCTGCGACGGATGATCGAACTGGCCCACGAATGACTCCTGGCTCCCCATACAGCGCCCCCTCTGGCCGGTATTGACGCCCGTGCGTCTTGCCTCATGCAGTGCGGAGTTGCGATTGCCCGGGTTCCCCGTTTTCCCCCGGTGGCTTCCATTTGCCCGTCCGTCAGCGCCGTCCCGTCTGCCTCACCGCCAGCGACCGCGCCGCGGAAAGGCGCAGAACATGCTCGATGATGCATATTCGGCACATCAAAACTGAACGAATCTGACTTTGATCATATGCCAAATCCTTCCGGTTGTGCGTGCGGGCAGCGGCCTCGCCGGGCCGCCACACAACGCTCTGCGAGCTTGTGTGAGGATCTTCTTGCGGCAAGTTTCCTCAAGGATTTTATCGGCCGGTATCGGGGCTTCTTGAGTTGCGGCGGGGTGAGTGTTGTATGATGCCTGCGCAGGTGCGCGAGATCGCTTTGCCTGTGCGATAGGTCCCGACGGAGTTGCAGAAGGGAAATATCCGGCCGCGCGGCGATGGGGAGCCCCGGCCTTGATGAATCACCAAAGATTGGGCTTTATGGATTATCTGCAGTGGCTGGACGTGCTGGTGCACGTGGACAAATATCTGGGCGTCCTGATCGAGCAGTACGGCCCGCTCATTTATGCGGTGTTGTTCCTGATTGTCTTCTGTGAAACCGGGCTGGTGGTCCTGCCCTTCCTGCCGGGGGATTCGCTGCTGTTCATCGCCGGTACCTTCTGTGCGCTGGGGGCCATGGACATCTGGCTGCTGATGGGCCTGCTGATCGCCGCCGCGGTGGCCGGTAACACGCTCAATTACTGGATCGGCGGCTGGGTCGGGCAACGCGTCTATACCCACAACTACCGCTGGCTCAACCCCGACGCCCTGCGCAAGACCCACAGCTTCTACGAGAAACACGGTGGCAAGACCATCGTGATCGCCCGTTTTACCCCCATCGTGCGCACCTTTGCGCCCTTCATCGCCGGCGTCTCGGCCATGAGCTTTGCGCGCTTCCAGCTGTTCAACGTGCTGGGTGCCTTCCTGTGGGTGGTCAGCCTGGTGGTGCTGGGCTACCTGTTCGGCAATATTCCGGTGGTGCGGGAGAACCTCAATACCCTGGTCCTGATCGGCCTGGTCGGTGCCGTCATCCCCATCGTGCTGGGGGCGCTGTGGCAGCTGTGGCGCAAATTGCGCGGCAAGCGCAAGGTCAGCAACGCCTGAGCGCCGCGTCCCCGGTGCACCGACGCCGCACCCGACAAAAAACCCGGTCTGCCAGAGCAGGACCGGGTTTTTTGTTGTCTGCCGCCTGAAACGCTACTTCAGGTCAGCCGGTTCTTGGCCAGCGGCGGGTTCTTGGCGAAGTAGTTGCGGATGCCGGTGAGGATGGCATCGGCCATTTGCTCCTGATAGCGCTCGTCGGTGAGCTTGGCTTCTTCTTCCGGGTTGGAGATGAAGGCGGTCTCGATCAGGATGCTGGGAATGTCCGGTGCCTTCAGCACGGCAAAGCCGGCCTGTTCCACCGCGCCCTTGTGCAGCTTGTTGATGCCGCCGATTTCCTTCAGCACCGCATTGCCCACGCGCAGGCTGTCGTTGATCTGCGCCGTGGTCGACAGGTCCAGCAGCACGCTGGCCAGCTGGCGGTCATGGGTCTTGATGTTGACCCCGCCGATCAGGTCGGCCGAGTTTTCCTTGTTGGCCAGCCAGCGTGCGGCGGTGGAGCTGGCGCCCTTTTCCGACAGGGCGAACACGGAAGAGCCGCGCGCCGTCGGCTGCACGAAGGCATCCGCATGGATCGACACGAACAGGTCGGCCTGCACCTTGCGCGCCTTGACCACGCGCTGGCCCAGGGGCACGAAGAAATCGGCGTCGCGAGTCAGCATGACGCGCATGTTGGGGTATTGCTCGATCTTGCGTTTGAGGCGCTTGGCGATGGACAGCACCACGTCCTTCTCGCGGTTGCCGCGCGCGCCGGTAGCACCCGGGTCTTCGCCACCGTGGCCGGGATCCAGCGCGATGGTGATCATGCGGGTCAGCTGCATGCGCGGCTCGTCCGGCACCACCTTGGGGTTGCGCTCGGACTTGTCTTCCGGCTGCGGCTTGATCTCGGCCAGCGGGGCCGGATCGGGTTTGGGCGGTGCGGTCGGTGCCTGCGCCAGCGGCGGGGTGGCCGGGCTTTCCTTGTTCCACTCGCCCTTCTGGATGAGGGCGGCGATCGGATCGGGCGGCGCGGCCGGGTACAGGTCGATGACGAAGCGGTATTTGTATTCGCCCACCGGGGCCAGGGTGAAGACCTGCGGCTTGATCTCGTCCTTCAGGTCGAACACCAGGCGCACCACGCTGGGCCGGTTCTGGCCCACGCGTACCTGCTTGATGTAGGGGTCGTTGGGCTGGATCTTGGCGACCAGGTCCTTCAGGGTGCTGTTGAGGTCGATGCCCTCGATGTCCACCACCAGGCGCTCCGGGTTCTTGACCACGAAGTGGGTGACCTTGAGGTCGCTGTCGTTTTCCAGCGTGACGCGGGTGTAGTCCTCGGACGGCCAGACACGCACGGCCAGGATCTGCGAAGCCAGAGCGGGCAGGGGAGTGACGACGGAGACGAACAGGGCGCCGCCGGCTTTGAGGATGGTGCGGCGGGTTTTGGACTTCACAGGTTGGGAGCGAATTTCAGTCGAGCGAGGCATTGATGACCCTTGTCGGACAACGCACGCAATTCTACATCACGACCGTCCCCTGCAAGCGACAGGTTGACGTGTATGTCCGGTGGCGGCAACACCGGATCGCCCTTTTCAGGCCATTCGACGATACAGACGGAGTTTTCGTTGAAATGTTCACGAAAACCGGCATCGAGAAATTCTTCCGGGCTGGCCATGCGGTACAGATCGAAGTGGATGACTGTTACCATGCGGCCTGCGAAGGAAACTTCATAAGGCTCCGCCAGCGTGTAGGTCGGGCTCTTGACCCGCCCCTGGTAGCCCGCCGCGTGCAGCAGGGCGCGCGTGAGCGCGGTCTTGCCGGCCCCGAGGTCGCCGTGCAGGTAGATCGCCAGGCCCGGCGCCAGCACCTGGGCCAGGTCGGCCCCGAGGCGGGCGGTGGCCGCTTCGTCGGGCAGGTGGAGGTGGAGTCGCTGCATGCTCATGCTGTTCTGGGTCATCCGGGATGGTTCGTTACAAGGTTCTAGTCTGAAGGTTCAAGCGCTCATGTCCATTCACCCCACGCCCGCCGATCCGATCGGGAGCACTGCCATCGCCGATCCCGCCGGCCTGGCGGCGCTGGCGGCCGCCATCAAGGCCTGGGGCCGGGAGCTGGGGTTTGCCGAGGTGCGCATCGCCGATGTCGACCTGTCGCACCGCGAGGCGGGCTTCCAGGCCTGGCTGGACAAGGGTTATCACGGCGAGATGGATTATATGGCAAGCCACGGCCTGAAACGGGCACGGCCGGCCGAACTGGTGCCGGGCACGGTGCGCGTGGTGAGCGTGCGCATGCCCTACCTGCCGCCCGCCGCCGATCCGGATCAGCCCGAGCAACCTGACTGGCGTGCCCGCGAAGAGGCGCGCAGCGCCGATCCGGCGGCCGCCCAGGTCTCGATCTACGCACGCGGCCGCGATTACCACAAGGTCCTGCGCGCCCGCCTGCAGCAGCTGGCCACCCGCATCGAGGGCCGCATCGGTTCCTTCGGCTACCGCGTCTTCACCGATTCGGCCCCGGTCATGGAAGTGGCCCTGGCCGAGAAGGCCGGATTGGGCTGGCGCGGCAAGCATACGCTGCTGCTGCATCGGGAGGCCGGCTCGATGTTCTTCCTGGGCGAGATGCTGACCGACCTGCCGCTGCCGGTGGATGAACCGGTCACCTCGCACTGCGGCCAGTGCAGCGCCTGCATCACGGCCTGCCCGACTGGGGCCATCGTGGCCCCCTATGAACTGGATGCGCGGCGCTGCATTTCCTATCTCACCATCGAACTCAAGGGCAGCATCCCCGAAGACCTGCGCCCGCTGATCGGCAACCGTATCTATGGCTGCGACGATTGCCAGCTTTACTGCCCATGGAACAAGTTCGCCCAGCGTGCCAGCCTGCCGGACTTCGATCCGCGCCATGGCCTCGACCGGGCGAGCCTGGTCGAGCTGTTCGGCTGGAGTGAAGAGGTCTTCCTGAAGAACACCGAAGGCAGCGCGATCCGCCGCATCGGCCACGAACGCTGGCTGCGCAACCTGGCCGTCGGGCTGGGCAATGCGGCCGATGCACCCTCGCACCGTGGCGATGCGGAGATCGTGGCGGCTTTGCGGGCGCGCCTGGATCATCCGTCAGCGCTGGTAGCCGAGCATGTAGCCTGGGCGCTGGCCCGTCATGGAGTCCATGGAGTCGCAGGAGCAGATGGAGTAGAGTGACCCCTCCCAATAAGGAGGAGACACCCCATGCCCAGACTGAATCGTGCCGTCCTGCTGGCCAGCGCGCTGGCTGCGAGCCTGCCGCTGGCGGCCAGTGCCCAGCCCGCATCGACCGAAAAGATCGCCATCCCCGGCCTGCAGCAACGCGCCGAGATCCTCATCGACCGCTGGGGCGTGCCCCACATCTATGCCGCCAGCGAGCGCGATGCCTTCTTCATGCAGGGTTTCAATGCCGCGCGTGACCGCCTGTTCCAGATCGACCTGTGGCGTCGGCGCGGGCTGGGCCAGCTTTCCGAAGTGTTCGGTCCCGCTTATCTGCCTCAGGACCGTGCGACCCGGCTGTTCCTCTACCGTGGCGACATGCGGCGTGAATGGGCCGCCTATGGTCCCGGTGCGGAAAGCGTGGCGGAGGCGTTCGTGGAAGGCATCAATGCGTATATCGATTACGTCTCCCTGCATCAGGAAAAACTGCCTTACGAATTCCGCCAGCTGGGCTATCTGCCGGCCAAGTGGCAGGCAGAGGATGTGGTGCGCATCCGCAGCCACGGCCTCACGCGCAACCTGCAAAGCGAAGTGGCGCGCGCCAAGGTGGCGTGCGCGGCCGATCTGAAATCCGATGAAATCCGCTCCGGCCTGACTCCGCCCTGGACCGCCGGGATGCCCGAGGGCCTGGACCCTTGCCTGCCCAAGGACCTGCTGCAGGTCTTCACGCTGGCCACGCAGGGCGTGCGGATTACCAGGGAGAGCCTGAACGCCGCCACCACTGCAGGCGACCCCCAGCTGGTGCGCATCGAGCCGGCCGTCAATCCGGAAGAGACCATGGAGGGCAGCAACAACTGGGTCATCGCCCCGTCGAAATCGGCCACCGGCCGCGCCATCATGGCCAACGATCCGCATCGCGCCTATTCGGCCCCGTCGCTGCGCTACATCGCCCACCTGAGCGCACCGGACATGAACGTGATCGGGGCCGGCGAACCGGCCTTGCCGGGCATCTCCATCGGCCACAACGGCAGCATCGCCTTCGGGTTGACCATCTTCAACATCGACCAGGAAGACCTCTACGTCTACCAGCTCAATCCCGACAATCCGCAGCAATACCGCTATCAGGGGCAGTGGGAATCGATGCGCGTATTGCATGAACCGGTGCGCATCAAGAACGGCGCACCCGCCGTGGCCGATCTGAGTTTCACGCGCCATGGTCCGGTGATCTACGTCGATCAGGCCAAACACCTGGCCTACGCGGTACGGTCGGGCTGGCTGGAGCCGGGCATGTCGCCTTACTTCGGCAGCATCGCCTACATGCGCACGCGCAATTTCAAGGACTTCAAGCAATCCATGCTGAACTGGGGCGCGCCGACCGAGAACCAGGTGTATGCCGACACCAAAGGCAACATCGGCTGGGTGCCGGGCGGGCTGGCACCGAAGCGGCCCAACTGGGACGGGCTGCTACCGGTGCCGGGTGACGGGCGATATGAATGGTCCGGCTTCTGGCGCGGCGACCAGTTGCCCTCGTCCTACAATCCGGCGCAGGGCTGGTTTGCCTCGGCCAACCAGATGAATCTTCCTGCCGATTATCCCTACCGCGAGCGCAAGCTCGGATTCGAGTGGACCAACAATTCGCGCTTTACCCGCATCAGCGAAGTGCTGGCCAGCCTGCCCAAGGTCTCGCTGCAGGATTCCATGCGGCTGCAGAACGATGACCTGGCCATCCCCGCACGCCGCCTGGCCGCCTTGCTCAAGCCCTTGTCCTCCGGTGACGCCAACACCCGCGCTGCGCTGGCCATGCTGGGCCAGTGGGATTACGTCGAACGCAGCGAATCCGCGCAGCCGGCGCTGTACGAAGTCTGGCTCTCGCGCCATCTGGGCAAGGCCTTCAAGGAAGCCGTGCTGCCCAAGGCGGCCGCCGATGCGATGGGGGCGCCGGATACGGCAGTGCTGCTCGATACGCTGGAAAACCCGGTACCCGCCTTCGGCGCCGATGCTGCGCAGGCGCGCGTCCGGCGCGATCAGGTGCTGCTCGCCAGCCTCGGTGCTGCCTGGGCCGAACTGGCCAAGCTGCAAGGCGCGGATCCGTCGCAATGGCAATGGGGCAAGCTGCACCACAACCTGATGGCGCATCCGCTGGCCGATGTGGTGGATGAGGCGACCCGCAAGAAGCTCAACGTCGGACCCATGCCCAAGCATGGCGGGGCCTATTCGCCCAATCAGTCGACTTATCGCGTCAATGATTTTCGCCAGACCAACGGGCCTTCCTTCCGCGTGGTGGTGGATGTAGGCCGCTGGGACAATTCCTGGGCCGTCAATGCGCCGGGCCAGTCGGGCGACCCCGACAGCCCGCACTATCGCGATCTGGCAGACAAGTGGTTGAAGGGCGAGTATTTCCCGCTGCTGTATTCACGCGGGGCCATCGAGAAAGTCACCGAGCACCGCATCGTGGTGCAGCCGGTGCGCTAGACAGCAGGGCTGGCCTGGTGCGGCAGGATCAATGCACCAGCGCCAGCCAGACCGGAATGCTCAATGCCGAGAGCAGCGTCCCGAACGAAATGAGGAAGGCCGTGAAGGGCCCGTTGCCGCCCATGCGCGCGGCGAGGATGTAGGCGCTGGAGGCGGTGGGCAGGCTGCAGAACAGCACCACGATGCGCCACTGCAGCGGTGGCAGCTGCAGCAGCATGCCGATCAGGTAAGCGGCCAGCGGCACCGCAACCAGCTTGATGACGATGAACCAGGCCACTACCGGCTTGCTTTCTTTCAAGCCCGACAGCCGCAGTCCGGCCCCGACCATCAGCAGGCCCAACGCAATGGAAGCCGCGCCCAGCCGCGAGAGCACCACACTGGCCACTTCCGGCAAATGCAGCCCTAGTGCAGAAAACGTCAACCCGCCAGCAGTCGCCACCAGCAAGGGATTGCGGGCCAGCTCGCGCAGCAGGTTGCTGTTTTTTGCCGCCAGCGCATGGACGGCTGCGATATTGCAGAGGGGCACGCCAAAACCAAGAAGGATGGCCATCAGGCCCGCGCCTTCTTCGCCCGCCATGCGGGTGGCCAGTGCCAGCGCGATATAGGAATTGAAGCGAAAGGCGCATTGCATGCCCGACTCGTAGGTCATGGGCGTGGCGCGCAGGAAGGGTTTGCCCAGCCAGGTCAGCGCGATGCCCACCAGCAGCGCCGCAACGCCCGTCTGCACCATGCCGCCGGTGACCGAGAGATCAACCTTCAGGCGCGCCGTCGAATAAAACAGCAGCGCAGGGAAGAGGATGAAATAGACCAGCTTCTCCATGCCGGCCCAGAATTCTTCGCCCCAGTTGGAAATGCGATGGATCAGCAGGCCCAGTGCAATGAGGCTGAAGTCCGGCAGCAGGAGGTTGAGGATCTCCACGTGCTTACTTCAGCAGGCGTGCCAGCTCGACGGCAGTCTTGACGTTCATCTTGTCGAAGATGTGGGCGCGATGAACTTCCACGGTGCGCATGCTGATGCCCAGTTCATCGGCAATGACCTTGTTCATCTTGCCGGCCAGGATCAGGTCCAGCACTTCGCGCTCGCGCGCGGACAGCGCGGCCAGGCGGCTCTGCACGGCATCCTCGGCACCGCCGGCGCGCGAACTTTCCAGCGCTTCCAGCACGCGGTCCATCAACTGGTTGTCGTTGAAGGGCTTTTCGAAGAAATCGAAGGCACCGTTCTTGAGCATGTCCACCGCCATCGGCACATCGCCGTGGCCGGTGAGGAAGATCACCGGACGCCGGTGCAGCAGGCCCTTGGTCTTGAGTTCATTGAACAGCGCCACGCCGCTGGTGCCGGGCATGCGCACGTCCAGCAGCAGGCATTCGCCCTCGGCGTCGATGCCGCTGGCATGGGCCAGTGCACCCAGCACGGCGGCACCGCTTTCATAGCCGATGGCGGCGATATTGCGCGAGCGCGCCAGCCAGGTCAGCGAATCGCGGATGATTTCTTCGTCGTCGACTATGTGCAGCATCGGTATGCGGGGCGGGAATCCAGTGTGGGAGGGGCGTCTCGTTATTGTGGCTGCCCGCTTTGGGCGGGCAGCGAAAACCGGAAGATTGTACCGCCTGCCGGGTTATCGGTGTAAGTGAGCGTGCCGCCGTGGAATTCGATGGTGGTGCGGCAGATGTTCAAGCCCATGCCCATGCCCTCGGCCTTGGTCGAGAAGAAGGGAGAAAACAGGCGCGCCGCCACTTCCTCGGCAATCCCGTGCCCCTGGTCGATCACCGAGACCGTGACCGATTCTGCACCATCGTCATTGCGGGTCAGCTCGGCGGTCACGCGCAGGATGCGGCGCGCCGAGGGCACGGCGGCCATGGCCTGGATGCCGTTGCGGGTCAGGTTCAGGATCACCTGCTCCAGCAGCACCTGGTCGCCCAGCACCGGCGGCAGCGACTTGGGCACCTGCCATTGCAGCACCACGAAGAACTGCTGGGCCTGCAATTCGATGAGCGGGGCCACGTTGTCCACCAACTGTCGGATCTGCAGACGCTGGCGCGCCGGTTCGCGCTTCTTGACGAACTGGTGCACGCTGCGGATCACGTGGCCGGCGCGCTGGGCCTGGGTGTGGATCTTTTCCAGCGCCGGCTGCAGCGCCTTGGGATCGGCCTGGCCCTGCTGCATCATGTTCAGCGCCCCGGTGGTATAGCTGGAGATGGCCGCCAGCGGCTGGTTCAGTTCGTGCGCCAGGGTCGAGGCGATCTCGCCCATGCTGGCCAGGCGGGCGCTGGCCTGCAGCTTTTCTTCCTGGGTGCGGTTGAGGTCTTCGGCGCGCTTGCGTTCGGAAATGTCGAGGATGGAACCCATCCAGCCAGTCTGCTTCCCATCCTGGTCCACCAGCGGCGATTCGAAGATCAGCACCGGGAAGCGCTCGCCGTCGCGGCGCTGGAAGATGGTCTCGAATTGCGGCGTGGCGCGCCCGGCCAGCACGTTGGAGAAACGCTCCTGGTATTCATCCATCGCTTCCGGCGCCCAGTAAGGCATGGGGGGGATCTTGCCGACCAGTTCTTCGGCCGCGAAGCCGACCATCTTGCAGAAGGCCGGATTGACGTAGGTGATGCGGCCCTGCAGGTCGCGGGCGCGCATGCCGGTGACCAGTGAATTTTCCATCGCGGCACGGAACACGGCTTCGTTGAGCAGGGCCTTCTCGGCCTTGGTGCGCCGGTTGATGTCGCGCCACAGCGCCCACAGGCTCCACAGCAGACCCAGCGAGAGCACGATCACCGAACCCACCAGCAGGTTGGGCAGCAGCTTGGGCGCGCTCTTGGTGCTGTTGGTATGCAGCACCAGCGTCAAGCCCGGCAGCTCCAGTTCACGCCGATGGGTGTAGACGTTCAGGCCCGGTCCGCCCGAGGTGCGGCGCGCCACCACGTTGTCATCGGTATCGGTGAGCGAGATTTCATTGTCCTGGGCGAACCACCACGGCACCATCTCGTTGAGGATGCGTGCCACCGCATAGCTGGCCACCAGGCTGCCGATGTAGTGATTGTCATGGAACAGCGGCACGTGATAGTCCATCAGCATCGGTTCGGCGATGCCGGGCGGGATGGCCGGCGGGCTGTAGAGCGGACGGCGCATCTGGCGCGCGCGGTCAGCCGTCATCAGCGAGGGTTGCGAGAGGTCCTTGCGGCTGATCGGAAGATCATCGGTTGAAGCAACCGGATGGCCTTCGGCGTTGAACCAGGTCACGCGATAGAACTCGCGGTTGTTGCGCAGCAGGGCGTTCAGGCGGCTGCGGAAATGATCCTGATGCAGGCGGCCGTTGCTGATCTCGCGGCCGATGATGCGCATGCTCTCGTCATCGCGGCTGAGCTGGAAGCGGATCGCCTGTTCCACCCACAGCGAATCGGCGATCAGTTGCTCCAGCCGTTCGCTGGCTTCCATCTGCTGCGCCTGGCGCGGCAGCCAGATCAGCGTGGCCAGGAACAGGCACACCAGCAGGAAAGGGATCAGCCAGCGCATGGTGGTCTTGCGGCCGGAGGCCTGCAGCTGCGAGGCGGCATCGGGCTGGGGAGCGATGGGGGGCGGCGGGACGGTTTTCATGACGCCGCCAGTGTAGCCGCGCCCAAAAGCTTGCGCCAGCTTCCTGCGCGGCGGGAAGTGGGCGGCAGGGACATTGTGGTTAACCACACTTGCTCCGTTTTGGTGAGGCCGCGCAAAATTCGCCAGCACAATCCGGTCCCCGCCAAGACCGGCCTTAGTCCATAAAAATTACTAACTAAATCATTTCCATCTCATTGGGGAGACAAGCATGAAACTGAAGTCCATCGTCTTTGCGCTGGCTGCGGCGACTGTCGTCAATGCCGGCCTGGTGGCCAGCGCCTTCGCGCAACAGCCCATCATCATCAAGTTCAGTCACGTGGTGGCCAACGACACGCCCAAAGGCAAGGCGGCCGAGCGTTTCAAGGAACTGGCCGAGAAAGCCACCAAGGGCCGCGTGAAGGTCGAGGTCTATCCCAACAGCACCCTGTACAAGGACAAGGAAGAACTGGAAGCCCTGCAACTGGGGGCCGTGCAGATGCTGGCGCCGTCGCTGGCCAAGTTCGGGCCGCTGGGCGTGAAGGAGTTCGAAGTCTTCGACCTGCCTTACATTTTCCCCAGCAAGGACGTGCTGTACCGCGTGACCGAAGGTCCGATCGGCAAGGATCTGTTCAAGAAGCTGGAGCCCAAGGGCATCACCGGCCTGGCCTATTGGGACAACGGTTTCAAGGTGATGTCGGCCAACAAGCCGCTGCATCAGCCCTCGGACTTCCGTGGCCTGAAGATGCGCATCCAGTCCTCCAAGGTGCTTGATGCCCAGATGCGCGCACTGGGTGCCAACCCGCAGGTGCTGGCCTTCTCCGAGGTCTACCAGGCGCTGCAGACCGGCGTGGTCGATGGCACCGAGAACCCGCCCTCGAACCTGTACACCCAGAAGATGCATGAAGTGCAGAAGCACGTCACCGTCTCCAATCACGGCTACCTCGGCTATGCGGTGATCGTCAACAAGAAGTTCTGGGATGGCCTGCCCTCCGACGTGCGCACCCAGCTCGAAGGCGCCATGAAGGATGCGACCAAGTACGCCAATGCCATCGCCCAGCAGGAAAACGATGCTGCTCTGGCCGCCGTCGAAAAGACCGGCAAGACCACCGTCTACCGTCTGACCGACGCGCAGAAAGCGGAGTGGCGCAAGGCGCTGCTGCCGGTACAGCAGCAGATGGCCAGCCGCATCGGCAAGGACCTGATCGACGCCGTCAACAAGGAATCGGCCGCGCTGGGCCAGAAGTAAATCCGTTGGCTCCAACGGGCGCCCGCCTTCGCAATGAAGCGGGCGCATTGCAGAGAAGAACAATCCGAACAAGCAATGTCATGGGCTGATACCGCTGTGGTATCGGCCTGCTGGCGCAAGGAGACTTCATGAAGTTACTCGACCACCTGGAAGAGTGGCTGATCGCGTTCCTCATGGCCGCGGCCACCTTCATCATTTTCGTGGCGGTGGTACACCGCTACGCCTCGGGCCTGGATATTCCCTGGCTGCAGGACCAGCTCATCCAGATCAACATGAGCTGGGCCCAGGAGCTGTGCATCTTCATGTTCGTGTGGATGGCCAAGTTCGGCGCCGCTTATGGCGTGCGCACCGGCATCCACGTCGGCGTCGATGTGCTCATCAACCGCATGAACACCCCGTGGCGCAACAAGTTCGTGCTCTTCGGTCTTTTTGCCGGCGCGCTCTTTACCGGCATCGTCGGGACCTTCGGTGCCGAGTTCGTCTACGACATCGCGCAGCACGACAGTACTTCTGAAGTGCTGGAACTGCCGATGTGGATCGTCTACCTGGCCGTGCCGCTGGGGTCGTACCTGATGTGCTTCCGTTTCCTTCAGGTCGCGTGGAATTTTTATCGGACCGGCGAATTGCCCAAGCATGACCATGCCCACGTGGAAGGTCTGGACGAAGAAACCAGCGGAGGTAAAGCATGAATGCACTGATCATTTTCGTCTTGCTGTTCGGGCTGATGCTGACCGGGATGCCCATCTCGATCTCGCTCGGCCTGACGGTCCTGACTTTCCTGTTCACGATGACCGACGTGCCGATCCAGTCGGTGGCGCTGAAGCTGTTCACGGGCATCGAGAAGTTCGAGATCATGGCCATCCCGTTCTTCATCCTGGCTGGCAATTTCCTCACTCACGGCGGTGTGGCGCGGCGCATGATCAACTTCGCCACCTCCATGGTCGGCCACTGGCATGGCGGCCTGGCGCTGGCCGGGGTGCTGGCCTGCGCGCTGTTCGCAGCGGTGTCGGGGTCGTCGCCCGCGACCGTGGTGGCGATCGGGTCCATCATCCTGCCGGCGATGGTCAAGCAGGGTTTCCCGAATCGTTTCGGTGCAGGCGTGATTACGACCTCCGGCGCATTGGGCATCCTGATCCCGCCTTCCATCGTGATGGTGATGTATTCGGTCTCCACCAATACCTCTGTGGGCAAACTGTTCATGGCGGGCGTGGTGCCGGGTTTGCTGCTGGCCTTCCTGCTGGGGCTGACCACCTGGTTCCTGGCGCGCAAGAACAATTATCCGCGTCTGAAGAAGGCGACCTGGGCCGAACGCCTGGCCGCGTTCCGCAAGAGCGGCTGGGGTCTGTTCCTGATCGTCATCGTCATGGGCGGCATCTACACCGGTGTCTTCACGCCTACGGAAGCAGCGGCCATGGCGGCGGTGTACGCCTTCTTCATCGCGGTCTTCGTCTACAAGGACCTGAGCCTGAAGCAGGTGCCCAAGGTGCTGCTGGATTCGGCGTCGATGTCGGCCATGCTGCTCTACATCATCACCAATGCGGTGCTGTTCTCCTTCCTGGTGACCAGTGAAAACATTCCGCAGACGATGGCGGCATGGATCACCGATTCGGGACTGGGACCGATCACCTTCCTGCTGGTGGTCAACATCCTGCTGCTGCTGGCCGGTAACGTGATGGAGCCTTCGTCCATCGTGCTGATCCTGGCACCGATCCTGTTCCCGGTGGCGATGAAGCTGGGCATCGATCCGGTGCACTTCGGCATCCTCATCGTGGTCAACATGGAAGTGGGGATGTGCCATCCGCCGGTGGGGCTGAACCTGTACGTGGCCTCGGGCATTACCAAGATGGGCATCACCGAACTGACCATTGCGGTCATGCCGTGGCTGCTGACCATGCTCGGTTTCCTGGCGCTGGTGACCTACTGGCCGGGCCTGTCGCTGTGGCTGCCGAACCTGATCTACAACTGATCCGCAACCACGCCATGAGACGATGAAATCGGCGCCGTTACCTGGCTTGCACCAGGCCGGTGCCGATTTCGTCAGATGTCTGTCAAGTTGCTGAAAAGTATGTTGGTTTTGCCCTGAAAAAGTGCTTTGAGACGGCACAAAGTGCTGCTAAAGTGCGTGCTTTGCTGAATCGGCACCTTGTATTTGCCGCCCTGGCAATCGAGTTTTGTTTTAGGTTTTTCTAGTGAGTTGTTGATGTACTTGCCTTGGCGGCGACCCCTCCGACACATCGGTCCGGGCGTGGCGAGGCAGCACCGAATACAAAGCGGGTGGTGCATAACAAACGGTATCAATACCGGGAAACTGAGGAGACGTGCATTCGATTGAAACCGTTCAAACGGTCGGGAATGCATCTGGAGTATTTTGAAGGCGCATCCGCGGATGCGCCTTTTTTCTTTGTGTCGCGTGGTGCTGATGATGTGTATAAATCGTTTATACGGTTTATATGTTTTACCTCCCGCACGCCGCCGTCAGCCCAGTACCCGCTCCCCGTGTGGCGTTGACACCACAGCACGCAGGCTGGCCTGCTTTCCTTCCTGCAACACGATACGCGCATCGTCCAGTCCGATGGCCCGGCATGCGGCCTGCAGATCCTGCGCGGCGGGATGTTCCAGAACCAGTTGCTGCAAACGGCATCCGCGGTCGGGCAGGGCGCTGGCCGGGTGCGGCTGGCTAAGCCACTGGATCAGCGACGGCATCACGCCCTCGCAGGCCAATGTTCCATCGGCGGCGATGGTGATGAGCCAGTCCAGTGCACCGCGGCTCATGGGTTCGATCACGCCCGGTGAAACGGGGCTGGCCGCCACGGCCGCCGCGATATCGCTGGTGCGGGCCACCCAGTGCGCCAGGCGGGGCGCAGCGTCCTTGCCCAGATGATCCATGCCGAACCAGCGCGGCCGCTCGGGCGCATCGGCGTTGGGGTCGATGGTGATGACTTCGAGGTAGAAGCCTTCGCCCAGCGACAGCAGTGCATTGTGCGTTCCCAGCCGCACATGCTGGCCGCCGATGCGCGGCACCATGGACACGCCCAGGCACTGTTCCACCCAGGCCATGCCGGATTTGAGCGTGGGGGCGGTGATGACCAGGTGGTCCGGATCGGTATGCAAGGGGGCGGTGCTCATGCGGTCTCCATCAAGTTTTGCCTGATGGTATCAAGCCCGCGCGTGAATTGCTTACAATAGCTGCCCCAGGTCCACGCCACGGCTCCCGATGACCCCAGCAGATTCTCCACTGACCGCCCTGTTCTCCGCCGTAGTGCATACGCCCTTCGGCGGCATGGGGGTGCGCACCCAGGCCGGGGCCGTGGTCGAGATGGTTTACCTGCCGCCGCATTACGCCGAGAAGGACGCCACCGATGCCGTGGCCGCGCAGGCAGTGCAGCAGATCACGCGTTACCTGGCTGACCCCGCTTTTCGTTTCGAACTGCCGCTGCTGAACGTGGGCAGCGCCTTCCAGCAGCGCGTCTGGCATGCCATTGCCGAGATTCCCTGTGGTCAGGTGCTGACCTATGGCCAGGTCGCCAAGCGCATCCAGTCCGCACCGCGCGCGGTCGGTCAGGCTTGCGGGGCCAACTGGTATCCGCTGGTGATTCCCTGTCATCGGGTGACGGCGGCGGGCGGCCTGGGCGGCTTCTCGCATCATGACGATGAGGATGGCTTCCACCTGGAGGTCAAGCGCTGGCTGCTGCGCCACGAAGGCGTGGCGGGATACTGAAGAAAACGCATGGGACGCACCACACCAAAGATCGAAGCGCCGTCCGTGAGCCGCGAGGCCATCGACGAATTCTGCGACAGCCTGTGGCTGGAAGATGGCCTGTCCAAAAATACGCTGGAAGCCTATCGGCGCGACATGACTCTGTACGCGCACTGGCTGTATCAGGAGCGCGCCAAGGCCCTTTACGATACGCAGGCCGAAGATCTCAACGCCTATTTCGCGGCGCGCCACGATGAGACCAAGCCCAGTTCCTCCAATCGCCGCCTGGCGGTATTGAAACGCTTCTTCCAGCTGGCCCTGCGCCAACATCACGTCACCGCCGATCCCTGCCTGAAGCTGCGCTCGGCGCGCCAGCCGCAGCGCCTGCCCAAGACCATGTCGGAGGGGCAGGTGGAAGCGCTGCTGGCCGCGCCCGATGTGTCCACGCCGCTGGGCCTGCGTGATCGCGCCATGATCGAGCTGATGTATGCCAGCGGCTTGCGGGTCTCGGAACTGGTGACCTTGAAGAGCATCGAGGTCGGCATGAACGAAGGCGTGCTGCGCGTGACCGGCAAGGGCAGCAAGACGCGCCTGGTGCCCTTCGGCGAGGAAGCCGGTGCGTGGATGGCGCGCTACCTGGCCGAGGCGCGCAGCCAGATCCTGCAGGGACAGATCGATGATGCGCTCTTCGTCACCGCACGCGGCGGGCCGATGACGCGCCAGATGTTCTGGACCCTCATCAAGAAATACGCGCTGCAGGCCGGTATTACGGTGCGCCTGTCGCCGCACACGCTGCGCCATGCCTTCGCAACGCACCTGCTCAACCATGGGGCCGACCTGCGCGTGGTGCAGCTGCTGCTGGGCCATGCCGATATTTCCACGACGCAGATTTACACCCACGTCGCACGCGAACGCCTCAAGCAACTGCATGCCGCACATCACCCCCGCGGCTGATCTTGCGGCATAATGTGCGCCCATGACGGCCCGGCCGGCCTGTGCGGCCGGTCAGTGTACCGTCAGGAAGAGACCGATGAGCGCCAAGAAAGAACACATCTCCGAAACTCCCGCCACGCAATTCCTGCGCAAGCAGGGCGTGGCGTTTACCGAGCATCCCTACGCCTACGAGGAGCACGGCGGCACCTCGGTGTCCTCGCGCGAACTGGGCGTGGATGAGCATGCGGTCATCAAGACCCTGGTGATGCAGGACGAAGCCGCCAAGCCGCTGCTGGTGCTCATGCATGGCGACTGCAAGGTCTCCACCAAGAACCTGGCGCGCCAGATAGGCTGCAAGTCGGTCGAGCCGTGCAAGCCGGAGGTAGCCAACCGCCACTCGGGCTTCCTGATCGGCGGTACTTCGCCCTTCGGCACGCGCAAGACCATGCCGGTCTATGTGGAGTCGACCATCCTCGAACTGGACAAGATTTACATCAACGGCGGACGGCGCGGTTTCCTGATCGGCATCGATCCGGCGGTGATCCTGAAGGTGTTGCCGGCCAAGGCGGTGCAGTGTGCGCTGGCCGATGCGGCGTGAACTGTCACGCTCAAACTTGACGACACTTGACGCGCGCTGACGCCGCTCCCCGATAACAGAGACAACAGAAAGCAAAAGCAGAAAGCCCCACCTCATGTACAACATCCTCTTTGCCATCGCGGCCTACCTGATCGGTTCACTGTCCTTTGCGGTGCTGGTGTCCAAGCTGTTCGGCCTGTCCGATCCGCGCACCTATGGATCAAAGAATCCGGGCGCGACCAATGTCCTGCGCAGCGGCAACAAGAAGGCGGCTGTGCTCACCTTGCTGGGCGACGGTTTCAAGGGCTGGCTGGCGGTGTGGCTGGCGCAGAAATTCGGTCCGCACTATGGTGTGGACGATACCGGCATCGCGCTGGTGACACTGGCTGTCTTCCTCGGTCACCTGTGGCCGGTGTTCTTCCGCTTCGTCGGCGGCAAGGGCGTGGCTACTGCACTGGGCATCCTGCTGGCGCTGAACCCGTGGCTCGGTCTGGCCACGCTGGCGACCTGGCTGGTGGTGGCCTTCGCTTTCCGTTATTCCTCGCTGGCAGCGCTGGTGGCAGCGCTGTTTGCACCGTTCTATTACGGCCTGCTGTTCGGCACTACCGATGGCATCCTGCTGGCCGTGGTCGCCATGGCGGCACTGCTGATCTATCGCCATCGCAAGAACATCGGCAATCTGCTGGCGGGCAAGGAAAGCCGCATTGGCGACAAGAAGAAGGCGGCCAAGTAAGACTGCCGACCGGGATGAGAAGAAGGGCCGCAATTTGCATTGCGGCCCTTTTTGTTGATGGCGCGTTCTCGTCCTCACGATTGATCGGCACCAGGCCGTTGACCGGATAAGGGATAAGCTTTGCGGAGCTGAACGAACCGGGATACTGAGGGTGGTACGACCGTGTGGCAGCCTCCGGACGGCAAGGGAAGGTGGGGCAGACGGAGAGGAGCAATTCTGCGTGCATGTCAAGAATCAATGTTTGCCAAGCACGGCCAACCCTATTGTTTCCCTTCAACCCGCGTGCTGTTTAATACGCCCACACCCAATACTGCCGTAGAGATACCAATGATCTTGATGAGATTGGCGCTGTCTTTGAGCAGCCATACCCCAAGAAGTGTGGACAATACAGGCGTCAGCAGCGAAAAGGGCGCCAGCTTGCTCACCGGATAGCGTTCCAGCTGGCGGTACCAGATCCAGTAGCCGAGTACGGATGAACCCAACGCACAATAGGCCGTGGCCAGCCATGCATGCCAACTGGCCTCCATGACGGCATGAGCCTGTCCGTGTTCAAACATCCACGATGCCAGCAGTACCTGCGGTACGCCCAGCAAGGAAGACCAGCACATCATCGCCATCAGATCGGGGATACGGGCGTGCTTGACGATGATGTTCGAGGCCGCCCAGGCGAGTGCACTGCCCAGCAGCAGAAATGAGGCGAGTGCTCCGGGCATCGAGGGGCTGAAGGTAAGGATGGCCACGCCCAACAGCGAGACGGCCAGACCGACCCAATGACGACGTGCCATCGTTTCGTCGAACAGCAGCACGCCCAGAACGATCGCCAGTGGCGTTCCCATCTGCAGCAGGATGGCACCGGTGCCCGCCTCCGCCATGCCCAGCCCGATGAACATCAGAGAAAAATGCAAGGTCGAGAACGTGGCCGACAGCATCACGATCCACTTCCATTGTGTCCGCGCGATGCGCCACGGCGGCGCGAAGGGCAGCAACACGATACCGACCATGGCCAGCCGCATGGCCGTCATCAACAGGGGCGGCAGTTCAGCGACACCGGCTTTGACGGCGATGATGTTGCCCGCCCACACCGCGATGGCGATGAGGACAGCAAAAAGATCCTTGGGAGACATGAGATGGGAAATAAAGCGAGACGGGGGGCTATAGACCACCGTGACAACGGCAACCTGCGAAGACCGGAAAGAAAAAGGGGATTGGCAACTGCCGCCAATCCCCGAAAAGTCACCACACTCAGGTGACACTGCCTCAAGCAACTTCCAGGGGATGCAAAGACAACATTCAGGGCATGGGCTGGAACTTCAATTCGCTCAGCGGTGCGATTTTTTCAGTACGGGTGATGCCATAGCGGGTATCCGGACCGAGCCACTTGTCCCAGATCTTCTTGAATTCACCCGAACTCTCCAATGCCATCAGGCCCTTGTTGACCGCCGCCGCAAAGGCAGGCTCGCCCTTGCGCATGCCGGCTCCGATCGGTTCCAGCGCCATCGGTTCGCGCAGGATCGCCAGTTCGTTAGGACTGCCCTTGGTCTCCTGGGCATACTGGATGGCCGTCATCATGTTGGTGACGAAGCCGTTCACCTTGTTCTGCTGCAGGGCCAGATAGGCCGATCCGGAATCCTGGAAGGTCACGGCCTGGCCATTCTTGACCGACATGTAGATCGACTGTTCCGAGGTCGATCCCTTGGCTGCACTGATGCGCTTGCCTTCGAAATCAGCCAGAGTCTTGCCGGCGTCGGCCTTCTTGACCAGCAATACCTCCTTGGTGATGTAGTAGGCATTGCTGAACTCGATCTGTTCGCCGCGGGTCTTGGTGTAGGCCAGGTTGGCGATGACCAGATCGACGCGTCCCATCTTCACTTCCGAAATGCGCGCCTCGACCGACAAGGGCTTGAGCGTGGGCTTGAGGCCCATTTCCTTGGCCAGTGCGTTGCACAGGTCCACATCCATCCCCACCAGCGCGCGCGTCTTGGGGTCGGGATACGAGAACGGAACGACATCCGCATAGACGCCGCAGATCAACTCCTTGCGTGCCTGGACCTCTTGCAACTGGTCCGCGTTGGCCTGCGGGATGATGCCGATCGCGCTACAGAACAGGAAGGCACCAGCGATGCGATTCAATTTCATGATGTAAGGCTCCTCAGTTTTTCTTGGAACAGGTCTTGATGAATGATTGCCCCTGCCTGCCGGCAGGAGACCTTGGGTCGAATCCGCTTGATCAGGACGAATTCCGTGGACTGCAACTTGTTGTCGGTGTCGCACCGCGCGGCTCAGTGCGAGCGCAGGTCGGAAAGGAAACGCTGCGCGCGCGGATGTTCCGGGCTGGTGAAGAACTTCTCGGGCGAAGCTCGCTCGAGGATGGTCCCTGCATCCATGAACCAGACTTGGTCGGCCACTTCCCGGGCAAATCCCATTTCATGCGTGACGCACATCATGGTCATGCCATCGCGCGCCAGACTCTTCATGACGTTGAGCACTTCGCCCACCATTTCGGGGTCCAGCGCCGAGGTGGGTTCATCGAAGAGCATGGCCGGCGGGTCCATGGCCAATGCTCGGGCGATGGCCACACGCTGCTGCTGGCCGCCGGAGAGCTGGCCCGGGAAGGAGTCGGCCTTGGATGACAGGCCCACGCGCTCCAGCAAGCTCATTGCCTTTTCGCGCGCTGCCTGGCGCTTGAGACCGTTGACCCGGGTCGGCGAAAGGATGATGTTGTCCATCACCGACAGGTGCGGAAACAGGTTGAATTGCTGGAACACGAAACCCACGCGGGTACGGAACTTGTTCAGGTCAAGTCCGGCGGCATTGACGTCCTGGCCATCGAAGGCAATCTGTCCTTGCTGGATGTCCTCGAGACGGTTGACCGTCCGGATCAGGGTGGACTTGCCGGAGCCCGAGGGGCCGCAGACAACCACGACCTCGCCACGCTTGACCTGGGCATTGACGTTGACCAGGGCATGGTAATTGCCGTACCACTTGTTGACGTCAGTGAAGATAATCATGAATTCTCCTTGCTTGCTGCTGCGGGAAGCGCGGTCATGGACAGCTTGCTGCCAACATCCGGCTTGTTCTTGCGTGCCTTGCCGGCGCGCTTGTTGGTAATGCGGCGCTCGATGTAATCCGCCAGCTCCGTAAAGGAGAAACACAGGACGAAATAGATCAGGGCCAGTAGTGAAAAGACCGCCAGCGGTTTGGTCAGCAACTGGTTGTTGACCTGATTGGCTGCGAAGGTCACCTCGGGCACGTTGATCACGTAACCCAGCGAGGTTTCCTTGATGGTCGAGACGAACTGGCTGATCATGCTGGGCATCATGTTGTACAAGGCCTGCGGCAGGATCACGAAGCGCAGCGTGCGGAAATACCCCAGCCCCAGTGCACGCGAAGCTTCGAGCTGTCCTTTGGGCAGCGCTTCGATACCGGCGCGGATGACCTCGCAGAGGTAGGCGCTCTGGTAGATCACCAGGGTACACAGCATGGTGGTGAAACCGGTGATGGTCCGGCCGATCAGCAAGGGCAGGAAGAAATACACCCAGAAGATCACCATGATCAGTGGAATGCCGCGGATGGTGTAGACCAGCATGGTTGCCGGAACACGGAATACGGCCATCGGACTGATGCGGGCCAGGGCCAGCAGGATACTGACCGGAAAGGCAAGGCCCAGACCCAGCAATGAAAGGATCAGGGTGATGGCCAGTCCGCCCAGCGCACCGTGCGGATATTGCCCGAGCAGCAGCAGTTCCCAGTAGTTGTGCAGGATATCGAACATGATTTAGCGGCTTCCTGGAATCTTGTAGTGACGCGAGATTGCCTCGCCTGCTGCCATCAGTGCCAGGGACAAGGCCAGGTAGCCGACACTGGCGATGAGATAGGCTTCAAAGGTGCGGAACGTGTAGTTCTCCAGTTGTCGCGTGGCGTAGGTCAGCTCGGCCACACCAATGGCCATGGCCAGACTGGTGTTCTTGAACAGCAGCACGGTATGGTTGATCAGGGGCGGCACCGCAATGCGCAGTGCCTGCGGCAGGATCACGAAACGCATGGTGCGCAGATAGCTCAGACCCAGTGCCCGCGAGGCTTCGAACTGGCCAGCCGGAATCGCCCGCAGGCCGCTGCGGATGTCTTCCGATACATAGGCGGCCATGCACAAGCCGATGGCAATGACGGAGTAGAGGAATTCACCGTTGAACTGGTTGATCCACATCTGGGCCTCGTCAGGCAGCAACGAGGGCAGCGCGAAATACCACATCATGATCTGCACCAGCATCGGTACATTGCGGTGGTAGGCCACGAAGCACGATACGATGCCCGTGGCAAGCCGGTGACCGCTCATGCGCATGGTGGCCAGCAAGGTCCCCAGCAGCATCGCCACGAGCCAGGACGCAACCGTCAGCTCCAGGGTAAGCAGCAGGCCCTTGACCAGCAAGTCGGCATATTGCCCTTGCAGGACGGCTGCAAAATTGAGGTTGAGGTTAATGGCGTTTCTCCTTTACTGATGCGCCCACGGTATGCGTGTTGGCAATGACAACTCGTTTGCAGAGAGAATACGCGGTTCAAAAACGATAAGAAAAGACGCTTTTCATCTGATCCGATAAGTTTCTGAAATGGTGGTGCATCCTTCGTCTCTGGTGGTGCAGCAAGCCCCATTTTGGGGCTGTCCGAGCTCGCGGCCGGTCACGATCTGGCGCGTGCAAGTACGCGGCCATGGCGTATTGCAAGAATCACGCGCATGGCGGCAACCGGCATCAGCAAACGCGTCAGCGACGCAAACGAGAGGGACTGGAGAGCAGTTCCGGATTGACCGGGGTCGGTACCGCCGGTACCGGTGCGGCACAGACGGCTTCCAGGTTGCGTACTGCCAGCAGTGCCATGGCGCGTCGCGTCTGAATGGAGGCACTGCCGATGTGCGGGGTCAGGACCACATTGGGAATGTCCAGCAGGTCCGGCCGCACATTGGGCTCACCCTCGAAAACATCCAGTCCGGCTGCAGCGATCGTGCCGGCGCGCAGCGCCTGGGCCAGGGCGGCATCGTCGATGACGCCGCCGCGTGCGATATTGACCAGGGTGGCGGTAGGCTTCATCAGCGCCAGTTCCGCAGCACCTATCGCATGATGGGACGAGGCAGAGTAGGGGACCACCACGATCAGGTGATCTGCTTGCGACAGCAACGTCTGGCGATCCACATAGGCCGCATTGCAGGATTGTTCGACCAAGGGATCCAGGCGACTGCGGTTGTGATAAATCACACGCATGCCGAAACCATGCGCGCCGCGCCGTGCAATGGCCTGGCCGATGCGGCCCATGCCGAAGATGCCCAGGGTACTGCCGTGGACGTCGGCTCCCAGCAGCATGTCGTAGATCCCCGTCTTGTTCCATTGCCGCGCGCGCACGTAGCGATCGGATTCGGCGATTCTGCGCGCGGTGGCCATCAGCAAGGCGAAGCCGAAATCCGCCGTGGTCTCGGTGAGCACGTCCGGGGTATTGGTGACCAGTACGCCGCGCTGGTTGCAGGCCTCTACATCAATGTTGTTGTAGCCCACGCCGACGTTGCACACTGCGCGCAATTGCGGACAGGCATCCAGCAATGTGGCATCGATGCGGTCGCTGCCATGGGTCACCGCGCAGACCTTGCCTTGAAGGCGTGCGATGAGCTCAGGCTGGCTCCACAATACGTCCTGTTGATTGTCGAGTACGTCGAAGCGTGTCTGCAGGCGCTCCAGGATGTCCGGGAAGGTCGCCCGGGTAACGGCGATGGCTGCTTTCATCTGGTGTGTCTCCGATATCGTTTTATTTATTGACACCTGCGCGCAAACGCCATTTGGCGCAGGTGGTGTTACACGTGCAGAAATGACGTCAGCCGGCGCTGTTGGCTTCGAGCGCGTCAATCCAGGAACGGTCGTAGCGGCCTTCGCGGATGGCGGTCATGGTGTCTTGTTCGCGCTGGATCTGTTGCAGCGCCTTTTCGATCAGGTACGAGGCTTCGGACTGGGCGAATGCGACGATACCGTCTTCGTCGGCCACGATGATATCGCCCGGATTGATGACCAGGCCGTCGATGCTGACCGGGACATTGATTTCGCCGGGGCCGCATTTGTACGGACCTTTATGCGTCGCTCCACGGGCAAATACCGGATAGCCCATCTCACGAATCCCTGCCACGTCGCGAATGGCACCGTCGATCACGAGTCCCGCAATGCCGATGGTGCGGGCGTAGGTGGTCATGATTTCGCCCATCAGCGCCTGGGTCGTATCACCGCCACCGTCGATGACCATCACGTCACCCGGGCGGCAGTAGTCGAAAGCGCGATGGATGGCGAGATTATCCCCGGGGCGCACGCGTACCGTCACGGCGGTACCGACCAGTTGCTCGCCCTGATACATGGGACGCAGGTTGGAGGTGCCCGCCAGGCGGCGCATGTTATCGCTGATGAGTGCCGACGGGATGCTCTTGAGCTGCTCGATGATGGCCGCAGGGGCCTGCGGCGAAGACGGATTCTTGCGTGCGCCGATATGTTCCATGATATGGATTCTCTCTCTGGTGGAAATGAAGGCCGCCGGACTCAGTCCTGCGGCTTGATGGTGGTCAGGCCGCCCGGTACCTGCAGCGTCGGGAGGATTTCGATGTTGCTGATGTTGACGGCGATGGGGGCCGAGACGGCAAAGGCGATGGCATCCGCAATGTCCGAGGCCTGCGGAAGCTCGAAGCCGTCGATGAATTGTTTGCGTGCGGCCTCGATATCGCCATGCACATGTCCGAAGATATCGGTGGCCACGCGGCCGGGGCAGATCTCGGTGACGCGCACCCGCTTGCCGGTGGCATCGACCCGCAGCTGGCGTGAGAGGGCGTGGATGCCGGCCTTGGTGGCGTGATAGATGGAGTTGCCGTTGAAGTTGTAGATGGCGGCAATCGAGCTGATGTTGACGATGTGGCCCCGATCACGTTCGACCATGCCGGGCATGATCAGGCGGACCAGGTGCAGGACCGCTTGCAGGTTGATTTCGACCTGCGCGTCGACGTCACTCTCGCTGGCATTGAGGATCGAACCCGGTGTTGAAATGCCGGCATTGTTGACCAGGACGTCGAACTGGTATTGCTGTGCCAGACGAGTCAATGCGGGCAGGTCACGGACGTCGGCCACATGCGGGATGCAACCGGTACGTGCCGCAAGTTCCTTGAGTGCCCCTTCGCTGCGGGCCAGTGCGTGCACCTCCAGTCCTTCCTTGCAGAAACGTTCGACGATGGCTGCGCCCATGCCGGTGGAGGCACCCGTCACCAGTGCGGTCTTGTAATCAGAAAAAGGCATGTGAAGATCTCCAGTATGAGAGCCGCCACTTGGGCGGCCCGCTGAGTTGAATATAGCGCGCAGGCGCGCTTCGGACTAAGACGGATTGGCTTTGAGGGGATAAGCACTGCTTATGTCCAGCCAGGCCAATACGTTACAGTAGCTGGCTCACCGGCGTGACGCTGCCCCCGGCCTCTTCGATGGCACCGCGAATGGCGCGCGCCAGGGCCACGGCACCCGGCGTATCGCCGTGCACCAGGATTTGCTTTACCGGCATGGGCAGCGGCGTCCCGGTAATGGAGGCGACGCTGCCGGTACGCAGGAGCTCCACCACACGCTGCAGTACGGCTTGCTTGTCCTCGATGACGGCACCGGGCAGCTTGCGCGAAACCAGGGCCCCCTGGTCGTCGTAGGCACGGTCGGCCAGGAAGGCCGTGGCGCACGGCAGGCCGTGGCGTACGGCTGCGCGTTCGATGGCCGTATTGGTCGAGACGCTGATGACGATCTCGGGGTCGAATTGCGCGATCGCGCTGAGCAGCGGTTCGGCCAGCGCATCATCGGCGGCCGCCATATTGCCCAGTGCACCGTGGAAGCTCATGTGTCCTACCCGGCAACCGGCTGCCCGTGCCAGGCCGGAGAGCGCGCCCAGCTGGTAGAGCACGTATTTGGCCAGTTCCTGCGGATCGGCTTGGATCACTCGCCGGCCGAAGCCAAGCATGTCGGGAAACCCGACGTGGGCACCGATATCGATGCCGCGAGCGGCAGCCTGGCGCAAGGTGCGGTCCATGATCACCGGGTCGCCAGCGTGGAAGCCACAAGCAATATTGGCCGAGGTGATGATGTCCATGAGTGCTTCGTCATCACCCATGCGGTAGTGGCCGTAGCCTTCGCCGATGTCGGCATTGAGATCGATCTTCATGTGTATCCTTGGTTTCCCGAATGCAACGCGATTGTCGCTCAGGCGTCAATTTCAAAAAGCGGCGTACCGTAGCCGACCAGGCCTTGCGCTGCCGTGAGGCTGCGTACCGAGCCAGCGTCCTGGCTGGTGACCGGCAGGTACAGTTCATCGGCCTGGATCAGTGCGAGGATGTCACCCGGTTTCACCACACTGCCGTTGGTCACGAAAGGAGCGGAGCGCAGCGGATGTTGCGTGACGAGATGACCGAAACCAGGTGCCATGACCTGGGTTGTCTTGTCGCCCTGCGAGACTGTCGGCAGCGCTGCCTCAACCCGGCTATCCAGGTGAGCCGGTCCCTCCAGGCGTACGCGCTCTCCCGGGCGGCGCAGTTCCAGTACCGCCAGCCGGCCCTGCTCCGTCAGTGTGACCAGCGCCTGTAATTCTTCAATGTCCATGGCCACCTCAGCTGTTCCAGATCTTGCGTTGCATCTGCACCGCTTGTTGCAATTGCGCGAGATAGAGCGCCTTTTCTTCCAGCGCGGCGCTGGCCTGCGCATGGTCCACCCGAATGAAACGCAGTGACTGGCCAATGCGCGCCTGCCCCAGACGCCACAGGTCGGCTTCGATGACGGTGCCCACCTTGGGGTAGCCGCCCGAAGGCTGGGCATCGCGCAACTGAATGATGGGCTGCCCGCTGTGGGGGACCTGGATCACGCCGGGCACGATCCCGTGCGAGCGCATTTCCATGGGACGCGCCGCCTGCAGTCCCGGTCCTTCGAGACGGTAGCCATAACGATCGCTTTGCGGGGTGACCTGCCAAGGCTGCTGCCAGAACGCCTCCAGCGATTGCGCCGTATAGCCCTCATATTCGCCCGCCGGAAGTACGCGCACGGGGATCTGCTCCTGGCTTCCCGACAGTGTCAGCGGCAATCCCAGTTGCGGTGGACGCACGCCGAAGCCGCTGGAAGAAATGCCCGATACCGGCGTCAACTCACCTTGGCGGAAGGCTGTCTTGAGGGCATCTCCCTTCTTCAGCGGGCGGCCTTCGAAACCACCGAAGTTGCCGCGCATCTGCGTGCTGCGCGACCCCAGTACCGGCTCGACATCGATTCCCCCGGCCACGCTCAGGTAAGCGCGCGCACCGCTGCGCGGTACGCCCAGCGCCAATACCTGCCCCTGGCGAGCCTGCCGGCACCACCAGGGTGGAACGGGCTGGCCATCCAGCGTGGCTTCGCAGTCGGCACCGGTCAGCGCAAAATCGGCATCGGTGGTGAAGCGAACGCGAAACGGCAGAATCGGGACCTCGATCCCGGCAGCATTGCTGTCATTGCCCAGCAGGATATTGCCGATGGCCAGTGCTAGGTCGTCCATGGCTCCCGAGGTGCCGACGCCATAGCGCAATACGCCGAACCGGCCGAGGTCTTGCACGGTGCTCAGTGCACCGGTGGCCATGATCTCGATCATTTGATTACCTTTGCAATGTTGAAGCGGATCGTATCGCCCGGTGCCAGGATGGCTGGCGGTTCCCGGTGCGGATCGAAGAAACGCATTTGCGTGTGGCCAATGGTGTTCCAGCCGCTGGGGCCATCCGAGGCCGACACGCCGGTCTGTTCGCCGCCGATGGAGACTGAGCCGCCGGGCAGTCGTACCACCGGCACCTTGCGCCGGGGGGTAGCAATACGAGGGTCCATGCCGCCCAGGTAACAGTAGCCAGGATGGCTGCCCAAGGCATAGACGGTGTACAGCGGTGCCGCATGCATCTGCACGATGTCATCCACGGACAGCCCGGTATGGGCCACGACGTCGGCCAGGTGCGGGCCACCCTCCCCGCCATAGATCACATCGAGCGCCATGTGCCGGCCCTCGATGTGCAATTCGACCGATTCTTCCCATGCCTGGCGCAATGCGCCTTCCACGCTGGCGATGTCGGACGGCGGCTGGCGCAGTACCAGCATCAGGTTGGCCATGCCGGGGACGACTTCGGCCACCTCGGGCCAGTCTGCGAGGCGCTGGGCCAGGTCCCAGATACGGCGCTGCTGCGGCAGGTCCATCGCGCCCGGCGCCTCGAACAGGACGGCCTTGGCGCCCAGCAGGCTGATCTTCAGGGCATGGGCATCGCTGCCCGGTTGCGTTGGCGGCGGGATTTCTCTGAGCTTGGTCGATGGTTTCACGGTGCGTTCCGATGCTTGAGCCAGTGTTCAAGGTGATGGATGTTGACGCCCCCTGCAGCAAAGCCGGGTTCAGTCATCAGGTCGCCATGCAGCGCCAGGTTGGTGCTCACACCGCTCACCCGCATCTCTGCCAGCGCACCGCGCATGCGGGCCAGCGCCTCCTCGCGGGTGGGCGCATGCACGATCAGCTTGGCGATCATGGAGTCATAGTAGGGCGGTACCGTATAACCGACGCCTGCATGGGAATCGACTCGTACTCCGTGGCCGCCGGGCAGTTCCCACGTGCTGATGGTGCCGGGCGAGGGCGCGAAGGTATAGGGATCCTCTGCGTTGATGCGGCACTCGATGGCATGGCCATGGCACTGGATATCCTGCTGCCGCAGGGGCAATACCTCGCCGCTGGCCACCCGTAGTTGGGCCTGCACGATATCGATGCCGCTGGTCATTTCGGTGACCGGGTGTTCGACCTGCAAGCGCGTGTTCATTTCGATGAAGTAGAAGCGTCCATCTTCGAAGAGGAATTCAAATGTGCCGGCACCGCGGTAGTCGATCTGCCGGCAGGCTTCGACGCAGCGCTGACCCACCTGCTCCAGCAATGCGGAGGCGATACCGGGCGCTGGCGCTTCTTCCATGACTTTCTGGTGACGGCGCTGCATCGAGCAATCACGCGCGCCCAGCCAGAAGGCATTGCCGTGGTTGTCGCACAGGACCTGGATTTCCACGTGGCGGGGATGCTGCAGGAATTTCTCCATGTACAGCTCCGGATTGCCGAAGGCGCGGCGCGCTTCTTCACACGTCAACGCAACGGCCTCGGCCAGCTCGCTCTCCTGCTGGACCACGCGCATGCCCTTGCCACCGCCTCCACCCGCTGCCTTCACGATGACCGGATAACCGATATCGCGGGCCATTTGCTTCAGTGCCTCGATATCGGCGGGCAATGCGCCATCGGAGCCCGGTACGCACGGCACACCCGCGGCGAGCATCGCCTGCTTGGCCGCGATCTTGTCGCCCATGACGCGGATGGACTTTGCCAGCGGACCGATGAAGACAATCCCGGCATCCTCCAGCAACTGCGCGAATTCGGCGTTCTCGGACAAGAAACCGTAACCGGGATGGACGGCATCGGCACCGCACAGGCGTGCGGCCTGGACGATGGCGTGCTTGTTGAGATAGCTGTGGGTGGGGTGGGCACGTCCGATGCACAGTGCCTGATCGGCCAGGCGCACGTGACGGGCACCGGCGTCGGCCTCGGAGTAGACCGCTACGGTAGCGATGCCCAGCTCGCGGCAGGCGCGCTGGATGCGCAGGGCGATTTCGCCACGATTGGCGATGAGAACTTTCTTGAGCATGAATGTGTGGGGTGAATGAGCGAGGGCGATCCTGGCCGGGGTCAGGCGAGGCGGAACAGGGCCTGGCCGACCTTGACCTCGCTGCCCGAACTCACCAGTACCTCTGCAATGCGGCCGGACTGGTCGGACTCGACCGTGTTGAACATCTTCATGGCTTCGATCACGCAGACCACCTGTTCCAACTGCACTTCGTCGCCGATCTGCACGAACGGAGATTCGCCCGGAGCAGGTGTGAGATGGAAGATGCCTTGCATGGGGGCGGCGATCACACGCCCTGTGCTGGACGCTGCTTCAGCAGGAGCAGGGGCGGGAGAAAACAGGGGAGGCGCAGAGAGGGGAGCAGCGGTCGGCACCGGCACCACCGTATGCGCAGTTGCATTTGCGTGCCGTTCCAGGCGCACGCTGTGTTCGCCCTCGGCCAATTCAAGTGCACTCAGCCCGGAGCTGTTGAGCAGGTCGATCAGTGCTTTTATCTTGGGGAGATCCATCGCTTTCCTTGCCTGTGCGGCGCTATCGATATTCAGGAATTCAATATACGCGGACCGCTCGCAATGGGATAAGACGGATTGGCTTTGAAGGGATAAGGCGACCTTATGGATTGGTGCGCGGTACTGCCGCCGCCCATCCAGGCTGGTTCACGGCTCCTGAACGAGAGGCTGCCCGCTGTCACGGGCAAGGTCATCCACCAGCTCCAGCAGGATCTCGCGCACCGCGTTTGCGGGTTCGGACAGGGGAAGGTGATCTGACTCGCAGAGGGACAACGGAGCCAGTATCACCGGATCGACAATACGCGAGAGCGTGGCGTTGCCGGAGGACGCGATCACGCGCGCGGCTGACACCGGCAGGATGGTCGCGCCCAGCCCGGCACCGATAGCCGACGACAAGGTGGCGGCCGACTCGATTTCGGCCACCACGCGCGGTACCATCTGTGCGCCCATGAAGGCCTCGTTGACGTACTTGCGCACATAGTTGTACGGCCGTGGCAGCAGCAATTCCACATCGCGCAGCTCGCGCAAGCTGATCTCGCGTTCGGGGAAGTGCAGACAGGCGGGGGCGACCAGATAAAGATCTTCCTTGAGCAAGGGCTTGTACGACAGGCCGGGAAAGGACTTCTCGCCATACAGGACGGCCATGTCCATGCGCCCGTTCATGATCAGTTCACTCAACGTCGTGCCAAAGTTCTCGTTGATGTAGAGCAGTACGCCAGGATGGCGCGCCCGTACCGTCTGCAGCAGCGGCAGAGACAATGCCGAGGCGGCCGTCCCTGGCGAGAGACCGACCGAGACCTGGCCCGACAGCGCCTGTCCCGATTTCTTGACGTCATTCTGGGCCTGCTCCACCTGGCGCAGGATGATCTGTGCATGGCGATACAGGGTCGTGCCCGCTTCCGTAGGCGTCACGCCACGCTTGGTCCGTACCAGTAGCTGCTGCCGGCACTCGCCTTCCAGCGTGGCCAGTTGCTGGCTCAAGGCGGGTTGCGCGATGTGCAGGATTTCGGCTGCCTGAGTGAGGCTGCCGATGTCGACAATTTTGACGAAATATTTAAGGCGACGCAGATTCACGATTCTTTTCCTCCCATGCTGCGAGCCGTGATGCAAGAATCACGCCACTGTCTCCACATACGGCGCGCAGTTTGTCTTCTGCTTGTTGATATCGGTAGGGCTCCAATGATAACGCTATCACGGCAGAAGAATTTTATATGGATGCTCGCGTTGCGGTATCAACACACTGTCGCATGGAAATTATTTACTGGCCGAGTCGCTTAAAAAATGCCGCTGGCCAGGCGGAAAGCCCGAGTTTGCAGGGGTTGCGAGCAGAGTCCGGGATGGCTCCATGAAACGTCGAGAGCCAAGCTAAAAGCAGTTTGCGGGGCAGCCATAAGGCGAGGTTATTTTGCCAGACGAAAGTCGTCTTATCGGAAAAATGGGCAGCCGCTTACCGTTAGCGCTCTTGATCGTTTTTTGGAGAGCCGTGTGACTTCCCCCCGTATCGCTGACCGCGTCCGTCGTATCAAACAGTCCCCCAGCAGTGCCGCTGCCGAGCGTGCGGCCGAATTGCGCCGCCAGGGCAAGGACATCGTCAACCTGGTCGTGGGTGAGCCCGATTTCGATACGCCCGCGCACATCCGCCGCGCTGCCGCCGAGGCCATCGAGTCCGGCCAGACGCGCTATACGCCAACCGCGGGTACGCCTGCATTGCGCCAAGCCATTTCAGAAAAACTGGCGCGCGAAAACCAGCTGGCCTATGCGCCGCGAGAGATCATCGCTACCTGCGGGGCCAAACACGCCATCTTCAATGCCTTGGCCATCACGGTGCAGAGCGGAGATGAAGTACTGGTGCCGGCACCTTACTGGGTGTCCTATCCCGATATGGTATTGGCTTGTGATGGCACACCGGTCGTCGTGCCCTGCGTGGAGGAAGACGGCTTCAAGCTGACGCCTGCTGTCCTCGATGCGGCCATCACGGCACGCACCAAGTGGCTCATCATCAATTCCCCCAGCAACCCGACCGGAGCAGCCTATACCCTGGAAGAACTGCAGGCACTGGCCGAGGTGCTGCGCCGTCATCCGCAGGTGCTGGTGATGACTGACGACATCTACGAACATATCCGATTCGATGGACAGCCTACGCCGCATCTGCTCAATGCAGCGCCCGATCTGCGCGAGCGTACCCTGCTCATCAATGGCGTCTCCAAGACCTATGCCATGACCGGTTGGCGTATCGGCTATGCGGCCGGTCCGAGCGATCTGATTGGCGCACTGGATATCCTGCAATCGCAGTCGACCAGCAATCCCAGTTCCGTCAGCCAGGCGGCGGCTCTTGCCGCACTGACCGGCGACCAGGGTTTCGTGGCCGAGTTTGCCGATACCTACCGCCGCCGCCGTGATCGCGGGCTTGAACTGATCAACGCCATTGATGGCCTGAGCTGCCGCAAGCCCGAGGGGGCCTTCTACCTGTTCATCAACTGCAGTGGCCTGCTGGGCCGCCAGACGCCGGAAGGCAAGGTGATCGAGAGCGACATCGATGTGGTGATGTATTTCCTCGAAAGCACTGGCGTCGCCCTGGTGGCCGGGACGGCCTACGGCCTCTCGCCTTATATGCGCATGTCCATCGCCACTTCGGTGGAAACCATTGAAGAAGGTTGCCGCCGTATGGCCGGCGCGGTCGCGGCACTGCGCTGATCCCAAGAACAACGGCCGTTATGACTGACATCCTGGCGGCCATTGCCGGGAGGCGGCGCCACGCCGGCTCCCGAAGAGTCTGAGGTAGAGGGTGCAATTCAATTCAACCACTAAAGGGAGTCGTCAATGAAAAAAATAGCCATGTCGGCCGCAGCGCTGGGGATCATCAGCTGTGGCGCCCAGGCGCAGAGCAGTGTCACGATCTACGGTATCGTCGATTCGTCGGTTCGCTACAGCACCAATGAGAACGCCGCGGGCGGGAGCAAGGTGCAACTGGCCGGCGGTCCGCTGTCCGGCAGCCGTATCGGTTTCAAGGGGACGGAGGATCTCGGCGGCGGCTTGTCGGCGCTGTTCTCGCTGGAGACCGGATTCGGGACCGACACCGGCGCGCTGCAACAGCAACCGGCTTCCGGCACCCGGCTGTTTGGCCGGGAGTCTCTGGTCGGGCTGCAAGGCGGCTTCGGCAAGCTGACCGTGGGGCGTCAGTATGCACTGATCCATGACATGGTCGTGAGCTATGACGTCTATGCTCTCTCCAACGTGACCCAGACCATCGGCTTCCAGGGCGGCAACTACACCATGGGCGCGCGACTGGACAACAGCTTGCGCTATGCCGGCACCTACAAGGGTGTGACGGCCTCATTGGGCTACAGTGCCGGCGAAGTGGCGGGTGACATCCACAATGGTGAATCCAGGGCCATCGGCCTGGCCTATGATGACGGTCCGCTGCACATCGGCGGTGCGTGGCAGGTGTTGAATAATTCGACTACCTATTTCAGCTCGGCCATCAGCGCCAACAGCAAGCAGACGGCCTGGTCACTGGGCGCTACCTACACCGCAGGTCCGGTGAAGTGGTACGCAGGCTACATCAACAACAAGCTCGATATCGCCGACTATCGCAACAGTTCCTACTCTGCCGGTTTCAAATGGAACATCAGCGGACCGTGGAGCTTGTGGAACGCGGTCTACTTCGACCGCCTCAAGCACGCCGGCACCAGCGGCAACCGCCTGACCATCGCACCGACCGTACTCTATGCCTTCAGCAAGCGCACCGATGTCTATCTCACGGTGGACTACACCAAGCTCACCGACGCATGGAAGACCTTGGGCTCCACCTCCGGCACGCTGTTCGGCAATCGTCTGGGCGTGACCACCGGCATTCGCCACCAGTTCTGATGCAGTACCGGGGACATCCTCGGCGATGTCCCCCTGCGCGTCGCATGACCGCGTCACAAGAACGATAACAGCAGGAGCAATTCATGATCATAGGCATCCCCGTCGAGACACGGGATGGAGAAACCCGCGTGGCCGCCACGCCGGAGACAGTCAAGAAATTCATCGCGGCCGGGCATGAAGTCAGGGTGCAGTCCGGTGCAGGCGTCAGGTCCAGCATTCCTGACTACGCCTATGTGGCCGTCGGCGCCAGCATCGGCAGCGCCGAAGCGGTCTATACCGCCGAGATCCTGCTCAAGGTGCGCGCCCCCAATGAGGCCGAACGCGCTCGCCTGCAACCGGGTACCGTGGTCATCGGCATGTTGAACCCCTTCGATGCCGACAACATCGCCGCCATGGCCGCCGCCGGCCTCACCGCCTTCGGCCTCGAAGCCGCGCCCCGCACCACCCGCGCGCAGTCGCTGGACGTGCTGTCCTCGCAGGCCAACATCGCCGGTTACAAGGCCGTGCTGATGGCCGCCAATACCTGTCAACGCTTCATGCCCATGCTGATGACCGCCGCCGGTACCGTCAAGGCCGCGCGCATGCTCATCATGGGGGCCGGCGTGGCCGGCCTGCAGGCTATTGCTACGGCCAAGCGGCTGGGGGCGGTGATTGAGGCCTCCGACGTGCGTCCGGCGGTCAAGGAGCAGATCGAATCGCTGGGGGCCAAATTCCTGGATGTGCCCTTCCTGACCGAGGAGGAAAAGGAAATCGCCCAGGGTGTGGGCGGCTATGCCCGCCCGATGCCGCCGGACTGGATGAAGCGCCAGGCCGAACTGGTCCACGAACGCGCCAAACAGGCCGACATCATCATCACCACCGCCCTGATCCCCGGCCGCAAGGCCCCCGTGCTGATCAGCGAGGAGACCGTCAAGGCCATGAAGCCCGGTTCGGTGATCCTGGACATGGCGGTCGACCAGGGCGGCAACTGTCCCTTGTCGGAACCCGGCAAGACCGTCATCAAGCACGGCGTGCACATCATCGGCGAAGGCAACCTGGCGGCCCTGGTGGCGGCCGATGCCTCGGCCCTGTACGCGCGCAACGTGCTCGACTTCCTGAAACTGATCATCGATGCCGAAGGCAAGCTGGTCATCAACAAGGAAGACGATATTGTCGCGGCCACGCTGCTTTGTTCAGGTGGTGAAGTGCTGCGCAAACAAGGAGACAAGTAATGGAAGTCAGCCACACCATCATTAACCTGATCATCTTCGTGCTGGCCATCTACGTTGGCTACCACGTGGTCTGGACGGTGACCCCGGCCTTGCACACGCCCCTGATGGCGGTGACCAATGCCATCTCGGCCATCATCATCATCGGCGCCATGCTGGCCGCGGGCCTCACCGAAGGCACGGTCGGCCGCATTGCCGGCACGCTGGCCGTGGCGCTGGCGGCGGTGAACGTGTTCGGCGGCTTCATGGTGACCCAGCGCATGCTGGAAATGTTCAAGAAGAAAGAGCCCAAGGCCAAGTCGGGAGAACGAGCATGAGCATGAACCTGGTGACCCTGCTGTACCTGATCGCATCGATCTGTTTCATCCAGGCCCTGAAGGGTCTCTCGCACCCGGCCACGGCGCGCCGTGGCAACAGCTTCGGAATTGCCGGCATGGTCATCGCCGTGCTGACCACGCTGGCGCTGATCGTCAAGATCAAGGGGGAGGGTACCAATCCTTCCGGTGATATCGGCTACCTGCTGGTGGCTGGCGGCGTGATCGTCGGTGGCGGCATCGGCGCTTATCTGGCGCGCAGCGTCGAGATGACCAAGATGCCCGAACTGGTGGCGGCGATGCACTCGCTCATTGGTCTGGCGGCGGTCTGTATCGCGGTGGCGGCGGTGGCCGAGCCGTGGGCGCTGGGCATTTCGGCGCACGGGCAACTGATTCCGGTGGGCAACCGGGTGGAACTGTTCATCGGTACCTTCGTGGGGGCCATCACCTTCTCGGGTTCGGTGATCGCCTTCGGCAAGCTATCGGGCAAGTACAAGTTCCGCCTGTTCCAGGGTGCGCCGGTCAACTTCGCCGGCCAGCATTTCCTGAACCTGCTGCTGGCGGTGGCCATGATCGGCTTCGGCATCATCTTCGTGCTGACGCAAAACTGGCTGCCCTTCATCATCATGGCCGCCATCGCCTTTGCGCTGGGCGTGCTCATCATCATCCCGATTGGCGGGGCGGACATGCCGGTGGTGGTCTCGATGCTCAACAGCTATTCCGGCTGGGCGGCGGCGGGCATCGGTTTTTCGCTGAACAACTCCATGCTCATCATCGCGGGTTCGCTGGTCGGTTCGTCCGGTGCGATCCTCTCCTACATCATGTGCAAGGCGATGAACCGGTCCTTCTTCAACGTGATCCTGGGCGGCTTTGGCGGTGAAGCGGCGGCCGCCGGTGGCGGGGCGCAGCAGCAGCGCAACGTCAAGTCGGGATCGGCCGACGATGCGGCGTTCCTGATGGGAAATGCAGAAACCGTCATCATCGTGCCGGGTTACGGGCTTGCCGTCGCACGCGCGCAGCACGCACTGAAGGAACTGACCGAAAAGCTGACCCACAACGGCGTGACCGTGAAATACGCAATCCACCCGGTGGCAGGCCGCATGCCGGGCCACATGAACGTGCTGTTGGCTGAGGCCGAGGTGCCCTATGACCAGGTGTTCGAGATGGAAGACATCAACAGCGAATTCGCCCAGGCCGATGTGGTGCTGGTGCTGGGGGCCAATGACGTGGTCAACCCGGCGGCCAAGGATCCCAAGTCGCCCATTGCCGGCATGCCGATCCTGGAAGCCTACAAGGCCAAGACCGTGATCGTGAACAAGCGCTCCATGGCAGCGGGTTATGCAGGTCTGGACAATGAACTGTTCTACATGGACAAGACCATGATGGTCTTTGGCGATGCCAAGAAGGTCATCGAAGATATGGTCAAGGCGACAGAAGGATGAGAGCAGACATCATGGACCAGAAGACTTTGCAAACTGGATCGAGCCTCCCTGCTGGCGTAGCAGCCTTCAATCTCACCGGCCGCATTGCGCTCATCACCGGCTCTACCAGTGGCATCGGATTTGCCCTGGCGCGCGGTCTCGCGCATGCTGGTGCCCATGTGGTACTCAATGGGCGAGACATGGAAAAACTTGCAGTCGCCGTGGAGCGGCTGTCAACAGAGGGGGGGCGCGTCACCGGGATGCCCTTCGATGTCACCGAGGCGGCTTCCGTCAATGCGGCTGTGCGGCGCATCGAGGAAGATGTCGGTCCCATCGAGATCCTGGTCAACAATGCGGGCATACAGCGCCGCTCGCCACTGGAACAGTTTTCCGAAGAGGACTGGCATGCGCTGATCCGCACCAACCTCGACTCCGTGTTCCTGGTGGGTCAGACGGTCGCGCGCGCCATGATCGAGCGAGGTCACGGCAAGATCATCAACATCTGCTCGGTCCAGAGTGAACTGGGCCGTCCGGGTATCGCGCCCTACACCGCTACCAAAGGGGCGGTGAAGATGCTGACCAAGGGCATGGCGATCGATTGGGGCAAGTACGGCATCCAGGCCAACGGCCTGGGGCCTGGCTACTTCAAGACCGAACTGACGGCACCGCTGGTGCGCGATCAGGTGTTCACGGACTGGCTGGTCAACCGCACCCCCTCGCGACGCTGGGGAGATGTCGAAGACCTGGTGGGGGCGGCCGTCTTCTTGTCCAGTCCAGCCTCTGATTTTGTCAACGGTCACATTCTCTACGTCGATGGCGGCGTCACCGCCACCCTTTGAATCCCGACCTCATTCAGGAGAACCATCATGCAGGCCATCATCGTTCATGCTCCCCATGATTTGCGCATCGAAGAAATTCCCACGGCCGAACTGGCCCCCCATCAACTGAAGGTACAGATCAAGGCCGGTGGCATTTGCGGCTCGGACCTGCATTACTACCATCACGGCGGCTTCGGGACGGTGCGCATCAAGCAGCCCATGGTGCTGGGCCATGAAGTCTCCGGCGTCGTTCGTGCCGTGGGCGAGGCGGTGCAGGATATCGCTGCGGGCACGCGTATTGCGGTGAGCCCGAGCCATCCGTGTGGCGTGTGCCGCTACTGCCAGGAAGGCAAGCAGAACCATTGCCTGGACATGCGTTTCTACGGCAGTGCCATGCGCATGCCCCATGTTCAGGGCGCGTTCCGCCAAGAGATCGTGATCGAGCGCCATCAGGCACACCCGGTGGCCGATCATGTCAGCGATGGCGTGGCGGCCATGGCCGAGCCACTTTCGGTGGCCCTGCACGCCGTGCGCCGGGCAGGTTTACTGGTGGGCAAGCGGGTCCTGGTCACGGGATGCGGGCCGATCGGTGCACTGGTCATCATCGCTGCGCGGCGTGCCGGGGCCGCGGAAATCGTCGCTACCGACATTGCGCCCAAGGCACTGGAAGCCGCCCGTGTCGTCGGGGCCGACCGTATCATCAACGTGGCGACCGAGGCCGAGGTGCTGCAATCCTATGCGCAAGGAAAGGGCAGCTTCGATGTGCTGTTCGAGGTCAGCGGTACCGAACGTGCACTGCGTGCTGGCCTGGAAACGATGCGTCCTGGCGGTGTAGTCGTGCAGGTCGGATTGGGCGGTGATGTCAATTTCCCGGCCAATCTGCTGGTGGCGAAGGAGCTGGAATGGCGCGGTGCCTTCCGCTTCCATGAAGAATTCGCCATGGCGGTGGAGATGATGAATCGGCGGCTGGTCGACGTGGCACCCCTTATCACGGCGAGCTTCCCTTATACCCAGGCGGTAGATGCGTTCAATGTGGCAGGGGACCGTAGCAGCCAGATGAAGGTACAACTCGCGTTCTGAAATTGGGAGCGAGACGATGTCGATGAGATTGCTGCGCAACCCCACCTTGGCCGTCAAACTGATGGCCTCATTCCTTGTTGTATTGGCCCTCACCGCTGTTCTCGGTGGCTTTTCGCTGATGCAGATCGGCCGGGTGCACGATGCGACGGGCGATCTGATCGTGCGTTGGACACCTGCCCAGCATATTCTGCTGGATCTGCGCAGCGAGTTTGCGCGGTTTCGGATAGAAGAATTTCGCCACATGCTGGCCACGCGCAACAGCGAGGCACGGGCCGCCGAGACGGTGATGCAGCAGATCATGCGTCGGCGGGAAGCGCTGGAGCAGCAATTCCAGGCGTTGCCCCTGACCGAGGATGAACGAAAGGTCTGGCGCGGGTATGGGGAATCCATCAAGCGCTACCTGGTCCTGCACGAAAAGCTGTTGAGCCTGTCGGATCAGGGGCGCACCGAGGAAGCCAAGGCCCTGGCGCAGGAGCAGGGTGCGGCCCTGGACCAATCCGTAGGGAAATCCTTGTCCACTCTCCTTGCTGCGGTCGAGCAAGGTAGCCATGCAAGCGGCCAGGAAGCCGATGCGACCTTCGGCCAGGCCCGTGTGGGAGTGGCTGCCTTGCTCGCAGTGGCCCTGGTGTGCGGATTGGGCTTGTCCTGGTTGATCGCACGCCGCGTCAGCAAGCCGCTCAATGAAGCCGTGGGAATCGCCAGTGCGGTGGCGCGAGGCGATCTGGCCAGCAGGATCCATGTGGCCTCACGCGACGAAACGGGCAGGATGATGGCGGCCCTGTCCGCCATGAATCGCAGCTTGTCGCAGATGATCAGGGAGGTCACGGTTCACGGGAAACAGATCGCGGCAGGAATAGAACAGTTGAGCACCGGCAACTCGGCGCTTTCGGCGAGAACCGAGGAGCAGGCGGCATCGCTGGAACAGACCGCTGCCTCGATGCAGGACATGGCACACACCGTGCGATCCAACTATGAAGCAGCGCAGGAGGCACGCTTGGCTGCCGACCGCGCCTGCGCACTGGCGCAGCGGGGAGGCGCGATGGTGCAACAGGTGGTAATGGCCATCGCTGCCATCAAGACATCCTCCGGCAAGATCAATGACATCATTGGCGTGATCGATGGCATCGCCTTCCAGACCAACATCCTTGCGCTCAACGCAGCGGTGGAGGCGGCGCGGGCAGGCGAACAGGGAAGGGGGTTCGCCGTGGTGGCTTCCGAGGTGCGCTCACTGGCGCAACGCTCAGGGGCGGCTGCCCGCGAGATCAAGCAGCTCATTGAAAGCTCGACCGGTCAGATCGCCTCCAGCAATGAGTTGGCCGCCGGGACGGGCGATGCCATGAAGGAAATGGTGGATGCAGCCAACCGGGTCAACGACTTGATGAGCGAGATCGTGCAAGCCGGCGACAGCCAGACGGCTGGCATTGATCAGATCGCGCAGGCAATTGTGCAGCTTGATGGCATCACCCAGCGCAATGCTGATCTGGTTGAGCAGGCAAGCGCGTCGGCTGGATTGCTCAAACATGAGATTGATGGAATGTCCAATGCCATCGGCAGATTTACCTTGGGTTCAGACTAGGGCTTGTTCACAGTCAATCTGAGAGTTGGCCTTCGATTGACTACTGCCCGGCCTGCGGCGGCCGCAACTCATCCAGCGGCCAGCGCGGACGCACGCCAAAACCGTATTCCTTGCGCGCCGCACCCGGCTCCTCGCGCAGGCGCATGGCACCGGCGAAGGCGATCATGGCGCCGTTGTCGGTGCAGAATTGCAGCTCCGGGTAAAACACTTCATAACGCCGCTTGGCCGCTGCCGCATTGAGGGCCGCGCGCAGCTGCGCATTGGCGCCGACGCCGCCGGCGATGACCAGACGCTTCAGGTTGGTCTGTTTCAGGGCCGTCATGCACTTGGCCACCAGTACATCCACGATCGCATCGACGAAGCCACGCGCGATGTTGGCCTTGTCCTGTTCGCAGATGTTGGCGCTGTGCTGCTTGACCACGGTCAGCACTGCCGTCTTCAAGCCCGAGAAACTGAAATCCAGATTCTTGGAATGCAGCATCGGACGCGGCAACTGGTATGCGCCTGGATCGCCGAACTCGGCCAGGCGCGAGATCGCTGGTCCGCCCGGATATCCCAGTCCCAGCAACTTGGCCGACTTGTCAAAAGCTTCCCCGGCGGCATCATCCAGCGTCTCGCCCAGCAGTTCATAGCGGCCCACGCCATCGACCCGCATCAGTTGCGTATGCCCGCCCGAGACCAGCAGCGCGATGAAGGGAAAGCGCGGCGGCTTGCTCGCCAGCAGCGGCGAGAGCAGGTGGCCTTCCAGGTGATGGATGCCCAGTACCGGCTTGTCCAGCGCCAGACCCAGTCCGCAGGCCACCGATGCGCCGACCAGCAGCGCCCCAGCCAGTCCCGGTCCTTGCGTGTAGGCGATGGCGTCGATGTCGGCGGCTTGCACCTGCGCATCGGCCAGAGTTTGCTGCAGCAGGGGAATGGCGCGGCGGATGTGGTCGCGCGAGGCCAGCTCGGGGACTACGCCGCCATATTCCTGGTGCATGGCAATCTGCGAATGCAGGGCATGCGCCAGCAGGCCGCGCTCGGTGTCGTACAGAGCAAGGCCGGTTTCGTCACAGGAAGATTCGACGCCGAGAACTAACATGGGGATGGACTCAATGAAGCCGCCGCAAAAAGAGCCCGGTGGGGGCCATGCGGCAAAGGCGCTATTGTAATGGAAAGCCACCGGGCAAGCGCCCCGGCTGCGGCAGGCGGCGGTTTTGGTGTACCCTTCGGCCATGCAAAACGATGCCCACATTCCTGCTCCGGCTGCCGCCGTCGAGCCTGTCGCCAGTGCCGCTGCCTCGTCACCGGCCCCGTTCGCAGCCGCCCGTTTCATCAAGGAAATCGGACGCGGCAAGGACGGTGCCCGCAGTCTTTCGCGCGAGGATGCGCAACTGATGTATGCCGCCATGCTCGATGGCCGCGTGAGTGATCTCGAACTTGGCGGCATCCTGCTGTCCATGCGCATCAAGGGCGAGTCGGTCGAGGAGATCGCCGGTTTCCTGGCGGCCGCCGAGGCCTCCTTCACGCCCCTGCATGCGCCGGCCGGTCCCTATGCGCCGGTGGTGCTGCCCAGCTACAACGGCTCGCGCAAGATGGCCAACCTGACGCCGCTGCTGTGCCTGTTGCTGGTGCGGCGCGGAGTCCCCGTGCTGATGCACGGCGTCACCCACGATCCGCAGCGCGTGACCAGCGCCGAGATTTTCACTGCGCTGGGGGTACCGCATGCGGCCTCCGCCGCCGAGGCCGAAGCGCGCATGGCCGCCGGCCTGCCGGCCTTCATCCCGATTGCTGCGCTGGCCCCGGCCGTGTCGCGCCTGCTCGATCTGCGCCGCATCCTCGGCGTGCGCAACTCCACGCATACGCTGGTCAAGATCATGCAACCGTTTGCGCAGCCCGCCTTGCGTCTGACGTCGTATACCCATCCGGAATACCTGAAGATGCTGACCGACTACTTCAGTCACGCCGCCCCGCATGATCGCGGCGACGCCTTCCTCATGCGCGGCACCGAAGGCGAGACCGTGGCCAATGCGCGGCGCGCCCAGCGCATCGACTGGTTCAGCCGCGGCACCCGCACCGTGCTGGTGGAAAAGCAGAGCGTGGCGGAGGAATCGCCCGACCTGCCCGAAGGCCAGGACGCCGCCGCCACTGCCGCCTGGATCAACGAGGTATTGGCGGGGCAGCGCCCGGTACCGCAAGCCATCGCCGAGCAGGTCGATCACTGCGTCGACGTGGCGGCACGCGTGGGAAATTGATGCACTGCTGCGTGGGTGATTCGCCACAGCCACTCCCGTCACGCGGGAAGCTGACAGATTGACAGGCGGGACGCGCGCAGCAGCACATGCCGGTGGCGGATCGCACGCGGGCGGAACAAGAACAAGAAAGGAAGGAAGCAAGATCCCAGGGGGGAGCGGGATCGTGATTCGGGAGGGGGAGAAATCTCGGGAAACGACACGAGAGGAGCACGCAGCGAACGCTGCGGGAGCGCGTCTTCAGGTGCGGGTGCGGCGGCGGGTGGTGGCGGTCTTGGTCGGTGCAGCGGCTTTTTCTGACGCCTGGATGGCGACTTGCGAGAAGGCGAAGATCACTTCCTTGACGATCTTGCGCTGGGGCGCAGGCAGATTGATGAAGGCTTCGAAAGCTTCGCGCTCGCGGTAGCCGATGGCTTCTTCCCAGCGCGCGCGGCGCTTGTCGATGCGCTTGCTGATCTCCTCGCCGAAGCGCAGATGCTGTGGCGTCACGATCAGCCATTCGGCCAGCGTTTCCAGCTTGTCCTGCTTGGGCATCGACTCGCCCAGCAGCCAGCGGCGTACGCCGTGCAGCGTCATCGGCTTGCCCCAGTAACGTAGATTGAATTCCCGTTCCAGAACGGCGGGCTTGGGTTCGTATCCTGCTTTTTCCATCGCTGCGCGCAGGCGCTTTGCGAATTTTTGATTGGCGGTTTCCATGATTTCGAAGGTACTTTGAGGTAGCGCTTTCCGGGGTACGTTTGCTTCCGAGGTGAGTTACGCCGCAAACGTGATTTATACTCACTGGTCGGAAAACGGGCGCCATCGCTCCTGCAGCGGTCCGCGCGTGATCGCGCCGAAGCAGTGCCGACAGGCATTTCCGGCCGATGGGAAAGCGTCCATGTGCAAGTCTCCAAAAGAGTCTTTGGTGCAACGAGCAGCCGCATTTGGCACGGGTCACCGTGCACAGATGTCAGGTCATCAGGCCACTGCAAGTACGTCGCGCGGAGCGCATGGCAGGGACTGGCCTGGTGCATCGCATGCTTGACGCAGGAGGGACGATGCCGGTCTTGTGATGCAGGCATTGTCGGTCCAACTCTCCTGCCTGTGCATCGGCAGGGCGCAATTTTTTAAGGTTTGTGTCCGCCGCGAGACACGCCGCAAGGAGCGAGACACGGCGTTCCAGATCTGATGCGACGCGGCATCTTGCGGCCGAAGCGCGCTAGAATAGCGGGAGATCGAAAAGCGCACCGGGCATCCGGTGAATGAATAGCCGATATCTTTCCCATTCCACGGGATGGAGTTTTTGTTAGATAATCCGGCCCGAGCTTTTGGGGGGCGACACCGTCCGGCGTCTTGCCGGGGAGTCACACAAGCAGCACGCTGGTTGCAACGAATCGAATAAATCAAAGAAGTCAGCAGCATCCCTGTGGTACGTTTTGGTTACGTAACTTTTTGAGGTTCCCGGAATGACGTCGGCGCGCGTCGTGGCAGCGGCATGGTTTCCTGCCGCGCACGAGGTGTGCGGGCGCTTTCCGGGATGGAACGCGGCGACCCGTTGCCCGGCAACGGCGATCGACTGACGTCCTGCGGCCCGCTGCGCCATGCTGCCAGCGCGCTCGTCGCCAGGACGGAACGGCCGCGATACCGAGCAGGCGTCCTGTCCTGCGGGCTCCCAGCGATCGCCCGCGTGGAAGGTGCGCACCCGAGCCCAGGTTCGACAATGTCAGCTTCCTTTCATTTCCTGCTGTTGGCCTTTGCCTTGCTGGTCGCCAGCCTCTCGGCCTACGCGGCGCTGGAGGTCTCCGAGCGCATCGTGCTGCAGGAGTCACAGCACCGGCGCTTGTGGCTGGCCATCGGCGCGGTGGTATTCGGTCTCGGCGTGTGGGGCGCGATGCTGCTGACGGTGGCGTCGCTGGACGCGCCCATGGCGATCGCCTTCGATGCGCGCATGGTGGTGCTCACCCTGCTGCTGTGCCTGTCCAGCGCTTTCTACCTGATGCATCTGACGGGCATGCGGCGTCCGCAACCGGCCCGGCTGGTCATTGGCGGGCTGGCCATCGGTGCCGCCTTCAATGCCGCCTTCCATATCGCGCTCAAGTCGATGACGCTGGTGCCGCCGCTGGTGTATCACACGCCCTTGCTGATCGTGGCCCTGGTGGTGTCGGAAGTGGTGGCGGTCTTCATCGTCACGCTGTTTTCCGCCAGCAACGGACGCAAGCCCATGACCGGTTCGCTCAATTCCCAGCAGGCGCGGCGCGTGCTGGCGGCGCTGCTGGTAGGGGCCGGGCTGGTGTCATCGGCGGCCGCCGGACTGCGCGCACTGCTGATCGACCCGCAGGCGCAAAGCCTGGCCGGGGAAGGCATCACGCGCGAACACCTGGTCAATGGCCTGGTGTTCCTGGCGTTTCTGGCGATGGCCATGGCGCGGGTGGTCAGCGGCGTGCAGCGCAATCAGGTCTTGAAGAAGATCGTTGGCCGCACCAATGACAAGCTGCTGCACTTCGCCACCCATGATGTGCTCACCGGCCTGCCCAATCGCGCCTTGCTGGCGGACCGCATCCAGCATGCGGTGGAAGTGGCGCGTCGCAACGGCAAACCGTTCGCGGTGCTGTTCATGGATCTCGATGGCTTCAAGGCCATCAATGATTCGCTCGGCCACGCCGTCGGCGATGGCTTGCTGGTGGCGGTGGCGCAGCGCATCCGCGCCTGCATCCGTGGCGAGGACATGGTGGCGCGCATCGGTGGCGACGAGTTCGTGGTGGTGATGAGCAATCTGTCCACGCCCGAGGTGGTGGAGCAATTGTCGGAGAACATCCTGGCCGAACTGCGCCTGGATTTCCAGATCGAGGATGCGACCTTGCGCGTGACCTCCAGCATCGGCATCGCGGTCTATCCCAACAGCGGCGAGTCGGTCGATGCCCTGATGAAAAATGCCGATGCCGCCATGTACGAAGCCAAGCAGAGCGGACGCAATACCTATCGCTTCTTCGAGCCGGCCATGCATGCCAGCGCCATGCGTCATCTGCAGGTGCGGCAGGCGCTGCAGCAGGCGATTGACCAGCAGCAGTTCCGCCTGCATTTCCAGCCCAAGTATCGCGGTGCCGGCAAGGAACTGACCGGGCTGGAAGCGCTGCTGCGCTGGCATCATCCGGAGCTGGGCGAGATGGCTCCGTCCGAATTCATTCCCATTGCCGAGCGCTCGGGGCAGATCCTCTGCATCGGCGACTGGGTATTGCACGCGGTGTGCCGGCAGATCGTGTGCTGGGATGCGGCCGGCGTGAAGCCGGTCAAGGTGGCGCTGAACCTGTCGCCGCTGCAGATGCGCAGCGATCTGGTGGAGCGCATCATCAAGGTGGTCAGTGCGTCCGGCATCGCGCCGCAGCGGCTCATGTTCGAGATTACGGAGACCGCCGCCATGAAGGATGTGGAACGCACCACGCGCGTGGTGCGCGAACTGCAGTCGCTGGGCTTCGACATTGCCATCGACGACTTTGGCACCGGCTATTCCAGCCTGGCCTACCTGGCGCAGTTCCACTGCCGGCAGGTCAAGATCGACCGTTTCTTCACCTCGCGCCTGGATCTGGATGATCACTCCGGACGCGCCATCGTGGCCGCCATCATTGCGCTGGCACATGCCCTTCAGATGGAAGTGGTGGCCGAAGGCGTGGAGACCGAAGGGCAGCTGCGCGAACTGCAGCTGCTGCATTGTGATCAGGTGCAGGGCTTCCTGCTGGGGCGGCCGGACGACGCGGTCAGCGTGCCCGGTCTGGTCGACGCCAGCAATGACGATCTGTTTGCCGCCGGCGGCGTGATCAAACGCTGAGTTCGCCGCGCTGCGCGCGGCGCTGGATCACGCGCAGATAGGCCAGCAGGCCGAGGGCCACCAAGCCCAGACTCAGGCTGTTGGCCAGCCAGAACCCGGACGGGCCGCGCAGCGCCGGCGGTGCCACGCCCAGCGGATCGAGTCCCAGCAGATAGCCGCCGCCCAATCCCACTCCCCACAGCGTGACCGCGTAGATGACGGTGGGCACCACCGCCACCTTGTAGGCGCGCAGCACGAAGGCAGTGGTCACCTGCATGGAATCGAACAGCTGGTAGAAGGCGATGTAGAGGAACAGCGGCAGCGCCGCACCGACGATCACCGGATCGGGCGTGTAGGCGCGAATGATGTGTTCGCGCAGGAACCACACGATTACCCCGATCACCACCGACAGCGACACGGCCAGGCGGATGCCGGCACGGCCGATCTTCTTGGCCTCCGCCATGTTGCCGCCGCCGATGGCTTGCGCGACCAGGGTGCTGGTGGCGCTGGCAATGGACAGCGGCAGCATGTACAGCACCGTGCCGACGTTGGCCGCGATCTGGTGGCCTGCCACCGGGACCGCGCCGAGGCGTGCGATGAACACGGCCATCAGCGTGAAGGCGGTCACTTCGATGAAGTAGGACATGCCGATCGGAATACCCAGCAGCAGCAGCGTGCGCTGGCTCTTCCACGAGGGCGCGACGAAGCCGCTGCCGAACAGCTTGAGCGGACGATACAGCGGCAGGCGCGCCACCAGCAGCCAGGCGGCGATCATCGTCAGCCAGGCGATCAGCGTGGTGGCAATGGCGCAGCCGGGGCCGCCGAAGGCCGGCAGGCCGAGCCCGCCGAAGATGAGCAGGGCGTTCAGCGGCAGCTTCAGCAACAGGCCGCCCAGCTGCAGCGCCATCACCATCTTGGGCCGTGCCAGGGCGGTGTTGAGCGAGGAATAGACGCGGAAGAACAGCGTGGCCGGCAGCGCCAGCGCTTCGATGCGCAGGTACAGCGTGGCCTTCTCCACCAGTTCCGGCGAGGCCTTGGCCACCGCCAGGAACAGCGGTGAAAACATCAGGATCAGCGAGCCCACGATGGACAGCAGCACTGCCAGCCACATGCCTTGCTTGACCTCGTTGCCGATCTCGCCCACGCGGCCTGCACCGTACAACTGGCCGATGGTCGGCTGCAGTGCCTGCAGCACACCCGACAGGCCGACGAACACGCTCACGTAGATCGACACGCCCAGCGCCAGCGCGCCCAGGTCCAGCGCCGAGAAGCGCGAGACCATGGCGGTATCGATGACGCCATTGGCGATGATGGCCAGCTGCCCGATCAGCAGCGGCCACGCCAGCCGCGTGATGCGGCCGACGTGATGGCGGGAGGAGAGGGCAGGCAGTTCAGTCGTCACGCGGCAGCCAACCTTGCATCAGCGACCGGCACGGCGGTACAGGCGGAAGCGCTCGTCGCGGTCGGAGGGGCGGCGGCCTTCCCAGACCATGCGCCAGTTGCCGGGGTACTGGCGCAGCATGATGGAGGCATCCTGATTGCTGACGTCATCCTGCAGCAGCAGGTAGTCGCAGCTCTGGTCGCGCTCGTCGGCAAAGCGCACGTTGCCGAAATAGGCGAAGGAGGCGCGCTGCGCCGGTCCCACATTGCTCTGCACGCACTGCTTGACCGAAGTCAGTTTCGATTCTATCTGTTCGGCCACGCCGGCATAGCTCTTGCCGTAGTTGACCCAGGGCAGCCACAGCGTCATCAGCAGCACCCAGCACAGGATCACGCCACCCGACGACAGCACCACGGCCCGCCACAGCACCGAGGGACGGCGCGAGATGCGCCAGTGCACCACCAGGATCCAGGCGATGGTGGCGGCCACCGCAATGGCCAGCGAGATCCATTCGAAGCCGGGCTTGAAGCCGGGCGCGAGCTTGTAGGCATTGCGTGCGATCTTGGCCGGCCAGCCGGTTTCCTTGGCGATCCAGCCGATCCAGATGAAGGCCGCCGAGGTGGTCAGCGTCATCACCGAGAACCAGTCCACCGCATTGATGGCACCGCGCTTCATGGTCGGCAGGCCGAACGCGGCCAGGATCGCCAGCGCCGGCAGCAGCGGCAGCAGCATGCCTTCTTCGCGATGCACGTTGACCAGGATCAGCAGCGTGATGGGAATCAGGAAGGCCAGCGGCAAGGCGATGTGCAGCGAGCCCAGCTGGCGGCGCCAGGCGTACAGTGCCCAGCCGGCGAAGGGCCAGGCGGGCCAGGCGAACCACACGCCGTATTTGCCGAGGAAGGCCAGGGTGGCCAGCGTCGGGCGGTTGAGCTGATAGATGTTCCAGCTCATCCACAGCTCGAACTGGCTGGCCGCTTCAGCCGGGATCAGGCGGTGCAGCGCGGCCACCCAGGCGGCGCTGATCAACAGCGCCATCGGCAGTGCCAGCAACAGCAGCAGGCCGAGGGCGCGGCCATCCTTGCGCAGGGCGGCCAGCAGGACCAGCGCGATCATCACGCCGACCGGCAGCAGCCAGCCATAGGTCAGCACCAGCATGCCCAGCGCCAGGCCCAGCCAGATGCCATGGCGCAGCTTGCCGGCATCGAACACGCGCGCCGCGCCGAACATGGCATAGGCCACCAGGGCGATCTGCAGGGTCTTGGGGCTGGTCTCGTGGCTGTGCAGCAGCAGGCCGAGGAAACCGAGATAGATCAGGAAGGCACCATCGGCCAGGGTGCGGCCGAAGTCCTTGGGTTCGGGCTGGCCGCCGAAGGCCAGCTTCAACGGCTGCGCTTCGGCGCGGCGGCCCAGCAGGTAGGTGGTGTACCAGATCGACAGCGAGCCGACCAGGAAGCAGCCGATGATGGAAACGCGGGCCGCCAGCGGGTCGCCCAGCAGCCAGCCGAACAGTTTGATGCAGATTGCACCAAACCAGTAGGCCAGCGGACTTTCCGCCGGCAGCGGCAGGCCGGCCACGTTGGGGGTGAGCCAGTCGGCCAGGTTGCCATGGGCCATGGTCCACATGATGCCGAAGCTGGTGGCATCCTCGTTCTTCCATGGATCGCGGCCGATCAGGCCGGGCAGGATGTAGAGGAGGGCGAGCGCAAGCACGGCCAGGCGCGGAAGCGCATTGGTCGCGGCGGCGGGAAGACGGACTGGCTTCATCAAGATCTTGTTGCTCTTGTTCTGTGCTGCGTGTTGGGTGATGCGCGGGCTGGGGTGGCCTGGGCCGCGCGGTCGCCGTTGTCGGCGGCTGGTGTTTTTGGCTGGTGTTTTTTTAGCAGGCCCTATTGTGCAGGAAAACCCGGTAAATAGTTGTTTCTGTCTGCTACATGATGGTGCAGCCCCTGATGCTGCCCCACCGGTGAGCCCAACAAAAAAGGCAGCCGGAGCTGCCTTTTTTGGAGGAAGTACTGATTACGCCTTCGAGACAGCAGTCTTCGAACCGACGGAACCGAACTTCTGGCGGAACTTCTCGACGCGGCCAGCGGTGTCGACGATCTTGTGCTTGCCGGTGTAGAACGGGTGCGATTCGGAGGAAACTTCGATCTTCACCAGGGGATATTGCTTGCCTTCGAACTCGCCGGTTTCGCGGGTGCCGATGGTGGAGCGGGTGATGAACTTGAAGTCGTTCGACATGTCGTGGAACAGGACTTCGCGGTAATCCGGGTGGATGCCTTCTTTCATGATTGCCTCAAGAGTAGTTTGGTAGCCAATCGCCACTTCGTCGGTCGCCCTGCTTCTTGACCCGATTGATGATCACTTGCCGGTTTGGAAAAGTCCGAAATTATACAGTGGAATCAGGGGCTTGGGTCAAGGCGGCCGACCGGCCGGGCCGGCGCGGCGTGGTATTTCAGATGAAAATGCTCATCCCTTGTTTCCCAGGGGGCAATAAAAAACGGCACGCCCGCTGAGGGACATGCCGTTTTCCGAACCTGCGACGGACTTAGTTGCTTTTGCGAACTTAGTTGCCCCGGCGCATCATGTCGAAGAACTCGGCGTTGTTCTTGGTGGACTTCATCTTGTCGAGGATGAATTCCATCGCCTCGATTTCATCCATGTCGTACATGAGCTTGCGCAGTACCCAGATCTTTTGCAGCTGGTCCGGCTTGATCAGCAGCTCCTCGCGGCGGGTGCCGGACTTGGAGAGATTGATGGCGGGGTAGACGCGCTTCTCGGCCAGGCGGCGCTCGAGGTGCACTTCCATGTTGCCGGTACCCTTGAATTCTTCGTAGATCACGTCATCCATGCGCGAGCCGGTTTCGATCAGGGCGGTGGCGATGATGGTCAGCGAACCGCCTTCTTCGACGTTGCGGGCGGCACCGAAGAAACGCTTCGGGCGTTGCAGCGCGTTGGCGTCCACACCGCCGGTCAGCACCTTGCCGGAGGCCGGGATCACGGTGTTGTAGGCGCGTGCCAGACGGGTGATCGAGTCCAGCAGGATGACCACGTCCTTCTTCATTTCGACCAGGCGCTTGGCCTTTTCCAGCACCATTTCGGCGACCTGCACGTGACGCGTGGCCGGTTCGTCGAAGGTCGAGGCGACCACTTCGCCGCGCACCGAGCGCTGCATTTCGGTCACTTCTTCCGGGCGTTCGTCGATCAGCAGCACGATCATCACGGTGTCCGGATGATTGGTGGTGATGGCGTGGGCGATGTGTTGCAGCATCACCGACTTGCCCGACTTGGGCGAGGCCACCAGCAGGCCGCGCTGGCCGCGTCCGACCGGGGCGATCAGGTCGATGATGCGGCCGGTGATGTTTTCCTCGCCGCGCATGTCGCGCTCCAGCTGCAAGAGCTTGTTGGGGTGCAGCGGCGTGAGGTTTTCGAACAGGATGCGGTGCTTGGAGGCTTCCGGCGGTTCGCCGTTGACCTTGTCGACCTTGACCAGGGCGAAATAGCGCTCGCCGTCCTTGGGCGTGCGCACTTCACCTTCGATGGAGTCGCCGGTGTGCAGGTTGAAACGGCGGATCTGCGAAGGCGAGATGTAGATGTCGTCGGTGGACGCCATGTAGCTGGCGTCGGGCGAGCGCAGGAAGCCGAAGCCGTCAGGCAACACTTCGAGGGCGCCATCGCCAAAAATCTGTTCTCCTGATTTTGCGCGCTTCTTCAGGATGGCAAACATCAGCTCCTGTTTGCGCAGGCGCGCAGCATTCTCGATGTCCAGGCTGATGGCCATTTCCAGCAAGGCAGAGACGTGCATCGCTTTTAGTTCTGATAAGTGCATATGAGTGTCCCGGGACGGGATAAGTAAAGGTGGGGGAGGGAATTGCGTGGTGTGGATCTAGGATAAAGCCGGGCACCGTGTGCCGGGCGGACGGCAGCGCGAGCGCGCCGCCGTCGGATGTTACATCAGAATCAGATGTTGCTGTCGATGAACGAGACCAGTTGGCCCTTGGCCAGTGCGCCGACCTTCTGGGCAGCGGCTGCGCCGTTCTTGAACAGGATCAGGGTCGGGATGCCGCGGATGCCGAACTTGGCCGGGATGGCCTGGTTGGAATCCACGTCCAGCTTGGCGATCTGCAGCTTGCCGTCGTATTCCTTGGCGACTTCTTCCAGGATTGGGGCGATGGCCTTGCAGGGACCGCACCATTCCGCCCAGAAATCAACCAGCACGGGCTTGTCGGACTTCAGCACATCGGCTTCGAAAGAGGCGTCAGTAATATGTTTGATATGTTCGCTCATGGCATTTCCTCGGTATGAGGCAGTGGTGTAATTAGTCAATCAGCGCCGTGGACAAATACCATCAGGCCTGGCGTGAGCCATCAACGCTTCCGGAGTTGCTAGGTCTACGTGGAGTCGTTGCGCGCCGATTCAAGTTGTAATTGAAGCGCGGCAGAGGTAAGCGGCGGGGTACAGGGGCAATCATAACCCATTTTGAGGGAAAGTGTGGACGCTCGCTCCGTGGCCTGTTGTCACCCGTCCTCATCCTGTTCATTGCAGCGCTGCGCGAGCACCGGCGCGGCTTTGCCCGTTGCGCCCGCAAGGCCGGCAGGGGGCCGTCTGGCATACAATGCGCAGCATCGTCTGCTCCGGCGCGATTGAAAAAATCTGTCGGAGCAAGAGAAAAATACAATGGCTGCACGGTCCGCTGACGCTCTTGTGCCGCCTCGGCCGTGTCCATACGCGCTATCCTCACCAGCCCTCATTGAATCCAGAGAACGCATGCTGCTTGCCACCGTACCGATCCCGCCCACTCCAGATTTCTGGCAACAGGCCGTGCGCGCGCTGCTGCGCGAGGGCCAGCCGCTGGGGCAGGCGCTGCAGGCGCAACAGCAAGGGGCGCTGGATTTCTCGGGCGTGCAATTGATGGTGCCGGCGTTTTCCCACGCCCAGAATTTCAAGGCGGCGCTGTCGCGCGAACTGCGCCGGCCCTACATCGCCCCGCGCATCAATACGCTGTCCGGCCTGCTGGCGATGCAGCCGCCGGGCGAGAGTGAGCCGCCCTCCGAGAGCGAGCGGCTCATGCAGCTCTATGCGCAACTGCGCGAACATGGCTGGCTCAAGAAAATGTTTTCCGCCCGCCGCAATGCCGACCTGCTGCCGCTGGCGCAGACGCTGCTGTCCCTGTCCGATGAGCTGACCCTGGCGCTGCTGCCCGAGATCCGCGCCAATGCGGATGGAGAAGAGGCTGCCGTTGGCCGCTGGACCCAGGCCCTGGCGCAATTGCTGGAGCCGCTGGCACCTTCTGCGCACGGCATGCTCTCCGACGAAGCGGCGCTGGTGTGGCAGGTGTGGAAGACGCAGCTCGATGCCCATGACCGCATCGTGCAACGTTTCGACGCGATGCTGGCGCTGGCGGACCAAGCCAGCCTGCCGCTGGTGTGGGTGAGCCCGACCGAACCGGAACCGCTGGACGCGGCCTTCCTGTCGGCCTACGCCCAGCGCCAGCCGGTGCGCATCGTCACGCTGGACTGGAGCCGCGCGGTCATCGCACCGCTGCATCCGCTGTATCTCTCGGCTTGGGAAGAGCTGGTGCGCGACGATGATGGTCTGCCGATGGAAGCGGACCAGGCTGCGGTCTCCCCCTCGCATCCCATCGCGCTGCCGCGCCTGTGTCCGGCCGGCGACCTCGAAAACGCCGCCATCCAAAGCGCGCAGATTGTGCTGCGCTGGCTGCAGCAGGGCAAGACCGACATCGCCATCGTGGCCCAGGACCGCGTCACCGCACGTCGCCTGCGCGCCTTGCTGGAACGCGCCGAAGTGGCCGTGGCCGATGAGACCGGCTGGAAGCTCTCCACCACCCGCGCCGCCGCTGCGCTGGCCGCGTGGAATGACCTGGTCTCGGCCCGCGGTGAAACCAATGCGCTGCTCGACCTGCTGAAGTCGCCCTTCGTTTTCCCCGATGATGCCGACCGCAGCGACCGCGTCATGCGCATCGAAGCCCGCCTGCGCCGTACCAATATCGCCGGCGACTGGCAGGCACTGCAATCGGCTTTCGCCGAAGCCGGGCAGGCCGATGATCTCGCTTGCATCATCACGCTGGCCAAGCAGGCTGCACGCTTCGGCGGCCGCAAGACGCTGGCGCAATGGTGCGAGACGCAGCGCGGCCTGTGCCAGGCGCTGGGCATGGAAGCTGCGCTGCGCGCCGATGGCGCGGGCGAGCAATGCCTGCTGATGCTCGACGAGATCGCCGCCGAGCAGGGCGGGCTGAGCGATACTTTCAGTTTTGCGGAATGGCGCGCGCTGCTCAATTTGCGTCTGGATGCCACTTCCTTCATGCCGCCCATCAAGGACCGTCGTGTCGTGATGCTGCCCCTGAACGGCGCGCGGCTGCGGCGTTTCGAGGCGGTGCTGGTGATTGGTGCGGATGCGGCGCACTTGCCTTCACCGCCGCAGGAAACCCTGTTCTTCTCCAATGCCGTGCGGCGTGAACTGAACCTGGCCACGCGCGCCACGCGTCAGCGCCAGCAGCTGCGCGACCTCACCGAATTGCTGTGCGTGAATCCGGACGTGGTGCTGTGCTGGCAGACCCATCAGGATGGCGAGCCCAATCCCGTGAGCCCGTGGATCCAGCGCCTTGAACTGAAGCTGGCGCAGCAGGGTGCCGCGCCACTGGAACGCGTGACGCTGCCGCCGCCGCTGAAACCACTGCGTGCGGTGCTCTCCACCATGCCGATGCCGAGCGCACCGGATCTCTTGCCGGCCTCGCTGTCGGCCAGCGGCTTCGGCAGTTTCCTGGCCTGCCCATATCAGTTCTTTGCGCAACGCATGCTGCGCGTGGCGGTGATGGATGAATTGTCGGACATGCCCGAGAAGCGCGACTACGGCAGCTGGCTGCACGAAATTCTTTACCGCTATCATGCCCATCTGCGCGACAACGACACCCCGCTGCCAGCCCGCGCGCCCTTGCTGGCGCAGCTTTCCGAGGAAGTGTTCCAGCGCGAGATGCAGCGCCATCCGGCCGCGCTGGCCTTCCATGCGCGCTGGCAGAAGGTGATGCCGGCCTATCTGCTGTGGGCCAACGAGCGCGAAGCCGAGGGCTGGCAATTCGCGTTCGGCGAAGAGTCGCAATCACACGCCCTGCAATGGCAGGATGGCGGCATCGAATTGTATGGACGCCTCGACCGGGTCGACCGCAATGCCGACGGCGAGCGCGCCGTGCTCGACTACAAGACCCGGACCGCCGGCGACCTCAGAAAGAAGGTCAAGGAAGCGGATGACCACCAGCTGGCCTTCTATGGCCTGCTGGCCGGTGGCGCGGTGGAACACGCGCATTACGTCGCCCTCGAACTGGGCCCTGACAAGAAGACCGGCGACGCCGCCGCCCCCGATTTCGCACGCCAACAGAAGATGCTCCAGCAACAGATCACCACCACCATGCAAGCCGTCGCCCACGGCGCGGCGCTGCCGGCCAACGGCATCGAATCCGTCTGCCAGTATTGCGAGATGCGCGGCCTGTGCCGCAAGGGAGCCTGGCTGTGAGCGCCGCCGACAAGCAACCGGCGGCTTATGAGGTCAATGGCGAATCGGTCGAGGCGGCCGTCTTCACGCGTGCCGCCTGCGATCCGCGCCATTCGGTGGTGGTCGAGGCCTGCGCTGGCAGCGGCAAGACCTGGCTGCTGGTGGCGCGCATGTTGCGCTTGCTGCTGGCCGGGGCGCAGGCACCGGAACTGCTGGCCATCACCTTCACCCGCAAGGCCGCGCAGGAAATGCGCGAGCGCCTGCTCGAACTGCTGCACGAACTGGCCCTGGCCGACGATGCCCAGGCCGCCACGCTGTTGCGCGAACGCGGTGTGGCCGAGCCCGACCTGCCCCGCTTGCTGCCGGTGGCGCGCGCACTGTACGAGCGCATCCTCTCGTCTGAACAGAGCCTGTCCATCGACACCTTCCACAGCTGGTTCGCGCGTTTGTTGCAGATTGCACCTTTGGCCTCAGGCGTGCCGCACGGCTATACCCTGACCGAAAAGAACGGCGAGCTGATCGATGAAGCCTACCGCCGCTTCATGCAGAAACTGCGCGAGCCCGAGGGCGCGCCCGTCAAGGCGGCGCTGCTGGAACTCTATGAACTGGCAGGCGACTTCAATGCGCGCCAGTTGCTCGATGCCTTCATCGACAAGCGCGCCGAATGGTGGGCGGCCACGCAGGACGACGATGGCGAGGAAGACGAAGAGACAGCCGACATGCCATCGCCCCTGCGCTGGCTGGAAGACCTGTGCGGCCCGGATGCGCAGCGCGATGCGCGCCTGTCGCTGTGGGACGATGCGGCACTGGTCGCGCGTGCCAGCCAGATCGCGGTCCTGCTGGGCCAGGGGGGTAGCGCCAACAAGACGCGCGCGGTGGCCATCGAGTCGGCCTTGACGGCGGGTTCCGCGCTGGAGAATTTCGACGCCCTCTACAGCCAGTTCTTCGATGACAAGGACAAGCCGCGCAAGAACGGCAAGGTCAAGTCGCTGCTGGCCGCCCTGGTGCAGCACTTCGGCAGCAGCGAGGAAGCCGCGCTGACGGCCTTTGAAGAAGAGTTCAATGCCATCGGCAACGCACTGCGCAAGCTGCAGGGACGTAGCAAGGAAAAGGCGGTCCTGCAACTCAACCGCGCCCTCTTCACCGCTGGCCGCACCTACCTGGCCTGCTATCAGGAAGTCAAATCCGAACAGCGCGTGCTGGACTTCGCCGACCTCGAATGGCAGGCTTACCGCCTGCTGCGCAACGAGGCCAGCGCCGCCTATCTGCAGACCCGGCTGGATGCGCGTTACAAGCACATCCTGCTGGACGAATTCCAGGACACCAACCCGCTGCAATGGTGCATCGTGCGCTGCTGGCTCGATGCCTATGGCGGCGATGCGGCCCAGCCCAGCGTCTTCGTGGTGGGCGATCCCAAGCAATCCATCTATCGCTTCCGCCGCGCCGAGCCGCGCGTGTTCGTGGCCGCGCGCGAGATGCTGCGCGTGCAGGGGGCCGCCATCCTGCGCGCCAACCAGACGCGCCGCAATGCTTCGGCCGTGGTCGATGTACTGAATCGTTCATTCGTCATGGGCGGCAATCCGCTGTTCGCGCAGCAGACCACGCTGGGCCTTGCTGGTGGCGAGGTCTGGCGGCTTCCGCTGGCGCGGCAGGACGAGGATGCAGAAAACGTCATTTCGCCTGAAACCCCCGAAGAACCGGCTTCCCCCGAGTCCACGGAAAACGCCGAGGACATCATCCCCTGGCGCAACCCCCTGACCTCGCCGCGCGGCGAGGAAGATGATGCGCGCCGCCTGCTGGAAGGGCAGGCACTGGCGCAGGCTTTGCTCAAAGCCTGTCGCGAAGTGCCGGTAGCCGACGGCAAGGGAACGCGCCCCATGCGCTGGGGAGACATCATGCTGCTGGTCCGCAAGCGCACGCACCTGGCGGCCTATGAGAGTGCCTTGCGCGCCGCAGGGATTCCCTTCATTTCCGACAAGCGCGGCGGCCTGCTCGAATCGCTGGAAATCGCCGACCTGATTGCGCTGCTGACTTTCCTCATCACGCCCAACGACACACGTGCGCTGGCCCACGTCCTCAAGAGCCCGATCATCGGCGCGGCCGATGAGGACCTGGTGCAGATCGCGCGCCGCGTGGCGCAAGCCGAGGGCGGACACTGGTGGCAGCATCTGCAGGGCATGCAGGAGGAGGGCAGTGCTTCGGCCGCTCTGGTGCGTGCCGTGACCCTGCTGCAGCGCTGGCTGCAGGCGGCACCGCATCTGCCGGTGCATGACCTGCTGGACATGATCCTGCATCAGGGCGAACTGGTGGCGCGCTATGCGCAGCATGCCTCGCCGCTCACGCGCAGCCAGACCTTGGGCAACATTGCGGCCTTCGTGGAGTTGTCGCTGAACATGGATGCCGGGCGTTATCCGAGCTTGCCCAAGTTCATTGACGCGCTGCGTGTTCTGCAACGCACCTCCGGCGGCGATGCCCCCGATGAGGCGAGCGTGGATGCCAGCGCCGATGCCGTGCGCATCCTCACCGTGCACAGTGCCAAGGGACTGGAAGCCCCGGTGGTGGCCATCCTCGATGCCAATCACAGCGATTCGGTGGAAGACAATCTCGGCATCCTCTGCGCCTGGCCGCAGGATCAGGATGCGCCCACGCACTTCTCGGCCTTTGGCCGGCGCAGCGAACGCGGCTGTGCGCGGGATGATCTGTTCGAGGAAGAAGAAAGCCTGAAGACCCAGGAAGACTGGAACCTGCTGTACGTCGCCGTCACGCGTGCCAAGCAGTTGCTGCTGGTCTCGGGCGTGGCCGGTAATCGCGGGGCGGGCGAGGGCGGGGTGGTGCATGGCAGCTGGTATCAGCGTCTCTTCGCCAGCGATGCTCCGGTGCGCGAGATCAGCGAGGAAGCGGTACACGGTGCCGATGTTGCCGCCATCGAGGAGCAATTCTCGCTGGCGCTGTTCGATCCCAAGCCGGTACCGATGTCGCTCTTCGGCGCAGCGCAGGAGGAGGAAGATGCGCTGCCCGAGGTCGATGCCGATGGCACGCTGGTCAGCACCGAAGCCATCGATGAAGGCGTAGCCCTGCACGCGCTGCTGGAGCGGCTCACGCACGGCAACGCATGGCCGTTGCACTTGCCATCGCCGCCTGCTCTGGTGCGCTGGCTGGGCATCTCTGCGGAGATGGCACAGGTAGTGCATGCGCAGGCGCGCGTGGTGCTGGCACAGCCGGAACTGGAGCGCTTCTTCAATCCGTCGTTGCATCGCTGGGCGCGCAATGAAATGGAGATCGTCGCCCCGTCTGGCGTCATGCGGCTGGACCGCGTGGTCATGTTCGACGACGAAGTCTGGGTCATCGATTACAAGCGCCGTCTGCTCGACAGCGAGCGTGCCGATTACGCAGCGCAGCTGGCCCGCTATCGTAGTGCGCTCGTGTCAGTCTTTTCTGACAAACGAATCAGGTCTGCTCTGATTACCGCTGACGGCATCCTGACGGAGCATTGAGGCTCCCCTAACTACATTCATCTTCTCAATGCGCTTCGGATAACTTCCAGAAATTCAATAAATATCAAATCAGGAAATTCAGATTTCCGTTGTAGGTAAAAAAAAGATCATCGCGTAGAGCAAGAGTGATATCTTCTGTGCTCCGGTTTTTTGATGAGAGATTTTTTCTTCAAAAATCTTCCTGGAAAAATCGGGCCCGATCTCGTCGGGCTGCTCGTGCCGCACATGCCCGGCATGTTGCTTACGCGATCCGCAACATGCATGTCATCGTCGAATGATAGTGTGCTGCTGCGGTTCAACACCACATCGTTACAGGAGGAGATATGGAGTGGGCTCTTCCGTCGTTCACCCTCGCACAGACGCTGCAATGGAATGCCCTGCTGGTATTCGGCGGCCTGCTGCTCTTCGGGCTGATCGCGGGCTACGTAGTTTCCAAGTCCCCATGGGTGCCTCGCATCACGGGTTATCTGCTGGTCGGTTTCCTCTTGGGTGCCGGCGGGTTCAATCTGCTTTCCGGTGAAGTCCTCAAGGTCACCAACATCTTTGCCGACATTGCCGTGGCGCTGGTGGTGTACCAGTTGGGACGCTACGTCGACATCGGCTGGCTGCGCCGCGAAAAATGGCTGATGATCACGGTGGCCGTCTCGGCCGTGCTGTGCTTCGGTTTCGTCAGCATCGCCCTGACCTGGTTCGGTACCGATTCGGTCATGGCGCTCTTGGGTGGCGTGATGGCCATTGCCACCGCACCGGCCGTGGTGCTGGTGGTGCTGCGCGACCTCAAGGCGGAAGGCCAGGTCACGCGCCGCCTGGCGGCCATGACCGCGCTCAACAACTTCGTGGCCGTACTGGCCGCCTATGCGCTCTTGCCGGTGATCGCGCATGAGGCCGGCACGCCCGTCTGGACGCTGATCCAGCACACCCTGTATTCGCTGGTCGGCTCGGCCATCCTGGCCTATCTGACCTACTGGCTGATGATGCCGCTGGCGCGCCTGCTGGGCCGCGAGAACAGCTCGCAGTTCGTGCTGGTGATCTCGGTGATTGCACTGGCCATCGGCGTGGCGCATGCGCTGCATCTGCCGGTGATGCTGACCATGCTGATCTTCGCCATCCTCTCCAAGAATCTGGATCGCCAGTTCGATCTGATGGAGCTGGAGTTTGGTGTCGCCAACGAGTTGTTCGTGGTGATGCTCTTCGTCACCGTGGGCGCATCGATGAAGCTGTCGGACTTGAGCCTGCTGGGCTTCTCGGTGCTGATCCTGATCGCGGCGCGTTTCCTGGCGATGGGCTTGGGCGTGTTCCTGTTTGCCCGCTTTGCCCGCATGAACTGGCGGCAGGCCGGCCTGCTCACGCTGGGCACCTTGCCCATGACCGAAGTCGGCGTGGGCCTGATGCAAACCGTTTCGTCGCTGTATCCGCACACCACGGCCAATGTCTTGCCGCTGCTGGCGGGCAGCATGGTGGTCCTGGAATTCCTGGGGCCGGTGGCAACCCAGTTTGCCCTGATCAAATCTGGAGAGAGTGGACGCGAATGAATACCGAGACACTGATCCGCAACGAACACGATGCCCCCGGTACCCAGGCCCATGTGGCCGGTCCGCAGGGCAGCGCCGGCATCCTGCCGTTCGGTTCCTCCACGCCCTTCACCATGGGCATCGAGCTGGAACTGCAACTGGTCAACCGCCGCAACTACAACCTGGCCAGCGATGCGGTCGATCTGCTGAACTGGATTGAGCCGCGTGACCTGCAAAAACAGATCAAGCTGGAAATGACGCAGGGGATGATCGAGCTCAACTCGGGCATCCACACCCGCGTGGATGAACTGATCGAAGAACTGAAGGGCTTGCGCGGCGCCTTGAACCGTGGCGCGCAATATCTCAACATCGATGTCTCCGGCGGTGGCGCGCATCCCTTCCAGCACTGGAACGAGCAGCGCATCACGCCCAGCGAGCGCTTCCATTATCTGCACGAGAAATACGGCTACCTGGCCAAGACCTTTACCGTCTTCGGCCAGCACATCCACATCGGTGTGGAGAACGGCGATGATGCGCTGTATCTCACGCACGGCTTCTCGCGTTACGTGCCGCACTTCATCGCGCTGTCGGCGGCGTCGCCCTTCTACCAGGGCGCGGACACCAAGTTCGATTCCTCGCGCAGCAACGTGGTGCGGGCGTTTCCGCTGTCGGGAACGGCACCGGTGCATACCAAGTGGGCCGAGTTCGAGACGTATTACGATGAACTGCACCAAATGGGCATCATCGCCAGCATGAAGGATTTCTATTGGGATATCCGTCCCAAGCCGGAATACGGCACCGTGGAAATCCGCGTCTGCGATACGCCGCTGACCATCGAGCATGCGGCGCACCTGGGTGCCTATGCGCAATTGCTGGCGCGCTGGATCCTCACTGAGCGGCCTTTCGTGGTCGGCGATGATTTCTATCTGCTGTACCAGTTCAACCGCTTCGAGGCCAGCCGCTTCGGGCTCAACGGCCAGCTGGCCCTGCACGGCGCGACGCCTTCGCAATCGCGCAAGCTGCCCATCTATGAACACCTGCTGCAGCAATTGCAGTTGCTGGAACCCTATGTGGCCAACGAGGCCGAGCAGCAGACCATCACGCGCCTGCGCCGCATCGCGCATGATCGCTTGTCCGATGCCAGCTGGCTGCGCCAGATGTTTGCGCAGCGGGGCTCGCTCAATGACATGATGCGCTTGTCCTCGGAATTGTGGATGGGCGTGGAGCCGCCGCCGTATTTTCAGTAAACGATATAAATGATTTAAATTGCTGGTTAGGATAAAGTTGCACCAAAGTTGAGGCACCTGGCATTCCGCGTGTTTGCAGAGCACGCGGGATGATGGGAGGAAGAAGGCGAAGGGCCGGTATCGCAAGATGCCGGCCCTTGGTCTTTGTGGCTTCCCGAGCGCACGTTGTTTCCTGGCTCTTGTGTTTTCGGGGCGGGATCGCGGACAATCACGGCTTTGAAGCGGCCTCGGGCTGCACCGAGATGCGTGCCGGAGGAAGCATGAGCAAGAACAATCCCAATCAATTTGATGTCGCCATCATCGGCGCCGGTGCGGCCGGCATGATGTGTGCCGCCGTGGCCGGCCAGCGCGGCCGCCGCGTGGTGCTCATCGACCATGCCGGCAAGCTGGCCGAGAAGATCCGCATCTCCGGCGGTGGCCGCTGCAATTTCACCAATGTGGGGGCGGGTCCGCAGCACTATCTCTCGCAGAATCCGCATTTCTGCCGCAGCGCCTTGTCGCGTTATACGCCGCAGGATTTCATCGGGCTGGTCAAGCGCCATCGCATCGGTTTTCATGAGAAGCACAAGGGGCAGCTCTTCTGCGATGACTCTGCCGAAGACATCATCGCCATGCTCAAGGCCGAGTGCGAGGCGGGCAACGTCAGCTGGCGCATGCCCTGTACGGTGCAGGAGGTCGGCAAGAGCGGTGAACAGTTCCGCATCGCTACCAGTGCCGGCGAGATCCAGGCCAGCAGTCTGGTGATTGCGACCGGCGGCTTGTCCATTCCCAAGATCGGGGCCACCGATTTCGCCTATCGCATCGCGCGCCAGTTCGACCTGAAGCTGGTGGAGACGCGTCCCGGCCTGGTGCCGCTGACCTTCGACGGCAAGGCCTGGCAGTCGCTCACCGAACTGGCCGGCATCGCGCTGGAGGTGTCGGTGGAGACCGGCGAGAAGAAGGAGCGCGGACATTTCCTTGAAGACCTGCTGTTCACCCATCGCGGGCTGTCCGGGCCGGCCATCCTGCAGATTTCCAGTTTCTGGCGGCCGGGCACGCCGCTGCGGCTCAATCTCTTGCCGGAACTGGATGTGGCGCAGTTGCTGATCCACGGCAAGGGCACGCTGAAGAAGAATCTCGGCAATCTGCTGGCACAGTGGCTGCCCAACCGCCTGGCCGAAGGCTGGCTCAAGATCAATGGCTTCGATGCCAACGCGCGCATTGCCGACATGCCCGACAAGTCGCTCAAGAAGCTGGGTGACTCGCTCAATCACTGGGTGATCCTGCCCAGTGGCTCGGAAGGTTATCGCAAGGCCGAGGTCACGCTGGGCGGCGTGGATACGCGTGAGTTGTCGCAGCAGACCATGATGGCCAACAAGGTGCCGGGACTGCATTTCATCGGCGAAGCGACGGACGTGACCGGCTGGCTCGGCGGCTACAATTTCCAGTGGGCGTGGGCCTCAGGCGTGGCGGCGGGTTCCGCGGTGTGAGGGCGGCCTGGAAGGCAGGTGTTGGACTTTTTCCTTCATTCGCCCTTGACTTCAGGTGAAGGATCATCTTGACTGTGATAAGTGCCTGATTCTTATCCGTTTTTTACCACGGTGGTGGAAAAAATGCCACGTTTGGCCTTCCAATCGGGTGCCAGTGCTGCTACAATCGCTTTCTTTGCTAATCCAACCTAACCTTTCTGGTTTGAATTTACATGACCACTATTCGCGTTAAAGAGAACGAGCCGTTCGAAGTTGCAATGCGTCGCTTCAAGCGCACCATCGAGAAGACCGGTCTGCTGACCGAACTGCGCGCACGCGAGTTCTACGAAAAGCCGACCGCTGAGCGCAAGCGCAAGCTGGCTGCTGCCGTGAAGCGTCACTATAAGCGTATCCGCAGCCAACAGCTGCCGAAGAAGCTGTACTAAGAATTTCTCGCCGCGCACTCGTGCGGCCGATGTGTAAACCCGCTCCGGTGTTGGTCCGCAGCGGGTTTTCGCATTTATTCCCGATTTGTCGAGGTGTTTTCTCCGGGTGCCTGGCTGGCCTGGTTTTTCCTGTTGGCAGCCCCAAATAGGAAGGAAAGCACCAATTCGGGCTGGCGATAAGCCCATCCATGTTCTACGATGCCAAGACCGGGCCTTGCTTTGTTGCTGCCCGGAATACTGGATGCGGGATGGCGCCAGATCGCAGAATACTCATCCACCTCATCTTCGGAGTACCCCATGGGTTTGAAAGAGCAGATCACGGAAGACATGAAGGCCGCCATGCGCGCCAAGGACATGGGCAAGCTGGGCACTATCCGCCTCTTGACCGCCGCGATGAAGCAGAAGGAAGTCGATGAGCGCGTCGAACTGACCGACGCCCACGTGCTGGCCATCATCGACAAGATGGTCAAGCAGCGCAAGGATTCCATCTCCCAGTTCGAAGCCGGCGGTCGCCAGGACCTGGCTGACGTTGAAAAGGCCGAACTGGCCGTGCTGGCCACCTACATGCCGGCCAGCCTGTCGGATGACGAGATCAAGGCTGAAGTCCAGGCCGCCGTGGCTGCCACCGGTGCTGCCGGTCCCCAGGACATGGGCAAGGTCATGGGCGTGTTGAAGCCCAAGCTGGCCGGACGTGCCGACATGACGGCCGTGTCCGCCCTGGTCAAGGCCGCGCTGGCTGCGTAAGCAGCCCCTTCGCCTCGTTGCCTAACGCCCCGCTGCCCAGGTGATTCCTCAGTCGTTCATCCAGGACCTGCTCAACCGCGTCGACATCGTCGACGTGGTCGGTCGTTATGTGCAACTGAAGAAGGGCGGCGCCAACTTCATGGGCCTGTGCCCCTTCCACAACGAGAAATCCCCCAGCTTCACCGTCAGCCCGACCAAGCAGTTCTATCACTGCTTCGGCTGCGGCGCGCATGGTACGGCGATCAGTTTCCTGATCGAGTATTCGGGGATGGGATTCGTGGAAGCGGTGAAGGATCTGGCCCAGAACGTGGGCATGGTGGTGCCCGAGCGCGAAGACAACATCCCCCTGGCGCAGCGCCAGGAAAAGCAGGCCAAGAGCATGGCCCTGTCGGACGTGATGACGCGCGCCAACGATTTTTATCGTCATCAGCTGCGCAGTGCCCAGCCCGCGATTGCCTATCTCAAGGGCCGCGGACTGACCGGCGAAGTCGCTGCCCGCTTTGGCTTGGGCTATTCGCCGGACGAGTGGGACAGCCTGCGCCAGGTCTTCCCTGACTACGAGAACGAAGTGCTGGTCGAGTCCGGCCTCGTCATCGACAAGAGCGAAGAGGGTGGTGGCCATCGCAAGCGGTATGACCGCTTCCGTGGCCGGATCATGTTCCCCATCCGCAATACCAAGGGCCAGGTGATCGGCTTTGGTGGCCGGGTGATGGACGGTGGTGAACCGAAGTACCTGAACTCGCCCGAAACGCCGCTGTTCCAGAAGGGCAGCGAGCTGTATGGCCTGTTCGAGGCGCGCCAGGCGATCCGCGAGGCGGGTTATGTGCTGGTCACCGAAGGCTACATGGATGTGGTGGCGCTGGCCCAGCTGGGTTTCCCGCAGGCCGTGGCCACATTGGGAACGGCGTGTACGCCCATCCACGTGCAAAAGCTGGTGCGCCAGACCGATGAAGTGATCTTCAGCTTCGACGGCGACAACGCCGGCCGCCGCGCCGCGCGCCGCGCGCTGGAGGCCTGCCTGCCGCATGCTTCGGACAACAAGACCATCAAGTTCCTGTTCCTGCCCAAGGAACACGACCCTGACAGTTATGTGCGCGAGATGGGCGCGCCGGCCTTTGAAGAGCAGATCCGCGAAGCCATGCCGCTGTCGCAGTTCCTGTTGAAGGAAATCATCGGCGAGAACGACTTGCGTACGCCCGAAGGCCGCGCTCATGCGCAGTTTGCCGCCAAGCCGCTGCTGCAGGCCTTGCCGGCATCCGGTCTGCGCCTGCAGATCGTGCGCAGCGTGGCCCAGGCCACGCAGACCACGCCGGCCGAGCTGGAAGTGCTGTTTGAACTGGAAAAGCCGGTGGCGCGCGTACGCAGCGCCCCGCCGCGCACCAAGCGCACCGCCCCGGTCGGGCTGGAGCGCCAGATCATGCGGCTGCTGGTGGCGCATCCGCAACTCTCGGCCGACCTCGATGCCGCCGCGCTGGAAGCCATCGCCCGCATCGCGCCCGACCAGGCCGAGCTACTGGCGCATCTGGTCGGTGTGGCCCAGGGCATGGGCGAGCAGGCCAATTTCGCCGCGCTGGTCGAGCACCTGCGCGAGGGCGGCCCCGAGTTTGACTCGATGATCGCGGAAATCGCGGCCGAGTCGGAATCCGAATTTGATGTGGTGCGGGCCGAGATGGCCGGTGCCATCCGCCAGGCCAGGATCCGCGCGCTCGATGACGAGATGCAGATGCTGGTGGCCTCCAACCTGCGCACCGAGGAAGAGCGCAATCGCTATCGTGAGCTGATGCAGCGCAAGGAATGGCTCAAGCGCCAGACCGGCGGTGCGGTCGCAGCAGGTTGACGGGCGGCTTTCCCGTGGAAGCGGGGAGGGGGCTGAAGGAAGAATCGGCAGGGAGGGTCTTGCGTGATGTTTGCGTGACCCGATCTGAAGAGTGAGCAGGATTAGGGAAGCAGAAATCGGCCTGGTGTGGAAAACGCGGTAAAGCACTGCAAATTGTCGTGTTTTACGCACCGGATCGCTGGCGGATGGCCGAATATCGCGGCTTGATCCCAGGGAAAAGAGCCCCATCTGTGCTATAATAGAGGGCTTTAGTTCCGCCGGATGGCTCTTGCATCCCCACCCTGCGGCGACATGCCTTCACCCCGGCGCATCGGGAGGGAGGACGGCAGACAGCGGTATCGCTGCCGGATTGCAAGCGGCATGACTGCCTGCTGCGCGCGATCGATGGCCCGCCGGTAAAAGGAACGTTGCGCGTGCAGCCGGAGTCTACCGGGCAACCGGTACCGGAGTTGCATCATTAGCATGACTTGATTGGCGCAATGAGTGAATTCTCAATTGGCAGTTGATTCTATGGCAAATGCAATGAAGAAACCCGCGAAAACTCCAGCAGCGTCGGCAAAGAGCAGCAAGACGGCAGCGGCGGTAAAATCGACCGCTGCGGCCAAGACCACCCAGGCGGTAGCCGCCAAATCGCCAGTCAAGGGGACGGCGAAGGCTGCTGTTACCGTAAAACCCACGGCCAAGACTGCAGCAGCAGCGACGCCGAAAAAGACGGCAGCCCAGACAACTGCCGCCAAGCCGGCCCGCGCCGCATCGCCCAAAGCGACTGCAACGCCAGCCAACAAGTTACCTCAAGCCGCCGAACAAGCGGTTTCTGTGAAAGCGACGAAGACTTCCGTGACCACCAAGAAACCCGAAACCAAGACCGCCAAGACCACCAAAGCCGCACAGGTGGAAGGCAAAGATGTCAGCGCGACTGCTGCGTCGAGCGTAAGCCAAACCACTGATGCCGCTGCCCTGGCAGCCATCGACACGTCCGGCTATGTGCTGCCGAGCGTCAAGGTGCCGGGCCGCCGTGGCCGCAAGCCCAAGGAATTCCAGCCCGAGAGCGATGAAGTTGCCGCACTGAACACCATCGAGCGTACCGAACTGAAGGCCGCCGACAAGGCCAAGGCCAAGGACCGCAAGGCCAAGGAAAAGGCCTTGCTGAAGGACGCTTTCTCTTCCGACACCGAAGCCAGCGAAGAAGAGCTGGAGCGCCGTCGCCAGAAGCTCAAGACCCTGATCAAGCTGGGCAAGGAACGTGGTTTCCTGACCTTCTCGGAAATCAACGACCACCTGCCGGAAAACATCGTCGATCCAGAAGCCATCGAAGGCATCATCGGTACCTTCAGCGACATGGGCATCTCGGTCTACGAGCACGCTCCTGATGCGGAAACCCTGCTGCTGTCGGACAACGTGGCCAACGTGGCCAGCGATGATGACGCCGAAGCCGCAGCCGAAGCTGCACTGTCGACCGTCGATTCCGATTTCGGCCGTACCACCGACCCGGTGCGCATGTACATGCGTGAAATGGGTTCGGTCGAACTGCTGACCCGCGAAGGCGAAATCGAAATCGCAAAGCGCATCGAAGATGGCCTGAAGGACATGATCCAGGCCATCTCCGCCTGCCCGACCACGATCGCCGAGATCCTGGCTGCGGCTGACCGCATCTCCAAGGATGAGATCAAGGTCGACGAAATTGTCGACGGCCTGGTCGATCCCAACGAGAGCGAACAGCAGGTCGAGGCGGCCTCTTCCGACTCCGATGAGGACGACGAGGAAGAGGAAGAAGAGGAAGAAGACGAAGAAGAAGAGGAAAACGAGAGCAGCGGCTCTGGTGCCGCCGGCTTCTCCGCCGAACAGCTGGAACAGTTGAAGCGCGACGCGCTGGGCAAGTTCGCCGTCATCGGCACCCAGTTCGAGAACATGCGCAAGGCTTTCGAGAAGGAAGGCTACAACTCCAAGCCTTACGTCAAGGCACAGGAAATCATTTCCAACGAGCTGCTGGGCATCCGCTTCACCGCCAAGATCGTCGAGAAGCTGTGCGACACCCTGCGTGCGCAGGTGGACGAAGTGCGTACCGTGGAACGCCAGATCCTGGACGTGGCCGTCAACAAGTGCAACATGCCGCGCGCGCACTTCATCAAGGTGTTCCCGGGCAATGAAGTGAACCTGGACTGGGTGGATGGCGAAGTCGCCGCCAACCATGACTACAGCGCCGTGTTGAGCCGCAATGTGCCGGCCATCAAGGAACTGCAGCAGAAGCTGATCGACCTGCAGGCGCGCGTGGTACTGCCGCTGCCGGACCTGCGTGCGATCAACAAGAAGATGGGCGCCGGCGAGAAGAAGGCGCGCATGGCCAAGCGTGAGATGACCGAGGCCAACCTGCGTCTGGTGATCTCGATCGCCAAGAAGTACACCAACCGTGGCCTGCAGTTCCTGGACCTGATCCAGGAAGGCAACATCGGTCTGATGAAGGCGGTGGACAAGTTCGAATATCGTCGCGGCTACAAGTTCTCGACCTATGCGACCTGGTGGATCCGTCAGGCCATCACCCGCTCGATCGCTGACCAGGCGCGCACCATTCGTATTCCGGTGCACATGATCGAAACGATCAACAAGATGAACCGCATCTCGCGTCAGATCCTGCAGGAAACCGGTGCCGAGCCGGATCCCGCGACCCTGGCGATCAAGATGGAAATGCCGGAAGACAAGATCCGCAAGATCATGAAGATCGCCAAGGAACCGATCTCCATGGAAACGCCGATCGGTGACGACGACGACTCCCATCTGGGCGACTTCATCGAAGACAACAACACGCTGGCGCCGGCCGATGCGGCCTTGCATGCCTCGATGCGCAACGTGGTCAAGGACATCCTGGATTCGCTGACCCCGCGCGAAGCGAAGGTGCTGCGCATGCGTTTCGGTATCGAGATGTCGACCGACCATACGCTGGAAGAAGTGGGCAAGCAGTTCGACGTGACCCGCGAGCGTATTCGTCAGATCGAAGCCAAGGCATTGCGCAAGCTGCGTCATCCTTCGCGTTCGGACAAGCTCAAGAGCTTCCTGGAAGGGAATTGATCTTAAGGGTGAGTCAGGATTGGCCGGCGAGATGTTAAAATCGCCGGCTGATTTTTTGGCCCCCTAGCTCATGCTTGGTTAGAGCAGCGGACTCATAATCCGTTGGTGCCGTGTTCGACTCACGGGGGGGCCACCATATAGAAGGGCTTACGGTAAAACGTAAGCCCTTTTTTTTTTTGACTTCCGACGTTTGCCCGACCTGCCGCCGGAGTTTGAAGAACAGGCTATGACGAGCCCTAAGACCGCGTGGCTGCCTTTGGCAGGCAGTGGAAAACAGGTCAATTCGCGAGGGTCAGTCAGCTCTCGCGAGCAAATCACCATCCGTGAAGCACCCCGCTCCCGACATGATTTAACCCGCCCTCTACCTTCGCACGCGACCTCAACCTCAGCGCTGAGAATCCATCACCCTGATCTGCAACAAGTCCCGCCGATAAGCCCCAGGGCTTTTCCCTGTCCACTTGCGGAAGGCCCGGTGAAACGCACTGGCTTCAGTAAAGCCAAGATGCACAGCAATGGCAGCCACGCTCAATTCATTTTCTGCGAGCAATGTCTGGGCGATGCCGCTGCGTATCTCGTCCTTGAGCGATGCATAACTTTGTCCTTCTTCGCGCAGGCGACGTCGCAGGGTCGCAGGCGAGACGCCGAGGCGCTCTGCAATGGCATCGAAGTCTGCCCAGTCGCTGGGGGAGGATTGCTTCAGATGGGCTCGCAGCTTGGTGACCCAACCGGTATCGTGACGGTAACGCACCAGCAGGTTGGCGGGGACATCGCGCAGGAAGGGCTTCAAGGCGATGTCCGAGCGGATCACCGGAAGGTCGAGATAGACGGCGTCGAAGCTCAGGGCGCAGCGCGCTTTGTTGAAGTTGACGGGCACCCCGAAGAATTCCAGGTAATCAGGCCGCCCTTCCGGAATCGAGCAAGAAAAGTCGATGCACTGCAAAGGAATGCGCCGGCCGACCAGCCAGCAGGCCAGTCCCAGCACCAGTAGCAAAAATGTGCGATAGGCAAAGGCAGGATAGGGCGATCTGTTCTTGATCAGGATGATGTGGGCCTTGCCGCCATCAATCTGCAATTCTCCATACGGCTCATCAAGCACGATGCGCAGAAAACGCAACGCGCGCCGCAAGGCCTGCCCAAGCGACTGTGCATGCAGCACGGCATGGCACAGCAAGGTGAAGCTTCCGTGGCGCATCGGCCGCGCAGAAAGGCCGAAGAATTCATCGTCCGTAGTCCGCGCAATCGCCAGCCACAATGCCCCATATTGCTCTGCAGTGACAGGCCCCGCCTGCGTCATGTCCAGTCCCGCCTCCTTTAGCAGCGGGGCAGTCTCGTATCCCTGCCTGACCAGGCAGCGCAAGGCGTCTTCAACAAACGAGAACTGGATGGAAGGCGTCTCGCTGACCTTTTTCAACATGGTAAATCCGATCAAGGAATCAGCAGGTATTTGTCATTGCTTGCAATGTTCTGCCCGCCTAGTATCTATTGCCATACACATCGAAGTCATAGTGTAAGCGCAAAAATACAAAGTGGAGACGACACCATGCCTGACCCTACCCCCGAGCCGCGCAAGCCGGACTATGCAGACGCCTATGCGGCATTTCGCATCGAAGCGCTGCGAGAGCAGTTCCAAGGAGATTTCGAGACGGGCATCAACGCCTGTGTCGAATGCTGTGATCGTCATGTCGACGGGGACAAGATCGCCCTGGATTTTGTGTCCGCACAAGGCGAGCATCGCCAGTACAGTTTTGCCCAGTTGCGTTCGATGGCAGCGCGGGTGGCCAATCTGCTCAGGCAGCAAGGGATACAGCCGGGCCAGATCGTGGCCGGCATGCTGCCGCGCACGCCGGAACTGTTGGCCACCGTGCTCGGCACGCTGCGCGCCGGTGCGGTCTATCAACCTCTGTTTACGGCCTTCGGACCCAAGGCCATAGAACATCGGCTGGCACTGAGCGGTGCCAGCCTGATCGTCACCAATACGGCCAACCGGGCCAAGCTGGATGAGGTCGCCAATTGTCCGCAAGTCTGCACGATCAGGGAGAGCAGCGAGCCCGTGCGCGCGGGTGATCTCGATTTCCGTGCGGCCGTGGACGCCCAGTCCGACGACTTTGCCCCCGTCATGCGAACCGGCAGCGACCTGATGCTCATGATGTCCACCTCGGGCACCACGGGCGCTGCCAAGGGGGTACCGGTGCCGCTGTCTGCCCTGCCGGCGTTCGCGCTCTACATGCGCCAGGCAGTGGGCTTGTTGCCGGAGGACAGATTCTGGAATATGGCCGATCCGGGTTGGGCCTATGGCCTCTATTACGCCATCATCGGTCCCTTGGCCCTCGGTCAGGGCATTACCTTCAATGAGGCCGCATTCACCGTCCAGGGAACCTACGAGATCATCCGCCGCCTGGGCATCACCAGCCTGGCCGGCGCCCCCACCGCCTATCGCATGATGATGGCCGCCGGCGAGGAAGCGGCAGCCAGCGTCAAGGGCCAGCTACGCACCGTCAGCAGTGCCGGCGAACCATTGAATGCCGAGGTGGTGCGCTGGTTCGCCAGCGCTCTGGATGTCCCCATCCATGACCATTACGGGCAGACCGAGCTGGGGATGGTGGTCAACAACCATCACGCCTTGCAGCACGAGGCCGTGCCCGGGTCGGCCGGTTTTGCCATGCCAGGGTATCGCGTGGTGGTGCTTGACGAGAATCTGCAGGAGCTCGGTGCGAACCAGCCAGGCGAACTGGCCATCGATATTGCGCGCTCGCCCCTGTTCTGGTTTTCCGGTTACTGGAAGCAGGAAACCCCGGCCATTGCCGGCGGCTATTACGCCACCGGCGACAACGTCGAGCTGGAGAAAAACGGCAGCATCAGCTTCATTGGTCGCTCCGACGACGTGATTACCTCAGCCGGTTACCGGATCGGGCCATTCGATGTCGAAAGCGCGCTGCTGGAGCATCCTGCGGTGGCCGATGTGGCCGTCATCGGCTTGCCCGACCCGGAGCGCACCGAGATCGTCAAGGCCTTCGTGGTCCTGTCGGACAAGTTCAAGGCCCATGACAAATTGGCGGAGGAGTTGGCACAACACGTCAAACGGCGACTCTCCGCCCATGCCTATCCGCGTGCCATCGAGTTTCTCGAGGCGCTGCCCAAGACGCCCAGCGGCAAGCTGCAGCGCTTCATGCTGCGCCAGATGGAAGCGGATCGGCGGACTGACCATTCCTGAAGCATGATGATCGAGTTTGATGCAATCAAGAATAATCGAGGATAACCATGGCCATTAAACAAGGTGTCTATGTCGTCACCGGCGCAGCTTCCGGACTGGGTGCGGCGACCGCCGAGCAGCTCATCAAGGCCGGTGCGAAGGTGGTGCTGGCGGACGTCAACCCGGTGGCCGGTGAAAAGATGCAGGCCACACTCGGTGCCAATGCCCGATTCGTGTTGACGGACGTCACCAGTGAGTCCAGTGCGCAAGAGGTCTTTGCGGTCGCCGCCACCATGGGCCCGGTGGTCGGCCTGGTCAACTGCGCCGGCATTGCACCGGGGGAAAAACTGCTGGGCAAGAGCGGCGTGCATCGATTGGACAGCTTCATGCGCGCGCTGAACATCAACCTGGTCGGCTCGTTCAACATGGCACGGCTGGCGGCACAGCACATCAGCGGCGGCCAGGCTGACGCAGAGGGCGAGCGTGGCGTCATCATCAATACGGCCTCGATTGCCGCCTTCGACGGACAGATGGGGCAGGTGGCCTATGCCGCCTCCAAGGGCGGGGTGGTATCGATGACCTTGCCGATGGCACGCGAGCTGGCGCGTCATGGCATCCGGGTCATGACGATTGCGCCCGGCATCATCGAGACGCCCATGATGCTGGGGATGCCGGAAGAGGTGCTGGAATCCTTGAGCCGCAACGTACCTTTTCCACCTCGCCTCGGAAAACCTTCCGAATTCGCCGGCCTGGTCATGTACATCCTGGAAAACCGCTACCTGAACGGCGAGGTCATCCGGATGGATGGTGCGCTTCGCATGAGCGCCAAGTAGCGGCACCAGGCCCGATACGTCAGCAAGCGAGAGAAAGACAGATGAATGAAAAAGCAAAAGGAGCCAGCATGTCCGCAGACCCGGTGGTGATCGTGTCGGCTGCCCGTACGGTGATGGGCAGTTTCCAAGGCGCGCTGGCGGATCTGCCGGCCCCGCAACTGGGGGCAGTGGCGATGTCGGCTGCCCTGCAACGTGCCCGCCTGTCCGCGCAGCAGATTGCGCAGATCGGACAGGTATGGATGGGCTGTGTGCTGCAGGCAGGCCTGGGACAGTCCCCCGCACGCCAGGCCGCCTTGCGCGCCGGCTTACCGCAGTCGGTAGCCTGTGCCACCTTGAACAAGGTCTGCGGCTCGGCCATGCAAGCGGTCATGCTGGCGCATGACAGCATACTGGCCGGTTCCGCGTCGATGGTGGTGGCAGGCGGCATGGAGTCGATGTCCAATGCGCCCTATCTGCTGCCCAAGGCGAGGCGGGGTTACCGTCTGGGACACGACAGGGTGCTGGATCACATGTTCCTCGATGGACTGGAAGACGCGTATTCGGACCAGCATCGCGGTCGACTCATGGGAAGCTTCGCCGAGGATTGCGCCAGTGAGTTCGGTTTCACTCGCGACCAGCAGGACGCCTACGCGGTCCAGTCCACCTTGCGCGCGCGCGAGGCGATCAGCAACGGCGGCTTCGACTGGGAAGTGGTTCCCGTCGATGTGACGGGCAAAAAGGGCAGCCTCGTGATCCGTCACGATGAGGGACCGATGGCGGTGAACCTGGAGCGCATCGCTACCCTCAAGCCAGCCTTCCGTAGCGATGGCACCGTCACTGCGGCCAATTCCTCTTCCATCTCGGACGGCGCGGCGGCCCTGGTACTGATGCGCGAATCGCAGGCAGTGAAGCAGGGCTTGACGCCCCTGGCCAGGATACTGGGTCATGCCTCGTATGCCGGCGCGCCCGAGAAATTCCCCACCGCGCCAATCGGCGTGCTGCGCAAGATCTTCGCCAAGACCGGGTTGGATGCCGCCAGCACCGACCTGTTTGAAATCAACGAGGCGTTTGCGGTGGTGCCCATGGCGGCCAGCCGGGAACTGGACATCGACATGGAGAAGATCAATGTCCATGGCGGGGCCTGTGCATTGGGACATCCTATCGGTGCTTCCGGTGCGCGCATCATTGTGAGCTTGTTGGGGGCACTCAAGGCACGCGGCCTCAAGACCGGCATCGCAAGCCTGTGTATCGGCGGCGGCGAAGCGACGGCCATCGCCCTGGCACTGGCGTGACGGTCGCACGCCGTTTAAACGGAGAAAGAGATGGAGATGTTGCTGAGCCCTGAGCACGAGATGATTCGCGACGCCATGCGTCAGTTTGCACAAGAACGCCTGTTACCTTTTGCCGCAGACTGGGACAGAAATCATACCTTTCCCGCCGAGGCCCTGAAGGAACTGGCCGAGTTGGGCGCCATGGGTATGTGCGTGCCGGAGCAGTGGGGCGGCGCCGGAATGGATTACATGAGCCTGGTGCTGGCGCTGGAAGAGATTGCCGCAGGCGACGGGGCGACTTCAACCATCGTCTCGGTCCAGAATTCCCTGGCCTGTGGCATTACCGAGAAGTACGGGAGCCCGGCCCAGAAAGAGCAGTGGCTCAAGCCGTTGGCACGCGGCGAGATGTTGGGCTGCTTCTGCCTGACGGAGCCGCACACCGGATCGGACGCGGCAGCCATCAAGACCAAGGCCGAGCGAGACGGTGACGATTTCATCCTCAACGGGACCAAGCAATTCATCACCAGCGGCAAGCACGCCGGGGTGGCCATCGTATTTGCCGTCACCGACAGGTCAGCAGGCAAGAAGGGCATCTCCTGCTTCCTGGTGCCGTGCGATACCCCAGGTTTCGTGGTCGGACGCAGCGAAGAAAAGATGGGACAGCATGCTTCCGATACGGTGCAGATCATGCTCGACAACTGCCGTGTTCCCGTCGCAGCCTTGCTCGGCAAGGAAGGGGATGGATATCGCATCGCCTTGTCCAATCTCGAAGCTGGCAGGATCGGCATTGCCGCGCAGAGCGTGGGCATGGCGCGCGCCGCCTTCGAGGCCGCCGTCAGCTATGCCCGGCAGCGGGAATCGTTCGGAGTCCCCATCATCGAGCACCAGGCCGTCAATTTCCGCCTGGCCGACATGAACACCTTGCTGGACGCCGCCAGGCTCATGGTGTGGCGCGCCGCCCAGTTGAAGGATCAGGGACGACCTTGCCTCAAGGAGGCGTCGATGGCCAAGATGTTTGCTTCCGAGGCCGCCGAGAAAATTGCCTCCGATGCGATCCAGATCCATGGGGGCGTCGGCTATACCAGCGACTTTCCGGTCGAGCGCATTTACCGTGACGTGCGCATCTGCCAGATCTATGAAGGGGCCAATGATATCCAGCGCCTGGTCATCGGTCGAGCCATCACCAGCGATCAAGCGCATTCGTGAAACGTGACGTAGGTCGAACGAAAGAATAAAGGCTGCCAATCGGCAGCCTTTATTCTTTGTTCTTTATGGAGCAGGGACCTAGTGCGACAACAGGCTCTGCGGGGTACAGCCAAAAGCGGCCCGGAATACCCGGCTGAAGTGGGACAGATCGGAGAACCCGGCGTCCAGCGCCGCCGTGGTGACATTGCCGGCATTGCCTTCGGTGAGGGCGCGATAACTGGCTTGCAGTCGCACCCGGCGCAGCACGTCCATGGGAGTCTGGTTGTGCTGGGCAAAGGCGCGTGTCAGCGTTCGTTCAGAGACGTGGTGAGCGGCGGCTAGGACGTGGAGGTTGAGTTGCGGGTCGGTATAGTTCTCGCGCAGATAGGCGAGGACACGTTTGTAGAGATCATTCTTTTCTGCCGCAGTTGCCCTGGAACCGGGCGCGGCCAGGCTCAAGGCGAGCACGTCCAGCAAGGCAGCGCTGTAGCGCACCGCCGACTCGGCGTCGTTGAATTCGCAAGTGCCTGCTTCTTCCAGCATCGAGCGCAGCGCCATCACACCGGGCCGGCGGACATCGATCAACTGCGCGGTCAGGTGTTCGGCTTCGGGACAGCGGCTCAACAATGACTTGCGGGGCAAGCGGGTCAGATAGATCTTCTCGGGACCCAGTGCGAACTCGAAAGGCCGAGCGCCGTCGTACAAGGCCATGTCACCCGATTGCAGACGGGTCTGGCGACCGTCCTGCGCCAGATAGGCTTCGCCGCAGACCATGAAGGCAAGCCACAGGTCGTCGTCGGGATTTGAGCGAATATGGTGCGCATCACGTCGCCAATGGTGCAGGGGCGAGCTCATGATGGCCATATCGAGCATCCCGATGGAACTCACTGACATGGCGCCGTTGAAGACTGGCGCGCCCAACAGCTTGCTGTCGGCCTGAAGGCAATGGCGACAAACGACATCATTCCAATACTCGAAGCGCCGTGGCGCTTCGACGATCTCAGTGGTGTATTGAGCCTTCATAAGGGGCACTCCTGATGTATCGAGTCGATGCAGATATGCTGGCTGATGACCGGCCTGGCGAATGGGCTTGGCTGGCTGGTTTCGTGCAGCGTTGTGGCTGCTGGAGGACCGATCCCCGGTAGCAAAGTATCCGCCAGATGAACGCGCAAGGGCAATAGAATTTCATGCATCGCTGCCAATGGCGCTACATATTTTGTGCAAAATTTATGCCTGCCTTCGGATATCTGGACAAGCTGCGCTGAAGGAGGAATTTGATTGATGGATTGCGTGCAGTTCACGACCCTCGATTGCCCGGAAAACGGCCAGGGGAAAGCGTTTTCAGCGCAGCGCAGCAAATGCTGGCTGGTGAGGCGGCGTCGTTCCAGGCAGGGCCCAGGATGTTGCTCAGGGCGAAAAAAAACCACTGGGTGGATTGCCCAGTGGTCTTGCCGATGACCTGTCGGGTGACTGGCTCGGGCGTTTCTGCTCAGGAAGTCTTGGCGTCGCGCAACATGCCGGTTTGCGGATGGCAGTTGATGTATTCCAGCCATTGCGTAGCACCATCGGAAACTGATACCTCGTGATAAAGCCTGAGTTTTTTCAAACCGGTGACGACCTTGAAGAAGGTGGTGAAGATGCGCAGGTGGGTGGGATGTGATTCGGCCCAGCGTTCCAGCAGATCCAGCGAGCGCCAGTGGCCGATGTCGTAGGCAATGTCGAGCAGATTGCCCTCCAGGTCCACATTGCGCACGAAGCGGTTGCTGTAGCAGCCGATCTCCTTTCCCTGATCCCGCAGGAAGTCCATGCCATCCTGCAGAGGTGGCAGCATCTCGTTGAAATAGAGCGCGCGCTCCTCCAGGTCGGCATCGACCCAATCCTGGCCGGAGCGGATCAGGGCGATGTTGTCATGCCCCTTGAGCCGCACCCGGCCGCCTTTGGCGGGCTCGCCGTAGATCACTTCCAGCTGACCTGAAGGGCGCATCCGGTCCACTTGTGAAGCGGGAATACGGTCACGCATCGACCCCCAGTATCCGTGCTCTTCTATGTCGTCGCTGATGCGGTCCATGACAGCGCCCACCCCTGGCAGCTCTTCCTTGAAGGCATACAGGGTCTCGAACTGCTCGGCGCGTGGCGAGAAGACTTCCTTGAAGTAGCCGACGCCATCGGCGAGCCGGGCATCGCTGTCCCACCATCCGGCGACGTCGGGGGAGCGCATCCAGCGGCAATAGCGGCCCGCATCACGCCAGTAGCCGACGACGATGAAGTTGCCATAGCCCTGGTTGTCGAGGTGATAGCTCATGTCATGGTTGCCTGGGCCATCGGGCAGAGCGAAGCTGGAGACGATGTGGCGCATGGCCTGCAGCGCGTCTGCCCGCTTTTCTTCCTTGAACTGGATGCCCAGGTAGGCCATCGTTACCTGCGTCAGGTTTTCGTCAGCGCGGCCGACCCACATCGGGAAGGGCGGCTGGTAATCGTCGCCCACCCGGCGTGAGAGCGTGCGAGGACATTTGAGATGCTGGTCGATTGCGGATTCCATGCGGGATCTCCTTCTGGGAAAAATATCAATGCAAAGTGGTACTGGCGCGCTCGTCGAACGCGGCAGCACCGTATAGCTGTGCCCAGGCGTCCGGACCGGCTTCGATTTCGGTGGTGGTAAGCAGGCAGGCGTCGAGCTCCTCGGTCAGCAAGTCCCAATCGATACCTTGGCCAATGAAGACCAGTTCCTGTCGGCAGTCGCCCGCCAGTGCGTCCCACTTTTCCTGGATGCCTTGCCGGCGATAGCTGTCCTGCGGCCATTGGGTCTGCTCGATGAAACGCCACCAGCGGCCCACAAAGCCCCACTGAAACTGGCCGCCAGTCTGGACCAGCATGGCAATGTCGGAATATCTGCTGGCCATCCACAGATAGCCTTTGCAGCGCAGCAGGCGGCCGTTGCGCCAAGGACGTCCGAGCCAATCCAGCAGCCGGCCGGGATGAAAGGGCAGTCGTGCGCGATAGACGCTGGAAGAGATGCCGTAGGTGTCGGCCTCCGAAGGTGGGTGGGCGCCATCCATGGTCTGCATCCATCCTGGCATGCGGGCCAGGCTGGGCAGATCGAACAGTCTGGTGTCGAGTACCTGATCCAGATCGACCTTGCCGTGCGCCATCGGCAGAATCCGTGCAGTCGGATTGAGCTTCTGCAGCACTGCCTTGAGCGCGGCGAAGGCGCTGGCGTCGATCAGGTCGATGCGGCTGACCAGGATCACGTTGGCATACTCGACTTGCTCGATGAGCAGGTCGGAAAGCGGGCGCGTGCTGGCGCCATCGGCTTGGGCAATGGTGACGTGGTCAGCCAATTGCTGTTGGAACGTTTCGCCGTTGACCACCGTGACCAGCGTGTCCAGTCGCGCCAGCTCGCTCAGGCTGAAACCATCGCTGTCGAGAAATGCAAAGGTTTCCGCCACCGGGATGGGCTCGGAAATGCCGGTCGATTCGATCAGCAGATAATCGAAACGGCCCGACCTTGCCAATGCGCTGACCTGCTCCAGTAAATCAGCGCGCAAGGTGCAGCAGATGCAGCCATTGCTCATCTCCACCAGCTCATCATTGCCGCGGTAGAGTTCGGTATTGCGCCTTACATCGTCGCCATCCATGTTGACTTCGCTCATGTCATTGACGATGACCGCCACTTTCATCCCCGCCCGGTTGCGCAGGATATGGTTGAGCAAGGTGGTCTTGCCAGATCCGAGAAATCCCGATAACACCGTCACCGGGATCCTCTGCGCCTGAGCATTCAGCAATACCTCGGGCGCGGGTTCGTTCATGCGCGTCCACCTTGTTGCGGTACTTTGTCCAGATAGCCTTCGAACAGGTCGACCACCACGAAGCCGTCGTCGCAGGCATCGCCCCACACATCGCGGTTGCTGAACTGGACGTGATAGGTCGGCTGCATCACGGCGCTCTTGTCGCCGTGGCCGATGGTGTCAGGGAAGGGCCATTGTTCGGTGGTACGGTGCAGCACCACGCCCTCTTTGCCGCGTACATAGCCTGGGCAGCGGATGTGGCCAGTGACACGCTCGTCGCGTACCAGGACGCGGTCGCCCACTTCGAAGGGCGGGCGGCCGGTGATGGCGGGGCGGCCCTGGGATTGTGCGGGGCGGGCCAGCTGGAAGTGGGAACCCAGCGCCTCGTCGAGCTCCTGCTGGGTGAGCACGCCTAGCTCCACGAGCAGCGATGCGGTGGCGATCACATAGCGCTCGTAGTACTGGGTGTTGGCCTGCTGGCGGAACTCGATGCGTTCCACCGCGTGACGGACTTCGTCCACGCTGTAGAGCTTCATGTGATCGGCACCCAGGAACATCAGGGTATAGGCCAGGTGTTCCCAGTCCTGCTTGAAGACCTTCTTGTAATCGAGGCTGTTGATGGTATGCGGAATCCGGCCGAAGCCCTGAACACCGCCGAGGTCGTGAAAGCCATCCATGTTTGAATCTCCAGTGATTGAATATGAAATAAAAGCCAAGCTGCGGTGGAGCAGACCGGCGCTCAACCCACCTTTGGCAGGGCCACGCCGATGAGCACGTCCTTTGTGAGGAGCTTGCTGAGCGCCTCTTCGCTCCATCCTTCGGTGCCGGCCGGACGCATCGGCAGCACCAGGTAACGGGTCTCGGCGCTGGTGTCCCAGACTTTCACCGTCATGTCCTTAGGCAGTTCGGTGCCGAGTTCGGCGAGCACCGTGCGTCCCTCGCGCACCAGGCGGGCGCGGAATTCGAAGCCCTTGTACCACTCCGGCGGCAGGCCCAGTACTGGCCAGTTGGTGCAGGAGCAGAGGCTGCAGACGATGACGTTCTTGAGTGTGGGCGTGTCTTCCAGCGCCACGATGTATTCGCCCTGCGGGCCGGTATAGCCGAACTCTTCGCAGGCGGCCGTGCCGTCACGCAGCAGCAGTTCGCGGTATTGCGGATCGCTCCAGGCCTTGGCCACCACGCGGGCACCGTTGGCCGGGGAGAATTTGTTGGCCAGCAGATCGGTCAGGCCTTCGATATAGCCTTCCGGAATCAGCTTTTTGTCGTTGAGAACCTTGAAGAGCGCCCACGCCCGTTCACCCGGGGTGGAAGTTTGTGCGGAAGAGGATGGATTGCTCATGATTTTTTGACTCCTGGCTTGAAAATGCGGGGTGGTAAAAAATGCCGCTAAGAACTTCACGAAAGAAACATCAGTGCTGCTGCCAATCCATGCTGGCCTCGAAGGCTGCCGCTGCCTGATAGAGCGTGGCTTCGGCGTAGTGTTTGCCGACCACCATCAATCCCACGGGCAAGCCATCGACCGTGCCACAGGGAATGGACATGGCCGGGTGACCTGTGATGTCCAGCGGTGCGGTATTGCCAATCATCTCGAAGGCGCGCGCGACGTACTCGGCCAGGGGGCAGCCTGCGGCCGGCAATGGCTGCGCGATGATGGGGACGGTGGGCATGACCAGCAGATCGAAATCGGCCAGCGCCTTGTCGTAGCCGACGCGCGCACGGCGGGCGATGTTCTGGGCCTTGGCGTAGAAGCGGCCCTGATACCGGGTCAGCCCGTATTGGCCGACGAACATGCACAGCTTGAGCGTGGCCGACAGATCGTCGGCATGTTCACGCCAATGGGCGTGGTGCTGCAGCAGGCCAAGGTCGTAGAGCCCCTTCCAGTTGAAGCCCATGCCGTTGCCATGCATCATCTGCATGGTCAGGCCTTCGCAGCCGATGGGCTGCCAGAGCGCACCGGCGAGCACATGTTCCTCGACCGATACGGGGGCTACGGATGCTCCCAGTTTTTCCAGTTGGGCAATCGCATCCTGCACCTTATCTGCCACCCGCTGATCCATATTGCCCAGGGCAAAACCTTCGGTGAGGATGCCGATCTTCAGGCCACGCACGCCCCGGTCAAGCGCTGCAGTATAAGGCTGCACCTGAGGCGCGTATTGACGTGGATCGAGGCCGTCGGCGCCGGCGATGACTTCCAGCATCAGCGCGTTGTCGCGCACGTTGGCGGTGATCGGCCCCACATGATCGACCGTCGCTTCAATGGGCATGACGCCGGTATAAGGAACCAGGCCATGCGTGGCCTTCATGCCATAAGTGCCGCAGAAGGCCGAGGGAATGCGGATCGAGCCGCCCTGGTCGCCACCGATGGCCATCTCCGCTTCGCCTGCCGCCACCAGCGCCGCACTGCCCGACGAGGAGCCGCCCGAACCATAGCCGTGGCGGCGGGGATTGTGAACCGGAGCCGGGTCGGAGGTATGGCTGCCGCCCGACAGGCAGAAATGCTCGCAGGTGGCCTTGCCAAGAATGGTGGCGCCGGCATCGAGCAGGCGGGTCACGATGGTAGCGTCGTAGCTCGGCACGAAACCTTCCAGTGTGGAAGAGCCGTTCATCATCGGCACGCCTGCCAGGGCCACATTGTCTTTGAGCACCACGGTGCGGCCCGCCAACTTGCCCTGGGGGGCGCCCTTGACGGTGCTTTTGCACGCCCAGGCATTGAGGGGATTGTCCTTGGTTGCCGGCCGGGCGGCAGCCGCGCGCGGATACTTGACGGCGGGAATTTCATCGGGCAAGCCATCGATGACATCGTAGGCATCGAAGCTTGCCTGCATCAAGTCCAGGTATTGACTGGCCTGCTCCGTGGTGAGCTGGATGTGCAGGGAACTGGCGAGCTCCTTGAGTTGCTCTGGGGTGGGTCGGACGATAGGCATGAAATTCGCGCTCCTGTATTTCGAATGCCCCGTGATGGGGCATTGCACTGCAATGGGAAGGTCAGCAGCGGCGGTCAGCAAGCTCGTCGCGGCCACCGTGCATCGCTATCATTGGCGAGCATTACTGTCGATGCTTGTCCGTGCAGGTCATTCGTTTGTCATTTGCGGACAAGCCAGCCAGTGTCGTGAGGAAAAATGGGAAATCGTTTACGTATTTCCGTCTTTGCGTTCTGCACACCAGGAGAGGCACGACAGGCATGCAATCCACGTCAAGGCGGGCGTGGAAAGTATCAGTTTTCAGAATGTCTTGTTATGGCAAGTACCTTGGCCTGATTTGACGAGTCAGGCGGGCCTTGCCTCTTTATCTTTTCATCACCGTCGGATCGGTGCAGGCATGTGACGACGCCTGTTCGGAACACGGCGATTCCATCCATATGAAAAGAGAGGACAAGATGAACATGCACTTGAAAGCAGGACGCCGTTTCGCCTCGTTGCGAACGGTCTTATTCTCCATTGCCGTTGCCCTGGCGATGGGCGTGATGGCCGACGCTTGCGCCATCGATGTCGATCCGGCAGATTATGTGCCGGCCCCTGCGGGGACCACCGCCGGTCTGCTGTATCAGCAGCATGCCGAACGCGACGCCAGCTACAGCGGTGGTACCCGCAGTGCTGGCAATCCTTTGCTGACCACTGATGTGACCATCCTGCGCCTGGTGCATTACATGAACATCGGCGGCTATACGGTGGGTCCCCAGGTGCTGCTGCCCTTCGCCAGTCTGCGCAGTGGCCGCGACATCAAGGCGCTGGGCAGTGAGAACGCCCTGGGTGACCTGATCCTGGCCGCGCCTGTGTGGCTGGTCAACGATCCTTCAAAATCGACCTTCTTTGCGGTGGCCCCTTATCTCTACCTGCCCACTGGATCGTATTCCGACAGTCGCGCGCTCAACGTTGGCGAGAACCGATGGAAGTTCGACCTGCAAGCGGGTCTGGTTCAGCGGATATCCGGTCCCTTGTATCTCGACCTGACCGGGGATGTGATGGTCTATGGCAAGAACAACGATTATGGAAGCGGTCGCGGCAGTATGCGCCAAGCACCGCTTTATCAATTGCAGTCCTATCTGCGCTATCAGTTTTCTGCCACCACCAACGCCACTGCGGGGCTGTCGCGGACCTGGGGCGGAGAAACCAGCGTCAATGGCGTGGACAGCCACGACCAACCCAATCAGTTGAAGATTTCCTTCGGTGGCAGTACCTTCGTGGCGGCCAAGACGCAGATCATGGGCAGTATCGGTCGCGACTTGTCGGTCGACAATGGGTTTAAAGAAAACTTCCGTCTGAACCTGCGACTGCTGCAGATTTTCTGATTGAGCGGGGATCCATCGTTGTGCATGCTTGATCGCTCCGATGGTTCGCGGCTTGGCTGCCGAGCTGCGGGGCGAACAAGCCATGCTGTCTGAATCTACCTTGAAGGATCACTATGAAGCTGAGTATCGTGTCTCGCTTGAATCTGGTGAGTTTTGTGTTGGCACTGGGATTGCTGGGTGTCAGTAGCATGGCCTGGATTTCACTGAACAACGTCTCTGCCATCGCCGAGCGCACTGCCAGTGTGCGGGTAAGGCAGCTGGAGCGTATTGCAGATGTGGAATTGATGATCACGCGTATCTCTGCACAGTTGCGTCATACCATGCTCAATGCCCGGCAGCCGCAGGCGATAGCCGAGATTCAGGCAGCCATGCGCAGTGACGAAAAGAAACTGGGCGAAATTTTTGTCGAGTATAAAAAGGAAATCCATACCAAGGAGGGAGAAGAATTTTTCGCCAGAGCTGTCACCTACAAGACTGGATTCTGGGACGCTGCCGAATTCAATATCAAGCTCATTGAGGCAGGCATCGCTTCCGGCAGTCAGGATGAGGCCTTTGCGTTTCTTAATGAGAAGACCCTGCCCGCGCTCAATACCTGGCTCAACGGTTTGATAGGGGAAAAGAAGGTGCAGTCGGATCTCCTGCTGGAGCAAATCGCACTAATCCAGGAAAGCAGCAAATCCTTGCGTAATCTGCTGGTAGGGCTGACCGCTATCGTAATTGCTGGCCTGGTCGCGTTTTCGTGGTATTGCGCGAGAGTGCTGCGTCGTCGATCAGAACAGGCACAGCGAGTAGTAGAGCATATCCGTGATGGAGATCTCATGGTCAGTGCTCGGGACGACGATCGTGATGAGTTCAGCCCCTTGTTCCAGGCTTTGTCCGATATGCAGAGATCGCTTGGGCGTGTTGTGTCTTCGGTTCGCAAGGGGTCGGAAAGCGTGGCGACTGCCTCAGCCGAAATCGCACAGGGTAATCAGGACCTGAGCAGGCGCACGGAACAGCAGGCCAGTGCATTGCAGCAGACCGCCGCCACGATGGAGCAACTCAACACGACGGTAAGGAACAATACTGACAGTGCCGAACAGGCTAATCAGTTGGCTCAGGGCGCTTCGGCAGTCGCGGCTCAAGGCGGTGAAGTCGTGGGACGGGTAGTTAGTACCATGCAGGGCATCAGCGACAGCAGTCGCAAGATCGGTGACATCATCGGTGTCATTGATGGCATCGCTTTCCAGACCAATATCCTGGCTCTCAATGCGGCAGTGGAAGCCGCTCGCGCCGGCGAAGGGGGACGGGGCTTCGCGGTGGTGGCCAGCGAGGTGCGCAATCTTGCGCAACGTAGCGCGGGAGCGGCCAAGGAGATAAAGGCCTTGATCAGTCGTAGCGTAGAGCAGGTCGAGCAGGGAACTGTGTTAGTTAATCAGGCTGGCAAGACCATGGATGAGATCGTAGCCTCGATCGGGCATGTCAGCGGTATCGTGGCGGAGATTACCTCGGCCAGCGTCGAACAGACCAGTGGAATATCTCAGGTAGGCAATGCGGTGGGTATGATGGACCGAGCCACCCAGCAGAATGCTGCCCTGGTCGAGGAGAGTGCAGCTGCAGCACAGAACCTCAAGGAGCAGGCGCTGCAGCTCGTGCAGGCCGTTGCCACCTTCAAGTTGGCGGCTGACCTACCGGTGTAATTTGTGCCCTGTTTTGTCCAGCAGGGGGGAAGATGGGGGAATTCCGGTAGAGCAAATGCTCTTTTGAGGATCCCATCTTGTCGATCGATTGCACCGGCGCGCACTATCGGTCAATTCTGAAAAAATCCATGCCCAGAATTGGTGATCAAGGGGGGATTGATCACCAATTTATCAAGATCCGTACTACTCCGAGGCTCAAGGTTTTGGCCAAGTGATGCCTACGCTTTTCATTCCTTTGGCCACATCCATTTCCGGATGGGCCAGCACGACGTCGCGGTAGGATGGGCTGCCGATGACAGCGGGCTTGAACTTTGTCAGAAAGGCCGTCACTTCTTCCCGTATATCTGCAGGCACTGCGAAGTTGTCGTAGCATTCGTCCATGCATTCCATCACTGCTTGCCAATGAACTTCAGTTAGGCCCATGCCACGGTGTGCGGTCACCATGTCACGCCCTCTGTATTGAGCATTTCCGCCCCAGTGAACTGACAGGAAATCGACAAAATTGATGTGCTCCTTCTGGAAGGTGGATTCCGACATGTGGCTCCAGATATGACCTATGGCGGGGTGTTTCATACAGGTCCGCAGCACTTCTCCTGCAAACTTGTAGATCGCGTCGTAGCCTCCCAGACGTTCGTAGAGGGAAGGCTTTTGAGGCTCGGATGCTTGGCTGTCAGTCATGTTATCGCTTCTCCATGTTGATGTGATTCCTGGTATTCCGGCGGGGAGGAAGATCTTTTCCATACGCAGTCGGGGCATTCGCAAGTGATGACGTTGCACGTGAATTCAACGAACAAGCTTGCTGTGTCCAATGTAGCGACGACGGTTCATTGCAGCTTGCTTCTGAGGGGCAATCAACTTGACGGAAATAGACAACGTCGCAGATCGTTGTGCAAATTAATGCCCTTCAGCCGGGGTGACTGGTTTCCCAATTCAATACGAGAACGACTTGGAGCCTGCGGTTGTGGTACCAGGTATTCTGAATACTTCGGGCACTTGATTCTGTGTTAAAAACATGCCGCTCGAGAGTCGGCGACTACCCAGTGGCATCGCCATGTTGTTTGCGCTTTTATTCCCGTGGATGTTGCTGCCCCAACAGGGTATTAAGCTCCAAGCCAGATGGTGCTCCTGCGAATTCACTGAATTTTCCATCTTGCAATATGGTACGGGCAGCGTGTAGAGCAGATCCCCATGCTGCACGAGCAAGCGCCCCGCCTAGACTGACACGTCGCACCCCTAGATTCTCCAGATCTTGCAGCGTCAGGTCCGATGGCCAGCCAATGAGAACATTAACTGGCTTCGGCGCCACTGCTTCGACAACTGCCTTTATTTGGTCGGCTGTTTTGATGCCTGGAGCATATAGGCAGTCCGCCCCGGCATCAGCGTAGGCTTTTAAACGGCGTAACGTGTCATCAAGGTCTGACCTGAGACGAATTTTGTAGCGCCCGGATAAGTGAGTTTTTTATGATGCGCCGGCTCATCAGGGAGGAGATGGAAGGCACCGCAACTAACTATTGTCGCGCTCTCGCCCTCGGCGCAGGATCGCAACGTTGTGAGACAAGCGTTCGCTCAACATGGCTTGCCATTCCTGATCCAGGCAATTTGCCACCGCATCAAAGCTGCCCGTAATACGCGCCAGCAGCGCGTCGAGCCACCCCGCCGCCTCCTCTTGACTGGCAAATCCGAAACGATGTGCGTCAGCCAAAACTGCGTCGCGCGAAATGTCGAAGCGCCCCTGTGATAGCTGCATGTGCAGGCGAGCGGGCGTGTCCACCGGATTCGGAACCACGTCAAACGCTGGTGCGAGACGCCAGCGGCGTTCCTCCTCCGCATAGACGATCGCATGATTGCGTACATGGTCATCATCGTTGCCGCAAACGGCATTGAAGACCATGCGACCGAAAAGTTCGATACGGTCAGTACTTGGTGCGCCCGCCAGCCTGAGTTCTTCGGCCAGACGTGGATAGCTCCAGCGGTCCGTCTCATGACGCCCGGGATATTCAGCCTGCAGCAAGGATGCGGCGCTCACACACAGGTGGCGTTGTTGTCCGGTGCGGTCAAACCTGAGAACGCGTACCGACTTTCTGCCACCTGCGTCAGCGTGATAAACGGTTTGAGCAAAATTCAATCCACTGGCCAGCCCCCATTGCTGGCCCACGTGCTCAAGCAGCGGAACAGGGCCGGCGTCTGTAGCAATCTCCGGCTTGATCAGCCAGAACTGACCGTGGTCGCCCCGTACCGTCGCTTTGGGCCGCGCACCGCCCACGCTGGCGGTCTGGACCAGCCGTTTGCGAATGCCGGCCCGGATAGCAGGACGATGCTCCGCGAGCGCCGCCAGTTCCTCAATCACTTCATCGAGTTGAGGCAGGCCAGGTGTGTTCATTTGCGCAGCGGGCGGCTTCGCACTTGTTCCTACGGCCAGCGCCCCCCAGCGGTCCAGATTGCTGGCCTTGAGCAGATATTGCAGCGGCGGAGCATCTTCCGAAAGATTGTGTTCGCGACGCAGCAGCGCTTGTCCCCAGGCATCCGGGCAGGCATCCCGCAATACGTCATGCAGACCTTGATATCGTTGTGCCCGGAAATCCGTCTCGGGCAAAAATTTCAAGTTCTGCGGATCAATGGCCCAGGTATGCCCGGCCTCGATGTAAGACGGGGCATACCTGAAAAATCCCTCTCCGGAATCGCCTGCCTTGTACCGGCCCACGGTGAGCCACTCGCCATTGTCAGGACGCTGCAGATAGACATAGACCGGTTTAGAAATAGTCATCGTCGCCAGCTCCCTTCTGCTCCCGATTGAGTCTGACACGCTGGCCATAGTCGCCTTGCCAAAGTTCGGCAGGCAATGCCGGTACGGCGTGGTCGAAGATGCCCAGCGCCAGAAGCGCGGTCAGATAAGCACCCACGCCGGCACCAGGATCTCCCTTTTCCAATCTGGCCAGCGTCACCCGCGAGATTCCCAGCCGGGCAGACAAATCAATGGCAGTGATGCGCTGACGCAGGCGCTGGGTGGCAATACATTTGCCCCAGGTCGTCAGGCGCTCTTGTACCAGTGTCGGCCAGTCCTGGGCTGTGGAGAGTTTCTTGGGCATGCGTTTCTCCGTTCATAGATGTGACATTATAGGGTTTAATGCATTATCTATGTTCTGATTTTTGCAATTCAATGCCTCATAGATATTGCTTTATTCTACTTAATGTAATCTCTATGATGCACTCTGGAAGGGCTCGCCGCCGTGTCTCTTGTCGTTGATCGACCCCATCTTCCAGCCTGCTGCAGGATAGGGCATCCATGGCTGCCAAGGCGTGCGAGATGCCAGCCAGCGACAGCAAGCCCAACAGTTCTCCCCGGAAATAGTAACGTATGTGACTATCTCACCCGTCCCCAGCCACTTCCCACCAAACAGGAAACAAGCCCCAATCTCCACCTCACCTCGTCTGCTCATCACACAACATCCCGCGCTATAGTCGACGCTGACCCCATCGACCTCCTGCATGCCACGATGAAAAACCAAGCCATGGATTACCTGCCCCGCATGGTGATCTTCTCCCGCGTTGTCGAGCTGGGAGCCTTTTCCAAGGCCGCTCGCGAACTGGGGCTGACCTCGTCGTCGGTCAGCCAGCACATCAGTGCGCTCGAAGCCATCCTCGGTACGACCCTGCTGCACCGGACCACCCGCAAGCTCAGCCTGACCGAAGCCGGCCAGGGCTTCTATGCCCACTGCGCCCGCATCGTCGCGCTGGCCAATGAAGCGCGCGATGCCACCGAAAGCCTGCACAAGGAACTGGTCGGCGAACTGCGCATCGCCTCCTCCAGCTTCATGGCCCCCGAATACCTGGTGCCCGCCCTCGACCACTTCATCCGCAGCCATCCCCAGCTGCGCATCAGCATCCACGTCAGCGATCACAACGTCGACCTCATGGACCACAGCGTCGACCTGGCCTTGCGGGTAGGCAAGACTCCCGGCCCCGGCGATATCCCGCTGGCCCGCATGGGCGCCGTGCTGTGCGCGTCCCCCGATTACCTGCAGGCCAGGGCCGCCATCCGCCGTCCCGAGGATCTGCTTCAGCATCAGATGTTGTTCTTCACTCCGCATGGTCCGGATGCCGTGGTCGATCTCACCCTGACCAATCGCGCCGGGCAATGCGCGCAACTGCGCCTCGGTCCGCGCATCACCGCCAACCACGCCCGCTCGATCCGGCAGCTGGCCGTGCAGGGACATGGCATAGGCCGCTTCCTGCGCAGTAAGGTGCAAGATGATCTTAAGTCGGGACGCCTGGTGGAAGTCTTGCCGGACTGGTCGCTGGAGGGCTATTGCGCCTTCATCACCACCCGCCATCGCGACGCCGTGCCCGCCAAGATCCTGGCCTGCATCGCCCAGATCCAGGATTATTTCGCGCGCCGTCATCCGCCTGAAGACGAGGAAACGGCTGCGCGGTAAAGCGTTGCGGCGCTTGCATTGTTCAATTTGATTAACGAGTACGTTCGCAAAACGACGGCTAATCAAATCGCTGCGCTTGTAATACAGTTCCCCTGTCGTTCCCTGCCGGTCATGTGTCGGGGGGCACTGCGGGCTGCAAGCTCGCGCCGGCGTTGCGTTACCGCGGAGGGGGTTTTCGGTGGCGCAACACGGTAGAGGGAAGAGGGCGATGCCGACAAGCGCAGGATGCACCCGCCTTTCCTCTCTGGGACGACCGTCAATGGACAGATCAGCATCTGCTCGGCATCGTGATCGACATTGGCATATCAACCGCATGGGCTGCCCCTGCCCCGTCAGCCGGCTTGTGCGCTCCACCCCCCGCTCCCGCCCTTGCATGAGTAAAAGGCATCGAAGCCCCAGAATTTATCGTTTTATTTGCCCCCCGCGCTGCCCTTACCATGAGGCTATCTCATAGTCACCCGGTCAAAGGCACGCAAATGACGATCTCCGCGCAGCACAGCAATCTCCATCAACTCCTGCTTTCCCACTACGGCGACGAGGCCCTGGTGCAGCGCCAGTTCGCGCGCCTGGAAGTCCCCGCCTCGACCCTGCGCCCCGCCGCGTCCGAGGTCTCGCGCCTGGAACTGGCGCAGGCCCTGAACATGCTGCTCTTCGAAGGCCTGCTGCAACAGGTCGCCACCGGCCGTGACTACGTGGCCGATGCCGAGCGCGAGGGCGTCAAGATCTGCTTCGACCACGGCGCCGTGCGCACCGTGCGCCTGGGTCGCGACAGCGGCTTCCCTGATGGCGAAACCCTCTTCACCAGCGTGCTGTTGCCGCTGGGCTACCAGCAGACCGGTACCTATCCGCTGGCGCGCATCAAGATGACCGGCCGCGTCTATACCCACATCGACGACGCCGAGCAGATCGCCCAGTTCTTCGTGAGCGAACTGCATCCGGAACAGTTCTCGCCGCAATTCCAGCAGACCGTGGATGCCGTGCTGGCCACGTCGCGCAATCCGCTCTCCGATGAGGTGCTGACCCTGCTGGCCAAGCTGTCCGCACAAGGCAAGCTGGACATGGACGAGGCCAAGCGCCTGCTGCCCGCCATGCTCAAGTGCTTCGCCCGCCATCACGACCTGCCTACCCTGGCGCAGTACGAAACGCTCAAGGCCGAGTCCGCCGAGATGGCCTGGATCTCCACCGAAGGCAATGCCTTCAATCACGCCACCGACCGGGTCTCCGACGTGGTCGCCACCGCCGAACGCCAGCGCCAGCTGGGACGTCCCATCAAGGACCAGGTCGAAGTCTCACGCAATGGCCGCGTGCGCCAGACCGCCTTCCGCGCCGTCAAGGTCGATTACCAGCTGCAGGGCGAGGATGGCCAGCCGGTCGCCGTCACCGTGCCGGGTTCCTTCTACGAATTCATCTCGCGCGATTACTTCGCCGACGAGGCCGGCCAGCGCAAGCTGGACCTGACCTTCGACAGCGGCAACGCGCAAGGCATCTTCAAGATGACCGAGGCGGTGGCGTCCGGCGCAGCCGGCGGCGAGGCGGCCAGTGTCTGCTGAGGCCACGCTGGCGCGTCTGCAGGACCTGCTGGGCAGCGCCGGCCTGATTACCTCCGCGCCCGAGCGCCAGCCCTACGAGCACGGCCCGCGCTATGGGGCCGGACAGGCGCTGTGCGTGGCGCGTCCGGCCAATGTGGCCGAAGCCGCCGAGCTCATGCGCCTGTGCGCCGCCGAAAATATCCGGCTGATCCCGCAGGGGGCCAACACCGGCCTGGTCGGTGCGGCTTCGCCTGATAGTTCGGGTTTGCAACTTATCCTCAGCATGGAGCGCATCAAGGGCGTGATCGATATCGATCCGGTCGATGGCGTGATCCAGGCCTGGGCCGGCACCCGCCTGTCGGACCTGAACCAGGCGCTGGCCCCGCATGGGCTGTGCTTTCCCATCGACCTGGGGGCCGATCCCTCGGTAGGCGGCATGCTGGCCGCCAATACCGGCGGCGCGCGCCTGATCCGCTATGGCGACGTGCGCCACAACACGCTGGGTCTGCAGGCGCTGCTGATGCAGCCGCCCGGCGAACTGCTGGAGATGGGCAACCGCCTGCACAAGAACAATACCGGCCCGGACTGGAAACAGCTCTTCATCGGTACCGCCGGCAGCTACGGCATCGTCACGCAAGCGGTGCTGCGCGCGCATCCGCTGCCGCGCCAGCGCGCCACCGCCTTGATCGTGCCGTCCTCGCTGGAAGCGGGTTTGCGCCTGCTGCAGGATGCCCAGGTGCAGTTCGCCGATTTCCTCACGGCCTTCGAAGGCATCTCGCGCAATGCGCTGGCATCGGTCTTGCGCCACCTGCCGCAGGTGAGCGCCCCCTTTGATCCATTACCGGACTATGCCTTGCTGGTGGAGCTGAGTTCGTCGTCGGCGGCCAGCGAGCACTTCGATCTCGACCAGCTCTTCATGGCCTGGCTGGAACGTCATTTCGACGATGCCATCGTCGATGCCGTGGTCGACAAGCCCGAGACCCTGTGGCGCCTGCGCCATGCCATCAGCGACAGCGTCAAGCAGGAGGGCAAGATCGTCGCCTTCGACATCTCCGTCTCGCGCTCGCGCATGCCAGCCTTCCGCGCCGAGGCACTGGCCCTGGTGGAACGGGACTTCGCCGGTGCCGAGGTGTTCGACTTCGGCCATTGGGGCGATGGCGGCGTGCATTTCAACCTGGCCATCCCGCCGGCGCAGCAGCCGCAGTTCCCGCCGGAGCGCATCGAGGCCCTGCGCACCGCGCTGTACGACTTGGTTGCAAAAAGTTACCAAGGCAGTTTCAGCGCCGAGCACGGCATCGGTCCCTTCAACCAGCATTACTACCAGCGCTACACGCAGCCCGAACAACGCGCGCTGGCCGGCCGCGTGCAAGACGTGTTTGATCCGCACTGCCTGCTGGGCAATACGCGCTTCACATGACGGGCAGCGTGCAGGGACGCTCTGGAGGGGAGGGCACGCCATTTGCTATAGTGCGGGCTCCTTCACCTTCTGCCCCGCCTTCAGCCAGCGGTCTTCGTCCCATGCGCCGTTTCATCCCGTCAACGTCCTGCCTGATCGCCTTCGATACGTCGGCCCGGCACATGTCGTTCACCAAGGCGGCCAATGAATTGCACATGACGCAGGGTGCGGTGAGCCGCCAGGTGGCGATCCTGGAGGAGTACCTCAACGTCAAGCTGTTCGAGCGCATCAACCGCCGCCTGATCCTCACCGAAGCCGGCCGCGATTATGCGGCCCAGGTCTCCACCATCCTGAAGCAGATCGAGATGGCGACCTTCCAGGTCATGACCTACAACAGCCTGGCCAGCGTGCTCAACCTGGCGATCCTGCCGACCTTCGGCGTGAAGTGGCTGATCCCGCGCCTGGCCAAGTTCGCTGCCGCCTATCCCGATGTGCTGCTGAACCTGAGCACGGAAGTGCTGCCCTTCGATTTCAATACGCGCCAGGTCGATGCCGCCATCCACTTCGGCGAACCCGACTGGCCCGATACCGTGATGGTGCGGTTGATGGGCGAGGAAGTGGTGCCGGTCTGCAGCAAGGCATTGGCCGAAGGCCTGGGCTCGGTGGAGGACCTGGCCAACGTCACGCTGCTCCAGCACACCACGCGCCCGCAGGCCTGGCAGGACTGGTTCCGCCATGTCGGCGTGGATTGCCCCAATGCCTTGTCGGGCCCGCGCTTCGAGCAACTGGCCATGGTCATCCAGGCCGCCGTCGCCGGCATGGGCGTGGCGCTCATGCCCAAGTTCATGGTCGAGACCGAGATCAGCCTGGGGCAGTTGCATGTGCCCTTTCCGCTGGCGGTCAAGAGCCCGCAATCCTATTACCTCGTCTATCCCGAAAAGAACGCCGGCAAGGCGGCCATCCTCAAGTTCCGCGAGTGGATCCTGAGCGAAGCGCAGGGCGGCTGAGGGCTTCCATCGCGCTGCATCGATTCGGTGCAGCGATTTTCCAGGCTGACTAAAACTCATGGCCGCGCATTTTTCTCCTGCGTGCAGATGCATCTCGTGTCATGCCATGAGGGCGCTGCAAGCCGCCACCGGCGCGGCCCCGGCACCGCGGCTGGAAGCGCCACGGCACGGGGGCTTGCGGCCGATATGAAGTGATGCGCTGCACCATCCTCGCCCATCCTCGCGCATTCTCGCGCGCCAGGCCAGTGCATTCCAAAAACTCATGATGTGGTGAAATTTTTTGGTTTTAAGAAGTGGGGCGGCTGTCCTTATACTCCATCGTTCCAGACCCATCCCACTCCACTTTTCAAGGGAACCCCATGTCTTCTCCACGCATCTTCTCCACCCTGGGTGCCGACTTCTCGGCCTACGCCGGCAACGATCTGGTGATCCGTTCGCCGCGTGATGGCGAGGTCATCGCGCAACTCAAGGCGCAGTCGCCGGCCGACGCCGAAGCGGCCATCGCCGGCGCGCAACAGGCCTTCCTGGCCTGGCGCGAAGTGCCGGCGCCGGTGCGCGGCGAACTGGTGCGCGTGCTGGGCGAAGTGCTGCGCGAGCATCGCGACGAACTCGGTGCCCTGGTCACCCAGGAAGCCGGCAAGATCCTCTCCGAAGGTTTGGGCGAGGTGCAGGAAATGATCGATATCTGCGACTTCGCCGTGGGCCTGTCGCGCCAGCTGCATGGCCTGACCATCGCCTCCGAGCGCCCCGGCCACCGCATGATGGAAACCTGGCATCCGCTGGGCGTGGTCGGCGTGATCACCGCCTTCAATTTCCCGGTCGCCGTGTGGGCGTGGAACGCCGCGCTGGCGCTGGTGTGCGGCAATGCCGTGGTGTGGAAGCCTTCCGAAAAAACGCCGGTCACGGCACTGGCCGTGCAAGCCCTGTTCGCCAAGGCCGTGGCGCGTTTCTCGGCACAGCGTCCGAACCTGGTGCCGGCGCAACTGTGCGGCCTGCTGATCGGCGGTGCCGACCTGGGCGAGACCCTCTCGCGTTCGGCCACCGTGCCGCTGGTGAGCGCCACCGGCAGCGTGCGTATGGGCCGCAAGGTTGCCACCGTGGTGGCCGAACGCCTGGGCCGCAGCCTGCTGGAACTGGGCGGCAACAATGCCATGATCGTCGCGCCCTCGGCCGACCTGAACCTGGCGCTGCGCGCCATCACCTTCTCCGCCGTGGGCACCGCCGGCCAGCGCTGCACCAGCCTGCGCCGCCTGTTCGTCCACAGCAGCATTCATGACCAGGTAGTGGCGCAGATCAAGCGCATCTACGCCAGCGTGAAGGTCGGTGATCCGCTGCAGGGCGATACCCTGGTCGGCCCGCTGATCGACCAGGCTGCTTTCGATGCCATGCAGGCGGCACTCAAGCAAGCGCGTGCGCAGGGCGGTGAAGTCACCGGCGGCGAACGGGTGGACGTGATGGGCCAGCAATCCTGGTACGTGCGCCCGGCACTGGTGACCATGCCCGGCCAGACCGCGATCATGCATCACGAGACCTTCGCGCCCATCCTCTACATCGTCAAGTACGATGAACTGGGCGATGCCATCGCCATGAACAACGCCGTGCCGCAAGGCTTGTCCTCGGCCATCTTCACCAATGACATGCGCGAAGCCGAGCTGTTCGTCTCGGCCGTGGGCAGCGACTGCGGCCTGGCCAACGTCAACATCGGCACCAGCGGGGCAGAAATCGGCGGTGCCTTCGGCGGCGAAAAGGAAACCGGCGGGGGCCGCGAATCCGGTTCGGACGCCTGGAAGAACTACATGCGCCGCGCCACCAACACCATCAACTACAGCAAGACCCTGCCGCTGGCGCAGGGGGTGAAGTTCGATATCGACTGAGCGACGGCCACGTCCACCTGCAGTACCCCAAGCAAAAATGCAGCACCGCTGCCGGATTCCTGCTCCACCTGGGAATCCGGCATGGCATCCCACGACCCACGCCCGCGCAAGCGGGACCCACAACGGCAAACCGGCAAGGAGTGCAGTAATGAAGATGAAGACCCTGGCAGTGACCTGTGCAATCGCTGCGACCCTGATCGCCTCTGGCGCGCAGGCGCAGACCAAGACCATTTACGTCGGCATGAACGGCGGCACGATGGAGAAAAACTACACCGCTTCGATCTTCCCCGACTTCGAGAAGGCCAACAACGTCAAGGTGGTGGTGGTGCCCGGCACCTCCTCCGACATCATCGCCAAGATGCAGGCCCAGCGCGACAAGCCGCAGATGCACGTGGCCTTCCTCGATGACGGCATCATGTACCGCGCCATCAACATGAGCCTGTGCGAAAAGGTCAAGGACGCCGCCGTGCTCAAGGATGTCTATCCCTTCGCGCGCCTGGCCAACGACCAGGCCGTGGCCATCGAGATGGGCGTGCTCGGCATCGGCTACAACAAGAAGCTGTTCGCCGAGAAGGGCTGGCCGGCACCGACCTCGTGGATGGATTTCGCTGATCCCAAGTACAAGCAGAAGGTGGTGTTCCAGTCGATCTCGGCCAGTACTTTCGGCCTGTATGGCTTCATGATGTTCAACCGCCTGGTGGGCGGTACCGACAAGAACGTCGACCCCGGCTTCAAGAAGTGGGGCAGCACCATCGGCCCCAACGTGGTCGAATATCTCTCCAGCTCGGCCAAGATTTCCGAGATGGTGCAGACCAATGAAGCGGCCATCTTCCCGCTGACCGTGACCGGCATCGCCAACCTGAAGGACAAGGGCATCCCCGCTGAATTCGCCACCCCCAAGGAAGGCGGCGTGCTGCTCATGACCGGCGCTTGCCCCATCAAGGGCAACAGCGAACCGGAATTGGCGCAGAAGCTGCTGGAATTCCTGCTGACCCCGGCGGTGCAGGCCAAGAGCATGGCGCTGGCCAATTCGATTCCGGTCAACCGCAACGTGCCGCTGTCGGATGCCGCGCAGGCCAAGCTGGGCAAGAGCGAAGTGCTGACCAAGAACCTCAACACCGTCGACTGGGATACCGTCAACGAGAAGCGCTCCGAGTGGAACAACCGCTGGAACCGCATGATCGAGCAATAAGCCTGTATCGATCATGACCGCAGCTTATCGTTTCAATCCGGCCTTCCAGTCGCCCCAGGGGTCGCCCATCCGGGAGCTGTTCAAGTACACGCAGCAACCCGGCATGATTTCCTTTGCCGGCGGCTATCCGGCGCCTGCGCTGTTCGATACGCAAGGGCTGGCAAAGAGCGCCGCCACCCTGCTCGACAGTGCAGCGGCGGCCTGCCTGCAATACGGGGCGACCGAAGGCGCGGCGCAACTTGCGCAAGTGCTCAAGCAGGTCACGCGTGCGCGCATCGGTGGTGCCGATCCGGGCGAGCTGATCGTCACCACCGGTTCACAGCAGGGGTTTGAACTGCTGTTGCGCATCCTGCTGGAGCCGGGTGATGGCGTTGTCATCGAGCGGCCCTGCTATCCGGCGGCGATCCAGGCCTTGCGCCTGGCGCATGCCGAACTGCTGGAAATTCCCGGTGACGCCCAAGGCATGGATACCGATGCCCTGGAAGCCTTGCTGCTGGCGGGTGCCCGGCCCAAGCTGCTGTACCTGGTGCCGAGCTTCGCCAATCCGACCGGCGCCACCTTGCCGCTGGCACGCCGCCGTCATTTGCTCACGCTGGCGGTGCGTTACCAGTTCATCGTGATCGAGGATGATCCCTACGGCCAGCTGCGTTTTTCCGGGCAGGCCGAGCCGCCGCTGCTGCAGGTGGCACAGGAGATCGAGGGGGCGCGTGACTGGCTGGTGTACCTGTCGAGTCTGTCCAAGATCGTGGCACCGGGTTTGCGCATCGGCTGGATGTGCGGCCCACCGGAAATCCAGCGCCGTGCGGTCATCGCCAAGCAGACCGGCGACCTGTGCACTGCGCCGTGGATGCAGATGGTGGCGGCGCAGTATCTGCAGGCCGGGCTTCTGGAGGCCCATCTGCCGCACATCATCGCCACCTATCGCGAACGTTGCGCGATCATGCTGTCGTCCTTGCGTGATGCCTTCGGTGATCGTCTCTCTCTGATTGCGCCGGAAGGCGGCATGTTCATCTGGGCCAGCTGGAAGGATGGCACCGATGCCACGGCGCTGTTGCAGAGCGCGGTGCGCCACAACGTGATGTACGTGCCGGGCAGCGCCTTCTATGCCACGCAATCCGATCCGGGCCATTGGCGACTTTCTTTCGCCAATGCCCAGCCGCAGGAGATCATCGATGGCGTGGCTCGCCTGAAGCAGGCACACGAGGAATGGATGCACGTGCAAGCATGACTTTTCTTCATGCATGAAAAACGCCCCGATGCGCAGTGCGGATCGGGGCGTTGTCATTGCGGCGTCGTGGAAACGATTTACAGGTCGATCTTCATGCGCGCCACGACAGTGCGTTCCGCCCCCGGCATCACGTAGAGGTTGTTCCACGAACCGGGATAGTAGTTGCGGTTGAAGAGGTTATGCACGTCCAGCGACAGCCGCACATTCTTGCTCACCTGCCAGTAGCTCAGGAGCTTGACTGTCGCATACGCCGGCAACGAATAGGTGTCGGCGGTATTGCCCGAACGGTTGCCCACGTAGTTCACGCCGCCCCCCAGTCCATAGCGCGCGCCGTTGGCCGTCGCATCCTCACGCATGACCAGAAGACCTGCGCTGTAGGCCGGAATGTTGGCCAGGCGCGTGCCGGCGGCCAGGGTCTTGTCCTTGGTCACGCGCGCATTGTCCCAGGCGAAATTGGCCGAAAGACGCCAGTGCGCATCGATCTGGCCATAGGCATCGGCCTCGAAGCCGGTGCTCTTGGCTTCGCCGGCCGCCACCTGGAAGCCGGGCGTATCGCTGGCGGTAAGGACATTGGTCTTGGTGATGTCGTAGACCGCGAAGTTGGCGCCCAGGCGTTCATCCGTGGTCTGCAGCTTGAGGCCGGCTTCATAGGCGGTCGAATGCTGCGGATCGAAGGCGCGGCCGCTGGCATCCACGCCGCTGTTGGCACGGAAGGATTTGCCTGCCGTCACATACACCGAACTCCAGGCCGTCGGCAGATAGGTGATGCCCGCGCGCGGCGACACGGCGCTCTGTTGTTGCGAGGTGGTGGTGACGCCGCCCACGCGGTTCTCGATGCTCTGCTTGTATTGATCCCAGCGCACACCCGCCAGCAATTTCCATTGCGGCGACAGGCTCATCTGGTCCTGCACGAACACGCCCTTCACGCGCTGTCTTTCGTCCGAACTGCTGGTGCGGTTGGTCAGCGGCAGCAACGGGCTGCCGTAGACCGGATTGTAGATATCGATGGGGGTATTGGCCGAGCGCAGGATTTCCGTATTCATCCACAGCGTCGATGCTTCTGCACCGATCAGGAGGGTGTGGCCGATGGCACCGGTGTTGAAGTTGCCCTGCAGCTCCGCCTGGAAGGAGGTATCGCGCGAGGGAAGCTGCCGCCAGGTGCGGGTGCGGTTGAGCGTGCGGTTGTCAGCGGCCAGCGGATTGGAGAGGGCCGCTTCGGTGTAATAGCCATCGAAGCTGCTTTCCTTGTAGCTGGCACCAAGCCTGGCACGCCACTGCTCGGACAGCGTGCGCTCCAGCGTCAGCTGATGCGTATTGCTGCGCATGGCCATGTTGCCATCCGAGGGTTCGTTCAGGACGCGGTCACGCGGCAGCGTGCCCAGCACGCCGCGCACGTTGATGAGGCCGCGGTCCAGCGGCGTGCTGGCCTGCAGGAATTCGGCCTCGTAGTTCAGCAGGGTGTCCTTGTCGATCACCCAGGCCAGCGACGGGGCCACCAGCGAGCGGCGGTTGTTGAGCAGGCTGGAACGGCTGTCGCCTTCCTCGGTCATGGCGATCAGGCGATAGGCCAGGTTCTGGCTCAAGGGACCGGTGCTGTCCACCGTGGCACGGCGCAGGCCGCCGGTGCCGGCACTGAGTTCGGCGCTGTTCTTGCGCGTGAATTGCGGCTTCTTGGTGACGATGTTGATGGTGCCGCCCGGCTCGCTGCTGCCATAGAGCGCTGCGGCCGGGCCCTTGAGGAATTCGATGCGTTCGATGGTGGCCGTATCGCGGCGCGGATTGTAGCCGCGCGAACCGGGGAAGCCATTGACCAGGAAACCCATGTCGGTACTGCTGAAGCCGCGAATGGCGAAGTTGTCCCAGGTACCGCCGAAGTCGTTGAGGCGGCTGATGCCGCTGACGTAATCGACCGTATCGGCCAGACGCACCGCACCCAGGTCCTCAATCTGCTGGGTAGTCATCACGCGTACCGACTGCGGCAGCTCCATCAACGGCGTATCAGTGCGCGTGGCACCGCTGGTGCTGGTGGCGTTGTAACTGCTGCTGGCCTTGTCGCGGCCAGCAGAGACGCTGATCTCGGGCAGGGCCGCTGCATTGCTGCCTGCGGCCGTGGCCGCATCGTCGGCCCAGGCCAGGGGCGCCACCGCCAGCAGACTGGTCAGCAGCCACGCGGCGCTGGTGGCGCAGCGGCAGGGAAGGGAAGTCGCAAATCCTCGGTGCATCATCATCGGTATTCAAACAGCCAGGCAAATAATCGGGCCGATGAATATAAATGATAATCGTTAACAATTGTTGGGAAATTGTAAGTTTGTTGTGAAGAAAAGTCTGTTCAAGTTGTTATTTTGCAATGAGCGTCATTTCAACGCCGAGATCTGCCCATTGCGGATCAGCCGCGCCCGCAGCACGTTGCGGCTGATGTCGAGCAGGCGCGCGGCCTGTACCTGATTGCGTTCGCAAAACTCGAAGGCGGTACGAAATACCGTGTCTTCGATTTTTTCAAACAGGCCCGCCTGCGATTGATTGAACAGGTTCTGCAAGGCCTGTTCCAGCGCTTGCAGGGGATCGTTGCTGCAATCGATGCCGCCATGCGCGGCGTACACCGGGCGCCGCTCCACATGGGAGAGATGGAAGTGCTCGGCGCGCAGGCTGTCTTCCTGGCAGATCAGCAGCGCATGGTGGATGGCGTTTTCCAGTTCGCGGATATTGCCCGGCCAGTCGTGCTCGCGCAGTTTGCGTTCGCCTTCGGCATCGATGCGGGGCGCGCCATAGCCCAGCCGCTGGCGATATTCATGGAGGAAGTGATAGGCCAGCGGCAGGATATCCGCAGGCCGCTCGCGCAAACGCGGAATGGCCAGTTGCACCACCTGCAGCCGGTAATACAGATCCTGGCGGAAATGGCCGGCCGCCACCGCATCTTGCAAGCGCACGTTGGTGGCGGCAATGACGCGCACGTCGATGGGAATGCTGCGCCGTGATCCCAGCCGCACCACTTCGCGTTCCTGCAGCACCCGCAACAGCTTGACCTGGATGGCCAGCGGCAGGTCGCCGATTTCATCGAGGAACAGCGTGCCGCCGTTGGCCGCCTCGAACCAGCCGACCTTGTGCGCGATGGCACCGGTGAAGGCGCCTTTCTCATGGCCGAACAATTCGCTCTCGGCCAGGCTCTCCGAAAACGCACCGCAATTCACGGCCACGAAGGGCGCATCACGGCGATGGCTCAACGCATGCACGTGACGCGCGATCAGTTCCTTGCCGGTACCGGTGGCACCGATGATGACCACATTGGCATCGCTCGGTGCCACACGCTGTACGCGTTCCAGCAGGGCCACCGAGACCGGATCATGGAACACCTGCGCCGTGGCGCGAATGGACGTGCCCAGCTTGCGCGCATGCGGCAAGGTCAGCAGCGGCGATGCGGTGCGCGCGGCAAGGTCGCCATCACCCTCCGGCGAAGAGGGCAGCGCATACAGATGGGCAGAGCGAGGGCTGGCATGCATGTCAGGCTCCGGGCTTGTGGAATCTCCTGCTCCGGGGGGAGAGACAGGAAGGGAAGGTGAATTGATTCTAACAATATGCAAAGAGCGCATTAACGACCAATTCAGCATAAGCATGCTCGGTATACGTTGGGTCATCGCCCGCAAAAGCTTGTCTGACAAGGAACTGACGATCATCCGTCGCCGTCTGGCGACAGCTTCGGCAGGAGAATGCAAAGCTGTCATACAGCTTCGAAAACTTAGTAAATAAGGAGGCACATCGGAGCAAGCCTGGCGCAGCATTCTTGCTGCTCCAGCAGCAGCGCGGGAGCAGATTGCTGCTGCAGCAGTAGCCCGCATTTTTGCAAGTCCTTGATTTGAAAGGTTTCGCAGGGTGGCACGTTCTTCGCTGAATGAGGAGGGCGGATGCGATTGCGTCCTTCCTTCCTTCAGTCATCCAAGGAGAGCCTTCTTCATGAGCCGTCCCCTGCAAGTCGTCATCGTCGCCGGAAGCGGCCGCCGTCCCTCCCGTACGCTGGGCCTGCTCAATGCCATTGCAGCGCAGCTGGGCCAGCACATCGCCATCCAGACGGAAGTGGTGGCGCTTTCCGACCTGAGCGGCCAGTTGCTCAGTGCCACTGAACTGGCGCAGTTGCCCGACGCCGTGCGCCAGAAGATCGCCGCCATTGAAAACGCCGATGTACTGCTGGCGGGCAGCCCCGTCTATCGCGGCTCCTATTCGGGGTTGTTCAAGCATCTGTTCGACCTGGTGCCGCAGGAGTCGCTGTTCGGCAAGCCCGTGCTGCTGGCCGCCACCGGCGGCAGCGATCGCCATGCGCTGGCCATCGATCACCAGTTGCGTCCGCTGTTCGCCTTCTTCCAGGCGCTCACGCTGCCGCTGGGTGTGTATGCCAATGCCCAGGAGTTCGACAACGAAACCATCATCAGCCCGGCCCTGCAGGAACGCATTGTCCTGACCGTGCAGCGGGCGCTGCCGGTCTTGCAAGGCCTTGCCGCATCGGCGGCACCGTCCCGCGCCGCCCGCTGATCACCGCGCGCCATTTCATTTTCGATCACCCGATCATCCTCTTTTTCACAGGAGTTTTTTCATGAGCCAAGCCCCCGCTACCACGACCTCCACCACCCCGCGCACCGATGCCGTCAAGTTCGCCTATTGGGTCCCCAACGTCAGCGGCGGCCTGGTGGTGAGCACGATCCCGCAACGCACCGACTGGAGCCTGGAGTACAACCAGCGCCTGGCGGTGGCCGCTGAAAAGGCCGGCTTCGAATACGCCTTGAGCCAGATCCGTTTCACCGCCGGCTATGGTGCCGAATACCAGCACGAGTCGGTCTCCTTCAGCCAGGCCCTGCTGCACGCCACCACCAAGCTCAAGGTGCTGGCCGCGATCCTGCCCGGTCCGTGGCATCCGGCCGTGGTGGCCAAGCAGATCGCCACCATCGACCACATCTCGCAGGGCCGCATCGCCATCAACGTGGTCAGCGGCTGGTTCAAGGGCGAGTTCCAGGCCATCGGCGAACCCTGGCTGGAACATGACGAACGCTATCGCCGCTCCAATGAATTCATCCGCGCACTCAAGGGCATCTGGACCCAGGATGACTTCACCTTCAAGGGCGATTTCTATCGTTTCAACAATTACACGCTCAGTCCCAAGCCGGTACAGAAGCCGCACCCGGAAATCTTCCAGGGCGGCAGCTCCCGTGCCGCGCGCGACAACGCGGCCAGCGTCTCGGACTGGTACTTCACCAACGGCAATACGGTCGAGGGGCTCAAGGCACAGATCGATGACATCCAGGCCAAGGCCGCGCAGAACGGCCACAAGGTGCGCATCGGCGTGAACGCCTTCGTGATCGCCCGCGATACCGAAGAAGAAGCGCAAGCCGTCCTGCAGGACATCATCGACCACGCCCACGTGGAGGCGGTGCATGCCTTCGGCGACGCGGTCAAGCAGGCGGGCAAGGCTTCGCCCGAAGGCGAGGGCAACTGGGCCAAGTCCACCTTCGACGACCTGGTGCAATACAACGACGGCTTCAAGACCAACCTGATCGGCACACCGCAACAGATCGCCGAACGCATCGTCGCGCTCAAGGCCATCGGCGTGGATCTGGTGTTGACCGGCTTCCTGCACTTCATCGAGGAAGTCGAATACTTCGGCCAGAAAGTGTTGCCGCTGGTGCGTGAACTGGAAGCGCGTCAGGCCACGGCCACGGCAGCCCCGCATCAGGCGCAGACACTGGAAGCGGTGGCATGAGCATGAGCGGCACGCTTGAGCTCGCGCTGCCCGCCCATGCGGACGCTGACGCCGGCACTTCGGCGCAGCGCTCGGTGCAGGCCAGCGTCGCGCCGGTCCTGCAACTGGAGGGCATCAGCCTGTCCTTCGGTGGCGTGCAGGCCTTGCGTCATGTCGACCTGGCCCTGCATGAACGCGAGATCCTGGCCGTGATCGGTCCCAACGGCGCGGGCAAGAGTTCGCTGGTCAACGTCATGAGCGGACTGTACCGGCCCACGCAGGGCACGGTCAGCCTGGCCGGCAAGCGTTTCCGGCAGGTGCCCACGGCACGCCTGGCGCGGCTGGGCGTGGCGCGTACCTTCCAGAACCTGGCCCTGTTCAAGGGCCTGAGCGTGCGCGACAACATCGTGCTGGGCCGCGTCGATGCGATGCGGTCCAGTTTCGTGGAACAGATCGCCGGTCTCGGCCGCGCCCGCCGCGAGCGCAACGAGGCCCGTGCACTGGCCGCGCAGATGATGGACTTCCTCGACCTGCGCGCGCATGCGGAGCGTCCGGTGGGTGGCTTGCCCTATGGCCTGCAGAAGCGCGTGGAACTGGCGCGCGCGCTGGTGGCGCAACCCCGGGTGCTGTTGCTGGATGAGCCGATGGCCGGCATGACCGTCACCGAAAAAAGCGAGATGACGCATTTCGTGCGCGCCGCGCGCGATCAGTTCGGGACTGCCATTCTGCTGATCGAACATGACATCGGCCTGGTCTTCGGACTCTCCGACCGCGTGGTGGTGCTGCAGCATGGCAGCAAGATTGCCGATGGCGCACCGGCCGAGGTGCGCCAGGATGCCGCCGTGATCGAGGCCTATCTGGGCGTGGCCCAGCCTGAGCATCACACCACGCAGGAGGCCGCGTGATGGCTGACTTCGATTGGGTGTTCTTCGCCGAAGTGCTGACCGGTGGCCTGCTCTCGGGGGTGATGTATTCGCTGGTGGCGATCGGCTTCGTGCTGATCTACAAGACCTCGGGCGTGCTCAACTTTGCGCAGGGCGCGCAACTGCTGTTTGCCGCGCTGACTTTCGTGAGCCTGGTGGAGCGCGGTGTCCCCTTCGCGCTGGCCTTGCTGCTGACGCTGGCGGCGATGATCCTGCTGGGCCTGTCGATCGAACGGGTGGTGTTGCGGCCCTTGCAGAACCAGTCGCCGATGACGCTGTTCATGGCCACGCTGGGTCTGTCCTACGTGATCGAGGGCGCGGCGCAATTGTTGTGGGGCACGCAGGTGCATGCGCTGGAGCTGGGCATCGCCGATACGCCCCTGCAACTGGGCGGGATGATGATCTCTTCCTTCGATCTCTTTGCCGCCGCCACGGCGGCCGTGATGGTGGCGCTGCTGTCGGCCTTCTTCCGCTACACCCGCCTCGGACTGGAATTCCGCGCGCTGGCCGATGACGGCTTTGCCGCATTGGCAGTGGGTTTGCGCCTGCCGCGCATTCTTGCCGCCGTGTGGGCCACGGCAGGATTGATCGCACTGATCGCCGGTCTCTTGTGGGGCGCGCGCCTGGGCGTGCAGTTCTCGCTGTCGCTGGTGGTGCTGAAGGCCTTGCCGGTCCTGGTGCTGGGCGGTTTCGATTCGGTGCTGGGGGCCATCGTCGGTGGCCTGCTCATCGGTGCGCTGGAAAAACTGGCGGAGGTCTATCTCGGTCCGCTGGTGGGCAGCGGCATCGAAGGCTGGTTCGCTTACGTGGCCGCCTTGGCCTTCCTGCTGGTCAGGCCCAGTGGCCTGTTCGGCCAGCGTGCATGGCAAAGGGCCTGACATGACGACTTCTCTCGCTTCTTCGCCGCGCGTGCTGCCCCTGCGTGGCCTCTCGTGGCGGCGTGCCGCACCCTGGCTGCTGTTGCTGCTGGTGGCCTGGGTCATTCTTCCCTGGTTCGCCTCGCCCTATGTCATCGATGCCTTGCTGATTCCTTTCCTGGCACTCTCGCTGGCGGCGGTCGGACTCAATCTGCTGACTGGTTACGCGGGCCAGCTCTCGCTGGGCAGTTCGGCCTTCATGGCGGTGGGTGCCTTCGCTGCCTACAACCTCAACTTGCGCGTGGAGGGCCTGCCGCTGCTGGTCTCCATCGCGCTGGCCGGCGTGGCGGCGACCGCCATCGGTTTGGTGTTCGGCTTGCCCAGTCTGCGCCTGCGCGGTTTCTATCTGGCCGTCTCGACGCTGGCGGCGCAGTTCTTCGTGCAGTGGGTGCTGGTCAAGTTCAGCTGGTTCAGCAATGACAATCCGTCCGGCGTGATCGATGCGCCGCCGCTGGTGGTGGGCGGGCTGGCCTTCGATACGCCGGCGGGCCGCTACCTGTTCGCGCTGGCCATCGTCACGGTGCTGACCTTGCTGTGCTGGCGGCTGGTGCAGAGCCAGACCGGCCATCACTTCATCGCCGTGCGCGACAACGAACAGGCCGCCCGCGTGATCGGCGTGCCGGTGCTGCGCACCAAGCTGCTGGCCTTTGCCGTGTCGTCCTTCGTCATCGGCGTGGCCGGTGTGCTGTGGGGCTTCGTCTACCTGCGCACGGTGGAGCCGGCCGGCTTCAATCTGGATCGTTCGTTGCAGATTCTCTTCATCGTCATCATCGGCGGGCTGGCGACCATTCGCGGGGCCTTCCTGGGGGCGGCGCTGATCGTGGTGTTTCCGCTGCTGCTGTCGCGCCTGGGCAGCCTGCTGCTGGGGCAGTGGTTCGACTCCGGCGTGCTGGAAATGAGCCAGCGCATCGTGCTGGGGGCGCTGATCATCTTCTTCCTCATTGTCGAGCCACAGGGCCTGGCGGCCCTGTGGGAACGCGCACGGCGTCGCCTTCATGCGCGCCCGTCCTCGTCATAACTTTTTACCTTCACATCCACCCTCACCACGGAGAAGCTCTCTCACCATGCTGCACGCAAAATTATTAAAAACCTTCATTCTCTCCGCAGCCCTCCTGTCTGCAGGCCTGCAACATGCCCATGCCGATGAACAATTCTTCCCCCTGCAGAGTTACCGGGTGGGTCCGTATGCGGCTGGCGGGACCGGCTTCTTTGGCGGCTTCATCGATTACCTGAACCTGGTCAACCTGCGCGATGGCGGCGTGGGTGGCGTCAAGCTGACCTGGGAAGAAGGCGAGACCCAGTACGAAGTGGAGCGCGGCGTGGAAGTCTACGAGCGCCTCAAGCAGCGTCCCAACATCGCCACCTGGAATCCGCTCTCGGTCGGCATCGCCTATGCGCTGCTGGACCGCGTCACGGCCGACAAGGTACCGCTGCTGACCATCAACCACGGCCGCACCGATACCACCGATGGGCGCGTGTTCAAGTACATCTTCCCGCTGCTGCTCAACCCTTACAGCGAGACTTCGGGCATCGTCAACTACATCGCCAGCAAGGAAGGCGGCAGCGACAAGCTCAAGGGCAAGAAGATCGTGGTGCTGTATCACGGCTCGCCCTATGGCAAGGAGACCATCCCGATCTACAAGCTGCTGTCGGAAAAATATGGTTTCTCGCTGCAGCAGATCGAAGTGCCGCACCCCGGCAATGACCAGCAGGCGCAATGGCTGGCGGTCCGCCGCGCCAAGCCCGACTATGTGGTGCTGCGCGGCTGGGGCGTGATGAACCCGGTGGCGCTGAAGACGGCGCAGAAGTCGGGCTTCCCGGCGGATCACATCATCGGCAACGTCTGGTCCAATTCGGAGGAAGACGTGATCCCGGCCGGTGACGCTGCCAAGGGCTATGTGGCCATCACCACCGTGGCCGCAGGCGCGCAGTATCCGGTGCTGCAGGAAATCCAGAAGACCGTCTACGGCGCTGGCAAGGGCAACCTGCAGGATCCCAAGCGCATCGGCAGCGTCTATCACAATCTCGGCGTGCTCAACGGCATCCTCAACGTGGAAGCGATCCGCATCGCCCAGGCCAAATTCGGCAAGCGCACGCTCACCGGGGATGAAATCCGCTGGGGTCTGGAGAACCTCAATATCGACCAGGCCCGTACGGCTGCACTCGGTGCCAAGGGCCTGTTCCACTCCATCCACGTGACCTGGGACAACCACGAAGGCGATGGCCTGGTGGCCTTCCAGCAATGGGATGGCAAGCAGTGGAACGTGGTCTCCGACTGGATCGCCCCGGACTGGAAACTGCTGCGTCCCATCATCGAAAAGTCCGCCCTGGCCTATGCCAAGGAAAAGAACATCAAGGTGCGCAAGAGCATCGATGACTGAGGGCAGGGCGGTCCTGCGGTGATGCAGTGATGCGCTGATGCGGGACCACCTGCCGTCTTCTTCCACTTCCCCATTTTTTCTGAAAGGTCCGACCATGTCTGCCGTGCTCGCCCCCTCCACACAGTCTTATTCTCCCGCCAGCGGCCCGGTACCCGGCTTGCCGCGCGCGGCGCAACCGGCGCACGTGATCCGTGATGACGCCGAAGCCATCGCCGTCGCCCACACGCTGGCCAAGCGCCTGGCGCAAGGCGCTTCCGAACGCGACCAGCTGCGCCGCTGGCCGGTGGAAGAGATCGAGGCCTATTCGCAAAGCGGCCTGTGGGCCATCAACGTGCCGCGTGCCTTCGGCGGGGCCGAAGTCTCCTATGCCACGCTGGCCGAAGTGATCGCCATCATTTCCGCGGCCGACCCGTCGCTGGGCCAGATCACGCAGAATCACCTGGGCTTCGTGGCGGCGGTGCGCACCGTTTCCGATCCGGAACAGCAACAGCGTTTCTTTGCCGATTTCCTGCGCGGCGTGCGGTGGGGCAATGCCTTCTCCGAGTCGGGATCCAAGCGGGCTGCGGACTTCGAGACGCGCTTCGTCGATGCCGGTGACCACGTCATCGTAAGCGGCAAGAAGTTTTACTCCACCGGCGCGCTGCTGGCGCATTACGTGCCCATCGTCGCCAATGATGAAGAGAACCGCACCTGGTACGTGGTGGCCGAGCGCAATGCACCGGGCTTGACCGTCATCGACGACTGGTCAGCCTTCGGCCAGCGCACTACCCTGAGCGGCACCGTCATCATCGATCAGGTGAAAGTGCCGAAGACGCATCTGATCCCGGCCTACAAGGGCTACCTCGAACCCTCCGCCGACGGGGCCATCTTCCAGATCATCCAGGCTGCGGTGGACGTGGGCATTGCCCGCGCCGCGATTGCCGATACCCAGGACTTCGTGCGCACCAAGTCGCGCCCGTGGATCGACAGCCAGCGCGATCACGCCTGGGAAGATCCGTATTCCATCCAGGCCGTGGGCGACCTGCAGATCCGCCTGCATGCCAGCGAAGCGCTGCTGGAACGCGCGGGCCGCGCCATCGATGCGGCCGTCGCCGCTCCTGATGCCGAGAACGTGGCGCGTGCGCAGATCCTGACGGCGGAAGCCAAGGTGCTCTCCACCGAGATCGCCATCCACGCCACCAACAAGCTGTTCGAACTGGCGGGCACGCGTTCCACGCTGGGCCAGTACAACCTGGACCGTCATTGGCGCAATGCGCGCACGCACACGCTGCATGATCCGGTGCGCTGGAAATACGCCATCGTCGGCAATTACTACCTCAATGGCGTCAAGCCGCCTTTCCACGCATGGAGCTGAGATGAGTGCGCCGCTGTTGCAGATCGAGTCCATCGAGGTGCGTTATCAGGGCGCGCTGCTGGCCTTGCAGGATGTGAGCCTGGACGTACAGGCGGGCGAGATCCACGCCCTGCTGGGGGCCAATGGCGCGGGCAAGTCGACCACGCTCAAGGCGGTCTCCAATCTGCTGGCGGCGCAGCGCGGGCAGGTACGCGGCGGACGCATCCTGTTCGAGGGGCGGGAGGTGGCGCGCAGCAGTCCTGCCGACTTGGTGCGGCAGGGACTGGCGCAGGTGCTGGAAGGACGGCATTGTTTTTCGTCCCTCAGCGTGGAAGAGAATCTGCTGACCGGCTGGCCTGCGCACTTCACGCGGCGTGCCGTGCTGCGGGAGGCACTGGATCGCATCTATGCCTTCTTTCCGCTGCTGCATCAGCGTCGCCGCAGCCTGGCCGGGCTGTGCTCGGGCGGCGAGCAGCAGATGCTGGCCATCGGCCGCGCGCTGATCTCGCGGCCGCGGCTGCTGGTGCTGGATGAGCCCTCGATGGGGCTGGCACCGAAGGTGGTGGCGGACATCTTTGCGCAACTGAGCCGGCTCAACCGCGAGGAGGGCGTGGCCCTGCTGGTGGCCGAACAGAATTCGGCGGTGGCGCTGCAGTACGCGCATCGCGCCACGGTGCTGGAGCACGGGCACAGCGTGTTGAGCGGCGACGCCCGGGCGCTGCGGGAGCGCGCCGATATCCAGGCCTTCTATTTCGGCGAGGGCGATGTCGCGCAGGCCGCCTGACCTGCGTGAACAGGCCCTAATCCTGAAAGGCCTTCATGCGCGTACTCAGGTGCTGCAGCAGCCGGTTGGCGGCCGTCGACAATTGCCGTCCGGTGCGCGTGATGAGATGCGCCTCCGAGCGTGTCAGCAGCGTATTGCGCACCGGGATTGCGTACAGTTCACGCGCCGCCAGTTCGGTAGTGACCGCGAAGAGGGGCAAGAGCGTGAAGCCCAGCTCGGACTTCACGAAATGCTTGAGGATGGCAATCGAGTTGGTGGTGATGGTCGGCGTCAGGCGGGTCTTCTCGATCAGCGTGGCGGCTTCCACCAGTTGCCGCGTGCCATAGGCCAGATGCGTGAGCGCCATCGGATAGGCCGCCAGCTCGCGCAGCGTCACCGATTCCACCTTGCCCAGCAAGGGAAACTGCCGTCCCACGATGGCATACATGGGCTGGCGCGCCACCGCGCGGCTGACGATCTTGGCTTCCACCGGCGGATTGAAGACCAACCCGATTTCCGCCTCATCGGCCGCGACCGCACTGACGACTTCGTTGGTGCCTGCCAGATCCAGCACCAGTGAGATCTCCGGATACTTCTTGCAGAACTGCTTGATGGGTCCGCTCACCATGTCCGAGATGAATCCTTCCCCCATGATGATGTTGATCGATCCGCGCTTGAGTCCGCGGATCTCCTGCAGCTTGGCCAGCACGTCGGACTGGTGCGAACGCTGTTCGCGGTAATACTCCAGCAGCAGGGCCCCGGCCTCGGTCGGACTGACGCCGCGTTTGTGGCGTTCGATCAGCGGCACCGCCAGCTCCTGTTCCAGCAGGCTGATCTGGCGGCTCACCGCCGAAGGCGCGATGTCCAGCGCGTCGGCCGCAGCGCGCACGCTGCCGCTGCGTACTGCCTCGTGCAGATAGGCGATGCGGTGGTCGTTGAGGGTCTCGCCCATCGGATTCTCCGTGTTCTCGAAATTAGAACAATAAACATGATCTGTGCGGATTGATTGTAGTGATCAAAGCCGCCAAACTCAACGTCCATCAAAGGCAAGTTCGTGCAAAACACAGTGAACACCGTGCATCTTGTGGTGTATTTCGGTGATTTTGCTGCGATGCGCAAAATCGGTGCGAGCCGCGCATCACGCTGGCGCAAGCCTGCCTCGATTTGGTGAAGATGAGTTGATCGCAAGAGAACGCAGAGGACAAGGATGAAGAAAATCGGAGTGATTGGCCTGGGCAACATGGGCCGCGGGATGGCATTTTCCCTGCAGCGCGGGGGCTATGAGGTGACCGGCTATGACGCCCTCGCAGCGACCCGCACGGAGCTGGCGCAGCGGGGATTGCATTGCGTGGAGACGATTGCGGCTTTGGCTGCGGCGGTGGAACTGGTGGTGCTGTCGCTGCCGACCTCGGACATCGTGGAGCAGGTCGTGCTGGGCGAGGGCGGGCTGTTGCACAGTGGCAAGGCCGGACTGGTGATCGTCGATACCACTACCGCCGACCCCAACAGCACGCGCCGCCTGGCGGCCGAGTTGCAGGCAGCGGGGATGGAACTGGTCGATGCGCCGGTCAGCGGCGGCCCCAAGGGCGCGGCCACGGCCACCATGGGCATGGTCATCGGCGGCAGCGCCGAGATCGTGGCGCGCATCGAACCGGTGCTGGCCGTGATGAGCGCCAAGCGCGTGCACGTCGGTCCGGTGGGTGCCGGCCATGTGGCCAAGCTGCTCAACAACCTGGTCACCGGCACCCATCTGCTCATCGCCGGTGAGGCCGCGCGCATCGCTGCGGCTGCCGGACTGGATGCGCGCCAGATCTTCCAGGGGCTGGCCGCCGGCTCGGCCAACAGCAAGGTGATCGAGCATTTCTATCCGACCTGGATCTTCAATGAAGCCTTCGATTCCGGCTTCACCATGAAACTGATGCGCAAGGACCTGCGCCTGGCCATGAACCTGATCGAACAGACCGGGAGTGCCACGCCGCTGGCGCAGGAAGCCGGGCGGCTGTGGGCCAGGAGCGTGGAGCGCCTGGCTGATGCGGAAGATTTCAACCGCATCGTGACTTACATCGAACCTTCCCAACATTGATTGCCGGAGCACGCATGCAGCCCCATGACACAGACCAACTGATGCTGGCCTTCGGCCATTTCTTCCCCGCAGCCAAGGAAATCGGCTCCTGGATCAACGGCGAGCTGGTGGCCGGGCAGGGCGAGAGCATCCAGCTCTACAACCCGGCGACCGGCCGTCCTTCGCTGAGTTACCGCGATGGCGGTGCCGCTGCAGTGGAGGCCGCTGCAGCGGCCGCCCAGCTTGCGCAACGCCAGTGGTGGGCACTGAGCCATGCGGCCCGTGGCCGCGCGCTGTACGCGGTGGGCGCGGTCATCCGGGCCGAGGCCGAAGCCCTGGCGCGGCTGGAAGCGATCTCCTCCGGCAAGCCGATTCGCGACTGCCGTGCCGAGATGCAGAAGGTTGCCGAGATGTTCGAGTATTACGCCGGATGGGCCGACAAGTTCTATGGCGAAGTCATTCCGGTCCCCAGTTCGCACCTGAACTACACCCGCCGCGAACCTTACGGCACGGTGCTGCAGATGACGCCGTGGAATGCCCCGGCCTTTACCTGTGGCTGGCAGCTCGGTCCGGCGCTGGCCACCGGCAATGCGGTACTGCTCAAGCCCTCGGAGCTGACGCCGTTCTCGTCGCTGGCCATCGCGCGCCTCGGTGAGCAGGCCGGTCTGCCGGTCGGGCTGGTCAACGTGCTGGCCGGCCTCGGCCAGAGCATGGTGCCGCAGGCCATGGCGACCTGGTCGGTGAAGAAGGTGATCTTCGTCGGCTCGCCCGCCACCGGTGCGCTCATCGCCAAGGCCGCCGCCGAACGCGTGATGCCCTGCGTGCTGGAATTGGGCGGCAAGTCGGCCAACATCATCTTCGATGATGCCGACCTGCGCCTGGCCGCCTTCGGTGCGCAGGCGGCCATCTTCTCGGGGGCCGGACAGAGTTGCGTGGCGGGTTCGCGCCTGCTGGTCCAGCGCAAGGTGTATGAGCAGTTCGTCGAGACGGTTGCGGCCGGCGCGGAAAAGATCCGGCTCGGCGCACCGCTGGAGGACAGCACCGAAGTCGGGCCCATCAACAACCGCCGCCAGTACGAACACATCCAGCGCATGGTGGCCAGCGGACTGGAAGCAGGCGCGACCCTGGCCGCCGGTCATACGCGTTATGGCGATGAGGGCTATTTCGTGCGGCCGACCTTGCTGGCGCAGGCCAACAATGCAATGGAGGTGGCGCGCGCGGAGATCTTCGGTCCGGTGGCCGTGGCCATTCCTTTCGAGGATGAGGCCGAGGCCATCGCCATTGCCAACGACAGCGAATTCGGTCTGGCCGGTGCGGTGTGGACGCGCGACGTGGCACGTGCGCATCGGGTGGCTGCGGGCGTGAACGCCGGTACCTTCTGGGTCAACAGCTACAAGACCATCAACGTAGCCTCGCCCTTCGGCGGTTTCAATCGCAGCGGCTACGGGCGCTCCAGCGGCATGGAAGCGCTCTACGACTACACGCAGACCAAGAGCGTGTGGGTCGAGACCGCAGCCAATCCGGCCACGCCCTTCGGCTACGCCGGCTGACGATGGCAGCACCACACCGACCGATCCACCATCACAGAGGGCTGCCCGGCCGATGCCGGGCGGCCAACGTCACGAGGGAGAAGCAAGATGCAAGCAAGCTACGCAAGCCATGTCGCGCAACCACAGGGAGAGCGGACCCGCTTTCCCTTCCTGAAGCTGTACTTCTTCACGGCCATCGTGATGTTGCTGGCCGACTGGATCGGTTCGGTCACGCTCAATGTCGGTCCGGGCAAGGTGGTGTTGCTGCCGATGGTGTGGGCCATCATCATGGGCGGGTTGCTGGGCTTGCTGCACAAGTCCATGCCCGCGCCCTTGCGCCTGGATACGTCCCTGCAGTTTCGTGCCGCGTCGGTGCTGCAGCCGGCGCTGCTGCTGTTCATCGCCAAACTCGGTCTGATGGTCGGCAGTTCGCTGCCCAAGCTGGCCGCCGCCGGCTGGGCGCTGGCCTTCCAGGAGCTGGGCCACTTCGTCGGCACCATCCTGATCGGCCTGCCCCTGGCACTGCTGCTGGGCATCAAGCGCGAAGCCATCGGTGCGACCTTCTCGGTGGGGCGCGAACCCAGCCTGGCCATCATCGGCGAGCGCTATGGCATGGATTCTCCCGAGGGACGCGGCGTGCTGGCCGAGTATCTGACCGGCACCCTGTTCGGTGCCGTGTTCATCGCCATCCTGGCCGGTTTCCTGGCCAGCCTCAACATCTTCCATCCCTACGCGCTGGCCATGGGCGCAGGTGTCGGATCGGGCAGCATGATGGCCGCCGCCGCCGGCGCCGTGGCTGCCCAGCAGACCGCGGAAGTGGCCAAGGATGTCATGACCTTCGCCGCCGCCAGCAACCTGATCACCACCACGCTGGGGACTTACTTCACGCTGTTCATCTCGCTGCCGCTGGCGGTGTATGGCTATCGGATTCTGGAGCCCATCCTGGGCCGCACCACGCGTGCCTCGACCGAGCAGAGCCAGGTCACGGCCAGCGATCATGCCGAAGTTCCGGAACTGAGCGAACTGCAGAAGTGGGGAGCCTGGGGCGTGGCCGCAGTACTGACGCTGGTGAGCGACTGGATCCTGTATGGCAGCAAGCCCGTCGAGACCTTGCCGGGCATGCTGGTGATCGTGGCCGCAGTGGCCGTGGGCGACATGCTGTGCCGCCTGACCGGCCGCAAGGTGCCGGCGGTGTGCTGGGTCTCCATCGTGGCCATGGCGCTGACTTCGCCGCTCTGTCCGTGGGCCGCACAACTGGTGGCGCTGACCGGCAAGATCAATTTCCTGTCGGTGACACCGGTGATGCTGACCTTCGCCGGTCTGTCGCTGGCCAAGGATATCCCGGCGTTCCGCCGCCTGGGCTGGCGCATCGTGCTGGTGTCCTTCGCCGCCAACGCCGGTACCTTCATCGGTGCCACACTGGTGGCCGAGATCTTCCACTGAGGGACCATAAAACTGGCGCTTGGCTGGCCCAGATCAAAACATCGGCAATGAGCGCAACAGCGCACTCACCCGGCTGACTATACTTGGCACCAGGATGGCCGCACGGCAACAGGCTGTGCGGCCATCTTGCTTTTACAAGTCTTCCAGGATGATGCGATGTTCAATCAACTCAAAGCCACCTTCAAGTATTTCAACGATGCCGTCCCGTTCAAGCTGGGTCCGGCCCTGATCGCCACGGCGGTCCTGATCCTGCTGCTGCTCACACCCTGCCCGGCGGGGCTGGAGCCCAAGGCCTGGGCACTGGTGGCGATCTTCCTCACCACCATCGTGGCCATCATCCTGAAGGTCATGCCCATCGGCGTGATGGCGATGATGGCCATCGTCATCGTCTCGCTGTCGCAGGTCACCTCGACTTCCTCCAAAGGCGCGATTGCCGATGCGCTGGCGAGTTTTTCCAATCCGCTGATCTGGCTCATCGTGGTGGCCATCCTGATTTCGCGCGGCTTGAAGAAGACTGGTCTGGGTCGCCGTGTGGGGCTGATGTTCATTGCGCTGCTGGGCAAGCGCACGGTGGGCATCGGCTACGGGCTGGCCATCTGCGAACTGGTGCTGGCTCCTTTCACGCCCAGCAATACGGCGCGTGGCGGCGGCATTGTGCATCCCATCATGAAGTCGATTGCCAATGCCTTCGATTCCGATCCGGCCAAGGGCACGCAGAACAAGGTCGGCACCTATCTGGCGCTGGTCAACTATCACGCCAATCCGATCACCTCGGCCATGTTCCTCACCGCCACCGCGCCCAATCCGCTGGTGGTCAACTATGTGGCCAAGGCCACCGGCCATGCGCTGCAACTCTCATGGACCACCTGGGCGCTGTGCATGCTGCTGCCGGGCCTGGTGTGCCTGCTGATCATGCCGATGGTGATCTACCTGCTCTCGCCGCCGGAGCTGAAGTCCACGCCCAATGCGGTGGACTACGCCCGCAGCGAGCTGGACAAGATGGGTCGCCTCGGGGCCAGCGAGAAGGTGATGCTGGGGACCTTTGCGCTGTTGCTGCTGCTGTGGGCCAACGTCCCGGCCATGCTGCTGGGGGCGGCCTTCACGCTCGATCCCACGGTGGTGGCGTTCGTTGGATTGTTCGTGCTCATCATCACCGGCACGATTGACTGGGAGGACGTGCTCTCGGAAAAGAGCGCGTGGGATACGCTGGTGTGGTTCGGTGCCCTGGTGATGCTGGCCGAGCAGTTGAACAAGACCGGCGTGGTGGCCTGGTTCTCGGAAGGCATGAAGGCCGCCATCGTGGCCAGCGGCATGGGCTGGATCGCGGTGGCTGCAGTGCTGCTGCTGGTGTTCGTCCTGTCGCATTACTTCTTCGCCAGCACCACCGCGCACATCAGCGCGATGATGCTGGCCTTCCTCACTGTGGGCGCGCAATTGCTGCCGCCGCAGTACGTGGTCCCCTTCATGCTGATGATGACCGCGGGCTCGGGCGTGATGATGACGCTGACGCATTACGCTACCGGCACTTCGCCGATCATCTTTGGTAGCGGTTACGTGTCCATGGGCAAGTGGTGGGGCGTGGGTTTCGTGATGGCGGTGGTGGAATTGCTGGTGTTTGCGACGGTGGGGATGGTGTGGTGGAAGGTGTTGGGGTATTGGTAAGAGTGCGGTGAGATCGAAGCGAAGCCAGATTGTCATCAGTTGTTCGCGATGCTGCTTCGCTTCGTGATTCGGCTCGGGCAGAATGCTGCTCCCTTTGTTACTTCCGAGAGACAGGCATCATGCGAGAGATCAGGGCTGTATCGCCCGGCGAATTGCTCAAGATCGAATTTCTGAAGCCCTGCGGTATTACCCAATACCGCTTGGCCAAGGAAATCGGCGTATCGCAATTGCGCATCAGCGAGATCGTCAATGGCAAGCGTGCCGTAACACCCGATACCGATTTGCGGCTTGCACGCTTCTTCGGCCTCTCCGACGGATACTGGCTGCGCGCGCAAGTCACGTATGACACAGAAGTCGCGCGTGAAAAGATGCGTGATGTGCTCGCTGGTATCAAGCAGTGGCAACCCAAGGAGCCGAGCCGGGTTTGAGCAGGCAGCGGCTTCAACGAAAATGACGGCTTCCCGAGAAGCCGTCATTTTTTATTGCGTCAAAGTTCTGCGTACGCCGGGACTGCTTACTTCAAGTCCAGCACAATCCGCCCATCAATCTTGCCCTCTTCCATGCGCGCAAAGATGGCATTGATGTTGTCCAGCTTGTCCCAGGTAAAGTGCGCCGCCACCTTGCCTTCGGCCGCAAAGACCAGCGACTCTTCCAGATCCTGGCGCGTGCCGACGATGGAGCCGCGCACGGTGATGCGCTTCAACACCGTATTGAACACCGGCAGGCTGATGTCGCCCGGTGGCAGGCCCACCAGCGCCATGGTGCCGCGTGCACGCAGGAAACCGAACGCCTGTTCCATCGCCTTGGGCGACACCGCCGTTACCAGCGCACCATGCGCGCCACCGATGATGCGCTGGACTTCGGCCACCGCATTGTGGTCGCGGCCATCGACGGTCAGGTCGGCGCCCAGTTTTTTGGCCAGCGCCAGTTTGTCTTCGTGGATGTCGGCAGCGACTACGTGCATGCCCATGGCCTTGGCGTATTGCACGGCCATGTGGCCCAGGCCGCCGATGCCGGAGATCACCACCCACTCACCGGGGCGCACCTCGGTTTCCTTCAAGCCCTTGTAGACGGTCACGCCCGCGCACAGCACGGGGGCGGCCGGGCCGAAGTCCAGGCCAGCGGGCAGGTGGCCGACGAAGTTGGGATCGGCCAGGCCATATTCGGCAAAGCTGCCGTTGACCGAATAGCCGGTGTTCTGTTGTTCGGCGCACAGGGTTTCCCAGCCGGTGCGGCAGGGCGAGCAGCAGCCACAGGCCGTATGCAGCCAGGGCACGCCGACGCGGTCGCCTTCCTTGACGTGCTTCACGCCCGCGCCCAGTGCTGCGACGTAGCCCGTGCCTTCGTGGCCGGGAATGAACGGGGGTGTGGGTTTGACGGGCCAGTCGCCATGGGCCGCATGCAGGTCGGTATGGCAGACACCGCTGGCTTCGAACTTGACCAGGATCTGGCCCGGACCAGGCGTGGGGACGGGCACTTGTTCAATCGACAGGGGCTTGCCGAATTCGCGGACGACGGCCGCTTTCATCATTTGCGTCATATGCACTCCTCGGGGGGATCAACGGGATGCCAGGGCAGGACGCGGCCTTGTGCTGCAATGGCCAACTGTTGTTCCTGCCTGCAAGCGTCAATATCCTCCGCGTGCCGCACGACGACAATCGATGATTGCGCATGGATTGATCCATGTCGCCCATCGTTGAAAAACAAGGTGAGTGCAGTTGCGCATGCCTTTGTCGCATGCGTGCCTGACGCGCTTACTTTGCGATCACCACTTCCACATCGGTTTCCGCCAGCAGGGTCGCCAGTTCCGGCGGGGGCGGGGCATCGGTGAAGAGCACGTCGATCTGCGACAGGTGCGCCATCTTCACCAGCGCCTGCCGCCCGAACTTGCTGGCATCGGCCACCAGCCAGACCTGGCGCGACTGCTCGATGATGGTCTGGGCGACCTTGACTTCACGGGCATCGAAGTCACGCAAGACGCCATCCATCTCGATGCTGGAAATGCCGATGATGCCGATGTCCACCTTGAACTGCCGGATGAAATCGATGGTGGCCTCGCCCACGATGCCGCGATCGCGCGCGCGCACCACGCCGCCGGCAATGATGACCTCGAGCGCCGGATTGCTGGCCAGCGAATTGGCCACGTTCAGGTTGTTGGTCACCACGTGCAGGTTCTTGTGCTGCTGCAGGGCGCGCGCCACCTCTTCCGTAGTCGTGCCCAGGTTCAGGATCAGCGAACAGCCATCCGGCACCCGCGCCGCCACCGTGCGGCCGATGCGGCGCTTGGCGTCGGCATGCATGACCTGGCGCTCGGGATAGGCAATGTTCTCGGTCGAGGACAGCAGCCCGACCCCGCCGTGATAACGCGCCAGCAAACTGGCATCAACCATCGCCTTGACGTCGCGGCGCACGGTCTGGGTGGTCACGTTCAACTGCTGGGCCAGCTCTTCCACCGAAATGGTGCCGTGCTTGCGAACGCATTCCAGCAGCGTCTGTTGCCTGGGATTGAGCATGGAGGTGATCGAAATCCGTTGATTTTTGGGAAACACTTTTGATTGGATATGAACATTAAAAAACATAAACGAACATAAAACAACAAATAATTGTTGATTTACTTTCGGGATGTCGCTTATCTTACGGTGCATTGGCAACTCCCGGGAAAGTGCGGGGTTGCCCCGGCAGCTGTTGCACGCAAACACAGCGGAACCGCTGAGACGGCAATACGGTTACCGCACACAAGCAACACGGCACCAATACGGCACCAATACGGCAGTAATACAGCGGAAACACGACAGCAATACAGTGGCAGCCCCGACAGCAGTACGGTGTCATTGGCGCGGCCAGTACAGTTTTGCTGCGGCACCAATACAGTTACAACCCGGAACCCATACGGATCCAATACGGAGAAGCGGCGAATGACGCTCGAATATGATCTCTTGGTGGTAGGCGGCGGCATCAACGGCGCAGGCATTGCGCGCGATGCGGCCGGGCGCGGCCTGCGCGTGCTGCTGTGCGAGCAGCATGACCTGGCCCAACATACCTCCTCGGCCAGCACCAAGCTCATCCACGGCGGCTTGCGCTACCTCGAATATTACGAATTCAAGCTGGTGCGCAAGGCCCTGCAGGAACGCGAAGTCCTGCTGCGCTCGGCACCGCACATCATCTGGCCGCTGCGCTTCGTCATGCCGCACGACGCCAACCAGCGTCCGGCCTGGATGATCCGCGCCGGCCTGTTCATGTACGACTACCTCGCCAAGCGCGAGATCCTGCCCGCCTCCGAAGGCGCGAACCTCGCCCGCCATCCGGGCGGGCAGCCGTTGAAGGGCGACTATCGCAAGGGCTTCGTCTATTCCGATGGCTGGGTCGACGATGCGCGCCTGGTGGTCTTGAACGCCATGGATGCCCAGGAACGCGGTGCCCGCATCCTCACCCGCACCAAGTGCATCAGCGCCCGCCGCGAAGGCGATACCTGGCATGCGGTGCTGGAACACCAGCACGCCAGCGGCGTACAGCAGGAAGAAGTGCGCGCCCGCGCCATCGTCAACGCCGCCGGTCCTTGGGCCGCGCGCTTTGCGCAGTCGGTGCCGCAGGCCAAGACCGGGCGCAGCCTGCGCCTGATCAAGGGCAGCCACATCGTGGTCAAGCGCCTGTTCGACCACCCCTACGCCTACATCTTCCAGAACCCGGACAAGCGCATCATCTTCGCCATCCCCTATCAGGAAGAATTCACCCTCATCGGCACCACCGACCTCGAATACCACGGCGATGCCGGCAAGGTCGAGATCGATGCGGAAGAAATCGATTATCTCTGCGAGATGGCCAACCGTTACTTCAAGCGCCAGATCGGCAAGGAAGACGTGGTCTGGACCTACTCCGGCGTGCGTCCCTTGCTGGACGACAGCGCCGAGAATGCCTCGGCCATCACGCGCGACTACCTGCTCGAATGCGACGATGCCGGCGCGCCCATGTTGAACGTCTGGGGCGGCAAGATCACCACCTATCGCAAGCTGGCCGAAGAAGCGCTGTCCATGCTGGCCCCGCACCTGGGCGCATCGAGCCAGCCGTGGACGGCCGGTGCGCCGCTGCCCGGCGGCGACCTGGAACAGCCCGGCAAGATGGTGGCGCGCTACGACTTCGAAGCCTACCTGCGCAAGCTGCAGGCACGCACTCCTTGGCTGCCGGCCGGGCTTGCCCATCGCTATGCGCGCAGCTATGGTTCACGCGTGGACCAGATCATCGGCCAGGCCGACAGCCTGGCGGCGCTGGGCGAAGAACTGACACCGGGCCTCTACGAGGCCGAGGCGCGCTACCTGGTGCAACACGAGTGGGCGCGCGGTGCGGATGACATCCTGTGGCGGCGAAGCAAGCTGGGCCTGCACTGCGGGCCGCAGCACAGAGGACGGCTGGAGGCGTGGCTGGCGAATCTGCCGGACGCCGCGCCTCACTGAGCCAGGTCACCGCACAGCAGATCAATCAAAAATGTAGCGAGGAGACAGCGTGACCCTGGAATTGAAACAAGTGGCCAAGACGGTCGGTGCCGAAACGCACCTGTACCCGCTTGACCTCAATCTTGCCAAAGGCGGCATCAACGTCCTGCTGGGCCCGACCCAGGCCGGCAAGACGTCCCTGATGCGCATCATCGCCGGGCTCGACAAGCCCACCGCAGGGCGCGTGCTGGTCGATGGCCAGGACGTCACCGGCGTGGGCGTGCGCGAGCGCAACCTGGCGATGGTGTACCAGCAATTCATCAACTACCCCGGCCTGACGGTGTTCGAGAACATCGCAGCGCCGCTGCGCCTGCAGAAGCAACCCGAGCAGGAGATCAACAAGCGCGTCAAGGAAATCGCCGACAAGCTGCACATCACGCACCTGCTGCAGCGCCTGCCGCTGGAGCTCTCCGGTGGCCAGCAGCAACGCTGCGCACTGGCGCGTGCGCTCATCAAGCGCGCCCCGCTGGTGCTGCTCGATGAACCGCTGGTCAACCTCGACTACAAGCTGCGCGAGGAATTGCGCAGCGAACTGATCTCGCTCTTCGCCACCGGCGACACCACCGTGGTCTACGCCACCACCGAGCCGCAGGAAGCGCTGCTGCTGGGCGGCCACACCGCCGTGATGCACGAGGGCCGCCTGCTGCAATTCGCGCCGACCCTGGAACTGTTCAACAGCCCGGCCTCCACCCGCGTGGCAGCGATCTTCAATGATCCGCCGATGAACCTGCTGGACGCCACGGCCATCTCCACCGGCCACGGCGTGGCCGCCATCCGCATGAACGATGGCAGCGTGCTGGAAATCGCCGGACGCACCTTGTCCCTGTCCGAAGGCCAGCTCTGCAAGCTGGGCATCCGCTGCAACGACGTGCGCCTGGAAGCGCTCGCTGCGCCCGGCGTGAGCCTGGGCTGCAGCGTGACGCTGGCCGAACTCTCCGGTTCCGAAACCTACCTGCACCTGCGCCATGGCGACGTGCCCCTGGTGGCGCAGCTGTCGGGCGTGCATGAAGTGGCCATCGGCAGCACGGTGCAAGTGAGCATCGCCGCCGCCAAGGCCTTCCTGTTCGATACACAGGGACGCCTGCTGAGCGCCCCGCTGGAGACCCGCTGACATGGCCCGCATCGAATTCAAGAACCTGGGCCACGCCTACAGTGGCAACCCGGCCAGCCTCAAGGACTATGCCCTGCAACCCATGAACATGGTGTGGGAAGACGGTGGCGCCTATGCGCTGCTGGGCCCCTCGGGCTGCGGCAAGTCCACGCTGTTGAACATCATTTCCGGCCTGCTGCAGCCTTCCGAAGGGCAGGTGCTCTTCGATGGCCGCGACATGACCCGCATGGCCACCCGCGATCGCAACATCGCGCAGGTGTTCCAGTTCCCGGTCCTCTACGACACCATGAGCGTGTTCGACAACCTGGCCTTCCCGCTGCGCAACCGCAAGATCGCCGAGCGCGAAGTGCAGGCCCGCGTGCGCGAGATCGCCGAGATGCTCGACCTGACCCGCGACCTCAAGCAGCGCGCCGCCGGCCTCTCGGCCGACGCCAAGCAAAAGATTTCGCTGGGCCGTGGCCTGGTGCGCAAGGATGTTGCGGCGATCCTCTTCGATGAACCGCTGACGGTGATCGATCCGCACATGAAGTGGGAGCTGCGCCAGAAGTTGAAGGAAATCCATCACCAGTTGAAGCTGACCCTCATCTACGTCACCCACGACCAGGTCGAGGCGCTGACCTTCGCCGATGAAGTGGTGGTCATGACCGAGGGCAAGGTGGTGCAGCAGGGCAAGCCGGAGGCGCTGTTCCTGCGCCCGGATCACACCTTCGTCGGTTACTTCATCGGCAGCCCCGGCATGAACTTCTGCCCGGTGCGCGTGGAGGGCGATGCGGTCCTGCTGGGCCAGCAGCGCCTGCAGGTCGAGGCCGCGCAATTGCAGGCCCTGAAGAACAGCCGCGGTGACCTCAAGCTGGGCATCCGTCCCGAATTTGTCGAACTGGCCGCACCCGGTACGGCCGGTGCCGTCAGCGCCGAGGTCACCCAGGTGCAACATCTGGGCACCAGCCAGCTGGTGACCGCGCAGTTCGAGGGCATGAGCGTGAAGGCGCGCGTGGCGCCCGAACTGAAGATCGCCACCGGCGCACAGTGGCTGCGACTGGCCAAGCCGGAGACGATCTACTTCAGCAACGACGAGAGAATTGGACGCTAAGCCATGAACAAGCCCTACAACAACAAGGCCTGGTTCTTCATCCTCCCGGTCTTCCTGACGGTGGCCTTCTCGGCCATCATTCCGCTGATGACGGTGGTCAACTATTCGGTGCAGGACATCATCAGCCCCGAACAGAAAGTCTTCGTGGGCCTGGACTGGTTCCGCGACGTCATGCGCGACAGCGAGCTGCATGCGGCCCTGCTGCGCCAGCTGATCTTCTCCTTCTGCGTGCTGCTGGTGCAGCTGCCGCTGGGCATCGGCCTGGCGCTGGCCATGCCGCACAAGGGCTGGAAATCCTCGGCCACGCTGGTGATCCTGGCCATGCCGCTGCTCATTCCATGGAACGTGGTCGGCACCATCTGGCAGATCTTCGGCCGTGGCGACATCGGGCTGGGTGGCCACCTGCTGAACGTGCTGGGCATCGATTACAACTACGCATCCAATCCGCTGGACGCCTGGCTGACCGTGCTGCTCATGGACGTGTGGCACTGGACGCCGCTGGTGGCGCTGCTGGCCTTCGCCGGTCTGCGTTCGATTCCGGACGCGTATTACCAGGCGGCGCAGATCGACGGTGCCAGCCGCTGGGCGGTATTCCGTTTCATCCAGCTGCCCAAGATGCGCGGCGTGCTGGTCATTGCGGTGCTGCTGCGTTTCATGGACAGCTTCATGATCTACACCGAGCCCTTCGTGCTCACCGGCGGCGGCCCCGGCAACTCGACCACCTTCCTGAGCCAGTACCTCACGCAGAAAGCCGTGGGCCAGTTCGACCTTGGTCCGGCTGCCGCCTTCTCGCTGATCTACTTCCTCATCATCCTGCTGTTGTCCTTCGTGCTCTACAACTGGATGCAGAGCGCCGGCAACAACGCCAATGCTTCGGGTGGCCAACATGAATAAGACCCAGGACAAGACCTTCACCCGCACCCTGGTGATGCTGGTCTACATCGCCTTCACGCTGGTGCCGCTGTACTGGCTGCTGAACACGTCGCTGAAGACCAACGAGGAGACGCTGTCGGTCTTCACGCTCTGGCCCAATGCGCCGACGCTGAACAACTACAAGACGATCTTCACCGATCCGTCCTGGTATTCGGGCTACATCAACTCCATCATCTACGTGGCCATGAACACGGTCATGTCGCTGCTGGTGGCCTTGCCGGCCGCGTATGCCTTCTCGCGCTATCGCTTCCTGGGCGACAAGCACATGTTCTTCTGGCTGCTGACCAACCGCATGACACCGCCGGCGGTGTTCCTGCTGCCGTTCTTCCAGCTCTATTCCACTATCGGGCTGTCGGACACGCACATCGCGGTGGCGCTGGCGCACATGCTCTTCAACGTGCCGCTGGCGGTGTGGATCCTGGAAGGCTTCATGTCGGGCGTGCCGCGCGAGATCGATGAGACGGCCTATATCGACGGCTTCTCCTTCCCGCGTTTCTTCCTGCGCATCTTCCTGCCGCTGATCAAGTCAGGCGTGGGCGTGACGGCCTTCTTCTGCTTCATGTTCAGCTGGGTGGAACTGCTGCTGGCCCGTACGCTCACCTCCGTCAACGCCAAGCCCATCAGCGCCATCATGACGCGTACCGCATCGGCGGCGGGCATGGATTGGGGCATCCTGGCCGCGGCCGGCGTGCTGACGATTGTTCCGGGAGCCCTGGTGATCTGGTTCGTGCGCAACCACATCGCCAAGGGCTTCGCAATGGGGAGAGTGTGATCATGGGAAATGCTTTGTCGTGGATGTCGTGGACGCCACCGGTTGCGATCTTTTTCGTCTGCGTGGTGCTGATGCTGATCGGCATGACGGTGTGGGAGATCCGCTCGCCGACCATCGAGCGCAAGGGCTTTTTGCCCATGCGCACCACGCGCGGTGACCGCCTGTTCATCGGGCTGCTCACGGCCGCTTACATCAACCTGGCCTGGGTCGGACTGACCGATATGGAACAGTGGTATGCGGCGGCGCTGGGCTTCGTGGCGCTGGTGCTGATCATGCGCAAGGGCTAAGACGAGTTTTCAGGCAGCAGGCAACAGATCTGTCATCACAATGGACGTCCGGGGATTCTCCTTCCCTACCCGGCACGCCAACTCAGGGGAAGGTGACGAGGAGACATGATGCAGAACATGCGGAAAATCAAACTGACCGTGCTGGCCGCCGCCATGGCCATGGCCGGTATCGCGGGCAATGCCTGGGCCGACATCAAGGCCGCCGAGAAGTGGGTGGATGCCGAATTCCAGCCCAGCACGCTGTCGCGTCCACAGCAGGTCACCGAGATGCAATGGTTCATCGACGCCGCCGCCAAGCTCAAGGCCAAGGGCGTCAAGGAAATCCACGTGGTCTCCGAGACCCTGGATACGCACGCCTATGAATCCAAGACCCTGGCCAAGGCCTTCGAGGAAATCACCGGCATCAAGGTCATCCACGACGTGATCCAGGAAGGCGACGTGGTCGAGAAGATGCAGACCTCGCTGCAATCGGGCAAGTCCATCTATGACGGCTGGGTCAACGACTCCGACCTGATCGGTACTCACTACCGCAACGGCCAGACCGTGGTGCTGAGCGACTACATGGCCGGCCCCGGCAAGGAATACACCAACCCCGGCCTGGACCTGAAGGACTTCATCGGTACCAGCTTCACCACCGCGCCGGACGGCAAGCTCTACCAGCTGCCCGACCAGCAGTTCGCCAACCTGTACTGGTTCCGCGCCGACTGGTTCGCGCGCAAGGACCTGCAGGACAAGTTCAAGGCCAAGTACGGCTATGAACTGGGCGTGCCGCAGAACTGGTCGGCTTACGAAGACATCGCCGCCTTCTTCACCAATGACGTCAAGGAACTGGACGGCAAGAAGGTCTTCGGCCACATGGATTACGGCAAGAAGGACCCGTCGCTGGGCTGGCGCTTCACCGATGCCTGGCTGTCCATGGCCGGTGCCGCCGACAAGGGCCTGCCCAACGGCTTGCCGGTCGATGAGTGGGGTATCCGCGTGGCCGATGACAAGTGCACCCCGGTCGGTGCCTCGACCTCGCGCGGCGGTGCCACCAACTCGCCTGCAGCGGTCTACGCCCTGACCAAGTACCTGGACTGGATGAAGAAGTACGCTCCGCCCGAAGCACTGGGCATGACCTTCTCCGAAGCCGGCCCGGTGCCCGCCCAAGGCCACATCGCGCAGCAGATCTTCTGGTACAGCGCCTTCACCGCCAGCATGACCAAGCAGGGCCTGCCGGTGGTCAACGCCGACGGTTCGCCCAAGTGGCGCATGGCCCCTGGCCCGCACGGTCCGTACTGGAAGGACGGCATGCAGAACGGCTACCAGGACGTCGGCTCGTGGACCTTCCTCAAGAGCACCCCGCCGGACCAGATGGCCGCCGCCTGGCTGTATGCGCAGTTCACGACCTCCAAGACTGTCTCGCTGAAGAAGTCCATCGTCGGCGTGACCTTCATCCGTGACTCCGACATCCGCTCCGACTACTTCACCAAGAACGCTGCCAAGTACGGTGGCCTGATCGAGTTCTACCGCAGCCCGGCCCGGGTGGCGTGGACCCCGACCGGTACCAACGTGCCTGACTATCCGAAGATGGCGCAGATCTGGTGGAAGAACATCTCCTCGGCCATCTCCGGCGAGAAGACCCCGCAAGGCGCCATGGACAATCTGGCCGATGAAATGGACGGTATCATGGCCCGCCTGCAGCGCGCCGGCATGAAGCAGTGCGCGCCCAAGCTGAACCCGAAGAAGGATCCGGCCACCTGGCTGTCCGACAAGGGCGCACCGTGGGCCAAGCTGGCCAACGAAAAGCCGAAGGGCGAGACCATCCCCTACGACAAGCTGCTGCAAGCCTGGAAGGATGGCCGCGTCCGCTGATGCAGCCTGATCGCCATCACGCGTGAGATGACGCCATCCCGGCCGGTGTCGGGGTGGCGTCTTCACGTTGATCGGGTGCGTGTTGACTTGGTTTCGGGTTGAACCTTAGTCTCTCCCGAGAATGGCCGCATGTGGATTGCGGTTGCGGCCCGCAGGAATGTGTTATTCCATTTTCAAACTTTAGTATTTCAGTCGTCTGCAAGGAATCATCATGGCCTATCTGCTCGCCCTCGACCAGGGTACCTCCAGCTCGCGCAGCATCATCTTCGACCAGAGTGGCGCCATCGTCGCCACGGCCCAGCAGGAATTCCCGCAGATCTTCCCGCAGCCGGGCTGGGTCGAGCACGACCCCATGGACCTGTGGCAGAGCCAGTTGCAGACGGCACAGAAGGTGCTGGCGCAAAGCGGCATCAAGGCCGAAGAACTGACCGCCCTGGGCATCACCAACCAGCGCGAGACCACCGTGGTGTGGGAGCGCGCCACCGGCAAGCCGGTCTGCAACGCCGTGGTCTGGCAGGACCGCCGCGCTGAAGTGGTCTGCGCGGCGCTGCGTGACCGTGGCCTGGGCGAGGCCATCCAGAAGAAGACCGGGCTGGTGCTCGATCCGTATTTCTCCGGCACCAAGCTGCGCTGGATCCTCGACAATGTCGACGGCCTGCGTGCGCGTGCCGAACGGGGCGAACTGCTGTTCGGCACCGTCGATTCGTGGCTGGTCTGGAACCTGACCGGGGGCCGCCTGCACGTGAGCGATGTGTCCAATGCCTCGCGCACCATGCTGTGGAATATCCACACCGGGGCCTGGGATGAAGAGCTGCTGCAATGGCTCGATATTCCCGCCGCGATGCTGCCGCAGGTGCATGCCTCGGCCCACATTTATGGCGAGATCGATGCGCAGCATCTGGGCGCGGCGGTCAAGATCGGCGGCATCGCCGGCGACCAGCAGTCGGCCCTGTTCGGCCAGGCCTGCGTGCGTCCCGGCATGGCCAAGAATACCTACGGTACCGGCTGCTTCATGCTGCTGCATACCGGCGACCAGTGCGCCACTTCGCACAACGGCCTCATCAGTACCGCTGCCTGCCAGGTCGATGAACGCAAACAATATGCGCTCGAAGGCAGTGTCTTCATCGGCGGTGCCGTGGTGCAGTGGCTGCGCGATGGCCTCAAGGCCATCAAGACCTCCACCGACGTCGAGGGACTGGCCTGCACGGTGGAAGATTCGGGGGGCGTGGTGTTCGTGCCGTCCTTCACCGGACTGGGGGCGCCTTACTGGAACCCGGGTGCCAAGGGCGCCATCGTCGGCTTGAGCCGGGGCAGCACGGTGGCCCACATCGCCCGTGCGGCGCTGGAATCGATTGCCTTCCAGAGTACTGCCCTGCTCAATGCGATGGTCAAGGATGCGGTCTCGCCCATCACCGAATTGCGCGTGGATGGCGGGGCGGCGGCCAACAATCTGCTGCTGCAGTTCCAGGCCGATCTGCTGGGCATTCCGGTGATCCGTCCCCAGGTCACCGAAACCACCGCGCTGGGTGCGGCCTATCTGGCCGGAGTGGCCACCGGTGTCTATCGTGATTTGTCGGAGCTGTCCGCGCAGTGGCGCATGGAGCGCACCTTCGAGCCGCGCTTCACGCGCGAGCAGGCGCAGGAGCGTATCCACGCGTGGGAAGCGGCGATTCGGCAGGTCAGTGCAGGCTGAGGCGCTCTCGGAACGGGGGCGTTGGTTCCGCCGGTTTCAATTGAAACAGGGCGCACGCCTTTTGACACAGGACGATAACAACACTGCGCCATGATCCTCTCAAGCCCGGCGCATCCCGCTGCCGGGCATGAGACAAGGAGCGGATCATGGAACACCTGCTGCTGGACGCGATGCAACTGGCCGATGGCTTCATCGAGGCTGCCACCACCTTCCTGATGGCATGTGACATCAGCGTGCCCGCGGCCTCGCACGAGGCACACGGGCGTCACTTCATGACGGTGCTGGGGATGGCCTGATCAGGCCGGACCGGTCAGCGGGCTCAGGCTCAGACTCAGACTCAGACTCAGGAGGGCGTGCCCGTACTGAGCATGCGCATGGTATCGAGATGGCTCAGGCGCGCCCATTCCTCGCCGCCACGGGCAACGATGGTATCGGCTTCGGGCGTGGCCATGAGGTCGAGGATCTCGGTGTCGCTCATTTCCATGTCGTCGTTGTAGCGGAACACCTTCAGTACCGGCCGCGTCAGGTCCTGCGCATTCTGGCGGATCACGAAGCCGGAGCGGCCGGATTCCAGCTTGACGATGGAACCCACCGGATAGATGCCGAGGGTCTTGACGAAGGCCAGGAACATGGCGCGGTCGAAGTGGCCTGTCCAGGACGCCATGCTGGAAATCGCTTCGGCCGGGTCCCAGGCTCGCTTGTAGGGACGGTCCGAGGTGAGCGCGTCATACACGTCGCAGATCGCCGCCATGCGCGCATACAGGCTGATCTGGCCACTGCGCAGCAGTTCCGGATAGCCGTGGCCATCCATCTTCTCGTGATGGTGCAGGCAGACATCGCGCGCGTAATCGGGCACGTTGGGGTCCTGGCTCAGGTATTTGTAGCCCAGCTCGGGGTGCTTCTTGATCTGGGTGAATTCTTCGTCGGTCAGCTTGCCCGGCTTGTTGAGCAGTTCATGCGGCAGGAAGGCCTTGCCCACATCGTGCAGGAAGCCGCCCAGCCCGGCTTCGCGGCAGGCCTTCTCATCCAGGCCGAGGGTGCGGCCCAGGGCCACCATCAGGGCGCAAACCGCCACCGAGTGCAGGTAGGTATATTCATCGGCCAGCTTCAGGCGCAACACGCTGAGCGTGCCATTCGGGCTTTGCAGGACGGCACCGGCAATTTCTTCCACCACCGTGACGCAGCGCTCCATGTCCAGCGCCTTGCCCAGCCGGGCTTCGCTGAACATGGCCTTGGTCGCCTTCTTGGCGTTCTCGCGCAAGGCTTCGGCTTCCATCAGGGTGGTGTCGATGTCGGGGCCGGGCGGCAGTTCGGGGCTAGGCTCGGCGGGCGCTGCGGCTTCATCCTGCCCGGTCTCGGCAGGCGCTTCGGCCACATCCAGGCCGCGCTCCGGATCGATCCAGCAGTGCTCGATGCCGCTGGCATGCGCCTGCTTGAGGTCAGCTTCGTTCTTGAGCAGGAACTTGTTCTTCCAGAACGGATGGTCCAGCCAGGCCGCTTCGAAGCCGCAGAAATACATCCCGAGGACCAGATCCTCCGTTTTAATTTTTTTCAACATTTCTCGAACATCTTTCCGGCGCACCGGGGAACGGGTTGGCGTGGCATCCCTGGGCCGCAGGCGGTGGAGCGCCGAGGGCAGTGCGGTCAGGATTGCCGGTCGTTAATGATCTCATATGCATGACCATATGTGAACGATTCTGCTTGTTGCAATTTCGCTAATTTCGTCCCGGACGGGCCGCTCAGACTACCGCCGGCTTGATCAGCGGCTGCTCGGCCAGGGTGCTGCGGATCAGGCCCAGGGCGTGCTGCAGGTCGCTGCGGCTGGCGATGCCGCCGATGCACACCCGTACCGCCTGCAGCGGGGGCGCCGTCACCGAGAAGGCGTCCACGCCCACCACGGCCACGCCGTTGCTGCGCATCTGCGCCGAAAAGCTGCTGGCCTGCCAGCCGCCGGGCAGCTTGAGCCACAGATGGAAGGCCTCCGCTTCCGAGGCATAGCTGTGCTCGGGGAGGATGCGGGCCACGATCTTCTGCCGCGCCATCGATTCCTTGCGGATGTTGGCCAGCGCCAGGTCGGCCACGCCGTCGCGGATCCAGTGCGTGGCCAGGGTCGAGGTGAGCGGCGAGGCCATCACCGTGGTGGCGCGCAGGGCTGCGGTCAGGCGCGCGGCGGCGGCAGCGTCGGGGGCCACCATGTAGGCAATGCGCAGGCCCGCGCCTACGCTCTTGGCCAGGCCGGTCACATAGTAAGTCAGCTCGCTGCCGATGCTGGCGATGGCCGGCGGCGCTGCGCGGGGCAGGAACCCATAGGCGTCATCCTCGATGATGGCCACTTCATAGTGGCGTGCAATGTCCACCAGCGCCTGGCGGCGTGACAGCGAGGTGGTGCAGGTGGTCGGATTGAGCAGGGTGGGATTGCAGTACAGCGCCTTGGGCGCATATTGCGCGCAGGCACCGGCGAAGGCCACGGCATCGATGCCCTCGTTGTCCATCGGCAAGCCGACCAGCTTGATGTTGAGATGGCCGGCCAGCGCCCGCAGGCCGGGATAGGTCACGTCCTCGCAACAGAGCACGCCGCCCGGTCCGACCAGCATGGTCAGGATGGCCAGCAGCGCACATTGTGCGCCCGGCGTCACCAGCACCCGTTCCGGTTCCACCACCAGCGCGCGCCGGCGCAGCCAGAGCGCGCCGGCCTCACGATCCTCAGTCGAGCCGCCGAAATCCTGATAGCGCAGCAGATCACGGAGGCGCCCGTTGACCTTGTTCCAGCCCGCCTGCATCAACTCCATCAGCTCCGGCGACTCCGGCTCGGGCGGCATGTTCATCGACATGTCGACGTTGGGCCGGCCTTCGGTCACGCGCGGAATGCGCGGCCGGCGCTTGCCGCAGACGAAGGTGCCGCGTCCCACTACCGAATCCACCAGGCCGCGCCGATGCGCTTCCGTATAGGCGCGGGCCACGGTGGTGAAGTCCAGGTCCAGCAACTCGGCCAGCTTGCGCTGCGGCGGCAGACGCTGTTCGGGTTGCAGGTGGCCGGTGGCGACATCCTCGGCAATCGCATTGGCGATGGCCAGATAGAGCGGGCCGCCGCCCTTCTTCAACTTGGGAACCCACACGCTGCTGTGCTTGGACATGGTGCTTTCCTTGATTGCCGGCGTTCAATATTGACTGCATCGAAACATCTCATTGAATGCAAGTTGCATTCCATCCAATCGCCGCCGCGGTTGTCGCCAATTGCACCGTCGTGCATCACGTCGCGCACCCTTGCGCACCAACTCAACACATCTCGCCGCGCCAGAGTGCAAGCGGGTTTGCGCGGTGTTGGCGAATTGTATGGAGCGATTGAATGGATTGCTTCGCCAGGGTCAAAAAACACCTCGCCGATCATGATTCGCCAAGCCGCACCGATGCTGGCCTGCGCCTTCGCGTGGAGAGATTGACGGGATTTTTATGCAGTCAATTCCTGCATTGACGGGGTGCCGATGGCACGCCTGATGCATTCAATGCCAGCGTCGCGGCGAGGTCGCCGGACCACTTCCCCAAGTGCCGACCCACAGCAATCGAGAGGAGTATCACCATGCCCGCAGTCACCAAAGCAGCCCACGCCCCCGGCGATTTCCTGGTGGATTATGAAGAGAAGGTATTCGAAGACGTCAAAGCCCAGCCGGGCGAAAAAGCGCTGGTGACCTTCCACACCGTGGCATTCGAAGGCTCGATCGGTTTCGTCAATCTGTTGCAGGCCACGCGCCTGAAGCGCAAGGGTTTCGAGACCTCGATCCTGCTCTATGGCCCCGGCGTGACCCTGGGCGTGCAGCGCGGTTTCCCGACCCTGGGGGATGAGGCTTTTCCCGGTCACCAGAACTTCAACAAGCAGATCGTCAAGTTCATGGAAGAGGGCGGCAAGGTCTACGCCTGCCGCTTCGCGCTGCAGGCTTTGTACGGCCATGGCGAGCCCTCGCTGATCCCGGGCATCCGTCCCATCAATCCGCTGGACGTGCTGGACCTGGTGCTGCTGCATCGTCGCGACAACGCCTTCATCCTCGACACCTGGACCCTGTAAGCGGAAGGGCGGCCCATGAGCATGCACAAGAGAACGGTACGGGCGGCGGCGGTGCAGATCGCGCCCGACCTCGACAGCGAACACGGCACCGTGGCCAAGGTGTGCCAGGCCATCGCCGATGCTGCGGCCCAAGGTGCGCAACTGGTGGTCTTTCCGGAGACCTTCGTTCCCTACTATCCGTACTTCTCGTTCGTGCGGCCGCCCTTCGCTTCGGGGCCGGAACACCTGCTGCTCTACGAGCGCGCCGTGACGGTGCCCGGTCCCGTGACCCAGGCCGTATCCGCCGCCGCTCGCCAACACGGGACGGTGGTGGTACTGGGCGTCAATGAACGCGACCACGGCACGCTCTACAACGCGCAGCTGGTCTTCGATGCCGATGGCACGCTGGTGCTGAAGCGCCGCAAGATCACGCCGACCTATCACGAACGCATGATCTGGGGCCAGGGCGATGCCAGCGGCCTGAAGGTGGTGCCGACCGCCGTCGGCCGTCTCGGTGCACTGGCCTGCTGGGAACACTACAACCCGCTGGCGCGCTACAGCCTGATGGCGCAGCACGAGGAAATCCACTGTGCGCAATTCCCCGGCTCCATGGTGGGGCAGATCTTTGCCGACCAGATGGAGGTGACCATCCGCCATCACGCCCTCGAATCGGGCTGCTTCGTCATCAATGCCACCGGCTGGCTCAGCGATGAACAGATCGCCGCCATCGAGCCCGATCCCCAGGCGCAGAAGGCGCTGCGCGGTGGCTGCTGTACCGCCATCGTGTCGCCCGAAGGCAAGCTGCTGGCCGAGCCCCTGCGCAGCGGCGAAGGCATCCTGGTGGCCGACCTCGACATGGAGCTGGTCACCAAGCGCAAGCGCATGATGGATTCGGTGGGCCACTATGCGCGCCCGGAACTGCTGCACCTGGTGATCGATGATCGCCGCACGTCTCCCATGTCCTCGCTGTTCCCGGCCGAACAGCCTGCTCCCGTCACTCATCCTTCCGCGAGGTTCCCTCATGCAGACAGCCGTCATCCAGTTGCATCCCCAGCGCCCGAGCCGCAAGGCGGCCGTGGAGCTGATCTCGGAACTGCAGTCCCTGGGACTGCGTCTTGACGATCCCGCTGCCGGCGCGCAGAGCCGCCGGGGCGGGGCAGGGCCGTCGGATCACAAGGCGGTGACCGTCGATGGCCACACCGTGATGATCCCGGTGCATACCGCCGGGGCCTGGTCCTCGCCCTACGTGGCCACGCAGCCGGGTGCCGATGGCGCTGCCCGCATCCTGCGCGATGGCGTCGAGGTGGGCGTGGTGTCCTTCCCGCATCAGCCGCGCTTCTACAAGATGCAGACCTTCGATGGCATCCCCTACGGCAAGATCGCCACGCTGCATGGCGCCGATGTGCTGGCCACCACCATCCTGCAGAGCTGCATCCGTTACGAGAGCCGCCGCAAGTCCTGCCAGTTCTGCGCCATCGGCCAGTCGCTGGCGGCCGGCCGCACCATCCTGCGCAAGACCCCCGAGCAATTGGGCGAGGTGGCGCGCGCGGCGGTGCTGCTCGATGGCGTCAAGCATATGGTCATGACCACTGGCACGCCCAATGCCACCGATCGCGGCGCGCAGCTGCTGTGCGAAAGCGCCTTCGGCGTGAAGTCGGCGGTGAACCTGCCGATCCAGGGCCAGTGCGAGCCGCCGGACGACAATGCCTGGTTCCGCCGCATGGCCGATGCCGGCATCGATACCCTGGGCATGCATCTGGAAGCGGTCACGCCGGAAGTGCGCAAACGCATCATGCCCGGCAAGGCCACCGTACCTGTCGAGCGCTACATGGAAGCCTTCGCCGCTGCCGTCGAGGTCTTCGGGCGCGGGCAGGTCAGCACCTACATCCTGGCCGGCCTGGGGGACAGCGACGAGGCCATCCTGAAAATGAGCGAGCAGCTCATCGCGCTGGGCGTGTATCCCTTCGTGGTGCCGTTTGTACCGATCTCGGGCACGCCGCTGGAAGACCATCCCTCGCCGGATGCCGTCGCCATGCGCCGCCTGCTGGCACCGCTGGCGGCCATGCTGGAGCACGCCGGCATGCGATCGGGCGATGCCAAGGCCGGGTGCGGCAAGTGCGGTGCCTGCTCTTCGCTGTCTTCGTTCGAAAGGAAGTGAGATGAGCGACGTCGCCGAACACGCATCGCTGGCCCCCGAGATCCTGGCACGGGGCGTGCGCATCAAGCTGGCGCTGGAGACAGTGGAGCGCGAAGCAGCGCGCCGCCTGCGCCGTGCCGTATTTTGCGCCGAACAGAAGGTATTTCAGGAGGACGATGGCGACGCTACCGATGCCATCGCCATGCCCATCGTGGCCGTTCTGGAGCGCGATGAGGGTTGGCGGGAAATCATAGGAACGGTGCGAATCCATGAATCTTCGCCAGGCGTGTGGCATGGCTCGCGGCTGGCCGTGGCACGGCAGGCGCGCCGCGTCGGGTCGGTCGGCAGCGGTCTCATCCGGCTGGCCGTCTGCACCGCGCATGCGCATGGCTGCCACACCTTCCTGGCCCAGGTGCAGAGCCAGAATGCGCCGCTGTTCCACCGCCTGCACTGGCATACGCTGGCAGAGATCGAAGTCCACGGCCTGCCGCATCACCTGATGCAGGCCGACCTGTCGTTCTATCCACCGATCAGCGATGGCGATGTCGGTTTCGTCGTGGGCCGCGAGGAGCGCACGCCATGAATGCGCGCGACAGTTCGCCCACGCTGGCGCAGATCATCGAGACCCTGCGTGCCTCGCGCGGCATCGCGCACAAGCGCGATATCGATGCCGTGATGCAGGCGCTGCCGCCGGCCCCGGCCATGCAGCACCAGGGCCATACGCTGGCCGTAGGCGACGACTGCGCGGCCATTCCGGATGGCGACGGCTATCTGCTGTTTGCCATCGAAGGTTTCCTCAACGAGTTCGTCGAACAGCAACCCTGGTTTGCCGGCTACTGCGGCGTGATGGTCAACGTCAGCGACATCTACGCCATGGGCGGACGTCCGCTGGCGGTGGTCGATGCCCTGTGGAGCCGTGGTGGCGAAGCCGCGCGGCCCATCCTCGACGGACTGGCCGAGGGCGCGCGCGTCTATGGAGTGCCGCTGGTGGGCGGCCACAGCAATCGCCGCAACGACCGCGAACAGCTCTCCGTCTCCATCATCGGCCGGGCCACGCGCCTGCTGACCAGTTTTGATGCGCGCAGCGGTGAACACCTGGTGGCCGCCATCGATCTGCGCGGGCGCTTCCAGGAACCGTATGCCTACTGGAATGCCAGTACCGGCGCTCCTGCCGAACGATTGCGTGGCGACCTCGAAGTGTTGCCCGCTCTGGCCGAAGCGGGTCTGGCGCGTGCCGCCAAGGACATCAGCATGGCCGGCGTGATCGGCACCGCCTTGATGCTGCTGGAGTGCTCCGCCAAGGGCGCGGTGATCGATCTGGAGGCCATACCGTGTCCGCCTGGTGTCGATTTCCAGCGCTGGCTGAGCGCCTTTCCCAGTTATGGATTCCTGTTGAGCGTGGCCGATGATGACCTGCCGGAGGTGCTGGCCCGCTTTGCTGCGCGCGGGATTGCGGCAGCGTCCATCGGCCGCATCGATGACAGCTGCCAGCTCGATCTGTGCTGGCACGGACAGCGTTTGCCCTTCTGGAACCTGGCTGAGGAAGCGCTGATCGGTTGCGGTCCGCGCCGGGAGGCCTGAATGGAGACGTCACGCACACCGCTGCGCATCGCCATGCTGACCCACTCCGTCAATCCGCGCGGCGGCGTGGTGCATGCCCTGCAACTGGCCGAGGGCCTGCAGGCGCTCGGCCATGAGGTCAGCCTGTTTGCGCCGGATGCGCGCGGCAAGGGCTTGTTCCGTGCGGCAGCCTGCACCTTCCATCCGGTGCCCGGGCCGGTGCAGTGCGAGGGTGTCGTCGGCATGGTGCGCCAGCGTATCGAGGACTACCTGCGCTGCTTTGAGCAGACCGATATGCACGCCTTCGATCTTTGTCACGCCCAGGATTCCATCAGCGCCAATGCACTGGCCACGCTGGTGGAGCGGGGCGTGATCCGGGGCTACGTGCGCACCGTCCATCACCTCGACCAGTTCGATGATCCGCAGTTGCATGCCTGGCAGGAACGCGGCTATCGCATGGCCGACCGTGTGCTGTGCGTCAGCCGCACCTGGCAGGACATCCTGCAGCGCGAGCATGGGGTGCGCGCCGAACTGGTGTCCAACGGCGTCGACATGCTGCGCCATTCGCCCCGGCCGGAACCGCGCGACCAGGCCGTGCGGCGCGCGCAAAGCCTGACCGGCAAGCCGCTGTTGCTGGCCGTGGGCGGCGTGGAGCCACGCAAGAATACGCTGGGCATCCTGCAGGCATTCGTGCGCCTGCGCCGCGTTTATCCGCAGGCGCAACTGGTCATCGCCGGGGGCGCGAGCGTGCTGGATCACGCCGGTTATCAGCGCGCTTTCCAGGCCGAGCTGGCGGCCGCCGCCTTGCCGGCCGACGCCGTGCGCATCCTCGGGCAAGTGGACGACGCCGACATGCCGTCCCTGTTCCGTTGCGCCGATGTGCTGGTCTTTCCTTCCCTGAAGGAAGGCTTCGGGCTGGTGGTGCTGGAAGCTATGGCCAGTGGCGTGCCGGTGGTGGTGTCGCGCATCGCGCCCTTTACCGAGTATCTCGATGGCGATTGCTGTGCCTGGGTCGATCCGCACGATCCGGCCTCGATGGCCGCCGGCATCGCGCATGCGCTGGCGCCGGCGGCGCGGCCTGGCCTGATCGCGGCAGGCCTGGAAGTCTGTGCGCGTTTCTCGTGGCAGCGCTCGGCACGCCGGCATGTGGAGCTGTATGCAGATTTCATCCGCTGCCAGCCCGTGGCAGCGTCATTCCAAGAGGAACACCATGCCTGAAATGCACTTTCGTGTCCGCTGGCCGGACGACACCGTCACCGACTGCTATTCCCCCTCGCTGGTGGTCAAGGAACATCTGGAGGAGGGACGCAGCTACGCGCTGGCCGACTTTGTCCAGCGCAGCGCCACGGCCTTGAACATCGGCAGCGAACGAGTCCGGGCGAAATACGGCTTCGCCTGTTCCTCGGCGCTGGACCAGCTGCGCCGCATCGAGGAGATGGCGGCCCGTTTCGAGGCCAGTGCCGATCCGGTGGTCAGGGTCGAGTCCTTCATGCCCTGATTGCTCCATCACGCCTTATCCAACACGACATCACTGCACGAGGTACACCATGTCCAACCAAGTCTCAGGCGCGGCGCGCCACCATAGCGTCATCATCATCGGCGGCGGCCAGGCTGGCCTGTCGATCAGCTGGTACCTGAAGCAAGCCGGCATCGATCACGTGGTACTGGAAAAACACCAGGTCGGCCACGCCTGGCGGCATGAACGCTGGGATACCTTTTGCCTGGTCACGCCCAACTGGCAATGCAACCTGCCCGGCTATCCGTATCGCGGCGACGATCCCTATGGCTTCATGAAGAAGGACGAGATCGTGGCCTACCTCGATGGTTTCGTGGCCAGCTTCAAGCCACCGGTGCGCGAAGGCGTGACGGTCGGGAAGCTGTGGCGCGCGGGGGAGCGCTGGCATCTCAGCGCCAGCGATGGCGCCTACACGGCGGACCAGGTGGTGGTGGCCGTCGGCGGTTACCACATCCCGGTGGTGCCGCGCGCGGCCGAGCGCCTGCCGGCCGATATCGTGCAGATCCATTCCAGCCAGTATCTCAATCCGCAGTCGCTGCCCGAGGGCGAAGTGCTGGTGGTCGGCACCGGCCAGTCCGGCTGCCAGATCGCCGAGGACCTGCACCTGGCCGGCCGGCGCGTGCATCTGGGCGTGGGTGAAGCTCCGCGCGTGGCGCGCACCTATCGCGGCAAGGATGTGGTGGAGTGGCTGGACAAGATGAAGTATTACGACCTTCCGGTCGACCAGCATCCGCTGGGCACCGGGGTGCGCGAGAAGACCAATCACTACGTCACGGGCCGGGATGGCGGGCGCGACATCGACCTGCGCAAGTTCGCCCTGGAAGGCATGCAGCTCTACGGCAAGTTCGACACGCTGGAGGGCGAGGTGGTGCGTTTCGGTGGCGGCCTCAAGGGCTATCTCGACGAGGCCGATGCAGTCTCCGAAAGCATCAAGGACAGCATCGACAAGTTCATCGCCGCGCAGCAGATCGAGGCCCCGACGGAGGCCCGCTATGTGCCCGTCTGGCAGCCGCCCGCTGAGGAAGTGCGCACGCTCGACCTGCGCGCACGGGGTATCTCGGCCGTGGTGTGGTGCATCGGATTCCGTACCGACTTCAGCTGGATCGCCGAACCCATCTTCGACGGGCGCGGCTACCCCGGCCATGTGCGCGGCGTGACGGCTGCACCGGGTCTGTATTTCCTCGCCCTGCCCTGGCAATACACCTGGGGCTCGGGCCGCTTCTCGGGCATCGACCGCGATGCCCGCCATCTGTTCGAGCACATCAGTGCGCTGCGGGCGCAGGCCGGTCAGCCGGATCTGTCGCAGGCGGCCTGAGAGCCCTGGAACACCGGCCAAGCGCGCCGTCACGAAAAAAAGCCCGTCCGGGGGAGGGACGGGCTGAAAGATCCGCTGGATGTCGTCGCAGCGGACAAGGGGAAAGAGGAGATCCCGATGTGCGTACTTTAGGCCCCGAAAATTAAGCCAGACTTAAATCGCAAGAAAAGTGCAGCGCCCGCCGTGCGGCAAGCAGGGTGGGCGTTTCCGCATGGCAACGTGGCATGCGCGCATCACTTCATCTGCATGTGCCGGGAACTTCACGATTTTGTGAAACGCCCGCATCGCCCGCTGTTACGCTTGCAATCAATCGCATCGCGTGACTACAACGGGGGAAGGATCCGACATGGCGTCATCCGCATCAGAACGGGGCGAGCCACGGCAGCGGCCGGGCTCATGACTGCGGACGACACCATTCCCTGCACTCCGGCCAGACCGGGGTCATAACGACATTCCATCCGCCTTCAGGTCCGACCACAGCCTTGCTGTGGCCGGGGCCGGCGTTTGCCGATCATCCACAGTTTTTCCAGATCCACACATCATGACATCTTCCTCCCTGCGTACCCGACTCATCGCCCTCTGTGCGGGCATCGTCGTGCTGGCCATGCTGGCCATCGTGCTGACCAACTTCCTCACGGCGCGATCGCGCACCATGAGCGCGCTGGATGGCCAGATGGCCCAGCTGGCGCAAAGCCAGGCGTCTGCCATTGCCGAATGGTCCGACGCCCGCAAACTGGTGGTGTCTTCCATCAAGCAGGCGGCCGATGCCGCCGAGCCCTTGCCCTTCGTGAAGGCGGCCGAGACCGCCGGTGGCTTCGACCTGGCCTACATCGGCTATGCCGACAAGCACGCCGTGTTCTCGCAGCAGCGCAACCGGGCCCCCGATTACGATCCGACCAAGCGTCCCTGGTACCAGCTGGCCGCCTCCAGCAAAGGACCGGTGCTGACCGCGCCCTACACCAGCGCCAGTACCGGCAAGCTGCTGGTGACCTTTGCCGAAGCCATCAGCAAGGATGGCCAGGTCACTGCCGTGGCCGCAGCCGACGTGCTGCTCGACAGCGTGGTGGCCGACGTGGTGGCCATCAAGCCGACCCCCAACAGCTACGCCTTCCTGGTCGATCTGGGCGGCAAGATCATCGCCCACCCCAATGACAAGCTGCGGCTGAAGCCGCTGTCGGACCTGGATGCCGCCATCACCCCGCAATCGCTGGCCGCCGCCATGGCCGCCAACAGCCATCAGGAACTGGCCCTGGATGGCCGCCAGCAGATGCTGTTCGCTGCCCGTGTGGCCGGCACCGACTGGCTGCTGGTGGTGGCGGTGGACCGCGCCGATGCGCTGGCTTCGCTGACCGCCATGCTGGCCAGCTCGGGCGTCATGGCCGTGCTGGTGACCATCCTCGCGGCGCTGGTGCTGGGTGCCCTGATCTCGCGCGTGTTGCGCCGCCTGTCGGTGGTGCAGCGTGCGCTGGAAGAAATCGCCGATGGCGATGGCGACCTGACCCGCCGCCTCGATACCCACGGCAGTACCGATGAGCTGGGCCGCATCAGTGCCGCCTTCAATCGCTTCGTCGACAAGGTCGAGCACGTCATGCTCGACATCCGCGAAGCCAGCCACACCATCCATGCCGCCACGCGCGACATCGCCAGCGGCAACATGGACCTGTCGCAGCGTACCGAATCGCAGGCCAGCTCGCTGGAGCAGACCGCGGCCGCCATGGAGCAACTGACCTCCAGCGTGCGCCAGAACGCCGACAACGCCCAGGAAGCCAATACGCTCTCGCAGTCCGCCTCCGAGATCGCCGGCCGTGGCGGTGCCATGGTGGAGCAGGTGGTGCAGACCATGAGCGCCATCAATGCCTCCTCGCAGAAAATCGTGGACATCATCAGCGTGATCGACGGCATCGCCTTTCAGACCAATATCCTGGCCCTGAATGCAGCGGTGGAAGCGGCCCGCGCCGGCGAGCAGGGACGCGGCTTTGCAGTGGTGGCCTCGGAAGTGCGCTCGCTGGCCCAGCGTTCGGCCACGGCCGCCAAGGAGATCAAGGTCCTGATCGGCGATTCGGTGGAGCAGGTACGCGCCGGCGAGCAGACCGTCAGCGAAGCGGGCAGCACCATCCGCAGCGTGGTGGAAAGCGTGCGCAAGGTCAGCGACGTGGTGGCCGAGATCACCTCCGCCAGCCGCGAGCAGAGCCAGGGCATCCAGCAGACCAACGACGCCGTGGCCCACATGGATCAGGCCACGCAGCAGAACGCAGCACTGGTGGAAGAGGCCGCCGCCGGGGCGCAGCAACTGCAGGAGCAGGCAGCGCGCCTGGCTGAAGTGGTGGCCTTGTTCCGCTTGCGGGATGCCGCGCGGCAGTGATTCACGCTGCAGGCCGGTTCGACACCGAAGTCATCTTGATGAAAAAACCGCGCTGGCCTGACAGGCCAGCGCGGTTTTTCTTTGGGTAAAAGGTCAACTCCCTGTCAGCGCTCGCGCACATCCGGCAGCAGCACCGTCAGCACGCCCGCCAGCGGCAGGAAAGCGCACAGGCCATAGACCCAGGCGATGCCGTAGAGGTCGGCCAGATGGCCCAGCAGGGCCGCGCCGATCCCGCCGAAGCCGAACATGAGACCGAAGAACACGCCGGCGATCATGCCGACCTTGCCCGGCACCAGTTCCTGCGCATAGACCACGATGGCGGCGAAGGCCGAGGAGATGACCAGTCCGATCACCACCGACAGTACGGCCGTCCAGAACAGGTTGGCGTGCGGCAGCATCAGGGCGAAGGGCGCGGCGCCCAGGATCGAGATCCAGATCACCAGCTTGCGGCCGATGCGGTCGCCAATCGGGCCGCCGACGAAGGTGCCCACCGCCACCGCGCCCAGGAACAGGAACAGATACAGCTGCGAGGAGGCCACCGACATCTGGAAGCGTTCGATCAGGTAGAAGGTGAAGTAACTGGTGAAGCTGGCCATGTAGAAGTATTTGGAAAACACCAGCAGCGCCAGCACCACCAGCGCGCGGCGCACGGTAGCCGCCGGCAGTGCCTGCGCCGCACGCGGCCTGGCCTTGCCCTTGTTGGCGGCGAGATGGCCGCGATACCAGGCCGACACCCGCGACAGCACCACGATGGCCAGCACCGACAGCAGCACGAACCAGGCCACGTTGCCTTGGCCATACGGCACCACGATGGCCGCCGCCAGCAGCGGGCCGAAGGCCGAACCGGCATTGCCGCCGACCTGGAAGGTCGACTGGGCCAGGCCGAAGCGGCCACCGGAGGCCATGCGCGCGATGCGCGAGGCTTCCGGGTGGAAGGTCGAGGAGCCGATGCCGATCAGGGCGGCGGCCAGCAGGAAGGCAGTGAAGCTGCCCGCCAGCGCCAGCAGCACGATGCCGACCAGGGTGGCCACGGCACCGGTGGGCAGCAGCCAGGGCTGGGGATGGCGGTCGGTATACATGCCGATCCAGGGTTGCAGCAGGGAGGCGGTGACCTGGAAGGTCAGCGTGATCAGCCCGACCTGGGTAAAGGTGAGCCCGTAGCCGGTCTTGAGCATGGGATAGATCGAGGGCAGCAGCGCCTGAATCATGTCATTGATCAGGTGGGCGCCGCCGCAGGCCAGGATGATGCTCATCACCAGCGGCTGGGCGGCGATGGCCGCAGGAGAATCGGTGGAGGCCGTCGCGCCGGAAGGCAGGGTGGCATTGGAGTCGGTGGCACTGGTCATGGTGTCGGGGATGGCAAGCACGAGGAAGACTCGAAGCGTATCATTGGCACCTATTCATGCTGATGACACTTGTTGTCGAATAAATGCCATGCGTGCCCACCTGACTTCCGTCTGCCCCAGCGCCGAAGTGGATGCCTTCCAGCACCTGCCCAGCAGCGTGGTGGCCTTTGCCCGCGAGCTGTCGGCGCGCGACCTGCTGACGGCGCACTCGCACCGGCGTGGCCAGCTGCTCTATGCAGTGGACGGGGTGATGCAGGTGCGCACCCCGCAAGGCGTGTGGCTGGTACCGCCGCAGCGGGCGTTGTGGGTGCCGCCACAGGTGGAGCACGAGATCCTGATGCTCACGCGCGTGAGCATGCGCACCCTCTACATCGAGGAGCGGCAGGGCCAGGCGCTGGGCGCGCAATGCCGGCTGCTGGAAGTGTCGGTGCTGCTGCGCGAATTGATTCTGGCCTTGCTGGCCGAGCCGCGCGAGTATGCGCCGCGCAGCCGGGCCGGCCATGTGGCCGAACTGATCCTGTCGGAACTGGCCCGTGCGCCGGCCATTCCGGTGGCCATCCCGTGGCCGCGCGACCGCCGCCTGCAGGCCATCTGCGAAGCCATTCTGGACGATCCCGGGCGGCAGTTTTCGCTGGCCGACTGGGCCGGGATGGGCGGGGCCAGCGTGCGCACGGTGATCCGGCTGTTTCCGAAGGAAACGGGTTTGCAGTTTCGCCACTGGGTGCAGCAGGTGCACCTGAGCGAAGCGCTGGTGCGGCTGGCGCGCGGGGATGCCGTGGGGGTGGTGGCGCAGGCACTGGGCTATCGCAGCCAGAGCGCGTTTTCCAACATGTTCCGCAAGGCCCTGCGCAGCTCGCCCAATCACTACCTGCCGCGCCAGGACCGGCGGCGCATCACGCTGGCCTCAACCGCTCAGTAGTTGATGACCACCACCTTGGGGCCACGCCGGTCCGCCGGTGCGGAAGCCTGCGCGCGGTCTGCCCCTGCGGCGCGCTCGGGACGCTGCGGGTCACGCTCCAGGAAGTAGGGATCATCCTGCGGGGCGAGGGCCGTGATGGCCCCCATGATCTGCTGGGCGCGTTCATTGGCTACGCCCTCGCCGACGGAGCAGACCTGGAAGAAATCGGCGCTGCCCTCGGAAAAATCGACGCGGCATTTCTCCGCCACCACTACCGAGATATCAAGCGCACCGGCATTGGCGGCCAGGGCCCGCTCGGTGCGGGCCGCTTGCCAGGTCAGCATCAGCGCCAGCAGCGCGACGACGGCATGGGTCTTGTTCATGGGATTCTCCTGTTCCGCCCTAATGTAGCGCTTCGCCATGCCCCTGCGCATCGGAGAAATCCTGAGCCGCCACGTTCGCCGCAATCGTCTCAATCGCCCGAGACGCCGCGTCCCGCCTGGATGATGCCGGTTTGCAAGTGTAAAGATTGCCGATCTTTTACCGTAATCAAGTCATGAGAACTCCGAACCAGGAGAGTGGACATGGCAATGGAAACCGATCTGGCCATCACGGCGCGCGATGCGCTCACGCAACTGGCCCAGCAACAACAGCCGCGCAACGAGGCCAACGCTGCGCCGCCGGGAGCGCCCGTGGCGACCGTCACCGCGCTGCCCGAAGAAGGCGTGACGCTGTCGCTGTCGGCCCAGGGCAAATTGATGGCGGCCCTGGCCACGGCGGTCGATAGCGTGACCACGGCGGCGGTCGATTCGACCGAGGCGGCCCAGGCCAGTCCCATGCAAGGCGTGGTGAAGACCCTCATCGATGCCGCGCGCCCGATCACGCGTGACACGCTCTTTGCCATCGAAGCACGGCTGGTGGCCGCGCGCCGCGGGGCCGATGCGATTGCGGCCGCCGATGCCGAGCTGCCACCGTCGAATGATCCGCAGCGGCTGCGCCAGGCACGCCAGGCCACCGAGTCCTTGTATGGACGTGCGGACAATCCGTTTACCTACATGTCGCGCGCCGAGCTGTCGGCCATCGTCTATGACGAGAGCGGCGCCTACACCACCAACGAGCGCTACGCAGCGGCCAACCAGCGCACTGCGCTGGATCAGAAGTACTGGGCACCGGTGTTCCAGCGCGCGTTGGAGAGCGGTGACTGGAAGCCGGTCATCACGGCGGCGCTGGTGTTCTATGCCAGCTTGTCTGCATTGGAGCAGACCGCTTATCCGGACAACTACGCGCAACTGCTGCAGCAGTATCTCGATCTCTACCAGTTGCAGTCGCCTTCCTCGCCGAATGCTTTACCGCCGCAACAACAAGCCGACCTGGCGCGCATGCTGGAAACCCTGGTGCTGCCGCTCGGTCCGCTGGCGCTGGCCGGCGGCGTGATTCGCGGACTGATGCTGCCCCGTCTCGGCCCCTCGCTGGCCGAACTGATCGCCGCCGCACCGCGCCTGGCCGATCTGGTTCAGATCAGCAACAGCGCCCATGCGGCGCAGGACAGCGCCTATCTGGTGCTGCTGCAACGCGTCTTCGGCGTCACGCGCCGCGAGGACGAGCCGTCCCCGGTGCGCCGTGCTGCGGCAGGGACCAATCCACGTGACTTCCTCGCCTATGGGGATCGCCGCCTGTTGGCCGAGGCCTACGCCTATGCGCAGTCGCATGCAATGGCGCTGGAAGACATCGATGCCCTGGCGCGCGACCTGGCGGCCTATCGCCGCTGGCGTGCCGCAGCGGCGGGCCTGACGGCCGTGGGCCAGTCGGGAGACGCTGGCATGGAGGCGGTGGAGCAGGTTTTGTCGCATGCCGCGCGCATGAGCAGCGAAGAGGCCGTGATCGCGCGCCGCCTGCTGGCCAGCCGCGCGGCCAGCCAGACGCAACTCGATCATGGTTTCCTGGCCTGGCTGTTGGACCCCGCCGGCGGCGGCTGGCGCGATGGCGAACTGAGCGGCCATGCCAGCAATTTCAGCGCGCTGGAGAAATTGCTGGCCGGTCTGGCCGGGGTGGCCATCGGCGACAGCCTGGGCGAGTCCGGCGAGCTGGAAGCCTCCTATCGCATGGTGCTCGAACGCATCGCCTTGCAGGATCAGGAACCGCAGTGGCTGCGCCAGCCCGCGCAAGCCGCCGCCGACGGCACGCGTACGCTCACGCTGGCTGCGCAGATGGCGGCGCTGGCGCGCAGCGATGCTGCCGACAATGCCTTCATGAACAATGCCCTGATGCTGCTGCGCATGTATCGCATGTCATTGACCATGAGCCCGGCCGAACAGCGCACGCTGGCCGAGCTGGTCTACTCCGCCATGAAAAAGCGCCGCGTGCGCGCACGCCGTGGAAAACTCTTCGTGGCATGGGCCGAGCGCAGTCCGTTGATGCCCTCGCTGCCGGGCTGAGACAGTCGCCTCATGCATCGGGCCAGGCGCGCTGCAGGATGGCTTCCTGCGCCGCCAGGCTGGTGCCGCCGAGGGTACCGTAGACACGTCCGCCATCGCCGTCGGCGCGGCTGGCCAGGAAGGCATCGGCCGATCCGCCCGGGGCATGGCACGCCATCAGCATGCCCTGCAGGGCCAGCACCAGTTGCTGTACCAGACGCCGGGCACAGGCTTCCCGTTCTTCCTCTGCTGCCGACAGCATCTGCTTGAGTGAGCGCACCCGCTGCGCCAGCGCAGGATGGGTGCTGGCCGCATCGTCCAGTGCCATCAGCAGTTGCGCGAAGCCTTCGGTCTCGCGGCTGATGGCACGCAGCACGTCCAGGCACATCACATTGCCCGAGCCTTCCCAGATCGAATTGACCGGCGCTTCGCGATAGAGCCGCGCCATCGGACCGGTTTCCACGTAGCCGTTGCCGCCCCAGACTTCCATGCATTCACCGGTGAATTCCAGCGCGCGCTTGCAGATCCAGAACTTGGCGGCGGGCGTGACGATGCGCTTCCACGCGCGTTGCAAGGGATCATCGGGCGCATCGAAGGCATGCGCCACGCGCAGCATCAGCAGGGTGGCGGCCTCGCTCTCCAGCGCCAGGTCGGCCAGTACGGCGCGCATGATGGGCTGTTCGGCCAGCCGGCGGCCGAAGGCACTGCGGTGGCGCGCATGGTGGAGGGCCTGCACCAGGGCCTGCCGCATCAGCGCGGCGCTGCCGATGATGCAATCCAGGCGCGTGTGGTTGGCCATCTCGATGATGGTCGGAATGCCGCGCCCATCCTCGCCGACCATGATGCCCATGGCTTCCTCGAATTCCACTTCGCTGCTGCTGTTGGAGCGGTTGCCGAGCTTGTCCTTGAGGCGCTGTATCAGGATGGGATTGCGCGTGCCATCCGGCAGCCAGCGCGGCACGAAGAAACAGGACAGGCCGTTCTCGGTGCGCGCCAGCATCAGGTGCGCATCGCACATCGGTGCCGAGAAGAACCACTTGTGACCGGAGAGCAGGTAAGCCTTGCCGCGCCCGTCTTCCAGCGGATCGGCCGGCATGGCGATGGAGGCATTGCTGCGCACGTCGGAACCCCCCTGTTTTTCGGTCATGCCCATCCCGATCAGGATGGAGCGCTTCTGCGTGATCGGCAGGTCGCGCCCGTCGTGCTCGCGCGAGAAGAGGCGGCTGCGCAATTGTTCGAACAGCGCCGGTTCCTGCTGCAGCACCGGGATGGCGGCGAAGGTCATGGTGGTCGGGCAGAGCGAACCGGCTTCGATCTGCGCATGCAGGAAGTAGCCGGCGGCGCGCGCGGCGTGGGCACCATCGCCCGGCTGCATCCACGGCAGCGCATGCAGGCCGGCGCGGCGCAGCTGTTCCAGCAGCGTATGCCAGGCCGGGTGGAATTCCACCACGTCGATGCGATGGCCGGTGCGGTCATGCGTGTGCAGCACCGGCGGCTGCGTGTTGGCCAGCGTGGCCAGTTCACGCATCTCGGCCCGGCCCAGCAGCTCGCCCTGGCTGGCCAGGGTGCAGTCGTGCCAGTGTGCGCCTTCGCGCTGCACCGCTTCGCTCAGGGCGAGGTCACTGCGGTAGAGGTTGTAGTCGCACAGGTCGGGGACCTGATTGGTGATGTCATGGGTGTGCATGTCGTCTCCATGGTTGCGCAGCCGCTTGCCGATGAGTACGCCCTGTTGGAGTTGTGATGGGACGTGTTCACTACCGTTCACTACAGTGTAGGGCATCGTCGATGGGCAGGCAGGGCAACATTCCTTTAAATGATTTGGCTATATCCTTATAAGCATCTTGTTAGGCCGCGCCGCCGGCACATGCGGTGGAGTCATATTAGAATGCCCCTTTCGACCAAAGATCGCCCCGTGCCTGCGCACGGCTGCGCAAGGAAGCCAAGCAGATGTCTTATCCGACCATCGAATCCACCATCGGCAATACTCCGCTGATCCAGCTGCCGCGCATCGGCGGCGAAGAAGCCAAGCGCCGCAACAACCTCATCCTCGGCAAGCTCGAAGGCAACAATCCCGCCGGTTCGGTCAAGGACCGTGCCGCCTACTCGATGATCACCCGCGCCGAAGCGCGCGGTCAGATCAAGCCCGGCGATACTCTCATCGAAGCCACCAGCGGCAATACCGGCATCGCCCTGGCGATGGTGGCGGCCATGCGCGGCTACAAGATGGTGTTGCTGATGCCGGAAAATCTTTCCGAAGAACGTCGCCAGAGCATGGCCGCCTATGGTGCGAAGATCGTGCTGACACCCAAGAGCGGCGGCATGGAATACGCTCGCGACCTGGCCGAGCAGATGCAGAAGAACGGCGAAGGCCTGATCCTCGACCAGTTCGCCAATGCCGACAATCCGCTGGCGCACTATGAGACCACCGGTCCGGAAATCTGGCGCGACACCAAGGGCAGCATCACCCACTTCGTCAGCGCCATGGGCACCACCGGCACCATCATGGGCGTGTCGCAGTACCTCAAGGAACAGAATGCCCAGGTGCAGATCGTGGGCGCGCAGCCGGAAGAGGGCTCGTCCATTCCCGGCATCCGCAAGTGGCCGGAAGCCTACCTGCCCAAGATCTTTGACCGTTTCCGCGTGGACCAGGTGGAATCCGTCAGCCAGGCCGATGCCGAGAACATGGCGCGCAAGCTGGCCGTGACGGAAGGCCTGTTCTGCGGCATCTCCGCCGCAGGGGCCTGTGAAGTTGCGGTGCGCCTGTCGCATCAGCTGGAGAATGCGACCATCGTCTTCATCGTGTGCGATCGCGGGGATCGTTATCTGTCCACTGGGGTATTCCCGGCTTGAGGCGGTGAAGGCAGTGCGTGGTCCGCAGCAGCGGACGCGCACGATGCGCACGATGCGCACAACAGGATGCAATGAAAAACGGAGCCGATGGCTCCGTTTTTTTATATGGTCGGGTGCAAGGAAAACTTAGTTTTTTTCGTACGGAAACTAAGTTTTTCCTGAAGCTCTGCCTCAGCAACAGCACCGCAGGGGCAATGCTGCCGGACAGAAGCGGATTACTCGGGGGTGCCGCCAGTCGGTGCCGGTGCGCCGGGCGCTGCACCTGGCTTCGGCTTGAACTGCTTGTCGCTGATGCGGAATTTTTCGCGGCGGTCGCCCATCAGTTCGCGCAGTTCGCGGATCGACAGTTCGCTCACCTCGTGCATGCGGATCAGCAGCGATGCGCCCACCGGCAGGCGACGGTGACGGATCTTGCTGATCACCGGCGGTGCCACTTCCAGCGCGCGCGACAGGGCGGCATCATTCTTCAGATGCAGCTTTTCGATCAGCGCATCGAGCAGATTGTTGGGATCGTAGTTGACGTGATCGGTGATCGAGTTGGATTCAGCAGTATCGTGGGTATTCATGATCGGGACGTTCCATTATGCAGATGTTTGTGGAAGGCATTGCGCCTATGCATTAATTGTTTGTAAAACTGCAAAACGCGACTGACGTTATCCGAGAAGGCGTTGCCTCTTTCTGCAAGATATCGAAAGCCCTATCAAAGAACGGCTTCAAAACAACACGGTTCAAGTTCTCTGTTCTCTGACCTAGTGCGCCTGAAGCAGCAGCACAACAATAATTCTATGTCTATATAGAAATAATTGCACATTTTTCATGCAGTCAGAAAATTCTATTCCACAATAGTTGCAGAAACTCATTTTCGAATTTGTAACAGATATTAACAGGATTTTTTGCGCAGTTGCTATTGTTGTTCTTTTGATACGACAAATGGAAGCATATTCCAGCCACTTAGCCCCAGATTGCGCAAGGTAGCCATGTTTTTCTCAAAGATGGCGGCCGCGTCGGGGTAGGCTGCCACCGCCCGGTCGATGCTGCTTTCTCGCAACAGATGGAGGATGGGAAAAGGCGAGCGATTGCTGTAATTCTCGATATCGTCCGGTCCTGCGTCGGCAAACTGGTAATCCGGATGGAAGCTGGCGATCTGCAATTCCCCGTCCAGCTCCATTCTTTCCAGCAGGCGATCGGCCCAGTCCAGGAAATCGTTGTACTCGTGAAAATCGGCTAATGCGAGCGGCAGGATGAAGAGGGTGGTGTCGACCTGTTCCGGGTCGGCTTTTGCCAGAAAGCTCAGTTCTTGTTCCAGCTCGACAGAAAGATCATTCCAATCCTGCTGCCGGCTGACGTGGTATCTGACCTGATTCTTCACATGCACGGACTTGGCAAATGGACAGAGATTCAGGCCGATCACGGCCTGTTCCAGCCAGGCGCGTGTCAGCGCCACGACAGCGTCGTCGCTCGGAGTTGTCGGGGAAGGGGCAAGGGAAGGTGAAGAAGTGCTCATACAGGCATTGTCGCACGGCCATGGCGGGGGCAGCCACGGTGACAGGCCACCGGCTTGATCTGTCCCATCACAAACGCCCACAGCGGCGCCAGATCGGCTATGCTTGCCAACCTTTGACGGCAGCCCGCCACGCCGGGCCGCCTTTCCCTTGCACGAACAGATTCCCATGGCGCTCAAATCCACCATCTTCAAGGCCGACCTGCAGATTTCCGATATGGATCGGCACTATTACCAGCAGCACGCACTGACCATCGCCCGCCATCCCTCCGAGACCGACGAGCGCATGATGATCCGCGTGCTGGCCTTCGCCCTCAATGCCAGCGAGGCGCTGGCCTTCGGCAAGGGCTTGTCCGATACCGACGAGCCGGACCTGTGGCAGAAGGACCTGACCGGCGCCATCGAAGTGTGGGTGGAAGTCGGCCAGCCGGACGACCGCGCCATCCTCAAGGCCTGTGGCCGTGCCGACAAGGTGCTGGTCTACAGCTACAGCAGCACCTCGCACATCTGGTGGGGCCAGACCGGCAGCCGCGTCGACCGCGCCAAGAACCTCAAGGTCATCAATATCCCGGCCGAAGCCAGCCAGGCCCTGGCGGCGCTGGCCCAGCGCACCATGCAGCTGCAATGCACGATCCAGGATGGACAAATCTGGCTCGGTGCCAATGAGAACATGGTGTTGATCGAGCCGGAAACGGTGAAGGACTTTGCCTGATACCTTGCCTGATACCTTGCCTGATGCAACGGGTCAGCAAGTAGCACGGCAGTCTCGGCAGAAAAAAACGCGTCCGAAAACTTAGTTTTCCGGACGCGTTTTTTTAATCTGCAGCAAGCAAAAACTTAGTTTTTTTCCAGCGCCTGCGCGCGTTGTTCCAGATGCCCCAGCAGTCGCTGCCCTTCTTCGGAATGGAACCAGTCGGCATGGCCGAGGAAGTAGGTGTCATAAGCCAGCGAGGCATTCTGCGGCGACTGCGTGACGCCGTGGAAATAATCCAGCTCGGCCAGTGCGAACTCGGCATGCACCAGCGGCAGCAATGCCGCCAGGGCGCGCATCTGGCGTGCCGTCAGGGGTAAGGTGGCGGCATAGCCATCGAGCATCGCATCCAGCAGATCCAGATGCACCAGCTGCACGGCACGCTGCGGAATGGCCAGCCACTCGACGATGTTGCGCTCGATCGCCGTGGCCAGGTCGTGCAAGGCGCAGGTGCGGTCACACAATCCGAAATCGAGCACGGTCTGCACCTGTGCTTCGTGCGTGGCATCGCTCCACAGCAGGTTGGAGGCGTGCCAGTCATTGTGCGTCCACAGCGGGACGAATTCATCCAGATAGGGCTTGAGCGCGGCGTGCCAGGGCAGCAGGTGCTGTGCCACTTCGCCGCGCCACGGACGGTTTTCCAGATAGTCGGCAATGGCCGGGCGCTGCTCGATGTAATGCTGCAGCGGACGGACCGGATCTTCCTGCGAGAAGATGGTGAAGCTCGACACCAGCGGGCGCGCCGGACGTGCCGGCGCATCGTAACCTGCCGAGGCCAGGTGCAGGCGGCCCAGCATCTGTCCCGCTGAGCGGGCATGGGTGCAACTGGTGAAGGGCGTCCACGACATCGCCTCGCGATACAGGTCGACCCCCGGCGCCAGCGGGAAGACCTCATAGGTCCAGTACTCATCGGCCAGTGCCGTCGCGCCCTCACGGGTGGCCAGCGCGCTGCTGACCGGCAGCCCGCGCGCCTGCAGGTGGGCGACGAAGCGATGTTCTTCGGCCAGCGCCGCCACATCGCGCACGCGCGCATGATGGCGCTTGACGATGATGGGGCCGCTCTCGGTCTGCATCACGCAGGCCGCCGAGAACGGGCGCGGGCTGTGCCACTCCAGTCGCAGCGGCTGGCCCACGTCGGGATAGTGGCGCAGCACGCGCGCCACCTCGGCCGAGGTCAGCGCGGGCCAGTCGGAGATGACCGGCTCCACGCCCATGCCGTGGCTGATGACGCGGGTGAGATGATGGGAAGCGGCGTCCATGGTGACTCAGCAGGGCGGCAGATCAGAAATCATATTGCAGCGACAGCCGCGCGGTACGCGGCGCGCCGAGGTGCACGTAGCCGTCGCCCAGGTACTGGCCGGCATCCTTCCAGTAACGCTTGTCGAAGACGTTGTCGAGGTTGGCGCGCAAGGTGGCGGTGTGGCCGCTGATGCGCAGCTTGTAGCGCAGGCCGGCATTGAACACATGCACCGCCGGCAGGCTCACGCTACCGTCGCGGGTAGCGGGCTTGCTGGCGCTGTAGAGCCAGCTGCCCATCAGGTTCACGCCTTCCACGCCCGGCAGGGCATAGTCGGCATGGACGCTGCTGCGCAGGCGCGGTACGTTGACCACTTGCTGGCCATCGTAGGCAGCAGTGCCGGTATCGCTGGCGCGCGCGCGGGTGGCCGTCACGCTGGCACCGACGGCCAGGCGCGGGGTGAGCTTGCCGCTGGCACCGAGTTCGAGGCCGGTGTTGGTTTGCTGGCCTTGCTGGACATAGGTGAAGCCGCTGCTGCTGTTGTCCGGTTGCTGGTACTCGTAGGCCTTGCGAATGCGGAATACGGCAGCGGTCAGCGCCATGTCCGGCGAGACGTCATATTTCACGCCGGCTTCCAGTTGACGTGCCACGGAGGGCGGCAGCGTGGTCGGGAAGTTGCTGACCCAGAAGGGGGCAGACGTGCCCAGCGTCAGCGTCTCGGCATAGCTGCCGTAGAGCGAGACGTTCTGCATCGGCTTGAAGATCAGCGCCAGTTGCGGCAGGAACAGGTTGCGCGAAGTCGCACGGGTGACGCTGCCGTCCGAAGCGAAGGCCTGCTCGTTGAGCCACACCTGTCGGCCCCCGGCAATGGCTTGCCAGCGCTCGGAGAATTGCAGGCGGTCGCTGAAGAACAGGGCTTTCTGGCGGCTGTCCAGATTGCGATACGCCGGGCCGGGGACATCGGTGGCCGGCGCCAGTGCCGGCGTGCCGCTGTATATGTTGCCACTGCCGACCAGCACGCTGATGCCATCCGATTTATCCACCACCCGGCGCGACATGGCCACGCCCATGGTCAGCTCATGCTTGAGCCAGCCCGTCGCGAACTTGCCGATCATGACCGCCTGCGCTTCATCATTGCGGCGTTCGTCATTGGGCACGCGATAGTCATACACATCGAAATCGCCATTGGCCGCAAAGGTCGAGGATGCCCCGCCACCGCTGCCATAAGGGAAGGCCAGGTAATCATCGATGACGGCCCGGCTGCGGCCCGCCTGCACGTAACCATGCCAGTTGGCAGTGAAATCCGTGTCCACGCGCAGGCGATAGTTGAGCGAGCTGTCACGCACCGGCTGCGCCCACGATTGGGGCGTCAGCATGGTCCTGGGCGAGACGCCCGAGGGCAGCGTGGTGCCGCCCAGCAGCTGGTACCCGGCCACAGAGTGCTGGGCCTTCTGCTGGTATTCGGCATCGAACTGCACCAGCGTCTTCGACGACAGCGCCCAGCTTGCCGAGACCGAAGCGAAGTCACGCCAGCCATCGCCATTGTTGACGTAGGAGTGGATGTCTTCATGCGCGGCATTGATGCGCAGGCCGAACTGTTTCTGTTCACCGAAGAGCGTGCCCAGGTCGGTGGCCAGGTAGCGCGATCCATAGGAGTCGGTCCCCAGCGTGATCGAACGCACATCGGCCGGACGCTTGGTCACGTAGTTGACGATGCCGCCCGCGCTGCTCACACCGGCCTGCAGGCCGGCCACCCCCTTGAGGAATTCGACGCGCTCCTTGTTTTCCAGCGCGATGGTCTGTTCGCCGGCCACGGTGAGGCCATCGATGCGATAGGCGCTGGCCGGGTCCAGCGTGATGCCGCGGATGCTGAAGTTTTCGTAGTAACCGACCGGCGCATAGTTCTCGTTGATGGACGCATCGTTCTTGACCACATCCGAGAGCAGGCGCGATTGCTGGTCCTGCATCTGCGCGGCAGTGACCACCGCCACCGAGGCCGGCGTATCGATCAGCGGCGCATCGTCGAAACCGGCCACGCCCGCCGAGCGCACGCGGCCGGCGTCGCGGCCGGTACCGCTGGCGGTGACGTTGACCGTGGGCAGGGACTCGCCCTTGTCGTCGGCGGCGTCGGCCGCACGGGCGATGGCCGGCAGGCCGAGCGAGGTGCCGGCCAGCGTCAGCATGAGCGTGGAGGCCAGGGGTGCAATGCGTTTCATCGTGGTTCTATCGTGGAAAGAAAGGAGCAGGAGCACGCAGTGCGCGCTCCCTCATCAACAGTGCCATCAAGGGTGAATCCGGGTGGGCGAGACGGCAGGTCAGCGGTTGCGTGCCGCCGCGACCGCACGGCCAAGATCGGCCACCGACATCGCATAGAAGTAGCTGCGATTGTACTCCGTGATGGCGTAGAAGTTGTTGGTGGCCACCCAGTACTCGGTCGGGCCGGTGCCGTTCTGCAGGTCGACCAGGCCATAGCGCAGGCCGGCCGGCAGGGCGGACGTGGAGATGCCGGCCGCTTGCAGTTCCTCGACGGTGTACTTGGCTTCCAGGCCCTGGTTGAGCATGGCTTCCCACTGGCGGTTGTCATTCGAGACCGTGACCGGGAAGGCCACCGGTTCGCCGCGCTGCCAGCCGTGCACGGCCAGGTAGTGGGCCACGCTGCCAATGGCGTCCACCGGCGAATTGCGCAGGTCGATCTTGCCATCGCCATCGAAGTCCACCGCGTATTCGCGGATGCTGCCCGGCATGAACTGCGGCCAGCCGATGGCCCCGGCATAGGAACCGCGCAAGGACATCGGATCGATGCCGGCCTCGCGCGCCAGCAGCAGGGTGTTTTCCAGTTCGCCCCGGAAGAAGGCCATGCGCGCGTCACGGTTGGGGGTGTTGGGGTAGTCGAAGGCCAGCGTGGTCAGCACATCCATCACGCGGAAGTTGCCGGTGTTGCGGCCGTAGACGGTTTCCACGCCGATGATGCCGACGATGATGTCCATGGGCACGCCGTATTGCGCCTCGGCGCGGGCCAGCGCGACGCCATAGGTGTTCCAGAAATCGACACCGGCATTGATGCGCACCGGTTCCACGAAGCGCGCGCGGTAGGCCGCCCAGTTCTTGGGCTTGGTGCTGGGGGCCGGCTTGATGAGCTGGATGGCGCTGTCCACGTAGCGGGTCCGGGCGAAGAGGGCGTTGAGATCACTGCGCTGGAACTGGTTGCGTTCGGCCATCTCGTCCATGAAGCGGGCGACGTCCTTCCACTCGTTGAAGTTGACGAACTCGCCCTGGTCATCAGCGGCCACTTTCTTCTTGGCCTGCGGCTTGGCTTTCTTCTCGGTTGCCTTCTTGTCTTTGTTGTCCACCGCCTTTTTCTGGGTTTTCTTTTCCACAGGCTTGCCGTCCTGCGCCTGCACGGTCATCGGCAAGGCACACAGTGTGGAGATCAGCAGGGTGGAGGCGAGGGCGGTCAGGCGAGGCAGGGAGATGGGCATGAGCAGGATGAGCAGCAGGGGAGGCCAGACAAGCGTGCAAGTATACCGCATCGGCCGCCGCGCCCTGCGCTGGTGCATGATGCCGACGCGGCTTTGACCACGATAGGCGACAGCCAATGTACACTAGTCCGAGGAGACAACCCGGCCAGCCTGGTGTTTGCCGGGTGGCAATATCATCGCAACAAGATCGCAACGAGATTGCAACAAGAGCAAGAATGACTACCGCCATCTATACGCACGCCGATTGCCAGCGCCATGAAATGGGTGACTGGCACCCTGAGACGCCCGCTCGTCTCGAGGCGATCGAAGACCAACTGATCCTGAGCCGCATCGATCAGTTCCTCGACCGCCGCGAAGCCCCGCTGGCCGATCCGGCCGAACTGGAGCGCGTGCATACTGCCGCCGCCGTCGATTACGTGCGCGAGCACAGCCATGCCCTGAGCCTGTCGGGGCAGTCGTATCACTCCGTCGATGGCGACACCCTGCTCAACAAGCACAGCTGGAAAGCCGCCCTGCGCGCGGCCGGCGCGGCGGTGGCCGCAACCGATGCGGTGCTGGCCGGCGAACTGGACAATGCCTTCTGCGCGGTGCGTCCGCCGGGCCATCACGCCACGCCCGCCAAGGCCATGGGCTTCTGCCTGTTCAACAACGTGGCGGTGGCGGCGCGCCATGCCATCGACGTGCACGGGCTGGAACGGGTGGCGGTGATCGATTTCGACGTGCATCACGGCAATGGCACCGAAGACATCTTTGCCCATGATCCGCGGGTGCTGATGGTGAGTTTCTTCCAGCATCCCTTCTATCCCTTCTCGGGTGACGGGCCGACCGAATCGCACATCGTCAACGTGCCGGTGCCGGCCTATTCCGATGGCAGTGCGGTGCGCCAGCTGGTGACCGAGAAATGGCTGCCGGCGCTGCATGCGCACCAGCCGCAGATGATCTTCATCTCGGCCGGTTTCGATGCCCACCGCGAGGATGACATGGGCCAGATGGGCCTGGTGGAAGCCGATTACGCCTGGATGACGCGGCAGATCATGAAGATCGCCGACCAGTACGCCAAGGGCCGCATCGTCAGTTGCCTGGAGGGCGGCTACAACCTCTCTGCGCTGGGGCGCAGTGTGGTGGCTCACCTGAAGGTGCTGGCCGACCTGGAATGAGAGTTAGGTTTTCCACAGGCGTTTTTAAGTAATGGCGCGATAAAAACTAAGGTTTTTGTCGCGCCTTGTTTTTATGCACAGGGGGCAGTTTGTCCGCCGCCCGCTGCATGCTTCCTCAAACCTCTGCAGGCGCATTTGCCTCATGGGCCTCATGGGTCTTATGGGCCTCATAGGCCGCAATGATCGCATCGGCCACCGCCCGCACCCGTGCCGTGCGGTTCAGGTCGCTGTGCAGTACCAGCCACATGTCGTAAGGCACGGCCCGCTGCGGCCAGATGCGCACCAGGCCGCTGGCCTTGTCGCCCACATGCGTGGGCAGTTCGCCGATGCCGAAACCCGCCTGCAGGCTGTCGACCATGACCAGCCCGGTACTCACTTCCATGGCCACGTTGGCGTGGGCGATGGATTCGCCGCAGATCTGCTCGGACTTGCTGGGCGAGACGCTGCGCGGATAGATCACCACGTCATGTCCCTTCAGGCCGGTGCCGGGGTCGGGCAGTCCGCGCTTTTTCACATAGGCTTTTGAGGCATACATGCCCTTATGCAGCCGCTTGAGATGGCGCGCGATCAGGTCCGGCGCATCCGGGCGCACGGTGCGCACGGCGATGTCGGCCTCGCGCTTGGTGAGGTTGGTGATCTGGGTGGAGGTCGAGAGCACCACGCGGATTTTCGGATGTTCCTGGCGCAGCCGGTGCAAGGCCGGTAACAGAAAATGGCGCGCCGTGATGTCGGTGGCCGCCAGCCGTACCACGCCGCACAGGCGTTCATCCATGCCCTGCATCTGGCGTTGCAGCTGTTCCGCGCCTTGCTCCATCTGCGTAGCGGCAGCTGCCGCCATCTCGCCCGCCGGGGTCGGCACATAGCCACTGGGCGTGCCAGGAACAGGCGCGCACCCAGCGAGCTTTCCAGTGCGGCCAGGCGGCGGCCTGCGGTGGCCTGGTCGATCTCCAGATGTTCGGCGGCCCCGCGCAAGGTGCCTACGCGATAGATGGCCAGGAAGATGCGGGCGTTGTCCCAATCCATGATGTGCCTTTGCTGCAAGAAAGGAGTCAGAGAGGTCGTGATGCAAATTTGCATCAGCGCGCTGATTTTATACCTCTTTATTGCATCACTGCCCAAGCCTAGAATCTGCCCCATTCAACCCGCCCCGGTCTTCTCCGGTCGCGGGATTGCGGTTCTCCCTCGCACCCTGCGTGCAGAAAGTCCTGTTGCCATGTCTTCCACACAATGCCCTCGTGCGCCAGCCTCGGTGCTGGCCCCTCCCCTTGCCGATGCAGCCCCGCATGCCGGCATGCTGCCGCTGGTGGCCTTGGCCATCGGTTTCGTCATGGCCATGCTGGATGTGACGGTGGTCAACGTCGGGCTGTCCAATATCTCCACCAGCCTGGATGCGCCCTTGTCGATGCTGGTGTGGATCGTCGATGGCTATACGCTGACCTTCGCCGCCATGCTGCTGGTGGGCGGCGCGCTGGCCGACCGCTTCGGTGCGCGGCGCCTTTATCTGACCGGGCTGTTCCTGTTCGTAGTGGCCTCGCTGCTGTGCGGGGCTGCACCCAACGGGCCCTTCCTGATCGCGGCACGCCTGCTGCAGGGTTTGGGCGCGGCCTTCTTCATGCCCAGTTCGCTGAGCCTGCTCACGCACGTGTATGAGGATGACCGCGTGCGTGCCCGCATGCTGGGCGTCTGGTCGGCCACCGTCGGCCTGGCCGCTGCTGCCGGACCGCTGCTGGGCGGGGTGCTGATCCACTGGCTGGGCTGGCGCAGCGTGTTCCTCATCAACGTGCCGGTCGGTCTTCTGGGTTTGCTGATGGCGCGCAAGCTCATTCCCCAAGTTGCCGGACACGCCCGTGCGCTGCATCTGTTCAGCCACCTGGCCGGGGTGGTGATGCTGGCCGGGATTTCCTTCGTGCTGATCCAGGGGCCGGTGTATGGCTGGGCTTCTCCGCGCATCCTGGCGGCGCTGGCAGTGGCGGTGCTGGCCGCCGTGGCGCTGGTGCGCCATGAACTGCGCGGCATTGCGCCGCTGTTGCCCAAGGCGCTGTTTGCCACGCCGCAGTTTGCGGCGGCCAATGGCATTGGCTTTCTCATCAACTTCGGCGTCTATGGCAACCTGTTCTACCTGGCGCTGTTCCTGCAGCAGGGACGCGGCGCGGATGCCCTGCAGACCGGGCTGCAACTGGTACCGATGATGGCCGTGGTCTTCTTCGGCAACCTGATGTCAGGCCGCATGGCCGCGCACTGGGGGCCGCGCGTGCCGCTGCTGCTGGGCCTGTCGGTGGGGACCGTCTTTACCGCCGTGGCCATGAGTTTCCGTCCCGAGACGCCGTACTGGCTGCTGGCCCTGGTGTGCGCGGCGGCCAACCTGGGCATCAGTACCGCCATTCCTTCCATGACCACGGTGGTCATGCAGGTGGCCGGCAAGGCCCACGCCAACAGTGCGGCGGCGGCGCTCAATGCCAATCGCCAGATCGGTGCCCTGGTCGGCGTGGCCCTGATGGGCGCGATCCTGCACAGCGTGGCGGGCTGGAGCCTGCGCAATCCGCTGGCGTTCGGCGTGATGGCGCTGGCTTATGGCGTCGCCCTGTGGCTGGTGTGGCGCTTCGTGGGTGTTGTCAAGGAGCAATGGGTGACGCGCCGCGCGTGAGCGCGGGTGTTGTTCCCCGTCCAACGGCCTGCCCCGACTTGTGCGCGGCAGGCCGTTTTCTTGGGGATTTGTTAGGGATTGGCGGGGCAGGGCCGTAAAATAGCGCCTTCAACGAAATACGCATCAGAAAGAAGCTCCGCATGTCCATCCAATGGTTCCCCGGTCACATGAACTCCGCCCGCCGCAAGGCCGCGGAGAGCATGGAAAAAGTCGATATGGTCATCGAAGTGGTCGATGCCCGCCTGCCGCAGGCCAGCTGCAATCCCATGATCGAGCAGCTGCGCAATGCCCGCCAGCGTCCTTGCCTGAAGATCCTGAACAAGACCGACATGGCCGATCCGGTGGCCACCCAAGCCTGGATCGACTACTACAACAGCCAGAAGGGCGTCACGGCCGTGGCCCTGTCCTGCAAGAAGCCGTCCGATGTGGCGCGCGTGCCCAAGCTGGCGATTCAGGTGGCACCGCATCGCGGCACTGCCCTGAAACCGCTGCGCATGATGATCATGGGCATCCCCAACGTGGGCAAGTCGACCCTGATGAATGCGCTGCTGAAAAAGCGCGTGGCCGCCGTCGGTGATGAACCGGCCGTGACCAAGACCCAGCAGCGTCTCTATCTGGGCAACAACATGGTGCTCACCGATACCCCCGGCATGCTCTGGCCCAAGATCGAGCATCCCAGCGATGGCCTGATGCTGGCGGCCAGCCATGCGGTGGGCAGCAATGCGCTGATCGAAGAGGAAGTGGCGACCTTCCTGGCCGACCTGCTGCTGCAGCGCTATCCGCAGTTGCTCAAGGCGCGCTATGGCTTCAATACCGAAGGCATGGATGGCGTGGCGGTGGTGGAGGGCGTGGCAGCCAAGCGCGGCTTCCGTCTCAAGGGCGGCGAGTACGATTTCGAGAAGGCCGCGCACACCTTCCTGCAGGATTACCGCAGCGGCGCACTGGGCCGCATCTCGCTGGAAACGCCGCAATCGCGTGCCGAACTGCTGGCGACCTATCAGTCCACCGACAATCCCGATGCCCTGCAGGCCGAGGATGACGAGGAAGACGACGAGGACTACGACTGGCGAGACGCTCCGGATCACCGGGGGCGTTGAATCTAAGTTTTGCTTTCCGGAAAACTTAGAAACCGGAGGTCAAAAACTAAGTTTTTGAGGGATTACCGGCAAGCGAAAAATTCCCGCCCAATGAAAAAGGCCAGCTCGATGAGCTGGCCTTTTCGTTGATGCAGGCAAGTCAGGCGTTGCGGATTACCAGGAGGTGATCACGGAACCCTTGTACTTTTCCAGCACGAACTTCTTCACTTCCGGGCTGTGGTAAGCCTTGACCAGCTTGGCGACCCAAGGCTTGTCCTTGTCGGCGATACGCACGGCGATGACGTTGGCGTAGGGACCGGTGGAGGCTTCCACGGCAATCGCATCCTTGGTCGGCGACAGGCCGGCCGATTCGGCGTAGTTGCCGTTGATGACGGCAGCATCGAAGTCATCCAGCGAACGCGGCAGCTGGGCGGCGTCCAGTTCGACGATCTTGATCTTCTTGGGGTTTTCCACGATGTCCAGCGGGGTTGCCTTCAGGCCGGCATCGGCTTTCAGCTTGATCACGCCCTTGGCTTGCAGCACCAGCAGGGCGCGGCCGCCGTTGGTCGGATCGTTGGGCACGCCCACGCGTGCACCTTGTTTCAGGTCGTTGAGCGACTTGATCTTCTTGGAGTACACGCCCATCGGGAAGGTGATGGTGCTGCCCACGCTCACGAACTTGTAGCCACGGTCCTTGATCTGCGCATCCAGGTAGGGCTGGTGCTGGTAGGAGTTGGCGTCCAGGTCGCCGGCGGCCAGCGCGGCGTTGGGCTGGATGTAGTCGGTGAATTCGATGACCTTCATCTGCACGCCGTCTTTTTCCAGCAGCTTCTTGACCTGTTCCATGATCTCGGCGTGCGGACCGGCGGTCACGCCCATCTTGATCTGGTCTTCGGCCATGGCGGGAGCACAGGCCAGGCCGGCGGCCAGGCCCAGGCCTGCGATGAATTGAATCAACTGACGACGCTTCATGACTTTCCTTTCGAGCTTTGAGGTGGGCAGCGGATAGCTGCCGTTTTTTTGTAGTGAATGCGCTCAGCGGTGGCTGAGCTTGCGGACCAGCAGGTCTCCCAGGGATTGCACCAGCTGGACGAACACGATCAGGATCAGCACCACGGCCAGCATCACTTCCGGCAGGAAGCGCTGGTAGCCGTAGCGGATGCCCAGGTCGCCCAGGCCGCCGCCACCGATGGCACCGGCCATGGCCGAATAACCGACCAGGCTGACGAAGGTGATCGTGAGACCGGCGACGATACCAGCAAATGCTTCAGGCACCAAGACCTTGTAAATGATTTGCCAGGTGGTCGCACCCATGGCTTGCGCCGCTTCCACCAGGCCGTGATCGACTTCGCGCAGGGCGGTCTCGACCAGGCGCGCAATGAAGGGCCCGGCGGCAATGGTCAGCGGCACGATGGCAGCGGCCGTGCCGATGGAGGTGCCCACGAAGAAGCGCGTCATCGGGATCACCGCCACCAGCAGGATGATGAAGGGCGTCGAGCGCACCGCATTGACCAGCAGGCCGGCGATGCGGTTGAAGGCGACGTTGGGCAGCACGCCCTTGGATTCGGTGATGTGCAGGGCGATGCCGAGCGGAATGCCGAGCAGTGAGCCGACCACGCCCGAGATCACCACCATCATCAGCGTCTCGCCGAAGGAGCTGACGAACAGATCGATCAGTTCAGATGACATGGTTGAGCTCCTCGACGACCACGCCCTGCTCGCGCAGGTATTGCATGGCCTGGTTGATGTTGTCCTGGGTACCGTTGGCGAGGATCGCCAGCGAACCGAATGCCTGGCCCTGGATCTCGTCGATCTGGCCGTGCAGGATGTTGAAATTCAGGTTGAAGCGGCGCACCGCTTCCGACAGGTGCGGCTGGTCCACATCGTTGCCGGTGAAGGCGAAGCGGAACAGGTGGTCGGTGCCCTGGCCGACGTCGGCACGCGCCAGGCGCTCGCGCAGGCGGGCCAGCACGCCCTTGGGCAGCTCGTGGGCGATGACGTCGCCGATCAGCGCGCGGGTGACTTCATGGCGCGGCTGGCGGAACACCTCCAGCACTTCGCCCTGTTCGATCACCTGGCCGGCTTCCATCACGGCCACGCGGTCGCAGATCTGCTTGATGACTTCCATCTGGTGCGTGATCAGCACGATGGTCAGGCCCAGCTCCTTGTTGATCTTGCGCAGCAGTTCGAGGATGGAGCGGGTGGTTTCCGGGTCCAGCGCCGAGGTGGCTTCGTCCGAGAGCAGGACCTTGGGATCGTTGGCCAGGGCGCGGGCAATGCCCACGCGCTGCTTCTGGCCGCCGGAGATCTGTGCCGGATAGCGATCGCGCAGGGCGGTCAGGCCCACCAGCTCCAGCAAGGGTTCGACCTTGGCGGCGATCTCCGACTTGCTCTTGCCGGCCAGTTCCAGCGGCAGCGCGATGTTGTCGTAGACGCTGCGCGAGGAGAGCAGGTTGAAGTGCTGGAAGATCATGCCGATGCCACGGCGCGCTTCGCGCAGCTGGGAGGACGATAGCGAGGTCAGGTCCTGGCCATCGAGGACGATGCGCCCGGAAGTGGGACGATTCAGCAGGTTCAGGGTGCGCACCAGGGTGCTCTTGCCCGCGCCGCTGCGGCCGATGATGCCGAAGATCTCGCCCTTGCGGATCGACAAATCGACATTGCGCACCGCTTCGACATTGCCGAACCGCTGGGTGACAGCTTGTATTTCGATCATGATGGAAAAGAAGAATGGCAGCGGGCCCCCGGGTGCCGACGCCAGCGCGGCATCGTGGGACGCTGCGGGCGGGTCAGGACCTCAGGTCTCCACTGCCATCAATATTTTTATAAGAAGGCGCTATTTTAAGGCGGCAAGGTTATATAGGGAAAATAAATTTTCGCCTATGCATATAACCGGCGCGTCTTAGCATGCGGCGGGAACCCGCGTGCAGAGCGGCTTTGCGGGGCGATTTGCACAGTGGGCCCGGTCCCGGGAGACGACCTTGACTCGATGTTGAGCGAGAAAGGTGTCGAATAAGTTTTGTCGTTCACCTCATTTTTTCACTGAATGCCGTCCGTGACGGTGCCAGGGCTTATCTTCCTGAATTTTTTGTCCGGCGTGCTGCAGCGCGCCGGATCCAGCCCCGGAATCCTCCCCATGTATGCCTTTCCTGTCACTGACCTGGCCGAGCGCCTCGACGCGCTGCTGGAGCTGGCCGATATCGATGAAGTCATCCTCACCCGAGCGGGTGCCGACAACCTGGTGCTGGTGCGCGAACCGGTCTGGCGCGGAGTGCAGGAAGCCCTGCACCTGCTGGGCAACGATCTCAATGCCGAACGCCTGCTGTGCAGCCTGTTGCAGCTGCGCGCCGAACTGCTGCCGCTGAAGGAGCAGCCTTGACCCCGCTCTGGATGACCCCGCTGGCGCGCGAGGACCTGGCCTGGTGGCGTCGCCATGACCGCCGGGTTGCACGTCAATTACTTCATTTGATGCGACGACTAAGTGAAGGAGCTTGCATTCCATCGGCCCGCCGGGTGGCCTTGCCCCTGCGCTTGCCCGGACTTTACGCGGTACGCGTGCAGGGTGAACACCGGCTCGTCATTGAGTTGGTGGCGGGCAGGCTGGTGATTCATCAGTGCCGGTTTCATTACTGATGGACAACAAAATGCGCTGACCTCTATGTGTGACATGGGTTGCTATAAAGCTACAGAAAAGTCTTATAAAGCCTATCAATTCAAGGAATAATTCATTTGAGGAATAAAAGTCGGTTTAGATTTGCCGTGACTTCTTGATGTTTCTTTCGGAAGCCTGGGTGGTGCCCTCGTCGCAAGGTGATGTCCACCCTCCAATCAACAGCAATCAAACCACTACGGAGTACTCTATGAAAAAGTCCATCCTGGCCCTGGCCGTGCTGGCTGCCTTCGGCGGCGCGGCGCACGCGCAGAGCAGCGTGACCATCTACGGTGCGGTCGACGCCAGCCTGTCCTACACCAACAAGATCTCCACCGGCGGCAAGGATACGGGCGGCCAGATGGCGCTCGATTCCGGCCTGATGAAGGGTTCGCGCCTGGGCGTCAAGGGCGTGGAAGACCTGGGCGGCGGTATCAAGGCGCTGTTCACCATCGAGAACGGTTTCAGTGTCGATACCGGCGACGCCGGTCAGAAGGGCGTGCTGTGGGGGCGTCAGGCGACCGTGGGCCTGTCGGGCAACTTCGGTACGGTGCTGGCCGGTCGCCAGAAGGATGTGTTGGATGACGTGGGCAGCATTACCTCCCCGGGCGACTTCGGTGGCGTGGTCAGCCGTGTTCATTCGCTGAACCTGGATCGTACCAACGGCGAGCGCGTCAACAACTCCATCCGCTACAACACCCCGAACTTCAACGGTTTCACCGGTAGCGTCATCTATGGCTTCGGTGAGCAAGCCGGCAATACCGGTGCCGGTCAGTCCTTCGGCCTGGGCGGTACCTATGCCAACGGTCCGCTGAACATCGGTCTGGGCTACTTCCAGAGCAAGATGGGCGGCAAGTCCGCCAGCGATGTCAACGGCGCGGCAGCCTGCAACGGTGGCGGCAAGTACGGCGATACCTGCCTGAAGACCTGGACCCTGGCTGCTGCCTATCAGTTCGGCCCGGCGCGTGTGTATGGTTCGTATTCGCGCGTGAAGCTGCCGCTGACGGCAGCGCGTCGCAGCTTCGATCCGAAGTTCGACAGCTTTGCCGCCTGGACCGACCCGAACAAGAAGATCGAGCGCTACGACGCTGTCGAGAAGGGCGACTACACCATCGGCGGTGCCAACAACGAGTCGAGCCAGACGCTGGACCTGGGCGTGAACTATCGGATCTCGCCGTCGCTGTCTTTGATCAGCAGCCTGCAATACACCCGTGCCAAGTTTGTCCGCACCAGCGATGGCCGCATGGTGCAGATCAACCTGGGTGCCAAGTATGACCTGTCCAAGCGCACTTCTACCTATGCCGTCATCCGCAACCTGCGTACGTCGGACATGTACAGCGTTGGCCTGGCCAGCGACCGCGTACCGGGTAGTGATCGCAGTCAGACCGGCATCAACGCCGGCCTGAGCCACACCTTCTAAGTTCTGGCACTGCATCGGGCTCGTGGGAGCCCGATGTTTTGGCCCGCATCTGCAAGGATGCGGGTCTTTTTTTATGCAGAAACCTTTGTGAGGTCGATGCTCGGTCAACTCAGCTGCGCCAGCTCGGAGAGGAGGCCTTGCACTCCGGATCCGCTCCGATCGCCGCCCAACAAAAAACCCGCATCATCGCTGATGCGGGTTTTTTGCTTGCAGCACAGGCCATGCGATGCATGGCCTGCAGCCGGAAGGCCAATTACATCATGCCGTCCATGCCGCCCATACCACCCATGCCGCCAGGCAGGCCGGCCGGCTTGTCCTCGGTCACTTCGGCCACCAGGGCGTCGGTGGTCAGGATCAGGCTGGCCACGGAGGCAGCGTTTTGCAGGGCCGAACGGGTCACCTTGGCCGGATCCAGCACGCCCAGTTCCACCAGGTCACCGTAGGTGCCGTTGGAGGCGTTGTAGCCGAAGTTGCCCGAACCTTCCAGCACCTTGTTCACCACCACCGACGGCTCGTCGCCGGCGTTGAAGACGATCTGGCGCAGCGGCTCTTCGATGGCGCGCAGCACGATCTTGATACCGGCTTCCTGATCGGCGTTGTCGCCCTTCAAGTCCTTGACGTTGGCGCGAGCGCGCAGCAGGGCCACGCCACCGCCAGGCACGACGCCTTCTTCAACAGCAGCGCGGGTAGCGTGCAGGGCGTCTTCGACGCGGGCCTTCTTTTCCTTCATTTCGACTTCGGTGGCAGCGCCAACCTTGATCAGTGCAACACCGCCGGCCAGCTTGGCCACGCGCTCTTGCAGCTTTTCACGGTCGTAGTCGGAGGTCGCTTCGCCGATCTGGGTGCGGATCATTGCCACGCGAGCTTCGATGCCAGCGGCTTCGCCGTTGCCGTCGATGATGGTGGTGTTTTCCTTGCCGATTTCAACGCGCTTGGCTTGGCCCAGTTCAGCCAGGGTAGCCTTCTCCAGGGTCAGGCCGACTTCTTCGGCGATCACTTGGCCGCCGGTCAGGATGGCGATGTCTTCCAGCATGGCCTTGCGGCGGTCGCCGAAACCAGGAGCCTTGACGGCAGCGGTCTTCAGGATGCCACGGATGTTGTTGACCACCAGGGTAGCCAGGGCTTCGCCTTCGACGTCTTCAGCCACGATCAGCAGCGGACGGCCAGCCTTGGCGACTTGTTCCAGCACCGGCAGCAGGTCACGGATGTTGGAGATCTTCTTGTCGAACAGCAGGATGAAGGGATTGTCCAGAGCGACGATCTGCTTCTCTTGGTTGTTGATGAAGTACGGCGACAGGTAGCCACGGTCGAATTGCATACCTTCGACGATGTCCAGTTCGTTTTCCAGCGACTTGCCGTCTTCCACGGTGATGACGCCTTCCTTGCCGACCTTTTCCATGGCCTTGGCGATGATGTCGCCGATGTCCGCGTCGGAGTTGGCCGAGATCGAGCCGACTTGAGCGATTTCCTTGGAGGTGGTGGTGGGCTTGGCCAGGTTCTTCACTTCACCGACGATGGCGGTGACAGCCTTGTCGATACCGCGCTTCAGGTCGGTCGGGTTGAAGCCGGCGGCGACGTACTTGAAGCCTTCGCGCACGATGGCTTGAGCCAGCACGGTGGCGGTGGTGGTACCGTCACCGGCGTTGTCGGAGGTCTTGGAAGCGACTTCCTTGACCAGCTGGGCACCCATGTTTTCCAGCTTGTCCTTCAGTTCGATTTCCTTGGCGACGGAAACGCCGTCCTTGGTCACGGTCGGGGCGCCGAAGCTGCGCTCCAGCACGACGTTGCGGCCCTTGGGACCCAGGGTGACCTTGACTGCGTTGGCCAGGATGTTGACGCCGTTGACGACCTTGGCGCGTGCTTCATCGCCGAAAATAACTTGCTTTGCTGCCATGTTGGATTCTCCAGAAATTCGGTTCAGTTCATGTCGCCGGGCTCGGGCCTGAAGATTCAGGGAGCACCGGCTGCTGTCTTGTTGCCGATGGCCTTCACGTTTTCTCTATCTATATAGAAGGAAAAGGAAGGCCGGATGCCGAATTACTTCTCGACGACGGCGAACAGGTCTTCTTCGCGCATGACCAGCAGTTCCTGGCCATCGATCTTCACGGCCTGGCCGGAGTACTTGCCGAACAGAACGCGGTCGCCGACCTTCACGGCCAGTTGGCGGACCTTGCCATCTTCCAGGATCTTGCCGTTGCCGACGGCCAGGACTTCGCCTTGGTCCGGCTTTTCGGTCGCTGCGTCAGGCAGAACGATACCGGAAGCAGTCTTGGTTTCCTGGTCGAGGCGCTTGACGATAACGCGATCGTGCAAAGGGCGAAGATTCATGAGAACTCCTTAATTTTCAATAAGTTAGCATTGATTGCGGCGATGCCTGCAACGGTTTTCTTCCAAATGCAGCAGACGTCACCGCATGAAAAAGGGGATTGCGCCCGGCGGCGCTGTTAGCACTCTGCCGTGACGAGTGCTAAGTATAGGGATGGGTTGGGGAATTTTCAAGGCGTCAATTGCCGTGTTTGCGCGCCTGGTCTGCGCAGCGGCACTCAAAAAAATTCGAGGTCAGTTAAGAGAAATGCAGGCATGGCTCTGAATATGTAAAAAATAGAATGCGAATCATTATTATTGCGGCTCTTTCGGATCAGTCCGGAAGAGCCTTTTTTTATAAGAAATGAACGGCGGAGGTTCGCCAGTATTTTTATTGGACCGAAATGCAATGAAGAACAATCAGGCCCCATTCAACCATGCACGCGATCTGCGTATCGCCACTTCAACCCTTGCCTCGCTCGTGATGCTCGGCTTCCCGCTGGCCGGCATGGCGCAGCAGTCCGCGGCGCCCGACGGGCCGGCGGGGCTGGAACCGATCCAGGTCAGCAGCGATTGGCTCGGCACTGGCTTCGAGAGCAGCGTGAAGACCTATCCCGGTGCCCGCACCGTGGTCAAGAAGCAGGAGATCGACAGCACCGGCGCCGTCAGCATCGGCGAGGTGATGCGCCGCATTCCCGGCGTGCAGTCCAGCGACAGCGCCGGTAGCTCCGGCAGCGCGATCGCCTTGAACATCGGCGTGCGCGGTCTGACCGGACGCTTTTCGCCGCGCTCCACCGTCCTGCTGGATGGCATCCCCTTGTCGGTGGCGCCCTATGGCCAGCCCCAGCTTTCGTTTGCGCCCCTGAGCCTGAACAACATCGAATCGATCGACGTCATCCGTGGCGGCGGCGCGGTGCGCTTCGGCCCGCAGAACGTGGGCGGCATCATCAATTTCAAGACGCGCTCCATTCCCGCCAGCGAGGGCATTTCGGGTGATGCCTCGGTGCGCTACAACAGCTACGGCAAGGGTGGTGGCAATGCGCAGTACACCGCCTTTGCCGGCGGCCAGAGCGACAATGGCCTGGGCATGGCCTTCCTGTACTCGGGCCAGGACGGCAGCGGATGGCGCGACAAGAGCGATGAACATCTCAACGATTTTGCGCTGAAGATACGCTACGAAATTTCCCCGCGTTCCGAACTCCACGCCAAGTTCAATTACTACGACGTGCTGAGCCGCACGCCGGGCGGCCTCACCACCGCGCAGTACGCCGCCGACCCGTTCCAGAACACCCGCCAGCGCGACAACTGGAGCGGTACCCGCAAAGGCTTCGACGTGGGCTACCTCAATACGCTGTCGGATCATCAGGAGCTGGAGATCCGGACCTACTTCAACCAGGCGACCCGCCAGAGCAGCTTGATCAACGTGACCGGCGTGCGCCTCTCGCATCAGCCGCGCAACTATGAAACGCTGGGCATCGAACCCCGCTACACGCAGCGATTCGCCTGGGGCGGCACTACGCACGATGTCACCGTGGGTTACCGCACCATCCGCGAGCGCGGGAATGACAACATCTACAACGAAGCGGTCCGCACCGGCGCGCTGAGCGGATTCACCCAGTTCCAGAACAGTACCGATGCCCATGCCGGCTGCATCGACGACAAGATTGCATTCGGCAGATGGCGCATCACGCCGGGCCTGCGTTTCGAACAGGTGCGGTCAAGCCGCTACGAAATGGGCAAGAAGGATCCTTATGAAGTGGCCAACGACAAGCTGCTGCCCTCGATCAACCTGGCGTATCTGCTCACGGAGCAATTGACCCTGTTCAGCAACTACAACACCTCCTTCGGCGTGGTGCAGAATTCGCAACTCAACACCATGTCTTCCGCCAATCCGCTGTCGCCCGAACTGGCCCGGACGATGGAAGGCGGCATGCGCTGGAAGAGCGCACAGGCCTCCGCCGAAGCCACGGTGTTCCACATCAATTTTGACAACCAGATCGTGTCGGTGCAGGGAACGACGCCCAACGTCTTCCGCAACATCGGCCGCACCCAGCATGATGGCGTCGAACTGGCGATGGACTATGCCTTCGCTCCGGACAGCCCCCTGAAAGGCTGGTCGGTCTTCGCCAACTACACCTACACCCGCGCCCTGCAGAAGTCAGGCAGCAATCCAGGCAAGGACTTGCCGTTCTATGCACGCACGACCGATACGCTCGGGGTGCGCATGCAAACCGGTCCCTGGACGCTCAACCTGTCGACCACGCACCAGGGCCGACAGTTTGCCGATGAAGCCAACACCGTCGCCGAAAGCGCCGACGGCAGCATCGGAGAAATCCCGGGCGTGCGTCTCTGGAATGCGCAGGCGAGCTGGAAGGTGCCGGGCAAGAAGGGATTCGACCTCACCGCGGGCGTCAACAACCTGCTGGACCGGCGCTACTTCACCCGTACCGTGGATGGCAATCTGGGAAAGCTGGTCGGTGCGCCGCGGACCTTGTATGTCCAAGGACGTTACACATTCTGACCGTGCCGGGATGAATGAAATCGCGCACAGGCCACCGCGGCCATCGTTCATCTGGCCCTTCCGCAAGCAGGGTCCCGGATCCGGGGTCAAATGAAGAATAATTCCCGCAATACGAGAATTGATCCCCGGGAATGAGGCTGGCACCCCAATCCAGCCTCGTTACAAGTGCAGCTTTCTGCTATTTCCCCACCCTAATTGGTGCACTCCTTCGCATCCCGATTCAAAAAAGTGCATAAAACGTGCGATATGAATGAAGCGCCGCGTTGGCACGGAACTCGCTCTCCCAGCCGCACCATTACGGTGTATTCTGCCCGGCGGGGCGGTGTAATGGAGGAACTGCCCCGCCTGGCCTGGCGCTGCGGCCGGGCCGCTTGCCTGCTGTGGCTCCGTCCCTTTTTATCCGGGGATGCCCCTGGGGAAAGCGCCCGAGTGGCGATGCTGCAAGGCATGGCTCGGTTTTTGCAGTAGCAGAGTCCGCAAGCAAGAACCGGTCAGCGACTGGGAGGCGCTGCGGTGCTTTCCGATCAGGTTGCCGTCCACACGGTGGTCAGAATCGGTCAGCGCACATAACAAATGGCACAACGAACTGCGTTTTCAATCTTTCATTGGAAGTAATAGGAGCAATTCATGCAAAAAATCAAAATGATTCCTGTCGCTACGGCACTGGTGGCAGCGTTCTCGTTCGCAGGGGCAGCGCAGGCACAAGAAGTCATCAAGATCGGTCACGTCGCTCCTCTGACCGGTCCCAACGCGCACATCGGCAAGGACAATGAAAACGGTGCCCGCATGGCCGTGGACGAACTCAACGCCAAGGGCTTCGAGATCGGCGGCAAGAAGGTCACCTTCCAGCTGGTCCCCCAGGATGACGCTTCCGATCCGAAGCAAGCCACCACCGTGGCCCAGGCCCTGGTCGATGCCAAGGTCAAGGGCGTGGTCGGCCACATGAACTCCGGCACCACCATCCCGGCTTCCAAGATCTACTTCGACGCCGGCATCCCGCAAATCTCGCCGTCGGCGACCAACCCCAAGTACACCCAGCAAGGCTTCAACACCGCCTTCCGCGTGGTGGCCAACGATGGCCAGCTCGGTGGCGTCCTGGGCCGCTATGCCGTCAATGAACTGAAGGGCAAGAACGTGGCCGTCATCGACGACCGCACTGCCTACGGTCAAGGCGTGGCCGAAGAATTCCGCAAGAGCGCCCTGGCTGCCGGTGCCACCATCGTGGCTACCCAGTACACCACCGACAAGGCTACCGACTTCAACGCCATCCTGACCTCGGTCAAGTCCAAGAAGCCGGACCTGGTCTTCTTCGGCGGCATGGATGCCGTGGCCGGCCCGATGCTGCGCCAGATGGATCAGCTGGGCGTGTCTGCCAAGTTCATGGGCGGTGACGGTATCTGCACCACCGAACTGCCGAGCCTGGCCGGTGCTGGCCTGAAGGACAGCGAAGTGGTCTGTGCCGAAGCCGGTGGCGTGACCGAAGCAGGCAAGAAGCCGCTGGAAGACTTCAAGGCTGCCTACAAGAAGAAGTTCAACCAGGACGTCGTGATCTACGCACCGTACACCTACGATGCGCTGATGACCCTGGCTGACGCCATGAAGCAGGCCGGCTCGTCCGACCCCAAGGTCTACCTGCCGGTCCTGGCCAAGATCAAGCACAAGGGCGTCACCGGTGAAATCGCCTTCGACGCCAAGGGCGACATCCTGAACGGTACCCTGACCCTGTACACCTACAAGGGCGGCAAGCGTACCCTGCTGAGCGTGGTCAAGTAATTTTGCATCAAGCTTCACCTCCGGGACCGTCACGGTTCCGGCGGGAGCAGCAATGACAAGCCCCGGCCTTCGTGCCGGGGCTTTTTCTTTCATATCGACCAAAAACCGGGGCGACCCGCCACCGCATTTACAGATTATAATGAGACACGTTCTCATTACATCTTGCGGTCATGGCCGACCTCGCTCCTTCCCGTCCTCACGACATCGCTGGCATATACACCGGGCATCACCGGTGGCTGCTGGGCTGGCTGCGCCGCCGTACCGACAATGCCGAGCTGGCGGCCGACCTGGCGCAGGATACCTTCGTGCGGATGATGGTCTCGCGCCGCGATTTCATCGTCGATGAAGTGCGCACCCTGCTGGCCACCATCGCGCGCGGCCTGATGATCGACCATTTCCGTCGCTGCGCGCTGGAGGCCGCCTTCCTGGAAATGCTGGCGCAGATGCCGCCCGAGCACCTGCCATCGCCCGAAGCGCAGCTGCTGGTGCTGGAAACCCTCAACGAAGTCGACGCCATGCTGGCCGGCTTGCCGCCCAAGGTGCGCAGCGCCTTCCTGCTGTCGCAGCTCGATGGCCTGGCCTATGCCGAGATCGCGGTGCGGCTGGAGGTGTCGCTGAGTTCGGTGCAGCAATACATGAAGCGCGCCTTCACCGCCTGCTACCGGCTGCAATATGGGCTCTGAGCGCACGGCCCCCAATGACGACATCGTCATGGCCGCCATCGACTGGATGGTGCGGCTGCAATCGGGCAACGCCACCGATCATGAGCACGAAGCCTGCCGCCGCTGGCGCGCCGAACAGCCGCAGCACGAGCTGGCCTGGCAGCGGCTGCAATCGCTCAGCGAGCGCGTCGCCACGCTGCCGCGCGCGCTGGCCCACGGCAGCATCGGTGCCAGCGAAGCCCGCACGCGCAACAACCGCCGCTTTGCGCTCAAGACCTTGTGCGTGGCGACCGGCGCGGGGCTGCTGGCGGCCAGCGCAGCACGATGGACACCGTGGCAGGCCTGGATGGCCGGCTACACCACCCGCACCGGAGAGCGGCGCCGGATCACGCTCGCCGATGGCACCCTGCTGCAACTCAACAGCGCCACTGCCGTGGACGTCAGTTTCGATGAGCGGCAGCGCCTGATCCGCCTGCATCGCGGCGAAGTGCTCATCACCACGGGACATGAAGAGCGCCCTTCCTATCGTCCCTTCCTCGTGCAGACACGGCTGGGGCAGGCGCGCGCACTGGGCACCCGCTTCCAGCTGCGCGATGCGGAGGAGGGCATGCGCCTTGCCGTTTATGAGGGCGCGGTGGAATTCCATTCGCAAAATGAGAATGCACCTGTGCGCGTGGATGCGGGGCGTCAAGGGCTGTTCGATGCGCAAGGGCTTGTCGGCCGCCTCTTTGCCGCCAATGAACAGGCCATCGCCTGGACCGATGGTGTCATCGTGGCCGACCGCATGCCGCTGGGCCAACTGGTGGCCGAGCTGGATCGCTATCTCCCCGGCAAGCTGCGCTGCGATCCGGCGGTGGCCGGATTGCCCATCTCGGGCGTGTTTCCGCTCGACCAGCCGGCACGCATCCTGGCCGCGATTGCGCGGACCTTGCCGGTGCGGGTGGATACCTTCACGGATTACTGGATCACCTTGCGGCCACGGACCGCCACCTGAGGCCGGCATGGATATAAAACATTTTTAAAATTTCTCTGCAGGTTTTTGGATCTCGTTCGGTTTACCAGATAGCAAGCCCTCTGAAGCTCACCATCGAACGACATCCATGACCATCCGAACCCGCTTCCCCTCGCGTCCGACCCTGTCCCGACTGGCCATCCTGGCCGCCTTCGCCAGCCCCGTGGCAGGTGTGCAGGCGCAGGCCACCGATGCCCAGCGCCAGGCCTACGACATCCCCGCTGGTCCTCTCGACCAAAGCCTCAACAGCTTCGCCCGCCGTGCGGGCGTGCTGCTCTCCTTCGATCCGGCCATCACGCGCGACCGCCAGAGCGCGGGTCTTTCCGGCCGCTATACGGTAGCGGAAGGGTTTGCCGCGCTGCTCAACGGCACCCCGCTGCAAGCGATCCGCAACGCAGACGGCGGCTACACGGTGGCTGCACCGACGGCCACCACCGGCAGCAATGCCAATGCCGTTCTGCCCACCGTCACGATCACCGAAAGTGCCGACCCCACCGCGCCCTACGCGGGTGGACTGGTCGCGCGCGGCGGCAGTCTCGGCGTGCTGGGTACGGCCAGCGTGATGGACACGCCCTTCAGCACCACCAACTACACCTCGCAAGGCATCGAGGATGTACAGGCGCGCGCCATCGGCGACGTCATCGCCAACGATGCCTCGGTGCGCAACACCAATGGCAATGGCGGTTTCGGCGACAGCTACCAGATTCGCGGCTTCACCATGTCGGCCAATGACGTGGCCTTCAATGGCTTGTATGGGATGGTGCCGCTCACGCGCATGCCCATCTCCATGGTCGAGCGCATCGAAGTGCTCAAGGGACCGGGCACGCTGATGTATGGCATGGGCCCGGCCGGCGGCGTGGGCGGGGCGGTCAACCTGATTCCCAAGCGTGCGCACGAAGATCCGATCTCCAGCGTTACGGCCACCTATCTTTCCAATTCGCAGTTCGGATTGAAGGCCGACCTCGGCCGCCGCTTCGGTGAGCAGCAGGAGTGGGGCATCCGCGTGAACGCGCTCTATGCCGATGGCAACACCGGCCTGTCCGGCAGCAACCAGCAGCAGAACATGGGCTCGGTCGGACTCGACTACAACGGCGGCCGCGTGCGCTGGAGCCTGGACGCCTACACCCAGCACGAAGATACCCGCAACTTCCGTCCGCAATTCAGCATCAGCAGCCTGGTGATGCCGGAAGCGCCCTCGGGTAAGACCAACCTCTATCCCGGCACCACCCTGCAATCGGATGACAAGGCCGTCGCCACCCGCCTGGAATACGACATCAACGACCACCTGACCGCCTACGGTGCCGTCGGTTATCACGAGGCCACGTCTTCCCAGAGCTGGCCCAGCGCCACCATCCTCAATGCGGCCGGTGATACGGCGGCGCTCTACAACGGTTACTACGACCAGAAGGTCGTTTCCACTTCGGCCGACGTCGGCATGCGTGCGCGCTTCAACACCGGCGGCATCAAGCACACCGTGATGCTGGGCGTGAACATGCTGGATCAGCAGACCGATTACTTCTACCTCTCCGAGAGCAGCAGCGTCACCTCCAATCTGTATCGTCCGGTCGCCTTGCCCGCGGTCAGCGGCGCACGTGGCGAACCCACGCCGCAAAGCCAGATCCGCCTGACCAGCGTGGCGCTGACCGATACTCTGTCGCTGGCCGATGACCGCCTGCGCATCACCGCCGGCTTGCGTCGCCAGCAGGTGTATTCGCACAGCCTGGTGGATGCCACGCAGACCTCCAACAAGACCGCCATCTCGCCGGTGCTGGGCGTGGTTGTCAAGCCGGTGCAGAACGTTTCGCTGTATGCCAACTACACGGCGGCCCTGAGCGCCGGTGGGTTCACTTCGGCCAGCGACGGCAATCCCAACCAGCTCTTCCCGCCCTACAAGTCCAAGCAGGTGGAGACGGGTGCCAAGATTGACTGGGGCCGTATCACGACCACGGCGGCCGTATTTCAGATCGAGCAGGCCAATGCCAGCACCACGCTGGTCAATGGCGTGAGCACCACCACCCAGGATGGCCGCAATCGCGTGCGCGGACTGGAACTGGCGGCCTATGGCGAACTGCAGCGCGGCCTGCGTTTCAATGCCAGCGGCACCTTCTTCAATGCCAAGCAGTACCACACCGACAATGGCACCAATGACGGCAAGGATGTCGGCGCGATCCCCAACAGCAACTTCAACCTCGGACTGGATTGGGATGCGCCGTGGCTGCAGGGCCTGGCCTTGAATACGCGTGTCACCCGCACAGGTTCGATGTGGTACAGCAACGAGAACAAGCTCAAGGTGCCGGGCTGGACCCGTGTCGATATCGGTGCGCGCTACATCACCCGGGCGGCAGGGCAGGTCGTGACCTATCGTGCCAACATCGAGAACCTGTTCGACAAGAATTACTGGCTGATGCAGAACGGTTATGTGGGCACGTCATCGGGTCGGACACTGGTGCTGTCGGCGCAGGTTGATTTTTGATTCGATCATAAATCGTGTTGTAAGGCGATAAGAGCTTTCGCAGCTACCCAATCCCAAATGATGGGAAATCAAAAGGATGTGTTTTGACGCAGGCGTCAGTTGTAAATGTTGTTCTGCTGGAAAGTTTTAATTGTATAAAAACACTGTTTTTATTTACAGTGTAACTTTCCAGCTTCCTGAAGAGCGCATAATGACGGGTAAACTTTGCGTATCTTTTGTACCCATCCTTTCCAGTCATGACACCTAACGTCAAATACTTCGCCCGAACGATGTTCAAGTTGAAGGTGTACCAATCCGAGGGATTTGCATTTGAGCATCTTTTTGCAGCAGTGCTGGAGGCATCTCGTCCTGGATTTTTGAAGATTAAGCCATACGGTAATCAGGGTGACCGAGGCAACGACGGATACGAAAAAGCCCACGGCCGTTACTTTCAAGTTTTTGCGCCTAATGATCCATCGCACAGTCTTCAGGAAGCGATCAATAAAGTTGAGACTGATTTTGTTGCGAAGCTTCTTCCCTATTGGGGGCAGTTCTGCGCAGTGAAAGAATATTTCTTTGTTTTCAACGACAAATATCGCGGAACAGTTTTCCCGTTAGAAAAATCACTGACAGAATTACAGAAACAGCATGGTCTTGTCGCGGCGGAGGTCTTTCGAGCGAGAGACCTTGAAGATGAATTTATGTTGCTGGCCGAGGATCAGATCATGTCGATCATCGGTGGATTGCCCGACGAAGATGCGATCGCAGCACTCGATTATTCCGTAATTGCTGAGGTAATGCAGCATATTCAAGATAGTCCGCCCTGCGTCTCAGGACGCGGCAAACTAGTGGTGCCCGATATTGACGAGAAGATTTGGTTCAATGGATTGGAGCGAAATGGTCATTGGTTAAAGGCCAAACAGGCGGAAACTTGGCAATTGGATGAGTATTTCTCTGTAAATAGCAGCTTTACAAAACAAGACTTGCGGGATTATCTGGCAAGCCTCTATGCCTCTAGTCTTCGGGACTTTCCGAGCATTGAAGGACAAACAGAGGAAGAGCTTGGAGACGTGAGGTTTGCGGCCATTTTGCAGCATATAGCCCCATCGACTGGGAGGCCGGCAGTGGATCGAGTTAGGCGCGATGTCGCTTTGGTGATCATGGCTAAATATTTTGAAACTTGCGATATTTTCGAGGAGCCGCGCAATGCTGCTGCCGGATAAACACATCACATTTGCGGAATCGTTGCTTGGGCTTGGTGCGTATGTTCTTGAAACGCTGTCCACCCCTATGACTATCGATCAAGTGTGGCGGAGTTTTGAAAAGTCTCGAGGTGCTGATTATCCTGCCTTTCATTCATTTGATAATTTGGTTTTGGCTGTCGATTCGTTATATGCATTAGGAATTCTCTCTCTTAACGAGGACGGCAAATTATCGCGATACGAAGTTAGCAAGCGACATGCGACTAATTAAAATTTCCGCCAATCAGAATAGTTTCAAGACAGTCCGTTTCAACAAAACCGGGTTGTCTTTAATTGTGGGCGTGCGCACTGATGTACCGACTGGCGAGGACTCTAAAGACGATCGATCCTACAACGGGGTCGGCAAATCTTTGTTGGTTGAGATCTTACATTTCTGCTTAGGCTCATCGACGAATAAGGCGTTTCAGCAGCATCTAATTGATTGGGTATTTACGGTTGAGTTTGAAGCGAATGGTCAGTCGCACGTTATCAGTCGGGAAACGGGCAAGCAAAGCCAGCCTCTTTTCAACGGAAAACCCTACAAAGTTTCAGCGCTAAATCAGCAATTAGAAAAGTTCTCTTTTGTCATTCCTGATATCGCGGATCCGTCACTCTCTTTTCGCGCCCTTATTCCTCGCTTTATTCGTCGCAACGTGCATGACTATAACGACCCAAAAGTTACATCCGGCGACAGGGAGCCCTATACCGTTCTTCTACGAAATCTTTTTTTGCTGGATCTTGATATCGATCTCGTCACAAAGAAATATCAGCTGCGGCGTCGACAGGTTGAAATAGAGGAATTTGAAAAGAACTTTAAGAATGATCCATTTATTCGCGAATATTACACAGGGAATAAAGACGCCTCGCTGCAAACCAAATACTTGGAAGAGCAGATAAATAGACTTGATGCGGATCTCTCGAAATTCAAAGTCGCAGAGGACTTTTATGCAATTGAGCGCGAAGCAAACGATTTGAATAAGCGGCTGCGAGAACTTAAGAATAAAAGAGTTATTGCTGAAACAGCTCTGCGCAACGTCGAAAAGAGTTTGCAGATGCGCTCAGATATCTCCAAGGAAAAAATTATTGCTCTCTATAGCGAGCTTATGGCGGCGTTTAGATCGGAAACATTACAAAGACTGGATGATGTTCAGGAATTCCATAAGCAACTGGTAGAAAACCGTATTGCGAGATTTGGTCAGGAGCGTATGAGACTTAATGCTGAGTTGCAAATCTTGACTCAGCAGATAGCGGAGTTGAATCTTCAGGTCGATGAAAAACTGGCCTATTTATCGGATAAGCGCGCCCTAGATCAGTACGTCGCAGTAAGCTCTCAACGTTCCGAACTGTTGGGTAGGTTGCACAAGCTTCAGGATTATCAGCGCCTTTTGCAAAAGAGTCGCGAAGAGCTCATTCACATTAGAAAAGATCTCAACGAAGAAACAATAAAGACAACCGTCTATTTATTGGAAAGTACAGGAGAGAGAGAGCGAAATATTTCTCTATTCTCTAGTCTGGCAAAGCTTTTTTATCCGGAGGCACCCGCAGGTATTACGTTAGACGTAAATGATGGGGAAAATAAAATCCGATATGACTTTGATGTGCGTATTGAGGCTGATGGCTCGGATGGGATTAATGCAGTAAAAATCTTTTGCTACGACTTGGCTGTGTTGCTTCTGAACGGAAATCATAGGATGGATTTCATATGGCACGATAGTCGCTTGTACAGCGATATCGATCCCCGGCAGCGTGCTGTTTTGTTTAAGGTCGCGCATGAGTACACAGCGCGACACGGAAAGCAATACATCGCTACAGTAAATCAAGATCAAATTGATGCAATGGAGCAGTTTCTTGCTCCTGATGAATTTGAGAAACTCTTCGGCGATGACAAGCGAGTTCTTACACTAAAAGACGATGGGGATGCTAGCAAGCTCCTGGGGATTCAAGTGGATATGCATTACAACTGATTTTGCATTGCTTATGAAATGCCCGTTTTGTCGGGCATTTTTTTAAGGTATTCGATATTGATCGTTTGTATTTTTAGTTTTCCCGGACGGCTTTATTTGCTTTTTTCCTTGTCCATCTCGCGCGCACTTTCCAGAAACACGCGACGCAGCCATTCGATCCCTGGATCATTGGTGCGATAGCGATGCCACTGCATCATCTGATGCATCTCCGCCAGCGGCAGCGGACTTTCCTTGAGTACCACCGGCAATTGCGTGGCCAGCTTGCGCGCCAGCCGGCCATGCACGGTGGCGATGCGGTCGGTCCCCTGCACCAGCGCCACACAGGAGGCAAAGCTGAAGCTGGTGATCTCCACCCGCCGCGCAAAGCCCAGCTTGCTGGCCATCCACGCCTCCACCGAGGAGGCGTTGGCACCGGGCGGCACCATGACCACATGACCGGCCTCCATGTAGCGCTCCAGCGTCAGTTTGCCCTTGGCCAGCGGACTGTCGCGCCACACCACGCAGACGTGACGTTCGCGAAACACTTCCTCCGCCGGATGATCGGGCGTACAGAATTCCTGCGGCAGCACCAGCAGATCGACCTCTGCGCGATCCAGCGAACGGGTCGGATCCTGCACCTGCGGCATCAGCGCAAATCGGATCTGCGGCCCTTCGGCATGCGCGCGTGCGATCACGCGCGGGATCAGCACGTTGAGGCTGAAGTCGGAGACCGAGATGCGGAATTCCCGATGTGACTCCGCCGGGACGAAAGCGGGCTTGGCCGCGATCGATCCTTCGATACGCCGCAATACGTCATTGACCGCATCGCGCAGCACTTCGGCGCGCGGCGTGGCTTCCATGCGGCGGCCGACCTGGATCAGCAATTCGTCATCGAAATATTCGCGCAAGCGCGCCAGCGCATTGCTCATGGCGGACTGGCTCAGGTGGATCTTCTCGGCGGCGCGGCTGATGTTGAGTTCGGTCAGCAGCGCGTCGAGCGCGACCAGCAGATTGAGGTCGAGCTTGTTGAAACGCATTGGATAAGTCTCCGTTGTCGGGTGCCGGCCTGTCTTTTGTGCAAGGGTTGCAGGGCCGGTCATGTATTGATCCCGTCCATATCATGAATCAAAACAATCCATTTGATCAATATCAACCTCGACCTTAACCTTCATCCATCCGCTGCACGGCCTCGCAGAAGCATCCAAGAAAAGGCCGGCACGGCAAGCCGGTGGCGCCCTGCGCCATTGATCGGCCTGGCCCCGAGAAGACGCCGCGATGGCGAGACAACAAGCCAGGCAGGGTAGGAGACAAGGAGACAGAAGTGAAGAGAGGAACCGTACCAGCCCGGCGGCTGGGGAATCGTGCCGTCCTGGCCGTTGTGGCCATGATCGGGAGTGCCAGCATGCAGTCCGCGCAAGCTTTCGAAGGGGGCGTTTCGCCATTCCCCACCGGGTCCACCAGTGAATACATCGCCGCGCTGCCGCCCATCCCGGGCCTGTTCGCGGTAGAGCAGTTCAACTACAGCAGTGCCGACGGCCTGTACGACAACAAGGGCAACAAGCGCCCCATCCCCTTCAAGACCGATGTGTTCTCGGCCACCACGCGCCTGCTGGCTTCCTATGGCGTCGAATGGATGGGCGCCAAGGTCTATTCGCAACTGGTGTTGCCGGTGGTCTCGCTGCATACCGAAGTGATGGGCCACGGCGAGAACCACAACGGCCTCTCCAACGTCACTGTCACGCCGCTGCTGCTGCGCTGGGATGTGGCCGCGCATACCAACGTCACCTTCGGCTTCGACTTCGCGCTCAAGACCGGTTCCTACGACCCCAATCGCACCAGTGTGGCGGTCGGCTACACCTCCTATCAGCCGGTGCTGGCGATCCGTCACAACGATCCCAACGGGCTGGACCTGGGCATCTCCAACCGCCTGCTCTTCAACGACAAGAACAGCGATACCAATTACCGCTCCGGCACTCCCTACGTGGCGGACTTCATCGGTGGCTGGAACTTCGGCAAGTGGAAAGTCGGCGTCACCGGTTCCTATCTGAACCAGTTCACCGATGACCGCCAGAACGGCGCCGACATCACCGGCAACCGCATGCGCAGCTTTGCCATGGGGCCGACCGTGGCCTACAACGCCGGCACCTACAGCATCAACATGAACGTGCAGCGCGGCCTGTACGCCGCCAACACGGCCAAGAGCGATGCCATCTGGATCAACTTCGCCATGCCGCTGTGGATGGGCGGCCCGCACTGAGGCCACGCAGCCGTCCATCCGTATCACTCATCATCAAAGGAGTTACACCATGTTCCGTTACTTCCCGACGAACTATGTCTGGAATCTTTCCGTCGATCTCGCCATCGAGATGGGCGCACGCATCGGCGAAATCGAAGCCATGTGCGCCCCCCTGCAGGAGGCGGCCAAACAGCCTGACGCCGAAGGCACCGCCGCCTTCCGCGCCACCTGGGCGGACATGGCAGAAAAGCTCTGCAGCCTGGCCGCCGAGGATGAAGCGCGCGGCCGGCTGCTCTCGGCCGGTGCCAAGTACAAGCGCGCGGCCAGCTACCTGCTGACCTGCGAACGCCTGCAGGGTCACGGCGCACCGGGCCGGCTGGAGCTGTATCGCCGCTTCCTGGAAGTGTTCCAGCGCGGCATCACGCTGGCCGGTGACAACTGCGAGCGCGTCGAGATTCCTTACGAAGGCAAGGTCATCTCCGGCCTTTATACCCGCGCGAACAATGTACAGGGTCCTGCCCCGATTCTGGTCCAGCTCAATGGCCTGGATTCGACCAAGGAAATGAAATACCTGGTCGGCCTGCCCGGCTGGCTGGCCGAGCGCGGGGTCTCGTCGCTGGTGATCGACCAGCCCGGCACCGGCGAAGCCCTGCGCCTGCATGGCATGACCGCGCGTTTCGATGCCGAGCACTGGGCGCGCCACGTGGTGGACTGGCTGGAGCAGCGCGACGATGTCGATGCCAGCCGCATCGGCTGTGAAGGCGTCTCGCTGGGCGGCTACTACTGCCCGCGCGTGGTGGCCATGGAGCCGCGCTTTGCCTGTGGCGTGGTGTGGGGGGCCAATCACGACTGGCGCGATGTACAGAAAAAGCGCCTGGAAAAAGAGGGCGATTTCCCCGTACCGCATTACTGGCAGCACGTCTGCTGGGTGTGGGGTGCCAAGGATATCGACGATTTCATGCGCATCGCCGAAGACGTGCATCTGGATGGCGTGGTCGAGAAGATCCGCGTGCCCTTCCTGGTCACCCACGGCGAGAAGGACACGCAGATTCCCCTCAAGTGGGCGCACCGTACCTACGAACAACTGGTCAACAGCCCCAAGCGCGAATTGAAGATCTTCACCGACCGCGAAGGCGGCGCGCAGCACGCCAGCTTCGATAATTCCATCAACGCCGGCCACGTCATCGCCGACTGGGTGGCCGAGACCCTGGGCGGTCGCACCAAACGCTGAGGCGCACGGCGCCAACGAAACACCGAGTCAATCACAAGGAAATCCGCATGAACATCATTGGACCCGATGCCCTGGTCTTTGGCGTGGACGATCTGCCCGCCTGCCGCCAGTACCTGCTCGACTATGGCCTCAAGGAGGGTGGTAACGACCGTTACGAAGCCCTCGACGGTACCGCCATCGTACTGCGCGCCAAGGACGACGCCACGCTGCCGCCACCCATGGGCACCGCCAGCCTGCTGCGCGAAACCGTCTATGGCGTGGCCGACGTCGCCACGCTGGATGCCATCGAAACCGAACTGCGCCGTGACCGCGAAGTCAGCCGCCGCGATGGCGTGGTGCGCAGTGTTGACGACATGGGCTTTGCGCTGGCCTTCCAGGTCACCGTGCGCCGTGCGCTCGACATCAAGTCGGAACGCGTCAACGGCCCCGGCGATGCCCAGCGCGCACCGAACCAGATGGGCCTGCCCGCCGAGGGCGAAGCCCTGCCGCGCACGCTGTCGCACGTGGTGTATTTCGTGCCGGATGCGGCCAAGGCCGAGGCCTTCTATCAGCGCCTGGGTTTCGTCTGCACTGACCGCTTCACTGGCGTGGGTCCCTTCCTGCGTCCGGCCGGGACCCTGGATCACCACACGCTGTTCATGATCCAGACCCCGCCCTTCATGAAGGGCTGCGAACACTTCACCTTCCACATGGGCGGCCCGACCGAGGTGCTGCTGGCCGGCACCCGTTTCGTCGAAAAGGGTTATCAAAGCTTCTGGGGACCGGGCCGCCATCGCTTCGGCAGCAACTGGTTCTGGTATTTCAATTCGCCGCTGGGCTGCCACGTCGAATACGACGCCGACATGGACCTGCACGACGATCAATGGGCCGCGCGCGAAGCACCGATGGGTGCCGATGCCTCGCAATTGTTCCTGTTCCAGTACCGCGAGAAGTGGGCACCGGGCGGCCCGCCGCCGCCGGGCGCAGCACACTGATTGCCGGGCATAGCGGGAGAGACAGCCATGTACCTGTGCCATGTCACGCAATTGCCTGAGGACGGCGCACGCGGTTTTGATACCGATGGGGCAGGGCAGGCCACCATCTTCCTGCTGCGCCGGGGAGACCAGGTACGGGCCTGGCAAGACAGCTGCCCGCACCACGGCACACCGCTGCCATGGCGGCGCGATGCCTATCTCGATGCCAGCGGGCAGCACGTGGTCTGTGCCGCCCATGGCGCATTGTTCGATCCGCTCACCGGCGTGTGTACGCTAGGCCCTTGCCTGGGCGACTCGCTCACGCCGGTGGCGCTGCGCATCGATGACGACGGCGGCCTGCACCTGGCCACCGGCGAAGACGATCCACTCATCAAGAAAAAGATTCAGGAGACACCATGACACTCGCAGCCCAACGCATCCTCATCATCGGCGGCGGTTTTTCCGGCGCATCGGCCGCCATTGACCTGCGCCGCCGTGGCGCCCAGGTCGACCTGGTGGAACTCGATCCTCAGTGGCGCAACTATGGTGCCGGCATCAGCCTCGGCCCGGCCACGCTGCGTGCGCTCAAGCAACTCGGGGTGCTCGATGCCTTCCTGCGCGAAGGCGCGGCCGGTGATGGGGTGCGCCTGTGCCTGCCGCACGGCCCGCAGATCGCCGAGCTGCCCACCCCTCGCCTGGCCTCGCCCGACGTACCCGGCGGCGGTGCCATCCTGCGTCCGGTACTGGCGCGCATCCTGGCCGATGCCACCCGCGCCTCGGGCACCGACGTGCGCCTGGGCTGCACTTTCACGGCGCTGCGTGAGATCGGCGACGAGGTCGAGGTCGACTTCACCGATGGCCAGACCCGCCGCTATGATCTGGTGATCGGTGCCGATGGCCTCTATTCCAAGCTGCGGGCCCATCTTTTCCCCAACGCACCCAAGCCGCGCTACAGCGGCCAGGCCGTGTGGCGCGCCATCCTGCCGCGTCCGGCGGAGATCACCACCTGCACCATGTGGATGGGGCCGCAAATCAAGCCCGGCGTCAATCCGGTGTCCAAAGACGAGATGTACCTCTTCGTCACCGAGCCGCGTCCGGTCAACGACCACGTCGATCCGGCCACCTTCGTGGCGCGCCTGCGCGGCCTGCTGGAAGACTTCAGCGCCCCGGTCTTGAAGACCATCCGCGGCCAGCTCGACGACAACGCCCGCATCATCTTCCGCCCGCTGGAAGGCTTGCTGCTGCCGCGTCCGTGGTATCAGGGCCGCGTCGTGCTGATCGGTGATGCGGTGCATGCCACCACGCCGCACCTGGCTTCCGGTGCCTGCATCGGCATCGAGGATGCGCTGGTACTGGCCGACGAACTGGCGCGCAACGGCAACGTAGCGCTGGCCTTGTCGGCCTTCGAGGAACGCCGCTGGGAACGTTGCCGCATGGTGGTGGAGAACTCGGCCCGGCTGGGCGAGATCGAGGTCGGGGGCGGCGACAAGGACGAGCACTCGCGCATCATGCGCGAATCGCACGCGGCGCTGGTCCAGCCGATCTGATTTTTTTCATCAATATAAAAAATATAAACGATTAACGCTTAACGCTTCAGCAACCTGCGTACGACGCGAGGAGACAAGATGATCACGACCTATTCCAAGCGCGCCCTGGCTGCGCTGATGCTGGCGCACTGCGCCGGCATGATCGACCTGGTGGCGCTGCCGGTCTGGGTCGGCACGCTGGTGGCGCATTACCACTTCGATGCCCGCCAGGCTGGCCTCTTGGCCTCGCTCTTCCTGGGCGGCGCGGTGCTGGCCAGTGCCGTGCTGGCACCTCGCTTCGATCCCGAGACGGCGCGCTGGAAGGCGGCAATCGGCTTCGGCCTCTCGGCCCTGTTGTTCGCCGTGGCGGCGCAGACCCAGCACTACCTGCTGCTGGCCTTGCTGCATGCGGCGTGCGGCATCACCACCGGGCTCTCGCTCAGTGTCACGCATGGCACCATCGCGCGCGGCAGCAATCCGCATCGCGGCTTTGCGCTGGTGGGTATCGCGCTGGGCTTGTTTGCCATCCTGTTCCTGGGCAGTGCGCCGCCGATCATCGCCAGCGTGGGTGGTCCTGCCTTGTTCTATCTCTTCGCGGGGGTGATGGCCATGGGTGCGCTGGCTTGTGCCCTGGCGTTTCCCCGTCCGGAGACGGATGGCCTGCCGCGTGTCGCCAAGCCGCGCGAGCCGGTGCCGCGCCAGGTCTGGTACGGCATTGCCGGCATCGCCTGCATGGGGCTGGTGCAATCGATGACCTTCAGTTTCCTGGAGCGCGTGGGCAGTGATCGCGGCTTCGGACTGGAAGCGGTCACCGGTGTGCTCATCGCGCTGGGCTTCGTCAACCTGCTGCCCGCACCGCTGGCCGCACTGCTGGAGAAGCGGCTGCCCGCCCGCAGCGTACTGATGGCCGGCCCGCTGGTGCAAGCGCTGCTGGTGGTGGTGATCATGAGTTCGTTGCGTTTTGCACCTTATGCGGCAGCGGCGTCAGTGTTTGCTGCCGTGATGATCTTCACGCACACCTTCGCCTTCGGCCTCATGGCCCGTCTGGACCGCAGCGGCCGTGCCATGGCTGCCACGCCCGCCATGCTGATGACGGGTGCGGCCATCGGCCCCATCCTCGGCGGCACGCTGGTGCAGGGCTGGGGCTATGGCAGCCTGGGTCCGGTGGCGGTGGTGCTGGGCGTGGGGGCATCGATCTGTTTCTCGCGGCTGCCGCGTGCAGTCGCCGTTCAACCTCAAGAGGCTCTGGCATGACCGCATCCCTGCAGACGCGTCGCCGTCATCGTTTCGTCGACCTGTCCATCTATCTTGAAAACGACGTGCTCTCCGACCCGCCCCCGCTGGCCCCGAAGATCACTTACCAGAAGCATGCCGACACCTTGCCCGAATTCATGGCCATGCTGCCCGGCACGCAGCCCGAGGATTATCCCGATGGCGAGGCCGCAGCGGCCGAATGGGTCACGCTGACCACGCACAACGGCACGCATCTGGATGCTCCGTGGCATTTCCATTCCACGCAAGACGCAAAGAATGGCGGCGCGCGCCCCTCCATCACCATCGATGAAGTGCCGCTGGAATGGTGCTTCCAGGCGGGCGTGAAACTGGACTTCCGTCACTTCCCCGATGGTTATGTAGCCACCGCCGCCGATGTGGAAGCCGAACTCAAGCGCATCGGCCACGTGCTGCAGCCACTCGACATCGTCGTGGTCAATACCCGCGCCGGCTCGCGCTACGGTCATCGTGACTATCTCGGTGCCGGCTGCGGCATGGGTTACGAAGCCACCATGTACTTGCTCGAACGCGGCGTGCGCCTGACCGGCACTGATGCCTGGAGCTGGGACGCACCGTTCTCCTATACCGCGCAACGGGTAGCCGAGACCGGCGACAAGTCCCTGATCTGGGAAGGCCACAAGGCCGGCCGCGACATCGGCTACTGCCACCTGGAAAAACTGCACAACCTCGAAGCCTTGCCGGCGCATGGCTTTACCATCAGCTGCTTCCCGCACAAGATCCGTGGGGCCAGTGCCGGCTGGACGCGCGCGGTCGCGATCTTCGACGAAACCTGATACCCGCCGCCGCACGGACAGCCATCAGCAGATTCACGCAATGCAAGCGATTCAGACGATACAAGCGATTCAATGGAGCCCATGATGTCCTTCCCCCCGATACACCGCGTCGTCACCGGCCACGATGCGCAAGGCCGATCCATCATCAGCAGCGACGGTCCGCTGCCGACCGTGGTCGAAGTGGCCGCCATTCCCGGCACGCTGTTCCATGAAGTCTGGAGCACCAGCGCCACGCCCGCGCGCGTGGACAATGGCCCTGATCCCAGCCTGGGAGCACTGGTGCTGTCGCCCCCGGCGCGCGGCACACGCATGCGCTTCGTCGACATCCCGCCCGACACCGAGGAGTTTCTCGCCAGCGCCAACAGCAAGATGCACGAGGCCTTCAGCCAGATCGGCGAAGCTTCGGCATCCACCGTGCAGACCGACTCGCCCCATCCGCTGATGCACCGTACTGAATCGGTGGACTACGGCATCGTCATCGACGGCGAGATGACGCTGGTGCTGGACCGTGGCGAAGTCGCCCTGAAACCCGGCAGCGTGGTCGTGCAGCGTGGTACCAATCACGCCTGGGCCAATCGTTCCGGCAAGCCTTGCCGCATGCTGTTCATCCTGGTCGATGGCGAGGTTGACCCGGCCATTGCCGCCCAACTCGCCAAGGGAGCGTAAGCCATGAAGTTCGCCACCCTGCGCGACGGTACGCCTGATGGCGCGCTGGTACTGGTCGCGCGCAATGCCGCCACCGCCTTGCCGGTGCCGCGGATCGCGCGCACTCTGATCGATGCGCTGGCGCGCTGGGACGAGGTCACACCCGCCCTGGCCGAGCGCTATCAGGCCCTCAATGAAGGCCGTGCCGATGGTGCCATCGCCTTCGATGCGCAGCTGTGCATGGCGCCGCTGCCGCGCGCACCGCAATGGCTGGACGCGTCTGCCTTCCTCAATCACGGACGTTTGATGGAAGAAGCCTTCAAGACACCGCCGATTCCGTATTTCGATACCGTGCCCGTGATGTACCAGGGGGCCAGCGATGATTTCCTCGGACCGCATCAGGACGTGCCGCTGCGGTCGGAAGCCGAAGGCATCGATTTCGAAGGCGAGTTCGGTGTGGTGGTCGGGCCGGTCGCCATGGGCGCGACACCGGACGCAGCCCTGCAGGCCGTGCGCCTGGTCGTGCAGCTCAATGACTGGAGCCTGCGCGCACTCGGCCCGCATGAGATGAAGACCGGTTTCGGCTTCCTGCAGGCCAAGCCCTCGACGGCCTTTGCCCCGATTGCCGTCACCCCCGATGAACTGGGCGATGCCTGGCACGATGGCCGCGTGCAGATGCGCTTGCAGGTGCAGTGGAATGGCGCGCGCTTTGGCGAACCGCACGGCGGTGAAATGAATTTTTCCTTCGGACAGCTGATCGCGCATGCGGCGCACAGCCGTCGCCTCACCGCGGGCTGCATCATTGGCTCGGGTACGGTCTCCAATGTGGCGCGCGCGGCCGGTTCAGCCTGCATCGCCGAGCGGCGCGTGATCGAGAAGATCGATCACGGCGAGATCCGTACCGGCTTCATGCATTTCGGCGATGAGGTGCGCATGCAGGCGCATTACGAGGATGGCCGTCCCGGTCCCTTCGGTATCGTTCAGCAACGCGTGGTGCAGGCAGCATGAGGGTCCTGGTCACTGGCGCGGGCGGCTTCATCGGCGCGATCCTGCTGCAGCTGCTGCAACAGGTGGGGCAGGTCGGCCAACAGCGTATTACGCGGCTGGCGGCGATGGATCGCACCTTGCCTTTGCTGCCCGAGTCCGTCGAATGCATCGAGGGTGAATTGCAGGATGCGCAGGTGCAGTCACGCCTGTCACAGTTCGGTGCCGATCTCTGCTTTCATCTGGCAGCGGTGCCGGGCGGTGCGGCCGAAGCCGATCCGGCCTTGAGCCGCCGCGTCAATCTGGATGCCACGCTGGATCTGTTCAACTTGCTGGCCGAAGGCAGGGCAAGGGGGAGTGCGCCGCCGGTGGTGGTGTATGCCAGCACCATCGCGGTATATGGCACGCCCCTGCCGGACCCGGTCACCCCGGCCACGCCCACGCGTCCGGCGCTGATTTATGGCGCGCACAAACGGGCTTGCGAAATCCTGCTGGCCGATGCCACGCGCCGTGGTGTGCTTGATGGCCGTTCGCTGCGCCTGCCGGGCATCGTGGCGCGTCCGCGTGCTGCCTCGGGATTGGTCTCGGCCTTCATGAGCGAGCTGTTGCATGCGCTGGCGGCGGGCGAGTCCGTGACGCTGCCGGTCGGACCGCAGGCCACTGCGTGGTGGATGTCGGCACAACGTTGTGCGGAGAACCTGCTGCATGCGGCGGTCATGGATCCGATGCTGGATACCGAGTGCCACATGGAACGCACCTGGGCCTTGCCCGTATTGCGGCTATCCATGCAGGAAGTGGTCGCAACGCTCTCGGCCTTGTATCGCGTGGATGGACCTGCGCTTGTGCGCTATGCCCCGCAAGAGCCGGTGGAGGCGGTGTTTGGCCGCTATCCCGTACTTGATGACCGCATCGCGCGCCGGCTTGGCTTGCGTGATGATGGTTCGCCTGCCGAACTGGTACGGCGCGCCTTGTCTCTCCATTCCTGATCTCTCCGGACGCGCAGTTGTGCTGCGCGTCCCGGCATTTGTGCTGCGCTGAATTATTTGCACGCCGGCCCTCCTTCCTGCCCTCAGGGCATATAGCTCCCCGCTGATCCATTGAGGACAATCAGTCCGTTTTCGTTGCCATACAGATTCATTGAGTTCACATCTCAGGGACTATTGGTGACTTTGCATCAATTAACATGATTTGCAACAGCCGAACGAATTCTTGTTTGGCGAGACTGTAAAGTTGGGTAAAATTGCCGCTCGGCATATTTTCCTTGTGGAAATGTCGCCGCAAACAGGCAGACGGACCATCAGGGGTGACAGGTCCGCACCCGTTCAGCACCGCCCGAACCACAACTAAAAATCATGAAACAAGATCCTCAGGGAGTCTTGCGGGGCCCTTCGCGCCCACGCAGGCTGGCGACCGCTTTGTCCTTCGCTTTCAGTCTTGGCCAGTGGGGCCTGGCGCACTACGCGCAGGCACAGACCGATCCGGCCACGCAGCAGTATCAGCGCGAGCAGCAGCGCGAACGCGCACTGCGCCGCCAGCAGGAAACCACACCGGACGTCCGCCTGCCCGCAGAGCCGGCCGCGCCCGCACTGCCGCTGCCTGCGCAGGAGACACCGTGCTATCCGATCCGGCGCGTGGAACTGCGGGGTGAGGAGGCTGCGCGTTTCGATTGGCTGCTCGGGGACGAGGCCTCAGTGGACGGGCGCTGCCTGGGCGTGCAAGGCATCAATGCCCTGATGACACGCCTGCAAAACGCCATCGTCGCGCGCGGCTACATCACCACGCGGGTGCTGGCCGAGCCGCAGGATCTCAACAGCGGCGTGCTGATGCTGACCTTGTTGCCGGGCCGCGTGCGGCAGATACGCTTCGCCGCCGATGCCGATCCACGCGGCACGCAATGGAATGCCTTGCCGGTCCGTCCCGGTGAGCTGCTCAACCTGCGCGACATCGAACAGGGTCTGGAAAATCTCAAGCGGGTCCCCACCGCCGAAGCCGACATCAAGCTTGAACCTGCGCAGGGCGAAGGCGCACTGCCCGGCCAGAGCGATCTGGTCATCAGTTACCGGCAGGCCTTTCCCTTGCGGCTGGCGGTCTCGGTCGACGACAGCGGCTCCGATGCCACCGGCAAATACCAGGGCAGCATTACCCTGTCCTATGACAATTGGTGGACCCTCAATGACCTGTTCTACGTCAGCGTCAACCATGATCTGGGCGGCGGCCATGCCGGCCCGCGCGGATCGCGCGGCAGCACCGTGCATTACTCGCTGCCCTTCGGCTACTGGAACCTGGGCTTCACCACCAGCAGCAGCGACTACCACCAGACCATCGCCGGCCTGACGCAGACCTATCTCTATCGCGGCCAGAGCGAGACCAGCGAAATCAAGCTCGCCCGCATGGTCTATCGCGATGCCTCGCGCAAGACGTCGGTCTCGGCCAAGGCCTTCCTGCGGCGTGCCAGCAATTTCGTCAACGATACCGAGATCGAGGTCCAGCGCCGCCGCACTGCCGGCTGGGAGTTGGGCGTGGCGCATCGTGAATTCATCGCCGATGGCGCGCTCGACCTGAGCCTGGCCTACCGGCGCGGCACCGGTGCATTCTCGGCCTTGCCGGCACCGGAAGACGTCTTCGGCGAAGGCAGCGCGCGTTTCTCGCTGGCCACGCTCGACCTCAACCTGAGCCAGCCCTTCAGCCTCGATGCGCCATGGGGACGACAGGCACTGCGCTACACGCTGGCCGCACGCGGCCAATGGAATGGTACCGCCCTGGCACCGCAGGAACGCTTCTCCATCGGCGGCCGTTACACCGTGCGCGGCTTCGATGGCGAGATGACCCTGCTCGCCGATCACGGCTGGTTCGTGCGCAATGAGCTGGCGGCCGCACTGGGCAGCAGCGGCCAGGAGTTCTTCATCGGCCTCGACTACGGCGAAGTCGCCGGACCCTCGGCGCAACTGCTGGTTGGCAAGCACCTGGCGGGCGCGGTAGCGGGCCTGCGCGGCGGCTACAAGAGCCTGTCGTGGGAAGCCTTCGCCGGCACACCGGTTTCCAAACCTGAACGTCTTGAGACGGCCCGCCTCACGGCCGGCTTCTCCCTCACCTGGTCCTACTGATGCTCATGACACCCGCTCCCCGTTTCGAGATCCTCGCGCCGCGCCTGCTGGCGGGCGAATTCAACGAAGCCACCGCCTTCGGCTCGGCGGCCTGGCTGTGGCTGCATTCAGCGCGTCACCGCAATGTGCCGCTGCATACGCTCTCCACGCTGTTGCTGCCGGCGATCAAGGAAGGCCGCTTCGTGCTGGTCTCCGAGCGCAGCCAGCCGGTGTTCTACATGAGCTGGGCCGATCTCGACGAGGCGGCGGAAGCGCGCTACCTGCAGCACTCGCCGGAACAGATGCGGCAGGAAGACTGGAGCAGCGGCGAGCGCCTGTGGATCCTCGACTGGATTGCGCCCTTCGGCCATACCAACCTGATGATGCAGCTGGTACGCAAGCGCCTGATGGCCACCCGCATCATGCGCACCCTCTATCACCGTGGCGCGGAGCGCGGCATGCGCATCATGGAGCTGCACGGCATGGCCGTTCATCCGCGCGAGGCGCGCGCCTGGTTCGCGTTGCATCCGCCTGCCACGCCTGCCATTGCCAGCGCCGCCGATCCACTTGCCCTCTCTGCCTGAACCATGAACAAGCTCTGTTATCGCGTCATCTTCAACAAGACTCGCGGCCTGCTCATGGCCGTGTCGGAACTGGGCCGCAGCCATGGCGCGGCACCCGGTGCGGACGGCATGGCCACCAGTGCCGTGCCGCCGCTCAACGCTGCGCGCCTGCAGCCGCTGGCCTTCGCGGTGCTGGTGCTGGCCGGCGCGCAGCTGCTGACGCTCCCTGCCGCGCAGGCCCAGATCGTGGCCGATCCGTCGGCACCGCGCTCGCAACAGGCCGTGGTGGTGACCACCGCCAACGGCCTGCCGCAGGTCAACATCACCACGCCCAGCGCGGCAGGCGTGTCGCGCAATACGTACAGCCAGTTCGACGTCAACAAGCCGGGGGCCATCCTCAACAATGCGCGCAATGACGTGCAGACCAGACTGGGCGGCTGGATCCAGCGCAATCCCAACCTGGCCACCGGCACTGCGGGGGTGATCCTCAACGAGGTCAATTCGGCCAATCCCAGTTTCCTGCGCGGATACGTGGAAGTGGCTGGCGACCGTGCGCAGGTCATCATCGCCAATCCGTCCGGCGTGACCTGCGATGGCTGCGGTTTCATCAATGCCAGCCGCACTACGCTGACGACCGGCACGGCCATCATGAACAATGGCAATCTGGATGGATTCGTGGTCCGGCGCGGCACGGTCACGGTGCAAGGCGAGGGACTGGACAGCAGCCAGTCCGACTACACCCACATCATCGCGCGCGCCGTCCGCATCAATGCCGGCCTCTGGAGCCGCGACCTGCGCATCACCACCGGGGCCAACCGCGTCAATGCCGACAACCAGGTCGTCGAGAAACTCGACGGCGAAGGTGACACGCCCTCACTCTCCATCGACGTGGCGCAACTGGGCGGCATGTATGCCAACAAGATCGTGCTGGTCGGCACCGAAGCCGGTGTGGGCGTGCGCAATGCCGGCACCATCGGCGCAGCCGCAGGAGAGGTGCGTATCAGCGCCGCCGGCCATATCGAAAACACCGGCAAGATCCAGTCCACGCAAACCGCCAGCATTGCGGCCACCAGCCTGGACAACCGTGGCGGCAAACTGCAGGCCACCAGCGATCTCGACGTGACACTGGGCAGCGGTGCCCTGGACAACCGGGCCGGCCTGCTCGATACCAGCGCCAACCTGCGCCTGCAGGCGGCCGGCATTGACAACCGCGACACCGGTGCCAGCGACCAGGGTCTCCATGGCGCGACCATCAGCATGCAGGCACAGTCGCTCGACAACCAGCGCGGCAGCGTGCTGGCCAGCCAGAGCCAGACCCTGCGCACCGAACGTAGCCTGGACAACAGCGGCGGTGTGATCTCCGCCGCTGGTGACCTCTCCATCAGCGGCAGCAATCTGGCGCTCACCAATACGGGCGGCCAGATCCAGACCAATGCGGCATTGCAGGTACAGGCCGCCAGCATCAGCAATACGGGGACGAGCGGCGCTTCGCAAGGCCTGCTCGGCAAGCGCCTCACGCTTGATGCAGACGTGATCGACAACCGCCGTGGCAAGCTGCGCGCCGAGGAGGCGCTCGCCATCCGTGCCGCCACGTCCGTGGACAACAGTGCCGGCGCAATTTCTGCCAGTGCGGGTGTGAGCATTCAGGATCGCGTGGATGCGCCCCCGGCGCGCCGCCTCAGCGTGCGCAATGATGGCGGCCTGATCGAAACCGCCAACGCCCTGGACATCAAGGCGGCCGGCCTTTCCAACACTGACACCGGCGGCACCAGCCAGGGCCTGCGTGCCACCCGCATCAGCATCGATGCCGATCGCATCGACAATACGCGCGGTGCCATCCTCGCCAATGACAGCACCACCGTCAGCGCCAGCGGCAGCCTCGACAACAGTGCCGGCACCGTCTCGGCCGGCGGCGCGCTGCGCATCGCCGACCGCAATGCCGACAGCGCCAGCGGCAACGGTGCGCTCAGCAACAGCCGCAGCCTCGCCATCACCAATACCGGGGGCAAGCTCGATGCCGGCACCACCAGCATCGATGCGGCTGCATTGGGCGGTGATGGCCAGGTATTGAGCCAGCAGGCCACGACCGTCAAACTGACCGGAGGCTTCAGCAACAGCGGCACGGTGCGCAGCAATGGCAGCATCGATATCGACAGTGGCGGCACGCTTGCCAACGATGGGCTGATGCAGGCGGCAACGCTGCTCAGGATCAAGGCCCCTACCATCATGAACGGTGCGGGCGGCACGCTGGTCGGCAATCGCCTGCAGCTCAATGCCACTGATGCCCACACGTTGCTCAATCGCGGCCTCATCGACGCGCAGGAGACGGTGATCGTCACCCAGACCCTGCGCAACCTGGGAACCGGACGCATCTTCGGTGACCACGTCGCCATCGCTGCCACCACCGTGGACAACGAAGCCGAAACCGTCAATGGCGGCACATCCGCGCCGGTGATCGCCGCTCGTGACCGCCTCGACATCGGTGCAGAAAACGTCAACAACCGCGAACACGCCATGCTCTTTGCTGGTGGCGACATGGCCATCGGCGGCGCGCTGGATGCCGGCAACCGGGCTACGGGCCAGGCGGGAACGGTCAACAACAACAGTGCCACCATCGAAGCACAGGGCGCACTGGACCTGTCTGCGCGTACCATCAACAACACCAATGAACATTTCAGCACCGAGGTGGTGGAGGTCTCGCGCGAGCAGAAGCGCGAGTTCCAGTATTCCGGATCAGCCACGCGCTATGACAACAGCCAGGTCGCCATCATCAACGATGAAGCCGACGACATGTGGCTGCGCGACGCCAACGGCAACCCGTCGGTAAAGCTGGGCAATGACTTCAACCGTTATGACTACACCCGCGTCATCCAGGAAAGCCGCGTCAGCCAGAGCGATCCGGCGCGGATCTGGTCGGGGCAGGGCCTGCGCATCCGTGCTGACGTCCTGAACAACGACAAGAGCCAGATCATCGCCGGCGGCACCCTGACCGGTGCCATCGGCACGCTCAACAATACGGAAGTGCCGGGCCAGCGCATCATCACTGACAGCGGCACCGCCTTCCACTTCTACAACATCGAGAAAAAAGGCCGCGACGAACAAGGCGTCTCCAGCACGGCCTACTATCCGGGCCAGATCGTGCAGGCGATCAGCCTCACCCCCACGGTCTACCAGCAGAACACGGCCGTGGCCGGCAGTGGCACGCAGGTGGGCCGGCTGAACAACGCCGCCATGGCCAATGGCGTGCGTGTGCCGGGCGTGGCGCTGGCCATTGGTGGCGGAGGCGCGATCCGTCTGCCCGACAACAGCCTGTTCTCGATCAACACCAACCCGGCCCTGCACTACCTGGTGCAAAGCGATCCGCGCTTCACCAACTATCGCACCTGGCTCTCGTCGGACTACATGCTGCAGCAGCTGAACGTGGACCCGACCCTGACGCAGAAGCGCCTGGGCGATGGTTTCTATGAACAGAAGCTGGTACGCGAACAGGTGGCTGAACTGACCGGCCGCCGCTTCCTCGACGGCTACAGCACCGATGAGGCACAATACCGCGCCTTGCTGGAAGCGGGGGTGACCGTGGCCAGGCAGTACAACCTCAAGGTCGGCGTGGAACTGAGCGCCGCCCAGATCGCCGCGCTCACCGCCGACGTGGTGCTGCTGGTGGAGAAGGACGTGGTCCTGCCGGATGGCAGCACGACCAGAGCGCTGGTGCCGCAACTCTACGTGCGCCTGAAAGACGGCGACATCAACGGCCACGGTGCGCTGCTGGCGGCCGACAGCATCAATCTCAAGATCAGCGACAGTGCCAACAACAGCGGCACCATTGCCGGCCGCAACCTGCTGACCCTGGATGCGGCGACCATCAACAACAATGGCGGCCGTCTCACCGCCAAGGACGCAACGGTGGTGGCGGCGCTGGATGTGAACAACATCGGCGGGACCATCGATGCCGGCGACAAGCTCAGCGTGAGCGCCGGGCGCGACCTGAACCTGGTGACGACCACGCGCGACACTGCCACCGACCAGGCGACCCGCACCAGCGTGGAACGGGTGGCGGCCCTGTACGTCACCAATCCTGGCGGCACGCTCACGGCCACGGCGGCGCGCGACATCAATGCCAAGGGTGCGCAGATTGCCAACAGCGGCGAGGGCGGCAGTACCACGCTGGCAGCGGGCAATAACGTCAACGTGGACACGGTGACGGAGAAATCCACCCAGTCACTGCGCTGGGATGCCAACAACTATCGCAAGGAAGCGATGAGCAGCGAGGTCGGCAGCACCATCGCTGCCGCCGGCGATGTGCGGGTGATGGCAGGCAACGACATCAATGCGCGGGGATTGAACGCCACCAGCGACAAGGGGGCCATCAATCTGGCAGCGGCCAACAACGTCAACCTCGGCACTGCCGAATCACGGCAGCAGGTCGATGAAGGGCACCAGACCAGCGGCAGCAGCGGGTGGCTGTCAAAAAAGACGGTGACCACGCGCGATCAGGTGGACCAGTCGCAAGCCTCGGGCAGTACGGTTTCCGGCAATACGGTCAGCGTGGCGGCGGGCAAGGATGTGAACGTCACAGGCAGCAACGTGGTCTCCACGCGCGGCACGCAGATTGCGGCGGCGGGTGATGTGAATATCGTAGCGGCCAGCGACAAGTCCGACAGCACGCACGTGCGCAATGAAGTGACCAGCGGTCTCTTCAGCGGCGGGGGCTTCGGGGTGACCATCGGCAAACAGGAGATGGACAACAAGAATCGCACCGTCAGCAGCACGGCGGTGTCGTCCACGGTCGGCAGTACCGAGGGCAATGTGTCCATCAGCGCGGGGAGTGGCTACAAGCAGGTCGGCAGCAATGTGATGGCTCCCAAGGGAGACATCGATATCCTGGCGCGGCAGATCAGCATTCTGGCGGCGACGGACAGCGAGCGTAATACGCAGGATGTGGTCTTCAAGCAGAGTGGGTTGACGTTGCAGATCACCAGTCCGGTGTTGTCGGCGATTCAGACGGTGCAGCAGATGAAGAAGGCGGCCGAAAAAACCACCGATGGACGGATGCAGGCCCTGGCTGGCGTCACGGGAGGATTGGCCGCGTCGAACGCCTATGACGCCGTCAAGGCCGGACAGGGTCAGACGATCTACACCAAGGATGCGCAAGGCAACATCATCGATCAGAAGGATGGTCAGATCGTCACAGGCGAGAACCCGGACGGCACGCTCAAGAGCCGGGATGCCAATGCAGCTGACAAGGTGGGCGGTATCAACCTGTCCATCAGCCTGGGTGCGAGCAAAAACGAAAGCCATGCTCAATCCAGTGCCAGCACTGCACGCGGTTCGACCGTCGCGGCAGGTGGCAACGTCAACCTCACCGCCACGGGCGGCGGCGTTGCCAGCAACATCGTTGTCCAAGGAAGTGATATCAAGGCAGGTGTCAATGCCACGCTGAAGGCAGACAACGAAGTCAGGCTGGAAGCCGCACAGAGCACGACCGAACAACATAGTACGAACAAGGGCATGTCGGGTGCCATCGGTGTCTCGATTGGAACCAGCGGCTTGTTGTTTACAGCCAGCGCATCGGGAAGTCGCGGTCACGGTGATGGCAGTGATGTGACGCAGGTCAACACGCATGTAGGCGCGGGCAACAAGCTCACCATCGTTTCTGGTACGGACACCACGATCAAGGGTGCCGTGGTCAGCGGCAAGCAGGTAGTGATGGATGTGGGCACCAGCGGAAGAGGCAATCTGAATATCGAGAGCCTGCAAGACACCAGCACCTACAAGAGCAATCAGCAGAGTCTGGGCGGCAGCATCTCGGTGGGCATGGGGCAGATGAGCGGTAGCATCAACTACAGCAAGTCCAGCACCAACAGCAACTATGCCAGCGTCATGGAGCAATCTGGCGTGAAGACTGGCGATGGGGGATTCCAGATCAACGTAAGGGGCAACACTGATCTGAAGGGAGCGGTGATTGCCAGCTCTGACAAGGCGGTCGCCGATAACAAGAACAACTTGAGTACGCAGACGCTGACGCAGAGCGATATCAAGAATAGTGCTGAATATGACGCCCAGAGTGTGGGCATTGGCATTGGGTATAGCACCGGAAAGTCCAATCCGGTTGGTCGGGATCAGCAGGGCAATACGCAGACAGGTGGTACGAGAGTGCCTGGAGCGGACTTGCCCACCACCGGTAAAGATGGCGGTTTCTCGGCAACGCCGCCGGTAGTGATGGGCGCTAGCGGTAGCTCGTCGAGCGTGACCAGAAGCGGCATCAGCGGCGGCATCATCTTGATCACGGATGACAAGAAGCAGCAGGAGCTGACGGGCAAGACGGCGGAGCAGACCGTGGCGTCGGTGAATCGGGATGTGAGCAGTGACAAGGATGGTAGTAATTCGCTTAAGCCGATTTTTGATAAGGAAGAGATTGAGAATAGAACGGCGATTGCTGGAGCTTTTACTCGAGAGGTGGGAGCCTTCCTTGAAAATCGAGCGAAAGAATCGAAGGAAGCGCAAAAGGAGCTGGACAACGAACTTTCGAAACCGAAGGATCAGCAAGATGTTGTTAAGCTTGCCAAGCTCGAAAAGACACTAAGTGATAATGATAAATGGGAAATGGCTGGGACAGGGCGTCTAGTCTTGACGGCTGTCAGTGGTGGTATAGGCGGTAATGTTGCAGGGTCAACGGGATCATTCTTAAAGAGTGCTGCCGCTTACTATTTCCAAGGTCTCGCCACTCAGGAAGTAAAAGGGATCGCCGATCTTCTCGACAGTGACTCTGCAAGAGCTGCCTTGCAAGGTCTGGTGGCTTGTGCAGGGGCCGCTGCACAAGGCCATAGTTGCGGTGCCGGAGCAACAGGCGCAGCAGCAAGCGTGGTTCTGAACAATTTACTCAATGGATTGAATGGAGAGACTGCCTCCTCGCTGTCGCAAGAGGAAAGACAAAGTAGGAAAGACCTTGTGGCTTCAATCGTTGCGGGTACATCCAGTGTATTTGGAGGAGATGTAGTCACATCAACCCTCGCCGCTATTATCGAGACAGAAAATAACGCGACAGCCTTCGTCAAGGGAACGACCGAGAGAATTAAAGTCGCCGCTACAAGTGCAGCAGACATGCTACGTAAACCTAAAGGTAGCGTGACGCGGCAGGATGTTGACTCTGAACTGGCTAAGCTCAAAGTATTGGTTGATTCAGAAGACCTTTCTCCGCAAGAGTCCTTGAATCTAAGCTCGCTATGGATGTCCGTGATCGAGCGAGCGGCGGTCGAGAATTTGATGAGTACTCAGGAGGTAATTGGTTCTAAACAGTTCTTGCAGGCGGCCATCACGGCAATGGCATTTGGAGGAAGTGGAAATACGAACGTTCGGATACCGGGAAGCTCTACTGGACCACGTTTGCCAACCACGACGGGTAATCGTACTGCGGTGGACCTAGATGACAATGTGGTGTTCGCGCAGACTAGTCAAGGGAAGAATATTGAAATCAAGGCGGCAGATGGAGTTGTTGCATCAAGAATTAATGTAAGAACAGGGGATGCCAATATTACCGGTAGTGGGCTCGAGTACGCTTGGAAAAAACATGGCGGTACTTGGGGCGCGAATAAATCTGCATTTACAATTCCTAAGGAGGAGTTAAAGATCGCTCTACAAGATCCTCTGGTTGTAAATACGCCAGCATATCAGTCGCCGACAAGTGGTAATTACATCCGAACAGTTGATATGGGGCGCAATATAGGAATTGATGCTAAGGCGGATGGACAGCCTACAAATTTTATGACAGTGATTACTGACTCTAAAGGCAATTTGGTCAATGTATTCCCCGGAAAGACCTTTTAAATATGTATTACCTAATTATTTGGGATAAACGGCTAGCCGCTACAGGACAAGATGGATGCCTGAGAAAACTTGAGATTCCAATCGACTTGGCGAAATTTTTTTTTCGATTGGACAGTGAAAGTTTCCCAGTCCTTTCTCAGCTAAGTTTTGACGACTACGATTTGTTTTCTGATACTCAGCTTGAATTGCTTATTCAAGAATTGCAGAATGTTCCGGCTACTGATCGATCCATCACTGATCAAATTAACTCAATGGTGCAAGTAATCCGCGATGCTAAGTCGTTAGGAAAAAGCATCTTATTTGATCCGTTTCGTAGAGACTAGTGTCCTGTCCCGCTGATACGTGAGCAAGTCGATGGAGCTTTTCGAGGATCGAGTCTGCGGTAGCGGTTCACTTGAACGGCTGGCAATTCGCGTTGTAGGGGGCGATACGCTGCACGAGTTGCTTGGCGCTGGTGAAGGATCTGCGGTGGATGGCCTAATCGGTGATTAGCGAGAAAAACCGTTCGACTTGATTAAGCCACGAACTGTATATCGGGATGAAATGCATATACCAGCGTGGTCCGATGGCTAGCCAGGTCTTGATTTTCGGGTGGCTGTGAGTGGCGTAGTTGTCGCAGATGCAGTGAACGTCTAATTCGGCCGGTACAGCATTGTCGATCTCGCGCAGGAAGGACAGGAACTCTTGAGGCCGGTGACGCGGCTTGCAGGGGGCGCAATCACAGTGCTATGCGCTAGGCGTGGCGCTGGCCGATACGCAGATTGCGGAACTGAAGTTGGACATCGTTTGGCTGCTCAAGCAGACCGTCACGCTGGCCGATGGCAGCACGCAGGAAGTGCTGGTGCCGCAGGTGTACTGACCTGAGACGAATTTTGTAGCCACCGGCTAATCCAGTGGCGGACACGACTTGAGGATTAACTAATGGTGTGGAAAAAATTAGTTACGTTGGAAGACTGTGAGTACATCATGCATGGTGCAATTTTTCGGGTTAAAGGAGTATGGCCTTACGAAGAATTTGTCGATTTCATGTTGGTGGACATGGCGGATGATAGGACTAGACATGCTTTAGTCGTTTCGTCTGGCAGGAAGGCCGGCTTGGTTCTGGTGCGACTTCCCCTAGATTCAGGTTCTCCTACAGGGAACACTCTATCGAGAAAATGGCTCATCGAAAATTGGGGGAAATGGGTTTATCCGCAATGCTCGGTACAAGATGTTTTTTTTCTTCCACGCTACGAGGCTCAAGATCCTGAGTGAGTTCGGGCTTAAAAATGCAATCCTTAGCATTGCAAATTGCTGGGGTAATTCCGTGTTCGTCATAAAAAGTGGGAAATCACGGCACCAATCTCAACAACACCGGTCCGCTGGGCCGCCAGCGCGTGGTCTCGACCGGTTCGGCCAGCTACACCTACGTCAAGAGCCACACCTTCAGTGCAGATGATTGTCGCTATGACAATGCGCCGTATCAGTCTCAGGACATCGTCACCAACTTCCAGCTGGACATCACGCCGACCAGCGGAGCCGGACCTATTCGACAGAATTCGGTACCCGCGTTGGCATCGTCGGTATCGGGGGCTTCGGTTGCGAGTGCGGCCAGCAAATTAAACAAGGAAGAAGGCTGAAATGAAAAAAGAAGAAAATTTGGATGTAGTGCAGGAGCTGTTTACCTCGCTGGCCAAAGATATAGGTTTATCAAAGGAAGAAATGATGGCTGAGAGCGGTAAACAATGCAGCTGGGCTCTTGACTATGGAATATCGCTTGATCAACAGTTCGGTAAGTATTTGGATAGACTAATTTTCTTATTCAGCCTATCTAAAAGAGCAAAGATGGAAAAAGATGATTTGGCAGCCTTTGCTGCTTTGCTAGGGGCTAGGTTGTATGCCCACAAGTTAATGAATCTCTTTGAAAATATCGAGGATGAAATTGATAAAGTCTTGTTCAGGGATGCCAGATTTACTTGGCCAGAAATTCCTGAAAACTACGATTTCCCCGACCATTACGGTGTTACTGGTTTTTGAAAACAATGAACTGGCCGTGGAGACGGCAGTGACGTCAAGCAGATCAATACACACGTTGATGCGGGTAACAAGCTCACTATTGAATCAGGTACGGATATCATTGCAGCCGATTCCTCAAGGCGACTGGGTACAACTGATAAAAGGCACGAATCCAGGAGGAGTTTCGATCTCTATAGTTAAAGGCGGGGAATGACAAATCTACAGCTTGTGAATGGTGACGAATTGTGCCGAGTAATCGAACAATTTGCTGAGCTTGAATGGAGGCGGTTTCAAGCGAGAGAGGCGAACGTTGTGCTAAAGAACGGCGAAATGTATCAGGAGGATCATTCGAAATTTCCCCCTTTTACTTCAGTGCGATTCAAGAATGAAAATCCGGAATTCATTTCCAAACTCAAATCTGCGATAGCGACTTATAGGGGCGGCATGGAATGGCATATGTTTAGCCATCAGAGGCTTACCTTGCCTGGCACAAATTGGATTATTCGACCTACCTTTGTTGAGCAATTAATTTCACAGATGGAGAGTGGATGTTCTCAGGATCTGGGGGGCATATGTTGCAGAACACTACCCAAATTTTGCTTCTGCCGCATATGCAGATTTTTTGGGCCTAGCTGAGCATGTCCGTAAAGCCTTAGAAGGTAAGATTAAAAAGTGAGATTTAAGATGCAGCGATTACAAGATGATGTCTTTGGTGATTTGGAGTATCGATATGGATGGACTCGTCCATATACCTATCCTCTTTTTGGGGATTTGATTAACGTTAAGTTGATCGTTCCATGCGAAGTTGGAGCTGAGATAGAAGAAGAGCAGCGGGAGGCATTTCTAATTTTCGATAAAAAGAAAAGTCAATTGATGTTGTTGGCTGAACAGTCTCTGTTCGATTATTACCAACGCATCTGCGACGAGTATCGCTCTATTGTCGGCGCAGAACTTTGTGACATGAGATGTCCAAGAATCGAGAATTCTTTGCAGCTAAAATCTCTGATAAGGCCAACGGAGATCGTGATTCAGCAATCGTTCGGTATGGGAGATAGAGTGGTCGGTGTGCTTTTTCAATGCACTTGGGAGCCGGAAATTGGCCTCGCCGTTAAGTTTGTTAATGAAGAGGTTGAAGAAGTCGGAACGCAAGATATTGTCCTGTAAATCGCATTCAATAAATTGCCGTCAACCCTCGTCGTCGCGAATACGGACTAGTTTAAGTCGCGAGGATGTCATAGATATGAGGTGCTGGAAGTTGCTATAAGCAACCGACGAGAGGTTTGGAAGTAAGCTAGAGATCGAGTAAGACATATCATCTTGCTGGCGGGCTATACATCAATTGCTCAACCGATGTTTTTTGAAAAAGCAGATATAGAGTATGGAATACTGGCATGGCACCTGCCCCATTTGTGATCAAGGGCGTTTGTTCATTACGCTGAATGACGATGCAGGTGAGCTTTTCCTCCTCTGCGAAGAGTGCGAGTCAGCTTGGCGCAAGCCAGAGGAGATTGATGTTCGAAGTCATCATGGTTTCGAAGGAGCGAAAATTCGTCGCGCAAATTCGGCGGAGATTGAAAGTTTCGGTTGGTCTCGCTACCCATTGAATCAGATCGAGTGATTAAAGCACGAATGCCACTTTAGTATTGAGCGGCTACAAGGACGTGATTGCCGCACGTGAGCGCTGGACAAAGAAGCAATTTGGCGAAGAATAATATTCGGCTCGCACCAGATATGTTTGAGTGTTGGAGGGATTGGTGGATTCTGAGAGCCATGAGAAAAGCTTGATGAGTTGGCAGAAATTGCTAACAGCCGATCTCGAAGAGATTGCTGCAGGATCGGTTTTTCGCGTGAAGGCACAATGGCCTTACGAGGAATTCGTGGATCTCATGCTGGTTTATCTTCCGGGTGAAAACACCGCGCATGCACTCATTGTTTGCACAGGAGTGAAAGCAGGTCGGGTGTTGGTCAAGCTGCCTCTGGTCTCTGATTGTGGGGGACGTGCCATCTCGAAAGACTGGATAGTTGAAAATTGGAATGAATGGATCTATCCGGACAGCCTGATAGAGGATGTGCTTGTCACCCGACGGTACGAGGTTTCCTTCTGATGAGTGATGTACAGCGGCAGCCGTTCGTGATTCCTGCTTGTGAGCGTTGACCTGAGGTATTCATTCAAACTGCCGTTCGCCCTGGCCGGGCGGCATTTGGAGCAAGCGATAGTCACGCCTCCTTCCCGTCAATCCGAAGCAATGAGAAAAAACTATAAAGAGATTATTTTTCCGGTTTTGTGTGTGATGGTCATCTCTATCTGCGCAATGCCATGTCTTGTTGCAATTGTTGATCTGGTTGTCGCGCCGATCCTAAAAGAACTTTTGCAAGACTCACTGACACGTGATTGGTGCGGCGTATTCACACGGTGCGCCAGTCAAATACAAGTCACCTTCGTTGAACACGTCACCTCACCAGCATTCTGGAAAAAAATAGATAGTGAAAATATTGAGCGCCGTTTAAAGAGTGCAGCATTTTTGGGCGCATTAATCGGATTTGGACTTGTCGCGATATCGGTCTTTCGACGTCGACCATGAACAAAATTCAGATGACGTTTCCTCTTTGGATTAAGTACGTGTTTGATGACTATGCCTTGCATATGGAATTTACAAACGATAATAAATTGTCGCATCTAAATTTTTTATCAGTCTGAGGAAACGCTGAACAGGTAAGCGAACTAGTTTTTCGGCCGATTTAAAATTAGATAACGTAGAAAGAAAGTAGTCCCAAGTCACATCTCAATAGTGCCAACGTCGCAGCCGATTGGACGCTAAATAGAGTAATGGCCAACACCACTGCTGCGGCGAAGCAGATCCAAAAGTGCATCTTGCGGGTCCGTTCAGATAAACAGTTGTTGATGGGCTGTCAGAAAGATGTCCCTTCATAGATCGGTGCGAGGTAAAGATGTTGAATGGCTATCCTGAGGAGGAAGAGCTTAGACGCAGAATATTGAATCAGCTCAGTTGGCATGCCTCCAGCGATGTGGTTGGAGTGCTCTGGCTTGGCTATCTGGCAGGGCTGCTGGAGTGGGGAGTGATCGATATCGATGTTTACGGTCGACTAAAAAATCTACTTCCGCTTGTTGGGGACAAGGAAGTTCACGAAATGTTTTCAGACGAACCACTGTCTTCCGAAGACGCGAGGGAGATCGAAGCTTATTTGAATACACGTAAATCCTAAGACTGGCGCCGCAGAACAGCGTAGAGTGCTTCGCCGCGCTGTACGTCGCCAATCCTGACAGCACGCTCACGGCCACGGCGGCGCGAGACATCAATGCCAAGGGCACGCAGATGCAAGAGAAAATCAGTACCTGAGGAGCAGTTGAATGACACTGCCATTAGAAGAATTCATTGCCGTCATCGGCAAAATGGAGCGCGCGCACGAAGTCCAGGCGCTGTTCAAAAAACTCCCCGATCAGCCATTGATCTCATCAACGCCCGAAGAGTACAGCGACCCCGTCGGCGCGACGACCTACTATCAATTTTTTGAGACGGGAGTGGAATGTGGATTTCGGAGCGGGATTTTTGCTTTTGCCCATTTCCTTATCCAGGGCAATGAAGAATACAAATCGTATCAAGGAAAGCTCGCCGGATTTGATACGGCATCTTTGGACCACAACGCCGTCAAGGCACACTGGGGCAGACCCCAGCAGCATGGCGGTGGCTACCTGGACTCCCTGATTGGATTTGTTCGCCCGTGGATGCGCTACGAGATGCCGGACCATCTTGTCCGATTCGAGTTTTCAGACGATATGCGCGTCTACGCAGTGACCCTGATGCCTGAGCAGAATTCGTCGTTATAACGTAAAGCTGACGAGCATCGGCCGTATTGATAGCGACTGCTGTTTTGCCATGTCCTTGCAGATAAAGACCATGTATCTCACCATCCTCCTCCCTGACAACCTCAACACTGAATCGATGCTGCGCCAGCCGAATATCCCCTGCTTCTGCAAAAAGGGCGGCGGCAAGCTCGAACTGTCGTTTCACGATCCGTTGCCGGAAGCCACAGGCTTCATTCATGATTGGGATTCGGAGAAGATCGATCAGCGAGCACCCGCAGGCGGGGGAGGCGCCTATACGCACTATGGCTTTGCGATGGTGACGTTGCGGCGAATCGATAAGGACAATTACAACATCCTTGACCTATCCTTTTTTGAGACGAGCTATCCCGGCTGGTTTCCGATCATCCGGGATGGTGAATGGGCAGAGCCAGTTTCCTTCCACACCCCCGAGGAACTGGCAGAAATCGCACGCGTTGAGGCGCTCTACCCGCCGGTGAAGCTGTCCAAAAAGCAGAGGCGACGCTTGCCCCGAGATTCAACAGACTGATCAATCCCTGCACGACGAATCCGCTTCACCCCACCCAGATCGCGAATCAACACCCGTCCATTTCCCCCTCATGCCACCCTTCCAGTACATCGCATCCCACCCCCACCTGCGCCCTCTTGAAGAACACTGGCAAAGCATCCGCGACGAATACCTGCAAGCCGCACATCGCGTCGTCGAGTGGCCGGAAAAAGATCTGCACAACGGCCTCTGGGATGTGCTCGGCGTGCATTACCCCGACCAGCGCATGCCCGGCGAAATGCTGTGCCCCGTTACGCACACGATCGTGCGCCAGATTCCCGGGCTCTTCATGGCCGGGTTTTCCGTGCTGCGGCCGGGGGCCATGATCCTGCCGCACCGGGGAGCCGTCGAGGGAGTCTGGCGCGTACACCTGGGCCTGATCTGCCCACCGGGTGCCTGGCTGGAAGTGGAAGGACAACGCCACGTGGCGCGCGAAGGCAAGATCGTGGTGTTCGATGACCTGCGGATCCACGCCGCCGCCAATCAGGATGACAGCGACCGCGTCGTGCTCATCGTCGATGTCTGGAAAGACGGCCGCAGCCCTTGAGCGCAAGCATCCCGCTCACGCCGCCAGGCCGAACTCCTCCAGCGTATAAGGCTGCCGCTGCTGCAGCACTTCGCGCAATTCCATCGCCTTGCTGAACAGCCAGCCCTGTGCATGAATCTGCGGCGCGATGCTGCGTATGAGCTGCAATTGCTCTTCCGTCTCGATGCCCTCGATGACCACCTTCAGCTCCAGCTCGGTGGCCAGGCGCAGCAGGTTGGGGACCACCGAGCGCAGCGGTGAACCGGTGCTCAAGGCACTGGTGAAAAGCCGGTCGATCTTGATGCCGTCGAACTGCGCATAGGACAGATGCGACAGATTGGCACTGCCGGTACCGAAGTCATCGATCCAGATCGCAAAGCCCGCCTGGCGCAACAGCTCGATGTTCTGTGTGAAAGTGGCCGAACGGATGTCGGCACGCTCGGTGACTTCCAGATGCAATTGCGGACGCAGGCCCGGCGTGGCCGCCGTCAGTTCGAGCGCGAACTCGATGAAGTCCGCATCCTCGATGTCGGCCACCTCGGTATTGACCGCCAGCACCAGCATCGGATCGGCCTGCAGCAGATCCTGCATCTCGCGCAGCGCACGCGCCAGTACCACCTTCGCGAGCGCCGTGCTGAGCCGGTTTTGCGCCGCCAGCGGGACGAAGATTTCCGGGCCGATCTCGGGTTCATCCGCCGGGCGCCAGCGCGCCAGCGCTTCGTATCCCTTCAGGCTCAGGTCGCGCACGCAGACGATGGGCTGGTACAGCAGCACGATCTCGTCATTGGCGATGCCCTCGCGCAGCTTCTCCACCACACCCTGATTGCGGCGCAGGCGCAGATGCATCAGGTAGGCCAGCGCACCCAGCAGGAAACTGCCCGCCAGCAGCGCCACAAAACTCAAGGGCTGGGCCAGCGCAAACCAGTGCAGGCGCGCGCTCGCCTGGGCGCACAGGGCCATGTCGCGGCTGCATTCGGTGATGTCGATGCCGGGCAGCAGGTCCATCGCGCCGGCCGGGTTGTAGCGCAGGCCGTCGCGCTCGGCATAGGTGTGCGTGCCGTTGCCGTTGGTGATGCGCAGCGATACATCCTGATAGAAACGATTGAGATCGAAGGTCGAGGGCGAGGCGATGGCCAGGCTGCGGTTCAGGGCCACCAGGTTGGTCTGGTAATGCGTCTGCAGCACTTCCTGATGGCTCCACACGCTGAAGCCGCCGCGCGCATGATAGTGCGGCTCAGGCAGGCGGGTGAGCTTGTCCAGTTTGCCCCACAGCGCCGTACAACGCACCACGCCCTGCTCGATGCGGCCCAGGTCGGCCACATAGCTGTTGGCATAGGTGATGTTGCGCAGGATGGTAAGGTCGCCCTCCGAGCACATCTCGAAGGGACTCGCTTCGGCCCGGCGCAGCGCATCGGCGGTGGCGCGTCCGGCGTCTTCCGCACGCTGCAAGGCCTGCATCGACGAGGCGTCGATGTGGCGGATCTCCGAAATGGTCAGCGCGAGCTGCGCCAGAAAGACGCCTCCGACCATGCTGGTGCAGGCCCAGAGGAGAATTTTCCAGGAGGAAACGCGCCGGAAGACTTTGCGATTCATTGCTGAGACAGTAATTATTTCGCGCAAGCTTAATTTAAAACCGCGTCTCCTTATTCGGTTTTTTTCGTTGGCGATTGTTTTGCATCGTGTTTTGCGGCGATTTCCCAGCGCGCGGTACGAACGCGCATCGCAACTGATGCGCGCCATCCACGAATCTCGCCAGTCCTCGCTGCCACGCGGATTGGCTCACGCCATGCGCCATCGCGCCGGTCTCAGGAAGTGACCTTGACCGCGCGGCCGATGTAGAGGATGGGGCCGGTCGGACGGCCCGTGGGCGAGCCGGTACCCGGCTCCAGGGTGATCTCGAAGAGCTGGTCCGGCTGCAGCGGTGGCAGTTTGTCCAACGGGACTTCCTGGGTCTTGCCAGGCTTGACGATGCCCAGCGAGACCGGGCCGTTCCAGTTGGCCCCCTTGGTCCAGAATTGCAGCGCCTTCTCCTGCGGCACGGTGGCCACGCCCAGAGGGATCAGGTTGAGGCGGCCGCTGCCACCGGTCTGTACCACCCAGCCGGGGGCCTTGTCCTGCGGCGCCACCAGTACCACCATGTAGGCCGGCGCACGCGTCGGCGGCTCGGCACGCAGCATGAGCACGGCCAGCAGCACCGAGCAGGCCAGCGCCGCGCCGGTACTCCAGCGCCAGAATTGCACGCTCTCCCACCATGCATGCCAGCCGCCACGCTGACGTACCGGGGCCGGCATGGGCAGGCTGCGCTCGATGCGCTGCCACAGGCTGGCCGAGGGCTGCACCGGTTCGGCCAGTGCGGTCAGCGGATGCAGCTTGGTTTCCCATTCATCGACGGCGGCACGCAGTGCGCCGTCCGTGGCCAGGCGCTGCTCCACCGCCTGGCGCTGTGCGTGCGGCAGCGTCCCCAGCACGTACTGGGCCGCCAGCCATTGCAGTTCATCGTGTGATGCATTCATCCGATACACTCCCGCAGCGCGGCCAGGCCGCGCTTGATCCATGCCTTCACCGATCCCAGCGGCGCTTGCAGGCGCTCGGCGATTTCGCCATGGGTGCAGCCATCGACATAGGCGTAGACGATGCTGGCGCGTTTGGCATCGCTCAACTGGCCCAGGCACTCGTCCAGCCGGCCGAGATCGGCTTGCCACTCGGGTGCATCCACGGCGGGCTCGGCGCGGTCGGCCAGTTCTTCCATGTCATCACCGGCGGCGACTTCGTGCTGCATGGCGCGGATGCGATTGAGTGCCGTATGGCGTACTACCGTGTAGATCCACCCGCGTGCCGCTCCGCGCGCCGGGTCGAAGCTGGCGGCGCGGTTCCACAGATTGAGGAAGGCGTCATGCAGGACGTCCTCGGCCAGTGCGCGATCACGCACGATGCGCAAGGCCACCCCCAGCAGATAGCGGCCCTCGTGTTCGTAAAGCGCCTGCAATGCACGGCGCTCGCCGCGCGCGCAGGCCAGCAGGGCGGCTTCATGATCGAAGGAGGCGGGGACGTCAGTCACGCGAAATCAGGCTCCGGGCGCAGGTTGCCCGGCCGGAACGTCCGGCCGGGGTGACCTGGATTATAGCGAGGTTATGGCCTGGATTACGCTCGCATCAGGAAGCCTTCCAGAAGATATAGTCGGCCTGATAGCCCACCTTCTGCTTGGCACCCGCCGAACCCATGTCGCAGCGATCAGCCGGTGCCACGCCACCCTTGGTGGCGACGCGCTGGATATAGGTCGTCTGCGTCATCGCACCCATGCCGGTAGCCGGATTGGCCTTGACCAGCTGATGCGGGATATTGCCGGTGCCAGCCGGGGCCACCGCGACCTGCGCACCGGTCACCTTGGATCCGTCGCTGCTCTCCCAGGTGGCCGGCGGGCCGTAGTAGCGGCCGACCTGCATGCCGCTGCGATCCTTGAGCACGGCATCGGGGCCGACGAAGGTCCATTCGAACTGGCCGGGCATGTCCTTCTTGGCGCGGCACTCATAGAGGATCTCACCCACGCCCACGGTCTGCAGGACCACCTTGTTGCCGGCCGGGACCTTGACGGCGTCCGGCAGGCTGTCCTGCGAATACATGGTCGACATGGGCGCGCAGGCCGCCAGCGTGAGGGCCGCGGCCAGGGGCAGGGCGATACGGAGGGAACGGGTAGACAGGATGGCAGTTTGCATGATGGGCTCCTTGTTTCTTGAAATGAATGGTCGTCTCGTGCAGCCCGCCGCCGCATGCGCGACAACGGGGCTGACATGAGGTACTACCCGCGAGGAGCCGATCTGGATGCAGTGATCTGAAAATATTTTTTAAAAAAGATGGGCGGGAGAATTGGTGAGTATTTTTAACGGGAAATTCTACTTCTCCCGCCGCAGCGCGAACACCGCACCCGCCAGCACGATGAAGCCGCCGATGATGGCTTTCTGCCAGGTACTGGGCACGCCGGCCAGGATCAGCACGTTGTTGATCAGGGTCACCAGCAGCACGCCCAGCAGGGTACCCACCACACTGCCATGGCCGCCCGTGATGCGCGCACCGCCAAGGACCACGGCGGCGATCACATCCAGCTCGCTGCCCACCAGGTCGAAGGGATTGGCCAGGCGCGTGCTGGAGACGTGCACGATGCCCGCCAGTCCGGACAGGAAACCGGCATAGCCGAACACGAACAGATGCACCGAACGCAATTTGTAGCCCAGCCGTTCGGCGATGGCCAGGCTGCCGCCCACGGCGTAGACGGCGCGCCCCATCAGGGTCTTGTTGAGCAGCCACCAGGTCAGCGCACTGGCCAGCACCAGCACCAGCACGGTGGCGGGCAGCACGGCGTGCAGGCCGCTGGCCGTGTCATGCCGCGCCAGGGCCAGCTTGCCGAACTGATCCATGGCATGCGGCACGTTCATGAAGAACACGGTCCCGACGAAGGTCAGCAGGATGCCGCGATAGAGATACTGGGTACCGATGGTGACGATCAGCGAGGGTGCCTTGAGCCAGTCCACCAGCAGCCCGTTGAGCACACCCAGCGCGGTGCCGCCAACCGCACCGGCCAGCAGGATGACGGCAATGTGCGTCTCCGGGAAATACGTCATCACCACCTTGGTGATGGAATACATGGTGAGCGCCGCGATGGCCGCGAAGGAGACGTCGATGCCACCGGCGGCCAGCACGATCATCACGCCCAGCGCAAACAGGCCCAGCGTGGTGCAGGCGCGCACGATGTCGAACAGCACCGCCAGCTGGAAGAAGGCGGGATTGATCAGGGCCACCGTCACCACCACCAGCAGGATCAGGACGAAGGTGAACAGCGAAGGGTTTTTCTTGAGCAGCGCACCCAGGCTGGCTGCCGCGCTGCGCGGGGGCAGGGCGGGACTGGTGTCGGTGTGGGCGTTCTGGCGGGTCAAAGTGCTTGCATCCATGCTCGGTTCTCAATGTTCGTGGCTTTGTTCGGAGACCAGGTCGTGCGCGAGGTCGCTCTCGGACAAGCCCTCCACCTCGAAGCGGCGCACGATGCGTCCGCGCTTCATCAGCAGCAGGTTGTCGCAGTTCTGCAGCAGCTCGGGCAGGTCGTCGCTGATGAGGATGACGCCCATGCCCTGTTTTGCCAGGTCCTGGATGATGCGGTAGATGATGTCCTTGGAACCCACATCCACGCCCACCGTCGGCCCGTGCAGGATCAGCACGCGCGGATTGATGGCCAGCCAGCGGCCGATCAGCACGCGCTGCTGGTTGCCGCCGGAGAGCGACTGCACCGGACGATCCACGTCCGGGGTGGCGATCTGCAATTGCCGGACCGTGTCCACCGAGAAGCGCTGGCAGGCCGCCGCATCGAGTGCGCCGAACTTGCCGCGCATCTTGCGCAGGATGGTGGTGATGATGTTGTCGCGAATCGATTTGTCGAGGAACAGGCCTTCGCTGATGCGATCCTCGGGTACGTAGCCGATGCCATGCGTGATCGCATCGCCGGGCGCGCGCAGCGACAGTCGCTGTCCGTCCAGCACGATCTGTCCGCCATGCGCCGGTTCGACCCCGGCCAGCGCCAGGGCCAGTTCATTGCGGCCTGAATCAAGCAGGCCGGTGATGCCCAGGATCTCGCCTTCATGCAACGTGAAGCTGACGTCCTCGAAGGTGGCGCGGCGCGTGAGGGCCGTGACTTCCAGGCGGGTCTTCTGCAATTGGGCGTCGACGCGATAGCGCTCCTCGCTCAACTGTTTGCCGGTCATCAGCTGGCCCAACTGGGCCTTGGTGAAGGTCTGGATCGGTCCTTGCGCGACTTTTTCTCCATCGCGGAAAACGATGGCCTGGCCGCCGATGGCAAAGCATTCATCGAGCTTGTGGCTCACGAACAGCACGGCCACGCCATTGGCGCGCAGGCCGTTGATGACCTTGACCAGCGCATCGACTTCCTTCTGGGTGAGCGAGGTAGTCGGTTCATCCATGATCACCATGCGCGCGCTGGTGGCAATCGCGCGGGCGATGGCGATCAACTGGCGGGTGGCGATGGGCAGCTCGTCCACGCGCGTATCGAGAAACGCCGCCGTGGCCGGCAGGTTGACCGCGCGCAGGGCGCGCGCCGCCGTGTCGTTGAGGGCGCCGCGATCGAACAGGCGTGCCAGCCGCCCCTGATGGCGCACCAGCTGGGCGCTCAGGGCGACGTTCTCGGCCACGCTCATGTTGGGCAGCAGCGAGAGATCCTGATACACCGTCTCGATGCCCAGCGACAGCGAGGCCAGTGGCGTGAGCTCGGCCACGCGTTCGCCCTGGATGAAGATTTCTCCTTCGCTGGGCGGCTGGGCCCCGGCGATGATCTTGATCATGGTGCTCTTGCCGCAGCCGTTCTCGCCCAGCAGGTGATAGATCTCGCCGGCGTGGATGGTCAGATCGATGCCGCGCAGGGCATGCACCCCGGCAAAGCGCTTGTGGATACCCTGCAGCCGCAGGAATTCCTGGGCAGGCGCGCCGTCGGGGCGGGAAGTGTCGTGAGTGCTCATAGTCCAACGCGATGACGAAGGACATCCGCCGTGGCCGGGATGATGATGCGGGCGCGCGGCGGATGTCCGGTGGGTCTGATCAGGCCGCGATCAGAACGCGTACTGCTTGTAGTTCTTCTTGTCCACTTCGACCCAGGCCTGGCCGGTGACGATCACGCCCACGCCCGGACCCTTCTTGACGCTGACCTTGTTGTAGCCGGGAATGCCCAGGTCCATGCCGTCGGTGATCTTCTTGCCCTGCACCAGCATCATGGCGGCCTTGTTCATGGCCAGGCCGGCATCCTTCGGATCCCAGAAGGCGATGCCACCCACGGCACCCGACTCCAGGAACTTGGCCGCTTCGCTCGGCAGGCCGGTGCCATAGACACAGACCTTGCCCTGCAGGCCGGCCTCTTCCACGGCGCGGCCGATACCCAGCACGTCGAGCGACGACGAACCCTGGAAGCCCTTGATGTCAGGATGCTTGCGCAGGATTTCCTTGGCCTTGGCGTAGGCCTTCTCGGCATCGTTGGCCGATTCGTTCTTGGCATCGACCAGGGTCATCTTGGGATACTTCTTGGCGGCATTGGAAGCGCCGCCATCGGCCCATTGCACCTGCGACTGGCTGCCCAGCGAACCGACCAGCGACGACCACTTGCCGGTCTCGCCCATGCAGGCGGCCAGCCGGTCATTCAGGCGGGCGCCATAGGCGGTGTTGTCGAAGGCTTCGATATCGACCAGAGTGTTCTTCTGGTTGTCGGCTTCATGGGTGACCACCTTGATGCCACGATCCAGGGCGCGCTTCAAGACCGGCTCCAGAGTGGGCGGATCCATCGACACCACGGCGATGGCATCGACCTTCTTGGCCACCAGGTCTTCCACCAGGCGTTGCTGCTGGGCGGCGTCCGATTGGGCCGGGCCGATCTGGCGCGTGGTCACGCCGGGATTGGCGGCAGCGAATTCCTTGACGCCCACTTCCATGCGGTTGAACCAGCTGATGCCGGTGATCTTGACCACGGTGACGATATCGATGGGTTTGTTCTGCGCCTGCAGCGCGCTGGCAAAGCCGATGGCTGCCAGAGCCGAACCCAGTACGCAAGCCGATTTCTTGTTCATCATGTCTCCAGTTTCCCCACTATGTGGATGGATCTTGACAGGCGGGGTGCTGTTCAAGACTTGCGCAATTGCGCCTTTGAATTCGGGAAAAAATCACGCCAGCTGACCCGCGCCGAGGCCAGGAAACACAGCAGCAGCAAGCCCCAGGCGCAGTCGCGGAAGAAGTTGGAAATCTCCAGCAGGTTGAAGGTCGAGGACAGCAGCTGCAGCGCCAGCGCCGAGAAGAACAGGCAGACCATGCGCCCGTAGCCGCCTTGCGGACGGATGCCGGCCATCACCGCGATCAGGATGGCGATGAGCAGGTAGGAGTTGCCATAGTCGGCCTTCACGCTGGCAGTGCGTGCGGCGATGATGACGCCGGCCACCGAGGCCAGCACGCCGCTCAAGGTGTAGGTGGCAAAGCGCAGGCGATTCTGCGAGATGCCCGCGTAACGTGCCGCGCGCGCATTGGTGCCCAGCAGGTAGAGCTTGATGCCGAACAGGCTGTAGCGCATCAGCCAGCCCACGCCCAGCAGCAGCGCGACGAAGATGATGAAGGGGATCGGCACGCCCAGCACCGATTCATTGCCGATGGCCGAGATCGGATCGACCACGCTGATGCGCAGGCTGGAGCCATTGGTCAGCACCACGGCCAGTCCGGTGAAGATCATCTGCGTGCCCAGCGTGCAGAGGATCGGCGTCAGATTGCCGCGCGAAATCAGCCAGCCGTTGAGCGCACCGCCCACCAGTCCGGTGACCAGTGCCACCGCGATGAAGCCCAGGGTATACGTCCACGGTGCCGCATCGGGCGCGGCCACCAGCAGCGGCATGGTGGCTGCGGCCACGACCCCGGCCAGATTGGCCAGGCCAATGCCGGAGAGATCGATGCCGCCATTGCCCGAGATCATCGCCAGCGCCACGCCGATGGCCAGCAGGCCCAGTTCAGGCAGCTGGCTGGCCATGGACTGGAAGTTGTAGAGGTCCAGGAAGTCGCCGCGCGAGAACACGGTGGCCACCAGCAGGATGGCCAGGTTGATGACCAGCAGGAACAGCAGTTGCGGGTCGGAGATCTTCAGTTTCATGGTCGGTTCACCTTGCGGGGGAATGTCATTGCGCCTGCGCCAGCGCACCGGCGTTGGCCTGCAGCAGCGCCAGCGCTTCCTGGCGGCTGGGCATGGACGGGGCGGTGCCGGGGCGGGTGACCGAAATGGCTGCCACCGCCGTGGCCAGCCGCGCGGCCTGCTCTGCGCTCATGCCTTCGGCCAGTCCGGCGGCGAACGCGCCGTTGAAGGCATCGCCCGCGCCGGCGGTCTCCACCACGGTGCCTGCGCACAGGGCCGGCAGATGCAGCGATTGCGAGCGGCTGTGCAGCAAGGCACCCTGCGCGCCCAGCGTGATGAGGGCGCAGCCCACGCCGCGTTCCAGCAGCACGTCGGCAGCGCGGCGGGCATCGTCGACGGTGTGGATTTCGATACCGGTCAGCAGGGCCGCTTCATGCTCATTGGGGGTGATGAAATCGCACAGGCCATAGATCTGCGGCGGGAAGTCCAGTGCCGGGGCCGGGTTGAAGACGGTGGTGGTGCCTGCCGCACGGGCGATCTGCAGGCCGGTGAGTGCGGCCTCGGGCGGCTGCTCCAGCTGGGTGACGAAGACACTGGCCGCTTCGATGGCCTGGTGTTCGCGTTCCACATCCTGGGTGGACAGTTGCGAGGCGGCACCCGGCACCACGATGATGGCATTGTCGCCGCTGGCATCGTTGACGTAGATGAAGGCTGCCCCGGTGGGGGCATCCTCGATCACGCGCACGTGCGGGGCGATGGTTTCCTGACGCCACAGCGAAAGCGCGAAGTCACCGAAGGAATCCTTGCCGATGGCCGAGATGAAGCGCACCGGCGCACCGACGCGCGCAGCGGCCACGGCCTGGTTGGAGCCCTTGCCGCCGGGCCCCATGGCGAAGCCGGTGCCGGCGATGGTCTGGCCCAGGCCGGGCATGCCGGGTGCGCGGAAAGCGAGGTCGGCCACGTAGATGCCCAGCACGGCCACGCCGGTCTTGTGCGAGAGGGAAGTCATGCTCACGCCTCCGGTGGCAACACACCTTTTTTGAGCAGGAAGCAGCCGTAGAAGCGGCGCTCGCCGGTGGCGATCACGCAATACGCTTTCTTGGCCGCTTCGTAAAAGGCGAAGCGCTCGATGGACCCGAGCGGACGTTCGCGGCCTTCAGCCTGGTTGACTTCCTGTTGCAGTTCCTGCTGTACCGGCGGGATGGTGGCAGGTTCGCCCATGATCTCCATGCGCCGCACCGGCTGCTCCACGGCATTGTCCAGCGGCAGTACCGAGAGGATGGCGCGCGCAGCTTCGGTGGTGCCCACGCCATCGATGCGCAGCACCTTGCCCAGCACCGTCTGTCGGGCCACCGAGTCGGCCGGGAAATTGGCGTCGCACAAGACCAGTTCGTCACCGTGGCCCATCGCGCGCAAGGCGTAGAGCACATCGGCGTTCAATAAAGGATGCAGATTTTTAAGCATGTCGTCTCCTGTGGATTTTATAAGTATGCTTATAGAATAAATCTAAATCTTGTTGCTTGGGAGTCCTTGTTCAGCTTGATTGTTCACCGTAAAAAACTAATATTTCAAGATTTAATTTCTTTCGGTTTATTAGTCAGCATATCGTCAGGACTTCGTCAGGAAAACCGTATTGCGCTGAAGCACAAGGTTGTCATTCGCCATAAGGAATCCAGATGTTCTTGACGTGCGTGGCCTGGCGCAGATATTCGCTGCCTTCAGCTTGCGCAGCATCGTGCCAGTCGGTGACCTCGCCGTGATCCACGAAGCAGCGCTTGAGATTGCCGACGGACAGCCGCTCGGCCGTCGCCGAGAACTCGGCCGGTCCGCGTACCCACAGGGCATCGACCTCGTCATGCTCGGCCAGTACGGTGAGCAGCTCGGCGCTCTTGCCGGTGACGATGTTGATGACACCGCCGGGCAGGTCCGATGTATCAAGCACCTGATACAGATCGGTTGCCACGAGCGCTGCCTGCTGGCCGGGGACTACCACCACGCGGTTGCCCATGGCGATGAGCGGCGCCACCAGGCTGATGAAGGACAGCAGCGGCTGTTCTTCCGGACAGACCACGCCGACCACGCCGATGGCTTCCGGCATGGCCAGGGCCACGCCACGCAGGGGTGGCTGGTGCACGGCACCGTCGTACTTGTCGGCCCAGGCGCCATAGCTGAAGAGGCGTTTGATCGCGGCGTCCACTTCAGCCCGCGCGGCCTCGGTGGAGACCCCGGTGGTGAGGGCAATGCGGCGCGCGAATTCATCGGCGCGCGCTGACAGATTTTCCGCGATGTAATACAGCCCCTGGGCGCGGCGATGGGCAGTCGCGCTGCTCCAGCCACCGGCCTTGACGGCAGCGGCGACAGCGTTGCGGATATCCTTGCGGTTGCCCTGGCCCACGTCTTCCAGACGTTCGCCACTGGCCGCGTGGCAAGCCATCGAGACTTCGCCATCCGGACGGACCTGCTTGCCGCCGATGTAAAGCTTGGCAGTGCGGTCGACCAGGCCGCCTTGCAGCGGAGAGTCCTTGCGTGCGCCGGCCGGCGTGGCCGATGCAGTATTGCGTTGCGCGCGGTTCAGGCGATGGCGCGGTTTGAGGTATTCGTAGCAGCCTTCGCGTCCGCCCTCGCGGCCATAGCCGGATTCGCGCACGCCACCAAAACCGACGGCCGCATCGAACTGGTTGGTGCTGTTGATCCACACCACGCCCGCTTTCAGCTGCGGGGCCACGCCCAGGGCCAGGCCGATGGTCTCGCTCCAGACGCTGGCGGCCAGTCCATAGCGGCTGTTGTTGGCCAGTTGCACGGCTTCGTCGGGGGTGCGGAAACTCATCGCTACCAGCACCGGGCCAAAGATTTCCTCGGTGGCCACGGTGGCAGCGGGATGCACGCCGGTCAGCAGCGTGGGCGGATAGAAGCAGCCGCCGGGCGGCACATCGAGGGCCACCTGATGGCACTGCGCACCTTCACGCACACCCTGTTCGACCAGGCGCCGCACGCGTTCCAGCTGCACCGGGGAAATCAGCGCACCCATGTCGCTGCACTTGTCCAGCGGTGCGCCGACCTTGAGTTTTTCCATGCGTTTTTTCAGCCGCGCGATGAAGAGATCGTGGATGCCTTCCTGCACCAGCAAGCGGCTACCGGCACAGCAGACCTGCCCTTGGTTGAACCAGATCGCATCGACCACGCCTTCGATGGAGGCATCGATATCGGCATCATCGAAGACGATGAAGGGCGACTTGCCGCCCAGCTCCAGCGTCAGCGACTTGCCGCTGCCGGCGGTCTGTGCGCGGATCAGGCGGCCCACTTCGGTGGAGCCGGTGAAGGCGATTTTCTGGATGCCGGGATGCGCGACGATGGCCGCGCCCGTGCTGCCATCGCCGGTGACGATATTGAGCACGCCCGCTGGCAGCCCGGCCTGCTGTGCCAGTTCGGCAAAGAGCAGGGCCGTCAGCGAGGTGTCTTCGGCGGGTTTCAGGACCACCGTATTGCCCAGCGCCAGCGCCGGGGCGATCTTCCAGGCCAGCATCAGCAGCGGGAAATTCCACGGCACGATCTGACCGACCACGCCGACCGGAACATGATCAGGGAATTCGCTTTCCTGCAACTGCGCCCAGCCGGCGTAGTGATAGAAGTGGCGCGCCACCAGCGGTACGTCCACATCGCGTGATTCGCGCAGTGGTTTGCCGTTGTCCATGGTCTCCAGCACGGCCAGCAGGCGGGCGTGGCGTTGCACGGCGCGCGCCAGCGCATACAGGTGACGCGCACGGCCATGGCCGCCCAGCGCCTGCCAGCCGGCCAGCGCGGCCTGGGCGGCGTTGACGGCGGCATCCACATCCGCCGCCGAGCCTTGGGTGAGATGCGCCAGCCGCTTGCCGCTGGCCGGGTCGAGATCTTCCAGCTGGCCGCCGGGCTGGGTGAAACGTCCCGCGATGAAGTGGCCGAACGAGGCCTCGTGGCTGGCCAGCCAGGCGCGGGCATCCTTGTCACTCTCGGGGGCGGGGCCGTAATCCATGGTGTCGAAATAGGTGGAAACGCTCATTGTGCTTGTCCGTGCAGGGTGGCTTAGCCGATGGCATGCCGGTTGAAGGCGGAGTAACGGCCGGTGACGTGGTGTTCCAGCTGGCGTTCGATATCGGCCAGCAGGCTGGAGGCTCCCACGCGGAACAGATCGGGTTGCAGCCAGTCGTCACCCAGTTCTTCCTTCATCAGCACCTGGTATTCGAGGACATCCTTGGCCGTGGCGACTCCCCCTGCGGGCTTGTAGCCGACCTGGATGCCGGTCATCTCCTGGTACTGGCGAATCATGCGCAGCATCACCAGCGAGACCAGCGGCGTGGCGTTGACGCTCTCCTTGCCGGTGGAGGTCTTGATGAAATCAGCGCCCGCCATCATGCAGACCATTGAGGCCTTGGCGACGTTGCGCAGGGTCTTCAGTTCGCCGGTGGCGAGGATGGCCTTGACGTGGGCGTCGCCACAGGCATGGCGGAAGTCGCGCATCTCGCGGTAGAGCGCTTCCCAATTGCCGGTGAGCACGTGTTCGCGAGTAATGACGATGTCGATTTCGGCGGCACCATCGCGCACCGAGGCTTCGATTTCCTTGAGCTTCAGGGCGTGCGGATTGAGACCTGCCGGAAAGCCCGTCGACACCGCCGCCACCGGAATATTCTTTCCTTCCAGCGCTTCCACTGCCGTCTTCACGAAGCGGTGATAGACGCACACCGCACCCGTGGTCAGCCCGCGTGCCTGCATGCCCAGCGCTTCCAGCAGATCGGCGCGCACCGGATTGGCGGCCTTGGCGCACAGGCGGCGCACGCGTTGCGGGGTATCGTCGCCGGACAGCGTGGTGAGATCGATGCAGGTGATGGCCTTGAGCAGCCAGGCGGCCTGCGCATCCTTCTTGACCGAGCGGCGGCCCTTCAAGGTGGCGACGCGCTTTTCGGCGGCGCTCAGGTTGATGCGCAAATGTTCGAAGGCGGCAGCGTCATAGGGCTGCACGCTGTTGCGCGGATGGCCGGCGGGCGCGCTATCCTCGCGCACGATGTCGGCCTCGCCCTGCGCACGGCGCAGGGAAGGGGTCTTGCTGGTCATGTTCATGGCTGCGTAACTTTTAGTTAATTACCGTAGGCTGATGCTTACGGGCAGTGTCTCTTCCATGTGCTGCTTGCGCTGGGTCAGGCTTGGCTCTTGCATGCATCGACGCCGTCCGCCGGCCTCGCTACAATGTGGCCCAACGCGCTAAATGTTTTGCAAATAACATTTAATGGCTGTAACGTTACATCCATAACTTTTAAGGCGCAACCTTTTTTTATCTGCAACATTTCCCGATCAGGAAAACGCCTCATGGCATCGATGACCCCGACGTCGACCGGAAAGCCGGTCCCTCAACCCACGCTGGGCGAACGCGCGCGCGCCCAGCGGCTGTCGCGCATGCAGGACATGATCCGCGAGCAGGGCCCGACACCACTGGCGCGCATTGCCGAAGTGCTGGGAGTGACGGTAATGACGGTGCGGCGCGACCTGGCTGCCGACGATTCGCCGCTGATCTGCCTCGGCGGCCACGTGCTGGAAAGCAGCCCCGGCGCTGGCGAGAACCGCTACTCGATCGACCGCGAAGCCGACCAGCACGCCCAGCGCAAGCGCCTGGCCTGCCAGCGCGCGGCGCAGCGGGTGCAGGAGGGGGACAGCATTTTCATCGACTGCGGCACCACCATGACGCATCTGGCGGAGGCCTTGCCGGTTGATATCGGCCTGAGCGTGATTTGTTATTCCCTGAACATTGCCAACATCGTCAGCCAGCGTCCCAATACGCAGGTGATCCTGCTGGGCGGGCTGTATCACCCGTCATCGGCCTCGTTTGCGTCCGAAGAGGGCGTGGCCTATCTCAAGCGGCTGGGCGTGAACAAGGCCTTCCTGTCGGCGGGCGGGGTGGATGCGCGGCGCGGCGTGAGCTGTTCCAACTTCCACGAAGTGCCGATCAAGCAGGCGGCCATTGCCAGCGCGGCGGAGTGCTACGTGGTGATCGACCAGAGCAAGCTGGGCCGTTTTCGTCCGGCCTTCTACAGCACGCTGGAAGTGTTTTCGGGGATCGTGGTGGGCGGGACGCCGGAACAGGATCAGCTGGACCTGTTCTCGGACTTTCCCATCGAGGTGGTGGCAGGCTGAGACCCGCCACCGGATTGATGCGCAGGCAGGTCAGTTGCGGGTGGCGATGGAAGGATAGTCGCCGCAGCCTTCCGGCCAGGGCGTGAGGATTTCATAGCCCTTGGCGGTGACCACCACCATGTGTTCCCACTGGGCCGACAGCGAGCCGTCAGCGGTCAGCACGGTCCAGCCGTCGTCGAGCTGGCGCGTGTGGCGCTTCCCGGCGTTCAACATCGGTTCGATGGTGAAGATCATGCCTTCCTTGAGCGGCAGGCCGCTGTTGCGCTGGCCGTAGTGCAGCACTTGCGGTTCATCGTGGTAGATGGTGCCGATGCCGTGGCCGCAATATTCACGCACCACCGAGAAGCCGTCGCGCTGGGCCACGGTCTGGATCGCGTGGCCGACATCGCCCAGGGTCGCGCCCGGCCGCACCGCGCGGATGCCCGCGCACATGGCCTCGTAGGTGGTGTTGACCAGCTTGCGTGCGGTGGCGTTGGGCGAACCCACGAAGTACATGCGGCTGCAGTCGCCGTACCAGCCATCCTTGATGACGGCGACGTCGATGTTGATGATGTCGCCATCCTTGAGCACCTGGCCGCCGGGGATGCCGTGGCAGATCACGTCGTTGACGGAACTGCAGATGGTCTTGGGGAAGCCGTGGTAGCCGATGTTGGCCGGAGTGGCCTGTTGCACCTTGACGATGTGGTCATGGCAGATGCGGTCCAGTTCGTCGGTGGTGACACCGGCCTTGACGTGCTCGGCCACGATATGCAGCACTTCGGCCGCCAGTTGCCCGGCCACGCGGGCCTGGGCGATTTCTGCGGCGTTGCGCAGCTTCACTTTTCTCATGCTTGTCTGTTCGGTGGGTGCCGCGCGGTGCGCAGCGGTCGTTCGGGCGACTATTTTAGCCGGGCTGGCAGGCGGCTGCCGCATCGGCACCCGGTAATGGCGATTTTTCGAGGCGCGGCGCAGACTTTTTTCCACAGCCGTGCTGACGCGGACTTGTCAGTAGAATCGATGCAGACCGCATGATTCATTCATCGCATTGATCAATCCAACAGCATTACCAACCAACACGAACCCATGGAACTGAGGCAACTGCGCCAATTCATCGCGCTGGCAGAAGAAAAAAGTTTTACCCGGGCGGCCACGCGCTGCCATGTGGTGCAATCGGCGCTGTCGTCCTCGATCCGCCTGCTGGAAGAAGAACTGGCGGCAGCGCTATTCGTGCGCACCACGCGCCGGGTGGAGCTGACGGCGGCCGGCGAGGCTTTCCTGGAGAGTGCCCGCCGTTCACTGGCGGCGCTGGAACAGGGGGCCACCAACGTGGCCGACGTCAATGCCATGCGGCGTGGCCGGCTGTCCATCGGCACGGTGCAGAGCCTGCCCTCCTTCGTCGATCTGCCGGCGCTGCTGGCGCGTTTCCACCGCCGCCATCCGGCGGTGGAGGTGCGGCTGTGCCAGGGCGCGGCCGGCGAACTGAATGAAAAGATCGATGCCCGCCAGCTGGACCTGGCCATCCTGCCCATCGAGGAGAGCGGGGAGGGTTTGCAGCAACACATCATCGCCTGCGACGAACTGGTGCTGGCCTGCCATCCCAGCCATCGTCTGTCCAAGGCGCGTTCGGTGACACTGGAACAACTGGCCGGCGAGGGCTTCGTCGATTTCGAAACCGGGCTGGGTACGCGTGCGCTGGTGGATCGCGGCTTCGCCGAGGCGGGCTTGCGGCGTCGCGTGGCCTTCGAGGTCAGTGATCTGGTGACCTTGCTTGATCTGGTCGGGCATGGACTGGGCGTCGCGCTGTTGCCGCGCGATCTGGTGCATGCACGGCGTGGCAAGCTGGCCAGCGTCAAGCTGCGCGGAGTGGAGCTGTGCTGGGAGCTGGTGGTCACGCACAAGACTGCGGCCCGCAATGGCGTGCTGGTGCTGGATGCGGCACCGGCAGCGTTTCTGGAGTTGTTGATGGAGCAGGCGCAGGCCCGGGAACAAAACTGAATCAGCGCCCCGGCAGCAGCGCCTGCTCCGCCAGCTCGGCCCATCCTTCCGGATGTTCGCTGGCCTGCATGGAGCGGGCAATGGCGTGGCAGCGTTGCGCCACGTCAGGCGCTGCCAGCAGGCGCGCCAGCGCTGCTTGCAGGCGTGCTGCGGAAAGGCGTTTGGCCGGAATGATCTCGCCCACCCCCAGCCGTCTGACCCGATAAGCATTGTCGAACTGATCGTAGGCAAACGGCACCACCAGCTGCGGTACGCCTGCCCGCAAGGCAGCGGCGGTGGTACCGATACCGCCGTGATGGACGATGGCGGCCACCTCCGGCAGCAGGGCATCGAAGCTCACATAGGACTGCCACAGCACGCCCTCGGGCAAGACTGCCGTCAGTTGTTCGCGATGCCGGGTCACCAGCAGTGCGCGGCGGCCCAGAGCCTGTGCAGCCCGTACAGCGCTGGCGAAGAACTGTGCGGCATGCTGGTGGCCGGAGCCTGGCGTAAAGACGATGGGTGCCGGACCAGCGTCGAGAAACTGCCGCATGGCCGGTGTCCAGTCCGATGGCGAAGACGATGCCGGAGGCGGAAATTGTCCGCTCAGGAAAGGCTGCGGCCAATCCGGCTGGACCGCGCCGAACCAGTTCGGGAACAATCCCAGCGATGCATCCGGTGCCTGCATCACGTGCGCAAAGAAATGCGCCACCGGCGGCAATCCCAGCCTGGCCCGCACGGCATTGAGCGCGGGCAGCGCGGGCGGATCGATCATCCAGCGGTGTGCCAGTGACCACAGGGTCTTGCGCCAGGGCAGCGGCAGCCAGCCGGGGACGGGCAGTGATCCCATGGCCAGCAGGTCATGGCTGCTGCACAGGTTGGAGGGGGCGAGATAGGTGGCGACGATGCGCAGTCCGGGACGCAGGCTGCGCGCAATGTCAGCCGCCGGGACCAGCAAGGGATGGCTGAGGATGACGCACTCTTCCTCGGCAGGCAATTGAGCCACCAGCTGGTGCAGGCAATCGATGTAGGGCGCGGCGGCCCGGCAGATCACCTGCCAGCCCCGGCGCTCATCCCACAGGTCCGGATTGGCCAGCACGGCCTGGAATTCTTCCACGCTGCCCAGGGGATGGCAGGACAGTCCCGCTTGCTCGAACAAGGCCGCATGAAAACGCGGCACCACCATCAGCACCCGATGTCCCCGCGCTTGCAGGCCGAGACCGAGCGAGAGGAAGGGCAGCATGTCGCCGGTGGTGCCGGTGGTGGCGAGGATCAGCAGGGGAGCAGGGCGGGCAGGCGCTGGCATGGGTGGTTTGGGGGCGAAATGAAGAAGGCTTCAGGGGTGCGCGCCACTGTAGCCGATTTCGCTTGCCCTCGCCGTCGTCAGATGAAGCGTTTGACCGCTCGAGGCCCGAACAGCGCCACCACCATCATCACCAGTGCCACCCCCACGAAGCTCACCCGCAGCCCCAGGTGCTCGGCCACGCCACCGATGCACACCGGTCCCAGCAGCATGCCGACGTAGGCGAAGCGCGCCACGGCGGCGATGCTCTCGGCGGCCGGCATGCCCGGTACGCGTGCTGCGGCCAAGAAGAAGATCGGCATCAGGTTGGCAATGCCCAGCCCGGCCAGCAGCAGGCCGGCCATGGTCGCCAGCGGTGTCGGCAAGGCCGCCGCCAGCGCGATGCCGGCAGCCCCTGCCACCCCGCTCCAGAGCAGCGTACGCAGGCCGCCGATGCGTGCACGGATGCGGTCGCCGGTCAGCCGCCCGGCCGCCATGCCGGTAGAAAACGCGGCGTAGCTGTAGCTGACCCAGGCGGCGGGCGACTGGGCGATGTCGCGCATGTACACGGCGGCCCAGTCATACATGCCGCCTTCGCACATGAGTGCCAGGAAGGAGATCACGCCCAGCACCAGGACCATGCGGCGGGCGGATTTGTCGGTGCCGGGCGTGCTCGCGGTTTCATCATGGACATCGTCGGGCAAGGCGAAGGGGCCGATGGACAAGGCCACCGACAGCGTCACCGCCGCCACCAGCGCGGCATGCGCCAGGGGCGACAGGCCGGGCAGGGCGCCCAGCGCCGAGCCGGCGATGCCGCCGATGCTGAACATGGCGTGCAGGGTGGACATGATGGGCCGGCTGCGGCCGTTTTCCACCAGCGCGGCCTGGACCGACATGGCCACGTCGAAGGCGGCCATGGCGCTGCCGAACACCAGCAGCAGCGCTACCAGCATCCAGAACTGCGGGGCCAGCGGGATCAGCAGCAGCGTGGCCGCGTAGAGCATGCCGGCCTGGCGCAGGGCGCGCGCGCTGCCCACGCGCGCGATCCACTTGCCGGACTGGCCCATGGTCAGCAGGGCACCGCCGGCCACCGCCAGCATGGCCAGCGACAGCACCGCATCCGACAGGGCGAAGCGATCCTTCACCGAGGGAATCAGGATGCCCCAGGTGGCGAAGGTGGCCCCGTTGACGAAGAACTGCGCCATGGTGGCACGGGTGGCGTTGCGGATGCGGTGCGGGTGGAAAGCGGGTGCGGATGAGCTGCCTGAATGCATGGAGAGGTCTGGCGAAAGTCAAAGATCGTCACTTTGCCAGTTTTTGATTCATTCGTTAAATGGATTATTCAGATCAGCTTGATCGATCCCACAGATGAATCACGCTGGCCCTCTGATGCCGAGCGCCCTCAGCCAGAGATCAATCTGGCCATAGGCATCTTGTTGCCATTGTTCAGGTGTACGTTCGCCGAGGACCTGCGACTGCTCGACGAAGTGGCGCACACAGGTAGGTCCGAAACCGTCGACGCTGTCGAATTTGCGGTCAATGAAACCGTAACCGGCTGCCGCGCTGGGATGCAGCAGCAGGGCGCGGCATTCTTCTGCAAGCACATCCGCCCCGCCCGGATAGTTGCGGATGCAGTAGTAGATGTCATAGGCATCCTTTTGCTTGTAGCGCCCTTCGATGGCGTGCCCTTTCATGGCCAGCAAGGCGGGGATCGAGCACACCGCGATCTCGACCCGATTGGTGCCGCCGGTCGGCATGGGTCCGCTGATGGCAACCCATTGATAGAAACGCAGTGCGAGATCGGCCCCATCGGCGCGCTGCACGGCGAAGTCGCTGATGAGCGGCGGGACGTTCTTGACGATCTCTGCATCGCGCGGCATGAGGAAGTCGACGATGATATCGATGGACGCGCCTTCGTCTTCGGTGGGAACTTGCCGCAGCAACTGGAAGCGGCGCAGGTCCCGGCGCTGCTGATATCCGTGTTCCTGCAAGGCTTCTACCAGCGTTGCGTATTCACCGTCACCCAGCGCTTCGGCATCAAGGCTGAGGTCAACGTCCACCGTGCCCACGTGCGGCATGTCGTCATTGCCCAGCAGCAGCCACGGAACCGCACCGCCGACGATGGCGAATTTGCCTTTGAAACTCCCGAGGATCTGACCGATTTCGATCAGGACTTTTTTGACTGCAGTACTTGTACGATCATCGTAATCAGTGGCGGATTGCGGTTCGCCGGGCGTCAGCTTTTCCATGTGAGCAATGTCTTTCGGAGATGGTCTGCGGCCTCCCGTCCGCGTTCGCCTGCGTGGTGCAGGTCTAGATAGGTTTGAATGGGACTGGTGCAGACCGCGCCGGGCGCGGGTTCCTGCGTGTCACGAAGAAGATCGGCGTCGTCAAGCAGGTTCACCATGACGTTCTCGCCTTTGGCCGCAGAGGACAGCTTCAGGGCGGACTGCAGTGATTCCAACCCGGCTTCGGTTGCCTGGAAATAATGGGTTCCGGTCCTGGCGTAGGGGGCCAGCCATTGCGCCGCCGAGAACGATGAAAATGCGGCTGCGGGGAGTTCGTCTTCCCGGTGACGGCGCATGGCGTGCCGTGCCGCCTGTTCAAAGGCGCTTCCGTGCAGGGGCGTGTAGAAAGCCAGACGCTCACCGGCAGGTGGTGTATAGGCATCCTGCCATTCATCCAGCAGGGCATCCGGTTCTGACAGGAACAGGCCACCCTCCGCCACCTGGGCCCATTCGCGCTCGAGCAGAGCCGTGCGCACATTGCTGACGTGGCCGAGGCTGACCGCCGCCGCCTGAGCCAATTCCATGACGCGCCAGGCGCGCTGCGGGTCGCGCAGCAACACCCGCAACACTTGCGCTGATTTCGGTTTGAACAAGGAGCGCAGTGCCCGTCGGTCGGCAACGGGTTTGCTGGCCACCTGCCGTTCGATGAAGATGCCGTCGAAGACCAGGCGGGCATTGCCTTCCAGATCCAGGAAACCGGCTTCATGTTCACGGCACAGCGCCTGGGCATCGGGAGACAGGTAAGGGGCGATCAGGACGGGCGTGGCGTCCTTTGCGTGGTGCGACATGTAATCGCGCAGGGTCAGCAAGGCATGGCGCACATGGCGCGGTTGCCCCGAGGAATTGGCTTCGCACACCAATGCATGGCGTTTGCCTGCGACCTTGATCCGCGCCGTGAAATCGACGCCTGAATCCGCCATGGCGGTCTCGTGCTCGATGTCCAGCAACTTGAGCGCAGGCACCTGCAGCAGCAACGAGCGCAGGGCATGGGCTGCTTGGGTCTCAAACGATTTCATTGAATGATGTGTTTTCAGCATATGATGAAATTAGCACTTTCGATGAAATTGTCAACCCATGTTTTCAGTAAAGCGGTATATTTCAACATATGTTGAAATATGCGTTATTGGTGAAATATGCGCCGCTAATGTTCAGGCAGGATTATTGTTTGGCATCTCGGTAAACGCAAAAAAACCCGGCCAGCTTGCGCCGGACCGGGTTGAGGGACTACCGAGGAGGAAGTTTCGGCTTATCGCTTTACCATTCGGCAAAGCTGCCATCCTTGTGGCGCCAGATCGGGTTGCGCCAGCGGTGGCCGACTTCGGCACGCTGACGGACATACTCTTCATTGATCTCGATGCCCAGACCAGGGCCTTGCGGGATCTTGACGTAGCCGTCTTCATACGCGAACACGTTCTTGTCGCGGATGTAGTCCAGCAGGTCATTGCTTTCGTTGTAGTGAATGCCCAGGCTCTGCTCCTGGATGAAGGCGTTGTAGCTGCCGGCATCGACCTGCAGGCAGGAGGCCAGCGCGATCGGGCCCAGCGGGCAGTGCAGCGCCAGCGCCACGTCGTAGGCTTCGGCCATCATGGCGATCTTGCGGGTCTCGGTGATGCCGCCGGCGTGCGAGACGTCCGGCTGGATGATGTCCACATAGCCCTCGGAGAGGATGCGCTTGAAGTCCCAGCGCGAATACAGGCGCTCGCCCAGGGCGATCGGGGTCGAGGTCAGGTGGGCGATTTCCTTCAGGGCCTCCGAGTTTTCCGACAGCACCGGTTCTTCGATGAACATCAGCTTGTACGGCTCCAGTTCCTTGATCAGGACCTTGGCCATGGGCTTGTGCACGCGGCCGTGGAAGTCCACGCCGATGCCCACGTTCGGGCCCACGGCTTCACGCACCGCTTGCACGTTGGCCAGGGTCAGTTCGATCTTGTCGTGGCTGTCGATGAATTGCAGTTCTTCGGTGCCGTTCATCTTCACGGCAGTAAAGCCACGGGCCACGGCGTTCTTGGCCGCCGCTGCAGTATCGGCCGGACGGTCACCGCCGATCCAGGAATAGACGCGAATCGAGTTGCGCACCGCGCCGCCGAGCAGCTGGTGCACCGGCACGCCCAGGGCCTTGCCCTTGATGTCCCACAGGGCCTGGTCAATGCCGGCCAGTGCGCTCATGTGGATGGCACCGCCGCGATAGAAACCGCCGCGATAGAGCACGGTCCAGTGGTCTTCGATGTTGCGCGGGTCCTTGCCGACCAGGTAATCGGCCAGCTCGTCCACGGCTGCCGCGACGGTGTGCGCGCGGCCTTCCACGATGGGCTCGCCCCAGCCGACGATGCCTTCGTCAGTCTCGATCTTGAGGAAGCACCAGCGCGGGGGCACGATGAAGGTGGAGATCTTGGTGATTTTCATTGTTCGGTCCGGTTATGCGTTTAATCTGTTCTGTAGATGAATGATCGCTGTGCGATCGGTGACAACGATGAATCTGGTGTGCGGGAAATCAGCCCAGCGCCTTCCAGGCCGCCACGAAGGCCTGTGCACGCTGGCGCACTGCGTCGGCGGACAGGCCCGGCGTGTAGAGCGCCGATCCCAGGCCAAAGCCGGAGGCACCGGCCGCGCGGAACACCGCCATGCCTTCGGGCGTGATGCCACCGACCGGCAGCAACGCGATGTCGCGGGCGATCACGGCACGCCAGGCCTTGACCACCTGCGGACCCAGCTGTTCGGCCGGGAACATCTTGAGTACGTCAGCGCCGTTGTCCAGCGCCGCAAAAGCTTCGGTCACGGTGGCCACGCCCGGTGCGCTGTACAGGCCCGCATCGCGCGCGGCACGAATCACGGCGCCATCGCTGTGCGGCATGACGATCAGCTCGCCGCCGGCATTCTTGACGTCTTGCACCAGCGCGGGCTTCAGGACCGTACCGGCACCGACGATGCAGTCCGCCGGCAGGCTCTTGCGCAGGATGCTGATGCTGGCCAGCGGTTCGGGCGAATTCAGCGGGACTTCGATGATGCGGAAGCCGCTCTCGTAGAGGGCCGCGCCGATGGCTTCGGCTTCCTCGTTGCGCACGCCGCGCAGGATGGCAATCATGCCGGTGCTGCGCAGGGCGTCGTGGAATCGTTGGGAATGGGTGCTCATGGTCTTTTGTCCGGGTGCGTCGTAGGTGGTGCAGTAAAGGGGGCGATCAGGCCAGCAGGCCGGCGTGCTGCGCCAGGATCCACAGGCCCGCTTCGGTGGCGGCACCGGCCTCGGCGGCCGGGCCCAGTCCATACAGGTCCAGCGCCAGCTGGTAGCGGCGGCACAGGCCGGGGTCGCCGATCAGGACGATGGCCGGCGTGGTCGGATACAGATTCTTCAGGGCGGCGATCTCGTGGCCGATCAACAGGCCCGAGAGATAGTCGGGTTGCGCCTCGGCCGCCAGTTCACCGGTCAGGCCCAGGGTGCGGCTGCTGAAGATGTTGGAGAGCACGCCGCTCTTGCCTTGTGCGGTCCTGGCCACGCCGGCACCGCGCAGGAAAGCTTCGTCATCGGCCACCTCCGGTTTTTGCATGGTGCGGCCCAGGATGGTGTGGCCGCACAGCGCGCCATAGACTTCGCCGGTCATGAAAGTATCGAAATGTTCGATGCGGCCCTCGACCACGCGCACCCACTTCGAATGGGTGCCGGGCAGGCCGATCAGCAGCTCGCGCTCGGTACGGGTCTGCAGGGCACCGATGACCTGAGTCTCTTCGCCGCGCATCACATTGGGCAGGGCTCCGGCTTCCAGCAGGCCCGGCACGATCCACAGCGGACGGCCGAGGCCGGTGTCAACTTCGGTCAGCTGGCTGCCAATCAGCGCGGGGGCCAGCGGCACGTTCAGATAGGCGGCTTCACGCCAGCCCTGCTTGCTGCCGACCATGCCGGCCGCGATCAGAGGGGCGCCGGGCGCGGCCTTGAGCCAGTCGCCGCAGGCGGCTTCCAGCGCGGCACGGTAAGGCGCGTGGGCATCTTCGCCGTGGCCCACGGCCGGCAGGTTCATGATGCCCCAGGGATGGGCGCGGCGCTCCACCACCTGGCCGCTGCGATCGAAACGATAGCAGCGCAGCGAGGAGGTCCCCCAGTCGAGGGCAATCAGGGCGCAGTCTTGATTCAGTGCTTGGTTCATCGTCATTCTTTGCCGGCGTCAGCGCGCCAGGCTTGTCTGTTGGGTGGTGGCCTGGACTGGCTCCTGGGCGATCTCGCAGACCGTGAAGCGGGTCAGCAGCACCATGTCTTCTCCCGGTGCCAGCGCGATCAGGCCGGGCTGGTTCGGCTGGTGGAAGGCATCGATGGGATGCGTGACCGGTTCCAGGCAGAAATACGGCAGGCCATTGGGGCGGAACATCAGTACATAGCCGCTGCGATCCGTGGTGTGCATCTGCAGGCGCAGGCCGCGTGCCGGATCCTCGATCATGGCCAGACCGTCCCAGCCTTCGAAGCAGTTGTCGATCAGGCCGCCTTGCAGCGAGGCGGCGCGGTTGTAGTCCCAGCCGCTCGGCAGTTCCCGCGAGAAACCGGTGGGGATGCGGTCCGGCCCGGAGAGCCACACGCCGCGCGAACGGAATTGCAGGCGGGTTTGCGCGTCATGCAGGAAATAGGGATGCAGGCCCAGGCCGTAGGGCAAGGTCTCTTCGCCCGTATTGGTCACGCGCAATTCGATTTCCAGCGCGTTCTCGCGCAGGGTCAGCACCTGTCGCGCACGATAGACATAGGGGTTGCCGTCGCAGCGATGCGAATCCAGTTCCAGCGCCATGCGGTCGTCGGCCTGGGACACGATGGTCCAGGCCTGGCGCCAGCTGTCGCCGTGGATGGGATAGGGTTCGCCGGGACGATTGGGGCTCAGCGGATAATGCTTGCCGTTGAAATCGAAGCCGCCGCCGGTGATGCGGTTGGACCAGGGCAGCAGCGGGAAGCACGCGGTCGCGTACAGCTTTTCCGGGTCGGCACTCCAGGGGCGCAGCAGCGGCAGCCACTTGCGGTCACGCTGCCATTCCCAGCCGGCCAGTGCGCCGCCCAGCGTCGGCAGCACGTGCAGACGCTGGCGCCCTGACTGCAGGGTATGGATTTCCGGCAGCCCCTGGGAGCCTGCACGTTGGGCATCGCTTGCTCGGGATGGCATGGTGTCTCGTATCTTGTTATGGAGTGCTGCGTGCATCGTGGGCACGGGAACGCGTTGTCCATCGCGTCGTCCCCCTTGGGGCTGTCTGAAGTCGTCGGCAGGAAGAAGGAGTTGGCTCACGTGGGTTCGCGCCCGGTCTTCATGCAGTGCGCTTCAAAAAAATCTGGCTGATCCTATCACCGCACTCCGATAGGGAATAATGAAAAAATCATCGCAAACGATATCAAAAATGCGCGCCGTCCGCAGTGAGGCAGGCAGTGAGGCAGCATGCGTGGCCGGCATGCGCCAGCTCGATGCACAGGCGGGGCGCGCTGCCCCAACGATGTGCGAAACGATATCGAAAAACATTAAAAATTCATTGGATGCGAATTGGTCGCTTGCCTAATATGGAGCGCGAATCAAGGACGATCAGGGCTGTCCGCGATTCCAACCGCACCGCGCCGCTTCCAATTCATACCTACAAGTCCAACGCATTCCGGCGCAGCGCACCCCACGCATAGAACAAAGGGAAGTCCACAATTCCCTGTCAACGGAGACTGACAATGAATTCGAAGAGAAGAGCGCTTCTGGGCGCAGCCATTTGCATGAGCCTGGGCAGCGCCGTGAGCTTCCCCGCCTTTGCCGCCGACAAACCACTGACCATGGGCTTCTCCCAAGTGGGTGCCGAAAGTGAATGGCGCACCGCCAATACCGTATCGATCAAGGACGCCGCCAAGCAGGCCGGCGTCAACCTGAAATTCGCCGACGCCCAGCAGAAGCAGGAAAACCAGGTCAAGGCAATCCGCTCCTTCATCGCGCAAAAGGTCGACGTGATCGCCTTCTCGCCGGTGGTGGAATCGGGCTGGGAAACCGTGCTGCGTGAAGCCAAGGCCGCCAAGATTCCGGTCATCCTGACCGACCGCGCCGTCAACGTTTCTGACAAGTCGCTGTACGTCACCTTCATCGGTTCGGACTTCGTGGAAGAAGGCCGCCGCGCCGGCCGCTGGTTGCTGGACAAGGCCAAGTCCATGCCCGCCGGCGACATCAACATCGTCGAACTGCAAGGCACCGTCGGTTCGGCACCGGCCATCGACCGCAAGGCCGGTTTCGAGGAAGTCATCAAGAGCGAACCGCGCCTGAAGATCATCCGCTCGCAGACCGGCGACTTCACCCGCGCCAAGGGCAAGGAAGTGATGGAAGCCTTCCTCAAGGCCGAGGGCAAGAAGATCAACGTGCTCTACGCCCACAATGACGACATGGCCATCGGCGCCATCCAGGCCATCGAAGAAGCAGGCCTCAAGCCGGGCAAGGACATCACCATCATCTCCATTGATGGCGTCAAGGGTGCCTTCGAAGCCATGATGGCCGGCAAGCTCAATGTCACCGTCGAATGCAGCCCGCTGCTGGGCCCGCAACTGATGCAGATCGCCAAGGACATCAAGGCCGGCAAGGAAGTCCCCAAGCGCATCACCACCGAGGAAGGCATCTTCCCGGCCGAAGTGGCGGCCAAGGAATTCCCGAACCGCAAGTATTGATGCCTGCATGACGGCAGCGCGCGCACTGGATTGCCCAGGGCGCGCGCGGTGCTGGTGTGGCCTGATGGGAGTGCGCAAGACGGCGCGCGCCCATCAGGATTCCGATGCTTCTGATGGAGTTGCGATGACGATGTCTGTCGGGACGCAGGCGCGTCCCATGCTGGAATTGAGCGGTATCCACAAGGCATTCGCGGGCGTGAAGGCGCTCACCGATGTCGGCCTGCGGCTGTTCCCGGGGGAAGTGCATACCCTGATGGGACAGAATGGCGCAGGCAAGTCCACGCTGATCAAGGTCTTGACCGGCGTGCATGAACCCGATGCAGGCAAGATCGAACTGGATGGCCGCGCCATTGCGCCGGCCTCTACCCTGGAGGCGCAGTCGCTGGGCATCAGCACGGTCTACCAGGAAGTCAACCTGTGTCCCAATCTTTCCGTGGCCGAGAACATCTTCGTCGGCCGCTATCCCCGCCGTTTCGGCCGCATCGACTGGAAGAGCGTGCATGCACAGTCGAAGCAATTGCTGCAGCAGCTGCAGATCGACATCGATGTCGGCGCGCTGCTGTCGTCCTATCCGCTGGCGATCCAGCAGATGGTGGCGATCTCGCGTGCGCTCTCGGTCTCGGCCAAGGTGCTCATTCTCGATGAGCCGACCTCCAGCCTGGACGAAGCCGAGGTCCAGCAACTCTTCAAGGTGCTGCGCCGCCTGCGCGAGCAGGGGATGGCGATTCTTTTCGTGACCCACTTCCTGGACCAGACCTACGACATCTCGGATCGCATTACCGTGCTGCGCAATGGCGTGCGCGAGGGCGAATATCTGGTCGGCGATTTGTCGCGGCTGGACCTGGTCAACAAGATGGTCGGCGTGACCGCCGTCGATCACCGCAAGGTGGAAGCGGGTGCCGAGGCACTGGCTGCAGGGCTGTCGGCCGATGAAGCCGGCAAGGGCGAGGTCTTCCTGCAGGCGGATGGTTTCGGCCGGCGTGGCGTGCTGTCCCCGCAGGACCTGGAATTGCGGCGCGGTGAAGTCTTCGGCCTGTGCGGTCTGCTCGGTTCCGGACGGACCGAGATGGCGCGCCTGCTGTTCGGTGCCGACCGCGCCGATTGCGGGCAATTGCGCATCGAAGGCCGCAGCGTGAAGCTCGACAATCCGCGCGATGCGATCGCGGCGGGCATCGGTTTCTGTTCGGAGGATCGCAAGAAGGAGGGCGCGATCCTCGAACTCTCCGTGCGCGAAAACATCATCCTGGCGCTGCAGGCAAGGCAAGGGTTGTTCCGCGTGCTGCCGCGCAAGCGCCAGAACCAGATCGCCGCCGATTACGTCAAGTGGCTCGGCATCAAGACGGCCGACCTGGAAACGCCCATCGGTCTGCTCTCCGGCGGCAACCAGCAGAAGGCCTTGCTGGCGCGCTGGCTGGCCACCGATCCGGGCATGCTGATCCTGGATGAACCCACGCGCGGCATCGATGTGCGGGCCAAGCAGGAGATCATGGATTTCGTCATCGCCATGTGCCGCAAGGGCATGTCCATTCTTTTCATTTCCTCGGAGATTCCCGAGGTCCTGCGCTGCAGCGACCGCATGCTGGTGCTGCGTGACCGCCGCGCCTGCGGCGAGTACCGTCGCGGTGAGCTCGATGAGCAATCGGTCTTGCAGGTGATCGCGGGAGAGGCCGCATGAGTGCATCCATGGATTCCAAACTGATTCCCGACAGCGCCGCCAGCGGCAGCGCGCCGGTTTTTGCAGCACTGCTGCGTCACCCGCTGGTGCGTCCGCTGGCGGCGCTGGCCTTGCTGCTGCTGATCGATTTCCTGCTGGTGCCGGGCTTCTTCAAGCTGGAGATCAAGGATGGCCACCTGTATGGCGCACTGATCGACATCATCAACCGTGCCGCACCGCTGATGCTGGCAGCGCTCGGCATGACGCTGGTGATCGCCACGCGCGGGGTGGACATTTCGGTGGGCGCGGTGGTGGCCATCTCCGGTGCCGTTGCGGCCGTTCTCATCGGCGGCAAGATGGTGGTGGTCAATGGTGTCTCTGAATACGTCAGCAACGTGCCGATGGTGTGGGCCCTGTGCGCGGCGATGGGTGCGGCACTGCTGTGCGGAGCGTGGAACGGCTTGCTGGTGGCCGGTCTCGGACTGCAGCCCATCATCGCCACGCTGATCCTGATGGTAGCCGGACGCGGGCTGGCGCAGCTGCTCACCGATGGCCAGATCGTGACGGTGTATTACAAGCCCTTCTTCTTCCTGGGCGGTGGCTACCTGTTCGGCTTGCCGTTCTCGCTCTACATCGCCGGGGCCATGTTCCTGCTGCTGGCATTGCTGATGAAGAAGACCGCGCTGGGGCTGTTCATCCAGTCGGTCGGCATCAATCCGGTGGCCTCGCGCCTGGCCGGCATCCGTACTGCCGCGCTGATCTTCTTCGTCTACATGTTCTGCAGTGCCTGCGCCGGGTTGGCGGGGTTGATGATCGCCTCCAACATCAAGAGCGCCGACGCCAACAACGCCGGCCTGCTGCTGGAACTGGATGCGATCCTGGCCGTGACCCTGGGCGGCACCTCGCTGGCCGGGGGCAAGTTCAGCCTGGTGGGCAGCGTCATCGGTGCGCTCATCATCCAGACGCTGACTTATACGATCTATTCGCTGGGGGTGCCGCCGGAAGTCAATATGGTGGTCAAGTCCATCGTGGTGTTCCTGGTCTGCCTGTCGCAGTCGCCGGAGTTCCGCCGCATGTTGAGGATGTCCAAATCATGATGCTTGCTTCTTCCTTGCGGCGCGCTTCGCACGCGCCGTGGTTCACCTCCATGGTTACGGTGGCGCTGCTGGTGCTGATGCTGGTCATCGGGGCGTTTGGCTACGATGGCTTCCTGTCGCCGCAGGTGATGCTGAACCTGCTGATCGACAATGCCTTCCTGCTGGTGGTGGCCATCGGCATGACCTTCGTCATCCTTTCCGGCGGCATTGACCTCTCGGTCGGGTCGGTGCTGGCGCTGACCACCATGGTGGCGGCTTTCCTGCTGCAGAACTGGCACTGGCCGCCGCTGCTGGTGATCGCGACCGTCCTGCTGATGGGCGCGGGCTTCGGTGCGGCGATGGGCGCGATGATCCATTACTTCAAACTGCAGGCCTTCATCGTCACCCTGGCAGGGATGTTCCTGGCGCGCGGACTGTGCTACCTCATCAGCATCAATTCCATCACCATCGATGAGCCACTGTTCGTGGAACTGTCGCAGTCGCGGCTGGAGTTCGGCGGACTGTTCATCTCGCCCAGCGTGGTCATCGCCCTGATCGTGCTGGCCGTGGCGATCTGGATGGCCCATGGCACCCGCTTCGGACGCGCCGTCTACGCCATCGGCGGCAGCGAGAGCTCGGCGCTGCTGATGGGCTTGCCGGTCGGACGCACCAAGGTTCTGGTGTATGCCTTCAGCGGATTCTGCGCATCGGTGGCGGGTGTGCTGTTCTCCTTCTACATGCTTTCGGGGTACGGGTTGCATGCGCAGGGTGTGGAACTGGACGCGATTGCGGCCGTGGTCATCGGCGGCACGCTCCTCACCGGCGGCTATGGTTACGTGGCGGGAACACTGACCGGCGTGCTCATCCTTGGCGTGATCCAGACCCTCATTGCCTTCGATGGCAGCCTCAGTTCGTGGTGGACCAAGATCTTCATTGGCGCGCTGCTGTTCGTCTTTTGCGTCGCGCAGCGTGTCATTTCCCTGGGAGCCCTGCGCGGCAAATCGGCCGGATCGGCGAAAGCCGCGCCAGCCGTGGCTTAGGCGGGATTTTTTAAGCTTAATTAAGATAACTTTACATAGAGGGAGTTATACCGAAAAACATATCCATTACGCTCAAAAAATCATTAGAAATGTATTGGTAAAGCAATTAATGTAGAGCCCGCAAAACAGTTGCTCTGCATGACATTCATCAGAAATCACGGCGCTGTTTTAGATAACTACAACACGCCATTCCAACAATGAGACTGGAGACTCGAAGCATGAAAATCAAATCCGTATTGAGCGGTATTGCCCTCGGCCTGGGCGTCACCCTGATGTCCATCAGCGCCCAAGTGAGCGCACAGAGCAAGCAGCTGGTCGGTGTGGCCATGCCCACCAAGTCTTCGGCACGCTGGATCGCTGACGGCAACAACATGGTCAAGGTCCTGAAGGAAAAGGGCTACCAGACCGACCTGCAATACGCGGAAGACGACATCCCCAACCAGCTGTCCCAGATCGAGAACATGCTGACCAAGGGCGCCAAGGTGCTGGTGATCGCCGCCATCGACGGCACCACCCTGACCGACGTGCTGCAGAAGGCCGCCGACAAGGGCGTCAAGGTCATCGCTTATGACCGCCTGATCCGTGGTTCCAAGAACGTCGACTACTACGCCACCTTCGACAACTTCCAGGTCGGCGTGCTGCAGGCACAATCGCTGGAAAAGGCCCTGGGCCTGAAGGAAGGCAAGGGTCCGTTCAACATCGAACTGTTCGGCGGTTCCTCGGACGACAACAACGCGTTCTTCTTCTACAACGGCGCCATGTCGGTCCTGAAGCCCTACATCGACAGCGGCAAGCTGGTGGTGCGTTCCAAGCAGATGGGCATGGACAAGGTTGCGACCCTGCGCTGGGATCCGGCTACCGCCCAAGCCCGTATGGACAACCTGCTGTCGGCCTTCTACACCAACGCCAAGGTCAACGCCGTGCTGTCCCCGTATGACGGCCTGTCCATCGGTATCCTGTCCTCGCTGCGCGGCGTCGGCTACGGCACCCCGCAACAGCCGTTCCCGTATGTCTCGGGTCAGGATGCGGAAGTGCCTTCGGTCAAGTCCATCATCCGTGGCGAACAGTACTCCACCATCTTCAAGGACACCCGCGAACTGGCCAAGGTTACCGTCGGTATGGTTGACGCCGTCCTGGGTGGCAAGCAACCCCAGATCAACGACACCAAGACCTACAACAACGGCGTGAAGGTTGTGCCTTCCTACCTGTTGAAGCCGGTCGTGGTCGACAAGTCGAACTGGAAGGAAATCCTGGTGGGCAGCGGTTACTACACCGAAGCACAACTGAAGTAATCCTTTGATGTAATACGCGGGCGGCCGGCATCCTCGATGTCGTCGCCGCCTGCGGCAGTACCGCAAGACCCAACAAGAACAAGAATCACCGTAAGAAGAACAGCATGGTCCCGCTCTGTGCGGGACTAATTCTTTCAGGAAGTCGCGCTTGCCCCACTGCAACGCGCAAGAGACAAACAAGTCCGGCTACGTGATCCACGCAAGCCCGGCAAATGAGAGGTCAGCATCATGAGCAACATTCTGGAAATGCGCGGCATCGAGAAAAGCTTCCCGGGTGTGAAGGCGTTGAACAACGTCAACCTGGCCGTGCGCGAAGGCGAGATCCATGCGATCGTCGGCGAAAACGGCGCCGGCAAATCCACGCTGATGAAGGTGCTCTCGGGCGTCTACCCGCACGGCAGCTATTCCGGCGACATCGTCTACAAGGGTGAGGTGCGTGCCTTCAAGGATATCCGCGACAGCGAACACCTGGGCATCATCATCATCCACCAGGAGCTGGCGCTGGTGCCGCTGCTGTCGGTGATGGAAAACCTGTTCCTCGGCAACGAGCAAGCCCGCGGCGGCGTGATCGACTGGGAACAATCCTACGTGCGCGCCAAGGAACTGCTGGCCAAGGTCGGTCTGAAGGAATCCCCGCTGACCAAGGTCGGTGACCTCGGCGTGGGCAAGCAGCAGTTGATCGAGATCGCCAAGGCGCTCTCCAAGGAAGTCAAGCTGCTGATCCTGGACGAGCCGACCGCCAGCCTCAATGAAAGCGACTCCGATGCGCTGCTGGAACTGCTGCTGGAACTGAAGCGCCAGGGCATCGCCTCGATCCTGATCTCGCACAAGCTCAACGAAATTTCCAAGGTGGCCGATTCGATCACCGTGCTGCGCGACGGCACCACGGTCGATACCTTCGACTGCCGCGCTGAACCGATCAGCGAAGACCGCATCATCCAGCACATGGTGGGCCGCGAAATGGCCGACCGCTATCCGCAGCGCGATCCCAAGATCGGCGACGTGATTTTTGAAGTGCGCGACTGGCGTGTGCACCATCCGCTGCACTCGGATCGCCTGGCCATCAAGGACGTCAACATGACCGTGCGCGCTGGCGAGATCGTCGGCATCGCCGGGCTGATGGGTGCGGGCCGTACCGAGCTGGCCAAGAGCATCTTCGGCCGTGCCTACGGCAAGAAGATCACCGGCCAGGCCTTCCTGCACGGCAAGGAAGTGGACCTGTCCACCATCGAGAAGGCCATCGACAAGGGCATCGCCTACGTCACCGAAGACCGCAAGGGCGATGGCCTGGTGCTGGAAGAAGACATCAAGAAGAACATCTCGCTGGCCAATCTGGGCGGCGTCTCCGAGCGCACCGTCATCGACGAGGCGCGCGAGTACAAGATCGCGGCCGATTTCAAGCAGCAGATGCGCATCCGCTGTTCCAGCGTGCTGCAGAAGGTGGTCAACCTCTCCGGCGGCAATCAGCAGAAGGTGGTGCTGTCGAAGTGGCTGTTCTCCCAGCCGGAAGTGCTGATCCTGGATGAACCCACGCGCGGCATCGACGTCGGTGCCAAGTTCGAGATCTACAACATCATCAGCAAGCTGGCGGCCGAGGGCAAGTGCATCATCATGATCTCCTCGGAAATGCCGGAACTGCTGGGCATGTGCGACCGCATCTACGTGATGAACGAAGGCCAGTTCGTGGGCCACCTGCCCAAGGCCGAAGCGACTCAGGAAAGCATCATGCGCGCCATCATGCGCAACAAGCGCATCGATGATCCGGGCCTGTCGCAAGCCGCCTGAACACCCATTATCAAGCCGGAGCCAAACCGGCAGCATCACCCATAAAGTCCATCAAGACCAGAGAGCACCCGAGGAGCAAGACAATGGAGAGCATTGACATGAGCAAGAAACCGGCCGTCGCCAGCGGCGCCGTCGAAAAGAAGGACTACGGCAGCTTCCTGAAGAACAACATGCGCGAATACGGCATGCTGATGTCGCTGGTGGCCATCATGGCCTTCTTCCAGATCATGACCGACGGCACGCTGATGCGTCCGCTGAACCTGACCAACCTGGTCCTGCAGAACAGCTACATCGTCATCATGGCGCTGGGCATGCTGATGGTGATCGTGGCCGGCCACATCGACCTGTCGGTGGGCTCGGTGGTGGGCCTGATCGGCGCACTGGCCGCCGTGCTGATGGTGGACTACGGCTGGGGCTTCGTGCCGGCCTCCATTGTCTGCCTGATCGCCGGCGCCCTGATCGGCGCAGCGCAGGGCTACTGGATCGCCTACTTCAAGATCCCGTCCTTCATCGTCACCCTGGCCGGCATGCTGGTCTTCAAGGGCATGGCGCTGGCACTGCTGCAAGGCCAATCCCTGGGCCCCTTCCCGCAGACCTTCCAGATGCTGTCCTCGGGCTTCATCCCTGAGCTGACCGACAACACCACCTTCCGCACCACCTCGCTGATCGTCGGCATCATTGCCGCCGTGGTGCTGATCCTGGTCAAGCTGCATGGCCGCCGCAAGCAGACCAAGCATGGCATGGAAGATGAACCGGCCATGTTCTTCCTGCTCAAGAACGGCGTCTTCGCCATCGCCATCATCGCCTTCAGCTACCTGCTGTCGACCTATCGCGGCATGCCCAACGTGCTGATCATCATGTTCGCGCTGATGGTGCTCTACACCTTCATCACCAGCCGTACCACCCTGGGCCGTCGCGTCTATGCCGTGGGCGGCAATGAAAAGGCGGCCAAGCTGTCGGGCATCAAGACCGAGCGCGTGTCCTTCTTCACCTTCGTCAACATGGGCGTGCTGGCGGCACTGGCCGGCCTGATCTTCGCAGCGCGTCTGAACACCGCCACCCCCAAGGCGGGCCTGGGCTTCGAACTGGACGTGATCGCAGCCTGCTTCATCGGCGGCGCATCGGCTTCCGGCGGCGTGGGCAAGGTCATGGGTGCAGTCATCGGCGCCTTCATCATGGGCGTGATGAACAATGGCATGTCCATCATGGGCATCGGCATCGACTACCAGCAGATGATCAAGGGCCTGGTCCTGCTGATGGCCGTCTGCTTCGACGTCTACAACAAGAACAAGTAATCCGGATCAAGCAAGGCGGGCCTGGCGCCCGCCTTTTGCATTCGGGTGCAAGCGTTTTTCGAGATCCTTCGTTTTCTGTCATTCGGGAATTCAACAATGAGTAGCGACAAAAAAGACAAGAGCCGCACCCTGCGCTCGGCCGGCTGGTTCGGTACCGCCGACAAGAACGGTTTCATGTACCGCAGCTGGATGAAGAACCAGGGCATCCCCGACCACGAGTTCCAGGGCAAGCCGGTCATCGGCATCTGCAACACCTGGTCGGAACTGACGCCCTGCAACGCCCACTTCCGCAAGATCGCCGAACACGTGCGTCGCGGCATCATCGAAGCCGGCGGCTTCCCGGTGGAATTCCCGGTGTTCTCCAACGGTGAATCCAACCTGCGCCCGACCGCCATGCTGACCCGCAACCTGGCCAGCATGGACGTGGAAGAATCGATCCGCGGCAATCCGATCGACGGCGTGGTGCTGCTGACCGGCTGCGACAAGACCACCCCGGCCCTGCTGATGGGCGCGGCCAGCTGCGACGTGCCGGCCATCGTCGTCACCGGCGGTCCGATGCTCAACGGCAAGCACCAGGGCCGCGACATCGGTTCCGGTACCGTGGTGTGGCAATTGTCGGAACAGGTCAAGGCCGGTGAAATCACCATCCACGACTTCATGGCGGCTGAGGCCGGCATGTCGCGTTCGGCCGGTACCTGCAACACCATGGGCACCGCCTCCACCATGGCGTGCATGGCCGAGTCGCTGGGCGTGTCGCTGCCGCACAATGCGGCGATTCCGGCCGTTGATGCGCGCCGCTATGTTCTCGCGCACTTGTCCGGCATGCGTATCGTCGACATGGTCTGGGAAGGCCTGACCCTGTCCAAGATCCTGACCCGCAAGGCCTTCGAGAATGCGATCCGCACCAACGCCGCCATCGGTGGTTCCACCAATGCCGTGATCCACCTGAAGGCCATCGCCGGCCGCATCGGCGTGGACCTTGAGCTGGAAGACTGGACCCGCATCGGCCGTGGCACCCCGACCATCGTCGACCTGCAGCCCTCGGGCCGCTACCTGATGGAAGAGTTCTACTACGCCGGCGGCCTGCCTGCCGTGCTGCGCCGCATGGGCGAAGCCGACCTGCTGCCGCACAAGGATGCCCTGACCGTCAACGGCCAGACCATGTGGGACAACGTCAAGGATGCGCCGATCTACAACGATGAAGTGGTGCGCCCGCTGGCCAAGCCGCTGATCGAGGATGGCGGCATCTGCATCCTGCGCGGCAACCTGGCGCCGCGCGGCGCGGTACTGAAGCCGTCGGCGGCCACGCCTGAACTGATGAAGCATCGCGGCCGCGCCGTGGTCTTCGAGGACTTCGCGCACTACAAGGAACGCATCAACGATCCTGATCTGGACGTCGATGCCAGCTGCGTGCTGGTGATGAAGAACGTCGGTCCCAAGGGTTATCCGGGCATGGCTGAAGTGGGCAACATGGGCTTGCCGCCCAAGGTGCTGGCTACCGGTGTGAAGGACATGGTCCGCATTTCGGATGCGCGCATGAGCGGTACCGCCTACGGCACCGTGATCCTGCACGTGGCGCCGGAAGCGGCTGCCGGCGGTCCGCTGGGCATCGTGCAGGATGGCGACTTCATCGAACTTGACGCCTATGCCGGCAAGCTGCAGCTGGACATCAGCGAAGAAGAGATGCAGCGCCGCCTGGCCGAACGCGCCAAGGTGCTGGCCGAACGCAAACCGGAGATGGCCGGCGGTTACCAGTCCCTGTACGTGGACCGCGTGCTGCAGGCTGACGAAGGCTGTGACTTCGACTTCCTGGTCGGTTGCCGTGGCGCGGCCGTGCCCAAGCACTCGCACTGATCTTCTTCCCGTCATCATGATGCCGGTGCCGCGCTGTGCGCGCGCACCGGCCTGCAAGGAAACCTCATGAGCAATACTCCCCAGAACGTGCAACTGGCGAACTTCCCCAGCCTCAAGGGCAAGCGCGTCTTCATCACCGGCGGCGGCACCGGCATCGGTGCGGCCATCGTCGAAGCGTTTGCGCAACAAGGTGCGCATGTGGCCTTCGTCGATATCGCCACCGAAGCCAGCGAAGCACTGTGCAATGACATCGCGGCGGCCGGCCACCCCAAGCCGCTGTTCCGTCATTGCGACCTGCGCGACATTCCCGCCTTCCAGGCGACCATCGCCGAGCTGCAAGGACAGCTCGGCGACTTCGACGTGCTGGTCAACAATGCCGCCAATGACCAGCGCCACAAGCTGGAAGAAGTGACGCTGGAGTACTGGAACGACCGCATCGCCATCAACCAGCGTCCGTCCTTCTTCGCCGTGCAGTCGGTGGTGGAAGGCATGAAACGCCGTGGCGGCGGTTCCATCATCAACTTCAGCTCGATCAGCTGGCACCAGTCCGGTGGCGGCTTCCCGGTCTATACCACGGCCAAGGCCTCGACCCTGGGCCTGACCCGTGGCCTGGCGCGCGACCTCGGTCCGCACAAGATCCGCGTCAATACCGTGACACCGGGCTGGGTCATGACCGAACGCCAGATCAAGCTGTGGCTGGATGAAGAAGGCAAGAAGGCGATCGCGCGCAATCAATGCCTGCAGGGTGACCTGCTGCCCTGGCACCTGGCGCGCATGGTACTGTTCCTGGCGGCGGACGACAGCGCGATGTGTACCGCGCAGGAATTCATCGTCGACGCCGGATGGGTGTGAGCGGGTTGATGAAGCGCGTCTGCGCTGCGGACCAGAAAGAGTCGCCAAATGGCGACTCTTTTTTTTGCGCAAATTTTGCGCAAACGCCAAAAGAGTGTCGAAGCGGGAAGAGAAGTGAGGCCGTTTCAGAAAAAAGCTGTATGACAGCTTGAAAAAACTTAGTTTTTTACCTGCCTGAAGTGTTGTTTTTTTGCCGCGTTTTTTTAAAGTTTTGCGTCGCGTGAATTCAGTTTTGTTCCTGCGATTCCGGCCGATTTCAGAGAGGCTTACGCTTCCTTACATTTCTTAATAAAACTCGGCGCAGGAAACCGACCCCGGCATGGCACATGCCCGGGCAGGCGGGGGAATCAGTAAATCATTTTCGCCACTTCGCGGATGGACTGCAGCACCAGGTTGGCCCCGGGCGAGAGCAGGTTGTCCTGGCGCGTGATGATGCCGAAGCCGGCCATGCGGCAGGGCAGTTCGATGGGCAGGATGTCCATCAGGCGGGCCTGGGTGTAGTAGCGCGCCACTTCGGTGGGCATGGCGTAGATGAAATCGGTCTGCTGCAGCAGGCTCGTGATGAACAGGATGGCGGTGGTGTCGACCACGTTGGAGGGCGGCGCCAGGCCTTGCTCGCGGAACATCTGGTCGCAGCGCGCGCGCAGGATGCTGCCCTTGGGGGCCATGATCCAGGCCTCGCTGGCGAGGTCGGCCAGGGTCAGGTCGGTGCGGGTGTGGAAGGGATGTCCCACCCGCGCCACGGCGCACACCGGCTCGTCGGCCAGCTCTTCATAGAGCAGGCCGCCACGGGCTTCCTCATCCAGGATGCGGCCGATGATGAAGTCCAGCTCGCCGTGCAGCAGGCGCGAGAGCAGGATGTTGCTGCTTTCCACTTCAACGCCGATGCGCAACATCGGGGCTTGTTCCTTGACCCGCGCGATGGCCGGCGGCAACAGGGCCATGCCGGGCGAGAGGATCACGCCCACATCGACCTGGCCGGACAGGCCGGACTTCAGGGCCACGATGTCCTCGTGCGCCTTGGACAGGCTGGTCAGGGCCATGCGCGCATGGCGGATCATGGCCTCGCCATAGATGGTGGGCCGCATGCCGCGCGGCAGGCGCTCGAACAGGGACACGCCCAGCATGTCTTCGAGGTCCTTGAGTTGCTTGGAAGCAGCCGGCTGCGTCATGTTCAGCTCGCTGGCGGCGCGGTGGATGTTGCGGGTGTCGTCGAGAGCGATCAGCAGCAGGAGCTGACGGGTCTTCAATCGCGCCCGCAGAAACCAGTTCGGGTCACTGTTTTTCATAAGTCTCCGGGGACGGTTTTCTAAATTTTTTCAATCGTTTTTTTATTAGGAATTGATGATATCAAATCGCATATCGGAATTGCTAAAGATTTCATTGGAAAGACATGAACTGAATACTTAGTATCTAGCCACATTCCGGGCTGTACAGGAGACAACCAGCACAGCAGCGGGATGAAAGAGAAGAAGGTCGGGCAGCATCAAAAACAACAAGTTGGGAGACTGTCAGGAGTCCGTCAGGATCCAGGGGTCTGAAGTGCAACGCTGCACGGCCAAGCCCACCGACGAAAAAAATTTTAAACGGCAATATCCACGGAGACTATTCATGAAGCAAGTGAAGCCATCCTTTATTGGAGCAAAGACCCTGTGCGCGCTCGCGCTGATGGGTGCGTTCTCGGCACAGGCGCAGGCGCAAAGCAGTGTCACCATCTACGGCCGTGTTGTGGCCGGCGTCGACTTCCTGACCAATGCCGGCGCCAACGGCACCGGTACTCGCTGGAGCGCTGCCAATAACCAATGGGGCACCAGCATGATCGGCTTCAAGGGCACGGAAGACCTGGGCGGCGGTACCAATGCCTTCTTCCTGCTGGAATCCGGTTTCAACTCGACCAAGGGCAGCTTCAACGGTTCTGATACCAGCAACGGTACCGCACTGTTCAACCGCCGTTCCTACGTCGGCCTGTCCTCGGCTTCCGCCGGTTCCATCAAGGTCGGCAAGAACCTGTTCATCAACAACGACATCTGGTACCTGGATCCGACCGGCCAACAAGCCATCGGTACTGCCAGCCTGGTCAACGGCCGCAACTGGCCGGGTGCATCGAACATCATCGAGTACAACAGCCCTGACATGGGCGGTTTCACCGTCGGCCTGCAGACCAGCCTGGGCGAAAAGCCGGGTTCGTTCAACGGTGGCGTGCCCAACGCTGGTTCCAGCGACGGCCGCAAGGACGGCATCTCGCTGGCCTACCAGAAGAACGGTCTGGAACTGCGCGTGATCTATGACACCGTGCGCGATGCGAACGGCAACTACAGCGACATCTGGAGCCACTCCAAGGAGCTGATCATCGGCGGTACCTACAAGTTCGACAAGCTGAAGATGTTCGCCGGCTGGGAAAACCTGCGCGCCAGCGACGCTGTCGCCGGTGCTCCGGATCGTGCGAACCACTACTGGGTCGGCGCGAACTATGACGTGACCCCGCAATTCCAGCTGGTCGGCGCATGGTTCCACGTCAACGCCAACAACGCTTCGGTCAATGCGGCCGGCGTGGGCAACGGCGGTGGCACCTCCAACCTGTACATGGCTGGCGTGAACTACTTCCTGTCCAAGCGTACCCTGCTGTACGTTGACGTCGGTACCGTCCGCAACGGCACCGGTGCCAGCCACCAGCTGGAAAACGGCGGCAACCTGGGCGTGTCGGGCCTGAAGCAGACCGGCGGTTACTTCGGTATCGCCCACTCGTTCTGATGCAACGAACAGCAGTAATGTAATCCTTCCTGAGGTGGTCTTGATGTAGTTGAGGGTGGGCGCAAGCCCACCCTTTTTTGTCTTTGTGGCAGACGTTTCCGGTATCTGCCGCAGTCGTGCAAAACAATTTATATTGTTTATCTTGTTTATTTCATTTTCTTGATTTGCAGGCGGAACCCCGATGAATGCGCAATTGCTGGTCGATGGACATCATGAACTGGGCGAAGGAGTACTCTGGTGCGAGCGCTCGCAGACGGTCTTCTGGACCGACATCCACGCCTCCCGCCTGTGGAACCATGATCCGGCCAGCGGTGCCACGCGCAGCTGGAGCATGCCGGAACGCCTGTGCTGCTTTGCCTTCACGGCCGATGCCCGGCGCCTGCTGATCGGGCTCGCATCGCGTCTGGCCTTCTTCGACCTGGACACCGGCAGCATCAGCCCGATCTGCCGCATCGAAGATGACCTGCCGACCACGCGGCTCAACGATGGCCGTTGCGACCGCCAGGGCCGTTTCGTCTTCGGAACATTGAACGAGGACGCAGGCCGCGACCCCATCGCCAGCTTCTATCGTCTCAATGCCGACCTCAGCCTGGAGCGCCTGGCGCTGCCGGGCATCGCCATTTCCAACAGCATCTGTTTCAGCCTCGATGGCAAGCTGATGTATCACTGCGATTCCATGGCTGGCAAGATCATGGTGTGTGATTACGACACCGACAGCGGCGCGGTCAGCCATCAGCGTGTCTTCGCCGATCTGGCGCAGCAGCCGGGCGGCCCCGATGGGTCGACCGTCGATGCGGAGGGGTACCTGTGGAATGCCCAGTGGGGTGGTGCGCGCGTGGTGCGCTTCGCGCCCGATGGCAGCATTGACCGCATCGTCGAAGTGCCGACGGCGCAGCCGTCCTGCGTGGCTTTCGGCGGGGCGGCCTTCGATACCTTGTTCGTGACCACGGCGCACGAAGGCATGAGCGCCGAACAGCGCGCGCAAGACAAGCTGGCCGGTGGCTTGTTCAGCGTGCCGCATCCCGATGTGCGCGGCTTGCCTGAAGTGCGTTTCGCCGGCTGAGGCCGTCTGCGGCGTGGGGCTTTCGCTCCCCACGCCATCCTTTCATCGGGTCCGCTTCAGGACCCGAAACTCGAATCCCCCATCAGCCGCGACAGCCGTGCCGAGATTTCCTGAACGATGCCTTGCACCTCGTCCAGGCTGGGATTGACCTTCTTGTCGATGCGTTCGATATAGGGCACGTTCAAGGCCGCCAGCATGCGGTTGTTGGCCCCCATCACCGGATAGGACAGGTTGATCACGCCGCGGATCTGCCGGCTTTCCATGCGCGAGTGGCCGCGTTTGCGCGTGTCCTCGATCTGGCGCATCAGTTGCGCTGTCCCGATTTCCTGTTCGCCATCCATGCGCACGTGCGCGGCCAGCATGCTGGCGCGTTCGGCTTCATCGCGGAAGGCCAGCAACACGTGGCCGGATGCCGTGTCGGTCAGGCTCACCAGCGCCCCGACCTTCAGTCCGAAGGCCCAGCGTTCGGGACTGTCGACCTGCGCCACCACGATCACGCGGCCCGCTTCGTAGACCGTCAGGTGGGTGGACTGCATGGAGCGATTGGCCAGCTCGCGCATGTGGGGCAGGGCGGTGCTCACCAGCGAGCGGATCGGCTGATGATGATGGGCCAGCTCAAACAGTTTCAAAGAGAGCCGGTAATGGTCGTTGTCGGCCACCAGGTAACCGCGCTGTTCCAGCGTGACCACCATGCGGAAGATTTCATTGACGCTGCGTCCCAGTTGCCGCGAGATCTGGTTCAGGGTCAGCATCTGTTCCGAGCGACTCAGCAACTCCAGGATATCCAGGCCCTTGTCCAGCGCCGGCGCGGCGTAGCGCGTCTTGCCGGCAGCGCTGTCCTCTTCGTGGTCGGCGGCCGTCTGCACGGCGGGAGCCTCGGCGGGATTGAGTTTGCGGGTTCTGGGCATGGCGTTTTCCGGGTGCGACAGGGGACGATAGATCGCAAAAGCAGGCTTTTCTGGGGCCGGATTGTAGGGGATTTTGATGAAAAATCCATTTTATTCGTAAAATAATTTTTCATGCATGATCTCTTGACCTCGCCTCGTCATCCCAAAATCGATATCGGTCAGGTCGGAAACTTCATCGGACTGGCCCGGCAATGGGAGGATAATCAAGGTTATGCTCTGGCACTCACAGATGAAATGATATTTTACTTGTGAGAGAAAACAAAAGAGGGGCCTGGCCCCGGAGACGATCACCCCAGGCTGTCCGCCACGGATGGCCAGCCGATTGCGGCACGCCACCGCAGCGGCATCCACGCTAGAGACCGATGACCAAGATTACTGCCCTGCGCGTGCTGGACGTACGCTTCCCCACTTCGCAATCGCTGGATGGGTCGGATGCAATGAATCCGGATCCGGATTACTCCGCCGCCTACGTCATCCTCGATACCGACAATGAGCAACTGAAGGGCCACGGCCTGACCTTCACCATCGGTCGCGGCAACGAGATCTGTTGTGCCGCCATCCGCGCCATGGAGCACCTGGTGGTGGGCCTGGACCTGGACTGGATCGCCGCCGACATGGGCCGCTTCTGGCGTCACGTCACCTCTGACAGCCAGCTGCGCTGGATCGGCCCGGACAAGGGCGCGATCCACCTGGCCACCGGCGCAGTGGTCAATGCCGCCTGGGACCTGTGGGCCAAGGCGGCCGGCAAGCCGGTGTGGAAGCTGGTGGCCGACATGTCGCCCGAGGAACTGGTGCGCACCATCGATTTCCGCTACATCACCGATTGCATCACCCCCGACGAAGCGCTGGCCCTGCTGCGCGAAAAGGAAGCCGGCAAGGCCGAACGCCTGCGCATCCTGGAACAGGAAGGCTATCCCTGCTACACCACCTCGGCCGGCTGGCTGGGCTATGACGACGCCAAGCTGCGCCGCCTGTGCCAGGAAGCCATCGACCAGGGCTTCAATTACGTCAAGCTCAAGGTCGGCCGCGACCTGGAAGACGACAAGCGCCGCGTGCGCATCGCCCGCGAAGTGCTGGGCCCGGACCGCAATCTGATGATCGATGCCAACCAGGTGTGGGAAGTGGATCAGGCCATCGACTGGGTCAATGAATTGGCCTTTGCGCAACCCTGGTTCATCGAGGAGCCGACCAGCCCGGATGATGTGGAGGGCCATCGCAAGATCCGCGCCGGCATCGGCGCGGTCAAGGTCGCCACCGGCGAGATGTGCCAGAACCGCGTGCTGTTCAAGCAGTTCATCATGCGCGATGCCATCGATGTGGTGCAGATCGATTCCTGCCGTCTCGGTGGCGTCAATGAAATCCTGGCCGTCATGCTGATGGCCGCGAAATATGGCAAGGTAGTCTGCCCGCATGCGGGTGGCGTGGGCCTGTGCGAATATGTGCAGCACCTGTCGATGATCGACTACCTGTGCATCTCCGGCAGCAAGGAAGGGCGCGTGACCGAATACGTGGACCACCTGCACGAACACTTCGTCGATCCCTGCGTGATCCGCAATGCGGCCTACATGCCGCCCAGCCTGCCGGGGTTTTCGATCGAAATGAAGCCCGCTTCACTGGAGCAGTACCGCTTCCGGGGTTGAGACTGCATCCACCACGACAAGATGAACGAAAACGGAGACTGATGTGGATTTGAACCTGCAAGACAAGGTCGTCATCGTGACCGGCGGCGCCTCCGGCATCGGCGGCGCGATCAGCCTGCAACTGGCCGCCGAAGGCGCGATTCCCGTGGTGTTCGCGCGCAGCGAACCGGACCCGCAGTTCTGGACCCGCCTGACCGCCCTGCAGCCGCGCGCCGCGCTGTTCCAGCTGGAATTGCAGGACGAGGCGCGCTGCGGCGAGGCCGTGGCCGAGACCGTGCGCCGCTTTGGCCGTCTCGATGGCCTGGTCAACAATGCCGGGGTCAATGACAGCGTGGGCCTGGACGCGGGGCGCAATGAATTCGTCGCTTCGCTGGAACGCAACCTGATCCACTACTATGTGATGGCACATTACTGCGTGCCGCACCTGAAGGCCACGCGCGGCGCGATCCTGAACGTCTCTTCCAAGACGGCCCTCACCGGCCAGGGCAACACCAGCGGCTATTGCGCCTCCAAGGGCGCGCAACTGTCGCTGACCCGCGAATGGGCTGCCGCCTTGCGTGATGACGGCGTGCGCGTCAATGCACTGATTCCGGCGGAAGTGATGACCCCGCTCTACGAGAAGTGGATCGCCACTTTCGAGAATCCGCAGGAGAAGCTGGACGCCATCACCAGCAAGATCCCGCTCGGCAAGCGTTTCACGACCTCCGAGGAAATGGCCGACATGGCCGTGTTCCTGCTCTCGGGCCGCTCCTCGCATACCACCGGGCAATGGGTGTTCGTCGATGGGGGCTATACCCATCTCGACCGCGCCCTGACCTGAGGCCGCCATGCGTACCGTGCTGGCCCTCGATCTGAAGGATGATCCCGCGCTGATCGCCGAGTATGAACAGCACCATCAGCGCATCTGGCCCGAGATCGCCGCCCATTTGCGCCGACAGGGCGTGACCGCGATGGAGATCCATCGTCTCGGTACGCGCATGGTGATGGTGATGGAGACCGATGATGCGGTGTTCGACGCCGCCGCCATGGCAGCGGCCAGCGAGCGTGATCCCAAGGTGCAGGCGTGGGAAGCGTTGATGTGGCGCTTCCAGGCCGCGACACCCTGGACGCCGGCCGGAGAGAAGTGGGTGCCGATGACGCGCATCTTCGATCTGTCGGCGCAGGAAGACGGGAAAGATTAAGTTTCCATTGCAGCAAAGTTTAGTTTTTTGCAAATCGCTTTCTAAGTTTTTCGCAAGGCGGTACAGTAGGTAGCAGCAGGTAGCAGCAGGCAGCACGCAAGACCGTAGTCCCCGAACAGCAGCGACCGCAGAGTCGCGCAAACGATGGCCAGGACCTGTTCCGGCCAGCACTGCATCCGCATCCGAGGTGAGCATGCAACAAGAACACGAGACACAAGCCCGCGCAGCGGCATCGGCATCGGCATCCGCTACACCGCTGATCGCCCTGCGCAATGTCAGCAAGCGCTTTCCCGGCGTGCTGGCGCTGGACAATTGCCAGTTCGAACTGGTGGCCGGCGAAGTCCACGCCCTGATGGGCGAGAACGGTGCCGGCAAATCCACGCTGATGAAGATCCTCTCCGGCGTCTACCAGCGCGACAGCGGCGACATCCTGCTCGACGGCAAACCGGTGGAGATCGCCGAGCCGCGCCAGGCGCAGGCCTTGGGCATCGGCATCATCCATCAGGAACTGAACCTGATGAATCACCTGTCGGCCGCGCAGAACATCTTCATCGGCCGCGAGCCGCGCAAGGGTTTCGGCCTCATCATCGACGAAGAGCAACTGAACCGCCAGGCCGCCGCCATCTTCGCCCGCATGCGGCTCGACATGGATCCGCGCACGCCGGTCGGCGACCTGACCGTGGCGCGCCAGCAGATGGTGGAAATCGCCAAGGCGCTGTCCTTCGATTCGCGCGTGCTCATCATGGATGAACCGACCGCCGCGCTCAACAACGCCGAAATCGCCGAACTGTTCCGCATCATCCGCGACCTGCAGGCGCAGGGTGCGGGCATCGTCTACATCTCGCACAAGATGGACGAACTGCGCCAGATCGCCGATCGCGTCAGCGTCATGCGCGATGGCAAGTACATCGCCACCGTGCCGATGCAGGGTACCTCCATGGACACCATCATTTCCATGATGGTGGGCCGCGCGCTCGATGGCGAGCAACGCTTGCCGCCCGATACCTCCGGCAATGAAGTGGTGCTGGAAGTGCGCGGACTCAATCGCGGCCGCGCCATCCGCGATGTCAGCTTCAAATTGCGCCGGGGCGAGATCCTCGGTTTCGCCGGCCTCATGGGGGCGGGCCGCACGGAAGTGGCGCGCGCCATTTTCGGTGCCGATCCGCTGGAGTCGGGCGAGATCATCATCCACGGCGGCAAGGCCGTGATCCGCCAGCCGGCCGATGCGGTGGCGCATGGCATCGGCTACCTGTCGGAAGACCGCAAGCATTTCGGATTGGCCGTGGGCATGGACGTGCAGGCCAACATCGCGCTCTCCAGCATGGGACGTTTCACCAAGGCCGGCTTCATGGACCAGCGCGCGATTCGTGAAGTGGCGCAAGGCTACGTGCGCCAGCTGGCCATCAAGACCCCCTCGGTGGAACAGCAGGCGCGCCTGCTCTCCGGCGGCAACCAGCAGAAGATCGTGATTGCCAAGTGGCTGCTGCGCGACTGCGACATCCTGTTCTTCGATGAGCCCACGCGCGGCATCGACATCGGTGCCAAGAGCGAAATCTACAAGCTGCTTGATGCGCTGGCCGAGCAGGGCAAGGCCATCGTGATGATTTCCTCCGAGTTGCCCGAGGTGCTGCGCATGAGCCATCGCATCCTGGTGATGTGCGAGGGCCGCGTGACCGGTGAACTGGCGCGTGCCGATGCCACCCAGGAAAACATCATGCAACTGGCCACGCAGCGCGAATCGGCCGTGGCGCAATAAGCGCCACCGGGCCTCCAGACATTACAAGAGAGACAGACCGATCATGGCAAACCAAATCCACTCCGCCCCTTCCGCATCCACCATGGCCAATACCGCTTCCCCCTCGGGCCTGCGCGCCCGCCTGTTCAATCCGGCCGCACGCCAGAAGCTGCTGGCCTTTGCCAGCCTGCTGCTGATGATCCTGTTCTTCAGCTTCGCCTCGCCCAACTTCATGGAGGTGGACAACCTGGTCAGCATCCTGCAGTCCACTGCCGTCAACGGCGTGCTGGCCATTGCCTGCACCTACGTGATCATCACCTCCGGCATCGATCTGTCGGTGGGCACCATGATGACCTTCTGCGCCGTCATGGCCGGGGTGGTGCTGACCAACTGGGGCATGCCGCTGCCGTTGGGCATCGCTGCGGCGATCTTCTTCGGGGCGCTCTCGGGCTGGGTTTCCGGCATGGTGATCGCCAAGCTCAAGGTGCCGCCCTTCATCGCCACGCTGGGCATGATGATGCTGTTGAAGGGCCTGTCGCTGGTGATCTCCGGCACGCGCCCGATCTACTTCAACGATACCGAGGGCTTCTCGGCCATCGCCCAGGATTCGCTGATCGGTGACCTGATTCCCTCGCTGCCGATTCCCAATGCGGTGCTGATCCTGTTCATCGTCGCCATCGGCGCCTCCGTCATCCTCAACAAGACCGTGTTCGGCCGCTATACCTTTGCCCTGGGCAGCAATGAGGAAGCGCTGCGCCTGTCGGGCGTGAAGGTGGATTTCTGGAAGGTCGCGGTCTATACCTTCTCGGGAGCCATCTGCGGCATCGCCGGCCTGATCATCGCCTCCCGCCTGAATTCGGCGCAGCCTGCGCTGGGCCAGGGTTACGAGCTGGATGCGATTGCCGCCGTTGTGATCGGCGGTACCTCGCTCTCGGGCGGAACCGGCACCATCCTCGGGACCATCATCGGTGCCTTCATCATGAGCGTGCTGGTCAACGGCCTGCGCATCATGTCGGTGGCGCAGGAATGGCAGACCGTGGTGACCGGCGTGATCATCATCCTGGCCGTGTATCTTGACATCCTGCGCCGTCGCCGCCGTGCCTGAAATGATTTCTTCGTAGCAATGCAAGCCCCGCCGGAAGCGCCATTTCCGGCACTCCATCATCGATAACAAAAGGAGACGTACCGTGTTCAAGAACAAGTTACTGGCCGCTGCCCTGGGTCTGGCCTTCGCTGTCGGCACTTCGGCTGCGCACGCGCAGGAAGTGTATGTGCCACTCATTTCCAAGGGCTTCCAGCACCAGTTCTGGCAGGCCGTGAAAGCCGGTGCCGACCAGGCCGGCAAGGACCTGAAGGTGAAGGTGACCTTCGAAGGTCCGGAAACCGAAGCCATGGTCGACAAGCAGATCGACATGCTCTCCGCCGCCCTGGCCAAGAAGCCGCAAGCCATCGGCTTTGCCGCGCTGGACAGCAAGGCGGCGATTCCGCTGCTGAAGAAGGCGCAGGCCGCCAAGATCCCGGTGGTCGCCTTTGACTCGGGCGTGGACAGCGACATCCCCGTCACCACCGCCACCACCGACAACCGTGCTGCCGCGGCACTGGCGGCCGACAAGATGGCCGAGCTGATCGGCAAGGAAGGCGAAGTCGCCGTGGTGGCACACGACCAGACCAGCCGTACCGGCGTGGATCGCCGCGATGGCTTCCTGGAGCGCATCAAGGCCAACTATCCCAAGATCAAGGTGGTCAGCGTGCAATACGGCGCGGGCGACCAGCTGAAGTCGACCGAGGTCACCAAATCCATCCTGCAGGCCTATCCCAAGATCAAGGGCGTCTTCGGTACCAACGAAGGCTCGGCCATCGGCGTGGTCAATGGTGTCAAGGAGATGAAGCGCAAGATCATCATCATCGGCTATGACTCCGGCAAGCAGCAGAAGGATGCGATCCGCGACGGCCTGATGGCTGGTGCCATCACCCAGAACCCGGTGGGGATCGGCTACAAGACCGTGGAAGCGGCGGTCAAGGCGATCAAGGGCGAGAAGCTGCCCAAGGTCATCGATACCGGCTTCTACTGGTACGACAAGAGCAACATCGATGACCCCAAGATCAAGGAAGTGCTGTACGACTGATCCGGTCTGATGTTCAGTGGTTTCCCCGGAGTGATCCGGGGAAATCCTTAAGTTTCTGCTCTCCCGTTTCTAAGTTTTCATCCAGAAAAAACTAAGAGATGCGGAGACGCTTCATTCTCCTCCTCCCTCCCGAGACCGCGCCATGAAACCCCTTCGCATCGACGCCCATCAGCATTTCTGGCGCTATCGCGCCGACGACTATCCCTGGATCGGCAAGGGCATGGAGCTGCTGGCCTGTGATCGTCTGCCAGGGCAGCTGCATCCGGTGCTGGATGCCGAAGGGCTGCATGCCTCCATTGCGGTGCAGGCCCGCGTGGGACGTGAAGAAACCGGCTTCCTGCTGGACCTGGCGCGTGCCGATCGCCGCATCGCCGGCGTGGTGGGCTGGGAGGATCTGTCTTCGCCGCACCTGGCCGCCAACGTCGCGCAGTGGGGACGGGACAAGCTGGTCGGCTTCCGTCATCAGATCCAGGATGAAGCCGACGTCACGGCCTTCGTCGAGGCCCCCGCCTTCAATGCCGGCATCAAGTGGCTGCAGCAGCAGGGCCTGGTGTATGACGTGCTGATCCATGCCCGGCAGATGGCCGAGGTGCAGGCCTTCTGTGCACGCCATGACCGCCACTGGCTGGTGCTGGATCACCTGGGCAAGCCAGCCCTCGTGGATTTCGGGCGAAGTGAAGCTTCCTTCAATGGATGGAAGCGCCAGCTGCGCGCACTGGCCGCCATGCCGCATGTGGCCTGCAAGTTGTCGGGGCTGGTCACCGAGGCGGATTGGCTGCGCGGATTGCGACAGAAGGATTACGACAATATTGCCCTGTGCCTGGATACGGCGCTGGAAGCCTTCGGGCCGCAGCGCCTGATGTTTGGCTCGGACTGGCCGGTGTGTCTGCTGGCTGCGTCCTATGCGACGGTGGCGGGCGTGGTCCGCGAGTGGGCGGCCACGCGCCTGTCGGCAGCGGAACAAGAGCAGCTATGGGGCGGGACCGCAGCGCGCTGCTACGGTTTGTAATACAGCAGAGCAGAAGAGGGCGGGTACCGCTGCTGGCCGCGGCGTGCCTGCCCTTTACTTCGTGAAGCCGTTGAAGGCCACGTGCAGCATGTATTTCACGATCTCGTCGCTGCTCATCTTGCTGAACTTCTGCAGGTAATCCACGGCCGGGTCACAGGTGCGGGCGTAGTAGCTGTACAACACCACATCACTGGGCAGGGCGGCATCGATCTCGCCGTTTTTCTGCGCCTCCTTCACCAGCTTTTCCAGTTGCCCGTTCAGCTTGAGCACGCGCATGACGTATTTCACGTTGCGCATGAGCATCTCGCGCACATGCGCGCTGGTCGAGGGCAGGAAGGGCAGACCCCCCTCCAGGCGCACCCGCAGCGCCCATTCCAGCATCGCTTCGAGCTTGCCGCGCGGGCTGGGAATCGGCTCCAGCTGCGCCAGCTGGTCGATCGCCCCGTCGACGAGACGGATCATGGTCTCGCCGATCAGCTCTTCCTTGGACTTGAAATGCTTGTACAGGCTGGGCTTGGAGATGCCCACTGCACCGGCCACGTCGTCCATGGTCATCAGGTCATAGCCCTTGCTGCCCAGTACGGACGTGGCGGCATCCAGGATGGCGTTCTCCCGTAATTTGTAGGCTTGGTCCTTGAAGCTCAGTTTGCCGAAAATACTCATTGGTAGCTTAAGTTACTAATTAGTAGATTTTATTTTTCTTTGGTAGTAATCTTAGCACCTAAATCAAGGATGAGAAGCAAATAAGCGGCGCAAGCGGCCAAAAAGGTCCGCGGCAAGCGCCGCCCCGGTCACCAAAGCAGCACGGGCCAGCAGGGCAGGGAAACATTCCCATGGACTGGCAACGGCAGAACTTCAATAACAAAGACATAGGCGGGCAAGTTTTCATGAATCCAAACGCAGCAGCCATCGAGCAGGGCACAGGACAGCGAATCGCCGTCATCGGGGCCGGTATTTCCGGCCTGGCGAGCGCCTACCTGCTGGCGCGCAAGCATCAGGTCGTGCTGTTCGAGTCCGCCCCGACGCTGGGCGGCCATGCCAATACCGTGGAGATCGCGCCGGAGGGCGTCCCCTTCCCGGTTGATACCGGGTTCCTGGTCTTCAATGACTGGACCTATCCCAACCTGATCGCGCTGTTCGAGGAGCTGAAGGTCGAGACCTACGATACCGACATGTCCTTCGGCGTCTCGATGGATGAAGGCAGTTTCGAATGGGCCGGCACCAATCTGGATACCGTCTTCGCCCAGCGCAAGCGGCTGCTGCAGCCGTCCTTCCTGGGCATGTTGCGTGACATCCTGCGCTTCAATCGTAGCGCGCACGCCAACCTGGCCGCCTGCGAAGGGCGTCCGGTGACCTTGCGGCAGTTGCTGGAAGAGGGCGGCTATGGCGTCCTCTTCGGTGATGCCTATCTGATCCCGATGGCGGCGGCGATCTGGTCCAGCTCGCCCTCGGACATTCTCGATTTCCCGGCGGCGACCTTCCTGCGCTTCTGCATCAATCACGGCCTGCTGCAGGTCAACAACCGTCCGCGCTGGCGCACCGTGCGCGGCGGTTCGCGCGAATACGTGCGCCGCATCGCCGCCACCCTTGACGATGTGCGCCTGGGCAGCCGCCTCATCAGCGTTACCCGCAACGAGCAGGGCGTGCTGGTGCGCAGTGGCGGTGCCGAGCCGCGCGAGGAACAGTTCGACGCGGTAGTCTTCGCCACCCACGCACCGCAGACCCTGGCGCTGCTGCAGGACGCCACCATCGAAGAACATCAGGTGCTGTCGGCCGTGCGTTATCAGGCCAATACCGCCTGGCTGCACAGCGACGTCTCGCTCATGCCGCAACTGGACAAGGTCTGGTCGGCCTGGAATTACCTTGGTTCGCGCCACAGCGATGGCAGCCGCGCGGTGTGCGTGAGCTACTGGCTCAACCGCCTGCAGGATCTGCCCTGCAAGACCGACATCGTGCTCACCCTGAATCCGCCCCAGCCACCCAACCCGGCGACGGTGATGGGGCGTTTCGATTACGAGCATCCGGTCTTCGACCAGCCCGCCATCGATGCCCAGCGCCGCCTGCCGGAGATCCAGGGCAAGCATCGTGCGTGGTTCGCCGGTGCGTGGACCGGTTACGGCTTCCATGAAGATGGCCTGAAATCCGCTCTGCGCGTGATCCGGGACTTCGGCGTGACGCCGGATTGGGCTGTGCTATGAGCACTTCGCTGACCTCCCGCACCGACGCGCCCGCGCTGTTGTTGAGCGGGCAGGTGATGCATCAGCGTTTGCGTCCGGTGCTGCACAAGTTCGTCTATCCGGTGTTCTGCGTGCGCCTCGATCTGGCGCGCCTCAACGAAGCGGGCAATGCCTGGTTCGGCGTGGATCGCCGCCGCCTGATGTGCGTGCGCACGCGCGACTATGGTCCGCGCGATGGCAGCGATCTCGCCAGCTGGGTGCGCGGTCATCTGCAACAGGCCGGGCTGCCGCACGATGGCGCGATCTGGCTGCAGACCTTTCCGAGGCTGTTCGGCTTCGTCTTCAATCCGGTCAGCTTCTTCCTGTGCCATGACCGTGAAGGTCAGCTGCGGGCGGTGCTGGCCGAGGTCAACAACACCTTTGGCGAGACCCAGCACTACCTGCTGTCGGCCCCCGGACAGGGCGTCATCGACGAGCACACGCGGCTGGTCTGCAACAAGCTCATGCATGTATCGCCCTTCTGCGAGGTGAGCGGTTTCTATCGTTTCCGCTTTCGCGACCAGGCACGGCATGAGGACGCGGGCGGGAATACCGCCTTCGTCGGCATCGACTATTACGACCACGGCCATCCGTCGGAAGTGGCGCAGGGTTTGCAACCCCTGATGCGCACCTCGGTCGGCGGCCATCTGCATCCCCTGACCGCGGCCACGGCCTTCGGCGCGCTGTGTGCGCAGCCGTTCCTGACGCTGGGCGTGGTCGTCCGTATCCACTGGCAGGCCTTGCTGTTGTGGCGCAAGCGCGTGCCCTGGTTCAGCAAGCCCGAGCGCGTCGCAGCCGCAGGTACTTCTTCTGGAAAGGAAACCCTATCGTGAATCGTATCCCCGCATTGCAGACTACCGGCCGCCGCGCCGGCCCGATTTCGGCCCGCCTGTTCCTGGCGATGCTGGAGCGCCTCAGCCACGGCCACCTGGAACTGATCACACCGCACGGCACCACGCTGACCTTCGGCGATCTGCGCCAGCCGCCCAGCGCGCAACTGCGCATCCTCGACTGGCGCGCCTGCGCTGCCATCCTGCGCGCCGGTGACATCGGTTTCGGCGAAGCCTACGGCAATGGCTGGGTGGAAACGCCCGACCTGGCCGCGCTGCTGCGCCTGGCCATGCGCAACCGTGCGATGCTCGCCAGCGCGGTCGAAGGCGGACGCCTGGCCTCGCTGTGGTACCGCCTGCGCCACCTGCTGCGCTCCAACACACGCAGCGGCAGCCGCCGGAACATCCATGCGCATTACGACCTGGGCAATGATTTCTATCGCCTGTGGCTGGACCCGACCATGACCTATTCGTCGGCCATCTTCACCGAGCCCTGCCAGAGCCTGGCCTCGGCGCAGGCCGCCAAGTATCAGCGCATCGTTGACCAGCTTGGCTTGCAGGCGGGCGATCGCGTGCTGGAAATCGGCTGCGGCTGGGGCGGCTTTGCCGAACATGCGGCGCGCCTGGGCATCCGTGTGCATGGCGTGACGATCTCGCCGTCGCAGCTGGCTTTTGGCCAGGAGCGCATGCGCCACCAGCAGCTCGATCATCTGGCGCATCTGGAACTGTGCGACTACCGCGATCTGGATGGGAAATACGATGCCATCGTGTCCATCGAAATGTTCGAAGCCGTCGGCGAGCGTTTCTGGCAGACGTATTTCGATACCGTGTCGGCCCGCCTGAAACCCGGTGGCCGTGCGCTGATCCAGTCGATCACCATCGATGAAGCGGTGTTCGAACGCTATCGCGACAGCGCCGACTTCATCCGCGAATTCATCTTCCCTGGCGGCATGCTGCCCAGCCATGAGCGCTTCTCGCGCTGCGCGCTGCGCGCCGGCCTGACCACGCGTGACCGCTTCCATTTCGGACGTGATTACGCCGAGACCCTGCGCCGCTGGAACGACGCCTTCCAGGCCCAGCGCGAGACCATCGCCGCGCAAGGTTTCGATGAGCGTTTCCGCCGCCTGTGGCAGCTGTATTACGTGTTCTGCGAAGTGGGCTTCGATGAAGGCCAGACCGATGTGGTGCAGTTCCTCTTGCAAAAGGAGTGAGTCATGAATGCCAAGCTGATGCGCACGGGCCTGCCCGCGCGGCTGTGGAAGGGGATCGCGCTGGCGCTGCTGGCGCTGGTGCTCGGTGGCTGCGCCTCGCAGCAGATATCGGACTACGCCGCCAAGACGCCGGTGTTCGATCCGGCGGTGTTCTTCAAGGGCCGCACTGAGGCCTGGGGCATGTTCCAGAAGCGCGGTGGCGAAGTGGCGCGGCGTTTCCATGTGGTCGTGACCGGTACCGTGGACGGCAACACGCTGACGCTGGACGAGCGTTTCCGCTATGACGACGGCGAGACCCAGACCCGCGTCTGGACCTTGGTGCGCCAGCCCGACAACAGCTGGCGCGGCCGTGCCGGTGACGTCATCGGCGAGGCCATCGGTCACACCGCCGGCAATGCCTTGCACTGGAATTACACGCTGCTGCTGCCGGTCAATGACAAGCAATACGAAGTCCAGATGGATGACTGGATGTACCAGATGGATGAACGCACCCTCATCAACCGCACCAGCATGAGCAAGTTTGGTGTGGAAGTGGGCCAGGTCACGTTGTTCTTCCGCAAGGAGGGTGTATGAATACCCAGTCCAAGCCCCTGCCCAAGGAGGCTGCCGGAGCCGCCGGCGAGCGTGCTCCGATCTCGCGCCCCGCCGTGTTGTTCGGCCCGATGAACCAGCCGGTCAGTGACCTGCGCGGCCTGCGCATCTGGCTGGTCGGTGCCTCCAGCGGCATTGGTGCCGAACTGGCGCGCCAGGCGCTGCAGGCAGGTGCCCGCGTGGCCTTGTCGGCGCGCCGTGCGGACGTATTGCAGGAGGTCGCGGCAGCCCACAAGAATGCCTTCATCGCGCCGCTGGATGTGCTTTGCCACGATGCCTGGCGCGACCAGCATGCGCGCATCGTTGAGGCCTTCGGCGGTGTTGACCTGCTGGTGTTCTGCGCGGCCAAGTATCGCCCGGAGCGCACATGGGAGGTTCAGGAGGAGGAAGCCGAGCACACCTTGCGCACCAACGTCGCCAGTGTGTATTCGGCGCTGGGTGCGGCGCTGCCCGACATGCTGGCACGTGGCAGCGGCGGCATCGCGCTGGTGGCCAGCGTGGCCGGCTATGTGGGGCTGCCGGGCGCGACCGTATATGGTCCCGGCAAGGCGGCGCTGATCAATCTTGCGGAAATTCTTTATAGCGATTTGCGGCCCAAGGGGTTGAACGTGTATCTGGTCAATCCGGGCTTCGTGAAGACCGACCTGACCGACAAGAATGATTTCCCCATGCCGGCCATCCAGACGCCGCAGCAGGCAGCCACCGCCATCTGGCGCGGAATCTCCGAAGGCCGCTTCGAGATCCACTTCCCACGGCGCTTCACGGCCTGGCTGAAGATACTGCGCCTGCTGCCGTTCCGGCTGCGCTTCATGCTGTTCCAGCGCTTCATGCTGAGCTGACCATGCAGCATCTTGACCGCTTGCTGGACTGGTATGGCGCGCTGGATCGCAGCAGCCTGGAACGGATTGGGGAATTTTATTCGCCGGAGGCTCTGTTCAAGGATCCTTTCAATGACATCAAGGGCCTGCGATCCATCCGCGCCATCTTTGCGCACATGTTCGAGACCACGGAGGATCCGCGCTTCGTGATTCTGGAACGCATGGGGCAGGGTGAGCAGGCCTTTGCCACCTGGCGTTTCGAGTTTCGGCTGAAGGGCCGCTTCTACACGGTGCTGGGGGCGACGCATTTCCGCTTCGATGCGGCGGGCCTGGTGACCGAGCATCGCGATTACTGGGATGCGGCTGAAGAGCTGTGGCAGAAATTGCCGGTCATTGGCGGGCCGGTGAAGTGGTTGCGGGGGAAGTTCAGGGCGACCACTTATTGATGGCGCGTCTGGTCTGTTCTGCCCGGAGCTGGCAACTTCTCAATGCCCCGTGTGTGGAAATTAATTCCACAATGCCGCCTGTCGATTCGCGTACCGGGTGCCAGTCAGGAACGGAATCAAGCGACTGACTGCAGGTCCGACTCTAAGGGCCATGCCGGATGCACCTACTGCGCGCTCTGCGGCAACTGCCGCAAGGCTTGCAATGAGGGCATCGCATTCCACGCCATCAAGGCCGCTTCCTGCTGCGGCCCATTGGCTTGCAACCATTGCGCCATGTCGTTGCCAGCCTGCTGCCCATAGATCCGATGTGAATGAATGAGGATGAAACCCGTCCCCTCCACCAGCACGAAGCGCGCGAAGACTGCCTCCAGAAAACCCGGATTGCCCAGCACTGCTGCGATGTAGTGTTCGGCGGGCCGGGTGTCGGAGCGGGGCAGCGAATTGATGCGGACCACCTTGCCCGCCGCCTGGTAGCGCTTGAGCACGAGGTTGGCAAGCTGCGCCAGTTTGTCGCCGTCGGTGGCCTGCTCGACGACATTGATGGTGACCATGTCGGTCCAGTGGTTCAAGTCCGTTTCCGCAGGTGGCGTAAATTCGTTCTGGCCATTCTTTGACCAGCGATGCACGTAGTTGACGTTGTCGAACGTCAATGCCTCAGCGCCGGCGGCCAGCGCCAGTGCAGGAATCAGGGTCAGGATCGCGGCGATGTTGCGCAGCGGGCGTAGCAGGAAAGTGGTTTGAGGCATGGCGAACTCCTTGTTCTTGCAGGAGGGAATTATAAGTTGACCGCCGCGCACTTGCCGTCAATCCGTCGTGCTCGGCGTCCAGAACGCCTGCTTCACGGCAGGCAAGGCCAGCAGACGTTCCACCAGCGCATCGAGTTCATCGCCATCCACGGAGGTCGCCGCCAGGGTGGCTTCGATTTCCACTTCATCCTCCGTAAAGGGCCGCACATCCAGTCCATGCGTAGGATGGCGGCTCTGTTCCAGCATGTCGGTGACGGCCATGAGCACGCGCTTCTGGTGCGCGCTTTCCACGATCAGGTGGATGGTGTTGGTCACTTCCACCGAAGGCACATCCAGCGGCTTGCGGTTGATGGTGTTGACCACCGGGCGCAGCAGGGTATTGGCGGCCAGCACGAAGATGGTGGCCAGGATCGCTTCCAGGATCAGGTCGGCCCCCGCCGCTGCTCCCACTGCGGCCGAGCCCCACAAGGTGGCCGCAGTATTGATGCCGCGCACATTGCCTTCCTCGCGCATGATCGCGCCCGCGCCAAGGAAGCCCACGCCCGAAACCACATAAGCCACCACATGCACCGCCCCTTCGTGACCGCCCATGCGATTGGCCATGTCGACGAAGACCGCCGCGCCCAGGGCCACCAGCACATTGGTGCGCAGGCCGGCAGTGCGTTGCCGGTACTGGCGTTCCAGCCCGATCAGGCCACCCAGGATGAAGGCGGCGGTGAGGCTGATCGAGGTATCGAGCAGGGATTCGAGATTGATGTTGGCGATGATTTGCATGGGACTTCCGGTACGTTCATGAGGCCGCACGAGGGCCGGGCTGCGCAATGGTGCGCGATGATGCCCCAGAAATGCAACAGGGACATGACAAATTCCGGATCATCCATTGCGCTTCTCGTCCCCTGCACGCGGCATCGACACGAACTACAATCGCCAATCCCGTGCGAGAGGTCGAATTTTCCGCGCGGCAAGATCACTTATCCACAAGGAGTTTCCATGAGCAGCAAAGTAGCCCTGATCACCGCCGCCGGCAGCGGCATGGGTGCCGCCGCCGCGCGCCGCCTGGCGGCCGATGGCTTCCAGGTCGGCATCCTGTCTTCCTCCGGCCGTGGCGAGGCGCTGGCCGCCGAGCTGGGCGGCATCGGCGTGACCGGCTCGAACCAGTCTGTGGACGACCTGCAAAAACTGGTCGACCAGGCCGTGGCCCGCTGGGGCCGCGTGGATGTGCTGGTCAACAGCGCCGGCCATGGTCCGCGCGCTCCCATCCTCGACATTACCGACGAAGACTGGCATCGCGGCATGGAGACCTACCTGCTCAACGTCATCCGTCCCACGCGCCTGGTGACGCCGCTGATGCAGGCACAGGGTGGCGGGGCCATCATCAACATCTCGTCGGCCTGGGCCTTCGAACCCTCCGACATGTTCCCGACCTCGGCCGTATTTCGTGCCGGGCTGGCCGCGTTCACCAAGCTCTTCGCCGACAAGTACGCGCCGGAAAACATCCGCATCAACAACGTCCTGCCGGGCTGGATCGACAGCCTGCCACAACGTGAGGAACGCCGCGCCGGCGTGCCCATGCAGCGCTATGGCACCAGCGAGGAAGTGGCCGCGACCATCGCCTTCCTGGCTTCCTCCGGTGCGGGCTACATCACCGGCCAGAACATCAAGGTCGATGGCGGATTGATGCGTTCGGTGTAATACAGCCATCCCCACCGACACGACGGCCCTGCTTTGCAGGGCCGTTTTGCTGCGCGGCATCGTGTTTCATTCTCCACCCCTTCTTGCGCAAAAAAGTATCAGTCCTTCCTCGCTGGTGATGTAGAAGCCGCAGCCAGAGGGGCACTAAGATGCAGCACATGATGAAAACTGACAACAGCGATTTGTCAGTTTCAATAAGGAAAATGCTCTCGATTGAGAGGAGACACGATGCAGCCCGACCTGGAACTGGTCCATATCCGCAAGGGCGAATCCTTTGCGGCATGGATGCACGGCTACCCCTTCCGTACCGTGCGCTGGCACTACCATCCGGAGTACGAGATCCACCTCGTGGTGGCGACTTCGGGACGTTTCTACGTCGGTGACCACATCGGCGACTTCGCGCCGGGCCAGCTGGTGATGACCGGCCCCAATCTTCCGCAGAACTGGATTTCCGACATCGGCCGCGATGAGGTGGTCCCCGTGCGCTCGCTGGTGATCCAGTTTCCCGAGCAACTGGTGGATCAATGCGCCGCCAGCATCCCCGAGATGGAAGCCATCATGCCGCTGCTCGAACGCAGCCATCGCGGCCTGCTGTTCGATGCCGCCACCAGCGACACGGTGCGTCCGCTGATGCAGCGCCTGATCGACCAGCGCGGCTTGAAGCGCCTCGCCCTGTTCTGGGAAATCCTCGACGTGCTGGCCAATTCGCCCGAGCCGGAAGTGCTGGCCAGTCTCTCCTACAAGCTGGACCTGTCGGGCGTGAACAGCAGCGGACTCAACCGCGCCATCGCCTATCTGCGCGAACATCTCACCGATGATATCGGCGAACAGGACCTGGCCGACATGGTGGGGCAGAACCTGAGCACCTTCTCGCGCGCCTTCAAGCGTCACACCGGGACCACGCTGGTGCGCTACAAGAACCAGTTGCGCGTGGATCTGGCCTGTCTCGCGCTGCTCAACAATCCGGAAGCACGCATCACCGACATCTGCTACGAGACCGGGTTTTCCAATCTCTCCAATTTCAACCGCCACTTCCAGAAGATCAAGGGCATGTCGCCTTCGGAGTTTCGCAATACCTTTGCCAGCAACGGCCTCTTTGCCGCGACCGGGTAGCGTCGGACGCACGCTGTAAATCATTTAAATCATTTCCTTGTCAGGGAAAACCGCATTCAGGAAAGCCCCCGCTTTCCGGAACAGGACAGGTGTTGCCTGTCACTTCGCAACGAGCATGCCGGGTAATCCCGTCATCAAGCACACACCAACAACAATGGAGACTGCAATGAAGAAAGCACTGACCGCACTGGCCTTGTCCACCGCCACGCTGGTGGCATTCACCGCACCGGCGAGCGCCCAGGAACTGTCCAAGCTCAAGATCGGCATGAGCTTCCAGGAAATGAACAACCCATATTTCGTCTCGATGAAAAAGGCCCTCGATGATGCGGCCAAGTCCTTCGGCGCCAAGGTCATCGTCACCGATGCTGCCCATAACGTGGCCAAGCAGATCGCCGACATCGAAGACATGCTGCAGCAGAACATCGACATCCTGCTCATCAACCCGACCGACTCCGCCGGCGTGGAAGCCGCAGTCAAAGCCGCCAAGGCGCGCAACGTGATCGTGGTGGCGGTCGATGCCAATGCCGCCGGTCCGGTGGACATGTTCGTCGGTTCCAAGAACAAGGATGCCGGCTACCAGTCCTGCCGCGCACTGGCCGATGCCATCGGTGGCAAGGGCGAAGTGGCGATCCTCGACGGCATTCCCGTGGTGCCGATCCTGCAGCGCGTGGAAGGCTGCAAGCAGGCCCTCGGTGAATACAAGGACATCAAGCTGGTGGCCACCCAGAACGGCCGCCAGGACCGCTCGGTGGCGCTGGGCGTGGTGGAAAACATGATCCAGTCGCGTCCCAACCTGAAGGGCATCTTCTCGGTCAATGACGGCGGTGCGATGGGCGCGCTGGCCGCCATCCAGGGCAGCGGCAAGGACATCAAGCTGACCTCGGTGGACGGTGCGCCGGAAGCCGTCAAGGCCATTGCCGATGGCGGCCCCTTCATCGAGACCACCGCGCAATTCCCGCGTGACCAGGTGCGCGTGGGACTGGCCATGGCGCTGGCCAAAAAGTGGGGCGCACGCGTGGTGCCCAAGGAAGTGCCCATCGACGTCATGCCGGTGACCAAGAAGAACGCGGCCGGCTTCAGCTGGTAAGCCGCTGGCGCGGCGGCCTTCGTCCGTCGCGCCTTCCTTTCCCTTGATGGAGGCAGCCATGCTCCAACTGACTGGTATCAAGAAGAACTTCGGCCCGGTGACGGTGCTGCGCGGCGTCGACCTGCAGGTGCGCGCCGGTGAAGTGCACGCCCTGCTGGGCGAGAACGGCGCGGGCAAGTCCACGCTGATGAAGATCCTGTGCGGCATCGTCACACCCGATGCGGGCGAGATCCGCATCGATGGACAGGCCTGCCGTTTTGCCAGCTATCACGAGGCCATCGCCGCCGGTGTCGGCGTGGTGTTCCAGGAATTCTCGCTGATCCCTTATCTGGATGCGGTGGACAACATGTTCCTGGCACGCGAGTTGCGCAGTCCGTTCGGCCTGCTGCAGCGTGCCGCCATGAAGCGCCGCGCGGCGCAGATCATCGCACAGCTGGGCGTGGAAATTCCGCTGGACGTACCGGTATGCAAGCTCTCGGTGGCGCAGCAGCAGTTCGTCGAAATTGCCAAGGCGCTGGCGCTCGATGCCCGCATCCTGGTGCTGGACGAACCGACCGCAACCCTCACGCCCGGCGAGGTGGAGCACCTGTTCAAGGTGATGCGCGGCCTGCGCGCGCAGGGCGTGGCGATCATCTTCATCTCGCACCATCTGGAAGAAATCTTCGAGATCTGCGACCGCATTACCGTGCTGCGCGATGGTGCGTACATCGGCAGCTGTGCCGTGAGTGAAGTGGACCAGGCGCGTCTGGTGGAGATGATGGTGGGGCGGCGCATCGAGAACTGCTTCCCGCCCAAGGCGACGGCCGTCCCTGCAAGCGACGTGGTGCTGGAAGTGCAGGCCTTGCAGCTCAAGCGCAATGGCCCGGTGTCACGTTTCCAGTTGCGGCGCGGCGAGATCCTGGGCTTTGCCGGCCTGGTCGGCTCGGGCCGCACCGAGACCGTGCTGGCCATGCTGGGCGCGCATCCGGCGGTGCAATGCAAGCTCTCCATGCACGGTGTGCCGCTGCGCTTTGCCGATCCGGCACAAGCTCTGCAAGCAGGCATCGGCCTGCTGCCGGAAAGCCGCAAGGAGCAGGGACTCATCACCAGCTTCCCCATCCTGCACAACATCTCGCTGAACAATTACGGCAAGTATCGCGCGGGTGGCCTGTTCCTGGATCGCCGCCGCGAAGCCGAAGCGACCCGCATCGCCATGCAGCGCGTGCGCGTGAAGGCGCCGGATGCGCATGCGCGGGTCGATACGCTGTCCGGCGGCAACCAGCAGAAGGTGGTGATCGCACGCTGGATCAATCACAACATGCAGGTGCTGATTTTCGATGAACCCACACGCGGCATTGATGTAGGTGCCAAGGCCGAGATTTATCAGCTCATGCGCGAATTCACCGCGCAGGGCTATTCCATCATCATGATTTCTTCCGAGTTGCCGGAGGTGGTCGGCATGTCCGACCGGGTCTGCGTCTTCAAGGGCGGCGGCATCGTGGCCACCGTCGAAGGCGATGCCGTGACCGCCGAAGAAATCATGACCCATGCCACCACCGGGAGACTCCACCATGCAGCATGAAGCCAATACCCTGGGCAGCGCCCCCGTGCGCGCCTCATCGCAGGCGCGCTGGCGCGCCCTGATCCATTCACCGCTGGCACTGCCGCTGGCCGGGCTGGTCGTGGTCTCGCTCCTGATGGGGCTGGCCTCGGACAATTTCTTCACCGTCTCCAACTGGCTCAACGTGCTGCGCCAGGTGTCCATCGTCGGCATCCTCGCCGTGGGCATGACCTTCGTCATCCTCACCGGCGGCATCGATCTGTCGGTCGGTGCGGCCATGGCATTGGCCGGTACCTTGTCGGCCGGGCTGATCGTCAACAGCGGCCTGCCCGCACCGGTCGCGCTGCTGGCCGGCATCGCACTGGCCGTAGGCATCGGCCTGCTCAACGGCGCACTGGTGGCCTGGGGCCGCATGCCGGCCATCATCGTCACGCTGGCCACCATGGGCGTGGCGCGCGGGGTCGGGCTGATCTACTCGGGCGGCTATCCGATCTCGGGTTTGCCGGGCTGGATCTCGTGGTTCGGCGTGGGCCGCATCGGCATGATCCCGGTGCCGGTGATCCTGATGCTGGTGGTCTATGCACTGGCCTGGGTGCTGCTGCAGCGTACGCCCTTCGGCCGCCATGTCTATGCCATCGGCGGCAACGAGATGGCGGCGCGTCTGTCGGGCGTGAAGACCACGCGCATCAAGCTGGCGGTGTATGCGATTTCCGGTTTCACCTCGGGCCTGGCCGCGATCATTTTGACGGGCCGCCTGATGTCGGGCCAGCCCAATGCCGGCGTGGGCTTCGAGCTGGATGCGATTGCCGCCGTGGTGCTGGGCGGCACTGCCATTGCCGGTGGACGCGGGCTGGTGGTGGGCACGCTCATCGGCGCGGTGCTGCTGGGCATCCTCAACAATGGCCTGAACCTGATGGGCATCAATCCCTACCTGCAGGACATCATTCGCGGCGTGATCATCCTGCTGGCCATCTATATCGCCCGGGAATGGCGCTGAGCATTTTCATTCCTTTTTTTCATACTTGATTTCATTCACAAGGAGACAGAACATGCCCCAATCTCTCGCAGGCAAGATCGCCGTCATCACCGGTGCCGCCTCCGGCATCGGCCTGGCCACCACCGAAAAGCTGCTGGCCAATGGCGTGACCGTGGTGATGGTGGACTGGAATGCCAAGGCCCTGGACGAACTGGCGGCCCGCCTCGGTCCGCAGGCCATCCCGCAGGTCACCAACCTGCTGGACGCCGACAGCTGCGCGGCGATGGTGCCGGAGATCCTGGCCAAGGTCGATCACATCGACATCCTCTACTGCAATGCTGGCACCTACATCGGCGGCGAGCTGGTCGATACCACGCCCGAGGCCATCGACAAGATGCTCAACCTCAACGTCAATGCGGTGATGAAGAACGTGCATGCCGTGGCACCGCACATGATCGCGCGCAAGACCGGCGACATCATCGTCACCTGCTCGGTGGCCGGGCATTTCCCGACTTACTGGGAGCCGGTCTATGCCGGTTCCAAATGGGCCGTCACCTGCTTCGTGCAGACCATGCGGCGCCAGATGATCCCGCATGGCGTGCGCGTCGGACAGGTCTCACCCGGCCCGGTGATCTCGGCGCTGCTGGCCGACTGGCCGGAAGAGAACCTGCGCAAGGCCAAGGAATCGGGCAGCCTGATCGAGCCCTCGGAGGTGGCCGATGCGATCGAGTACATGCTGACCCGCAACCGCAATGTGACCATCCGCGATATGCTCGTGCTCCCCACCAATTTCGATCGCGTGTGAGCAAGACAACGCGGCAGGTGGCCCTTTTCCAAACCAGCGAGGAAAGATGGAGACCTATCTGATCGGCATCGATGTCGGCACCGGCTCGGCCCGGGCCGGCGTATTTGATCGCAGCGGCAAGCTGTGTGGCAGTGCGAAACATGACATCGATCTCTTCCGCGACGAGCGCCGCGCGCGCGTCGAACAATCCAGTGCCCAGATCTGGGATGCGGTATGCCATGCGGTGCGCGGCGCCGTCGCCAGGGCCGGCATCGATCCGGAAAGCGTCACCGGCATCGGTGTGGATGCCACCTGTTCGCTGGTGGTGCAAGGCGCGCCGGCCGGCGTGGGCGATGCCGGCCATCCCGAGCGCGATGTGATCGTGTGGATGGATCACCGTGCGCTGGAGCAGGCGCAGCGCATCAATGCGGGCGCACATGCGGTGCTGTCCTATGTGGGCGGCGTGATTTCGCCGGAGATGGAAACGCCCAAGCTGCTGTGGTTGAAGGAGCATCTGCCGGAGGTCTATGACGGTGCTGCGCAGTTCTTCGATCTCACCGACTTCCTGACCTGGAAGGCGACGGGTTCGCTGCAGCGCTCGTCCTGCACCGTGACCTGCAAGTGGACCTATCTTGCCCATGAAGGGCGCTGGGATGCGGATTACTTCCGCCGCATCGGCCTGGGCGATCTGGCCGAGGAAGGCTTTGCACGCATCGGCCAGGAAGTGGTGTGGCCCGGTACCGCTTTGAATGGCGGCTTGTCGCCCGAGGCTGCGCAGCAATTGCAGTTGCGGCCCGGCATCGCGGTGGCGGCCGGACTGATCGATGCGCATGCGGGTGGCGTCGGCACGGTCGCCGCGCGCGGTGGTGCGGAGGATGCAGCGGCTTGCATGGCCTATGTGTTCGGTACATCGTCCTGCACCATGACCAGCAATGCCGAGGCAGTCTTCGTGCCCGGTGTGTGGGGCCCGTATTACAACGCCATGGCCCCCGGCATGTGGCTCAACGAAGGCGGACAGTCGGCCGCGGGTGCGGCCATCGATCATCTGCTGACGCTGCATCCGGCTACGCCGCAAGCGCGCCAGCTGGCCGCTGCCGAGGGAATGGAATTGCCGCAGTGGTTGGCCGCACGCGCGCTGGCCTCGGTGGCGCAGCCGGCGCAGGCAGTCTGGCTGGCGGGACAGATCAACGTGGTGCCGGAATTCCTCGGCAACCGTTCGCCGCTGGCCGATCCGCAGGCCCGTGCCGTGCTGCTGGGGCTGGGCATGGAACACGACATCGACAGCCTGGTGGCGCTCTACGTCGCCGGCTTGTGCAGCCTGGGGTATGGCCTGCGCCAGATCATCGAAGCGCAGGCGGCATGCGGTGTGCGCATCGCCAGCATTTCGGTCTCGGGCGGCGCGGGTACGCATCCGCTGACGCGCCAGCTGCTGGCCGATGCCACCGGCCTGCCGGTGGAAATCACCGCCTGTCCTGAGCCGGTGCTGCTGGGATCGGCCATGCTGGCGGCGGTCGCAGCGGGCACGCATGCCGATCTGCAGACCGCCATGGCATCCATGTCCAGCGTGGCCGGGCGCAATGCGCCGACAGGGGAGGCCATCGGCCGCCTGCATGAGGCGCGTTACCAGGCCTTTCTCAAGAGCCAGCAACTGGCGCGCGAGGTACGCGACAGCCTGGCCCCGCTGCTGGCGGCGCAGTCCGCGCCGGCCACAGCGTCTCACTGAATGGAGACAAGCAGATGGAATTTTCAGGAACATCGGTCATCATCACCGGGGCCGGCAAAGGCATAGGCCGCGCCTGCGCACGCTTGATGGCGCAGCGCGGTGCCGAGGTGATCGCCTTGTCGCGCACCGCCAGCGACCTGGCCAGCCTGCGCGAAGAAATCGGCTCACGCTCGGTGCAGGTCGACCTGGCCGATCCGGCCGCTGCCCGGCGCGCCATGGAGCAGGCCGGTACTGCGGACTTCCTCATCAACAGCGCCGGCATCAACGTTTTGCAATCCAGTACCGAGATGACCGATGCAGGCTATGAAGCCGTGCTGGGGGTGAACCTGCGCGCGGCCCTCATCACCTGCCAGTCCTTCGCCCGTGCGCGTATCGCGGCCGGTGGCGGCGGGGCCATCGTCAACATCACTTCCATTGCGGGCCATCGCGGCTTTGCCGAGCATCTGTGCTATGCCGCCTCCAAGGCCGGTCTGGAAGGGGCGACGCGGGTGCTGGCCAAGGAACTGGGCGCGCATGGCATCCGCGTCAATGCGGTCGCTCCCACCATCACCCTGACCGAACTGGCCGAGGCAGCCTGGAGCGATCCGGCCAAGTCGGCCCCGATGATGGTGCGCCATCCCTTGCAGCGCTTCGCCTCCGCCGAGGACGTGGCGCGCAGCATCGCCATGCTGCTGTCGGCGGATGCAGCCATGCTGACCGGGGCAGTGGTGCCGGTGGATGGCGGCTTCCTGGCGGTCTAGCGGTGCCTGCCATTACGTGCTTCAGACGCGACAAGGGCGACCCGAAGGCCGCCCTGGCGAAGCTGCTGCGGCCGTCGCCGCGCAAACTTGACGAAACTTGACGGGATCAGCGGCCGATCTGGTGACCGATCACACCGCCCACGGCGGCACCACCAGCCGTACCGATGCCGCTGCCACCGGTGAGGATGGCACCGCCGACGGCACCCACGGTGGCGCCGATGGCCGTGTTCTTGTCGCGGGTGCTCATGTTGCTGCAGCCGGTCATGGCGGTCAGCGCGATGGCAGTGACGGAAATGGCAGCGATCTTGTGAAGTGTTTTCATGATTTTTTCCTGATCGTAAATAAAGACTTGTTCCCGAAGTTTTTTGAATGAGGGTCCGGCTCGCGCATGCTGCCCGAGGGCGCCGTGCTTGCGAGAGCGGGTATGGCAATAGACCAGCTCGATCTCGAAAAGATTCGAGTTGCAACACGTTCTCTTACAGTTGTTACATACTCTGGCCTGCGCCGTACCAGCCCTTGGGAAGAGGGTGAGAGGGCGTGTAATTTTTACAATAATCGGACCAGAGAACCTCATGACTTTGACTTCAAGCCTGCGCCGGGCCGCCCGCCTGTTGCTCACCTCCGCCACGCTGCTGCTGGCGGCCGTTCCGCTGCACGCCGCCGAACCGCCCAAGCCGGTCGAAGGCAGCTGGGTGGCACCGCGCTTCCAGTTCCATAACGGCCAGACCCTGGACAACCTGCGCCTGCACTATGTCACCCTGGGCGAGCGCAGCAACCCCGCGGTACTGGTGCTGCACGGCACCTACCAGAGCGCCGGTGCGATGCTGTCCAAGGATTTCGGCGGCCAGCTCTTTGGCCCAGGCCAGCCGCTGGATGCCAGCAAGTACTTCATCATCATTCCGGACGGCATCGGCGTGGGCAAATCCACCAAGCCTTCGGACGGCCTGCGCGCGGCCTTCCCGCAATACAACTATGACGACATGGTGCTGGCGCAATACCGCATGCTGACCGAAGGCATGGGCATTTCGCATCTGCGCCTGATCATCGGCAATTCCATGGGCGGCATGCAGACCTGGATCTGGGGCGGCACCTATCCCGGCTTTGCCGATGGGCTGGTACCGATGGCCTCGCAGCCGAGCGAAATGGCCAGCCGCAACTGGATGATGCGGCGCATGCTGGTCGAATCCATCAAGCAGGACCCGGCCTGGAACAACGGCAACTACACCACCCAGCCGCCGTCGCTGCGCCTGGCCAACAACATGTTCGTCTTCGCCACCAATGGCGGCACGCTGGCCTACCAGGCCATCGCCGGCACCCATGCCCAGGCCGACAAGCTGGTCGATGAGCGCCTGGCCGCGCCGGTGACGGCGGATGCCAATGACTTCATCTACCAGTGGGGTTCCTCGGCCGACTACAACGCCGCGCCGGGTCTGTCGAAGATCAAGGTGCCGGTGCTGGCCATCAATTCCGCCGACGATGAACGCAACCCGCCCGAGACCGGCATCATGCAGGCCGCACTGAAGGACGTGCCGGGCGCGCAGCTGCTGGTGATCCCGGCCAGCGCCGAGACGCGTGGCCATGGCACCACCGGCATGGCGCGCTTCTACGTGCGCGAGCTGACGCAGTTCATCCAGGGCCTGCCTGCCCGCTGACGCCGGAGCCAGTGATGCACAAGCGCAACGGGCGTGCCGGCCTGGTGCTGGCCGTGCTGCTGCTGGCCGCCGGGGTGCGGCCGGCGCAGGCCGGCACCGGCTACTACCTGGTCAGCGTCTATTCCGACCCCGGCCAGTGGACGCTGGATTACAAGTACTGGAACGCCAAGGCCAGCGTCGGCCCGCCGATCGGCTCGCCCGAGCTGGGGATCGCTTATGGCGTCAATTCGCGCTGGTACACCGAGCTGTATGGCGTGACCCAGCAGGATGCCGTGCAGGGCACGCAGATGCTGAGCATGAACTGGCAGAACGATGTCCTGCTCACGCAAGGGGAATATCCCTTCGACCTGGCCATCCACACTGATGTCGGCCAGTATCGCAACAGCCAGCGCGACGGCTATTCACTGGAGTGGGGACCGGCGCTGCAAACCGAATGGTGGCGCACGCAGTTCAACGCCAACCTGTTCCTGCAGCGGGACTACCGCAGCCAGCGCGACGGTCCGACACAACTGGTCTATCAATGGCAGGTGCGTCAGCACTGGCGGCCCTGGTTCAACTTCGGGCTGCAGGGCTTCGGCGAGTTGGGACGATGGGATCACTGGGCCTCGCGCGATCAGCAGTCGCATCGCGCCGGACCGGCGCTGTTCGGCACGCTGCGCATGGGGCATCAGTTCGTGAAATACGAGGCCGCCTACCTGTTCGGTTCCAATGCCACCCTCAGTGCGCGTACCTTCACCATGCGGCTGCAAGTGGGCTTCTGACAGGCGCTCTGCGCCTTATCCTGCGGTGTAAAGTTCATACCCGCTCTTTCCCCGGTGCTTGACGTGATACATGGCGGCATCGGCCTGCTCCAGCAGGCGTGACAGGTCTTGCCCGTGGCTGGGATAAAGGCTGATGCCGATGCTGGCGCCCAGGACGAATTGCTGTTGCCCGACCTCGATGGGGGCCGCCAGTTTGGCCAGCAGCTTCTTGGCGATTTCCGGGGCCTGGTCCTGGCGTTCCAGCTGGGTGGCGATCACGGTAAATTCATCCCCGCCCAGGCGTGCGCAGATGTCGGTGCTGCGCACCGCTTCCTTGAGCCGCTGCGCCACGCACATGAGCACCTTGTCGCCGACCGCATGGCCAGCCTGGTCGTTGACGGGTTTGAAGTTGTCCAGATCGATGTAATACACCGCCACCAGATGATGCGGACGGGTGGCCAGCAGCAGCGCCTGGTCGAACAGGTTGTTCATGAAATGCTTGTTGTAGAGGCCGGTGAGCGGATCCTTGAAGGCCATTTTGAGGGCCTTGGCCTCGGCCTGGATCAGGCGGCGGTGGAACAGCGCCAGGATGGCCGTGAGCAGGCACGTGTACTGCAGCGCCACGAGCGCCGTGCCCAGCAGGAAGCCGTAGCGCAGCCAGGGCGGATAGAAGTGTCCGATCAGCCCGCCGCTGGCCCAGTGCAGCGTCAGCGCAATACAGGCCGTGGCCATGCAGCGGCGGATCAGCGGCGGGCAGTCGAGTTTGTCGTGCAGGATCATCCACGACAGGCTGCCCAGCGCGAACACGTTGAAGAGGGCATAGCTGGTGCTCTTGATGAGCGGCAGCGCCAGCTGGTTGTCGGACCACAGCATCCACAGCCCGGCGGCGACTGCCGCCACTCCCACGGCGCGCACCAGCAGCGTTCTCTGCTGCAGATCGAAGAAGCGCACGAAGCCCATCACCAGCAGCACCTTTTCCAGGATCAGGAAACTGCCATACACCGGATTGGCCAGCGCCAGTTCACCCAGCGGCGTGAGATACAGCACCGCCAGCCGGCCCAGCAGGGCACAGCTGATGGCGGCGGCAAACCAGTTGGCACCGGGCGGTGTGCGCGGGATGCGCGCCGCCAGCAGGAACAGCGCGATGAAGACGCAATACACTCCGGCTCCGAAGGCGTGCACGATCTGATAATGCATAGCGTCCCCTTGCGCTTTGCTATCCGCCTGCCCCGGCAGGCTAGTCCCCTCTGGCGATCATAGCCAAGCGGAATGGGCGCGTACAGGGGGAAATGAAGGCTTCTTCACACATCCCTTCAGGCAATATTTCTGCTGCGCAAAATCGGGGTGAAAACGCAGGCCCCGTATGGCTCTCAGGCTAGCCGCGCCGCGCTGGGCGGATGGCCGATGATGCGCTTGAAAGCGCGACTGAACGATGCTTCCGAATCGTAGCCCAGCCGGTTGGCCACCACCGCCACCCGCAAGCCGTCGCGGGCGATCCAGTGGCGCGCCTGGAACATCTTGACGCGGGCCACGTACTTGGCCGGCGTCTCCCCCACCGTGGCCGAAAACTTCTCGATGAAACTGGAACGCGAGGCCCCCATCAAGGCCGCCAGTTCATTGACCGACCAGTCGCGTTCCGGATGCTGGTGCACCGCCGCCAGCACCCGTCCGACCAGCGGGCAGCGCACTGCGGCGATCCAGCCGCTGGCATCGCTGCAGGCGCATTCCACCCAGCCACGGATGATGCTGGCGGCCAGCACGTCAGCCAGGCGCGCCAGGATGCCGCAGCCACCGATGCGGTTGAGCGCCACTTCGCGCTCCATCGCATCGAGCAGCGCCAGCACCGCCGGATCGCGCTGGGCCAGGTCGCAGGCGCGCATGGCCTCGGGCATCATCATCAAGAGCGGGTGCAGCGGGTCCAGGTTGAAGCGCAGCGTACCCGAGAACACCACGTGCGTCGGCGGCGCGGGGGCAGCATCAGATTGGGCATGCGCACTGTCATCGACCAGGAAGAGATTGTCCGCCACCGCCTTGCGGGCCAGCTTGCCGATCTCCACCGTCGGCAGGGCGCGCGCACTGGCCAGCGCATGCGCCGAGCCGCGCGGCAGCAGTACCGCATCGCCCGCATTGAGCTGCAGCCAGTCGTCCTGGCCGACCTGCATCCAGCAACTGCCTTGGGCGATGAAGTGGAAGGTCGCCTCGCGCCGCGCCGGGAAGGCCACCGCCCAGGGCTCGTGCAGCACGTAGCGCGCGTACTCGACGCCATCGAGCCGCAGGCCCAGCAGGATTTCGGTCAGGGGATCGACACCCTCGGCGGGACGCTCCTTGGGGGCGCACTCAGTGATTTCCGGGAGATTTGGACGAATAGTCATGTCTTTGCGAAATATCGGCATGGAAAGTCCAGACATTTAACCATAGACTGCGCTACCCAGTCATGAAACGTCACAAGAAAGGTTTTCCCATGTCCAACCCCGGCATCATCGAGGCCCCGCTGACCGAGACGGCGGCCCCGGCCAGCGCCTCTGCGGCCCCTGCCCACAAGGCAGCGCAAGAGCTCCCGGCCAACTGGAGCGGCATTGCCAGCCTGGCGCTGGGCGTCTTCAGCCTGGTCACCGCTGAATTCCTCCCCGCCAGCCTGCTGACGGCCATCGCCACCGACCTGCACGTCTCCGATGGCGCTGCCGGCCAGGCCGTCACGGCCACCGCCATCGTCGGTGCCGTGGCTGCGCCCAGCATCCCGCTGCTGACCCGCAACATCGATCGCAAGCGTGTGGTGCTGATGCTGACCCTGCTGCTGCTGGTCTCCAACCTCATGGCCGTGCTGGCCCCCAATCTGCCGGTCCTGCTGGTGGCACGCGTGCTGCTGGGCGTGGCGCTGGGCGGCTTCTGGTCGATGGCGGCGGCGCTGGCCATGCGCCTGGTGCCGGATCACCTGTTCGCCCGGGCCATGTCGCTGATCCTCACCGGGGTCTCGGTGGCGACCGTGTGCGCAGCGCCCATCGGTGCATACATGGGCAACCTGTGGGGCTGGCGCAGCGCCTTCATTGCCGCCGGCGTGGTCAGCCTGGTGGCCTTCGCCATCCAGTGGATCGCGATTCCGCGCCTGCCGCCCAAGGACCATCCCAGCCTCAAGGTGCTGGCCGAATTGCTCGGCCGCAAGGATGTGCGGGTGGCGCTGATGGCGGTGCTGCTGGTGGTCTCCGGCCACTTTGCCGGGTTCACCTACATCCGCCCGCTGATGGAGCAAATCACCCACATGTCGGTGGCGACCATCTCGGCGGTGCTGCTGGGCTATGGCGTGGGCGGCTTCTTCGGCAACTTTGCCGGTGGCTTCATCGCCGAGCGCAGCGAACGCTATGCCATCGTCAGCGGCGGCACGCTCATCGCGCTGCTGGCGGCCTCCCTGTGGGTGGCCGGCAGCTCGCCGGTGGTGGCGGCCATCGCCATCACGCTGTGGGGCTTTGCCTTCGGTGCCTTCCCGGTGGGCTTTCAGACCTGGATCGTGCGCGCCGCGCCGGACCATGCCGAAGGCGCGGGCGGCCTGATGGTGGCGGCGTTCCAGGTGGCCATTGCCAGCGGCGCGATCGGCGGCGGCGTGCTGGTGGACCATGTGGGCGCGCTGGGCGGACCGATCTTCGCCGTCGTCGCCATCAGTCTCGGCACCTTGCTGACCCTGCGCTACGGCCCGCGTGGCGGCGCTGCGCCGGTCGCGGGCAATGCGCATTTCTGAACGGATGCGCCGGATCCCCTGATCCGGCGTCGGCACCTGACGGCTTTCGGCTCTTGCCGGAAGCCGTTTTCATTTCCGCCGCATTATTCCTCCCTGTGCAATAAAGAAGTGCCGACGGTACGGATTCTCTTCATCCGCGCTTGGCTCCACACTGGCATCACGGTCAAGGAACACCTTCCTGACCGAGCCAACCTACCAGGAGCCATGTCATGAAGATCCATCATTTCCCATTGTCCGGCCACGCCCATCGTGCCGTCCTGTTCGCTTCCCTCCTGGGCCTGCAGGCCGAGCTGATCGAAGTCAACCTGGCCGCTGGCGCCCACAAGCAGCCGGCCTTCCTCGCCCTGAATCCCTTCGGCCAGGTGCCGGTGCTGGAAGATGGGGATGTCGTTATCGCCGACTCCAACGCCATCCTGGTTTACCTGGCCAAGAAGGCGGGCCGCCCCGACTGGCTGCCCGAGGATGCCCAGGGTGCCGCCAACGTGCAGCGCTGGCTGTCGGTGGCCGCTGGTGAGCTGGCCTATGGTCCGGCTGCCGCACGCCTCATTACCGTGTTCGGCGCCCGTTTCAATCCGGAAGAAGTGATCCAGCGCGCCCACCTGCTGCTGGGTCGCATGGAACAGCATCTGGCAAACCGCGCATGGCTGGCCGCCGATCACCCGACCATCGCCGATGTGGCTGTCTACAGCTACCTGGTGGCGGCACCCGAAGGCAATGTCGACCTGAGCGGCTACCCGTCGGTGCTGCGCCTGCTGCAAGGGATCGAGGCACTGCCGGGCTTTGTGCCCTTCCCGAGGACGGCTGCGGGTCTGCGCGCGGCGCAGGCCTGAGTTTTCCAATAGTCACGTCATCCCGCGCCGCGTGTTTGCAGTTTCTTTTCGAGAGGTCCGCCATGAGTGCATCCCCCAAGTCCCCCGTCTGGCATGCCGGCGAGAAGCAGCTGCAAGCGCAACTCGGCGTGGCCGACAAGATGGAATCCGTAGGCCAGCGCGTGATACGCGACTTCATGCCCGAGCAGCACCGCGATTTCTACGGCCAGTTGCCCTTCATCGTGCTGGGCAGTGTCGATCCGTCGGGCGATGCGTGGGCGACGTTCCTTGAAGGCCATCCCGGCTTCCTGGCCTCGCCTGCGCCGACCCAGCTGGACATGCACGCCCATCCCGCGCCCGAAGACCCGGCCGCCGCTGGCATGGCCGCAGGGGCGCCGGTCGGCCTGCTCGGCATCGAGATGCACACGCGCCGCCGCAATCGCATGAATGGTGTGCTCGCACCGCTGGCCGACGGATGGCGCGTGCAGGTGGACCAGAGCTTCGGCAATTGCCCGCGCTACATCCAGCTGCGCGACTATTCCTTTGCCCGTGAGCCTGCCGAAGCGCACACCGGGCGGGCCGAGACGCTGTGCACGCTGGACGCACCGGCCCTGGCCCTGATCGCCGGCGCCGATGCCTTCTTCGTGGCGACCTATGCCGACCAGGAAGGGCGGCGCCAGGTGGATGTCTCCCATCGTGGCGGCAAGCCGGGGTTCGTCCGGGTCAATGAAGCGGGCGTGCTGACCGTGCCGGACTTCAACGGCAACTTGTTCTTTTCGACCCTGGGCAACATCGTGCTCAACGGCCGTGCGGGTTTGCTTTTTGTGGACTATGCCTCGGGCGATGTCTTGCAGATGACCGGGCAGGCCGAGGTGATCCTCGACTCCCCCGAGATCGCCGCCTTCGAGGGCGCCGAGCGCCTGTGGACTTTCCGTCCGCAGCGCATCGTGCGCCGCCGTGCGGCACTGGCCTTGCGCTGGGCCTTCCAGGAGCAAGCCTTCTCGCCCTATGCGCTGATGACGGGCGACTGGCAGCAAGCCGCCGAGCGCCTGCGCGCCCAGGCTCTGGCGGGCCAGTGGCGCAGCCTGAAGGTGGCGCGCATCGTGCAGGAAAGCGAGACCATCCGCTCCTTCCACCTGGTGTCCGACGATGGCGCCGGGCTGCTGCCGGCGTTGCCCGGCCAGCACCTGCCGATCCGGGTGCGTACCGAGGCCGGGGCCGCGCCGTTGATCCGCACCTACACCCTGTCGTCGGCACCGCATGAGGGGCATTACCGCATCAGCGTCAAGCGCGAGGGCGTGGTGTCGCAGTATCTTCATGCGCAGCTGCGCGAGGGTGATCGCATTGAGGCGCGCGCCCCGGCGGGAGACTTCACGCTCGATACCGCCACCGACCGGCCGGTGGTGCTGCTGGCCGGTGGCGTGGGCATTACGCCGATGATGGCCATGCTGCGCCATATCGTTCAGGAAGGAGTGCGCCGCCAGCGCATGCGCCCGGCCATCTTGTTTCATGCCGCACGCACGCTGGGCGAGCGCGCTTTCGACGCCGAGCTGGCCGAGCTGGTGGCGGCCTCGCGCGGTGCGGTGAGACTGGTTCGCGTGCTCAGTGACACCACCGGCGCGCGTGAGGGCGACGCGTTCGATGCCGCCGGCCGTATCGACATGAACCTGCTCTCGCGCAGCCTGCCGTTTGGCGATTACGAGTTCTACCTGTGCGGTCCGGGCGGCTTCATGCAGGGGCTCTACGACGGCTTGCGCGGCTTCGGCATCAGCGATGAGCGCATCCATGCCGAAGCCTTTGGTCCGGCCTCGCTCGCCCGCACCGGCAACACCGTCGCGGCGGCAGTGCCGCTGGCACCGGTGGCGGACACGGCTGTCCCGGTGATCTTCATGGAAAGCCTCAAGGAAGCCCGCTGGACGCCGGATTCCGGCAGCTTGCTGGAGCTGGCCGAAGCACGCGGTCTGTCGCCGGAGTTCAGTTGCCGCGAAGGCCACTGCGGCAGCTGCCGCACCCGCGTGCTGGCCGGGGAAGTGACTTACCTGAAGCCGCCGCAGGCAAGCGTGGGCGAAGGCGAAGTGCTGCTGTGCTGTGCGCGCCCGGCCAAGCCCTCCGGAACCGATGCACCGCGCCTGGAACTGGCGCTGTGAGGGTGATATGAAGGCCTTGGCAAGTCCTCCGTCCTGATGCCGCTGAAGAGGGCATAATGCGACCTTCTCCGACAGGCAGGGAAGGAAGGCTCATGGACCGATGGCTGGCAATGCGAATCTTCGTGCAAGTGGCCGAGACCGCCAGTTTCGCCAAGGCGGCGCGGCAGATGCAGTTGAGTGCGCCGGTGGTCACCCGCACCGTGGCGGGGCTGGAAGAACTGGTCGGTGCGCGGCTGCTGGTACGCACCACGCGTTCGGTCAAGACCACTGAAGCCGGGGCGCGCTATCTGGAAGACTGCCGTCGCATCCTCGCTGAAATCGCCGAAGCCGAAGCGGCTGCGGCCGGCCATTACGACCAGCCCTCGGGCACGCTGTCGGTGACGGCGGCCTTGCTGTTCGGACAGTTGCATGTGCTGCCCATCGTTACCGAATATCTCGATCTCTATCCGGGCATGCGGGCGCGCACTTTCTTCGTGGATCGGCCGGTCAACATCGTGGAAGAGGGCATGGATGTGGCGGTGCGCATCGGCCATCTGCCTGATTCGGGATTCACGGCCATCCAGGTCGGTTCGGTCAGCCGCGTGATCTGTGCCTCGCCCGACTATCTGCGCCAGCATGGCACGCCGGCTGCACCCGCCGATCTCAAGCAGCATCGCATCGTCACGTCCACCAGCGCCTGGGCTTCGCCGGAGTGGCGCTTTGCCGACGGCCAGCGCGTGGTGGTCGATGCGGCGCTGCAGACCAATACCAATGAAGCCGCCATCAGTACCGCCCGCCAGGGCTGGGGATTGACGCGCGTGCTGGCCTATCAGGTGGCGGCCGACTTGCAGGCCGGGCGCTTGCAGCGGGTCATGCGCGAGTTCGAAGAGCCGCCGCTGCCGATCCACGTGCTCTATCCGGAAGGGCGGCGCTCACCGGCCAAGGTGCGCGCCTTCATCGACCTGGCGGTGAGCCGCCTGCGGGCGCATCCTGCGTTCCACTGAGCGCAGCCGGGTTCATCCGTAATACGCAGGGTTGCGTACCGAAATACGCAGGGGGCGGTCCAACTGTCGCGTCCACGCTGCGTAGGTCTGGTCAGCGACCAGGCGCAGGGCGGCGATGCGTTCGGGCAGATGATCGAGGATCTGTGCCTGGCTTTGCGCAGCCGGGCCGTGTGCGCACAGCAGTTCGTCGCGTCCGGCCGCACACCAGTTGCGCACGCTCTCTTCGGTCACTTCCAGATGGCCCTGGAAACCCCATTGCTTGCCGCGCATGAATCCCTTGTTGAGGCAATGGCTGCCATACATGGTGCGCACCGCGCCGGTGGGAATTTCAAAGGTGTCGTAATGCCAGTTGAAGATGGTGACCTGGCGTGCCAGTCCCATGCGCTGCTGTGCTGGCGGCGTGACCCAGACCGGGCTCCAGCCGATGTTGGCGCAGAGGTTGCGGCTGACCTGCGCCCCCATGGCACGGGCCAGCAGCTGGGCACCGAAGCAGTGGCCCAGCACCGGCACGTCGCGGGCCAGGGCATCTTGCAGGAGGGCGTGTTCGGCATGGATCCAGGGCAGGTCTTCATTGACGCTGTGGTCGCTGCCCAGCGTGACGATGCCGGAAAACTGGCTGGCATCGCGCGGGGCATCGCCTTCTGCGGCGGGATGGAACAGGCGATAGGGCAGGGCGTGTTGTTCCAGATGATCCAGCAGGACACCGGGGCCCTGGGTGCTTTCATGCTGGAGGATGGCGATCGGTCTCATAAACGGGGGACGGGCTTGGGCCGGTCCGTAGTGGAGGAGACGTCAATGTAGGATGGGGGACGTAAACGGCGGGTTGTATTTTTGAGTGGAGACGTAAACATCCTGTAAAGCCGCTGACCTGATCAAGCACGGGCAGGCCACACGGGAGCACTCATCGTGAAGAACGATGGTGTCGCCAAAATGACTTGTTTGCATAGTCATTTCGTTGCATGATATGAACAGTTGTTAATTCAGACCATCGTCGTTTCATGAAGAGGTGATCCATGCAAGTCAACCAAGTATCCAAGACGGAATTCAAGGCCAAGGCGCTGGAATATTTCCGCCAGGTGGAAGCCTCCGGGGAAAGCGTAGTGGTGACCGATCACGGCAAGCCCACCGTGGAAGTCCGTCCGTTTCGGGACGCCGAGCGCGCTCCATTGACCATCCTGGCGGGCTCTGTATTACGTTATGAAGATCCTACTGAGCCTCTCGATGTTGAGTGGGAGGCGGGCCAGTGATCGTTCTCGATACGCATGCTTTGGTCTGGTGGGTCAGTGGCGATGCCACCTTGAGCCGGAAAGCCCGCAAGGCGATTGAAAAGGAGATGGAGGACGGCGAGATCCTCATTTCGGCCATTTCCGCGTGGGAAATCGCCATGCTCGTGGAGCGCGAGAAACTGGTGCTGTCCATGGAGGTAGAGCGCTGGATGAATACCGTGTCGGAAATCGATGCAGTGCGTATCGTGCCGATGGATGTGGAAATTCTCGTGAAATCGGTGAACTTGCCAGGAGAATTTCACAAGGATCCGGCTGATCGGATGATCGTGGCAACGGCGCGAAAGTTTTCGGTTCCGCTTGTCACGAAGGATGACAAAATCCGCGCCTACCCGCACGTCAAGACCATCTGGTAGAACGGCCACCAACACGGCAGCCGTCGATAGGTGTTTAGTGCAGCGGGCTTTCTTAAATCTCCCTCATGTGCATAGACTTCGCGACCAGAATGAATGTCGCACACAGAGCGCAATTATCCGAGCGGCGCAGTGCCGAGTCATGGGCGTGCCCGCCTGCGCTTGCTATCCTGTGCTGAGGCAGCAATGGCGTGTTCGTCGAGGGCAGGGGGCAGCGAGAGGTGCAGTTCAATGCCCAGTTCGCGCATGGCCGAAAACAGTTTTTCTACCGCTACCGTCGCCTCGCCCTGTTCCTGCCGTCGCAACAAGGTTTGTGAAGTGTTCAATGTCTCTGCCAGGTCGGCCAGAGGCACGTTAAGGCCTACCCGCACGGCGCGCAATACGCTGCCCAGTTCTCGCGGCGAGGTGACTTTCATGGTGCATCCTAAGCATGTGATATTGCTCTATTATCGCAACATTCCCACCCAGATCAAGTTAAAAGTGTGAAATCGCTCTTTTATATGGCGACGTGGGCGCATTTCCATTAAAAAAGCGATATTGCATCTTTAATGCCGGGTAAGCTTCCCAGCTTATCTGTGCCCAGGCCAGAAACAATAACGCCGCGCGGCTGCAGTCACAGCGGCGCGGCGGCTTGCAGCCGGTGATGCAGAATCACCGGTGCGGGTCAGTGGATGAGGTGAGCTATCGCGGCGCTCAGATCCCCCCCATACACAAATACTTCACGACCAGGTAGTCATCAATCCCGAAGTGCGACCCTTCGCGCCCCAGTCCCGACTGCTTGACGCCGCCGAACGGTGCGACTTCATTGGAGATCAGCCCGGTATTGATGCCCACCATGCCCGACTCCAGCCCTTCTGCCACACGCCAGATGCGGCCGATGTCGCGTGAATAGAAATAGCTGGCCAGCCCGAATTCGGTATCGTTGGCCAGGGCCACCGCTTCCTCATCAGTCTTGAAACGGAACAGCGGCGCCATCGGACCAAATGTCTCTTCGCGGGCCACCTGCATGGCCGGTGTCACATCGGCCAGCACGGTCGGCTCGAAGAAGCTGTGGCCCAGCGCATGGCGCTTGCCGCCCAGCAGCACGCGGGCTCCCTTGCTGACCGCATCGGCGATATGCTGCTCCACCTTCTTGACGGCCTGCTCGTTGATCAGCGGACCCTGCGTCACGCCATTCTCCATCCCATCGCCGACCTTCAGTTTCTTGACCGCTTCCACCAGCTTGGCAGCAAAGGCGTCATACACCCCATCCTGCACGTAGAGCCGGTTGGCGCAGACGCAGGTCTGGCCGGCATTGCGGTACTTGGAGGCAATCGCACCTTCCACCGCAGCATCCAGGTCGGCATCGTCAAAGACGATGAAGGGTGCATTGCCGCCCAGTTCCAGCGAGAGCTTCTTGATGCTGGATGCACTCTGTTCCATCAGCAGCTTGCCCACGCCCGTGGAACCGGTGAAGCTGATCTTGCGCACGATGGGGTTGGAGGTCATCTCGCCGCCGATGTCCTTGGCACTGCCGGTGACCACGCTGAACACGCCGGCCGGAATGCCGGCGCGTTCGGCCAGCACGGCCAGCGCCAGTGCCGAGAAGGGCGTGGCTTCAGCGGGTTTCAAGACCATCGGGCAGCCGGCGGCGAGCGCCGGACCGGCCTTGCGGGTAATCATTGCAGCGGGGAAATTCCACGGCGTGATCGCCGCGCAGACGCCGATGGCTTCCTTGATGACCACGATGCGGTTCGACGGCGAGGGCGAAGGAATGGTGTCGCCATAGGTACGCTTGCCTTCCTCGGCAAACCATTCGATGAAGGAAGCGGCATAGCCGATCTCGCCCTTGGCCTCGGCCAGCGGCTTGCCCTGCTCGGCCGTCATGATCAGCGCCAGGTCGTCGGCATTGGCCATCATCAGCTCATACCAGCGGCGCAGGATGACGCTGCGTTCCTTGGCGGTCTTCTTCTTCCACGCTGGCCAGGCGGCGTTGGCGGCTTCGATGGCGCGGCGGGTCTCGGCCGCACCCATCATGGGCACGCTGCCCAGCAGGCTGCCGTTGGCCGGGTTGTAGACCTCGTGCTTGCCAGCGTGGTCGGCATCGCACCACTGGCCGTTGAGATAGGCCTGCTGGCGCAGCAGGGAAGGATCTTTGAGTTGTTGCAGCATGTCGGGTCTCCGTAAAAGTGGGGGAGCAGGCTCAGAAGCGCGCGGCCGCCTTGTTGCGCCCGCGCAGCCATTCCAGGGCCAGCAGCAGGCAGGTCGAAAACAGAATCAGGATCGTCGCCAGGGCGGCGATGGTCGGGCTGATGTTGTCCTTGATGCCGGCAAACATCTGGCGCGGCAAGGTGGCTTGCTCAGGCCCGGCCACGAACAAGGTCAGAACCACTTCGTCGAAAGAAGTTGCAAACGCGAACAAAGCCCCCGAGATCAGGCCCGGCGCGATCACCGGCAAGGTGATGCGGAAGAAAGTACGCAGCGGACTGGCCCCCAGGCTCAGGCTGGCCCGCACCAGGTTGTGATTGAAGCCCTGCAGTGTGGCCAGCACCGTCGTGACCACGAAAGGCGCACCCAGCGCGGCATGCGCCAGGATCAGGCCGAGGTAGCTGTCGGACAGGCCAATGCGGGCAAAGAACAGATACACCCCCACGCCGACCACCACCACCGGCACGATCATGGGCGAGATCAGGATCGCCATCAGGATGCCCTTGCCGCGAAAGTCCGACTTGTTCAGTCCGACGGCGGCCAGCGTGCCCAGTACGGTCGCGATGACGGTGGCCGCCGGTGCGACGATGAAACTGTTCTTGGCGGCACGCACCCATTCATCGGAGCTGAACAGGTTCTCGTACCAGCGCAGCGAGAAGCCCTTGATGGGATACATCAGGAAACTGCTGTCAGAGAACGACAGCGGGATCATCACCAGGATGGGCGAGAGCAGGAACAGCAGCACCAGCAGGTTGAAGCCGCGCGAGGCAAAGAACCAGGCGCGTTCCACCAGCGAGGTGTAGGGCGGGAAGAGAGGCGGTTTGTTCATGGCGTACTCCTTGGATTCTTCAATGGCTCAGCTGATGCCCACATCGACCTTGGCAAAGCGGCGATAGACGCCATACAGCACCAGGGTCGCCGCCAGCAGCAGGGCACCCAGCGCGCAGGCCATGCCCCAGTTGATGGTGGTGTTGATGAAGTAGGCGATGAAGTAGCTCACCATCTGTTCATTCGGTCCGCCCAGCAGCGCCGGGGTGATGTAGTAGCCGCCGGCCATGATGAAGACCAGCAGCACGCCCGCACCGATGCCCGGATAAGTCTGCGGCACATACACGCGCCAGAAGGCGGCGAAGGGATGGCTGCCCAGCGAGACGGCGGCCTTCAGGTAAGTGGGCGGCACCGATTTCATGACGCTGTAGAGCGGCAGGATCATGAAGGGCAGGAGGATGTGCGTCATCGAGATATAGACCCCGACGCGATTGAATACCAGCTCCAGCGGCGACTGCGTGAGACCGGCCAGCATCAGCGCCTTGTTCACCAGTCCTTCGGATTGCAGCAGCACGATCCACGCGGCCACGCGCACCAGGATCGAGGTCCAGAAGGGAATCAGCACCAGGATCATCAACAGGTTGGCGCGGCGCTCCTGCATGGTGGAGAGCCAGTAGGCCAGCGGATAGGCCAGCAGCAGGGTGATGAGGGTGACCACTGCGCTCATCCACAGCGTGCGGCCGAAGATGGTGCGGTAGATCGCCGATTCAGGGGCGGCCGCTTCGATGTCGCCGAAGACGTTCTGGCGCAGGTCCAGCGAGGCCAGCAGATAGTAGGGGGAATAGACCGAGCCGTTCTGGGCGATCACGCGCCACACGTCCGGCTGGCCCCATTGTGCATTGAGGGCGATGATGGCCTCGCGCGCGGCGGCGGGGCTCAAGGCTTTGCCATCGGCATCGCGCAGCGGCATGGCACGCGCAGTGCCCATCACCAGCGAGCGCGAACCGGACAATTCGATATTGAGACGGCGCGCCAGGTTGCCGGCGGTGGTGTCTTCCTTGGCGCGGGCCAGATCTTCCGCGAGGGCTGAAAACGCCTGATCGGGCAGAGCCGATTTGCGATCCCACTTCGACAGTACCGCCACGGTCTGCGGCAGGGTAGCGGCCACTTCCGGATTCTCGATGGCGCGCTGCAGGAGGGCCACGATGGGGGCCACGAAGGTCAGCAGCAGGAAGATCGCCAGCGGTGCGATCAGGGCCAGCGCACCCAGGCGCTTGCGGGTCTGGGCGGCGCGCAGTTCGCGCTTGAGTTGCTGCGGATCAGGTTCGGCCAGGGGCATGGCGGCGGCGGAGCGGGTGGCGATGGTGGTCATGTCTCGGGTGTCCGGTGGCAGCGGAATTCAAGGCAGCGATCCCGCCGGTGAAGGCGGGATCGCTGTCGTTACGGCGTGCAGGCTTACTTGGCGATCCAGGCAGCGAAGCGCTGTTCCAGCTCTTCACCGTGGTCGGTCCAGAACTGCAGGCTCAGCTGCACCGCATCCTTGGCATTGGCCGGCGAGGTCGGCAGGTTGCCCAGGGTCTTGGCATCCAGTAGCTTCAAGGCAGCCTTGTTGACCGGGCCGTAGGCGATGTTGTTGGCGTAGACCTTCTGGTTCTCCGGCTGGCTGACGAAGTTGATGAACTTCTCGGCCAGTGCCTTGTTCGGCGAACCCTTCGGGATCACCCAGTAATCCAGGGTGTAGACGCTGCCGGCCCACACCACCTTCAGGTTCTTGCCTTCGCGCTGGGCGGCATCGATGCGGCCGTTGTAGGCGTTGGCCATGACCACGTCACCCGAGGCCAGGAACTGCGCCGGCAGGGCACCGGCATCCCACCACTGGATGTTGGGTTTCAGTTGATCCAGCTTCTTGAAGGCGCGATCCACGCCTTCCTTGGTGGCCAGGACCTTGTAGACATCCTTGGTCGGCACGCCGTCGGCCATGAGCGCGAACTCCAGGTTGTACTGAGCGCTCTTCTTCATGCCGCGCTTGCCGGGATACTTCTTGGTGTCCCAGAAATCGGCCCAGCCGGTCGGTGCGGTCTTGAGCTTGTCGGCGTTGTAGGCCAGCACGGTGGACCAGACGAAGGCACCCATGCCGCATTCGCTGACCGTGGCTTCGGGGATGTAGTCATCCTTCTTGATGGTCTTGGCCAGGTCGAGCTTCTCGATCAAGCCATCATCACAGGCGCGGGTCAGGTCGCCGCCGTCGATTTCCACCACGTCCCAGCTGACCTTCCTGGTCTCGACCATGGCCTTGACCTTGGCCAGTTCGCCGTTGAATTCGGCGGTCACGACCTTGGTGCCGGTGCTCTTCTGGAAGGGCTCGACGTAGGCCACCTTCTGGGCGTTGCCATTGGCACCGCCGAAATTGACCAGGGTCAGTTCCGCGGCGGAAGCCGCGCCGGAAAACAGCAGGCCCAGGAAGAGCGGGGACAGCAGGGCAGGTGTCAGGCGTTTCATTGTTGTTCCTCGTTGGTTATCGTGCGTGTTGACTGTGTTGAACTAAGGTAGAGCCGAGCGGCAATCTGAGTTGCCTCGCTCATCAAGCGGTACTGCATAACATCAGGTGCGACAAAAGAACAAAAACGGAATAACTCAAAAAACTAAGTAAACGGGGAGTGTGGAGAAATCAGAGGAAGCAGCGCAGACGATCCTGCGCCACATGCAGGACCACGCTGCTGCCCTCGCTCAGTCCCGCCAGTGCCGGGTCGGAGAGGGAGAGCTTGACGAAGCAGTCTTCCTGCCCCGTCACCGTGCATCGCACGCGCACGTGATCCCCAAAATAGATCAGCCCGGCGATGGTGGCGCGGATGCTGTTGGGTTCGGCACTGCCGCCTGCGGCCAGGCGGATGCGTTCCGGGCGTACGCAGGCGGTGATGCTTTGTCCGGCATGGGCGCGATGCACGTTCAGGCCGGTCACCACCGTGCCATCGGCCAGGCGCACCGTACAGTGTTCGCCCTGGACCGATTCCACGCTGCCCTTGAGACGGTTGTTGTCGCCGATGAAGTTGGCGACGAATTGATTGTCCGGATATTCGTAGAGCTCGGTGACCGGGGCCAGTTGCTGGATCACGCCCTGGTCGAAGACGGCCACGCGGTCCGACATGGTGAGCGCTTCGCTCTGGTCGTGGGTGACGTAGACGAAGGTCACTCCGAGGCGCTTGTGCAGGGCCTTGAGTTCGAGCTGCATGTGTTCGCGCAATTGCTTGTCGAGCGCGCCCAGCGGTTCATCCATCAGCACCAGTTGCGGATCGAACACCAGCGTGCGCGCCAGCGCCACGCGCTGCTGCTGGCCACCGGAGAGCTGGGTCGGATAACGGTCGCCGAATTTGCCCATCTGCACCATGTCCAGCGCCTGCTTGACCTTGGCTTCGCGGGTGGCGCGATCCATCTTGCGCACCGACAGCGGATAGGCCACGTTCTGCGCGATGGTCATGTGCGGGAACAGCGCATAGTTCTGGAACACCATGCCGATGTTGCGCTTGTGCGGCGGCACGCGATTGAGCAACTGGCCATCGAGGCGGATCTCGCCGCCGGTCGGAAATTCGAAACCGGCCAGCATCATCAGGCAGGTGGTCTTGCCGGAGCCGGACGGACCCAGCAGGGTCAAAAATTCACCGCGACGAATGTCGAGATCCAGATTCTTGACGATCAGGTTTTCGCCATCGTAGGTTTTCTTCACGCCGCAGAACTGCACCAGCACGTCATTGCCGCTGCCGGCGGCCGGCGCGTGTGCTTGCGCCGCTTGCTTCATTGCATAAGCTGCCATCATCGATCCTCTCTTGTACGCGGGGCCGCAGACTTGGTGCGGCCCGTCTTCCCTGTTCTGAAAGCTGCCTTGCAATGCAAGACTCAGGCCAGCTTGATCGCCTTGGCCAGGATGCCCAGCGCCTCATCCATGACGGTATCGGGAATCGTCAGAGGGAACAAGAAGCGGATCACGTTGCCGTAGCTCCCGCAGGTCAGCAGCAGCAAACCATTGTTCAACGCATGTTGCTGGACCTTCTTGGTGTAGTCCGCATCCGGCTTGCCGGTGACGGGATCGGCAAACTCCACCGCCACCATCGCGCCGACACCGCGCACTTCGGCGATCTGCGGCACGGCCGAACGCAATTCCTTCAGGTGCTCCTGCAGCTTGTCACCGAGGCGTTGGCCGCGGGCGACCAGCTTTTCTTCTTCCATCACATCCAGCACTGCCAGCGCCGAGGCGACGGCCAGCGGGTTGCCGGCATAGGTGCCGCCCAGGCCGCCAGGGGCGGGCGCATCCATGATCTCGGCGCGGCCGTTGACGGCCGACAGCGGCATGCCACCGGCCAGGCTTTTCGCCATGGTCATCATGTCGGGCAGGACGTCGTAATGTTCCATCGCAAATAATTTACCGGTACGGCCGTAACCGGACTGCACTTCGTCGGCGATCAGCAGGATGCCGTGCTCGTCACAGATGGCGCGCAGGCCGCGCATGAAGTCGGCCGGGGCAGCATAGAAGCCGCCTTCGCCCTGCACCGGTTCCAGGATGATCGCGGCCACGCGTTTGGCTTCGATGTCGCTCTTGAAGAGGCCGTGGACCGCGTCCAGTGCGTCTTCGGTGGTGATGCCGTGCAGGGCGCTGGGGTAGGGCGCATGGAACACGTCGCCGGGGAAGGGACCGAAGCCCAGCTTGTAAGGCGCGACCTTGCCGGTGAGCGCCATGCCCATCATGGTCCGGCCATGGAAGCCGCCAGCGAAGGCGATCACGCCGGGACGGCCGGTGTGGGCGCGGGCGATCTTGATGGCGTTTTCCACGGCTTCGGCGCCGGTGGAGAAGAAGGCGGTCTTCTTGGGATAGTTGCCTGGCGTCACCGCATTGATGCGCTCGGCCAGTTCGACATAGCTGGCGTAGGGCACGATCTGGTAGGCGGTGTGGGTGAACTTGTCGAGCTGGGCGCGCATGGCGTCGAGCAGCTTGGGATGGCGGTGGCCGGTGTTGAGGACCGCAATGCCGGCGGCGAAGTCGATGAAGCGGCGGCCTTCCACATCCCACAGTTCGGCGTTGGACGCGCGCTCGGCGTAGAAGTCGCACATCACACCCACGCCGCGCGGGGTGGCGGCATTCTTTCGTTGTTGCAGCTCTTGGTTGGTGGCCTTGCTGGTCATGGCTTGCTCCGATCTTGCTTCGTTGAATGCGCCGCAGGGCGCGGAAATGTGCAGGAAATTGCTAAATCGGGAAACAATATAAAACCCCAGTGGCACTGTAATATAGAGCCAATTTCAATTATTTGATGGTGCCACTTGAAACTCGCCTCCTTGTCCGACTATCTGCTGCTGCGCATCAATCGCACCTCCGCCAAGGCCGCGCCGGGCAAGGGCAAGGCGGCGGCCAGCCGCGAAAGCGGCGCAGCGAAGACCACCAAAAACGTCAAGACCGGTAGCGAGCGCATGCCCGTCAACCGCCAGATCTACCAGTTGATCCGCGAAGCCATCCTGGCCCATACGCTACCGGCGGGCATGCAATTGCCGTCCTCACGCGACCTGGCCCTGGAGCTGGGGACCTCGCGCAATACGGTGACCTATGCCTATGAACAATTGCTGGCCGAGGGTTATCTGGAAAGCCGTACCGGTGCCGGAACCTTCGTGGCCGATACGGCGCCGGACCAGATCCCCGAGGCGGTGGAGCGCAAGGAGCCGCTGACCGATCCTTCCGGCAAATCGGAACTGTCCGCGCGCGGTGCATTGCTCACACGCCAGGCCGGCGTGGGCGAGCGGCAGTGGGGGGCCTTCATGCCGGGCGTGCCGGACGTGACCTGCGTGCCGCACAAGATCTGGGGACGCCTGCAGAACAAGCACTGGCGTCGTTCCAGTTCGGACCTGCTGACCTACGGGCCAGGCGCCGGTTATGCCGGGCTGCGCGAGCAGATCGCCGAGTACCTGCGGGTGGCGCGTTCGGTCAACTGCACGCCGTCGCAGGTGCTCATCACCACCGGCATCCACCAGTCCATCGACATCGTGGTCAAGTTGCTAGGCGAGCATGGCGATACTGCCTGGGTGGAAGACCCGTGCTACTGGGGTACACGCAGCGTGCTCAATTCGCTGGGCATCCAGTCGGTCCCGATTGCGGTGGACCAGGAAGGCATGCGCATGCGCCTGGCCAATTTGCGCCGGCCGCCGCGCTTCATCTGCACCACGCCCTCGCACCAGTATCCGCTGGGGATGGTGATGAGCCTGTCGCGGCGGCGCATGCTGCTGGAGTACGCGGCGACCCACAAGGTGTGGATCATCGAAGACGACTATGACAGTGAATTCCGCTACGGTGGCCGTCCGCTGGCGTCGCTGCAGGGCATGGATACGCAGGACCGCGTGCTGTACATGGGCACCTTCAGCAAGATCATGTTTCCGGGATTGCGCATCGGCTTCCTGGTGGTGCCGGAGTCGCTGGCCAAGGCCTTTGCCACCGGCATTGCAGAGTTGTATCGCAACGGCCAGGTATTCCTGCAGGCCACGCTGGCCGACTTCATGGCCGAGGGACATTTTGCTTCGCACATCCGCAAGATGCGCGTGCTGTATGCCGAACGGCTGCAACTGCTGCAGCAGTCCATCAACCGCCACTTCGGCGAAAAGATGACCATTACCGGCGGCGAGGCCGGATTGCATCTTGTGCTGGGCCTGCCGCAGGAGTGCGACGACGTGCTCATCTGCGAAGAGGCGCTGGCCGCAGGCATTGTGGTGCGCCCGCTGTCGCGTTACTACATGCATGCGCGGGGCGCACGGCGCGGCTTGTTGCTGGGCTATGCGAGCGTGCCCAATGAGGAGATCGCGCGCGCCTTTGACAAGCTGGCGGCGGTGATCAAGCCGCATCTGGTGTAAGCGGTCACCTGCGCGGATGCGGGGGCGGGTGTGGGACAGGGGTGGATTTTGGCCTGTATGAAGAAACTCTTTCGTGGTCCCGGGAGTGGTTGATCGGGTGGCGCTGTCCTAAGATGTCTCCCATCTGTTGCTCATTATCGTGAAGGATTCAGCATGAAAGCCATCATCACCAACCCGCAAGCCAAAGCCATCCATGACGCCGCCTCGCTGGCCGACACCACCTTGCCCGATCCCGTCGCTGGCGAGCATGACCTGCTGGTCGAGGTCAAGGCCATCTCGGTCAATCCGGTCGACACCAAGATCCGCGCCAGCGCTGGCGAAGCCCGCGTGCTGGGCTGGGATGTCAGCGGCGTGGTGCGTGCGGTCGGCCCGGCGGTCAGCCTGTTTGCGCCGGGCGACGAGGTGTTCTATGCCGGTTCCATCGTCCGCCCCGGTGCCAACAGCGAACTGCACGTGGTCGACGAGCGCATTGTCGGCCGCAAGCCCGCCAGCCTGGACCATGCAGATGCCGCCGCCATCCCGCTGACGGCCATCACCGCCTGGGAACTGCTGTTTGACCGCGTCGGCGTCGCCGAAGGCACGGGGCAGGGCAAGCGACTGCTCATCATCGGCGCAGCCGGTGGCGTGGGCTCGATCCTGACCCAGCTGGCGCGCAAGCTCACGCAGCTGACCGTCATCGGCACCGCCTCACGCCCGGAAACCGCGCAATGGGTCAGCGAGCTGGGCGCACATCACGTGATCGACCACAGCCAGCCCTTCAAGCCGCAACTGGAGCAGCTGGGTTTCCCTGAGGTCGATATCGTCATCAGCCTGACCCATACCGACCAGCACTATGCACAGATCATCGAGGCGCTGGCACCGCAGGGCCAGCTGGCGCTGATCGACGATCCGGCCACGCTGGATGCAGTGCCGCTCAAGCGCAAGAGCATTTCGCTGCATTGGGAACTGATGTTCACCCGCTCCATGTTCCAGACCGCCGACATGATCCGCCAGCACGAACTGCTGCAACGGGTTTCACAACTGCTGGATGAGGGCGTGCTGCGCACCACGACCGGTGAGCATTACGGGCGCATCAGCGCGGAGAATCTGCGGCGTGCGCATGCCCTGCTGGAGTCGGGCAAGGCCAAGGGGAAGATCGTGCTGGAAGGGTTTGCGGACTGAAGCGCGCAGGCTGTGGAGCGGCAGGTCGGCCGCTCCGCCTGCCTGCCTTCCTGCGCAGCGCGCCATGGTCATGCAGATCACGCATAGATTACTTTTTTGACAACGAATCGGGTTCCATGCCACATGCATGGTAAATTACGGAGTCCGGACCGGCTCATGGCGTCCGGGCCCTTAGACAACCCCGATAGGAACCCTAGTTGGAAAACATATTACTGATCGTCGCGGCCTTCTTCCTGGTTGCGTTGAACGGTTTTTTCGTTGCAGCAGAATTCAGTCTGGTCAAGTTGCGTCAAACGCGCATCCGGGCCATCGCAAAAACACAAGGCATGCGCGGCCGCATTCTGGCCGTGGTCCACAATCAGCTGGATGCCTATCTCTCCGCCTGCCAATTGGGGATCACCCTGGCCTCGCTGGGCCTGGGCTGGATCGGTGAACCCGCCTTCGCACGCTTGCTGGAACCGCTCTTTTCGCTGGTCGGCGTGACCAATCAGGAGCTGATTCACGGCATCTCGTTCGTGTTCGCCTTCTTCATCATTTCCTTCCTGCACATCGTGGCCGGCGAGCTGGCTCCCAAGTCGATGGCCATCCGCAGCCCGGAGAAATTGGGCTTGTGGTGTGCCGTGCCGCTGTACGGTTTCTACTGGGGCATGTATCCGCTGATCTGGGTGCTCAATGCCAGCTCCAACTGGCTGCTGCGCGTGGCCGGACTGGGTGCGGGACATGGTCACGATGCCCATTATTCCTCGGACGAACTCAAGCTCATCCTGCGCGCAGGCAGCAAGAGCGGCAAGAGTGGCAAGTTCACGCGTGACGAGTGGAACGTGCTGGCGCAGAGCCTGAACTTTGCCGAACTGGACGTGGCCGACATCATGCGTCCGGCCAGCGAGATCGTGTCCCTGGGCGATGACAAGAGTCTGGAAGAGAACCTGGACATCATCTATCGCAACCGCTATTCGCGTTATCCCTATTTCGATGCCGAGCGCCAGCAGGTGCTGGGCCTGGTGCACCTGAAGGATGTGTTCCTGGCGCAGCAGGATGGCCGCGCCATCGGCAACCTGAAGGAATATCTGCGTCCGGTGCAGTTCATTTCGCCGGCCTTGCCGGCACTGGACCTGCTGCGCCGCTTCCGCACCGGCATGCCGCACTTTGCCATCATCGGCAAGAAGGGCCAGCCGCCGCAGGGTTTCATCACGCTGGACAACATGCTGAGTTTCCTGGTGGGCGAGATCCGCGACGAATTCCGCCACAACACCGGCGAGTGGAGCCGTCAGGATGACGGTACCTTGCTGGGCAAGGGCAGCCTGCCCATCGTGACGCTGGAGCACATGCTGGGCATCGACATCGAGTATGACGACAGCATCGACTCGGTCGGTGGCCTGGTGATGGAGAAGCTGGGTGACCTGCCCAAGGAAGGCCAGAAGATCGAGTTCGCGGCCTTTGATGTGGTCATCAAGCGTATGTCCGGACCGAAGATCGTGCTGGTGAAGGTGTATCCGAAGGGTGGGGACGTGCGCGAATAAGGAGAGCCAGCGCCTCTTTGCTTGCGCCTGTGGCAGGGTGATCGGGTGAGGCAGCCGGGTGCCGTGCGATCCGCTGGTTGAGCGTTCTTCAGCAACACCGTAAAGGCAGGCGATGGCGAGCGGTCATCGACTGCCTATTTTTTTGAGGCGGACCGGGCATCGTGTTTCTCCGTGCCCTCCACCAGAAAGCTCGCCGTATAAACAAGGAAGGCTTTGCCATTGGCATCGGCGCGCTGGTAGTCCTCCACCAGCGCGCCGATTTCGCGTTTGAGCAGGCTGGTGGTCGTGGCTGCGCTTTGGCCGCTGAGCAGCCAGGTGATATCGATGCCGAACTGTTCGCGCATGAGGCGCAGCAGCTTGCTACCGGGAATGCAGCGGCCGCGTTCGATCTGGCAGATGTGATTGGGCGCAGTGTTCAGGGCGCGGGCGAAGACGTTCTGGTTGATGCCCATCTTCAGGCGGATGGTGCGCAGGCGTTGGCCGATGGCGAGTTTGTGGTTATCCATGGTATGCGTGATGTGGGTGATATGCGCGTTGTTGGCATAGGGGTTGAGGGTGGTGACGCATCAATGCCGTGGCGATCTCTTGAGGGCATCGGCGTGACTGAACCAGTCCGGTGACAGGGTCAGGGCGCTGCTCCAGTAGTCGGCATCGGTCAGCTGGGGCAGCAGAATGAGGGTGTCGTCGAATGTCACCGGCAGCCTGGACGGGCCGGTGTCGGGACGTTCCGGCATGCTCAGCCAGGCGCGGTCTTCGCGCTGCGCATGGAGGCGTTCCACCAGCATGGGGAGGTCTTCGTTGCCGGGCCGCCAGAGGTTGCGGCCGTCGCCTATTTTTCTGGACATACATCGGGTCTCCTTCCTTTCTGTCTTGCGATGATGGGGGGCAGCAGGGCCCGGCCCGTGAAGCATGGGCCGGGTTGCTGCGGGCAGTGTGAGGCGTGTTACAGACCGAAGAGGCTCTTGGTGTTGGTGTCGTAATTGAAGGCCACCGTGGGCAGGTAGAGGGTGTACTTGTCCGTTCCTGCGCCAGCGCCGTCCAGATCGATCACCAGCTTGGTGCCGCTGCCGAATGCGCTCTGCTCGGCACGCGGGGCGAACTGTTGCCAGTTGGCGCTGGTGATGTTCTGGTAGTTCATCTTGTGTCCACCGTCGCGCAGGAACACCTTGACCTTGTCCATCTCTAGCTGGAAATCGCTGATGGTGGCCTCCAGGTTCGTGGCGGCGGTGCCAAACTTGCCTACGGTCACGGTATCCCGACCACTGCCCGTCTCAATGACGGTCGCTTGCCGATCTTTGGTGGTGCCGACCAGGATTTCATCATCACCCGGTCCGCCCTTGGCGTTTTCCAGCTTTTGCGCTACCCAGTAGTAGCCCAGCGTCAGATTTTGTACGGAGGTGGTCTGGCCCTTGCTTTCACTGGTGAGCGTCAGCGTGTACTTGCCGTCGACCACGGCCACGGTATCGCTGATGGCATTGCCGGCTGCGTCATAGGCCGTGACGTTCGCGTTCTTGATGGCACCCAGCGCGGCGTTGCCCCGGATGACTGCGGCGGACGGGTCGACCGTGCCTGCACCTGCACTGCCGGCGGCTGCAGCGCCTGCGCCACTGCCTGCGCCGCCGCTGCCGCCGTTAGCAGCGCTACCGCCATTGCCGCCCCCGCTGCCGCCGCCGCCACCACCGCCCCCGGCCGCTGCCAGCAGCGCCAGCGCGCCGGCTGCGATGGGCCATTGCACGCCCCAGTTCTTTTCATGCTGCGAGTTGATTTCGGCATCGGCGATCTGGCTCTGGTTGTCAGGAGATCTGGTGGGCGAAAAGTTGGGTCGCTCGGTGTTGCCGCTGCTGCCGCTGGTCTCTGCAGCGGCGCTGGGATCGCGCTCGCCGTCCTCGACCACCACCGGCTTGTCGCTGTCTTCCTCGTCGTTCTTGCGGGCCTTCTTGTTCCTGGCGTTGTTCTGGTTGTAGCGCGTGATTTCCTTGGAACTCACGGTCAGGTTGGCTTCCGGTGAGACATCGATCTTGTCGATCTGCTGGAACACGCTGGCCAGCGGCAGCTGGCCATCGGCGAACTGCAGCGAGGACTCCGGGGCGCTCATGGCGCTGACCGCGCCGCTGCTGATGATGATGCGATCTCCGTTGACCAGCACCAGCATCAGGTCCACGTCCAGCGCGCGGACGTCCTTGATGCTCCTGATGGAAATGTTCTTGAGATAGGCGTCGGCGTCGGACAGCTTGAGAACGGTAACGGTCATGGTGGTACTCCCTAGAAAGTGACAAATCGAAATCGGGTCACGCACGCTTTCATCGCTCACGCCAAGCCGCTGGCAGTGCAGGGGTGGTGCCTGCCGGCAAGACACCTTTCGGTGCGCGGTACGGGTGAACGTGAGCGAATGAAAAATCGTGCTCAGTGACAAACGCCTGCCATAGTGATGGCGTCGTTTTGTCCTGATAAGGGGATCAAGGGAATAAAACCGAAATACAAAAATTTAACGAAATATGGCTCTTCAGATTTCGAAGAATGTCTCGAAAATTTTCTTGAGTTTGATCGAATAAATTCAGAAAGCCTGCAGGGCGATGATCTGAACTACCCGGAAAGCCGCGCCAGATGGGGTCTGGCGGAATCGAGTGGAGATTTTTTTGGGGTAAGTAAAGTGCGGCAAAGAAAACTGATCGGAGCTCGAACAATTTTATTGTGCCGGAGTGAAAATAAGTTTTGATGCCGGGTAGGCCGGTTCAGATCGCCGTTTCAGGAAATGAACGTTTCTTGAAAAATGGCAGCCATCGTGCGGGAAGTGAAACGCGCTCCCTGATAAAAAATGGCTCCCGAATCATCGGGAGCCATGGTGCGGACCGGCAGCGGCCGGTCCGGTTTCGTGCCGGATAAAACGCGTGACGAGCAATCACATCAGCGCATCACTGCGTCAATCACCGATGCCTCAGAATCCCAGCGTACGTCCATCCGGATTGCGCGGATCCGAGAAGCCGTCAAAGCCATCTGGACGGATCTGGATGGTCTGGGTACGGCCCATGGAAGGCTGCACGCTGATCTTCTGGCCCTTGTCCTGCAGGATCTTGAGCGTATCGGCCGACAAGCCCTTTTCCACGCGCAGCTGGTCCGGTGCCCACTGGTGGTGGATACGCGGCGTGATGGTGGCTTCGGCCACGTTCATGTCGTGGTCGATCACGTTGAGGATGGTCTGCAGGGTGGTAGTGATGATGCGGCTGCCCCCCGGGCTGCCGGTGACCAGGAAGGGCTTGCCATCCTTGAGCACGAAGGTCGGCGACATCGACGACAGCGGACGCTTGTAGGGACCGACCGCGTTGGCGTCGCCACCGATGAGCCCGAATGCATTGGGCACGCCCGGCTTGGCGGCGAAGTCATCCATCTCGTTGTTCAAGGTGATGCCGGTGCCGGTGGCGACGATGCCGCTGCCGAAGTTCAGGTTCAGCGTGTAGGTGGTCGCCACCAGGTTGCCGTCCTTGTCGGCCACCGAGTAATGGGTGGTCTGGTCGCTTTCATACGGCTGCGGCTGGCCCGGCTTGATCTCGGTGGAGGGCGTGGCGCGGTCCGGATTGATCTTCTTGGCCAGCTCGTCGGCATAGGCGCGCGAAGTCAGGCCCTTGACCGGGACCTTGGTGAAATCCGGATCGCCCAGGTATTCGGAGCGGTCGGCATAGGCCAGCTTCATGGTTTCGGCCATCAGGTGGATGGTCTGCGCGCTGTCGGCACCGTATTGCTTCAGGGGATAGCGTTCCAGGATGTTCATCATCTGGATGATGTGCACACCGCCCGAGCTCGGCGGCGGCATCGACATGACCTGGTAGCCGCGATAGTTGCCGGAGACCGGCACGCGTTCGACGACCTTGTAGTTCTTCAGGTCCTCGGCGCTGATGAGGCCGCCGTGCTTGTCCATCTCGGCCACGATCTTCTTGGCGATGGCACCGTCATAGAAAGCCTTCGGACCTTCCTTGGCGATCAGGCGCAGCGACTTGGCCAGGTCCTTCTGGACCAGCATTTCGCCTTCCTTCAGGGGACGGCCTTCCTTGAAGAAGATCGCCTTGGAGGAATCCCACTGGCCCAGGTGTTCGCGCTCGGCCGAGAGGATCAGCGCCAGGCTGCGGCTGACCGGGTAACCCTTTTCGGCCAGTTCGATGGCCGGCTGGATCACCTGCGACAGCTTCATGGTGCCGTACTTGGAGAGCGCATGCGACAGGCCCGCGACGGTGCCGGGCACGCCCACGGCCAGGTGGGTGTAGAGCGAACGGCCGGGCACCACGTTGCCCTTGTCGTCCAGGTACATGTTGCGGGTGGCGCGCTGCGGGGCCATCTCGCGGAAGTCCAGCGCCACGTTCTTGCCGGTCTTGGCGTCGTGGATCATCATGAATCCGCCACCGCCGATGTTGCCCGCATTGGGCAGCACCACGGCCAGGGCAAAGCCCACGGCCACGCCGGCGTCGACGGCATTGCCGCCCTTCTTGAGGATATCCACGCCGACCTTGGTGGCCAGCTCCTGCTCGGTGGCCACCATGCCGTGCTGGCTGTGGACCGGGCTGATGATGTCATAGGTCAGGTCGTACTTGACGACCGGGGCCGATGGCGCTGCCGCTGCCGTCTGGGCCGAGGCCGGCAGGAAGGCCAGCGCGCCGCACAGCGGCAGCAGCGCCATGGCGGCGGGTTTGCAAAGACCGGTGAATGTCTGCATGAGGGTTGCTCCTGGTGATCTGGACTTGGTTATCTGCATATTATTTATAGAAATGCCGTCCGCGCTGCTGCATCCCTGCATCAGCGACCTGCTGTGCTGCTGCATTCTTGCAGAGGAGAACGACACCGGGAGATTGTAGAGAATGGCAATTTTCTGTCCAGAGCCGGGAGCCGCCGATGGATGGATTATTGGCGCCGATTCGTCCACGGATGTGGGGGATGCAGGTGAGCGCGTGAAGACGCTTGGGCTCAGGTACTCTCGCGCAGCGCCAACTCGAAGCCCAGGTCCAGCCGGCCCTTGGGAATGTCTTCGCCCTTGAGCTGGCGCACCAGCATCTCGGCCGACTTGTAGCCGATGTCGTAGCGCGGCGTGACTACGGTGGTGATGGAGGGGGTGGCGCAAGCCGCCCAGGACAGATCGTTGAAACCGGCAATGGCCATCTCGCGCGGCACGCTGATGCCCTGGCGCTGGCATTCGAACAGCGCGCCCAAGGCCAGGTCATCATTGCAGCAGAACACGGAATCGCATTCCGGATGCTGTTCCAGCACCCGCCGCAGCAGTTGCGCGCCCATGTCGACGGTGGTCGGCTCGGGCAGCAAGACTTCGATCTCGGGCTTGATGCCCGCTTCCAGCAAGCCTTTGCGGAAGCCCTCACGGCGCTTCATCATGCGCGGGTCGAGCTGGGCCGCCAGGAAAGCCGGGCGCCGGTAGCCGCGTTCGACCAGATGCCGGGCCACCGCATGCCCGGCACGTGTCTGCGAGAAGCCCACCGAGAAATCATGCTGGCTGCGCCCCAGGTCGAACATGCGCACCGCCGGGATATCCCGGCTGCCGGGACGCGCCTGCAGGATGTCGTGCTGCTCGCTGCTGGAGAGCAGGAAGCCAGCGGGAGCATGGGCCAGATAGGTGGCGATGAGCTGCTCTTCCTTGGCGCGCACGTAACCGGTCTCGCCGATCAGGAACTGGTAACCGGCGCCGGCCAGATAGTCACGAATGCCGGAAAGCGTCTCGATGAAAACCGCATTGGTCAGCGACGGCACCAGCACAGCGATCACCTGCGAGCGCGCCGAAGCCAGCGTCGAGGCCGCCTGGTTGGGCACATAGCCCAGGCGATCGATGGCTTCCAGGATGCGCTGGCGCGACTGTTCCTGCACCAGGCCGGGATTTTTCAGCGCACGGGACACCGTCATCGGGCTCACCCCGGCCTCGGCCGCCACGTCGATGATGGTGACGCGCCCGGTGGCACGGCTACCACGCACGGCGGGTGGGGACTTGGGCTTGGACTTGGGTGCTGCGCGCTGGGTCATGGATGCGGAGGAGGGCGGTCATTCAGGGTGGCGACATGATACCTGCTTGCGGGGCCCTCTTGGCATGCGGGAAGTCCTTTCGGGTATTTCCGCAAAACAATTTATATCGCACCGGCGCCCGCTCAACTCCCGCTTCTGACGCACCGCAACACAACAAGTGTTTGACCCGCGCAAAATGTTAGCGTTATCATCGCGCCCCATGTTAACGCTAACATCTGAACCTCCGGGCACACGGCGGCGGAGCTGGCGGCGGCATACCACACTCAGGAACGGAACTCAGTGCAGCCCTCGTGGGTTCCTCAATAAAACACTACGCAGATAGTGCAGATGCCCGTGCCTTCTCCAGGAGAGGCCGCAGGAGACGCTCGCCCTGGCGCCATGCGCGGGGCCGCGCCGCTGCGCTGAACCAGGGATCGTGCGCCATCGGCTATCGGCAATCGGAGATCCCATGCTGGGCATGAGCCACGACGCCACCTTGCTGTTCAATGCAGTCATTGCGATCCTCGCGCTGATCCTGATGATCACGCGCCTGCGCATCCATCCCTTCATCGCCCTGACCATCACATCGGGCTTCCTCGGCTTGATCTCGGGCATGCCGCTGCCCAAGATCGTCAAGTCCTTCCAGGACGGCTTCGGCGGCGTGCTCGGTTTCGTCGGCATCGTGCTGGGCCTGGGGACCATGCTGGGCAAGCTGATGGCCGAGTCCGGCGGCGCTGACCAGATTTCGCAGACGCTGGTGCGCGCCTTCGGCCGCGAGCGCGTGCACTGGGCCATGATGATGGGGGCCTTCCTGGTCGGCATTCCCCTGTTCTTCGAGATCGGCTTCGTGCTGCTGATCCCGCTGGTGTTCATCGTGGCGCGCCGTTCCGGCGTGCCGCTGTTCAAGATCGGCATGCCCATGCTGGCCAGCCTGTCGGTGATGCACGGCCTGGTGCCGCCGCATCCGGGCCCGCTGCTGGCCATCGGCATCTTCGGTGCCGACATCGGCAAGACCATCTTCTATGGTCTGCTGGTGGGCCTGCCGACCGTCATCATCGCCGGCCCCCTGTTCGGTGCCTTCATTTCGCGCTACGTCGACATCAAGCCCTCCGAGGAACTGATGGCGCAACTGGCACGCGAGCCGCAGACCACCAACCTGCCCGGCTTCACCACCACGCTGGTGACGGTGCTGCTGCCGGTGTTCCTGATGCTGCTCAAGACCTTCGTCGACGTCACCCTGCCGGAAGGCCACGCCGTGCGCGACCTGATGGATTTCATCGGCAACCCCATCGTGGCCCTGCTGGCCGCACTGCTGCTGGCGATCTGGACCTTCGGCATCGCCCGTGGCTTCACCCGCCAGCAAGTGCTGAAATTCGTGGACCAGAGCCTGGCCCCGACCGCGGCCATCGTGCTCATCATCGGTGCCGGCGGCGGCTTCAAGCAGATGCTGGTGAACTCCGGCGTGGGCACTGCCATTGGCCAGCTGGCCGTGCATGCACAGATCTCGCCGCTGCTGCTGGCCTGGTTCGTGGCCGGCGTGATCCGCGTGGCCACCGGTTCGGCCACCGTTGCGACCATCACGGGTGCCGGCATCGTCGCGCCGCTGGTGGCGCTGATCCCCGGGACCAACAAGGAATTGCTGGTGCTGGCCACCGGTGCCGGTTCGCTGATCCTGTCGCACGTCAACGATGCAGGCTTCTGGCTGGTCAAGGAATACTTCAACATGAGCGTCGGTGAAACCTTCAAGACCTGGACGGTGATGGAAACGCTGATCTCGGTTGTTGCTATCATCTTCATCATGTTGCTCAACCTGGTCGTCTAAGACTGATCGCAACGCCCGGCTGGTCCGGGCGTCTTGCTTTGTTTGTTAAGGAAACTGCATATGTCCTCTTCCGCACCCTACATGCTCGGCGTCGATATCGGCACCACCAGCACCAAGACCGTGGTCTTCACGCTCGATGGCAAGGTGGTCGCCCAGCATGCAGAGGAATACCCGGTCCTCTGTACCGAACCGGGCATGGCGGAACAGGACCCGGAGCAGATCGTGGCGGCCGCGCTGGCTTCCATCGCCGGTGCCGTCAAGGCCGCCAAGGCTGCGCCGCAGGAGATCGCGCTGCTGTCCTTCAGTGCCGCCATGCACAGCGTCATCGCGCTGGATGCCGACAATCGCCTGCTCTCCAACAGCATCACCTGGGGCGATATCCGCGCCTCGGTCTGGGCCGAACGCATCAAGCACGAGCACGACGGCAATGCCATCTATCGCCGTACCGGCACCCCCATCCATCCCATGTCGCCGCTGTGCAAGCTGATGTGGCTGCGCCATGAAAAGCCGGAGGTCTTCCATCAGGCCGCGCGCTTCGTCGGCATCAAGGAATACCTGCTGTACCAGCTCTTCGGCCAGTGGGTGGTGGATCACTCCATCGCCTCGGCCACCGGCATGTTCAACCTGCGCGAGCTGGCCTGGGACCAGGGCGCACTGGAATTGCTGGGCGTACGTGCCGAGCAGTTGCCTGCACCGGTCCCGACCACGCACCGCCTGCCGGCCCTGTCGCCGGAGATGGCGCAGCGCCTGGGGCTGTCGGTGGAGACGCCCTTCATCATCGGTGCCAATGACGGCGTGCTGTCCAACCTTGGCGTGAACGCCATCGAGATCGGCCACGTGGCGGTGACCATCGGTACCTCCGGTGCGATGCGGACCGTGATCGATGAGCCGCTGACGGATCCGCATGGCCGCCTGTTCTGTTATGCACTGACCGAAAAACACTGGGTGGTCGGCGGCCCCGTCAACAATGGCGGCAACATCTTCCGCTGGGTGCGCGATGAGCTGGCCACCGCCGAAGCGGCTGCTGCGCGTGAGGAAGGCGTCGATCCCTACGAGGCACTGACCCGCATCGCCGAGAAGGTGCGGCCCGGCGCGGAAGGCCTGCTGTTCCATCCCTTCATGGCCGGCGAGCGCGCCCCGCTGTGGAATGCCGACCTGCGCGGCTCCTTCTTCGGCCTGGCCCTGCATCACGGCAAGCACCACATGATCCGCGCCGCGCTGGAAGGGGTGATCTTCAATCTCTACAGCATCCTCCCGGCGCTGGAAGAACTGGTCGGCCCCACCAAGCGCATGATGGCCACCGGCGGCTTCGCCCGCTCGGCCCTGTGGCGACAGATGATGGCCGACATCTTCAACCGTGAAGTGGTGGTGCCGGAGAGCGTGGAGTCATCCTGCCTGGGCGCGGCCGTGCTGGGCGCCTGGGCGCTGGGCCTGCTGCCGTCGCTGTCGGTGATCTCGGGCATGGTCGGCTCCACCAATCATCACGCCCCCGAGGCCGAGGCGGTCGCCGTCTATGGCCGCCTGCAACCCATCTTTGCCGCCATTCCGGCCAAATTGGAGGCGGAGTATCACGCCATCGCCGCCTTCCAGCGCGCGACTGGAAAGCAGCACTGAGTCCTGTTTTGCGCCATCACGGGCAGGGCAGGGTTTGACAACGAAATTTCCGACAAGAAGAAAGAGACCACATGACCATCAAGACCACCCCGTTGCCCGCAGGTTTGCAGGGCTTTTCCCTCGAAGGCAAGCTGGCCCTGATCACCGGTTCTTCCGGTGGCATCGGCCTGGCGCTGGCGCGCGGCATGGCCCAGGCGGGCGCTGCCATCGTGCTCAACGGACGCGATGCCGGCAAGCTCGCCACCGTCGCTGCACAATTGCGTGCCGAGGGCCACACCATCCATGAAGCCAGCTTCGATGCCACCGTCAATGACGAGGTCAAGGCGGCGGTGCAGAAGATCGAAAGCGAGATCGGCGCCATCGGCATCCTGGTCAACAACGCCGGCATCCAGCGCCGCAATCCGCTGGAAGAGTTCAAGGAATCGGACTGGCACGATCTCGTCAATACCAACCTGAACAGCGTCTTCTATGCGGCCCAGGCCGTGGCACGCCACATGATCCCGCGCGGTGCCGGCAAGATCATCAACATCTGTTCGGTGCAGAGCGAGCTGGGCCGTCCCAATATCGCGCCCTATACCGCCACCAAGGGGGCGGTGAAGATGTTCACCAAGGGCATGGCCATCGACTGGGGCAAGTACGGCCTGCAGGTCAACGGCCTGGGTCCCGGCTACTTCAAGACCGAGATGAACATGGCCCTGGTCAACGATGCCAAGTTCACCGACTGGCTGGTGGGCCGCACCCCGTCGCGCCGCTGGGGCGATGTGGAAGACCTGGTCGGTGCTGCCGTGTTTCTGGCCAGCGACGCGTCACGTTTCGTCAATGGCCACATCCTCTACGTGGACGGCGGCGTGACCGCTACCTTGTAAATCATTTAGCTCATTTCGGAGATACACATGCAACAAGGCCTCGTCATCCATGCACCGCACGACCTGCGCATTCAGCCGCTGGAGTCCGCTCCTCTTCAACCGCAGCAACTGAAAGTCAAGGTGAAGGCCGGCGGCATCTGCGGTTCGGACCTGCACTACTATCACCACGGCGGTTTCGGCGTGGTGCGCATCAAGGAACCGATGGTGCTGGGCCATGAAGTCTCGGGCCAGATCGCCGAAGTGGGTTCGGCCATCACCGACATCGCACCCGGTACCCGCATCGCCATCTCGCCCAGCCGCCCCTGCGGCGTGTGCAAGTACTGCCAGGAAGGCAAGCAGAACCATTGCCTGGACATGCGCTTCTACGGCAGTGCCATGCGCACCCCGCACGTGCAGGGTGCGTTCCGTCAGGAAATCATCATCGAACGTTCGCAGGCCCACATCGTGGCCGATCATGTCACGGATGGCGAAGCGGCCATGGCCGAGCCGCTGTCGGTGGCGTTGCACGCGGTGCGCCGCGCCGGTCCGCTGGTGGGCAAGCGCGTGCTGGTGACTGGCTGTGGTCCGATCGGCGCGCTGGTGGTGGTGGCCGCGCGCCGCGCCGGTGCATTGGAAGTGGTGGTCACCGATGTCGCCAGCATGCCGCTGCAAGCGGCCCTGCAGGTGGGCGCGGACCGTGCCATCAACATGGCCGAGACGCCCGATGCGTTGAAGGCCTATGCCATCGACAAGGGGACCTTCGATGTGCTCTTCGAAGCCAGCGGCAATGAACGGGCGCTGGTGGGGGCGCTGGAAGCGCTGCGTCCGCAAGCCGTCATCGTGCAGGTCGGCCTGGGAGGCGACATCCAGTTCCCGGCCAATCTGCTGGTGGGCAAGGAGCTGGACTGGCGCGGCGCGTTCCGCTTCCATGAAGAGTTCGCCATGGCGGTCGAGCTGATGAACCGCAAGCTGGTGGACGTGAAGCCCTTGATCACGGCGACCTATCCTATCGCCCAGGCAGTGGAAGCCTTCGAGATCGCCGGTGACCGCTCCAAGATGATGAAGGTGCAGATCAGTTTCGACTGAGCATGATGCGGGCGGTCCCGATGGCCCCGCCCAAGCGCCTTCCCCACTGATGCCGCCCGCTTCATTGCCGGGCGGCATTTTTTTGCCCGCCGCGCAAACGTTTTTCCAACAGCGTAGGACAGGCATTGCCGCCCGCTATAATTGCGTCGTCAAATCTGCAGGGGGGCCGCGCTGAGGGGCGGGCACCTTTTCATGCAGCCACCGTATTACCTCTGGGGGGAGGAAACCATGTCCAGGCCTGGGCTTCGTACGCTGACCGTCGGTCAGCGCCTGTCGGTGCTGATCCTGCTGGCCTTGCTGGGGCTGGTCGCAACAGCGGCCGTCAGTTTGCGTCAGATCGAAAACGTTTACCATGCGGCCAATTACGCGACGGTCAATACCGTGCCCAGCGTCACCACGCTCGATGATGCGCAGGCGGCCTTCAATGCCATCCAGGGGCGCATCTACCAATACCTGGTCAATCCCGATCCGCTTGACCGCGCGCGTCTGCTGAAGGAGATCGAGACACAGCGCGCACGCCTGAACCGGTATCTCAAGACCTACGCCGAGGCTTACATCACCGACGAGACCGACGGCCTCATGCTGGCCGATGACCAGGCGCGCATCGTCGCCTTCGACGAGGTGGTGCAGCGACTGTTGAAGGCCTCCGATGAGGACCGCATCGAGGACAGCTTGCCGCAGGCGATCCTGGAGTTCCGCGCCAGCATTGATGCCGTGCAGGTGACCTTCGGCCGTCACCGTTCCTACAACATCGCGTTGGGTGATGCCAGTGCACTCAGTGCGCGCGAAATGATCAGCGATGCGCTGCAGACGGTCAGCCTGCTGGCGGGCGGGATCATGCTGGTTCTGCTGGGGTCCGGTTGGCTGCTCACGCGGACGCTGTTGCGCCAGATGGGCGGCGAACCGGGGGATGTGGTGACGGTGATGCAGCGCTTGTCCGATGGCGACCTGGTGCAGCAGATCAGCGTGAAGGCACGCTACCGCGACAGCATGATGCACGCCATCCAGAAGATGATGGAGCGTCTCTGCCTGGTGGTGAGCGAGGTCCGTGGCAATGCCGAGGGGCTGGTCAGCACCGCCGAGGAGGTCAGCGCCACCGCGCAATCCTTGTCGCGCGCCTCCACCGAGCAGGCTTCCGGCGTCGAACAGACCAGTGCGGCGCTGGAGCAGATCCACGCCTCCATCCTCAGCACCTCACAGAATGCCCGGCTGACCGACCAGATCGCTGCGGCCGCTGCCATCGAGGCGCGCGCCTGCGCCGCTACCGTCAAGCAGATGGTGGAGGCCATCCAGCAGATCGCCGGCAAGATTGTCGTCATCGACGACATCGCCTACCAGACCAACCTGCTGGCGTTGAATGCCACCATTGAAGCAGCGCATGCCGGTGAGCATGGCTCCGGCTTCGCGGTGGTGGCCGCCGAAGTGCGCCGGCTTGCCGAGCGCAGCCAGTCGGCCGCGCAGGAGATCGACGAGGTCGCGCGCAGCAATGTCGCCCTGGCCTGCGCCGCCGAGCGCCAGCTCAACGACATGGTGCCGACCATTGCGCGCACCTCGGCTCTGGTGCAGGAAATCGTCCACTCCTCGGAGAGCCAGTCGGCGGCGGTCAGCCAGATCAGCCAGGCGGCCAGCCAACTGGCCCAGGTGATTCAGCAGAACTCGCTCAGTTCGGAGGAACTGGCCGTGACCTCGGAAGAACTCAACCGGCGCGCCGTGCTGTTGCAGACCACGGTGAGTTTCTTCCAGTGCCAGCTGGCGCGCGGCATGCAGCCCCGGCTGGCATAGGCCAGGTGCCGTTGTCCTGACGGGAGATTTTCGTGAGGGCTGGTGAGAGCTCGTGAGGATGCCGTCGCGCAGCGTTGCCGGACGGTGTTTTCTTTTGCAGCGCATGAGAGGACAGCGCGGCCCCGATTGACAAGGCAGGTCGCCGACGATAATTTCATCGACAGCTCTGCAGCGCGCAGCAGCGAGGGGAGCGCGCCAACAACGCAGCCACAGCCTTGCCTCTGGGGAGAGGAATCATGTCCAGGCCCGGGTTTCGTTTGCTGACCGTCGGTCAGCGCTTGTTCGTGCTGATCCTGCTGGCGTCGATGGGGCTGGTGGCGACCGCCATCGTCAGCTTGCGCCAGATCGGCAATGTCTATGAGGCGGCCAGTTACGCACAGGTCAATACGGTGCCGAGCGTGACCACGCTGGACGATGCCCAGGCCGCCTTCAACGCCATGCGCGAGCGCGTCTACTTCTACCTCATCAACCTCGATCCGGCGGACCGTGCCCGCCTGGTGCAGGAGATGGACCAGCTGCGCGCGCGCATGAACGGGCATCTCAAGACCTATGGCGATGCCTACATCTCCGATGAGACCGATGGCGCCATGCTGGCCGAAGTGTATGCCCGCATTGCGGGTTTTGAGGAGGTCCGCAACCGCTTGCTGGTGGAGAGCGGAAGGAGCCTGGTCCATGACAGCCATACTGCGCTTGGCCTGGAATTTCGCACTGCCATCGACAGCGTGCAAGCCAGCTTTGCGCGCCATCGTTCCTACAACGTCGCACTGGGTGAGGCCAGCGCATTGAGTGCGCGCGAGATCATCAGCCATGCGCTGGAGTCGGTGGCTTTCGTGGCGGGCGCTGTATTGCTGGCGTTGATCGCTGCGGGCTGGCTGCTCACGCGCACCTTGCTGCACCAGATGGGAGGTGAGCCGGGCGAGGTAGTCACGGTCATGCAGCGGCTTTCCGACGGCGATCTGTTGCAGCAGATCCGGCTCAAGCCCGGCTGTGCCGACAGCATGATGCACGCCATCCGCAAGATGGTCGAGCGCCTGGGGCGGGTAGTGGCCGAGGTGCGCGGCAACGCCGAGGGCATGGCCGAGACCGCTGCCGAAGTCAGCGCCACGGCCCAATTGCTGGCCACGGCGGCCACCGAGCAGGCCAGCGGCGTGGCGCAGACCAGCACGGCCCTGAGCCAGATCCATGCCGCCATCCTCACCACGGCGGACAATGCCCGCCTGACCGACCAGATCGCTGCGGCCGCTGCCGTGGAGGCGCATCAGTGCGCGGATACGGTGGGTGAAATGGTCGCGGCGATCCAGGTGATTGCCGGCAAGATCGCCATCATCGATGACATCGCCTATCAGACCAATCTGCTGGCGCTCAATGCCACCATTGAAGCCGCCCATGCCGGGCAGCATGGTGCCGGTTTTGCCGTGGTGGCGGGTGAAGTGCGGCGTCTGGCCGAACGCAGCCAGGCTGCTGCGGAAGAGATCGACCAGGTCGCACGTGATCACACGGTCCTGGCCAGCCGGGTCGAACGGCAGCTCGGCGATGGTGCCGACCATTGCCCGCACCTCGGCGCTGGTGCAGGAAATCGTGCAGTCGTCGGAGCAGCAATCGGCCGCCGTCAGCCAGATCAGCGTCGCGGCCAGCCAGCTGGCGCAGGTTGTTCAGCAGAACTCGATCAGTTCCGAGGAGCTGGCGGTGACCTCCGAGGAACTCAATCGCCGGGCCACGACCTTGCGTTCCTCGGTCGGTTTCTTCCAGTGTCAGCTGGCGCGCGGCATGCAGGCCAGCCTGGCTTAGGGCTTGAGCAGTACCTTGATCGAATCCATCGAGTCGGCCATCTTGATGGCGGCTTCCCATTCAGAAAGGGCATAGTTGTGCGTCACGATGCCGCGTGAGGTCACCAGGCCCCGCGCCAGCAGGTCGATGGCGATGGGATAGCAGTCTCCGCTGAGGTGCGCGCCGCGCAAGTCCAGTTCCTTTTCTTCACCGATGATGGACCAGTCCACAGTAGTGTCACGGCCAAAGACGCTGAACTCCACGAAGCGGCCCAGCTTGCGGATCATGTCCAGTCCTTGCGTCACGCCGGCGGGCGCGCCGGTGGTCTCGATGTAGACATCGCAGCCATATTGGCCGGTGGCTTCGCGCACGATCTTCTGCGCATCCTCGCGGCCCGGATTGATGACGATATCGGCCCCGTATTCACGTGCCAGTTGCAGGCGCTGGTCGGAGAGGTCGATGACGATCAGTTTCTTCGGCGTCTTGAGGTGCGCCACCTGGACCATCAGCAAGCCCAGCGTGCCCGCACCGGCAATCACCACCACGTCATCGAGCTGGATGTCGCCGCGGTTGACGGCATGGATGGCGCAGGACAGCGGTTCGGTCACGGCGGCATCTTCGAATGAGATGTGCTCGGGAATCTTGTGGATCACCGCCCGCGCCGACAGCCGCATGTAGTCAGCCATGCCGCCCTCGGCCACCTGGCGCTGGAAGCCGTAGACATCATGCACCTCGCACATCCAGCGATAGCCGGTCTTGCAGTAGCGGCACTTGCCGCAAGGCACGATCTGTTCGGCGATCACCCGGTCGCCCATGGCCACGCCGTGGTGCTCGGCTGCGCCCGGTCCCATCTCCACCACATGGCCCCAGAATTCATGGCCGGGAATCACCGGTGGCTTGACATAGGAGGGCTTGTTCTTGACCTCGTCGCCCCAGAAGCGCGCAGCACCGGCGAAGCACTTGCAGTCACCGGCACAGATGCCGCACGAGGCGATCTTGATGATGACCTCATTGGGACCGGCCGCCGGCCGCTTGACCCGTTGCAGGCGATAGTCGCGTGGTGCGTGGCAGACCACGGCCAGCATGTCGTCGTCATGGAAATGCATGATGGGATGTCCTTTGCTTGGGGATTAGTGGTGCAGGCCGGCCTGCAGCGATTTGGCCAGGCTGCCGAGGATCAGCGCGCAGGAACAGGCACCGGCATCGAGCACGCCGATGGAACGCTCCCCCAGCCGGCTGGCGCGGCCGATGCGGGCCTGCAGGGCGCGCGTCGAATCGCGGCCGGTGTCGGCAGCGTGCTGCATGGCCTGCAGGCAGGCGGCGAAGGGCAGGTCGCGGCCCAGTGAGAGGCGGAAGGCGTCGCGTGCCGGGATCAGGCTGTCCATCAGGGTCTTGTCGCCGACCTTGGCTTCGCCGATGGCCTGCACGGCGGCAATGCCCTCGTCCAGGGCCTTCAGGAAGAGCTGGCGGTCCAGTGTGGGCTGGCCTTCCAGCACCGTGCTCATGGCCATGAAGAAGCTGCCGTAGAGCGGACCCATGGAACCGCCGATGCCTTCCATCAGGGTGATCGAAAGCGTATCGAGGGCCGCCGCCAGCGAGGTTTCGGGATCTTGTTTGAGACGTTCACCGCACAGGCTGAAACCCTTGCTCATGTTGATGCCGTGGTCGCCATCCCCGATCGCGCCATCGACTTCGCTCAGCCAATCGCGGTGCTGGTTGATGGTCGACACCAGATCCTGTACCACCCAGGCAGCCTGGCGCATGTCGAATCCGGAGTTCATGGCTGGCCTCCCTGGCGCAGGCCGATACTGTCGCAGGGGGCGGCCAGGCATTGGTCCAGCTGCGCATCCAGGCGCATCAGGGTCAGCGTCACCCCCATCATTTCCAGCGAAGTGAAGAGATTGCCCACGAAGCTGTGCGCTACCTGCAGACCGGCTTCGCGCAGGCCATCGGCGACATCGGCATAGAGGATGTATTGCTCCATGAGTGGTGTGGCCCCCAGGCCCGAGAGCAGCACGGCGACCTTGTCGCCACGAGTGAAGGGCAGGTCGGGCAGCAGCTTGTCCAGCATCAGGCGCGCCATGTCGCGCGCTGGAACCACGGCCTGCACCGATACTCCCGGCTCGCCGTGATGGCCGATACCGACTTCCATCTCGCCATGCTTGATCGTGAAGTTGGCCTTGCCGACCGCCGGGATGGTGCAGGCCGACAGGCCGATGCCGATGGAGCGCGTGTTGTCGATGGCTTTTTGCGCGGCCTGTATCACTTCATCCAGCGTGCCGCCTTGCGCGGCCACCGCACCTCCGGCTTTCCACATCAGGATTTCACCGGCTACGCCGCGCCGCTTGCCGGGCTGGTCGGGCGGTGCCGAGGCGGCGTCGTCATTGGCCACCACGGTACGCACCTGGATGTCGGCGCGTTCGGCCAGTTTGATGGCCATCTTGACGTTCATGTTGTCGCCGGCGTAGTTGCCATACAGGCAGGCGATGCCCTGCCCGCCATGGGCGAGCTGGAAGGCGTCCATGAAGGATTTTGCGGTGGGTGAGGAAAACACTTCACCCACGGCCACGGCATCGACCAGGCCCTGGCCGACGTAGCCGAGAAAGGCCGGCTCATGGCCGGAGCCGCCGCCGGTGACGATGCCCACGCGGCCCGGCGTGCCGGCGCTGCGATGGCGCAGTACGCGCGGATTGTCAGGGTGGGCGGACAACCCGGGATGCGCGGCCAGCACGCCGCGCAGCATGTCCTCGACGACCAGGTCGGGGTTGTTGACGATGCGATTGAGAGTCATGAATCAGTCCTTGGAAAACGTCGGTCCACTGCAAAAACAAAGCGTCAGGTCACGGTGTAGCCGCCATCGATGAGGATGTTCTCGCCCGTGATCATGGCCGCCTGCGGGCTGGCCAGATAGGCCACCAGATGCGCCACTTCGTCGGGCTGGGCGAAGCGGCCCACGGGAATGCGCGCCCGCATCGCCACCCCCACCGCGCCGGCCCAGGCCTGCTTGCCCAGTTCGGTTTCCACCACCGTCGGTGAAATGGCATTGGCGGTGATGCCGTGGCGCGCCCATTCCAGCGCCAGCACGCGCGTCAGCGCCACCAGTCCGGCCTTGCTGGCGCAGTAGGCGGCATGCCGCTCCAGCGCTACCACGCTGGCCTGCGAGGCGAGGTTGATGATGCGTCCGCCCTGCTGGCGCTGCATCAGCGGAAACACCGCCTGCGCCAGCAGGAAGGGGGCCTTCAGATTGATGGCCATGGTGCGGTCCCAGTCGGCGCAGGTGGCCGATTCGGCCTCCTGCAACAAGGCCACGCCGGCATTGTTGACCAGCACGTCAATGCGTCCGTAGTGCTGCTCCACCTGGGCGATGGCGCCGCCGATGGCGGCTTCATCGCAGACGTCGAGCACCAGGCCCAGGTGCGCGTGGTCCGGCCCGAGCTGTCGGGCCAGCTGCAGCACGGCATCGCTACGGTCCACCAGCACCAGCCGGGCACCGCAGCGCGCCAGCAGCTGGCTGGTGGCCAGCCCGATGCCGGCTGCAGCCCCCGTGACCAGGGCCACGCGTCCGGAAAAATCATGCGGCCGCGTCATCGCATCGGCAGACAGGGCTGCGCTCATTTCTTGACCTTTTTCAGGAAGGCATCGGCGTTCTCCGGGGTGATGGTGGTCCAGGGCACGGTATAGGATTTCTCGGTGCCGCCCTTCCAGGGAAGCTTGTCGCCGTACTCGGTCCAGATCGTCGAGCGCGGCTGGTAGGACGGCCCCTTGATGGCCCGCAAGGCTACATCCAGCGCGCCTTGCGCCTGCGCTTGGGCATCCTGGAACTGGGTCACCATCTCGCCGCGCTTGACGGCGGCAATGGCATCGGCAATGCCATCGATGCCGACCACCGGGATGGTCTTGGGATCGATGCCTTTGGCCTTGATGGCCTGCAGTGCCCCCAGCGCCTCATCATCGTTCTGCGCCAGCACGCCCTTGATCTGGCCGGGATGGGCGGTGAGCCAGTTTTCCATCAGCGCCATCGATTCCGCGCGCGACCAGTTGCCGGTCTTGCGGGCCAGCACCTTGACGTCCTTGTTGCGCGCCAGCACTTCATCGTTGCCACGCGCACGCTCGATCTGCGCGGACTGGCCGATGGGCCCTTCGATCATGACGATGTTGCCCTTGCCGCCGATGGCCTTCATCAGCGCTTCCGCTTCGAGGCGGCCGGCCACCACGTCATCGTTGCCCACGTAGGACGTCAGCACATCGCCCTGCACGCGGGTATTGGAGCCGATCACCGGGATGCCGGCCTTGACCGCCTTCTGCACCGGTGCCGCGCCGGCCTTGAGGTCGATGGGCACGAAAATGATGGCGTCATACTTTTGCAGGATCATCGTGTCGAACTGGTTGCTCTGGGTGAGCGCGTCGTAGTTGCCGTCGAAGACGGTGACCTGCACGCTGCCATCTTGTACTGCCGGATGGGCTTTGAGCTGATTGCTCCACATCTGCATGAATTCGCCCTTGAGACCGTAGACGGCCGCGCCGATGCGCAGGGGCTTGTTCTGGGCGCTGACGCCGGTGGCCACGGCCATCAGCAGCAGGCTGGCGAGGGTTTTCTTGATCATGAATCGTCTCCGTGTGAGTTGTTGTGGGACTTCAGTTTTTCTTGCGCGAGGAATCCAGCAGGACAGCGCCGACGATGATCACGCCCTTGATGACTTGCTGGTAGTAGGAAGACACGCCGAGCAGGTTGAGCCCGTTGTTGATGACGCCGATCAGCAGCGCACCCACGACTGTTCCGCCCAGGGTGCCGGTGCCGCCCGAGAGCGAGGTGCCGCCGATGACCACGGCAGCGATCGCATCGAGTTCATAGGACACGCCCGCCTGCGGCAGCGCCGCCGTCGTGCGTGCGGCCAGCAGGACGCCGGCCAGGCCGGCCAGCAGGCCGCTGATGACGTACACCGCGAAGTAGACCTTGCGGGTATCGATGCCGCTGGTCTTGGCGCTGCGTGCATTGCCGCCGACCGCATAGATGTAGCGCCCATAGACGGTGAAGCGCAGCACGAACCACGACACCGCGATGACCACGCCGAAGATCACGATGGGCACCGGCACGTGCAGGATCTGTCCGCCACCGATGGACAGCAGGCCCGGCGGCAGGTCCGAGACCGGCATGCCGTCGTTGTAGATGTAGGTGGCACCGCGTGCGGCGCTCAGCATGCCCAGCGTGGCCACGAAGGAAGGCACGGCCATGCGCGCCACCAGCAGGCCGCTGATGGCACCCAGCCCGGCCCCTGCGCCCAGTCCGGCCAGCACCGCGACCGCGGGCGGATAGCCGCCACCGGTCGCCAGCCACGCCGTGACCATGCCGGAGAAGGCCAGCAGCGCACCGACCGACAGGTCGATGCCGCCGGTCAGCACCACATAGGTCATGCCGATGGCGAGGATGCCGTTGATGGAGGTCTGGCGCAGGATGTCGGTCCAGTTTTCCAGCGTCATGAAATACGGCGTGGCCAGCGAGAGCGCGATGCACAGCACGATCAGGGCCGCCAGCACACCGTAGCGCGCATAGGCCTGGCGCAGGCTGGTGAAGGAGGGCGAGGCCAGCCGGCCGGCGGAGAGGGAAGTGGGTTTGGTCATCATGGGTTCGTCATGGATCGTCATTGGATCGTCGGTGGATCGTCATCGGGATACATCACACGGATATCGCAGACGGCTGCTCCATGGCAGGCACGCACTGCGTCCCGCGTTTACGAGGCCAGGTGCAGCAGTTCTTCCTGCGTGGTGGCATGCGCATCGACCACTTCCACCACGCGGCCGCGCTTGAAGATGGCGATGCGGTCGCACAGGTCGAGGATTTCCTGCGCTTCGGAAGACACCACCAGGGCGGCACCGCCGTCCTGCACGAAGCGGTCGATCAGCTGGTACACCTCGCGCTTGGCACCTTCATCGATGCCGCGCGTGGGTTCGTCGCACAGCAGGCAACGTGGCTGGGTCGAGAGGCAACGCGCCAGCACCACCTTCTGCTGGTTGCCGCCGCTCATGGAAGAGACCGGCAGATGCGGTGAACTCACCTTGATCTGCAGGCGCTGGATCATCTGCCGCACCAGCGTATCGACGCGGCTGCGCCGGATCAGCGGCAGGCGCGACATGCGCCGGTACGCAGCCAGTACGATGTTGTCCTGGATCGAGGCGCACAGCACCAGTCCGCTGTCCTTGCGGTCTTCGGTCACCAGTGACAGACCAGCGGCGATGCTGGCCGCGGGCCGGCCTGCGGGCAGGGGCTGCTGCCGCAGCGTGACGACCCCCTGGTCGGGCCGGGTCAGGCCATAGATGCAATTGAGGTATTCGCTGCGGCCCGAGCCCATCAGGCCATAGATGCCGACCACTTCGCCCGCATGAACCTGCAGCGAGACCTGGTCGAATTCCCCTTGACGGCCCAGTGCTTCGGTTGACAGGATCGCCTCGCCACCCTGGCGACGGCGGCGCTCCTGCACCTGCAGCGTGCGGCCGACGATGGCCTTGACCAGGCTGGCGCGGTCGATGTCCCGGATCAGGCCGGTCTCGACGAAGCGGCCGTCGCGAAAGACCGTGTAGCTGTCGGCGATCTGGAAAATTTCGGAAAGACGGTGCGACACGTAGATGATGCCGGTGCCTTGTGCGGCCACGCTGCGGATGGCGCGGAACAGGACTTCGGTCTCCTTCTCGCCGATGGCCGAGGTGGGCTCGTCCATGATCATCACGTCGCAGTCGTGGCTGAAGGCCTTGGCGATTTCCACCAGTTGCACCTGGGCCAGGCTCAGGTCCTGCATGCGGGAGCGCGCATCGACCTGGAATTGCAGGCGATCCAGCAGCGCCTGCGCCTGCCGTTCCATGGCGCGGGTGTTGACGCAGAGCCCTGCCACGCGGGGCTCGCGGCCGAGGTAGAGATTTTCTGCCACGCTCATGCCGGGGATGGGCGAGAGCTCCTGCGTGATGATGGCGATGTGGTGCTGCAGGGCTTCGGCCGGCGAATGGAAATCGACCGGCTGGCCCTTGAGGCGGATCTCGCCGCCATCCCGCCGCAGCAGGCCCATGATGATGGCCAGGAAGGTCGATTTGCCGGCACCGTTGCCGCCGCACAGCGCATGCACGCTGCCGCGCTTCAACTGCAGGCGTCCGTCGGCCAGCGCCACGACCTCGTGGAAGGACTTGCTCACTCCATGTGCTTCCAGCAAAAGCTCTGCCATGGCTGTCTCCATACATGCGCTGGTCAAATGTCCAGCGATGGGTAAATGTTTGTTGTGAGCCCATCATTGCAAAGAATTTTTTTGCTGTCAATGCTCATTTGCTCATCGCTTTAAATAACTTTTTCTTCTGTTTTGCGGTGCAATAATGCATTTATGAGGTATTAAAGCTGAATTACTGCAGTTTTTGTGGCGTGCAGAACACTTTTGCATTAGTCTCTTGATGAACAAATGCTCTTCGGTGAATAATTATTCTGGCCGAGCATGAGCAAGGCAGTTCATCGTCACCAGGAGACAAGGATGAAAATAGGTATCGGATGCGACGAAGCGGCGTATGCGCTCAAGGAGGTCATCAAGGCCCATCTGGCGGGAAAGGGCCTTGACGTGGTGGACTTCGGCACCCATGATACGGAGCCCGTGATTTACCCCGACATCGCCTTTGCGGTGGCCGAACAGATCCGGCAAGGGGCGATCGGCCGCGCCGTCCTGCTGTGCGGCACGGGGATCGGCATGGCGATCTCGGCCAACAAGGTGCCGGGGGTGCGCGCGGCGCAATGCCACGACACTTATTCCGCCGAACGGGCCAGCAAGAGCAATGACGCCCAGATCATCACCCTGGGCGCACGCGTGGTCGGGAGCGAACTGGCCAAGGCCATCGTCGATACCTGGCTGGCGGCGGAGTTTTCAGGTGGGCGCTCGACCGAAAAGCTGGAGCGCATCAAAGAGTATGAACATCATTTGCACAATACCAAGCGCCCATAGGCGCAGCGCTTCCGGGTGCAAGCCGGCAGCGACGCAGAGGCAAACGCAAGCCAAGGGGGGAATCCATGTCCATGGATGAATTGACGCGTCTGGCCACGCTGTATTACGTCGATGGCCTGACGCAGCAGGAGCTGTCGGAGCGCTTTTCGATTTCGCGCGCCTCGATTGCGCGCATGCTCAAGCGGGCGCAGGACGAGGGCATCGTGGAAATCCGCGTGCGCCATCATCCGGGCCAGACCATCGAGCTGGAACACGCGCTGATGCAGCGTTTCGGCGTCGAGCGTGCGCTCATCTCGGTCAGCCACAACGACCAGGACCGCCAGCGCGCCATGCTGGCCGGTCTGGTGGCCAATCACCTCGACCGCAGCCTGACCGATGACAGCATCGTGGCCGTAGGCATCGGGCGCAACATCAATGCGGTGTCCGAACACGCGGTGTCCAACACGCGGCGCAGCGCCACCTTCGTCTGTGGTATCGGTGGTTACTATCGTGGTGGCGAAGCGATGAACTCCGATCACATCTGCCGTCGCCTGGCCTCGCGTTTCGGTGGCGACAGTGAAACGCTGTATGCCCCGGCACTGGTCAACAATGCGGCCATGCGCGATGCGCTGCTGGCCAATGATGCGGTCCGTCCCACGCTGGACAAGGCGCGCCGCGCGCACGTGGCACTCATCGGGGTGGGCGATATCCATGAAGACAGTCCGATGGTACGTATGGGCTGGTTCTCGCCCCAGGAAATCCTGGAGCTCAAGCGCCATGGTGCGGTAGGCGACATGATGGGCTACGACTTCATCAACATCCAGGGCGAACCCATCCGCACGGAGACGCACTCGCGCGTCATCGGCCTGACGGTGGATGACTTGCGGCGCATTCCCGACGTCATTGCGGTCGCCAGCGAAAGCGGCAAGGCCAGCGCCATGCTGGGCGCGCTGCGTACCGGCACCATCAAGACGCTGGCCACGACCGACAGCATTGCGCATACGCTGCTCACGCTGGAAGAAGCGACCAGGAAGAACGCCGCGTGAGCTGAATCGAAGGATTCCATTGCGCAATGAAGAAGGCCGCATCGTGCAGACGATGCGGCCTTCTTTTTTGGATCACGTTCGTGGACAAGGCGCAGCTGCGCCGTTCTCCTTAACGCAATGCGTCGACGATCTGCTCCAGCTTCACTGCATCAGCCGCGAACTGGCGGATGCCTTCGGCCAGTTTTTCGGTGGCCATCGCATCGCCGTTCAAGGCCAGGCGGAAGGCTTTTTCGTCCAGCGAGATGCGCTCGATATCGGCGGCATCCGCCGCTTCCTTGCTCAGCTTGCGCTCGACCGGGCCATCAGTGTCGGCCAGCTTCTGCAGCAGGTCCGGGCTGATGGTCAGCAGATCGCAACCGGCCAGCTCGACGATCTGCGAGGTATTGCGGAAGCTGGCACCCATCACTTCAGTGGCGTAGCCGAACTTGCGGTAGTAGTTGTAGACCGCCTTGACCGACTGCACGCCCGGATCATCGCTGCCGGTGTAGTCCTGGCCGGTGGACTTCTTGTACCAGTCATAGATGCGGCCGACGAAGGGCGAGATCAGCTGGACACGGGCTTCGGCGCAGGCAATGGCTTGCGGCAGCGAGAACAACAGGGTCAGGTTGCAGCGGATGCCATCCTTTTCCAGAATCTCGGCGGCACGGATGCCTTCCCAGGTGGAGGCGATCTTGATGAGCACGCGCTCGCGGGCAATGCCGGCTTCTTCGTACAGGCGGATCAGTTCGCGGCCCTTGGCGACAGTGCCTTCGGTGTCGAAGGACAGGCGTGCATCGGTCTCGGTGGAGACGCGGCCGGGGATCAGCTTCAGGATTTCCAGGCCGAAGGCGATCAGCAGGCGGTCGATGATTTCATCGGTGCTCTTGCCGGCGTGGGCCTTGACGACCGATTCCAGCAGCGGCTTGTACTCGGCCTTCTGCACGGCCTTGAGGATCAGCGAGGGATTGGTGGTGGCGTCCTGCGGGGCGAAGGCCTTCATCGCCTGGAAATCGCCGGTATCGGCCACGATGGTGGTGTACTGCTTCAACTGGTCAAGCTGGCTCATGGAAAGTCCTGTTGCTAAAGAGAATGAAGGGGACAACGGCATTGTACGCATTGGCGCTGCGCTGTCTGTCGGTCAATGACTGATCCTTGATCCGTCGCAGTCCTCTCAACGGAAGAAGGAATCGAATTGCATGTCGAATTTCTGCAGCGATTTCTGGGCGTTCTGCATCTTCTTGCGGAATTCCGGTCCACGTCGCAGGGCCAGGCCCACGGCGAGGATGTCGATCACCACCAGGTGCGCCAGGCGCGCCGAGATGGGCGTATAGGGATCGATGTTGAAGGACAGATCGATGGGCACCAGCACCGTCGCCAGTTCAGCCAGCGGTGTACCGGACGGGCCCAGCACGATGATGTCGGCACCGCCCTTGCGGGCCAGCTGGATCGAGCGCAGCAGGGCGGCATTGCCGCCACGCTGCGAGATCGCCACCACGCAGTCGCCGGCCTTGAGCAGCGAGGCTGCAATGCTGTGGATGTGCGGGTCGGAGTAGGCCACCGTGGGCACGCCCGAGCGGAAGAACTTGTGCTGGGCGTCGTTGGCCACGATGCCGGAGGTCCCCTGGCCGTAGAACTCGATCTTGTTGGCGCGCGCCAGCACGTCCAGCGCCAGCTGGATCGCATCCGGGTTCAGGTGATTGCGCAGATCCAGCAGCGTGTTGATGGAGCGGCTGCAGATCTTGTTGACCAGGTCAGCGGCGAGGTCATCCTGCGCCAGCGTTTCATCCGCACCGGGCAGGGCCAGTGCCAGGCTCTGCGCGAGCTTCAGCTTGAAGTCGTGCCAGCCCTCGTAACCGATGGCGCGGCAGAAGCGGATCACGGTCGGTTCCGAGACTTCCGCATTCTTGGCCAACGCCGTCAGGTTCTCCGCCAAGGCCAACTGCGGATTGGCGAGGATGGTGGCCGCCACTTTCTTCTCCGACTTGGAGAGGGAGTTGATGTGGGTGCGGATGGAATCAAGCAGCATGGACATGGCAGTGGCCTGGTGACGCTAAGCGTGTGGCCTCAGACCTCGGGCAGCGCTTCTTCGCGCCACTGCAGGCCATCGCGGCCGATCAGTGCGCTCGCGGCAGCCGGGCCCCAGGTGCCGGCGTTGTAGGGCACGGGGTCGGCTTCCTGCTGGTCCCAGTAGGTGAGGATGGGTTCGACCCATTCCCAGGCGGCTTCCAGTTCGTCGCTGCGCATGAAGAGCGTGAGGTGACCGCGCAGCACGTCCAGCAGCAGGCGCTCGTAGGCATCCATGCGCGGGGTCTTGAACTTCTCGCGGAAGTCCAGTTCCAGTTCCACCGGGCGCAGGCGCATGCCGTCGCCGGGCTGCTTGGCCATCAGGTTCATGTGCAGGCCTTCGTCCGGCTGCAGGCGGATCACCAGGCAATTGGGAGTGTCGTTCTGATGCGCGAAGATGGCGTGCGGCACGCTCTTGAAGCGCACCACGATCTCGGCCAGCGAATCGGCCATGCGCTTGCCGGTGCGCAGGTAGAAGGGCACGCCGGCCCAGCGCCAGGTATCGATCTCGGCCTTCACGGCGACATAGGTCTCGGTGCGCGAATCGGGATTGGCGTCGGCTTCCTTGCGATAGCCAGGTACGGCCACGCCATCGACGTGACCGGCGCGGTACTGGCCGCGCACCACGTTCATGGCCAGCGTGGTCGGGGTGAAACGCTTGAGCGAGCGCAGCACCTTCAGTTTTTCATCGCGCACGGCATCGGCCGAGTTCGATACCGGCGGTTCCATGGCCACGATACAGAGCAATTGCAGCAGGTGGTTCTGCAGCATGTCGCGCAGGGCACCGGAAGTGTCGTAGTAATCGAAGCGGCCACCGACGCCGAGCTCTTCGGCGATGGTGATCTGCACGTCGGAAATCCATTCACGGCGCCACAGGGGTTCGAACAGCACATTGCCGAAGCGCAGCGCCAGCAGGTTCTGCACCGCCTCTTTACCGAGGTAGTGGTCGATACGGAAAATCTGCGATTCCTGGAAGTAGCGGCCCACTTGCGCGTTGATGTTGCGCGCGCTTTCGAGGTCGCGGCCGAGCGGTTTTTCCAGCACCACGCGCGAGGTCGGCGTGACCAGGCCGGCCTTGGACAGGTTCTCGCAGATCGAAGCGAACAGGCTGGGCGGTGTGGCCAGGTAGAACACGCGCGCCAGGCCGTCGACTTCGCGCAGGGCTTCCTTCAGGTGGCTGAAGCTGCCGGCTTCCTTGGCATTGACCGAGGCGTATTGCAGGCGGTTGGTGAAGCGGTCCCAGACGCTGGCGTCCAGGTTGGCGGCCGGCACGTGGGGTTTGGAATCCTTTTCCACCAGCTTGAGGAAATCCTCACGCGATTTTTCATCGCGGCCCAAGCAGATGATGCGGGCATCGGCCGGCAGGTCGCGCGCGCGCTCGCGGGCGTACAGCGCCGGCAGCAGCTTGCGCATCGAGAGGTCGCCGGTGCCGCCGAATAAAACCAGATCGAAATCAGAAGTAGCCATGGTGTGTGTTGTCTCTTGTGCGTGAAGTAGCGGGTTGGCGCTACGTGGTTGCTAGCTTTGCTGCCCGGTGCGGGCTGCCTCGCGCGCCAGTGCGATCAGGGCGCTGGTGGAGGCATCATGCCGCGCGGCATCCGGTGCGGTGCCGGACTTCAGTTCGGCCAGGATGGTCTTGGCCAGGACCTTGCCCAGTTCCACGCCCCATTGGTCGAAGCTGTTGATGCCCCAGATCGCGCCCTGCACGAAAGTCTTGTGCTCGTAGAGCGCAATCATCGCGCCCAGTGCATGCGGGCTCAGTTCGGGCAGCAGCAGGGTGTTGCTGGGACGGTTGCCGTCAAAGGTTTTGTGCGGGATCAGGGCCGCGAGTTCCGTCTCCGGCACACCCTGTGCCTGCAGGTCGGCGCGCACTTCGTCGGCGTCCTTGCCGCGCATGAAAGCTTCCGACTGCGCGAAGCAGTTGGCCAGCAGCGCTTCCTGATGCTCGGCAATGGTGTGCGAAGGCTTGAGTACGGCGATGAAATCGATGGGCGTGATGTCCGTGCCCTGGTGCAGCAGCTGGAAATACGCGTGCTGGCCATTGGTGCCGACGTCGCCCCAGATGGCCGGGCAGGTCTGTACCGAGACCGGTGTGCCGTCACGGGTGATGCGCTTGCCGTTGCTCTCCATGTCCAGCTGTTGCAGGTAGGCCGGGAAGAAGCGCAGCCATTGGTGATAGGGCGCAATGGTGAGCGAGGCGCTGTCGAGGAAGTTGCGGTTCCAGATCCCGACCAGGGCCTGGATCACCGGCATGTTCGATTCCAGCGGTGCTTCGCGGAAATGGCGGTCCATCGCGTGGGCGCCGGCCAGGAATTGCGCGAAGTTGTCATAGCCGATCAGCAGGGCGATCGGCAGGCCGATCGCCGACCACACCGAGTAACGGCCACCGACCCAGTCCCAGAAGGGGAACATGTTCTCGGTATCGATGCCGAAGGCCGAGACTTCTTTGGCATTGGTGGAGACGGCCACGAAGTGCTTGGCCAGATCTTCGGACTTGCCATGCTGCAAGAACCACGCGCGCGCCGACTTGGCGTTGAGCATGGTTTCCTGGGTGGTGAAGGTCTTGGAGGCGACGATGAACAGCGTGGTCTCGGGATCGATGCGCGCGAGCACCTCATCCAGATCATGGCCATCGACGTTGGAAACGAAATGCGCCGTCAGGCGAGCGTGGCGATAATCGCGCAGGGCCGTGCAGACCATCTGCGGGCCGAGGAAGGAGCCGCCGATGCCGATGTTGACGATGTCGGTGATCTCGCGCCCGGTGTAGCCGCGCCATTGGCCGCTGCGTACGCGTTCGGAGAAGGCGCGGATGTGCTGCAAGACCGCGTGAACCTCCTGCGCCACGGGCTGTCCGTCCACTTGCGCGGTGCGATCATCAGCCGGTGCGCGCAGGGCAGTGTGCAGGACGGCGCGTTGTTCGGTAAAGTTGATCTTCTCGCCGCTGAACATGGCTTCGCGCAGGGTTTCCACGCCGCGCTCGCGGGCCAGGCTCATCAGCAGAGAGAGCGTGTCGGCATTGAGCCGGTTCTTGGAGTAGTCCAGCAGCAGCCCGGCGGCACGCACGTGCATGCGCTCGAAACGGTCGGGCTGTTGGGCGAACAGGTCGCGCAGATGCCATTGAACTGCCGTGGCGTGATGTGCTTGCAATGCCTGGAAGGCGGCCGTGTCGGTCAGGGCGGTGGTATGCATGAGTTGGGTGTCGGTTGGCTGTCTTGACCTGGTTGGCAGCGCGGCCGGCCGTGGTCATGTTCTCGGGGCAACGCGGTTGACTATACATCAAATGTCGCCAAAGTGGTAGTTTCACTACAGTTTATGACCGGCCCGTTACATTGCCGTGCGGCATCGGCGCGCTGCGCCCCAAAGCCGGAAGTGATAAGGGTTTTGAAGCGGAATGATGTTGACCAATGAAAAGACGGGCGCGACTGGCCTGCTGCAGTGCTCTAAGTGTATGATTTCATTCGGCCAAAATTGTGTAGTAAAATTACAGTGTTAACGCTAACAGGAAACCGACAATGTCTCTCAACGCTACCTTAGCCAGCGTCACCCAACGCATCGCCGAACGTAGCCGTCCTTACCGGACCGCTTATCTCGAACGCCTGGAAGCCGCGCGCCGCAAGGGCGCGCAGCGTGGCGCGCTGGCCTGCACGAACCTGGCGCACGGCTTCGCCGCCTTCCCCGCCAATGACAAGCTGAAGTTGAAGGAAGACAAGGCTCCGTCGCTGGCCATCGTCTCGGCCTACAACGACATGCTGTCCGCGCACCAGCCCTTCGAGCGTTTCCCCCAGATCCTGAAAGAAGCCGCGCGTGAAGCCGGTGCCGTGGCGCAATTCGCTGGCGGCACCCCGGCCATGTGCGATGGCGTGACCCAAGGCCAGAGCGGCATGGAGATGTCGCTGTTTTCGCGCGACGCCATCGCCATGGCCACTGCCATCGCGTTGTCGCACAACATGTTCGATGCGGCGCTGTACCTGGGCGTATGCGACAAGATCGTGCCGGGCCTGTTGATCGGCGCGCTGCATTTCGGCCACCTGCCGGCCGTGTTCGTGCCCGCCGGTCCGATGACCAGCGGCATGAGCAACAGCGACAAAGTCAAGATCCGCCAGCTCTACACGGCTGGCAAGATCGGCCGCGCCGAGCTGCTGGAAGCGGAATCGAAGTCCTATCACGGGGCCGGTACCTGCACCTTCTACGGCACCGCCAACAGCAACCAGATGCTGATGGAAGCCATGGGCCTGCACCTGCCGGGTGCCGCCTTCATCACCCCCAATACCCCGCTGCGCGATGCGCTGACCGCTGCGGCCGCCAAGCAGGCTGCCAAGATCACCGACCTCGGTTCGCAATACACGCCAGTGGGCCGCATGATCGACGAGAAGTCCATCGTCAATGCCATCGTCGCGCTGCACGCTACCGGCGGCTCCACCAATCACACCCTGCACCTGGTGGCCATCGCCAAGGCCGCCGGCATCGTGATCGACTGGGACGACTTCGACAAGCTCTCGGCCGTGGTGCCGCTGATCACCAAGATCTACCCCAACGGTACGGCCGACGTGAACCACTTCCATGCGGCTGGTGGCACCGGCTTCGTGCTGCGTGAGCTCATCGATGCCGGCCTGATGCATGACGACGTCACCACCATCCTCGGCCAGGGCCTGCGCCAGCACTGCAAGGAACCGATGCTGGCAGCTGAAGGCGAGAACGGCCGTCCCGGCATCGTCACCTGGCACGATGCGCCCGCCACGAGCGGCGACGAAGGCGTGCTGGGCACGGTGGCCAAGCCGTTTGCGGCCGATGGTGGCCTGAAGCTGCTGCAGGGCAACCTTGGCCGCGCGGTCATCAAGATCTCTGCCGTCAAGCCCGAGCATCGTGTGGTGGAAGCACCTGCCGTGGTATTCCATTCGCAGGAAGCCTTCATGGCCGCCTTCAAGGCCGGCGAGCTGGACCGCGACTTCGTGGCCGTCATCACCTTCCAGGGTCCGCGTGCCAATGGCATGCCGGAGCTGCACTCGCTGACCCCGGCGCTGGGCATCCTGCAGGACAAGGGCCGTCACGTGGCGCTGGTGACCGATGGCCGCATGTCGGGCGCATCGGGTAAAGTACCGGCCGCGATTCACGTCACGCCGGAAGTGCTGGGCGGTGGTCCGCTGGGCCGCGTTCGCACCGGTGACATCATCCGCCTGGACGCCGATGCGGGTACGCTGCAAGCCAAGGTGGAGGCAGCCGAGTGGGAAGCACGTGGCCTGGACAGCAGCGACCTGTCGGGCAATCAGCACGGCATGGGCCGTGAATTGTTCAGTCTGTTCCGCAACGCGGTGGGAACCGCAGAAGAGGGTGGCGCCACCTTTGGCCTGCCGCCGATTTTTGAGAAAGAGAAAGTCACGGTATGAAGACCACACTGGAAATCATGCGCGCCTCGCCGGTCATCCCGGTGATCGCCATCGACAAGTTCGAACACGCCGTGCCGCTGGCACGCGCCCTGGTCGCGGGCGGGATCCGCGTGCTGGAAATCACCCTGCGCACCGAACACGGCCTGCCGGCTATCCGTGCGATTGCCGAGTCGGTGCCGGACGCCATCGTGGGCGTGGGTACGCTGACTTCGCCCGAAGAGTTCATTGCCTCGCGTGATGCAGGTGCGGTCTTTGGCGTCTCGCCGGGCCTGACCCCGGCGCTGATCGAAGCGGCCAAGCGCAGCGGCCTGCCGCTGCTGCCGGGCGTGATGACGCCGTCCGAAGTGATGGCTGCGCGCGAAGCCGGCTTCCGTCAGTTGAAGCTGTTCCCGGCTGTGCCGGCCGGTGGCGTGGGCATGCTCAACGGTATTGCCGGCCCCTTGTCCGATGTGTCGTTCTGCCCGACGGGCGGTATTACGCAAGAGACGGCACCGCAGTTCCTGGCGTGCAAGAACGTCGTGTGCGTGGGCGGCTCCTGGCTGACCCCGAAGGCGGCCATCGAGGCCGGTGACTGGGACAAGATCACCGAGATCGCCAAGGCGGCGGCTGCGTTGAAGAAGGCTTGAGTTTTCCACAGCCTTGAGAGAGGACGGTGACGGGTTTTTCCGGCCGTCTGATCGAATCAAAAAAGCCCCGGTTTGCAGCCGGGGCTTTTTGTTTTGGTCATTGTCTGCTGCCCAGCCAGTAGGCTGGTAGTGCGATCATTTCGCGAGCGAGGGAATAGAAATCACGGGCTTCAAAGTAGTTCGCATGTGCTGAATGAACGGTGTCGATGCCGACGCGGTGCAGCGCGTAACGGCTGCGCGGAATGTGGAAGAACTGCGTGACGACCAGGGCGCTGCGTAAACCCTGGGCCTGCATGATCGCTGCGCTGTTGACCGCCGTTGCCATGGTCGTGTTGCCCTGCTCATCCAGAAGGATGGCCGAACGGGGAACGGATTGTACTTCGCTCAGGTAGGCGGCCATGACTTGCGCCTCGCTGAAGCCTTCCTTGCCTGTGCCTCCGCTGACGATGATGTGCCGGAACATGCCTTGCCGATACAGTTCGGCGGTCTTGTCCAGTCTTGCGCGAAGGCGGTCAGAGGGCGTGCCGTCCGGCATGACCTTGGAGCCGAGTACGATGCCCGCATCGCTCTTCTGGATGTCATCGAGCAGGCCGGTCAGTACGATGCCCAGCAGGCATGTCATGACGATCAAGAGGACGCTTGTCGTGATGAGGATGAGTCGTTTCATTGGAGTGGTCAGAGGGTGATTGCAGGGTGATGAATCAAGAAAAAAGGGCGGGCGCGATGGATATCGCTGCCCGCCCTTTTTGCCTGTCTTTGTTTTTCTTTTACCAGTTTTTGCTTGTCTAGTTCTTGGCCACTACTGCCGGCTCCACCGGCGCTTGCGCCTGCTGCCTGAGCCTGTAAGCCAACACCAGCAAGATGATCCCCAGCACGATCATCGGCACCGACAGCATCTGCCCGGCCGAGATGGTGATGCCACCGAAATGCACCTCATAATCCGGCACGCGGAAATACTCGGTGAAGAAGCGCGCGCAGCCATACAGCAGCGAGAACATGCCCGCCACCGCCATGCGGGGACGCGAGTGGCGTGCGAAGATCCACAGGATGATGAACAGCAGGATGCCGTCGACCAGCATCTGGTAGATCGGCGAAGGATGGCGCGGGATGTTGTCGACGTTGGGCCAGATCATGGCCCAGGGCAGCGAAGGATCGGCCGGACGGCCCGGCAGTTCTGCATTGATGAAGTTGCCCAGGCGGCCGGCCGCGTACCCCAGCGGCACCATCGGTGCGATGAAGTCCATGATGTCCATCAGGTTGCGGCCGCGCTTGCGGCCCCACAGGTACATCGCCAGCATCACGCCCAGGAAGCCGCCGTGGAAGGACATGCCGCCCTTCCAGACCGCGATCATGTCGGCCGGATGCGCAAAGTAATACGCCGGGTTGTAGAACAGGATCTCGCCCAGCCGCCCGCCCAACACCACCCCGAGCACGCCATAGAAGAGCATGTCGTCGAGGTCCTCCTTCTTCCAGCCGACGGCGGCAATGTGCGGCTGCTTGATGCGCAGGCGTCCCAGCGCGATGAATTGGGCAAAGGCCAGCAGGTACATCAGGCCATACCAGTGGACGGCCAGCGGCCCGATGTGGATGGCGATCGGGTCGGGCATGGGGTGGACGAGCATGAGTTTGATCTTTCTGTTGTTGGGCGGAACGGCGGTTGGAGCGCGCCGGCTTGCGCAAGTTCGCGGCAGCCATTCCCATGCGGCGGGATCAGGCAGGCATGTCCAGCAGCTCCAGCAGAGCGCGCAGCACGCCGGACGGGTTGTCGCGCCGCCAGGCCAGGCCGGTCTGGATTTCCGGTGCCGCATCCGAGAGCCGGCGATAGTCCACGCCCGGGCGTTTCAAATTCGAGACGGATTGTGGCACAAGCGCCATTCCCATGCCAGCCGAGACCAGGCCGACGATGGTCTGCATCTGGATTGCCTCCTGGCCGATATGGGGCGTCACGCCCGCATCGCGAAAGCAGGACAGGATGGTGTCATGGAAGGCCGGTGCAATGCGGCGCGGGAAAATGATCAGCGGCAGCTCGCGCAGGCTCCTGAGCGACACCGGTCCGCGTCTCTTGACCGCGCCTTCGGGCAGCGCCGCAATCAGCGGCTCCGACAGCACCGGACGCACATCCAGCACGGCGGCGGCTTTCTCCGGCAGTGGCGGCAGCAGCAGGCCGGCGTCGATCTTGCCCTGCATCAGGTCTTCCAGCTGGATATCGGTGGTGGCTTCGCGCAATTCGATCTGAACTTGCGGATAACGCGCGCGGAAGCGCTGCAGGAGCGGGGGCAGGATGCTGTAGTCCGCACTCGATATGAAGGAAAGCGATAAAAGTCCGGAGGCCCCGCTGGCCGCGCGCCGGGCCAGGTCGGGCAGCGCGGCGGCCTGTTGCAGGATGCGCTGGACCTCCGGCAGCAATGCCTCGCCGGCCGGCGTGAGCGCCACGCTGCGCTTGGTGCGCTGGAACAGGGGCGTACCCAGTTGCTCCTCCAGCGCGGCGATGGTTTGCGACAGCGGCGGCTGGGTCATGTGCAGGCGCGCGGCGGCGCGGCCGAAATGCTTTTCTTCGGCGACGGCGGCAAAGTAGCGCAGCTGGCGCAATTCCAGGCGGGGATGGTCGGACATGGACTGATATCGGATCCGAATGAGTCGGGCGTCCATGATATCCCCGGCCTTGCAGGGCGACAAGGCGAGGGGGGCGTGATATTTCCGTCATGGAATTTGATCTATGACAGATATACGCGAGGGCAGATAGAGGGGGCGTGGCGAAGCCGGGTAGAATAGCCCCGCCTGCGAAGCGCCTGGAGAATGCCGCTGCAGGCCTGACCGTCGTCCACCGCTTGCTGAGGAGCCCCCATGAAATACCTGTTGTTGATCGCCACCCTGGTGGCCGGTTCGGCCATTTCCGCCGAAGCCATGGCCAATGCGCAACTGGCCAAGTCCAAGAATTGCATGGCCTGCCACTCGGTGGATGCCAAGATCGTCGGCCCCGCCTTCAAGGAAGTGGCCAAGAAATACGCCGGCCAGAAGGATGCCGAAGCCAAGCTGACCCAGAAGGTCCTCAATGGCGGCGGTGGTGTCTGGGGCGCGGTAGCGATGCCGGCCAACAAGGGCCAGGTGACCGAGGCTGAGGCGAAGGAGCTGGTGAAGTGGGTGTTGAGCCTGAAGTAAGCATCAGCAAACCGCCATGAAAAAAGGAGACCGAGGTCTCCTTTTTTATCGTCTGCGTTCTGGTCAGCGTCCGTATGCGCTGACAAGCGATTACTTTAGCCACTCCTTGATCCGCTGGCTCAACACCTCGCAACTGATCCCATACCGGTCATGCAAGGTCGGCAGCGCGCCCGCATCGAGGAAGGCGTCCGGCAGCCCGGCCATCTGGAAGCCCGCCGGCTGCACGCGGTGGCGCATCAGCGTGGTGGCAACGATCTCGCCCAGGCCGCCGATGACCGAATGGTTCTCGGCTACCACCACCAGACGGTTCTTCTTGCTGACCTGCTCCACCACCGTGGCTTCGTCAAAGGGCTTGATGGTCGGGCAGTGCAGCACGCCCACGCTGACGTTGTCGGCTTCCAGCGCCTTGGCCACTTCCAGTGCGCGCATGGTCATGAAGCCGCTGGAGATGATCAGCACGTCGTTGCCATCGCGGATCTCTTTGGCTTTGCCCAGCTCGAACTTGTAGTCGTATTCATCCAGCACCAGCGGCACGTTGCCGCGCGCCAGGCGCATGTAGACCGGGCCCTGGTGCGCCGCGATCTGCGGTACCGCCTGCTCCAGGTCCAGCGCATCGCAGGGGTCGACGATGGTCATGCCCGGAATGGCGCGCATCATCGCCAGGTCTTCGGTGGCCTGGTGACTGGGGCCGTAACCGGTAGTCAGGCCGGGCAGGGCGCAGCAGATCTTCACGTTCAGGTTTTCTTCGGCGATCACCTGGTGGATGAAGTCATACGCACGCCGCGTGGCAAAGACCGCATAGGTGGTGGCGAAGGGCACCAGTCCCTCCTTGGCCATGCCGCCGGCGGCGGCCATGAGCAACTGCTCGGCCATGCCCATCTGGAAGAAGCGCTCGGGATACGCCTTCTGGAACAGATGCAGGTCGGTGTACTTGGCCAGGTCAGCGGTGAGGCCCACGATCTCGGGGCGGTCCGCTGCGTATTCCACCAGGGCCTTGCCGAACGGGGCCGCCTGCACGCGCTGCCCTTCGGCGGCGATGGAGGCGATCATGGCCGAAGTGGTCAGGCGCGGTTTCTTCTCTGCGACGGTGTTCATGCTTGGCTTCCTTGTTGATAAGACTGGTCGAGGATGGACAGCGCCTGCTGCCATTCGGGCGGATCCACACGGATGAAGTGGTTCTTCTCGCGCTGCTCCAGGAAGGGCACGCCCTTGCCCATCAGGGTATCGAACAGGATCACGCGCGGCTTGGCGTCCTTCAGGTGGCGAGCATTGTCGAAAGCCCGCACCACGGCGGCCAGGTCATTGCCATCAACCCGCTGCACGTACCAGCCGAAGGACGCCCACTTGTCGGCCAGCGGCTCAAAACCCATCACCTTGCTGGAAGGACCATCGGCCTGCTGGTTGTTGATGTCGACCAGGCAGATCAGGTTGCCCAGCTGGTGGTGGGCCGCGCCCATGGCGGCTTCCCAGGTCGAGCCCTCATCCAGCTCGCCATCGGACATGGAGTTGTAGACGAAGGCCGGATTGTTGTTGTAGCGCAGGCCCAGCGCCATGCCCACGCCGATGGCCAGGCCTTGGCCCAGCGAGCCGCCGGAGATTTCCATGCCCGGCGTATAGGTCGCCATGCCCGACATGGGCAGGCGGCTGTCATCGCTGCCGTAGGATTCCAGCTCTTCATCGGGGACGATGCCGGCCTCGATCAGGGCGGCATACAGGGCGATGGCGTAGTGCCCGTGCGAGAGCAGGAAGCGGTCGCGGCCGCTCCATTCCGGATCATCCGGGCGCAGTTGCATGGCGTGCTTGTAGGCCACGGCCAGCACGTCGGCCCAGCCCAGCGCCTGGCCGATGTAGCCCTGGCCCTGGACCTCGCCCATGCGCACGGCATTGCGGCGGATGCGGTATGCGCTTGCGCGCAGGTTTGCCAAATTGTCAGACATTGCGAGTCCTTGCTAGAGGAATGAAAACGTAAAAAATCACAAGAAGCCAATCGAGAACCACGGCACGAAGGCGACGATCAGCAGGCCCACCACCAGCGCGCCGAGATACGGCCAGATGCGCTTGACGGCGACGTCCGGATGCACGCGGCCGATGGTGCAGGCGGCGTAGTAGCCCAGGCCGAAGGGCGGTGCGAACAGGCCCACGCCCATGGAGAGGATGATGACCATGGCGTAATGCACCTCATGCACGCCGATGGCCTTGGCCACCGGGAACAGCAGCGGCGCGAACAGCACCATGGCCGGGATTCCCTCCAGCACGCTGCCCAGCACGATGAAGGCGGCGATCGACACCAGCAGGAAGCCATACTTGCCCCCCGGCACACTGGTCATGGCCTCAGCCAGCGCATGCGAGAAGCCCGACTGCGTCAGCGCCCACGACATGCCGGTAGCGGTGCCGATGATGAACAGGATCGCGCCCGACAAGGCAGCCGTATCGACCAGCATCGGATAGAGCCGCTTCCAGTCGAACTGGCGATACACCAACAGACCCGCCACCACCGAATAGGCGATGCCGATGGTGGAGACCTCGGTGGCCGTGGCCACGCCTTCGACCACGGCAGTGCGGATCAGGATCGGCAGCAGCAGCGCGGGCAGGGCGATGATGAGCGTGCGCAGCACTACGCGGCCGGGCGCGCGCTGGATGCCTTCGAGAATCTCGGCGCTGCGCCAGCGTGCCAGGATCGCCAGCAGCACCGCCAGCACGATGCCCGGCATGATGCCGCCGGTGAACAGCGCCGCAATCGATACCCCTGCCACCGAACCGATGGTGATCAACACCAGCGAGGGCGGAATGGTCTCGGCCATGGCACCCGAGGCCGCCAGCAGCGAAATGAGTTCGCCCTCGTGATTGCCACGGCGCTTCATCTCCGGCAGCAGCACCGGGGCCACGGCCGCCATGTCGGCGGTCTTGGCGCCGGAGATGCCCGAGACCAGCAGCATCGCCCCCAGCAGCACGTAGTTCAGGCCGCCGCGCACGTGACCCAGCAGCGATGCCAGGAAATCCACCATGGCCTTGGCCATGCCGGTCATCTCCACCAGATGGCCCAGCAGGATGAACAGCGGCACGGCAAGCAGGATCAGCGAGGACATGCCTTCGTCGAAGCGCCCCGCCACCACGGCCAGCGGACTGGTGGTGACCGTGAGCATGAAGGCCACCGTCGCCAGGCCGAAGCAGAAGGCGATGGGAATGCCCAGCAGCACCGACACCCCCAGTACCACACCGAAGAACACCACCAGGTTCCAGTTGCCGATGGCCTGCAGCCAGCCTGCGCCCAGATACATGGCACCGGCCACCACGGCCAGCAGGACCACCACGCCGGCCAGGTCGACCAGCTTCTGGCGCGAGATACGCAGCAGCGACAGCGCAATCATCAGCGCCGCACCGACCGCCACGGCCGCCGCACGCACGGTGTTGGGCCAGCCCAGCGCCGGGGTCTGTACGAACATTTCGTCTTCGGCGTATTCCCACATCGGATGCATCAGGATCAGCAGCATCACGCAGGGCGCGATGATGGCCAAGGCTTCGGCCCAGGCCTTGCCGCGTTCGCTCATGAAACCCACCAGCACGGTGGTGCGCATGTGGGTACCGCGCCGCAGGGCCACGGCCGCGCCCAGGTTGGCAAGCCAGAGGAAGAGGATGGACGCCAGTTCATCGGCCCAGGGGATCGGGTTGTTGAAGATGAAGCGCATGATCACGCCCGCCAGCAGGACCACCACCTCGCCCACCACCAGCGCCGCGGCAGGAATCTCGATGGCCAGGCCCAGCCAGTTTTCCAGGCGCGCCGCCAAGGAGCGATCATCCGTCACCGGCTGCTCCAGCGACAGGGCGCTCATCCCAGGCTCCCGACGGCGTTCTGCAGCAGCTTCCATGCATCGTCGCCGAACTTGGCGCGCATGTCCTTGTAGAAGTTGGCCTGCGCCAGTGCAGCCTTGAAGGAATCCTTGTCGGCCTCGATGATCTGCACGCCCTTGCCCTGCAGGTCATTGCGGGCGAAGCCGGCCAGCGAGGCGATGTCGGCGCGTTCATCCGTGGCGGCCTTGTCCAGTTCGCGGCGCACGATTTCCTGGATGTCCTTGGGCAGCTTCTCGAAGGCGCGGCGGTTGCCGAGGATCCAGTAGGCATCCCACACGTGATTGGAGATGGTGCAGAACTTCTGGACCTCGTACAGGCGTGCGGTGCTGATGATGGCCAGCGGGTTTTCCTGGCCTTCGACCAGCTTGGTCTGCAGCGACGAATAGACTTCGTTGAAGTTGATCGGCGTGGGGCTGGCACCGAGCGCGGTGAAGAGCGAAGTCAGCATCGGTGCCGCCGGCACGCGCAGCTTCAGGCCCTTGAGGTCGCCCGCAGTCTTGATCGGTTTGGTCGAGGTGGTGATCTGGCGGAAGCCGTTGTCCCAAGGTTTGGACATGGTCAGCAGCCCCACCTTCTCGATCTGCGCACGCACATAGGCACCCAGCGGGCCATCCATGGCCTGCCAGACTTCCTTGTAGTCGTGGAAGGCGAAACCGGTGTTGACGATGCCGGCTGCCGGCACCAGGGTCGACAGCACCACGCTGGCCTGGTTGAAGAATTCCACGCCGCCATTGCGGATCTGCGACATCAGGTCGGTATCCGAACCCAGCTGGTTGGCCGGGAACAGCTTGATGTCCAGCCGGCCGCCGGTGGCTTCACGGATGCGGTCGATGGCCTGCTGCGCACGCTTGTTGACCGGGTGCGACGGATCTTGTCCAGTGGCGAACTTGTAGTTGAACTCGGCCGCATGGGCCGGACGGCTCATGATGGAAAACAGCGGCAGCGCCGCGCCCACGGCACCGGCCTTGAGCAGCTGGCGGCGGCTCAGGGCGGTCTTGCCGGGTTTGCTGTTGTCTTGGGTCATGTCTGGTCTCCTGTTTGTTCTGATAGCGGGAAAGATGCCGGCCAGGCCGGCGTGCGAGCATTAAGCTGTGTTTAATGAATCAGCATTCCACCATTAACGTCCAGCGTGATGCCGGTGCAATATTGCGAGAGGTCGCTGCCGAGGAAGACGCAGGCACCGCCGATGTCGTCGGCACGGCCCAGGCGCGCCAGCGGAATGGTCTCGGCGATCTCGGCCTTCTTTTCTTCGGTGAGCTTGCCCTTGATGATGTCGGTGCCGATCAGGCCGGGGGTGATGCTGTTGACGCGGATGCCTTCCGGGCCGAACTCGCGCGCCATGGCACGCGCCAGCCCCAGCACGCCGGCCTTGGCCGCCGAATAGTGCGGCCCCCCCAGGATGCCGCCGCCGCGTTGCGCCGACACTGACGAGATGCAGATGATGGAACCGCTCTGCTGCGCACGCATGGCCGGCAGCACCGCCTGCGACATGTAGAGCGTGCCGCGCAGGCTGACATCGAGGATGCGGTCGTAATCCGCACCGGTGATCTCCAGCGTCTTGACGGGTTGGGTGATGCCGGCATTGTTGACCAGGATGTCGATGCGGCCGAACTGCTTGACGGCCTGGGCGATGGCCGCCTCGCAGGAAGCCTTGTCGGTCACGTCCGCCACCAGCCCCAGATGCTGGCTGCCGATGCGGGCGGCAGCACCGGCCGGATCGGCTTGCGCCAGGTCCAGCACCACCACGCGGGCGCCTTGTCCGGCCATCAGGCGCGCGGTGGCGTAGCCCAGTCCGTTGATTCCTGCACCGCCGGTGATGACGGCAACCTTGTCCTTGAGCAGCATGTCGTGTTCTCCAGATGTTTGCGTTGAAGTGAGCAACAGCGGAGACAGCGCGGATGCGCGATGGCGCGTGCAGCGTGCAGCATGCAGCATGCAGGGCTTTGACCATGTCTCCGTTTTTGTTCTGATGCGCATGGTCGAACTTTCCTCGCCTGACGACAAGCGAAGTCTCGTCATGTTAAAGTGACGGATCATCATCTTAGCCAGAGAGCCCGTCCATGGCCGTTCTCCCGCCGTTACCCAACCTCCAGGCCTTCGAAGCGGTGGCCCGGCGCAAGAGTTTTGCGCTGGCGGCGGCCGAGCTGCACCTGACCGCTTCGGCAGTAAGCCATCAGGTGGCGCGGCTGGAGTCCTATCTCGGCATTCGCCTCTTCGAGCGCAGCGCGCACGGCGTGCGCATCACGACGGCAGGGGAGAGTTACCTGGCGCGCATCCAGGGGGCGATCTCGGCCATCACGGCGGCCTCCATGGATGTGCGGCAGGGCGTCAGCAATACGCTCTACATCCATTCCGCGCCCAGCATCGCCAGCCTGTGGCTGATGGCGCGGCTCAATGATTTCGCGCGCACCTATCCGGAGATCACCTTCAATCTCTCGGCGGCGCATTCGCAGAGCAATTTTGAATTGGGCGAGGTCGATATCGACATCCGCTACGGCATTCCCAACTGGCCGGGACTGGTGGTGGAGCCGCTCTTTGAAGAGCGCATCGTGCCGCTGGCCAGCCCGGCTTTCATCCGTGAGTACAAGCTCAAAAAACCTGCCGATCTGCTGGGCGTGAAGCTCATTCGCAGCAACGTGAGCGTGGTGCAGTGGTCGGACTGGTTCGGGGAATTTGCGGACGTGCGTCCGCCGGAGCAGTTCGCGGTCCGTTTCGACCGCGCACAGATGTCACTGGATGCCGCTACCCAGGGATTGGGCGTGGCGCTGGAGAGCGCGACCGTGGCCGCGCGGCACATCGAGGAAAAGAAACTGAAACCGGTCTTCGGACTGGATCGCGCCATCAAGGTCAAGGCGCACTTTGCGGTCTACCCGGCGCATCATGCACGCCGGCCTGCGGTGGCTGCGTTCCTTGAGTGGCTGCGTGAGCAGGCCGAAGTGCAGGATTACTGAGCGGCCTTCTGCTGCCGCGCCACTTCCTTGCGCTTCATGGAGAGATAGTCCTCGCGGCTCACCTCATGCAACTGGCGGGGATATTGTTCGGTCGCACCGTACCAGGCCGTCAGCCGCTTCTCCAGCCGTTCTCCGGCCGGTGCTTCCAGGCCGGACAGATAGGCATCGATGGCCAGGTAATAGCGCATGGTATTGCGCTCCACCGTGGCGCGGCTGCCCGAGACATACTGCGGCTGTCCGTTGGCCTCGCGCTTGACCACGCTGAAACCGACCTTGTCGCGGCCGGCCGTCATCAGGTAGGCACGCAGCGCCAGCTTGCTGGCCATGCCATAGGAATAGGCATAGCTGAAATGCAGGAAGGAGCGCTTGTCATCCAGCGGAATGGCTTCAATCTCGATGCGATAGTTGGAGGTGTCCAGCGGTCCCTTGTCGGCCAGCATCGAGGACGAAAAATAATCGGCCGCGCTGGCCCCGCCGTGATAGCGCAGGTCGACGCGGTAGGTATCGTTGAGATCCTGTTCGGTCTTCTTGCCGACCTGCATGCGCAGGGTGGTCTTGCCGTTCTCGCGCATCATGCGGCAATACTTGGTGTTGAGGTGCAGGATGAGGATGTCACACCAATGATCGGGGTTGTCCAGTGATTCGCGGACTTGCGCAAAGGGATAGCTCAGCACGGCATAGATGTCGCCCTTGACGTTGCCGCCTTCCTCGCGCGAATTCAGGTAGAGCGGGCGATGGTAAGCGTTGTTGCTGAGCTCGCCCTGCAGTTCTTCGTAACGGCTCTTCATGGCGACCGCACCGGTCTGGGTTTGGGCATGTGCCCAGCTGCCGGCCGCCAAGGCACAGGTGGCAGCCAGCAACAAGCGTGAGGTCAGACGGGACAGCATCGATCGCAAACCGGACTCCTTCTCGATTTCAGTACACTCGTTCATTCACCGGCGTCTCCCGCCGCGCTCAAAGCAGGCGGGACCAGACGCTGGCACCAAATTCCTTCATCCTCTCACTGATCGGGCGCTGCTCCCATTGTTCCTTTGTGATCTCCTTGGAGGCGCCAAGATCCCGGTCGAACATGGTCTTGGTCTGGGCACCGAATTGCGGGCTCAGGATCACGGCATTGATTTCCTGGTTGTAGACGAAGCTGCGCCAGTCGAGGTTGGTCGAACCGATGGTGGACCAGACGCCATCGATGAGCGCGGTCTTGGAATGCAGCAGCGCGTCCTGGCGCTCGTAGATGCGCACGCCCGCTTCCAGCAGTTCGCTGTAGAAGGAGCGCGAGGCATAGAGCACCAGCGAGGAGTCGCTGTGCGAGGGCAGGATCAGGCGCACATCCACGCCGCGCCGGGCCGCATCCTTGAGCGAATCGCGCAGTTGCGGATCGGGCACGAAGTAGGCATTGGTCAGGTAGATCGAACTCTCCGCATGTTGAATGGCCGAGATGAAGGTGGCGTAGATGATGCTGTAGGGATCATCGGGCGAGCTGCCGATGGCGCGCACGATCTCGTTGCCGGCGGGGGCGACGGGCGGGAAGTAGCGATGGTCCCCGAGGTCGGGACCGCGCTGCTTGCCCCAGGTCTCGATGAACAGCTTCTGGAATTCCAGCGCTACCGGGCCATCGATGCGCACCTGCGTATCACGCCAAGGGATCTGCTCGCCGTCCTTGTTGAGCTGCGGTTTTTTCTTGCGGGTGCTGAAGGACCCGCTGGAATACACGCTGCTGATGTTGATGCCGCCGACGAAAGCGGTCTTGCCATCGACCACCAGCAGCTTGCGGTGATCACGCTGGTTGACGGCCCAGTCCTTGCGCAGCTGCGTCGGATTGATCGGATTGAATTCCAGCACATGCACGCCCGCATCGATCAGGGGCTGGAAGAATTCGCGCGGGGTATTGATGCTGCCTACGCTGTCATACATCAGGTTGACCTGCACTCCCTTTTTCTGCATGGCGATCAGCAGGTCGGCAAACTGGCGGCCGACCTCATCGTCTTCCATGATGTAGGTTTCCATGTTGATGTGATAGCGCGCGGCCTGGATCGCCTGCTGCATGGAGGCATAGGTGGCCGGGCCGTCGATGAGCAGCGTGACCTTGTTGCCGGTGACCAGCGGCGAGCCGGTGATGGCGCCTTCGATGGCCACGTGGCGGTCCAGCAGGGTGTTGTCGGCATTCTGCGCGCGCAGCTTGTCCAGCGCGGCCTTGGCCTGTGCCTCGGAGAGCACGCCGCGTCCGCCCTTCATCTGGATGGTGCGGGCCGATTGCGTGTCCATGTCGGGCACGATGGTGGGCAGCGAGCTGCATGCGGCCAGCATCAGCGAGCTCAGCAGCAGCGCGAGCCCGGCGGCGGACCAGCTCCTCAATCTCATTTTCTTGTTGGTCATGGAAGGATCCCGGTTGGGCGCTGCCATGGACCGGGACGCTGTCCGGCGTCGGCAGGCAACGCTGTGCGGACGAGTATATGCCCGGCTGCAGCGCCGTAGCGCGGCCGCAGGCACGAATCGGAACTGTCCTACAAAGGAAAGCGGGAGCTGCCTACAGGGGGGCGCGGGCGCTGTTGCATCCCGCAGGAGGAGGGGCGGATGGATCGACGATCCATCCGGCGGGAATCATCAGTAAACGTCGCGGCGATAGCGATTCTGTTCGATCAGGGCATGCAGGCCGGCTTCGCCCAGCAGGTCCGTGAGGACGGCATCGACACCGGCGGCCATGCCTTCCAGGCTGCCGCAGACGTAGATGACTGCGCCCTGGTCCAGCCACTGGCGCAGCTCGGGCCCGGCTTGACGCAGGCGGTCCTGTACATACAGGCGTTCGCTCTGGTCACGCGAGAAGGCGAGATCAAGGCGCGCCAGGCGGCCGTGTTCCAGCCAGTCCTGCAATTCATCGGCATACAGGAAATCGTAACTTTCGTTACGTTCTCCAAAAAGCAGCCAGTTGCGGGACTGCGTTTCTGCGTGCTGCATGCGTGCGCGCAGATGGCCGCGCAAGCCGGCCAGGCCCGAGCCATTGCCGATGAAGATGGCCGGCGTATCGGCCGCGACCGGGGCGAAACCGGCGTTCTCCACCAGACGCAGATCGATGGAGGCATCGCCTGGTGCAAATTCGGTCAGCCAGCCGGAGGCCAGTCCCAGTCCGTCTTCATGCCGGACCTGGCGCACCAGCAGGTGCACCGCGCCATCCTGTGGGACCGAGGCCACCGAGTACGAACGCGCGGCCAGGGGCTGCAACTGGTCGGCCAGGGCTTGGGCTTCCCGTGCGGGATGCGTGGGAAGCACGCTGCAGGCCAGCGCGTCGGCCAGCGTCTTTTGGCGGCCTTGATGGCTCACCATGGTGCTGCCCTCCAGCTGCAGTCGCTGCAGCAGCAGGGCAATACGATCCGGGGCGTGGCGCGGCAGGATCTCGACCAGTGCACCGGCTTGCCAGTCGGGCAGGCTGCTGTCCTGCGGCTTTAATTCCACGTGATACAGCGGCGCACCCTGGCTGCCCGGATTCATGAGCACGCGTCGTGTCAGCTTCCATTGTTGCCATGCCGGTGCAGTGGTGGGCAGGAGTTCGCTCACATTCGCCTGCAGTCCGTGGGCGGCCAGTTCAGTTTCCCATTTGCGCAGCGCCACGCCGGCCATGCGGTCCACTTCCACCAGCGGGAACAGGGGCTTGGCCCCGCACTGGCGCAGGCCGTGGTCGAGGGTGTGGCCGAAGCCGCAGAACTGCGCGTAGTGACGGTCGCCCAGCGCCAGGATGGCGTAGTGCACGTGGGCCAGCGACTGCCCTGCGGCCTGGCGCAGGCGCTTTTCAAAACCGCGTGCACTGTCGGGTGCATCGCCTTCGCCAAAGGTGCTGGCGATGAAGAGGATGCGGCGGTGATGGCGCAAACTCTCCGGCGTGCTCTGTGCCAGCGCTTGCAGTTGCACGGCGATGCCGCTGCGGCGCAGGCCGGCGGCGGTATGCAGGGCGATGCGCTCGGCCTGGCCGGTCTGCGAGGCATAGGCCACCAGGACCGGTTCGCCTTCGGGAGCGGGTGCCGTGCCGTTGAGGCTGGCACGTTCGGCGCGCAGCGCGGCTTTTTTGCGGCGGCGGTCGAGATAGAGCATCCAGCCGGTAATGCCGAAGAGCGGCATCATCAGGCTGGCGATGGCCATGATGATGCGGCCCGGCAGGCCGAAGTAAGTGCCCATGTGCAGAGGATAGATGGCGGCGATCAGCTTGCCGCCATTGCTCTTGTCCTCGTAGCGTTCCAGCTGCCGGACCTCGCCGCTCTGCGGCAGGACCACCATGCGGCTGCGGGCGCGCTCATGGGGCGCACCGTGATCGAGGAAGAAGATCTGCACCGGCTGTGATCCCTGTTCCGGCAGGCGCAGCTGGGCGCTCTGGTAGTTGGGGGCTTTGGCCAGGAAACTGTTCCAGGCCTGGGTCAGTTCCAGCGGGATGGCTTCGTCCGCTGCGGGTTTCTTCTTGCCTTCGCCGCGTTGCATGGCGGGGCGGCGGCTCTCGCCGGCCAGCGTATTGAGGCCGTCCTTGAACCAGTCCAGCGCCCAGTAGGCACCCGTGATGGAGAACACGACATACATCACCAGCGACCAGGTACCGATGACCGAATGCAGGTTCCACAGGAAGGAGCGGCCCTGCAACTGGAAGTCCAGCCGCAGCCAGGCGCGCAGCGACAGCGGGCGGCGCGGCCAGCGCAGGTAGAGGCCCGAAAGCGCCAGCACCAGCAGCGCCAGTGCCAGCGTGCCCAGCACGATCTTGCCGATCTCGGTGGGCAGCAGCAGCCAGCGGTGGAAGTGCTCGATGAACTCGAAGAATTCCGCGCCTGTCACCGGCGGCAGCAGCGCGCCGGTATAGGGATCGGCATAGCGCACCTCACCGCGCCGCACCCCGGGCGGCGGCGCGAAGACCACGCGGGCCGAGGCGCCGGGTTCAGAAGTGAGGGTGAGGGTGGTGACGCGACGGGCCGGTTCGGCCTCACGCAGTTTGTCCAGCAGTTGCTGGGGCGTGAGCGTGGCCTGCTGGCGCACTTGCACATGCATCACGCCGGGGCTCAGCGCCTCCATGATTTCTTCGCGGAAAGCCAGCACGGCGCCGGTCACGCCGATGGTCATCAACAGGGTGCCGGCAGTAATGCCGATGAACCAGTGCAACTGGAACCAGATCTTCTTGAACATGTATCACTAGGGCGGCGAGAGGCGCGCAGGCGCCTTGTTGGTCTTGTCTGCCGGGCCGCAGCGGGGGCGACCGGCGGGTCAGGCCGCTATTATAGTTCAGATGAAAATGATTCTTATTGTTGTTTTGGGTGGCGTGATGTAGCTGTCCGTACACAAAACTCTTCGAGCTCCATCATGAATTTTCCTTGAGGAAATTATTTGCCAGTCTTGCTGGTTAACCTGGCCGACCAAGCCAGGAGCGCATGTTGCCGGAAATTCTCCTGCCATCTTCAAAAAATTCCTTAAGTGGAATATAACTTCAGGGGAATAAAGCATGCAATGCGAGGTAGAATTTACCGATGAATTCGAAGACTGGTGGGATCGGCTCAATGATGCTGAGCAGACGTCCGTGGCTGCCTACGTCGGCCTGCTGGAGAAAAACGGACCCGCTCTCAGACACCCATACAGTTCTGGAATTCTCGGTTCCAGGCATGCGCACATGAGAGAGCTTCGGATCCAGCATGCCGGAAGACCTTACCGGGTGCTCTACGCATTTGATCCATTGCGGCATGCGATCCTGTTGATTGGCGGAGACAAGACCGGAAACCATCGTTGGTACGAGCACACCATCCCTCTCGCGGACAGGCTCTACGACGTTCATCTCGACACACTGAGCAAGGAGGCAGTCGATCATGGCAAAAAAATTTAGTGAATTGCGCGCCCGCATGCATCCTGAGGCGCAAGTGCAGGCAAACGCAAGAACCGAATCCATGCAGACCTGCATCAAATTGCAGGCATTGCGCAAGAGCCTGCAAGTGACGCAGGCCAGCCTTGCCGCGAGTTTGAATATTCAGCAGGCAGCCATTTCGAAGATGGAAAGTCGTGATGACCTGCTAGTGAGCAGCGTCATGGACTTCGTGCGGGGCTTGGGCGGTCAATTGGTGCTGACGGCAACGTTCCCAGGCAACAAGACGTTTGATTTGACACCCGAACCGGTGAAGGTCCTGCGCGCGCCCATTGCCGTTACGGAAAAGCCTCGAGCCAAGATGCGCCGACCGGGCAAGGCAAGCTGACTTCAGTGTCTCTCCGCTACAGCATCCAGCCACCGGGACGTAGCGTGGCTGGGGCGACATCGGCAAGCTCGTTTACCCCAACATCATCTTCAACAGGGTCCGAGTCAAACTGCTCCCGGTATCGGCCGCCACATCCACCACGCTCAGGTGATGTTGCCCGGGCAGCGGCAAGACTTCCACCGCATGTCCCGACTGCCGCAGCGTGGCCGCATAGAAATCGCGCTGGCGCAGGAATTCCGCCGATTCATCGTCGCCCGCACATAGCAACGCCTGCACGCCATTGGGCATGGCGAGCAATTGCGGGCTGGCCTGCTGGGCGTCCGAGGGCGAGAGGTGCAGCACTTCGTTCAGATAGGACAGCCGCACCGGTTCCAGGTCATAGATCCCGCTGATGCCGCACACGCCGCGCACCGGCGCGGCACCCAGCGAAGCAATCAGCGCGGCCAGGTGGGCACCGGCCGAGTGGCCCATGAGCCAGATCGCATCCGGATCGAAGCGCAGCGCCGCGGCCTTGGCATACAGCATGCGCAGCGCGCGCCCGCAGTCGGCGGCGATGTCGCCCATGCGCACCTGCGGGGCCAGGCGGTAATTGATGAGGGCCACGTTGATGTCCTGGGCCAGGTAGGGCAGGGCCAACTGGCTGAACTGGTGCTTGTCCAGCGAGCGCCAGTAGCCGCCGTGGATGAAGACCAGCAGGGGCCGGCCATTGCTGCGCCCGGGAAAGAAATCCAGCGTCTGCAGCGCATCCTCGCCGTAAGGCACATCGGTCAGATGCGGATGCGCTTGCCGCGCCGCTTCTCCCTCGCGCGCAAAGCGGTCGAAATACGCCTGGAAATCCGTAATACGCAGGCGCACGTTGTACTGCTCGTCCAGCGCCTCGCGGTCATAGTCGCGGTAGATGTTCATGTTGTCTCCCCGGCCTTCTGGCCACAGTCGTTGTCCTGCCCGGATTCATTCGGCAAAGTGCGCCGAGATCAGGTTGCGCAGCCAGACATTGCCCTCGTCCTGATTGTAGCGGCGATGCCAGAACATGTTGGTCTGCAGCGCCGGCAGGCGCAGCGGCGGTTTGATGTAACGCAGTCCGAAGGGCGCGGCAGCACTCTCGGCGAGCTTGCGCGGCACCGTCACCACCAGCGCCGTGGTGCTGACGATGTAAGGAACCGCCGTGAAATGCGGCACCCGGAAGCGCACGCTGGGCAGCACGCCGGCCTTCTCCAGATTCTGGTTGATGCGATCATAAGGACTCTCCAGCGAAGACACCATCAGGTGCTCGGCTGCCAGGAATTCCTTCAGGCTGACTTCGCCGCGCTTGTCCAGCGCATGGCCGATACGGAACATGCTCACGTATTCCTGGCGGAACAATCGCCGCTGGTACAGCGCCTCCGACAGATTGTCGAACGCGCCGATGGCCAGGTCCACCCGGCCCGCTTCCATTTCACTCTTCAGGTCGATCGCCCCGGCACGCACGGTCGACAGGCTCACGCCCGGCGCGACCTCGGCACAGGCTTCGATCAGGCGCGGCATGAAATACACCTCACCCACATCGGTCATGGCAATCGTGAAGCGGCGCTCGCTGGTCTGCGGCGCAAAGCCTTCCTGCAGGTTGAGAGCACGGGCTACCTGCTGCAGCGCCGCAGCCACCGGCTCGGCCAGCTGTTCGGCAAAGGGCGTGGGCTGCATCCCTTGCGCCGTACGCACGAACAGCTCATCGCCGAAGCTGCGCCGCAACCGCGCCAGCGCGTTGGACACCGCCGGCTGCGACAGCCCCAGCCGACGGGCGACCGAGGAGATCTGGCGTTCCTGGAAGACTTCCTGAAATACCACCAGCAGATTGAGATCGATGTCGCGCGGTTCGATGAGGGCCATGGTCAGCTCGGCAGTACGGCAAACGCGTGCACTGCAATATTCATGAAATGAATGGATCGTATTTTCGTATTTATATCGTAAAAGAAGGGCGATTGCACTACAGTGACGGCGCGACAACACCATCAAGAGCCGCGCAGCAGCGTCTGCGCACACGGCCATGCAATCTGCCATTGTCGGCCGCATCGGCCCATGGATGGCAGGCAACACAACTAAAAAAACGTAAAGACAGACGAGGAGCACGACAATGAGTATCCACGCAAGTGGCGCTCTCCCCACGGTCCATGTGGACCAGGTGGTGGAGCAGGGCCGGTTCGGCACTTTTCAATTCGGCCTGCTGCTGCTGTGCGGCCTGTGCCTCATCATCGATGGTTTCGACGTGCAGGCCATGGGCTATGTGGCCCCGGCCATCATCGCCGACTGGGGCGTGAGCAAGGCCAGCCTGGGACCGGTATTCGGTGCCGGCCTGTTCGGCATGCTGCTGGGCTCGCTGGTGCTTACCCCGGTGGGTGACCGCTACGGCCGCCGTCCGGTCCTGATCGCCTCGACCCTGTTCTTTGCGGTCTGCATGCTGGTGACGCCGCTGGTCACCACCATCGATCAGTTGCTGATCGTGCGTTTCATCACCGGCTTCGGCCTGGGCAGCATCATGCCCAATGCGATGGCGCTGGTCGGTGAATACAGCCCCTCGTCCTCCCGCGTGACCCGCATGATGCTGGTCTCCTGCGGCTTTACGGTGGGCGCTGCGGCCGGCGGATTCGTGAGCGCAGCGCTGATCCCGGCGCACGGCTGGCATGCAGTGTTCTGGGTGGGCGGTGCAGTGCCGCTGGTGCTGGGCCTGGCGATGCTGGTCTGGCTGCCGGAATCGATACAGTTCCTGGTGCTGCACCGTCGTGCGCGCAGCCAGGTGGCGCGCTGGCTGCGCAAGCTCGATCCCGCCATCCGCATCGATGACAGCACCGAGGTCGTGGTCAAGGAAAGCAAGGCCGAAGGCATGCCGGTAGCCGCCCTGTTCCGCGATGGCCGCGCCGGTGTCACCGTGCTGCTGTGGCTGATCAGCTTCATGAACCTGATCAACCTGTACTTCCTCTCCAATTGGCTGCCCACGCTCATTCGTGACGCCGGCTATTCCACCAGCATGGCCGTGCTGATCGGTACCTCGCTGCAAGTGGGCGGCGTGGTCGGTACGCTGACCTTGGGCCGCTTCATCAACCGCTTCGGCTTCACCCGCGTACTGGGCAGCTGCTTCCTGCTTGCCTGCGTGTCCATTGCGCTGATCGGCAAGGTGGCGGCCATGCCGGTGCTGCTGTTCCTGGCGGTGATCGTGGCGGGCTTCTGCATCGTGGGTGGACAACCGGCCGTCAATGCACTGGCCGGTACCTTCTACCCGACCACGCTGCGTTCCACCGGCATCGGCTGGGCGCTGGGCATCGGCCGCATCGGCTCGGTGGTCGGGCCGGTCATCGGCGGCCAACTGATCGCGCTGCAGTGGAGCAATGGTTCGCTGTTCATCGCAGCGGCGGTGCCGGCGCTGATTTCGGCGCTGACCATCGCGCGCCTGCATCGTACTTCCCGAGGAGTGTCCGCATGAATACCGTCACCGATTCTTCCGTCAGCCATCACGTGCATACGCGCGGCTACCAGTCCGGCTTCGGCAATGAGTTCGCCACCGAGGCCCTGCCGGGTGCGCTTCCCGCGCACCAGAATTCGCCGCAGCGTGCGCCCTATGGCCTGTATGCCGAGCAGATTTCCGGTACCGCTTTCACCGCGCCGCGCGGTCACAACCGTCGCTCGTGGCTCTATCGCATCCGTCCGGCAGCAGTGCATCATCCGTTCGAGCCAATGGAACGCGGCCTGCTGGTGAGTCACTTCGACGACGTCGCAGCGCCGCCCAACCAGTTGCGCTGGGACCCGCTACCCATGCCGAGCGTGCCCACCGATTTCATCGAAGGGATGGTCACGATGGCCGGCAACGGCTCGCCGCAAGCCCAGAGCGGTTGCGCCATTCACTTGTATGCCGCCAATTGCTCGATGACCGATCGCTTCTTCTATTCGGCCGATGGCGAACTGCTGATCGTGCCGCAGCTGGGCCGCCTGCAATTGCGTACCGAGCTGGGCGTGATCGATATCGAGCCGCAGGAGATCGCCGTCATTCCGCGTGGCGTGCGCTTCCAGGTGCGCCTGCCGGATGGCGAGGCACGCGGCTACATCTGCGAGAATTTCGGCGCGCTGCTGCGCCTGCCTGATCTCGGTCCGCTGGGTTCCAACGGACTGGCCAATCCGCGCGATTTCGCCACGCCGCACGCCTGGTACGAAGACCGCGAGGGCGACTTCCAGCTCATCGCCAAATTCGGCGGCAATCTGTGGCAGGCGAAGATCGGCCATTCGCCGCTGGATGTGGTGGCCTGGCATGGCAACTATGTTCCCTACAAGTACGACCTGCGCCACTTCAACACCATCGGTTCGATCAGCTACGACCATCCCGATCCCTCGATCTTCCTGGTGCTGCAGTCGCAGAGCGATACGCCCGGCGTGGATACGATCGACTTCGTGATCTTCCCGCCGCGCTGGCTGGCTGCTGAAAATACCTTCCGTCCGCCCTGGTTCCACCGCAACGTGGCCAGCGAATACATGGGCCTGATCACCGGCCAGTACGATGCCAAGGAAGGCGGCGGCTTTGTGCCCGGCGGCGGCAGCCTGCATAATTGCATGAGCGGTCACGGACCGGACGCGGCCACCTTCGAGAAAGCCAGCCGCATCGATACCAGCACCCCGAACAAGGTCGACCACACCATGGCCTTCATGTTCGAGACCCGCAACATCCTTTGCCCGACCCGTCACGCCCTGTCCGCGCCGACCTTGCAGCGCGATTACCAGGACTGCTGGCTGGGCATCCAGAAGAACTTCAACCCGGAGCGCGCATGAGCCTGCCTAGCCTGACACTGAACGAAACCCATGACACCTCGCTGCGTAGCTGGGTCCAGAGCGCAAATGCAGAAAACTGCAGCTTCCCGATCCAGAACCTGCCTTACGGCGTGTTTCGCCGCAGCGGCAGTGAAGAAGCGTACCGCGCGGGCGTTGCCATCGGCGACCAGATTCTGGACCTGCCGGCCGCCCAGTCAGCCGGCGCCTTCTCGGGCTTCGATGAAGCCACGCGCACGGCGGCGCACGCGGCCTGCAGCGGCAGCAGCCTCAATGCCTTGATGGCGCTCACGCCGGCTGCCTGGTCGGCACTGCGCCTGGCATTGTCGCGTCTGCTGCGCAGCGGTTCGGCGCATCAGTCCGAACTGGCCGCCTGCCTGGTTCCGCAAGCCCAGGCCGAATACGATGTACCGGCCGTGATCGGCGACTACACCGATTTCTACACATCGATCCACCACGCCACCACGATAGGCAAGCTGTTCCGTCCGGACAATCCGCTGCTGCCCAACTACAAATGGGTGCCCATCGGTTATCACGGCCGTGCTTCTTCCATTGGGATATCGGGCCAGCAGTTCCGCCGTCCGGTGGGCCAGACCAAGGCCCCCGATGCAGACCTGCCCACTTTCGGTCCCTGCAAGCGGCTGGATTACGAACTGGAACTGGGCATCTTCATCGGCGGCGGCAATGCCCTGGGCGAGCCGGTCCCGATGGCGCAGGCCGAGGACAAGGTGTTTGGACTTTGTCTCCTGAACGACTGGTCCGCACGCGATGTGCAGGCCTGGGAATACCAGCCGCTGGGCCCCTTCCTGTCGAAGAGCTTTGCTTCCACCATCTCGCCCTGGATCGTCACGCTGGAAGCACTGGCGCCGTATCGTTGCGGATGGACGCGCCCGGCGGACGACCCGCAACCGCTGCCTTACCTGGATGCGCCGACCCTGCGCGAGAGCGGTGCTGTTGACATCGAACTGGAAGTGCTGATCCAGACCGCTGCCATGCGTGAAGCGGGCAGTGCGCCGCAGCGGCTCTCGCTGGGCAACTATCGGGATGCCTACTGGACCGTGGCGCAGCTGGTCACGCACCATACCGTCAATGGCTGCAACTTGCGTCCGGGCGATTTCTTCGGGTCGGGGACCTTGTCGGGTCCGGCACCGGACCAGGCCGGTTCGCTGCTGGAACTGAGCGGTGGCGGCAAGACCCCGCTGACCCTGGCCAATGGCGAGAAGCGCGTCTTCCTGGAAGATGGCGATACGATCATCCTGCGCGCAGTGGCTCGTCGCGATGGCTTGCCCAATATCGGTTTCGGTGAAGCGGCCGGCACTGTATTGCCTGCCCGCAGCCTGGCCTGATCCGATTGTCTTTCCTGAAGGGAGCAAGCGCATGACTACCCTCTACAGCTATTTCCGCAGCTCGGCCTCCTATCGCGTGCGCATCGCCCTGAACATCAAAGGCGTGGCTTACGAAACGGCGGCCGTGCATTTGTTGAATCAGGGCGGCGAGCAATTGCTGCCCGCCTTCACGCAGTTGAATCCGCATGCGCTGGTCCCGGTACTGGCCGACCAGGGCAAGCTGCTCACGCAATCGATGGCGATGCTGGAGTATCTGGAAGAGCGCTATCCGACGCCCTCCCTGTTGCCGGGCGATGCCTTTGCGCGAGCGCATATCCGCGAACTGTCGCTGGCCATCGCCTGTGAAATCCATCCGCTGAACAACCTGCGCGTGCTGCGTTATCTCAAGCACGCGCTGGCGGTGGATGAGGCGCAGAAGACGGCCTGGATCCAGCACTGGATCAAGCTCGGTTTCACCGCGCTGGAACAGCAATTGGCGGCCGATGCCACGCGTGGCCACTTCTGCGTAGGCGATGCACCGACCATGGCCGATTGCTTCCTGATTCCGCAGATCTTCAATGCGCGCCGTTTCGAAGTGGACATGGCGCCTTACCCGACGCTGTGCGCCATCGAGGCCGCCTGCAATGCGCTGCCCGCTTTCGAGCAGGCGCATCCGGCGCAACAGCCCGACGCCGCGTAAGCGATCAGCCCGGGCTGCGGCGCGGTACCAGCAGGTTGCCGGTCATGATGAGCACGGCTTCGTCGTGCTGGTTGTAAGTCGTCACGCGATGGTTGAGGAATCCCTGCTGCGGCTTGGATTGCGAAGTCTTGATGCCCAGCACTTCGGCTTCCAGGCGCAGCACATCGCCGGGACGGGTCGGACGCGGCCAGCGGAATTCATCGAAGCCGGCACCGATGATGCCGCCCTGGATGTGCAGGGTATCGACCAGCAGGCGCATGGTCAGCGCGGCGGTATGCCAGCCGCTGGCGGCCAGGCCACGGAAGAAGGTCTGCTGTGCAGCAGCGTCGTCGAGGTGGAAGGGCTGGGGATCGTACTGTTGGGCGAACTGCTTGATCTCTTCGGCGCTTACGGTGAGCGTGCCCGGCGAGCGAAATACCTGGCCCGGCTGGAAGTCATCGAGATAGTTGAGGGTGGTCACTGAGTCTCCATTCCTGGTATGCACGCTGTAACGTGCTTGTTGTCGTCATGGGGCAGGTAGCCAGTATAACGATACCGCGCTGCTTATGGACGGGCGGCCAGCCAGGTAGTGATTTGCTGGTGCTGATGCATCCTGCGGAAGGTCTGTGGCGAACGCCAAGCGATCAGTTGACCGATCAATTGATACTCGGCCTCCAGCGTACGGTGGAATATCGGCTCGTGATGGGCGATGCGGTTGCGCAATTGTCGGATCGTTTCAAGTGCGTCATGGATGGCCTTGCGATGTTGTGCCACGGAGCGGCGCGGATCGAGATATGGGAAGACGCGCCGCAGGTGAGGATTCCATAGTCGTCCATCATGCCTTGCGGCGAACATGCGCTGCCAGAAGACGAACTTGAGTTCCGCAATCACTTTGCCCGTCTGCCCGATCGGTAGTCCTGCCCGGGCCTTGGCCAAATCATGGCGCGCACCATACGCGATCGAACTGGCCGGCAAGCTTTGTTCAAAGGCGGAGGCCCATGGCCACGCAGCACCGTATTTGGCAGCAAGGGCGTCGTCCACCGCATTGCGCAGCACGACTTCACACAAGTGCAGGGGTGTCAGGAAGGCAGCGGAGACCTGCGCGTTCCACAGGTAGAGATTGAGTGCGGCAGGGTCGTCGGGGCCGTGGCAGTGGGTGGCCGCCGCGTAGGTCGAGATGCGCGCGGGCGAGAGTGCCCGGTGGATTTCCGCTATCTGTGCCTGAATTGACATTGCACCCGTTAACCCCTATAGTCGCCACGCGAGCCACGGGATCTGTTAGCGCAAGCTTCCCCCCGAGGACACACGAGAGTTTAACGACGAACCCCGCTTGCAGCGGGGTTTTTCCATTGGGCTTCGGATAAAGCGGAGCAACCTGGGATTTATTCGATGCAGCGGTGACGCGCAACCCGGTGTCACCGCTTCCTCTGCCACGCCATTCGGCACGGCCGTTCTCATCACGACGACTTGGACAACTTCGCCAGCTGCTGGGTCAGATAGCTCTGCCGCGACTGCATCGTCGCCAGCGTGACGTTGAGCCGGTTGAACTGGTTGGTGTAGTTGTCCTTCAGGGTTTGCAGCCGATCATTGGCCGCGGTCTGCTGGTCGGTCACGGTCTTGAGGCTGTCCTGCAGGCCCTTGGTCTTGGTGGCCAGCGTGCCGCTGTCGCCCAGGATGCTGTCCATCAGCTTCTGCAGCTTGGGCACGACGCCGGAGGTCCCGGTGAAGAGCTTGGCGACCGCGTCGAAATCCTTGTTGCCGGCCGTCGTCAGCTTGGCCGCATCCAGCGCCAGCGTGCCATCCTTCTGGAACGAGATCCCCACCTGCGACAGGTTCATACCGCCATCGTCGCCCAGTGCGCCCAGCATGGTGCCGCGGATCTGCGTCATCATGTTCAGCACGGAAGATTCCGCTGCCAGCGGCGAGCCGGTGCTGGCCTGGCCCTTGGTGGTGGACGGGGTCTGCTTGGTGAGGTTGGTCACGGCCTTGGCCAGGTTGTTGTAGGCCGTCACGAAACTGTTGGCCGCCGTCGACAGGCCGCTGGTGTCATTGGCGACGGACAGCGAGAAATTGTCCGCCGCCGTCGTCACCTTCGCCAGGTTCAGCGTCACGCCCGAAATCGCATTGCTGACCTTGTTGGTGGTGCTGGTCACCGCCACGCCATCGATGGTCAGCTTGGCATCCTGCGCCTTGGCCAATTGCCCCATGCTGCTGCCGGACAGGTTGGCATAGTCATTGCTGCCGACCAGCTTGATCGGATCCGTGCCGGCCGGCGTGAGCACCAGATGGTCATTGCTGCCGTCGTTGCTGATGCTGGCGGTCACGCCGGTATTGGCATCGTTGATGGCTTTCATCACGTCGTTCAGGCCGATGGCACCGCTGTTGTCGAGATCGGTCGGGGTGATGGTGAAGGACTTGCTGCCGACCTGCAGCGCCAGGCTGCCGCTGCTGTAAGTCTGGTTGGTCGCTACGCCCGTGGTGGTGACGGTGCCGCTGGGATCGAAGTTGAACACCGCAAAATTGCCGGTGCCGCTGACCCGCAGGCTGTTGGCCGCGCCGCTGTCCTTGGCGGTGAGCACCAGGTGATCGTTGGTGCCGTCGCTGACGATGGCCGCATTGACGCCCGCATCGCTGGCGTTGATGGCATCGCGCACACCGGCCAGGGTATTGGTCTTGGGCTGGATCAGCGTGGTCGAGCCATTGCCGGTCTTGATGGCCAGCACGCCATTGTCGAAGGTGGTGCCGGGCACGATGCCGGCCGAGCTGACCTTGACCGCCTGCGCCAGCTGGCTCACGCCGATGCTGTACTTGCCGGCGGCGGCCTTGGTGGCATCGCGCGGGGCCTGGATCTGCGTCACCGAGCCCGACACGCTGGGGTCATAGCTCAGCCCGGACAGCGAATTGTTGGCCGTGACCTTGATGGTGTTGGCCGTGCCGCCGGTATTGGATTCCAGGACCAGATGGTCGCCGCTGCCATCGGTGACGATGGAGGCCGTCACCCCGGCCTTGGAGGCATTGATGGTGTCGCGCAGACCCGCCAGGGTGGCATTGGCCTGCAGCGTGATGAAGGTGGGCGAGTTGGTGCCGATCTTGATGGCGATCGAGTCGCCGGCATTGAAGGTGGTGCCGCTGGCATAGCCACCGGATTTCAACTTCTGTGCCAGGACCTTGGTCGAGTCGTCACTGTTGGCCTCTGCCGTGAACGGATCGGTGGTCAGGCTGGTGCCGGTGCCGGCATTGGACACGGTGGTCTTCTGCGCACTGAAGCTGGCGGCCGTCATGACCTTCAGGGCGCTTTGATAGCTGGTCAGCGCATTCTTCAGCGAGCCATACGCGGAAATGAGCGTATTGAAGCCGCTTTCCTTGGTCTTCAGCGGTGTGAGCTTGGACTTGCTCTCGACCGCGATGAGCTGGTTGACCAGCGTCGAAACGTCAAGCGGACCGGCCGATGTCGAGATCGTCCCCGTGGAAGTTGCCATGTTGACCCCTAAGCAAACGTGATGTTCTTGTAATTTGAGAAACTGACCCTTCGTCAGCGCACCCGAAGGTTAACGGCACGTCTTTACAAAAGTAAAGGGGAGTTTGCTGACCAATAGTCGTGTTTTTCTGGGGAATTTGTGGAGATTGGATGGAGATGCCGCAATCCGGCCATCGCAGAGGGCATAAATGTAAAGATGAGGCCGAGGGCTTGCCGCGCTGGAAAAGGCTTGCTGTGCGGAAATTGACAGGGGGGTGTGCAAAAACGATCAGGAGGGTTCGCGATCGTCTGTACAGAAAAAAGGGCAGGAAAAAGGCGAGGATAAAGGCCAGCAAAACGTACCGAAAAACGGTGCAGACAGCGCAGCCGCCACATGCAGGGCGTGCCAGGCTGCCACCGCACGGTACCGGCCGGCGGTGGCCAGCCCACGGGGCTCAGGTCTGGATGAATTTTTCCAGCGGATAGTGATGCTTGATGAAGGGCGACTTGATGACGATGTAGCTGAAATACTTCTCGATGCGCAGGTTCTGTTCCAGCAGCGATTCGATCACGCTCTGGTAATGCACCACGCTGCGGGTCATGAACTTGAGCAGGTAGTCATAGCCACCGCTGACCAGATGGCATTCGATGATTTCATCGACGTTGCGGATGGTGGCTTCGAACTTGGCGAAGTCTTCGCGCCGATGGTCCGACAGCGTCACCTCGGTGAACACGATCTGGACGTCGGCCAGTTTCTCCAGACGGATATACGCGCCATAGCCGCTGATGTAGCCGGCCTTCTCCAGGCGCTTGACGCGGATCAGGCAGGGACTGGGCGAGAGGCCGACGGCGTCGGCCAGGATTACATTGGTAATGCGGCTATTCTGCTGCAGGTGACACAAAATCCTCAGATCGATCCGGTCCAGTTTCAACGCGCCGTTAGTCATCATGTTGCCTCGGGTTATTCGACTCAGCCTGCCGGTTTGCCTCGCGTATCGCACGCAGCGCAATCCGGCAGGATGTAGCAGGGCATTTTAACCCCTCCGGCGGCGATTTCCCCATCGTGCCGGAGGCGATACTCGCATGGGCCGGCTCAGCGCACGGCCTGGCGCACCTCGGGTTGGGCCAGCACTTCATCGAGGATGGCACGCAGGCGCGCAAACATCAGCGCGAAATCCTCTTCCGTGTAGCACAGCGCGGGCGCAAAGCCGAGGATGTTGTCGCCGAAGGCGCGGAACACCAGGCCATGGCGATAGGCCACCTGGAAGATGCGATCGTGCAGCTTCAGCTCGGGTGCAAAGCGTGCCTTGGTCTGCTTGTCAGCCACCAGTTCCAGTGCGCCCAGCAGGCCACGGCTGCGCGCATCGCCCACCAGCGGATGATCGAGCAGGGCGCGCAGGCCACCGGAGAAGACCGGTTCCAGGCGTCGGCCGTTTTCCAGCAGGCCGCCTTCCTCATAGAGCCGCAGGACCTCCAGCGCCACCGCCGCACTGACCGGATGGGCCGAGTAGGTCTGGCCATGGCCGACCACGGTGCTCATCGGTGCGCCATCGGCAATGCCGTTGTAGACACGGTCCGACATCATCACCGCGCCCATCGGCGCATAGCCGGCGGTGAGGCCCTTGGCCATGGTCATCAGGTCGGGCTGCACGTCTTCGTCCAGGCAGGCGAACATCGGGCCGGTGCGGCCGAAGCCGGTGATGACCTCGTCCACCACGAACAGGATGTCCAGCTGGTTGCAGGCCAGCTGCATGGCCTTGAGCCAGCCCTTGGGCGGCACCACCACGCCACCGGAACCCTGGATCGGTTCGCAGAAGAAGGCGGCGACATTGTCCGCGCCCAGTTCGGCGACCTTGTCGCGCAGCGATTGCACCGAGGCCGCGATGATCGCTTCATCGCCCTGCAGCTCGCTGCGGTAGGGATAAGGCGAAGGCAGGTAATGCTGGGTCGGCAGCGGCAGGTTGAAGTTGTAATGGAAATTGGGCAGTGCAGTCAGGCCTGCGCCCACCGAGGACGAACCGTGATAGCCACGCTGCAGCGAGATGAAATGCTTTTTGCTCGGTTTGCCGATGGAGTTGTGATAGTGCGTGATGTAGCGAATGGCCGCATCCACCGCATCGGAACCGCCCAAGGTGAAATACACGTGCTTGAGCGACGCCGGGCTGATGTCCACCAGTTTCTTGGCCAGCAGGATGGCCGGTTCCGAGGCGAAGTGGAAATAGCCGGTGGCATACGGCAGGCGCTGCATCTGTTCGGTCGCGGCGCGGATCACGCTTTCCTGGCCATAGCCGGTATTGACGCACCACAGTCCCGAGAAGGCATCCAGCAACTGCTTGTCCTGGTGATCGGTCAGGTAGGCACCCTGGCCCGACTTGAGGATGATGGGTCCCAGTTCTTCATGCTCGCGGAAGCTGGCAACGGGGTGGATCAGGTGGCTGCGGTCGAGCGCGGCCAGAGCGGAAGTTTGCATAGAGGTGGACTCGCTGAAGATGCGTTGAACAAGGCCGTGCAGGCAAACGGCACAACCGGCATGTGTTCTATCCTATGCCCCCGGCCGCGCAGGCGATGCGCAAGATGCGGGGCTGAAAAAGCATGTTCATGGGTTTTGCGCGCTGCTGCGGCATTTTCTGCGGCAGCAGTGCGGACACGTCAGTCCAGCCTCAGCCCAGCGCCTGGTTGACGATGGAAAACAGCTGCATGCCCGCATCGCGTACCGGTGGTTCACCCTTGCACATGCGCGTGACATGGTCCACGCAGGTCAGGCCCAGCTTGTCGAACCAGGCCGGCAGGCCGCTCGATTCGAAGACGTCGATGCGGATGAAGGAATCCGAATAGGTATTGATCCAGTGTGCGATCAATCCCTTGGCGCGTTCCGCGTCGGGTGCCACCACCGGCCCGATCACGCGGCCATGGCCGAAGCGGCGCACCAGCGCAAAGCCCAGCATCTCGCCATCGCGGTCCAGTGCCACGCCTTCGGATATCTCCAGCAGGGCCAGCAGCAGCTTGCTGCGATCCATGCCGGTGGCCTGCGCATCCAGTTCCAGCAGGCGATGGACATCATTCTTGCCCATCGGCCGCACGCGCTCGCCCGGTGGCAGCGACACCAGCACCGGCTGCGCTGACGAGCCCTGGAACTGGTGCAGCACATCCTGCTGCACGAAACCCAATTGCTTGTAGAGCGGCATGCCGGCCGCCGTCGCGTTGACGATCAGGCTACGGCCATTGACCTCGCTGGCCGCATGCTGCATCAGCCGCCGTCCCAGGCCGCGCCGCTGCAACTCGGTCTGCACCAGCAGCATGCCGATGACGGCGTGGTGCTCGCCATAGGTGGTGCAGACCACGCTGCCGACGGTGCGCAGCGCCGCGTCCGAGGCGGTGTTTTCCAGCAAGTAGCCTTGCCCCATCTTCAGCAGGAAATTCCAGTCTTCCAGCCGGTGCGGCCACTTGAAGCGCAGCGACAGCCGGTGGCAGTGGCCCAGGTCATCCGTTGCAATCGGCCGCAAGAGCAGGTCGGGCAAGGGCTCGCGGGCGGTCTCGGGCTCGTGGGTGGACAGCGCGGGCATGGTGGCTCCTGTTGGTTTCAGTGAGAGGGGCAGCTAGGCAGGGGAGGACTCAGAGCTGGCCCTGGCAAACGTATTTGGTGTGCAGGTAATCATCCAGGCCATGCACCGAGCCTTCGCGGCCATAACCGGATTCCTTCACGCCGCCGAAGGGCGCCGCTTCCGCTGCCAGCGCACCTTCGTTGACGCCCACGATACCGCTTTCCAGCGCATCGGTGACGCGATGGATGCGGCGCACATCGGTCGAATAGAAATACGCCGCCAGGCCGAAGGGCGTGGCATTGGCGGCGGCGATCACTTCCTCTTCCGTCGAGAAGCGGGTAATTGGTGCCACCGGTCCGAAGGTCTCTTCGCAGCTGCATTGCATCTCGCCGGTGACGTTGGCCAGCACGGTCGGGGCATAGTAGTTGTCGCTTTCGAAGCCGGCGCCCTGCAGGCGCTTGCCGCCGGTGATCACGCGCGCACCGCGTTCGATGGCATCGCGCACGTGCTGGTCGATCTTGCCAATGGCGCGGGCGTTGATCATGGGGCCGATCTGCGAAGCCGGATCGGTGGCCGGGCCGACCTTCAGTGCCGCCACGCGCGCCCCGAGCTTGGCCACGAAGTTTTCATAGACCTTGTCTTGCACGTAGATGCGGTTGGGGCTCACGCAGGTCTGGCCGCCATTGCGGAACTTGGCGGCCATCACGCCATCGATGGCGGCATCGATATCGGCATCATCAAAGACGATGAAAGGCGCATTGCCGCCCAGTTCCAGCGAGAGCTTCTTCAAGGTATCGGCCGAATGGCGCGCCAGGTGCTTGCCCACGGCGGTCGAGCCGGTGAAGCTGATCTTGCGCACGCGGCCATCGGCCAGCCACACATCGACCACTTCCGGGGTACGTTCGCGCGAGGCCGTGACGATGTTGATGACCCCGGCCGGCACGCCCGCTTCCAGTGCCAGGCGGATCAGCGCCAGCGACGTCAGCGGCGTGTCCTCGGCCGGTTTGCACACCACGGTGCAGCCGGCGGCCAGGGCCGGGGCGATCTTGCGGGCGATCATCGCTGCCGGGAAATTCCACGGCGTGATGGCCGCCACGACACCCACCGGTTCCTTCAACGCCATCATGCGGCGGCCGGTGACCGGTGCCGGGATGATGTCGCCATTGGCGCGCGTGGCTTCTTCACCGAACCATTCCACATAGCTGGCGGCATAGGCCACTTCGCCCTTGGCTTCGGCCAGCGGCTTGCCCTGCTCGCGCGAGATCAGGCGGCCCAGGTCTTCCTGGTGCGCCAGCAGCAGATCGTTCCAGCGCTTGATGATGGTGGCGCGCTGCTTGGCCGGCGTGGCACGCCAGGCCGGGAAGGCGGCCACAGCCGCATCGACGGCAGCACGCGCGTCAGCGGCGGTACCGTCCGGCACGGTGGCAAACACCTGGCCAGTGGCCGGGTCAGTCACGTCCAGTACGCGGCCATCGGCCGCTGCGCGCCAGTCGGCGCCGATCAGTTGGGCGCCGGGCATCAGGTCCTGGCGATGCAGAGTCAGAGAGGTCATGGTGAGCATTCAGCAAAAGTTAATGCAACTATCAACGAGCATTCAATAAAAGTTAATGCAGCCAGCGGCGCATCATCAGGCCAGCTTGTCCTTGAGCTGGTAATACAGGCCGATCACCGGCAGGAACCACGGCGGCCCGAAGTGGCCGGGGATGGCCGGCCATTCGCGTTCGCGCCAGGGATTGGCCAGCGCGTCACCCGCCATCACCTGGGCCATGCACTGGCCCATGTGCACCGACATCTGCGTGCCGTGGCCGCTGTAACCCATGGAGTAATACAGTCCGTCGCGTTCGCCGGCCTGCGGCAGGCGGTCGCGTGTCATGTCGACCAGGCCGCCCCAGCAGTAGTCCAGGCGCACCTGGCCTAGCTGCGGGAAGGTCTCATGCAGGCCCTGACGCAGGATCTCGCCGCTGGCCGCATCGGACTGCGGACTGGAAATCGCAAAGCGCGCCCGTCCGCCAAAGACCAGGCGGGTATCGGGCGTCATGCGGAAATAGTGATGGATGTTGGCCACCGTGGTGTAGGTGCGCTGCCTGGCCAGCATCGCGGCAGCGCGCTCGGCGCCCAGCGGTTCGGTCACCACGATGAAACTGCCGATGGGCACGATGCGCCGGCGCAGCCAGCCGAAGCTGCCATAGGCACCGTGACGGCTGGCTCCGGTGGCCAGCAGCACCTGCTTGGCCGTGATGGTGCCGCGCGCGGTGTGGACGCGATGCGCGTGGGTGTTGCCGATGCGTTCCAGGCGTCGCACTTCGGTACCGGTATGGATGGCCGCGCCGTGACGTTCTGCCGCCGTGGCCAGGCCCCAGGCGAAGCGGCCCATGTGCATCTGGCCGCTGCGCTTGTACAGCAGGCCGCCGTGGAAGCGCTCGCTTTGCACCTCGGCACGCACGCGGGCGGCATCGAGGATCTCCACATCGCTGTCCACGCCATCGGCGATGAGACGGTCGGCGCTGCGCTGCAGGGCGTCCATCTGATACGGTTTGGTGGCCATCTTGAGCTTGCCGTGGCGCAGGAAATCGCAGGCGATCTGCTCCTGCTCCACCAGCCGTGCCACCGTATCGACCGCATCGTCATAGGCGTGATACCAGGCGCGGGCACGCTCCACGCCGACCTTGGCGGCGACCTCGGCATAGTCCACCGCGAGGCCGTTGTTGACGTGGCCGCCGTTGCGGCCCGAGGCTTCCGCTGCCACATGGGGGCCGGCTTCCAGCACCACCACCGAGGCCCCGCGTTTGGCGAAAGCCAGTGCCGCCGACAAGCCGGTGAAGCCGCCGCCGACGATGGCCACGTCAACCTGCGTGGGCAGCTCGCGCGTGGGGGAGATGAACTGCGGGGCAGAATCGGTCCAGTAGGATTCCAGCTTCATGGTCGGGGCTTCAGGCAGGTGAATGGGGAAAGGTGAGGCGGCAGACGCACTGCGCCACGTCATCAAGGATAGAACGCATAAGCCAGCGCCGTGACGCGAACTGCCCGCCGCCAGCGGCATGGCATGCCGTTGTGGCGGGGCGGTTCGGCATTTTGTTTGCCATGCGGCATCTCCGGATGAAGTGGCGTGGAGGTATCAGTAACCGCGCTGGCGGTCGATCAGGCCCAGCAGCGGCAAGCCCTCGCGATGGCGGCGCAGGTTTTCCAGCACCGCATCGACCGCACCATCGGGCTGGGTCATGCTGGCGATGTGCGGCGTGAGCACGATGTCGGGATGGGTCCAGAAGGGATGGCCCTGCGGCAAGGGTTCGGTCTCGCACACGTCCAGTACGGCGGCGCTCAACTGGCCGTCATTCAAGGCGGCCAGCAGGTCGTCTTCCACCAGATGGCCACCGCGTCCGACGTTGACCAGCGCAGCACCGCGCGGCAATTGCGCAAACAGCTCGCGGTTGAGCAGGCCGCGCGTATCGTCGGTCAGCGGCACCAGGCACACCAGCACATCGGTACGCGCCAGGAAGTGGCGCAGGCCATCGCTGCCGCTGTAGCAATCGATACCGTCCATCTGGTGCGCCGAACGGCTCCATCCTGCGCAGGGGAAACCCAGTCCGTGCAACTGCTGCAGCACGGCGCGCCCCAGCATGCCCAGTCCCAGCACGCCGACGCGGCAAGCCGAGGCCGGGCGCACGCGATGGGCGCGCCACACCTGTTCCCGCTGCTGTCGCGCATACACGCGGCTGTCACGATGCAGGCCCAGCACCGCGTGCGTCACGTACTGCACCATGCCGGCGGCGATGCCGGGTTCGGTCATGCGCACCACCGGCAGGTCCGGGGGCAGGGTGGACATGTCGAACTGGTCGATGCCGGCCCCGACCGAGAACAGGATTTCCAGATGGGGGAAGCGCTGGGCGATATCCTCCGGCGGCGTCCAGGCGGCCAGATAGCGCACGCTGCTGCCATCGCCTTCATGCGGCCAGATATGGAAGGGCAGCTCGGGGGCCTTCTCGGCAAACAGTTGCGCCCATTCGGCACCGCGGACCGGATCGGCCTTGTAGAGAAAAGTCATGGTGGTTTCGTGCGGGCCGTTCAGCCCAGTGCCTGGTTGATCATGGAATAGGTGCGCCACGCGGTGGCGGGCGCGGGCGGAGTGCCGCGGCACATGCTGACCACGTTGTCCACGCAGGTCAGGCCGATCTCTTCGAGCCACGGTTTGAGGCCGGTCCGGCCCGGCACGTCGATGCGCAGATAAGCGCCGGGATAGGCGTTGATCCAGTAAGCGATGAGCGTCTTCGCATCTTCCACATGGCTGGCGATGACGGGGCCGATCACGCGGCCGCGCCCGAACTCGCGCAGATAGGCGACGCCCTTGACCTGGCCCGCCTGTTCCAGCACGGCCACTTCAGAGGTGTCCAGCAGCGGCACCAGCAGGGCGCTGCGGTCCATGCCGCTGGCCTGTCGGTCCAGTGCCAGCAGATAAGGCACTTCGTCCTTGCGCAACGGGCGGATGCGCGCGCCTGCGGCCAGCACCGGGGTGGCACGCGCGGTGGTGCTCTGGTGCTGGCTCAGGGTATCGGTGACCACGAAGCCTAGCTTCTCATAGAGCGGGCGTCCGGCCTCGGTGGCATTGAGGATGACGTTGCGCGTACCGGCATCCTGCAGCAGGCGCTGCATCATGGCGCGGCCCAGGCCACGGCCCTGCAGGGCATCGGTGATGATGACCAGGCCCAGCGAGGCATAGTCCTCGCCGAGCGGGCAGAGCATGCCGCTGCCGGCCACGCTGCGCGTGCCATCGGGTTCTTCCAGTTCCACCGCCCAGCTGCTGCTGACCTGATGATGGAACTGCCAGTCGGCCAGCCGGTGCGGCCAGTAGAGGTGCAGACTCATGGCGTGGCAACTGGCCAGGTCCTCGGGGCGCATGGGGCGCAGGGTGGTCTGTACGGTCTGTACGGCCTGACCGGCCGGGAGCGTGCTTTGGGTAGTCATGCAGCGTGTCCTTGTCGATACGGTGGCGATGCGGATGAGGCAGGGTCAATGGTCCCTGTTCCGTCAAATCCTATAAATATATAAATAGTTTGCTGGTTTCGGTATTCTCGCGCTGCGGGCCGCGCCCGCTGGCCGGGTCCGCAACGCTACCCCAGCGATGATGCACCTGGCGCGGCATTGCGCGGCAGTTTTCAAGCCTGCCAATTCGCAATCTTATGGCGATCTGCCCCCTCTTCTCGGCACAAAATTGGGCGGCACCGGCAGTAGCATGATGCAGCCCCCGCAGGTTCTGCTTTGACAGGCCAGCGCGGTGCGCAAGCAGATGCGGAGCAGGCATCGCCTGCGCAAATGCAGTCCCGGACATGCGCCAGCCTGCGGACACGATCCGCACCAGCTTGGTGAAAATGCCCCAAAGCAGCGCACCCGGCTCGCATTGCTGCACTGCTCGGCAAGCTATGCTGATTGGACCGCAGAAAACACATATTTCTGTTTCGCGGCCCGGTCAAAAAGGAATAAATCGCAAGTTTCGCTATGTTGTAATCCTTCTCATGCAGTCAACCGCAATCCCGCAAGCAAGCAGCCTCCAGCGCAGGCCCAACAGGTGATGCGCCCCCTTTTTTGACAGGACGATTTTCCATGAGCATTTTCAAGCCCAAGTTCATTACCTTCGATTGCTACGGCACCCTGACCCGTTTCCAGATGTCGGAAACGGCACAAAAGATTTACGCCGATCGCGTCTCCGCCGAAGACATGCCGTTCTTCCTGCGCCAGTTCGCGGCCTATCGCCTCGATGAAGTGCTGGATCAATGGAAGCCCTACGAACAGGTCTGCAAGAACGCCATCACCCGCACCTGCGCGCGCTGGGGCATCAAGACCACCGACGAGGAAACCGGTGCCTTCTACAAGGCCGTGCCGACCTGGGGTCCGCATGCTGACGTACCGGCCGGCCTGTCCAAGGTGGCCAAGGAATTCCCGCTGGTGATCTTCTCCAATGCCGACGACAGCCAGATCATGCACAACGTCGAGCAACTGGGCGCACCCTTCCACAAGGTCTTCACCGCCCAGCAGGCACAAGCCTACAAGCCGCGCCTGAGCGCCTTCGAATACATGCTCGACAACCTGAACTGCAATCCGGAAGACGTGCTGCACGTGTCCTCCAGCCTGCGTTACGACCTCATGCCGGCCTCCGACATGGGCATCAAGAACAAAGTCTTCGTGGCCCGCGGCCATGAACCCTCGACCCCGTATTACGGCTACACCGAAATCAAGGACATCTCCGGCCTGCCGGGCGTGCTGGGTCTGTAAGGCGCTTGTCAGCAGTCAGCAGTGAGCGGGAGCTGCAGGGCTCCCGTGCAGTTTCCGTCATTCCCGGTGTGCTCCCGCCCTGGTATCAATGTTGCGAGGAGTGTGCCGGACCCAACAGGCGGCGTGCCCTCCCGAGGGATCTGCAACATGCAGACGGCAGGGCAGGCCGGTGGTCTTCGTGGTTGAACTTTTATCGTGAGGCATTTCATGAGCAAGCAGGAAAACGGACATCACCCCAAAGAGGGTTCCATCATCACCGGCGATGCGCTGGACCAGGCCCCTGGCGGCTTCACCCGTCGCGACATGATGCGCACCCTGCTGGCCGGCAGCCTCATGACGGTCGGCGGCACGGGCCTGCTGACGGCCAGCGGCAGCGTCATGGCACAGACCGGCAAGCGCGGCGGCAAGATGCGCATCGCCACCCAGACCAGCTCCACTGCCGATACCCTGGACCCGGCCAAGACCGCGCACTCCACCGACTACACCCGGGTGCACATGTTCTACAACGGCCTGACCAAGCTCGATGGCAAGCTCGCACCGCAGATGGTACTGGCTGAAGAAATGCTGACCACCGACGCCATCACCTGGACCGTCAAGCTGCGCAAGGGCGTGGTCTTCCATGACGGCAAGCCGTTTACCCCGGCCGACGTGGTCTACTCGATCATGCGCCACAAGGATCCGGCCACCGCCTCCAAGGTCAAGGTCGTGGCCGACCAGTTCGAATCGGTCAAGGCCACCGGCCCCAACGAAGTCCAGATCAAGCTCACCAGCGCCAACGCCGACTTGCCGGTGATCCTGGCGACCGCGCAGTTCCTCATCATCCGCGACGGCACCACCAACTTCAGCACCCCCAACGGGACCGGTGCCTTCAAGCTCAAGGAATTCACCCCGGGCGTGCGCACCATCGGCGTGCGCAACGAGAATTATTGGAAGACAGGCTTGCCCTACCTGGACGAAGTCGAACTCTTCGGCATCCCGGACGAAGCCGCGCGCGTCAATGCGCTGCTCTCCGGCGACGTGCACTGGATCAACGACGTCAACGCCCGTTCCACCGGCCGCGTCAAGGGCACGCCGGGCTACACCGTCATGGAAACCAAGTCGGGCCAGTACACCGACCTCGTCATCCGCCAGGACCAGGCCCCGGGCAACAGCATGGATTTCACGCTGGGCATGAAGTACCTGCTGGACCGCGAGCAGATCAAGATGGCCGCTTTCCGTGGCTATGCCGTGACCGCCAACGACCAGCCGATCGACCCGACCAACCGCTTCTACTTCGCCGGTCTGCCGCAGCGTCCCTTCGATCCGGAGAAGGCCAAGTTCCACCTGGAGAAGGCAGGCGTGCTGGGCAGCACCATCCCCATCGTGGCCTCGGTGGCCGCCACCGGTTCGGTGGACATGGCCGTGCTGATGCAGCAGAGCGCCGCCAAGATCGGCCTGAAGCTGGATGTGAAGCGCGTGCCAGCCGACGGCTACTGGTCCAACCAGTGGATGAAGGTGCCGGTCGGTTTCGGCAACATCAACCCCCGCCCCAGCGCCGACATCCTGCTCACGCAGTTCTTCAAGTCGGATGCGCAGTGGAACGAATCGGGCTGGAAGAATCCGCAGTTCGACCAGCTGGTGGTGGCCGCGCGCGGCGAGACCGACTTCACCAAGCGCAAGGCCATGTACGCCGACCTGCAGACCATGATCCACGAGAAGTGCGGCCTGGGTATCCCGGTCTTCATCATCAACCTGGAAGGCATGAGCACCAAGGTCAAGGGGATCGATCCGGTGCCGCTGGGTGCGTTCATGAACTACACCTGTGCGGAGTACGTCTGGCTGGACGCGTGAGTCCGGGAAAGTCTCACGCCTGACGTACGCTGTCAGTGGAAGTCGCGCGGGACCGGTCCATCTCGATGGCCGGCCCCGCCACTCGTTACCGAGGAAAGCTATGAATGGAATGATCCTGCGTCTGATCGTGCGCCGCCTGCTGCAGGCGGTGCTGACGCTGCTGCTGGTCTCGGCCGGCGTGTTCTTCATCACCAACCTGTTGCCGGGCGACGCCGCCCAGACCGCACTGGGCCAGGCCGCCACGCCGGAGACGGTGGCCGCACTGCGCCTGCAATACGGCCTGGACCTGCCGGCCCCGCTGCGTTATGCGCACTGGCTGGGCAACCTGCTCTCGGGCAACCCCGGCATGTCGCTGGTCAACAATGTGCCGGTGGCGCAGATGATCGGTGGCCGCCTGCCGGCCTCGCTGATGCTGGCGGCCGTGACGGCCCTCGTATCGGTGCCGCTGGCGCTGTTCCTGGGCATCTTCTCGGCCATGTATCGCGGCTCCTTCTTTGACCGTGCCGTCAACGTCAGTGCCGTGTCGATGGTATCGGTGCCGGAATTCCTGGTGGCCACGGTGGCCGTGATGATCTTCGCGGTCAAGCTGCGCTGGCTGTCGGCGCTGTCGCATGCCAGCGATGCCGCCACCCTGGGTGCCTTCATCAAGGCCTATGCCATGCCGGTGCTGACCCTGTGCTGCGTGATCGTGGCCCAGATGACGCGCATGACGCGCGCCGCCGTGATCGATCAGTTGCGTTCGTCCTATGCCGAAATGGCGCTGCTCAAAGGCGTCAAGCGCACCCGCATCGTGCTGCGCCATGCGCTGCCCAACGCCATCGGCCCGATTGCCAATGCCGTGGCGCTGAGCCTGTCCTACCTGCTGGGCGGTGTGCTCATCGTCGAGAGCATCTTCAATTATCCCGGCATCGCCACCCTCATGATCGATGCCGTGACCACCCGCGACATGCCGCTGGTGCAAGCCTGTTCCATGATCTTCTGCACCGGCTACCTGCTGCTGGTGCTGACCGCCGATGTGCTGGCCATTGTTTCCAATCCAAGGTTGAAGACCCGATGAAAGCCCTCCACGACTCCACCGGCACCGAAGCGGGCGCGCCTGTCGCACCGGCTGCCGCAGCCACCGCACCCGCCAGGCGCGTGCGCCGCCATTCGACCATGGCCTGGATCGGCATGGTGATCGTCGGCTTCTGGATCCTGATGGCCATCCTCGGCCCCAGCATCTCGCCCTACGACGCCACTGCCATCGTCGATACCGACGTGTTCTCCGGCATGAGCCACAAGTTCCTGCTGGGCAGCGACTACCTGGGCCGCGACATGCTGAGCCGCATCCTCTTCGGCACCCGCGCCACCATCGGCCTGGCCTTGCTGTCGACCGTGGTGGCCAGCCTCTCGGGTACCGCCATCGCCTTGTTCGCGGCCTTCTCGGGCGGCTGGCGCGATGCCGTCATCAGCCGTGCGCTCGATGCCCTGATCTCGATTCCCAGCAAGATGTTCGCGCTGATGATGGTGGCCACTTTCGGCTCTTCCATGTTCCTGCTGGTGCTCACGGCGGCCATCACCTACATGCCCGGTGCCTACCGCATCGCCCGTTCCTTGGCGGTCAACGTGCAGGCCATGGAATACGTGCAGGCAGCGCGCGCTCGCGGCGAGGGCGTGTGGTACATCATGACCGTGGAAATGCTGCCCAACATGATCCGCCCGGTGCTGGCCGATTTCGGCCTGCGCTTCGTCTACGTGGTGCTGCTGCTGTCGGGCCTGAGCTTCCTCTCGCTGGGCGTGCAGCCGCCGGATGCGGACTGGGGTTCGCTGGTGCGGGAAAACATTTCCGGCCTGGGCGAAGGCGCCCTGGCGGTGATCATGCCGGCCCTGGCGATTGCCTCGCTGACCATCGGCGTGAACCTGTTGATCGATAACCTGCGCAGCAAGCGCGCTGCCAAGGAGTAAGCCCGTGAAGCAATTCGATATCTTCCTCGGCAAGGAAAGCGGCGTCGGTGCTGGCGCTGCGGCAGGCGGGGCGGCAGTGCGGCCCCTGGTGGAAGTGCAGGGCCTGCGCGTGAATGCCCGCAAGGACGACGGCACCCAGGTCGAGATCGTCAAGAACGTCAATTTCACCGTGGCCCCCGGCGAAGTGCTGGCCCTGATCGGTGAATCCGGTTCAGGCAAGACCACCATTGCACTCTCGCTGCTGGGCTATGCGCGTTCCGGTTGCCAGATCGCCGGTGGCCAGGTGCGCATCGGCCAGCGCCAGATCGACCAGATGGATGAGAAGGCGCTGCTGGCCATGCGCGGCCACCATGTGGCCTACATCGCCCAGAGTGCGGCGGCGGCTTTCAATCCGGCCCGTACCCTGATGGACCAGGTGATCGAAAGCGCCCTGCAGCACGGCGTGATGGACAAGGCCAGCGCCATGCGCAAGGCGGTCGAGCTGTTCCGCGCGCTGGCCCTGCCCAATCCCGACAAGATCGGTGAACGTTATCCGCACCAGGTCTCCGGTGGCCAGTTGCAGCGCGTGATGGCGGCCATGGCCCTGATCACCGATCCGGAACTGGTGATCCTGGACGAACCCACGACCGCGCTGGACGTGACCACCCAGATCGAAGTGCTGCGCGCCTTCAAGAAAGTGGTCAAGGAAATCGGCACCACCGCCGTCTACGTTTCGCACGATCTGGCCGTGGTGGCGCAGATGGCCGACCGCATCATCGTCCTGCGCGACGGCGCCGTGCGTGAAGTCGGCACCACCGACCAGGTGCTGCATGCCCCGGCCGACACCTACACCCAAAGCCTGATCGCCGCCGCCTGCCCGGCTGCGCGCGTGGTGCAACTGCGCGAGATACTGCCCGAGACCGTACCGGCCGCAGCCCGTGCCCCGCTGCTGCGCATCAGCGGCCTGGTGGCCGGTTACGGCGCACCGGACCGGCTGGGCCTGCCGGGCGTGCGCATCCTGGATGACATCAATCTCACCATCCAGCGCGGCAGCACCGTGGGCATCATCGGCGAATCCGGCTCCGGCAAGACCACCCTGGCGCGTGCCGTGGCCGGCATGATCGCGCCGGCGCGCGGCAGCATCCAGCTCGATGGCCAGAACCTGTCACCGACACTGGAAGGCCGCACCCGCGAACAATTCCGCCGCGTGCAGATCGTGTTCCAGAACGCCGACACTGCGCTCAATCCGGCGCACACCATCGGCCGCATCCTGAATCGTCCGCTGTCCTTCTATCACGGCTTGAAGGGCGAGGCCATGCGCCGCCGCACGGCTGAACTGCTGGACCTGGTCAAGCTGCCTTCCAGCGTCATCGACCGCCTGCCTGCCGAACTGTCCGGCGGCCAGAAGCAGCGCGTGAACCTGGCCCGCGCCCTGGCCGCCAAGCCCGACCTGATCCTGTGCGATGAAGTGACGTCGGCGCTGGACACCGTGGTGGCTGCCGCCATCCTGGAACTGCTGGCCGAGCTGCGGCGCGAGCTGCAGGTGTCCTACATGTTCATCAGCCACGACATCAGCACCGTGCGCGCGATTTGCGACGACATCGTGGTGCTCTATGCCGGCCGCATGGTGGCCAACCGTCCGCGTGAAGCCATGATGGCGCCGCCTTATCACCCGTATTCGCACCTGCTGCTGTCGTCGGTCCCGGCCATGCAGCAAGGCTGGCTGGAACAGGTGGCCGGGGCGGGCCAGCACAAGCTGCCGCCGATTGGCACGGTCGATCCGTCGCCGGAGATCTGCGCCTTCCTGCCGCGCTGTGCGCAGCGCATCGATGGTGTCTGCAACGTGGTGCCGCCGCGCCGCCGCAACATGGAACACGGTGGCGAGATCCTTTGCCACCGTTCGGATGCCGACCTGCAGCAGTCGCAGATGCCGCTGGTGCCGGTGGAGGGCATCACCGTCTGACCCGGTGACCCACCCAGCCGCCTGCCTGGCCGCGAGCCATGGCGGGCAGGCAAGGCAGGCGACGAGCATTAAGCCGTATTTAATGCTGGATTCGTTGAGCATTAATCACAGAATCAGGCGCGGCTCGTAGCATCGTCATGGAATGCATGCCGCCGGCCCCGGCGCCGGCCATGAAGCAAAGATTCGGGCAGGACCGCAAGAGCACCGTGGAGTCGGTCTCGCAATCTTGCCCATCCCCAAGGAAACAGGAGAAGAAATGACTGCAGCGTTGGTGTTGTACCGTGCCTCCGGCACCCCCGTATCCACCCCCTTCCATCCGGGCGCGCTGGGCGCCTCCGACCCCTTTGCCGCCTCGCGCGAGATTGCCTGGCAGGGCATCGGCGGCATGAGCGCAGGCCGCCTGCGTTTCGAAGGCAGCCTCGACATCGCCCGCTTCCCGCACCAGGAAACCTTGGTCGTGGTGCAAGGCGAACTGCGTATCGAAGCCGAAGGTGCCGCACCGCTGGTGATCAAGCCCGACAACGGCGTGGTCATCGCCACCGGCGCCGCCGTGCGCATCACGGCCACGCAGCCGACCCTCGTCATGTTCTGCGCTGCCGACTGCCCGCACCCCGTGCAGCCGGGCGTGTTCCCGCTGGTGGCCGAAGCCAACTTCAAGCCCTCGGCCAATTCGCTGCCCAAGGAAATCCTGCTGGGTGACGTGCCCACCTGCCGCAGCGACAACGTGATCGATGAAAGCTCCATCGGCTGCAAGATCGGCACCTGGGATTCCACCCCTTACCACCGCATCGTGCGCGCCCATCCGGTCAATGAATTCATGCACATCCTCGACGGCGGCGTGCGCTTTGCCGAACCGGATGGCAGCGTGGTTTCGGTGGAACGGGGCGACGCCGTCTTCGTGCCGCTGGGTGCGGCCATCGGCTGGGAGAGCAGTGAGCGCGTGGCCAAGTACTACGTGGTGCAGACCGTCGCCGCCGAGGGAGGAAAGTAAGATGTCGCCCCCGCTCGTGCAGGTCCAGAGTCCTACCATTCCGCCGGCCTCCGCCGATGTGGTCGTCATCGGTGGCGGCATCATCGGCATCTTCACCGCCTACTATCTGGCCAAGCGTGGCATCTCGGTGGCGGTGGTCGAGAAGGGCCGCATCGGTGCCGAACAATCCAGCCGCAACTGGGGCTGGTGCCGCCAGCAGAACCGCGACGCGCGCGAACTGCCGATGGCCACCAAGAGCATCGACCTGTGGGAACAATTCTCCGCCGAGACCGGCGAAGACACCGGTTTTACCCGGTGCGGCCTGCTCTATCTCTCCAACGATGATGAAGAAATCGCCCGCTGGGCAGCCTGGGGCGACTTCGCCAAGACCGCCGGCGTGACCACCTACATGCTCGATTCGAAGCAGGCGGCCGAGCGTGGCCATGCCACAGGGCGGGCGTGGAAGGGCGGCGTCTTCTCGCCCACCGACGGCACGGCTGACCCGGGCAAGGCAGCACCCGCCGTAGCGCGCGCCATCATGAAGCTGGGTGGCCACGTGATCCAGAATTGCGCCGCACGCGGCATCGAAACCGAAGGCGGCCGCGTCTCGGGTGTCATCACCGAAGCCGGTGTCATCAAAACCAAGGTGGCGGTCATGGCCGGTGGTGCCTGGGCCTCATCCTTCTGCCATCAGCTGGGTATTCGCTTCCCGCAGGCATCCGTGCGGCAATCCATCATGAGCGTGGCGCCCATGGAGCAGCCCTTGCCGGGCGCGCTCTACACCTCGGGCGTAGCCGTCACCCGCCGCAGCAACGGCTCCTATGCGCTGGCCATCAGCGGCCGGGCGCGGGTCGATCCGACCATGCAGTTCCTGCGCTTCTCGCCGCAGTTCCTGCCGATGTTCGCCAAGCGCTGGCGCAGCCTGTCGCCGGGCGGGCTGGAAGCCTGGCGCAGCGGCCACGAGACCCTGTCGCGCTGGCGCATGGATGCGCCTACGCCGATGGAACGCATGCGCATCCTGGATGCGTCGGCTGATCCGGTCTCGATCCGGGCCACCCATCGCCGTGCGGTCGAATTGCTGCCGCAGCTGGCGCAGGCCAAAGTCACGCATACGTGGGCCGGTTATGTGGACAGCACGCCCGATGGCGTGCCGGGCATCGGTGAGCTGCCGCAGACGCCGGGTCTGATCCTGGCGGCGGGTTTCTCCGGTCACGGTTTCGGTATCGGGCCGGGTGCGGGTCACCTGATCGCGGACCTGGCCAGCGGTGTGGAACCCATCGTCGATCCGCGCCCCTATCACCCCAATCGTTTCTCGGATTCGTCCTGGGGCAAGGTGGCGGATTTCTGAAGCAGTTCAGCGCCGCCAGGGCACGGGCTGGAAGGCCCGCTTGGCGGCGTCGAGAAAGACCCGCTGGCGCAGCGTCAGCCCCTGGCGGCCCGGCAGCAGCGCCATGATGGGCGCGGGATCGAGTTGCCAGCCAGGCAGTACGCGTTTCAGACTGCCATCGGCCACCAGATGCGCGCAATCCCATTCGGAACGCGCCACGAAGCCTTCGCCATCGAGCGCCCAGTCGCGCGTGATGGTGCCGTCATTGGACGACAGCGCGCCATTGAGCTTGACCGTGAGCGCCTTGCCGGTACGGCGGCCGGCGCTGTCGACGGGCGTGAAGCGCAGGCGGCTGAGGTCGTCGTCGTTTTCGCGCAGGCTGAGGTAGGGATACTCGGCCAGGTCGGAAGGATGCTTGATGCGCTGCATGCGTTTGGCCAGCACTGGCGCGGCACACAGGAAGCGTGCATTGGGCGCGAGGAAGTGGCCGACCCAGGAGGAGCCCTTGACGCGCCCGATGGAGATGATGGCGTCAGCGCCGGTGGAAGCCGCCAGCGGACTTTCGGCCAGCAGCAGCGAGATGCTCAGTTTGGGATGGCTGCGGTGCAGATCGCGGATCAGTGGCGCCACGTAGCGGCGCCCGAAGCCGAAGGGCGCGACCACGCGCAGCGAACCGCTGACGTTGGCCAGGTTGCCGCCGGCCCCGCGGTCCGATTCACGCGAGACGCTGGCGGTGATGGATTCGATGCGCTCCAGGATGTCCATGGCTTCCTGCACCAGGCGCTGGCCTTCGTCGGTGAGCGCGAAGCCGCGCGCGGCGCGATTGGCCAGGCGCACGCCAACGCGGTCCTCGATGCGCTGCAGGCGCACCGTCACTGCCGGTGGCGTCAGGTCGAGCAGGCGGGCGGCACCGGCCAGCGAGCTGGCCGAGCCCAGGGCGCGCAGCAGTTGCATGTCATCGAGTTGCAGCATTAAAAATCTCTTAATGGTGAATTGAACGAACATTAAACATCGCTGAAGGTCTTTTGGCTACAGTCCATCACAGGAAATGCGTCGGTTATCCTGACCGGCCTTCCTGCCACTTCAGCCTTGCCCATCATGAACAACACAGCACACACCGCCCCCGTCACCCTCAACCCGACCGGCCTGGCCACCCCGGGCGGCCACTACAGCCATGTGGCCATCGGCAACGGCATGGTCTTCATTTCGGGCCAGTTGCCCATCGATGCGAGCGGGCACAAGCTCACCGAGGCCAGCTTCGAAATGCAGGCACTGCAGGTGCTGGCCAATGTGGAAGCCGCACTCGCCGGTGCCGGCAGCGACATCGGCAAGCTGCTGCAGGTCCGCATCTATCTCACCGATGTGGCGCACTGGCCCGCCTTCAACGAGATTTACGCACGCTGGGCCGGCAGCGCCCGCCCGGCACGCGCCGTGGTGCCGGTCCCGGCACTGCACTTCGGCCTGCAGGTCGAGGTGGAGGCCACGGCACTACTGTGACACTGCGCCGTACGCGCAACCAACCCGAAACAAGGACAACCCGACATGACCCGCACCGCTTCCACCGACATCGTCTCTCCGCTGGCGCACCTCAAGCGCAACGGCCGCCTGGATCACTTCTACATCGATGGTCAATGGCAGCGCCCGCAAGGCGACGGACTGGCCGCCGTGGTCTCGCCTGCCACGGAGGAACGTGTGTGTGAGATCGCATTGGGCAACGCCGCCGACGTGGACCAGGCCGTGCAGGCCGCGCGCCGTGCGTTTGCCGCCTGGGCCGCGACCTCGCCGCTGGAGCGCGCCGCGCTGCTCGGTCGTGTTCACGCCCTGCTGGTGGAACGCGCCGAACTGTTCGCCCAGGCACTGACGCTGGAGATGGGCGCCCCCATCACCTATGCCCGCACGGCCCACGTGCCGCTGGCGGCTGAACACCTGCGTGTGGCGCGTGACAACCTGGCGGACTATGCTTTCATCCGCCCGCGCGGCACCACGGCCATCGTGCGCGAGCCGATCGGTGTGTGTGCTCTCATCACGCCCTGGAACTGGCCGATCTACCAGATCACCGCCAAGGTCGGTCCGGCACTGGCAGCCGGTTGCACCGTGGTGTTGAAGCCGAGCGAACTGTCGCCGCTGTCGGCCTTGCTGTTTGCCGAGATCGTGCATGAAGCGGGCATTCCGGCGGGCGTCTTCAACCTGGTCAATGGCAGCGGGCCCGAGGTCGGTGCGGCCATGTCCTCGCATCCGCAGGTGGACATGATCTCGATCACCGGCTCCACCCGCGCCGGCGTGCTGGTAGCGCAAGCCGCTGCCGTCACGGTCAAGCGGGTGGCCCAGGAGCTGGGCGGCAAGTCGCCCAATGTGGTGTTGCCGGATGCGGATCTGGCGCGTGCCATTCCGCCGGGTGTGGCGGCGGCCTTCCGCAACATGGGACAGTCCTGCAGCGCGCCCACGCGTCTGATCGTGCCGCGTGCATCACTGGATCGCGTGCATGAACTGGCGCTGGCGACGCTGGCCCAGATGAAAGTGGGCGACCCCACCGATGAGGCGACGACCCACGGCCCGCTGGCCAACCGTGCGCAATTCCTGCGGGTGCAACAGATGATCGAGGCCGGGATGCAGGACGGTGCACGCCTGCTGGCCGGTGGTGCCGGACGCCCGGACGGACTGGAGCAGGGTTACTATGCGCGGCCCACGATCTTCTCCGATGTGCATACCGACATGGTGATCGCTCAGGAAGAAATCTTCGGACCCGTGCTGGCCATCCTGCCCTATGACACCGTGGAAGAAGCCATTGCCATCGCCAACGACACCGTCTATGGCCTGGGTGCGCACGTGCAGGGCACCGACAAGGACCAGGTGCGCGCCGTGGCCGCCCGCATCCAGTCCGGCCAGGTGCACCTGAACTATCCGGCCTGGGATCCGCAGGCCCCCTTCGGCGGCTACAAGCAGTCCGGCAACGGGCGCGAGTATGGCGTGGAAGGCATGGAGGAATACATGGAAGTGAAATCGATCCTGGGCTACTACGCCTGAGCGCCTTCATCACCGCCGTCATGACGGCAGGAACACATGAGCATCATGGAACACACCGAACACACTGAACATTCGCACGACACCCTGCACCAGCATCGCGCCCACTGGGCCGGCCTGCGCCGCGACCTGCACGCGCATCCCGAGCTGCGTTTCGAGGAACATCGCACCGCCGACGTGGTGGTGCAGGAGCTGCAAGCGCTGGGCTATGAGGTCACGCGCGGCCTGGGCGGCACCGGCGTGGTGGCCAGCCTGCCGGGCAGCGATCCGCAACGGGGCATCGTGCTGCGCGCCGACCTGGATGCCTTGCCCATCGTCGAGGCCAATGACTTTGCGCACGCTTCCTGCAGTCACGGCATCATGCACGCCTGCGGCCATGACGGCCACACCGTCATGCTGCTGGGCGCGGCGCGCGTGCTCAAGCAGCAGCCGACCTTGCCGGGCAGCGTGCACTTCGTCTTTCAGCCGGGAGAAGAGGGCGGGGCGGGGGCGCGCAAGATGATCGATGACGGCCTGTTCGAGCAGTTCCCGACCGAAGCCGTGTTCGGCATGCACAACTGGCCCGGCTTGCCGGCCGGGCAGTTCGGCTTGCGCACCGGTCCCATCATGGCCGCCGGTTCGCGCCTGAAGATCACCATCACCGGCAAGGGCGCCCATGCGGCCCAGCCGCACCTGGGGCTGGATCCGATCCCGCTGGCCTGCTCCATGGTCCTGCAGTGCCAGACCATCGCGGCGCGTCACAAGGACCCGGTCGACCCTGCGGTCATTTCGGTCTGCATGTTCCATGCGGGCGATACCGACAACGTCATTCCGGACCGTGCCGAATTGCGCGGCACCATTCGCACGCTGTCCTCCACCTTGCAACAGAAGCTGCAGGAAGACATCCGCCGCATGTGCCATGCGCTGGCCGACGCCTACGGGGCCAAGGTCGAAGTGGAATTCTTCCAGTACTACCCGGCCACCATCAACACCCCGGCCGAGACCGACTTCTGCGAACGCGTGATTCGGCAGACCTTCGGTGATGAACGCATCCGCACCGGCATCCCGGCCAACATGACCTCCGAGGATTTCGGTTTCATGCTGGAGGAGCGGCCCGGTACCTATGTGTTGATCGGCAATGCGCCTCAGGACCGCGCCTCGCACTCGCTGCACCACCCGCACTACGACTTCAACGACGACATCATCGAAGAAGGCGTGCGTTACTGGGTGGCGCTTGCGCAGTCTTACTTCGGCAGCGGGCTCACGGGCGGAGCCGTTACCAGCCGTTGAAGCGCGGCCAGGTCGCCACGCTGCCATCGGCGGCGATGGCCTGGTATTGCTGGTACTGCGCACCGGTGGCACAGGCGTGATTGGGCAGGATACGCAGGCGCGTGCCGATGGGCAGGTGCTCTGCGATCTGCGCATCCGGACTGCCCTGGCGCGAGAGGATGCCGTGCTCCTGGTTGGCCCCGCTCATGAGGTAGCCTTCCAGCACCTTGCCGTCTTCCGTGCAGACCTGCCCATAGCCGAAGTCGTGCTTGCGTCCTTGCGTGCCGCGGTCACGGCTCATGGCCATCCATCCTGCATCGACGATGGCCCAGCCTTTTTCGGGCTGGTGGCCGATCACGGTGGTCAGCACGCTCAGGGCGATCTCGTCCATGGTATTGACGCCCACGTTGTGCATCACCAGGTCGAACATGGCATAGACACCGGCACGCACTTCGGTCACGCCGCGCAGGTGTTCGGCGCGCAGGGCGGTCGGGGTGGAGCCGATGCTGACCACGTCGCAGGGCAGGCCGGCTGCGCGCAGGCGTTCGGCGGCACGGACGCTACCGGCGCGTTCCTGTTCGGCCACGGCGATGAGGGCGGCGTCGCTGTCGTAGTCATAGCTGGAACCCGCATGGGCGATCACGCCGCCGATGCGCATGCCGCCGGCGTGGAGCACCTTGCCCACGGCCAGCAGGGTGGCGTCTTCCGGGGCGATGCCGGAGCGGTGGCCATCCACGTCGATTTCAATCCAGACTTCAAAACATTCCTCTTGCGCCTGGCCGAAGGCCACGATGGCCTCGGCACAGACCACGCTGTCGGCCACGATCTTGAGATCGCAGCCCTGGCGGCGCAGTGCCAGCGCCTGGCCCAGCTTGGTGGGGGCCATGCCGACGGCGTAGACGATGTCGGTGATGCCGGCAGCAAAGAACTGTTCGGCTTCCTTGAGGGTGGAGACGGTGATGCCGCGCGCTCCGGCCTGGAGTTGCGCCTGCACCACCTGCTGGCACTTGGTGGTCTTGACGTGCGGACGGAAGCGCACGCCCAGCGCATCCATGCGCTGCTGCATGCGGGCGATGTTGCGCTCCATGCGCGAGATGTCGATCAAGGCGGCGGGCGTGGGCAGGGTGGCCAGGCTCATGGGGAACTCCTGAAGAGGGTAGGTCGATGAGCATCGACTATAGGAGATCAGGATTGCGCTGTGCTTAATGCTCGGTGAATCGAGCATTAAGCTGTGTTTAATGCACCTTCCTGCGCTCTACCAGCCCCGTCAGGCTTCCTGGAACTGCCGTATGGTCTCCAGCACGTTCACGGTGGCCTTGTCCAGGTTGGGCAGGGCGCGATGGGCCACACCGATGTGTCGCTTGAGTACCGGCGACAGTGGCACGATGCGGATGTCCTTGTGGCGCTCCAGCTCGGCAGCCAGGGGTTGCTCCAGCGGCAGGATGGCCGCGCCGTAACCGGCGGAGACCAGGCTTTTCATGGCTTCGTTGTAGTTCAGTTCGATGCGCGCGCGCGGGTTTTCCCCGGCCTCGGCAAACCAGGCCATGGTGAGCCGGTACATCTGGGTGGTGGCATCGTTGAAGATCATGGGCTTGTCCATCAGCCAGCCCGGCTTGATGGCGGCGGGCGATTTCCAGGTGGCCGGCAGGAAAGCCATCATGCGGTCGCTGCGCCAGTGCGTGATCTGGATGTCCTTGGAGGCCGTGATGGGGATGGCGACCAGTCCGATGTCGAGCGTGCCTTCCTGCAGGCGCGCCATGGTTTCGTTGGAGCCCATGATGTTGACCTCCACGTCGATGCCGGGGTAGCTGTTTTCCAGCTGGCGCAGTACGCGCGGCAGCAGGTTGACCACCACCCCGGTGGAGGTGCCCAGCCGTACTCGGCCGACCTTGCCTTCGACATGTTTCCTGGCGACATCGAGCAGATCGTCGGCATCGCGCAACAGGCGCCGCGCCCGGTCGATCACCAGCGCGCCCAGCGCCGTGGCCTGTACGCGACGGCTGCCGCGCATGAGCAGGGCGCTGCCCAGGCGCTCTTCGAGGTCGCTGACATGCAGGCTGATCGTGGGCTGGGCCAGGTGCAGCGCATTGGCGGCAGCGGAGAAGGTGCCGAGGTCGACGATGGTGACCAGCGTGCGCAACTGGTCGAGGCTGAGTTCTCTCATCAGGTTTCCTGATAGTGGCTGTCATCAAACTCAATTTTACCAATGACTTCGATTGGCGGATGATCTGCGCATTCATCCAGGGAGAAGTCCATGCGGCACATCGTCAGCCAGGTCCTTGCCCGCGTCCTCGGGGACCATCACGCTTCACAGGGGGGCGCCGCGCAGGAAATGCGGGAGATGGGCCCGCGCGAGCTCAATGACCTGGGCATAGGCGCGAGCGAGGTGCCGTTCTTCCTGAAAAAACAACCGAATGAGGACCGTCCTCGTCGCCAAAAGGAGCCTGTCCATGCAACATCTTGCTGAAGTGATCGCACTGTCCGCCACGTTGAGCGTGGCCACCATGAGCCCCGGACCCAGTTTCGTGATGGTGGCGCGCACCTCGGTCGGAAGCGGACGAGCCAATGGCCTGCTGGCCGCACTGGGCATGGGCATCGGCGGCGTGCTCTTTGCCGGAGCGGCCTTGCTGGGACTGCAAGCAGTGCTGCTGGCAGTGCCTTCGCTCTATCTGGTATTGAAGTTCGGGGGTGGTGTTTATCTGGCCTACATGGGCTGGCGCATCTGGCGCGGGGCGCGTACGCCCTTGGTGGCGGACGATATCGCACAGCGCGATGCATCACCGTCCGTGTCCCGCCGGTCCCTGTGGCTGGGCCTGGTCACCCAGATCAGCAATCCGAAAACCGCCATCGCCTACACCAGCGTGTTTGCGGCCTTTTTGCCGGCCGAGACGTCCTTGCCTTTCAAGGGACTGACGCTGCTGCTGGTCTTCCTGATCGAAGCGGGATGGTATGGCCTGGTGGCCGTGGCGCTCTCGTCAGCGCGTCCGCGCCGCTGGTATGTGCAGGGCAAGCACTGGTTCGACCGCACCGCAGGTGCCGTCATGATGACGCTAGGGTTCAGGCTGCTGCTCTCGCGCATGGGGCCGTGACAGGGCGCGATTGACTGCACACGGGGCCAAGGCACGCCGCCGACGTCAGGCGATCCGACGTCGGCAAGGATGGCCTCACTCCAGTTTGAACTTCCCCACCACCGCCGCCAGATTCCCCGCCTGTCCCTTCAGCGAATCCGCTGCCGCCGCCGCCTGCTCCACCAGCGCGGCGTTCTGCTGCGTGGTTTCATCCATCTGCGTGATGGCGAGATTGACTTCATTGATGCCGCCGCTCTGTTCCTGCGTGGCCGCACTGATCTCGGCCACCACGTCCGTGACGCGGCGCACGCTGGCCACCACTTCGGTCATGGTGCTGCCGGCACGTTCCACCAAAGTGCTGCCGGCGCTGACCTTCTGCACCGAGTCGTCAATCAGCTCCTTGATTTCCTTGGCCGCACCGGCCGAGCGCTGGGCCAGTGAGCGCACTTCCGAGGCCACCACGGCAAAGCCGCGTCCCTGCTCGCCGGCACGCGCCGCTTCCACCGCGGCATTGAGCGCCAGGATGTTGGTCTGGAAGGCGATGCCATCGATCACGCTGATGATGTCGGCAATGCGGCGCGAACTCTCGGTGATCCCCTCCATGGTCTGCACCACCTGGCCCACCACGTCACCGCCCTGGCTGGCGATGTCGGAGGCGGTGGCCGCCAGCTGGTTGGCCTGGCGCGCGTTGTCGGCATTCTGGGTGACGGTGGAGGTGAGCTGCTCCATGGCCGACGCCGTTTCTTCCAGCGAGCCGGCCTGTTGTTCGGTGCGGTTGGACAGGTCCAGATTGCCACGGGCGATTTCGTTGGAGGCGGTAGCAATGGTGTCGGTCCCCTGGCGAACCTCATTGACGATGTCGCGCAGGCTGTCGTTCATCACGCGCAGGGCTTCCATGAGGCGTCCGGTTTCATCGCGGCCGGCCGGGCGGATGCGCAGGGTCAGGTCGCCACGTGCCACGCGCTGGGCGATTTCCACCGCTTCCTTCAACGGGCGCGAGACATTGGCCGCCACCACGAAGGCCAGCAGCGAACCGATGGCCACCGTCGCCACCAGCAAGCCCACGATCCAGCGCTGCGCCGCACGGAATACGCCCGAGGCTTCTTCGTCAGCGCGCGCGCTGCCGCTCGCATTGAGCTTCACGATGGCGTTGAGGTTGCCGACCATCGCGGCGTAGAGCTTGGCGGATTCGCCATTGAAGAGGGCGCGTGTCTCGTCGTACTGCTGGTTGGCCGCCATCTCGGCCAGCTGTTCATTCACCTTCAGATAGGCAGCCAGGTTCTTGCCGAACTGGGCGTACTGTTCCTTCTCCTCGGGTTCGGACATGCGCTGCTCGAACACCGCGCGCTGCTTGGCCAGCGCATCCAGCCGTTTTTTGATGGACTGGTTGGCAGCGGTGCGCTCCTGTGGCGTCACCGCCGTGACCAGTTCCAGTTCATTGAGGCGCAGCGGCGGCAGCGAACCCTGCAGCTCGCGCGCGGCATCCATGGTCGGCATCCACTTGTTGACGATCTCGCCGGAAGCACTGTTGACCTGCTTGAGTTCCTTCATGGCGAACAGGCCCTGCAACAGGGTCAGCGCAATCACCACCGCAAAGGACAGGGCCAGTTTTTTGGCGATGTTGAGGTTGTAGAACCAGATCATGTCTTCCTCGCATTCGATTTATATCGTTTTCAGTGTCGGATCCGAACGATGCGGTCGAACGTTTCTGCGAGGCCGCCCGTTTGGCGTGCGGGCGTCAAGAGCAGCAACCGGCCGGGGGACGTGGTTGCGGGAGCAATGAAGTGCTGGTGATGTCATGCTGTCATGCCGTCACGAAGCGTCGGCTTCCTGCCCATCCTGTCTCTCTTGTAGCCAGCGGCCTCCCTTGGCCGCCGGCGCTTGCTGTTCGATGGTCGCATGGCTGGATCGGGCTTGATCTTAACGACCGGCAAGATTTCCATCCAATGAAATTAATCATGCTGGCAATGCGTTAATTGATATCGATTGTTTGATATCGATGGTTGTCAGGATGTCGTACAAGATTATTCAAAGAGGCATGATGGAAGACGCCGCAGCTGCAGTAAGATGTGCATAAAATTCACTTCTCCGCCTTTTTCGCACGATGCGCCGAAAGATTCCTTCCACCCAGGCCATGGCCGTCTTCGAGTCGGCCGCGCGGCACCAGAGCTTTACCAAGGCCGCCCAGGAAATGGCGGTGACGCAGAGCGCGGTCTGCCGCCAGGTAGCCGCGCTGGAAGAATTCCTGGGCCTGAAGCTGTTTCGCCGCACCAAGCGCGGCGTGCGCCTGACCGAAGCGGGCGTGAGCTACAGCCACCAGGTCGGCCAGCGCCTCGATGAAATCGAGCGCGATGCCCTGCACCTGATGTCGCGCGATGGCCATGGCGATACGCTGGAGCTGGGCGTGATGCCGACCTTCGCCACCCGCTGGCTGCTGCCGCGCCTGCGCTACTTCCTGGAGGCGCATCCGGGCGTGACCGTCAACCTGCGACCGCGCACCCGGCCCTTCCTTTTTGAAGAGACCAATCTCGATGCCACGCTCTACGCCGGGCAAGCCAGCTGGCCCGGGACCGAGGGGGTGTTCCTGATGCGCGAGAGCATGGTGGCCGTGGCCAGCCCCGAGCTCATCGGTGCCGGCCGCAAGCTCACGCCCACCGAGCTGCTGGCCTATCCGCTGCTGCAGCAGAGCACGCGGCCCTATGTGTGGCGGCAGTGGTTCGCTTCCTTCGGCATGCAGGTGCAGAACGACCTGGTGGGCACGCAGCTCGAACTGTTCTCCATGCTGACCCAGGCCGCCATCGTGGGCATGGGCGTGGCGCTGATCCCGCGCTTCCTGATCGAGGATGAATTGCGGCGCGGCTTGCTGGTGGTGGCAGTCGATCACGATTACCTGAGTACCCATTCCTACTACCTGATCTATCCCGAGCGCACCTCGGAGCGGCCCCTGCTGCGCCTGTTCCAGGACTGGCTGGAAGAGCAGGCCAAGGCGTATCGCCTGCCCAGCGGATTGGGTTGAGCCGGGTCCGGATCGGCTGTCTCGACAGGCGGAACCGGAGTGCGCAAAACGCACACGGTGATGCAAACAATTCGTTTGCGCCGGGGCGGGGCAGTCCGTATATTTTTGTCCACCGCCGCTGCGGGAGGACGGTCTGCGAGGACCGCGCTGCTGCAGCGATTCCTGATGCACAAAAGAGGCTTCCATGAGCAAAACGCAGCAACGACATGCATTCGATTACGCCGACCCCCTGATGCTGGAGCAGCAACTGAGCGACGATGAGCGCCAGGTGCGCGACGCCGCTCAAGCTTACTGCCAGGACCGCCTGGCCCCGCGCGTGCTGGAAGCCTTCCGCCACGAAAAGATGGATGTGAGCATCTTCCGCGAGATGGGCGAGCTGGGCCTGCTGGGCGCGACCATCGACGAGCAATACGGTGGTGCCGGGTTGAATTACGTTTGTTATGGCTTGATCGCGCGTGAAGTCGAGCGCGTCGATTCCGGCTATCGCTCCATGATGAGCGTGCAATCCTCGCTGGTGATGACCCCCATCAATGCCTTCGGCACCGAAGCGCAGAAACAGAAATACCTCCCCAAGCTGGCCAGCGGCGAATGGATCGGTTGCTTCGGCCTGACCGAACCCAACCATGGTTCAGACCCCGGCAGCATGATCACCCGCGCCCGCAAGGTGGACGGCGGCTACAGCCTGTCCGGCAGCAAGATGTGGATCACCAACAGCCCGGTGGCCGATGTCTTCGTGGTGTGGGCCAAGGATGACGAAGGCGAGATTCGCGGCTTCATTCTCGACAAGGGGGCCAAGGGCTTGTCGGCGCCGGCCATCCACGGCAAGGTCGGCCTGCGTTCTTCCATCACCGGGGAAATCGTGATGGACAACGTCTTCTGTCCGGAAGAAAACGCCTTCCCCGATGTGCGCGGATTGAAAGGACCCTTCACCTGCCTGAACAGTGCGCGTTACGGCATCGCCTGGGGCGCGCTGGGTGCAGCCGAAGACTGCTACGAGCGCGCGCGCCGCTACACCATGGAGCGCCAGCAGTTCGGCCGTCCGCTGGCAGCCAACCAGCTGGTGCAGAAGAAGCTGGCCGACATGCTCACCGAAATCTCGCTGGGCCTGCAAGGCTGCCTGCGCCTGGGCCGCCTGAAGGATGAGGGATATTCCGGCATCGAGCAGACCTCGATCATGAAGCGCAACAGCTGCGGCAAGGCGCTGGACATCGCCCGCATGGCGCGCGACATGATGGGCGGCAACGGCATCTCCGACGAGTTCGGCGTGGCGCGTCACCTGGTGAACCTGGAAGTCGTGAACACCTATGAGGGCACGCATGATGTGCATGCGCTGATCCTCGGCCGCGCCATCACCGGGCTGGCGGCCTTCTCCAACTGAAGCGACATCGCCTGCAAGCCGCCTGTACGGTGGCTTGCAAGCGATCTGTTTTCTCTTCCGCTCCTCTCTCGCTACAGCACGCCCCGTTCGCGCAACGCGGCGATCTGCGCTTCTTCCATCCCCAGCAGCGACTGCAAGACTTCTCCCGTGCCTTCACCCAGGGACGGCGGTGCCTTGCGCACCGGCAGGCGTTCGCCATCGAAACGATAGGGCGGCGTCAGCACCTGCACGCTGCCCGCTTCTGCATGCGGATGCGTGCTGACCAGGCCGGCCGAGGTGGCGCGCGGGCTGGTCAGCGCCTCATGCAGGCCCAGCACTTCACCGCAGGGAATGCCGGCCTGATGCAGCTTGGCCAGCAGGTCGGCACGCTTGCGGGCCTTGAGTTCGCGATTGATTTCCGGGACCAGCACGTCGCGATGCTGGCCACGGCTGACATTGGTCTTGAAGCGCGCATCCTCGGCCAGGTCGGGACGGTCGATGACGCTGTGGCAGAAACGCTGGTACTGGCTGTTGGTGCCCACGGTGATGACCAGCCGGCCATCGGCCGCATCGAAGACGCCATAGGGAATGATGGAGGGATGCGCATTGCCATAGCGCGGCGGATCGTCGCCCAGGATCAGCGCTTCCAGCCCGTAATACGAGGTGATCATGACGCCGCAATCGAACAGCGCCATTTCCACGTGGCGCCCCTGTCCGGTCTGCTGGCGCTGGTACAGCGCGGCCAGCACGCCTTGGGCGGAATACATGCCGGTGAACAGGTCTACCGCTGCCACGCCCAGCTTCAACGGCGGCTGGCTGGCCTCGCCATTGAGCGACATCAGGCCGGATTCGCCCTGGATCACCAGGTCATAGCCGGGCCGTGTGGCTTCGGGACCGCTGCTGTCGTAGCCGGTGATGGAGCAATACACCAGGCCGGGATTGTCGCGGCGCAGGGTTTCGTAATCGAGGCCAAATTTCTGTACGCCGCCGAACTTGAAATTCTGGATCACCACATCGCTCTTGCGGGCCAGCTGGCGCACGATGTCCTGGCCTTCCTCGGTCTGCAGGTCGACGCTGATGGAGCGCTTGTTGCGGTTGACGCTGTTGAAATACGCGGTCTCGGTCGAGCCGATGCGGGTACCCCAGTCGCGCGTGTCGTCGCCGCGTTCGGGGTGCTCGACCTTGATCACTTCGGCACCCAGGTCGCCCAGCACCATCGCACACCACGGGCCGGCCAGCACGCGCGAGAGGTCCAGTACGCGGACGCCGTCCAGCGGCAGGGATGCAGTCTGTTCAGTCATGTTGTCTCCTCATGGACGGGATGCGTATTACGTCTTGTTCTTCTGTATTTCGTGGTTGCGCATCCCGGTACTGCTATTCGTTTGGTGTCTGCCGCAGCTGCCGGAAATCGGCGGGCCGTTTTTCGAGGAAGGCGTGAATCCCCTCGGCCGCTTCATCTTCGCCCTGCGAGAGCACCATGTGCTGCGCTTCCAGTTCCAGCTGTTCTTCCAGCGTGGCGCCGTAGGCATGCTGGCACAGGTGCTTGATGCGGGCCATCGCCTGTGCCGGTCCGTCGGCCAGGGTGGCGGCCAGTTGCACGGCGGCTTGCAGTGCCTGTCCCGCCTCGGCCAGCTGATTGACCGCGCCCATGGCATGCAGGCGTTCGCCATTGAAACGCTCGCCCGACAGGCACAGCTGGGTCAGCACCTGGCGCGACAGGAATTGCGCGAGGAAGGCCGTCACGCCTCCATCGGGCGTGAGCCCGACCTTGACGTAGGCCACCGAGAACTGTGCCTGGCGCGTGGTCACCAGCAGATCGCAGGCCAGGGCCAGCGACAGCCCGGCGCCGGCCGCGCCACCTTCGACGGCCGCGATCACCGGCTTGCTGCAGCGGCCGATATGGCGGATCAGGTCGTGCAAGCCTTCCAGCTTTTCACGTCGTTGCGCGGGCGCCATGCTGCGGCGCTGGGCCAGCAGGCGCAGGTCGCCGCCGGAGCAGAAGAAGTTGCCGCCCCCGGCCAGCACGATGGCCCCTACCTGCGGATCGGCCTGGGCCTCGTCTAGCGCGGCCTTCAGTGCCACATACAGGTCGGCGTTGAGGGCATTGCGCGTGGCCGGATCGTGATTGATGAGCACGCGCACCGCGCCGCGCTGCTCGCAGAGGACCTCGCTCATGCCGGCACTTCGCGGCCCAGCGCGATGTAGCGTTGCAGGTGGTGGTCCTCGTCGCCGAGCTGGTGATCGATCATCACCAGGCGCTTGGCGTAATGCGACAGCGGCAGTTCCCAGGTCATGCCGATGCCGCCATGCAGCTGGATCGATTCTTCGGCCACCAGCGTGCCGATGCGGCCGATGCTGAACTTGGCCGCCGACAAGGCGCGTTCGCGCGTGAGGCGGTCGGCGTCCAGGGCAGCAGCGGCATTGATGACCGCCGAGCGCGCCTGTTCCACTTCGAGCAGCAGGTCGGCCATGCGGTGCTGCAGGGCCTGGAAGCTGCCGATGGGCAGGCCGAACTGCTTGCGGGTGCGCAGGTAATCGAGCGTGGCTTCCTTGGCCACCTCCATCGCGCCCAGCGCTTCAGCGCACAGGGCCAGCACGCCGCGTCCGATGATACGTTCGAGCAGCGCAGCGCCATTGCCTGGGCTGCCCAGCAGAGCGTCGGCGGGCAGAGATGCATCCTTCAGCAGCAGGTCGGCTACGCGGCCACCGTCGATGGTGTCGCTGCCGTGCAATTGCAGGCCCGCCGTATCGGCCGGGATCAGGAACAGCGAGATGCCGTCAGTGTCATCGGTGGCGCCGCTGGTGCGCGCCGAGACCAGGAATACATCGGCCGCTTCCGCGTGCACCACGACCGCCTTGTGCCCTTGCAGACGCCAGCTTCCATCGGCCGATTGCGTGGCGCGCGTGGCCACGTGCGTGGGCGCGTAGTGGCTGTCGGCTTCTTCATGGGCCAAGGCGGCCAGCGTCTGGCCGGCGATGATCTGTTCCAGGAAGGCTTTCTGTGCGGGCGTGCCAGCGGCCGCGATGGCCTCGCCGACCAGGATGGCACTGCCCAGCAAGGGCTCCAGCAGCAGGCCGCGGCCGATCTCTTCAAACACCACGGCGATGTCGAAACCGCCACCGCCGTAGCCGCCATCTTCCTCGCGGAAGAGCGCGCCGATCACGCCCATCTCTGCCAGCTGCGACCACATGTCGCGGCTCATGCCGGGTGCGGATTGCAGCAGGTGCTTGCGGGCTTCAAAACCATACTGTTCGGTAATGAGACGGCGCAGGCTGTCGGCCAGCATGCGTCGTTCTTCGGTGTGCTCGAAATTCATGGGCGTTTCCTCACAGGCCAAGGATCATCTTGGAGATGATGTTCTTCTGGATTTCATTGGAGCCGCCGAAGATCGACAGCTTGCGATTGTTGAAGTAATGCGCGGCCGCACCGGCAGCGGCTTCCGGACCCAGCGTGCCGCCGTCGTGACCTTCTTCCAGCGAATGCCACTGATACGGGCGCGCATAGGGGCCCATGGCGCGGCGGGTGAGGGCTGTGATTTCCTGGCGGATCTCGGTGCCGCGTATCTTGAGCATGGAGCTTTCCGCACCGGGCGCACCACCGCCGGCGACCGCCGAGATGACGCGCAGGTTGGTGGTCTTCATGTTCTCCAGATCGATTTCCACGCGGGCCATGCGGGCCGCGAAGAGCGGATCTTCAGCCAGCGGACGGCCATGGCTGCGTTGCGTGGCGGCGATGTTCTTCAAGCGTTGCAGTGCGGCCACCGAGAAGCCGATGCCGGCGATGTTGGTGCGCTCATAGGTCAGCAGGTACTTGGCGCAACTCCAGCCGCGATCTTCCTCGCCGACCAGGTTTTGTACCGGCACGCGCACATCGGTGAAGAAGACCTCGTTGACTTCGTGCTCGCCGTCCAGCGTGATGATGGGGCGCACTTCCACACCCGGCGCGTTCATGTCGATCAGCAGGAAGCTGATGCCTTCCTGTTTCTTGGCTTCGCGGTTGGTGCGCACCAGGCAGAAGATCATGTTGGCGTAGTGGCCCAGCGTGGTCCAGGTCTTCTGGCCGTTGACGATGTAATGATCGCCGTCGCGTACCGCATGCGTCTTCACGGCCGCCAGATCGGAACCCGCGCCCGGTTCCGAATAGCCCTGGCACCACCAGTCCTCGCCACTGAGGATGCGCGGCAGCCAGTACCGCTTCTGGGCCTCGTTACCGTATTTGATCAACACCGGCCCCAGCATGTTGACGCCGAAGGGCACCACGCGCGGCGCATGCGCCAGGCAACACTCATGTTCGAAGATGAATTTCTCGATCACGGTCCAGCCGGTGCCGCCATATTCCTTGGGCCAGTGATTGGCCAGCCAGCCGCGCTCGTTGAGGATGGCATGCCATTGTTCCATCTCGTCGCGGCTCAGGTGCTTGCCGCTGGCCACCTTGTCAGACAAGGCCTTGGGCAGCTTCTCGGCGAGGAAGGCGCGCACGCTGTCGCGGAAGGCTTCTTCGGCCGGGGTGAAATTCAGATCCATTCCAGTCTCCTTGGGGATGCGGCGAAGCGACGCTGCGCTTCAATAGATTTCAAACAGGCCGGCCGCGCCCATGCCGCCGGCGATGCACATGGTCACCACGGCGTAGCGCGCACCGCGCCGCTTGCCCTCGATGAGCACGTGGCCGGCCAGACGGGCCCCGGTCATGCCGAAGGGATGGCCGATGGAAATGGCGCCGCCGTTGACGTTGAGCAGTTCTTCCGGAATGCCCAGGCGGCGCTGGCAGTACAGGGCCTGCGAGGCGAAGGCTTCGTTGAGTTCCCACAGGCCGATGTCTTCCATGCGCAGGCCGTGCCGCTGAAGCAGGCGCGGCACCGCAAAGACCGGGCCGATGCCCATTTCATCAGGCCCGCAACCAGCCACGGCAAGACCACGGAACGCGCCCAGTACCGGCAATCCCGCACGTTCTGCGGCACGCGCTTCCATCATCACGCAGGCCGAAGCGCCGTCGGAGAGCTGCGAGGAATTGCCTGCGGTGATGAACTTGTCCGCGCCCATCACCGGGGCCAGCTTGGCCAGCGCCTCATAAGTGGTGCCGGGACGGTTGCAGTTGTCGGCCTCCACCGTAACCTCGCGCAGACTGGTCTGGCCGCTGGCCTTGTCGGTCACTTGCATGGTGGTGGTGCAGGCCACGATCTCGTCGCGGTAGCGTCCGGCTTCCTGCGCTTCGGCGGTCTTGCGCTGGCTGGCTTCGGAGAAGCGGTCCTGGTCTTCGCGCGAGATGCAGTAGCGCGCGGCCACGATGTCGGCGGTCTCGATCATGGGCAGGTAGAGCTCGGGCTTGTGCTCGACGATCCACGGGTCCATGCCGCTGTCGCCGCTATCGGTGGCGCTGCGGCTGCGGATCTGCGAGATGCTTTCCACACCGCCTGCGATCATGGCATCGGCGCCATCGACCACGATGCGGCCGGCCGCCATCGCAATGGCCTGCAGGCCCGAGGCACAGAAACGATTGACGGTAGTACCGGCGATGCTGATGGGCAGACCTGCACGCACGATGGCCTGGCGCGCGATGTTGCGCCCGGTGGTGCCTTCCGGATAGCCGCAGCCGAGGATGGCATCCTCGATCTGGCCCGGATCGATGCGCGCACGTTCGACGGCGGCGCGCACGGCGAAGGCCGCCAGGGTCGGGCCGGGCGTGACGTTGAATTCGCCGCGATGGGCCTTGGTCAAGGGAGTACGCGCAGTGGATACGATGACGGCTTCCCGCATCATGGAATTCTCCTGGAAGGATGGTGCAAGGGGGAGACCGGCAATACGCGCGGTCTCCGGTGAGTGCGGTCGAACGTTCAGCCGGCCTGGTTCAGCGATTCAAAATTGGCGCCGCGTTCGACCAGTTCCACCAGCAGCGGCGAGGGCGTCCAGAACAGCGGGTCTTCTGCAGCAAAGGCGCGGATGTCGGCCAGCACATTGGGCAGGCCGACCATGTCGGCGTATTTCATGGGACCGCCACGATGGCGCGGGAAACCGTAGCCATAGAGGAAGGTGACATCCACATCCAGCGGACGCAGCGCAATGCGCTGGTGCACGACATTGGCACCTTCATTGATCATGGCCGCCAGGTAGCGGCGCTGGATGTCTTCCTTGCTGAAGCTGCGCGGGGTGATGCCGGCACGCGCACGTTCTTCGTCGATGAGCGCGAGCACTTCCGGGTCCGGCGCGCCGCTACGCGGTCCATCCGGATAGCGATAGAAACCGCGTCCGCTCTTCTGGCCGAACCAGCCGCGCTCGCACAGGCGGTCGGCAATGTGGACGTAGCGCGCACGCGGATCGCGCGTGGCGGCGCGGCGCTTGCGGGTGGCCCAGCCAATGTCGCCACCGGCCAGGTCCACCACCTGGTACGGCCCCATGGCAAAACCGAAGTCGCGCACCGCGGCATCGATCTCATAGGGCGACGCGCCATCTTCCATCAGGGCATCGGCCGCCTGGCGATACACGGCCAGGATGCGATTGCCGATGAAGCCATCGCAGACCCCGGCGCGCACCGGCACCTTGCGCAGGCGCTTGGCCAGTTCGAAAGCGGTGGCCACCACGTCGCCTGCGACCTGGCGCGGCACCACGATTTCCAGCAGCTTCATCACATTGGCCGGGGAGAAGAAATGCAGGCCGATCACGTCCTCAGGACGGGAGATGCTGGTGGCAATCGCATCGATGTCGAGGTAGGAAGTGTTGGTCGCCAGCACGGCGCCGGGTTTGCAGACGCGGTCCAGTTCGGCGAAGACGGCTTGCTTCACCGTCAGATCTTCGAAGACGGCTTCGATCACTACATCGGCGGCGGACAAGTCTTCATAACGGGTGCTGCCCTGCAAGCGCGCTAGTACGGCATCGCGGGCTTCTTGCGTGAGACGGCCCTTGGCCACCTGGGCGTCGTAAGTTTTTTCCACATGGCTGCGTCCACGTGCGAGCGCTTCGTCGTCGCGTTCGATCATGGTCACCGGCAAACCGGCATCGAGCACCGCCACGGCAATGCCCGCACCCATGGTGCCGCCGCCGACCACACCGATCCGTTCGATGCGGCGCGGCTGGGCGTTGCGGGTCTCGGGGGCTTTCTGGACTTCGCGTTCGGCGAAGAAGGCGTGGATCAGGCCGGCGCGTTGCGGGCTGTCCAGGCATTGCAGGAAGAACTGGCGTTCCAGTGCGAGTCCTTCGTCGAAGGGGAGAGTGGTGGCGGCTTCCACCGCATCGATGATCTTGTACGGGGAGAACAGGCCGCGCGATTTCTTGCCGGCCTCGGCGCGTGCGGCCGCAATAGCCGCTTGCGTGGTGGCGGTATCAGCCAGCCCTTTGCCATCGCGACTGCGGCGTACCGGTGCGTGCGTCTCCAGCAGGGCCTGCAGTTCGCGCAGGCCGGCCGCGCGTGCCTGGTCGGCGCTGTCGCCCTCGGCCAGCTGGTCTACCAGACCGAGCGAAAGGGCTTCCTTGGCGCTGAGATGGCGTCCGGTCAGCATCATGTCCAGCGCGGCCTGCGCACCGATCAGGCGCGGCGTGCGCTGGGTGCCGCCGGCACCGGGCAGCAGGCCCAGTTGTACTTCGGGCAGTCCCAGGCGGGCGTTGCCGAGGGCCACGCGGTAATGCGCAGCCAGCGCCACTTCCAGCCCGCCGCCCAAGGCCGCGCCGTGGATGGCCGCCAGCACCGGCTTGCTGCAGACTTCGATGCGATTGCACAGTTCGGTCAGCAGGGGCGATTGCGGCGGCTTGCCGAATTCGCGGATGTCGGCCCCGCCGATGAAGTTGCGGCCCGCGCCGGTCACCAGGATGGCGGCCACGCCTGCATCGGCCTCGCCCTCTTCGATGGCGGACATCAGGCCCCGGCGCACCGCCACCCCCAGCGCATTGACCGGCGGGTTGTCGATGGTCACCACCAGGATGGCGCCTTCACGCGCCAGATGGACCGGGGGCGTTTCTCCCGCCGCCGTGGATTGCTTGGACATGCAGCAGTCTCCTGTTCTAGTTGGTTCGCATAGCGAAACTCAAGTTCGCAAATGGCTTTTGTCGGCAACGATACCGCATTTGCGCCGGATGTGTAAACCGTGCATACCGCAGCGTCCCGATCTGCACAATTGTCAGCAAGGGTCAGGCGGGGCGGGCGTTTGCGGCCGATGGCGAAAAAGGCAGGTTGAGCCGGGGGCCTCTGTTGGCGCTGTTGAAACACCACATCCGGACTACTTGTTTTGCACAGCGGAACACGCGTTCGCAAATAATTGACACTGCGATTTCAGGTGTGTACATTCCACAGCCAATGAGGGGCGACGTGACCATGCGGCACGGCCCTGCCACGCGGAGATGTGACGGATGGATGAGATTGTGTCGTTCAAGGGTGAGGATGAGAGCCACGACCGGCAGTTCGTCAATGCTCTGGCGCGTGGACTGGAGATCCTGCGGTGTTTCCGCCCCGGGGAGATCTACCTCACCAACACCGAACTGGCCAAGCGCACCGGCCTGCCCAAGCCGACCATCTCGCGCCTCACGCACACCCTGACCCGGCTGGGCTATCTCGAATATTCCGAAGACCAGGGCCGCTATCAGCTCGGCTCCGGCGTGCTCGCGCTGGGCTACTCGCTGCTCTCCGGCATGGATGTGCGCAAGCTGGCGCGTCCGGCCATGCAGGAGCTGGCCGACTATTCGCAGTGCAATGTGGCGCTGGGCATCCGCGATCGCCTCAGCATGGTCTACATCGAAGCCACGCGCGGCCAGTCCGCCGTGACCTTGCGCCGCGACGTCGGCTCGCGCATTCCGCTGGCCACCACCTCCATGGGCCGCGCGCTGCTGTGCGCCTTGCCCCAGAACGAACGCGATTTCCTGATGGACCACATCCGCCTGCGCAATGAAGAGCAATGGCCCAAGGTCAAGGCCGGCATCGAGCAGGCCTTCAAGGATTACCAGGATCATGGTTTCTGCATTTCCGTCGGCGAATGGGAAAAGACCATCAGCGCCGTGGGCGTGCCCATGATCGATGCCAACGAAGAAAAGATCATGGCCTTCAATTGCGGCGGCCCGGCCTTCATGTTGACGCGCGAGATGCTGATGGAAGACCTCGGCCCGCGCCTGGTGAACGTGGTGCGCACGGTGGAAGCGAGCATGGGCCGCCATTGAGCGGCAGGCAGCAACGAACAAGTCACAACGAGCAACAACGAGCACGGAGACAGACGCGCCGCCATGCCGCAGGCATGAGCGGTGCGCAGCAAGGCAGTACCGCAGGTCCATCACAACAAAAAACAGAAGTCAGCGCCATCGGGGTCATGCAGACCCGTTTCAGCCATGGGTGTCCGGTGCCGTCCGGCCGGGATGCGCACGTTCGCAGGCAGCGTCGTGCGCCTGGCATCCATCGCTGAAGCGGGACGTCCCCGGCCAGGACAGACATCAACATCACTCAGATTCACTCAGAGGAAAAAGGTGGAGACAATGACGAACAAGCATCAAGGCATCAAGCGACTGGCCCTGCTGGCCTGTGTGGCCTCGGCACTGGCCGGTGGCGCGGGCAGCGCGGCCGCCGACGAACTCAAGGTCGGGGTGGAAATTCCGCTGACCGGCAGCCTGGCACGCGTGGGCTCGGGCATGCAGGAGGGCATCAACGTGGCGGCCGATGTCTTCAACAAGACCAACGGCAAGCACAAGATCAAGCTGGTCACCATCGATGACGAATCGGCCCCGGCCAAGGCCATTGCCGCCGTCGAGAAGCTGGCTGGCGAAGGCGTGCTGGCCATCACCGGCGGCTACGGCTCCAACAACATCGCACCGGCCGCCGATGCGGCAGGCAAGGCGGGACTGGTCTACATGACCTCCGGCGGCGTGGACGACAACCTGGTCAACAGCGGCCGCAAGAACTTCTTCCGCATCAACAACGTGGCCGGCTACCAGAAGGCCATGGTGGGCCTGCTGGACGACATGAATGCACGCTCGGTCTCCATTGTCTATTCCACCAAGGAAGCCACGGCTGCGCTGGCCAAGGACCTGGAAAAAGCCTGGGGTGCCAAGGGACTGAAGGTGACCGCGCACGCCTTCGATCCGGCCATCAGCGACTTCAAGCCCATCGTCAACAAGATCAAGCTGCAGGACAAGCCGGAAGTCATCGCCATGATCGGCTACGAGAATGACTACGTCGGCATCCTGCGTGCAGCGCGCGTGTTGAAGCCGGCGGTCAAGGCCATGGTCGGCGTGTGGTCGCTGGCCACCCCGAAGATGGCGCAGGACTTCCCGGACCTGGTGCCCAATGTGTATGGCACGGCGCTGCTGCCGTATCCGGCGCAGTTCACCACGGCCGATGGCAAGCTCTTTGAAGAAACCTATCGCCGCCTCTACAAGAAGGACCCTGACTACCTGGGCCAGTTCGGCTACGTGCAATCGATGCTGCTGTTCGAAGCCATCGCCCGCGCCGCCGACAAGGGCACGCTCAAGAAGGATGGCGTGGCCGAAGAAATGCGCAAGACCGATCGTGAAACCCTGATCGGCCGCGTGCAGTTCGGTGCCAATGGCGACAACCTGAACTTCACCCACCACATGGGCCAGCACCAGGGCGACAAGGTCGCCATCGTCTGGCCCAAGGCGGCTGCTACCAACAAGATGAATTATCCGGCCGTGCCCTGGTAATGCCCGGGCGGCGCGCACGCTGCACGGGCGGGCGCGCCGTTGCCCACTCCAACGGAATGCAGACATGAATGAACTGATACTGCAAGCCCTGTACTCGGGGCTGCTGCAGGGGGGCTCCTACGCTCTCATTGCCTTGGGCCTGGCGCTGGTGTTCGGTGCCATGCGGGTCATCAACCTGGCGCAGGGCGAGCTGGTCTTGCTGGCGGCCTATATCGCCTACTCGGTGGAATCGGGCCTGGGCCTGAACCCGGTACTGGCCATCCCCATCGCGCTGGTGGTGGTGTGCCTGACCTCGGCCATCGTGTATTTCGTGGTCAGCCGCATCAAGAAGGACCGCGAGATCAATTCGCTCATCCTCACCTATGGCATCGGTGTCATCCTCACCAACGGCATGCTGCTGATCTGGAAGGCCGACATCCGTTCCACCAGTTCCGAATGGCTGCAGGAAGCCTTCGTGCTCGGCCCCTTCTACAGCATGCGCAGCGAAGTGCTGTTCTTCGGCGTGAGCCTGTTGATGATGGCTGCGCTCTGGTGGTGGCTCTCGCGCAGCTGGTATGGCCGCGCGGTGCGTGCCGTCTCCAGCAACCGCGATGCGGCCAAGCTCATGGGCATCAATCCCGGCTATACCGAACTGGTGTCCTTCATCGTGGCGGGCATCCTAGCGTCCTTCGCCGGGGTGGCCTTGTTCAGTTACGGTGTTATCAGCCCAGCTTATGGCGGGGTGCTCACGGTCAAGGCTTTCATTATTACTGTATTGGCCGGTGTGGGCTCGATTCCGGGCGTGCTGATCGGCGCGATCCTGCTCGGCGTGGCCGAGGCGCTGACCGTGACCCTGGCCAGCTCGGCCCTGCAGGAACTGGCGGGCATGGGGCTGTTCCTGCTGGTGCTGTTCATCATGCCCAACGGCTTGTTCGGCGTGCGTGCAAGAAGGGGATGAAATCATGACGATGAACAAGAACAAGCTGCCCGCACTGCTGCTGCCCTTGATGCTGATCGGCGCACCGCTGCTGCTGGCGCAGGACCATTACGTGATGAGCCTGCTGGTGGCCGCGATGGTCATCGGCGGCATCGCGCTGTCGTGGGCGCTGCTGGGCAACCTGGGCGGCATGATCAGTTTCGGTCACGCGGCTTTCTTTGGTGTGGGGGCTTATACCTCGGCGGTATTGAGCATGAAATTCGGCGTGCCGGTATTGCTGGGGATGCTGCTGGGCGGCGTCGGCGCACTGGTCGCGGCGCTGGCGATGTTGCCGGTATTACGACTGCGCGGTCCGTATTTCGCGCTGGCGATTCTGGCGTATGCACACATCTTCCGCATCCTGGCCACCGAGTGGACCTCGATGACCGGCGGCTCGGGCGGGCTCTCCAACATTGCGCGCCTGCCGACGGTGATGGGCGTCGACCTGTCGAGCAAGATCGGCGCGTATTTCGTGATCCTGCTGATCGTGGCGGTATTCGCGTTGGTATATGCGCGAGTGCGCGAGAGCCACTATGGATTGGCCCTGCGCGCCATGCACGAGAGCGAGGACGCGACCCGCGTGGTGGGCGTCAACAGCACTGTGCTCAAGGGCATGATGCTGCTGCTGTCGGCCTTCATGTGCGGCGTGGTCGGTGCCTTCAATGCGCACTACATCAGCTTCCTGGAACCGGACTATGCCTTCAGCGCCCTGTGGGTCACCATCCCCATCGTGGCTGCCATCTTCGGAGGTTATCGCAGCATCACCGGACCGGTGGTCGGGGCGGTGGTGGTCTACCTGCTGGATCAGCTGGTGTTCAAGAACATCATTCCTTCCGGCCATCAGCTGGTGCTGGGGGCCTTGCTGGTGGCGATGATCGTCTTCAGTCCGGACGGCTTGCTGCCACTGCTGCGCAAGCTGGGCAAAGGCAAATCCGCAGGAGGCAAGCATGCTGCAACTTGAAAAAGTCTCGGTGCGCTTCGGCGGCCTGACGGCGGTCGATGAAGTCACGCTGCAGGTCGGCACCGGCGACGTGGTCGGACTGGTCGGCGCCAATGGCGCGGGCAAGACCACGCTCTTCAATGCCATCTCCGGACTGGTGCGTCCGACCAGCGGCAGCATCCGCTTCAATGGCGCCGATATCCTGCATGCGCCGCTGCACCGCCGTGCGCGGCTGGGCATCGGCCGCACCTTCCAGATTCCGCAGCCCATGCATGAACTGACGGTGCGGCAGAATCTGATCGTGGCGCAGCGCTTTGCCACCGGCAAGGTGGATGCGGCCAAGATCGACGAAGTGCTGGCCTTCACCGGCCTGGCCGAAAAGGCCGAGCGCGATGCCGCCACCGAACTGGCGCTGACCGAACTGAAAGCGCTGGAAGTGGCCAAGGCGCTCGCCACCCAGCCCAAGCTGCTGCTGCTCGATGAAGTGCTGGCCGGGCTGGAGACCAATGGCAAGCGCCGCTTCATGCAGATGCTCAAGGGCCTGCATGAGGCCTTTGCGGTGGGCATCGTCATCATCGAACACGACATCGAGACCATCAGCAACCTGTGCCCGCGCGTGGCCGTGCTCAATTTCGGCCAGCTCATCGCCGAGGGCGCGCCGGCGCAGGTGTTCAATGATCCTGCAGTCATCAAGAGTTATACGGGAGCGTGAATGCTTGAAGTCACCAACCTGCGCGCCGGCTACGGTGCCATCAATGTGCTGTGGGATGTCTCGCTGACGGTGGGGCAGGGCCAGCTGACCACCATCATCGGGCCCAACGGTGCCGGCAAAACCACGCTGCTGCGCGCCATCATGGGCCTGATTCCGATCGGGCAGGGCCAGGTCACGCTGGATGGCAAAGTGCTCAATGGCATGCCGACCTGGGAAATGTCCAAGGTCTCGATGGCGATGATCCCGGAAGGGCGCATGATCTTCCGCGCCATGAGCATCGAGGAAAACCTCATCGTCGGTGCCTTCGCCCCGCAGCACCGCGCGCGCGTGAAGGACAACCTGGAGCGCGCCTACACCATGTTCCCAAAGCTGCGCGAACGTCGCCGCCAGCTGGCCGGGTCACTCTCGGGTGGCGAGGCGCAGATGCTGGCGATGGCGCGCGGGCTGATGTCTGAACCCAAGCTGCTCATCATCGATGAACCCTCATTGGGATTGGCCCCGGTGGTGGTCAACGAACTCTTCGAGATCCTGGCGCGATTGAAGGCAGAGGGCCGCACCATCATCCTGGTGGAACAGAACACCGAACGCGCCGTGGGCGTGGCTGATCACGTCTACCTGATGCAGGGCGGCAAGGTGATCCTGTCGCAGAAGGCCAGCGAGGTGGCGCTGGATCACCTGCATGATCTTTATTTCGCACGATGAGGCCATGACGGCGCGCTGCGGCTGACCGGTGTGCGCCAGCGTGAAGTTTTGTCCCAAAACAAAACGCCCGCTATCTCACGACAGCGGGGCGTTGTTCATGCTACCTGCGGGACTCAGGCCTTGGACTTGCCGTCCTGTGCCTTGGCCGCTGCCAGCGCGGTCATGTTGATGACACGGCGCACGGTGCTAGACGGGGTCAGCACGTGCACGGGGGCCGCCGCACCCAGCAGGATGGGGCCGATGGTGGTGCCCTGGCCGCTGCTGGTCTTCAAGACGTTGAAGAGGATGTTGGCGGCATCCAGGTTGGGGCAGACCAGCACGTTGGCGGCACCGGTGAGGCCGCTGTCGGCCAGGCCCGCATTGTTGCGGATCTTTTCCGACAGGGCGGCGTCGCCGTGCAGTTCACCGGCGGATTCGACCTCCGGTGCCAGCTTCTTGAAGGCTTCATGCGCGGCAGCCATCTTGCGGGCCGAGGGACGCGAGGAGCTGCCATGGTTGGAGTGCGACAGGAAGGCCACCTTCGGCGGCACACCAAAGCGCGCCACTTCTTCGGCGGCTGCCTTGGCGATGCGCGCCAGCTGCTCGGCGTCCGGGGTGTCGTTGACGTAGGTGTCGGTGATGAAGAGCGTCTGTTCCGGGAGCAGCACCGCGTTCAGGGCGGCGAATTCCTGCGCGCCGTCCTTCAGGCCAATCACCTTTTCCACATGGGCCAGGTGGCCGTCGTAGTTGCCATCCAGGCCGCACAGCATGGCGTCGGCGTCACCGGCCTTGACCATCAGCGCCGCCAGCAGGCTGCCGCTGGCGCGCACGTCGGCTTCGCTGCCGTCCTTGTACTGGGCGGCGTATTGCGCCACGCGGGCGTCGCTGGCCGGGTCGATCACTTGCACGTTCTGGCCGATCTTGATGCGCAGGCCGGCCTTCTTGATGCCGGCTTCGATGGCGGCGGGCTGGCCGACCAGGATCGGTGCGGCCAGGCCTTCGTCCGCCACGAACTGCACGGCGCGCAGCACGCGCTCATCCTGGCCATCGGCGTAGACCACGCGTTGCGGCGCGACCTTGGCGGTGTTGAAGACGGGCTGCATGAACATGCCGGTCTGGTAGATGAAGCGGGTCAGTTCTTCGCGGTAGGCGGCGTAGTCCTTGATGGGACGCGTCGCCACGCCGGACTCGGCAGCCGCCTTGGCCACGGCCGGGGCGATCTTCAGGATCAGGCGCGAATCGAACGGGGTCGGGATCAGGTAGTCGGCACCGAACACCAGTTCCTTGCCGGGATAGGCGGCGCTGACTTCGGCGCTGGTCTCGGCCTTGGCCAGGTCGGCGATCTCGCGCACGCAGGCCAGCTTCATGGCTTCGGTGATCTTGGTGGCACCGCAGTCCAGCGCGCCACGGAAGATGTAGGGGAAGCACAGCACGTTGTTGACCTGGTTCGGGTAGTCCGAACGGCCGGTGGCGATGATGCAGTCCGGACGGACCGACTTGGCCAGCTCGGGGCGGATTTCCGGTTCCGGGTTGGCCAGCGCCAGGATGATGGGCTTGTCGGCCATGGTCTTGACCATCTCGGCGGTCAGCACGCCAGGGGCCGAGCAGCCCAGGAAGACGTCGGCGCCATTGACCACGTCGGCCAGGGTGCGCGCCTCGGTCTTGATGGCGTAGCGCTGCTTGGAGGCGTCCAGTCCACCGGGGCGGCCTTCGTAGATGACGCCCTTGCTGTCGACCATGTAGACGTTCTCGCGCTTCACACCCAGGCCGATCATCACTTCCACGCAGGCGATGGCGGCTGCGCCCGCGCCGGAGACGGCGATCTTGACGGCGCCGATGTCCTTGCCGACCAGTTCCAGGCCGTTCAGCAGGGCGGCCGAGGAGATGATGGCGGTACCGTGCTGGTCATCGTGGAAGACCGGGATGTTCATGCGGGCCGAGAGCTTCTGCTCGATGTAGAAGCATTCCGGGGCCTTGATGTCTTCCAGGTTGATGCCGCCCAGGGTCGGCTCCAGTGCGGCGATGATCTCGACCAGCTTGTCCGGGTCGTTCTCGGCCAGTTCGATGTCGAACACGTCGACGCCGGCAAATTTCTTGAACAGGCAGCCCTTGCCTTCCATCACCGGCTTGGAGGCCAGCGGACCGATGTTGCCCAGGCCGAGGACGGCGGTGCCGTTGCTGATGACGGCCACCAGGTTGCCGCGCGAGGTGTAGTCGAAGGCCTTCAGCGGATCGGCTTCGATGTCCAGGCAGGGATAGGCCACGCCCGGCGAATAGGCCAGCGACAGGTCGCGCTGGTTAGACAGCGGCTTGGTGGGGCGGACTTCGATCTTGCCGCGCGACGGGGTGCGGTGGTATTCGCGGGCGGCGTCACGCAGGAGTTGCTCGGCGGCAGAAATTTGTTGGGTCATGGTCTGGTTGAGGGATGAAAAACGGTCTTGAAAAAGCGGTCTGCGCAACGACTTGCGTTGCTGCGGCCAGCTTGTACTGTTCTGGTTTCCTGGTCTTGAATGCGGCGGGCCGATCGGGAAGGATGGTGTTTCTCGTCGGTCCGGAGTGGGGTACGGAAAGCGGCCTCCAGTGATGGTGGCCGATAGTCCGCGCCTGCCTCCGCCTGCTCCGGGCTTGTGGCCGCCGGAACGGGTGCGGGGAGGGGGATATTACCTAAAAATTCACGCTTCGGGTTTTTTGCGGCGATGCCGTTTGATATCAAGGGGGCGCCGGTGGCTGTTACAAGCTGTTTCCAAGTTGACGATTGTTGACACAAATCTGCAAGCAAGGCGCGCGCATAATGCCATTGAGCCTGCTGATGAGTCTGATGCCAGTCATCGGTGGGAGCGGTTGGACGCGTTGTGTCTACAGTCTGCGTTTCAATCGCGATTCAAGCGTGTTCATCGTTTTTTTGATTTTTCATTTTCGTTGGGAGCGTCATCATGAGTCCGCAAGAAACCCAAGCCCTTCAGGATTTTCTCCAGCAACTGACGCAGGTGCAGGGCATCAGCAAGGATGCCCAGGCCGATGCCATGATCCAGGCGGCGGTGGCGCGCCAGCCCGATGCGGCGTATCTGCTGGTGCAACGGGCCTTGTTGATGGAACAGGCCCTCAACGCGACCAAGGCCCAAGTGGCGGCCCTGCAGAACCAGGTGCAGTCGTTGCAGGCCAATGCTGCAGGTGGCGCGCGGAGCTCGGGCTTTCTCGATGGCAACGCCTGGGGCAATGCGCCCGCGGCAGCCTCGGCACGCCCGCAGCCTGCGGTCCCGGCTTATATGCCGGCCCCTGCACAGCCCTATCCCGCGCCCCAGCAGGCCGTGCCTGCCTATCAGGCAGCCCCGGCGGCAGCGCCTTCATCCGGGTTCTTTGGCGGCGGCATGGGCAGCATGCTCGGCACCGTGGCGGCGACCGCAGCGGGCGTGGCCGGTGGCGCCTTCCTGTATCAAGGCATCGAGCACCTCTTCAATGGCAACAGCGGATCGGGACTGGCGCATCAGAACGGCTTGAGCGCGCCGGTGGAAAATATCGAGAACACTACCGTCAACAACTATTACGGCAGTGATGGGGATCGCAAATCGGATTTCGCCAGCAATGACAGTGGCAGCGACTCCGGTAGCAGCAGCGATCTTGCCGATCTGAGCAATTTCGATGTGGATGACGGCGGGGGATACGACGATACGCTGGTGTAAGCCGCAATCCCCCTCGGAGAAGCCTGCGCGAGCAGGCTTTTTTTATGGCCCGCTGTTGCGCACGTGCATTCCCGTGCCGTGGAGATGCCCTGGTCTCGCTTGACTTCACTCAGTGCACTCCCTATGATGCGCATACATCGATGCATATGCATTGTTTTGTGCGATCCCCGGCGCGGCCTCGTTGACGCCGGATTGTCATCCCTCGCCAACCGGATTCCCCATGAGCAAGGACATCTGCACCTGCGCCCCCCTGCGTCGTCTCACCCGCAGGATCACCATCATCTATGACCATCACCTGCAGGACAGCGAACTGAGCATCACGCAGTATTCGTTGTTGAGCCGCATTGGCCGCAAGGGACCGATCGCCAACATCGTGCTGGCGCAGGACATGGGCATGGACCGCAGCACCCTGAGCCGCGCCCTGAAACCCCTGGTGGCCGCCGGCTGGATCGAGACCGTCGACCTGCCCGACGATGCCCTGCTGGACAAGCGCTCCTTCGCCCTGCAACTCTCCCGCGCCGGCCGCGCCAAGCTGGAGGAAGCCCGGCCGCGCTGGCGGCGTGCCCAGGACGAAATCGACCGCCGTCTCGGTCCCAAGCTCGCGCGCGAATTCAATGACCTCATCGAAGACGCCTATGCCCGCCTGCAGGACGCCTGACGCGCCAGCAGGCCCGGTTTGAAGGTGCAATGAACCTTGCTTCACCCGACGATTCGCTCCCACCCATCCAACAAGCTCGCACTGCCCTCCCGACAGGATCGCCATGAACAAACTGACCCAATCGCTGGCCAACGCCGTCACGCCCCGCTTCCACTATGCCTGGGTGGTGGTGGGCGTGATCTTCCTCGTGCTGCTGTGTTCGGCCGGCATCCGCGCCACGCCTTCGGTGATGATCCTGCCGCTGGAACAGGAGTTCGGCTGGAACCGCTCCACCGTCTCGGTGGTGATCTCGGTCAACATCGCCTTATATGGCCTGATCGGCCCGTTCTCGGCGGCAGCCATGCAGCGCTTCGGCATCCGCCGCGTGGTGCTGGGGGCGCTGGTGCTGCTGGCCAGCGGCACGGCCCTGTCGACCCTCATGCACATGCCCTGGCACATGCTGCTGTCGTGGGGTTTGCTGGTCGGTGCCGGTACCGGCGTGGCGGCTAACACTCTGGGGGCCACCATCGTCAGCCGCTGGTTCGAGACCCGGCGCGGCCTGGCCATGGGCTTGCTCACCGCCAGTGCGGCCACCGGGCAGATGGTGTTCCTGCCGCTGATGGCCTCCATGGTCGGCAGCTACGGCTGGCGCTCGGTGGCTTTCCTGGTGTCGGCGGTGGCGCTGCTGGCCATTCCGCTGGTATGGCTGCTGCTGCCGGAAGGCCCGGCGGCCATCGGCCAGAAGATGCTCGGCCAGACCAGCGAGACCGCCGATGATGGCCGCTCCAAGCGCAATCCGTTGGCCATCGCCTTGGATGCGCTGCGGACTTCGGTGCGCATGCCGGACTTCTGGCTGCTGTTCATGAGCTTCTTCGTCTGCGGGCTCTCCACCAATGGCTACATCGGCACGCAGTTCATCGCCATGTGCAATGACTACGGCATCAATGAAGTCAAAGGCGCTTCCATCCTGGCGGCCATGGGCATGCTGGACCTGGTCGGTACCACGCTCTCGGGCTGGCTCTCGGACCGCTACAATCCGCGCGTGCTGCTGTTCTGGTATTACGGCCTGCGCGGACTGGCGCTGATCTTCCTGCCGTATGCCTTCGGCTTGCAGTATTACGGACTGGCCATCTTCGCGATTTTCTATGGCCTGGACTGGATCGCCACCGTGCCGCCGACCGTGCGCCTGGCCAATGACGTCTTCGGCCGCCTGGCCGCGCCCATCGTGTTCGGCTGGATCGTGGCCGGGCACCAGCTCGGCGCCGCTACTGCCACCACGGTGGCCGGCTACATGCGGGCGACGCTGGGCAATTACACGCTGTCGTCGATCATGATGGGCGTGGCCTGTCTGATCGGCGCGGTGCTGGTGTTGCGCATCAAGGGACATCAGGGATCGCAGCCGCAACCGGCCAGCGCGTAAATCATTTCACCTGTGTCTTTTGGAGAAGGCCAGCTTTCTTGTGGAAGCTGGCCTTTTTTTCCTATATCGGGCATTTGGGACAATCGCGGAGACCGTCGGCAGCATGCCAGAATGCGCTCTTTCGCCAGCCGGGGCGCTGGCCCATTTTCCTAGCTCGATGATGAACAAGACTCTCCGGCTGCTCCTGCAGCGCCGTCTGGCGCGGCTGCCTCTTCAGCTCGCGCTGTTCGCTTGCACTCTCTCCCTGATGCGTGGCGTGCAGGCCGCCGAAGCGATCATGCCCACCGTCGAAGACAAGACCCCGCTGCTGATGCCGCGGCAAGCCGCCGCGCGGCCAGCCTACCTCGCGGCTGCGCAGCGCCGCTTCGAGCAGGGCAGCCAGGGCAACCAGATCATCGGGCAACTGCAGGGCGGGCTGTTCTGTACCCGCAGGAACGAGATCGTCTGGAACCAGAACAGTGCCGAAGTGATGTTGCCGACCAATGCGCTGTTCCTGCGCTTTCGCAGCGAGCTGCAGCAGCACGGCTATCCGGTGCCGGCGTCCCCGGCCGAACCGCTGTTCCGGGAACAAGACGCTGCCCGCGAACGCGCCCGGCCGGCCGACTTCAACCTCCAGGTAGGCGTGATCATCAGCCAGTTCCAGACCAATCTCTGCGCCAAGGGCGGCGACAGCTGGACCGGCGAGGCCTATCTCCGCCTGGAATGGCAGGTGTTCGCGCCGGAGCAGCGCAAGGTGATCTATCGCGGCATGAGCGAAGGCGTATTCCGTTCGCGTGAGCGCAGTCTTGATGGCAGCGTGCCGCCGATTCCGATGGAAGCCTTCGGCGCGGCGGTCCGCAATCTGCTGGCCGATCCCCGCTTTGCGCTGGCGCTGCAATCGCCCTATGACAGCCTGGCCGCGGCTGCAATTGGCGGTGCCGGCAGCGACGTTGCGCGCGCACCGGAGGCCATGCCGGCAGGCAGCCCGCTGGCCATCGACAACCAGCCCGCCGAACGGGGCAATGGCGAAATTGCCAGGGTGATGCCGGAGTTGCGTTCGGCGGTGGTCACGGTGCTGACCGAGCGCGGCTCCGGTACCGGTTTCTACATCGGCAGTTCCGGCTGGCTGCTGACCAACCAGCATGTGATCGGGCAGGCGCGCGCGGTACGGGTGCGCCTGCCGACCGGACGAGAACTGCTTGCTGAAGTCGTGCGGGTGGATGCGGCGCGTGACATCGCGCTGCTCAAGACCGAAGCGCCGGGTGTGCGGCCAATGCCGCTGCGCATGGGCGAGCCGGGCATCGGCGAGGATGTGTATGCGCTGGGTTCTCCGCTGGGCGATGCCTTCAATACCACGCTCACGCGCGGCATCCTCAGTGGCGTGCGCAAGGTGCGCGATCTGGATTTCCTGCAGAGCGATGTGGCGATCCTGCCGGGCAGCAGCGGCGGTCCCTTGCTGGACAAGTCAGGCCAGGTGATCGGCATCACCGTGGCCGGGCTGGGGGCCAAGGGACTGGCCGGGATGAACTTCTTCATCCCGGTCGGCAGTGCCATCGAGCGCCTGCAATTGCAGTTGCAGAACCGCGATCAGCGCAAGCCCTGATCCGTTCTGCTGCTGCACGCAGCGGGCAGCAGCGTTCAATCCCACTGCGGCGCAAATCCCGGATTGGCAAGCCGCTCGCCGCGGTCGAGCGCAGCGATGGCCTGCATCTCCGCCTCGGAGAGCGTCAACTGTTGCGCCTGCAAATTGGCGGCCAGGTTCTCGCGTCGGGTCGAGGAGGGGATCACCGCAAAGCCCTGCTGCAGCGACCAGGCCAGCGCCACTTGTGCGGCCGACACTCCATGGCGGGCGGCGATCTCCAGCAGCGTCGCGTCCTCCATCACCTTGCCATACGCCAGCGGCATGTAGGCTGTCAGGTGGATGCCCTTGGCACGGGCAAAATCGATCACCTTGCGGTTCTGCAGGAAGGGATGGATCTCGACCTGATTGGTGGCAATGGCTTCCGCACCGACCGCGGCGATGGCCTGCTCCATGTGCGCGATGGTGAAGTTGGAAATGCCGATCAGGCGCGTGAGCCCCTGTGCCTTGGCCTCGGCCAGTGCCTGCAGGTAGTCGGCCACCGGCAGTTCATCCTGGGGAGAAGGCCAGTGGATCAGCGTCAGGTCGACCTGATCGAGGCGCAGCTTGTGCAGGCTTTCCTTGAGACTGGGGAGGAGCTTGTCGCGGGAGAGGTTCTCGGTCCAGATCTTGGTAGTCACGAAGAGATCATCGCGGGCCACGCCGCTGTCGGCCATGGCTTGGCCGACTTCGGCTTCGTTGCCGTAGATCTGCGCGGTATCGATGTGGCGATAGCCGAGGTCCAGGCCGTTGCGGACCGAATCGATGACCTGCTGGTCCTTGAGACGGAAGGTGCCCAGGCCCAGGGCGGGGAGGGTGGAGGTGTGCATGACTTGTCCTTTGCGTTGATGATGAGGCCCGGCAGGCCAGTGCTGCCGGGGCGATCAGGATCAGAGCGATTGAGTATCGGACAATTCCTTTTTCGCTTGAAGTGCCGCACGGACAAATCATTGTTGAATTCAAGTCAATAATGCATGCGCGGCATTTGCCGGTCTGCCTCGCTCTTCCCTGCGACGTGTGAGGCGATGCGCATCGTCCACTGCGTCTTTCCGAGACGCTGTCCGAGGCAACTGCCAAAGCTGACGCCCAGCTTGCCAGCTTGGTAACGCTACCAGCCGCAATGCTAGAATGCCGCCATGTCCGAAAAGCGTATGCCTCCTCCAGATTCTCCGATGCAAATCACCAGTGCCGAGCGCGACGACGACAGCGCCGAACCGCGCCGCCGTGCTGCCCGCAAGAGCGCCGGTGGCATCACGTTGCGCGATGTGGCGCAGCTGGCGGGCGTGGCACCGATCACCGCATCGCGTGCGCTCAATACACCGTCGGCAGTCTCGCCCAAGGTCTTGCAGAAGGTGCGTGAGGCGGTCGAGAAAACCGGTTACGTGCCCAACCTGCTGGCCGGCGGACTGGCCTCCAACAAGAGCCGGCTGGTGGCGGTGGTGGTGCCGACCGTCATCGGTCCGGTGTTCCAGGAAATCGTCCATACCCTGACCGAAACGCTGGCTGCGGCCGGCTACCAGGTCATGCTGGGCCAGAGCGGCTACGAGAATTCGCGCGAAGATGCGCTGCTGGAAGCCATCATCGGGCGCCGTCCCGATGGCGTGGTGCTGACCGGCATCATGCGCTCGGCAGAAGCGCGCAAGCGGCTGCTGGCCAGCGGTATCCCGGTGGTGGAGACCTGGGACCTGACACCGACCCCCATCGACATGCTGGTGGGCTTCTCGCACGAAGCCATCGGCCGTGAGGTGGCGCGCTACCTGCATGCGCGCGGACGCCGCAAGGTGGCCGTGGTGGGCGGACGCGATGAGCGCAGCCAGCGGCGCATGAATGCCTTCGCGCAGGAGTGCGCGGCGCTGGGCATGCAGCAGGGCAGGGGCGAGGTTCCCATGTATCACGTCGTCGCCCCGACTACGCTGGGGCAAGGCCGCCAAGGCTTGGCCGAACTGCTGCAGGCGCAGCCTGATCTGGATGCCATCTTCTGCAGCTCCGACCTGCTGGCGCTGGGCGTGATGATCGAAGCGCAGAGCCGCGGCATCGCCATTCCCGGCCAACTGGCCGTGGTCGGTTTCGGCGATCTGGAATTCTCGCGCGACCTGCAGCCGCGTCTGACCACGGTGCGCATCGATGGCACCGGCATCGGGCAGCGCGCCGCGCGCTTCATCATCGAGCGCGCCTCGGGCGGCGAAGTCAGCGAGCGTATTGTCGATGTCGGCTTCTCCATCATCGCGCGCGACAGCGCCTGAGTTTTCGCCGAAGCGCCTCATCTTTTCTGATCTTTCCTCATCCTTCCTGATGTGCTGATGCCTTGAGGCAATCAACGCTTCCCCATTGACAGTCAAAATTGGTACCGCTACCATGCATTCAATTCAAATTTGGTACCGCTACCAATTTGCAGTCTGATCGTTTCCGTTTCCGGAGAAAACCCGCCATGACCCAGAACCCAGCTTCCGCATCGTCCCCGACATCGTCGTCATCCCAGCACAAGGGCGCGCCGCGCGTGACCGACATGCGCGTCATCCCGGTGGCCGGGCATGACAGCATGCTCTTGAACCTCTCGGGGGCGCATGGTCCGTATTTCACGCGCAATATCGTCATCCTCACCGACAGTGCCGGCAACACCGGCGTGGGCGAAGTGCCGGGCGGGGAGGGTATCCGCCAGACGCTCGACGATGCGCGCTCGCTGGTGGTGGGCCAGTCCATCGGCAATGTGCAGGCCATCCTCAATCGTGCGCGTACCGCTTTCGCCGACCGCGATGTGGGTGGACGCGGCCTGCAGACCTTTGACCTGCGCATCGCCATCCACGCCGTCACCGCGCTGGAGGCGGCCCTGCTGGATCTGCTGGGCAAGTGCCTCGACGTGCCGGTGGCGGCCTTGCTGGGCGAGGGCCAGCAGCGCGATGAGGTGGAGATGCTGGGGTATCTGTTCTACGTGGCCGATCGCCGCAAGACTGACCTGCCGTACCTGGCCGCGGCGGATGCGGACGATGACTGGCTGCGCCTGCGCCACGAAGCCGCGCTCACGCCGGAGGCGGTGGTGCGCCTGGCCGAGGCGGCCTATGCGCGCTACGGTTTCAATGACTTCAAGCTCAAGGGGGGCGTGATGCGCGGCGAGGAGGAGATCGCCGCCGTCACCGCCCTGGCCGAGCGCTTCCCCAAGGCACGCATCACGCTCGATCCGAATGGCGGCTGGCTGCTCAAGGATGCCATTCGCCTGTGCCGCGACCAGCATGATGTACTGGCCTATGCGGAAGATCCCTGTGGTGCTGAGGACGGCTACTCGGGCCGCGAAGTGATGGCCGAATTCCGCCGTGCCACCGGCCTGCAGACCGCTACCAACATGGTAGCGACCGATTGGCGCCAGATGGGCCATGCGATCTCGCTGCAATCGGTGGATATCCCGCTGGCCGATCCGCATTTCTGGACCATGCAGGGTTCGGTGCGGGTGGCGCAGATGTGCCATGAATGGGGGCTGACCTGGGGTTCGCATTCGAACAACCACTTCGATATTTCCCTGGCCATGTTCACTCACGTGGCCGCGGCCGCACCCGGCAAGATCACCGCCATCGATACCCACTGGATCTGGCAGGACGGCCAGCGCCTTACGCGCGAACCGCTGCAGATCGTGGGCGGCAAGGTCAAGGTGCCGGCCAAGCCGGGGCTGGGCGTGGAGCTGGATATGGAGCAGGTCGAGGCGGCGCACCAGACCTACCGCAACATGGGGCTGGGCGCGCGCGATGATGCGGTGGCCATGCAATACCTGATCCCTGGCTGGAAATTCGATCCCAAGAAACCTTGCCTGGTGCGTTGAGCAAGGGTCTTCATCTGTTTTGACGAGGCTGCGAGAAGAGCGCGATCGACGCGTCGGCGGCCTGCACTTTCTTTCATCAACCGGCAGTACGGGCTCATACGAGGAGACAACCCGTGAATCCATCCCAGTCCTCCCCCGCAACGAACCAGGTCCTCACCTCGGCGGTGAGCAAGATCAAGTGGCGCATCCTGCCGCTGTTCGTGGCCATGTTCATCATCAACTACATCGACCGCGTCAACATCGGTTTCGTGCGCAGTCATCTCGCGACCGATCTCGGCATCGGCGCAGCAGCCTTTGGCCTGGGCGCGGGGCTGTTCTTCGTCGGCTATGCCATCTTCGAAGTCCCTTCCAACATGCTGCTGCAACGCTATGGGGCCCGCGCCTGGCTCACGCGGATCATGTTCACCTGGGGCCTGGTGGCGGCTTGCATGGCCTTCGTGCATAGCGAGACCAGCTTTTATTTCATGCGCTTTTTGCTGGGCGTGACCGAGGCCGGTTTCTTCCCCGGCGTGGTGTATTACTTCACGCAATGGCTGCCCAATCATGAGCGTGGCCGGGCCATGGCGGTGTTCCTGTCGGGCTCGGCGATTGCATCGATTCTCTCCGGTCCGATCACCGGCGCGCTGCTGTTGATTGAAGGTGGCGGACTGCATGGATGGCAATGGATGTTCCTCATCGAGGGCGGTGCGTCGATGCTGTTCTGCGTGGTGGTGTGGAAGGTGCTGGACTCCACGCCGCGCGATGCCAAGTGGCTCTCGCCGGAACAACGCGAGGCGCTGGCCACGGTCATCGCGGCCGAACAGGAGCAGCGTGCGGCCAATCGTCCGCCGCACGTCTCGGCGCTGAGCTTGTTGCGTGATCCGCAGATCGTGCTGTTCTGCCTGATCTATTTCGCCATCCAGCTGACCATCTATGGCGCCACCTTCTGGCTGCCGACCATCATCAAGAAGATGGGCCATTTCAATGATTTCCAGGTCGGCCTGTTCAACTCGATTCCGTGGATCGTGGCGATTGCGGCGATGTATGTCTTTGCCGTGCTGGCCGCGCGCTACAAGAAGCCGCAGTTCTGGGTGGCGACCACACTGGTGATTTCGGCCATCGGCATGGCGGTCTCGGCTTCGGCCGGTCCGGTGATCGGCTTCGTGGCGGTGTGCTTTGCGGGCATCGGTTTCAAGGCGGCTTCGTCCTTGTTCTGGCCCATTCCGCAGGCCTATCTGGATGCGCGCATTGCGGCAGCGGTGCTGGCGTTGATCAATTCGCTGGGCAACCTGGGCGGCTTCTTCGCACCGGCTACCTTCGGTTACCTGGAGCAGAAGACCGGTTCCATCCAGGGCGGCTTGTATGCATTGTCGGCGGCTTCGCTGGTGGCGGCAGTGCTGGTATTTCTGGCACGGACCCGGCCGTCGGTGCAGGACGGCGGCGGTTCGGCTGAAGGCCGCACAGAACCGGTGGCCAAGCACGCGGTGTGAGCACGGCGCGCGATTGATTTCTCCGAGGTCTTCCTCGTTTGCGTCCGCCCGCCCGTGATCTCACGGTGCGCCGGGCGCATTTTTACGCGGGTGGAGCGCGCCGGTTTTGTCCAAGCAGAGGGGCCGGCCACACGCCTATAATGGCAGCCTGCACACCGCCATCACGGCGGAACAGTCGCCGCCTCCCAGGCGGCGAGACATCAAGGCAGCCCGTCCATGGACACCCTCTACCACCTGATCGAGCAATACGGTCTGATCCTCGTTTTCGTCAACGTGCTGGTCGAGCAACTGGGCGCGCCGGTGCCGGCCTATCCCACGCTGATCATCACCGGTGCGCTCTCGGCGACCGGACGCTACTCGCCGGCGCTGTTGCTGCTGCTGGCGGTGAGTGCGGCACTCATTGCCGACTATTGCTGGTATCTTGCCGGCCGCCGCTACGGCCGCCAGATCATGTCGCGCCTGTGCCGTATTTCGCTCTCGCCGGACTCCTGTGTGCGTCAGACCGAATCGATCTACCTGCGCTGGGGCGCGCGTTCGCTCTTGCTGGCCAAGTTCATTCCGGGCTTCGCCTCGATTGCCAGTGCGCTCTCCGGCACCATGGGCACGCGCCGCATCAGCTTCCTGCTGTGGGATGCGGCGGGCAGCGCCCTGTGGGCGGGACTGGGGATTTTCCTCGGTTCGCTCTTCAGCTCGGCCGTGGATGACCTGCTCAATGTGCTGGCGCAATTGGGCCATTACGGCATGCTCCTGATCGCCGTGGCGCTGGCAGCCTTCGTGGCCAACAAATGGTGGCAGCGCCGGCGTTTCCGCAAGTCGCTGGAGATGGCGCGTATTTCAGTGGATGAATTGAATACCATGCTCGAAGAGGGCAATGCGCCCACCATCATCGATGTGCGTTCGCCGATGTCGCAGCAGGATGGCCGCATTCCGGGTGCGGTCACGATTTCCAACCAGGAGATCCAGACCTTCGTCTTCGATGGCCCCGTCGAGGGTGAGGTGGTGGTGTATTGCGCCTGTCCCAACGAGGCCTCGGCGGCCATGGTGGCGCGCCAGCTGATGCGGCGCGGCTATACGCGCGTGCGGCCGCTCACGGGCGGCATCGATGCCTGGCGCGCCGCAGGTTACGCCATCGATGTCTGAATCGCGGTGCCCTGGCGGATGGTCTTGGTGACCGGGGTCTTTTCGCAGATCTCGGCCAGGCGCGTGAGCTGTTCTTGCGACAGGGCATTGCCGAAGCTGATCTTGCGGGTGATGGTTTCCAGGCCGCTGTCGTCGCGCCCGAAGTGGGCGTCCACCGAGATGCTGCCCAGATCCCAGCCCTTGCGGTCGGCGTACATGCGCAACGTGAGCGAGGTGCAGGAGGCCAGCGCGGCCAGCAGCAATTCATAGGGGGCCGGACCGGTGTCCTTGCCACCATTGCTCTCGGGTTCGTCGGACTTGATCTGGTGGATGCGCGCCTTGATGTCCTGGGCGTAGCCGGCGGCGTTGTGCAGGGTGACGTGGGCCATGAGGGTCTCCTTATAAGTGCAGTCAGGGAAGCGGTGATTGTGGCACAGCCACGCACGCACTTGCTGAGCACTTAACGCGATAGCTACGGAAACACGCGATAGCCGTCTGAGATCACACGGCAATTGGGTTGTTGTTCGCTCTCGCAACGCTGCAGTGCTCTAACGGCAGGTGGATCTTGGTCGGCAGTCTGTCCGGAGGCATAAAAATACCGGTTGCCGCCGACCACGAAAGCCTTCGGTGAAATCATCTTCTTGAAATTGGCGAAGCCCTCCAGTTGCCCCGGCGTCAGTGGTGGAGATTTCTTGTTGCCATTCGTGATCGGTTCGTGCCTGGATGCCAGAATCAGGTCAGAGAAAAGATGGTCTGTATTCATCGCCTCGGCGATGTTGCCTGCCACGATTTTACCGAGATTCTCTGTAAGAATTGTGGAACTACCGCCTACGAATATATTACCGGCCCAGATGGGGTCATTGCTGGTGAGCTCGGTCAGTTCCAGTGCGAAGAAGGCGCCACTGCCGGAGGTGCCAACGAATCCACTCTTGAAACTGACTTTGAGCAGGTAGTCCCCAGGGGTGACTGGTCGCAAGCGCAGTTCGTCCTCCATGTGGAGGAGGCGCGCTTCTACACCGTAGGCACTGAAGGCCGGTGCGAGCGCCTCCTCGAATCCGGATTGCTCTACATGCGGCCAAGTATTGGAAACTCTGAGGCCGCGCGCGGCTGAGGTATCGATATAAAGAGTCTTGATGCGCTCGGAGGAATGTCTTATGACCAAGCTGTTTCTGACTTTTGGGTGAGAGCACGCCGATATCAGACAGGCAAGGGAGACGACAAGAAATATCTGCCAGCCCTTTCCCAGTTTGCTTCCGATTAAATATAGCACTGCCGGACTCCATCGAATGCCGCCCTCAGGCGCAGTAGGTATGCGAAAAATTGGTCTTCACATTGTGCCTGATACGAGCGGCGGCAGGCTGACACAGACCTGACCAAGTTCTAACATGGGACCGAAGCCTGACCATGCCAGATATCGGTAGTGGATGGCCTGCGGGGCAAGGAGCAGAAAATCTCACAGACAAGAAAAAGCTTGTTGATAAAAGAAAAAACCACGCTCGCGCGTGGTTTTTTCTTGCCGGGAGGCAGGGTGATCAAGCGAAGTTCTTGGCCACGAAGTCCCAGTTGATGATGCCCCAGTAGTTCTCGACGTACTTGGCGCGTGCATTGCGGTAGTCGATGTAATACGCGTGTTCCCACACGTCCACGGTCAGCAGCGGCTTGCTGTCGGTGGTCAGCGGGGTGCCGGCACCGGTGGTGTTGACGATGTCCAGGGAACCGTCAGCCTTCTTGACCAGCCAGGTCCAGCCGGAACCGAAGTTGGCCAGGCCTTGCTTGGTGAACTCGGCCTTGAAGGCGTCGAAGGAACCCCACTTGGCATTGATGGCGTCAGCCAGCGCGCCGCTCGGAGCGCCTTGGCCCTTCGGGGTCAGGCCGTTCCAGTAGAAGGTGTGGTTCCACACCTGGGCAGCGTTGTTGAAGATGCCGCCGGAGGATTTCTTGATGATCTCTTCCAGGGACAGGTGTTCGAATTCGGTACCCGGGATCAGGTTGTTCAGGTTGGTCACATAGGTCTGATGGTGCTTGCCATAGTGATATTCCAGGGTTTCCTTGGAAATCGTGGGCGCCAGCGCGTCCAGATCGTAAGGCAGTGCCGGAAGGGTATGTGCCATGATGAATCCTTTCAGTCTTGTTGGTTTGCTACGAAGGGGTCTTTTCCGAACCTGCGATTCTAAAGCGGAAGACAATTCTTTGCACTCGGTCAAATCTGGCGCGCGTCAGTCGCGCATCGGCCTCCAGTGCGGCAATGCGAATGGTTCCCAATGGGAGACGCTGGTCGCCAGCGCAGGCAAGACCGTAGATGCCAGTCCCCGCAAGACGTTCCAGCTCATCCGCGCACTGGCTTCCGATGGTCCCACCCGTAATACGGCGCGCCGCGCTGTATTGCGCCGGAAAATGCTTATGCCAAAAAAGTCTGCCACAGCTGTCAAGCAGGGCGACAGCATCGCCTCAATCCAGCCGTGGCTGCACGCTGGCAATGCCGACCTCGGCACTGCCTTCGGCCAGGCGGATGGTGACCTCACTGCGCGCGGCCAGCTCGGCCGGGGCGTGCAATACACGGCCCTGGCGGTCGCTGACGATGGCGTAGCCGCGCTCCAGCGTGCGCTGCGGATTGAGTAATTCCAGCTGCGTACTCAGCCCGGCCAGCGCCTGCCGCTGGCGCAACTGCCGTGCGGCCTGCGCTCCTTGCAGGCGCCGCGTCAGGTCCAGCAGGTCGCGCCGGGCGTGGGCAGTGTCGGGAATCTGGTGCGACAGGTGGGTGGCGAGTTGCTGCAGGCGATGGCGCATGCGGGTCAGCGGCACGCGGGTGGCGTGGGCGAGCCGGGTCTGCAGTGCGGCCAGTTTGACGCGCTCATGCTGTATATACGCACTCGGGTTGACCAGGCGGCGCGAGAGCCAGTCCACGGTCTGCGCTTTTTCGGTGAGGCTGCGGCGCAGGGCGCGCGTGAGGTCATTGGCGTGGCCGTGCAGTTCAGCCAGCCAGTCCTCGCGCGCAGTGGCGGCCAGCTCGGCGGCGGCCGTGGGGGTGGGCGCGCGCAGGTCGGCGGCGAAGTCGGCGATGGTGAAGTCGGTTTCATGGCCGACACCGGAAATCACCGGCATGCTGGCCTCCACGATGGCGCGCGCCACCACTTCTTCATTGAAGGACCACAGGTCCTCGATGCTGCCGCCGCCACGGCACACCAGCAGCACATCGCATTCGGCGCGCGCGGAGGCGGTGCGGATGGCATTGGCGATGCGCTGGGCTGCGCCTTCGCCCTGCACGGGCGTGGGGTAGAGGATCACTTCCACATGCGGGGCGCGGCGGCGCAGGGTGGTCAGCACATCGCGCAAGGCGGCGGCCTGCGGGCTGGTGACGATGCCGATGCGGCGCGGGAAGCCCGGCAGGGGGCGCTTGCGGTCGCGGTCGAACAGGCCTTCGCGTTCCAGTCTTTCCTTCAGCTGCACGAAGGCGGCGTAGAGGTCGCCCACGCCGGAGCGACGGATGGCTTCCACGTTGAGCTGGTAATCGCCGCGCGGCGCGTAGAGCGTCACCAGGGTGCGCACTTCGACCTTGTCGCCTTCGCGCGGCATGAAGCCGGCGTATTGCGCGCGGCCCTTGAACATGACCGCACGCACCTGCGCCCCGTCATCCTTGAGGTTGAAATACCAGTGGCCGGAGGCCGCACGGGTGAAATTGGAAATCTCGCCCTTGACCCAGATCAGCGGGAAATTGCGCTCCAGCATGCGTGCCACCGCCTGGTTCAGGCCGGAGACGGTCAGGATGGGCGGGCCGCCGTCGGTAGTGGCGGCGGCCGGCATGGCCTCCGGACGCGGGCGGGCAGCGGGGAAGGGCGGGAACTTGTCGGCAGGCATGGGACGCGGGGACTCCAGGGGCGATACAATGCCGCATTGTAAAGCCAAGCTGGCTGCGCTTGCCGAGCCGCGCGCAACCGGCTACATTCTGCACCGCAGAAACGGGCGTGCCGGAAAGGCCGTCGGCTGCACCAGATTCACCGCTCATCCGCATTTCTTAGGAGTACGTTTTGCTCGCCATCATCCTCGCCGCCGGCTGGCCGATCTGGCCCTTGCTGATCGCTTCCATCATCGGCCTGGCGCTGGTCATCGAAAGACTGGCCTACCTGCGCCGCGCGCGCATCCTGCCGCCGGACCTGCTGGGCGAAGTGGTCCGGGTCTATCAGAGCGGACGCGTCAACGAGGACGTCATCGACAAGCTGGAACAGAATTCGCCGCTGGGCCAGGTACTGGCTGCCGGCCTGCGCAACGTCGATGCCCCGCGTGAAGTGATGAAGGAAGCCATCGAAGAGGCCGGCCAGGCCGCCGCCCATCGCCTGGAGCGCTTCCTGACCACGCTGGGGACGATCGCTTCGCTGGCGCCGCTCATGGGCCTGTTTGGCACGGTGGTCGGGATGATCGAGATCTTTGCGTCGCAGAACGCCGCCGGGACCAATCCTGCGCAGCTGGCGCACGGTATTTCCATTGCGCTCTACAACACGGGTTTCGGCCTGGCCATTGCCATGCCGGCGCTGGTGTTCTATCGCCACTTCCGCGCCCAGGTCGACGGCTTCGTGGTTGACATGGAACAGCAGGCCGTCAAGTTCGTGGACATCGTCCACGATGTGCGTCGCTGATCCTTCACGCCGGAGAAACGCATGAACTTCCGCAAGGGCCGTCCCCGCGAAGACCTGGAGATCAACCTGATCCCTTTCATCGACGTGCTGCTGGTGATCGTGATCTTCCTGATGGTGACCACCACCTACAGCAAGTTCACCGCCCTGCAGGTCACGTTGCCCACGGCCGATGCCCAGAAGGCGCTGGAACAGCCCTTCGAGATCAACATCGCCATCGACGCCAATGGCCGCTACGCCATCAACAACAAGCGCATCGCCGCGCGCGATGCGCAGGGGCTGTCGGAAGAGATGCAGGCTGCGGTGCGCAGCAGCGGCAGCAAGGCTGGTCCGGTCATCATCATCAATGCCGACGCGCTGGCCACGCACCAGACCGTGGTCAACGTGATGGAGGCGGCACGCATGGCGGGTTATCCCAAGCTGACCTTCGCGGCGCAGTCGAGCAGCAAGTAGCCGGCCGCGAGCCGCACTCAAAATTTGCCAATAGCTTCATGTCATCCAGCAGCGATGGCGCGCCGGCCAGGTCCTGCCTGGCCCGCGTTTTTTTTATTCACTGGAACCCGAAAATGGCCGAATCCAGGCCCACTGCCGAAGCCATCCTGACCCGCGCCTGGCAACAGCGCGGTCCGCTGGCCTGCCTGCTGTGGCCGCTGTCGCTGCTCTTTGGCGCGCTCGCAGCGCTGCGCCGCGCGCTCTTCGCGCTGGGCATCAAGCGCACCGAACGGCTGCCGGTGCCGGTGATCGTGGTGGGCAACGTCTTCGTCGGCGGCACCGGCAAGACCCCGTTTGCGATCTGGCTCATCGAGGCCTTGCGTGCGGCAGGCCTGCATCCCGGCGTGATTTCGCGCGGCTATGGCGGCGGTGCCGGGCAGACGCTGGAGGTCACGGCCGATGCGGCGGCGGCCCAGGTGGGAGACGAACCCTTGCTGATCGTCCAGCGCACCGGCGTGCCGCTGGTGGTCGGACGGCGCCGGGCCGAGGCCGGGCGCGCCTTGCTGGCGGCGCATCCCGAGGTGGATGTGATCATTTCCGACGATGGCTTGCAGCATTACGCGCTGGCGCGCGACATCGAGATCGTGCTGTCCGATGCGCGCGGTGTCGGCAACGGCTGGCTGCTGCCGGCCGGACCGCTGCGGGAGCCGGCTTCGCGCCGACGGGATTTCTCGGTGGTCAATGTCGGCGCGCAGGGCAGCGCATCCGGCGGCGCGCATGCCATGCGGCTGCAGGCGGACCAGGCCGTGCAACTGGCCCCGCCCGCTGCGCACAAGCCGCTGGAGCGGATGGGCGAGGGTGGCGTGCGGCTGGCGGCGGTGGCGGGGATTGGCAATCCCGGGCGGTTTTTTGCGACGCTGGAAGCGGCGGGTCTGTCCTTTGCGCGCCATCCCTTGCCCGACCATTTTGATTTCGCCATCGATCCTTTTGCAGGCCTTGCGGCCGATGTCATCCTGATCACGGAAAAGGATGCAGTAAAATGCAGGGCTATCGAGGCCATCCGAAACGACCCGCGCATCTGGGTCGTGCCTGTCTCGGCGCGCATTGACGGCGCGCTGGCTGAACATATAGTGGAGAAACTCCGTGAACGCCCGACTGCTTGATATCCTGGTTTGCCCCATCTGCAAGGGCCCGCTGGACTACGACAAAAAAGCCCAGGAACTGATCTGCAAGGCAGACAAGCTGGCTTATCCCATCCGCGATGGCATCCCCATCATGTGGGCCGATGAAGCGCGCGAACTGACGGCCGTGCCGGCAGCGCCTGCGGCCTGACGCGAGTCCCCGGTCTCTTGATTCCTGATTTCTGCCTTCCTGCTGCGGTTGATTCCATGACCTTTACCGTCATCATCCCTGCGCGCCTGGCTTCCACGCGCCTGCCCAACAAGCCGCTGGCCGACCTCGGCGGCAAGCCCATGATCGTGCGCGTGGCCGAGCGGGCCGCGCTGTCCGGGGCCACCCGCATCATCGTGGCCACCGACCACCACGACATCCACGCCGCCTGCGAGCAGCATGGCATCGAAGTGGCCATGACCCGCGCCGATCACCCCTCCGGCACCGACCGCATCGCCGAAGTGGCCGCCGCGCTGGGGCTCACCGAGGATGAGGTGGTGGTCAACGTGCAGGGCGATGAACCCCTGATCGATCCGGGCCTGATTGCTGCCACCGCCGCCCACATCAAGGACGGCGTACCCATGGCCACGGCCGCGCACGCCATCGGGACTGCCGAGGATGCCTTCAATCCCAACGTGGTCAAGGTAGTGCTCAACAAGGACGGCTGCGCCATGTATTTCTCGCGCGCCACGATTCCGTGGCATCGCGATGCCTTTGCCAGGTCGCGTGAGTCGCTGCCCGACGCCAGCGGTCCCGATCACGCCAATGAATACGTGCCGCTGCGCCATATCGGCCTGTATGCCTACAGCAACCGTTTCCTGCAGCTCTACCCGACCCTGGCCCCGGCCCCGCTGGAACGCATCGAGGCGCTGGAGCAATTGCGCGTGCTGTGGCATGGCCACGCCATTGCCGTGCACGTGACCTCGATGGTGCCCGAAGCCGGGGTGGATACCCCCGAAGACCTGTTGCGCGTGCGCAAGCATTTCGAGGCGCCGCCGGACAGCCCGCTGGTGCAGACCATCTCCGCGCTCTGATCTCTCGTCTGCGTGGCAGGCATGATCCGCCGCAAGGCCGGCCGGATCGGCCTGCTGTAAGTTCCATGTCAAGCTGACACGACACAATCAGAGTCCGGAGACTGCTTAAAAATCAGGCGTTTGTCATGGTTCGGTAAGATTTTGTGGTAAGTTTCGTCCCAGAGCTGATGCAAACGGCGCGCAAACAAGCTGCATAACCGTCCAGATGGTAGCGATCCTCTGCCATCACGTCGCAAAAGAATTCAAGCATTCATATTCAGAAACCCTCAATTTAGGAAACGACATGCGCCTCATCCTTTTAGGAGCGCCTGGTGCCGGTAAAGGCACGCAAGCCACTTTTATCAAGGAAAAATTCAACATTCCGCAGATCTCCACCGGCGACATGCTGCGCGCGGCCGTGGCTGCGGGCACCGAGCTTGGCATCGCTGCCAAGAAGGTGATGGATGCGGGCGGTCTGGTTTCCGACGACATCATCATTGGCCTGGTCAAGGATCGCCTGAAACAGGCTGACTGTGCCAATGGCTACCTCTTCGACGGCTTCCCGCGCACCACGCGCCAGGCCGATGCGATGAAGGAAGCCGGCGTGGCCATCGACTACGTGCTGGAAATCGACGTGCCCGACAGCGCCATCGTCGAGCGCATGAGCGGCCGCCGCGTGCACCCGGGTTCGGGCCGCACCTATCACGTCAAGTTCAACCCGCCCAAGGTCGAAGGCAAGGATGACCTGACCGGCGAGGCGCTGATCCAGCGTGACGACGACAAGGAAGAAACCGTCAAGAAGCGTCTGGCCGTGTATCACGAGCAGACTGAAGTGCTGGTGGGCTACTACGGTGATTGGGCCAAGTCGGGCCAGCCTGGCGCGCCGAAGTATCGCAAGATCGCCGGCGTCGGTCCGGTGGAAGAAATCAGGGATCGTGCATTTGCCGCCCTGGCGGAGTAAAGTGAAGCGGACTTCGGTCCGCTTTTTTTATGCTGTCGCGCTGGAGGCCATTGGCTCGACAGTCAGCAAAAACTAAGTAAACCGATCACCGGCAGTGATGCCCGCCCGAGGGCGTGGCACCGGCGGCCCGGCAAGGCACAACAACTCCAATAAAAAAGGGCGACGCAATTTGCAGGCGCAGTATCGGCCGCGACGAACCGGAACAGCAGCACCCGGACGGCGCGGCGGATGTTCGTGATTGTTGATGAGTCGTGATAACAAAGGAGACGATGATGGCACTTGCCCTGTGGTTTGCCATTGCCTGCGGCTTGGTCGCGGTGATCTATGGCCTGGTTTCTCGACGCTGGATTCTCAAGCAGGACCGCGGCAACCCCCGTATGCAGGAAATCGCCCTGGCCATCCAGCAGGGCGCGGCGGCCTATCTGGCGCGGCAGTACCGTACCATCGCCATGGTGGGGGTGGTGCTGCTGATCCTCATTGCGCTCATTCCCGGTTTGGGCTGGCTCACTGCGATCGGCTTCCTGCTGGGGGCGGTACTGTCCGGCGCCTGCGGTTTCATCGGGATGAACGTGTCCGTGCGCGCCAATGTGCGTACTGCCCAGGCCGCCACGCGCGGCATGAACGAGGCGCTGGGCGTGGCTTTCCGGGGCGGGGCGATCACCGGGATGCTGGTGGTGGGGCTGGGACTGCTGGGGGTGTCGCTGTTCTTCTGGATCCTCTATGTCTATGGACAGGGACGTGCCGCCAGCCTGCACGATGCCATCCAGCCTTTGATCGGACTGGCTTTCGGGGCGTCCCTTATCTCTATCTTTGCGCGGCTGGGCGGGGGCATCTTCACCAAGGGCGCGGATGTGGGAGCCGATCTGGTGGGCAAGGTCGAGGCAGGCATTCCCGAAGATGATCCGCGCAATCCTGCAGTCATCGCCGACAACGTCGGGGACAACGTGGGCGATTGCGCCGGCATGGCCGCCGACCTGTTCGAGACCTACGTCGTTACGCTGGTGGCGACCATGCTCTTGGGCAGCCTCATGCTCAAGGGCCTGGAAACCCTCGCGGTACTCTATCCGCTGGCGCTGGGCGGGGTGTCGATCCTGGCTTCCATCGTCGGTTGCGCGATGGTCAAGGCGCAGCCGGGCAAGAAGATCATGTCGGCACTCTATACCGGGCTGTGGTGGTCGGCTGGCTTGTCGTTGGTCGGCTTTGCGGCGGTCACCTGGCTGCTGTTACCGCCTGAATTGCGCGCGCCCCTGATGGGCGCAGCCGTGGTGGGCATCGTGCTCACCGGTCTCATGGTCTACATCACCGAGTACTACACCGGCACCGACTTCAAGCCGGTGCGCCATATCGCCGAAGCCTCCACCACCGGACATGGCACCAATATCATCGCCGGTCTCGGGGTATCGATGAAGTCCACCGCCTATCCCGTGCTGGCGGTGTGCGCGGCGATCCTGGCGTCGTACTGGCTGGCAGGCTTGTACGGCATTGCGATTGCGGCGACCTCCATGCTGTCCATGGCCGGTATCGTGGTGGCTTTGGATGCTTACGGGCCCATCACTGACAATGCGGGCGGTATCGCAGAGATGTCGGGGCTGCCCGATTCGGTGCGCGCCATCACCGATCCGCTCGATGCCGTGGGCAATACCACCAAGGCGGTCACCAAGGGCTATGCGATCGGCTCGGCAGGACTGGCCGCACTGGTGCTGTTTGCCGATTACACGCATGCGCTGGAGTCCGTGGGCAAGACCGCCAGCTTCGACTTGTCCAGCCCGGCGGTGATCATCGGGCTCTTCATCGGCGGGCTGATTCCTTATCTGTTCGGTGCCATGGCGATGGAAGCGGTGGGACGCGCGGCCGGTGCAGTGGTGGTGGAAGTGCGTCGCCAGTTCCGCGACATCGCCGGCATCATGGACGGCAGCGGGCGTCCCGAATATGACCGCGCGGTGGACATGCTGACCTCGTCGGCCATCCGGGAAATGATCCTGCCGTCGCTGCTGCCGGTGATCGTGCCTATCCTGGTCGGGTTGCTGCTGGGGCCGTCGGCGCTGGGTGGGCTGCTGATGGGGACGATCGTCACCGGGCTCTTCGTGGCCATCTCGATGACCACCGGCGGCGGCGCCTGGGACAACGCCAAGAAATACATCGAGGACGGCCACCACGGCGGCAAGGGCTCGGACGCCCACAAGGCCGCCGTCACGGGCGACACCGTGGGCGATCCCTACAAGGATACGGCCGGGCCGGCGGTCAATCCGCTCATCAAGATCATCAACATCGTGGCGCTGCTGCTGGTGCCCTTGCTGCCGACGGTGTCCTGACCCGATCTGACTGCAGCCCTGATTGTCGCCGCACGGATAGTCTGCCGTGCGGCGACCTGCGCATAATCCCCGCACCGCGAAGGGAAAGCCTGCATTGCCAGGCTGGCCGATTCGTCAAATAATGCCCCTTGATGTATCCCATCACCATTGGCTCGCCGGCCAGGCCATCCGCCTGGCTGCGCGCAGATAAAAAACAGGAGACTCCATGCGTATCGAAGGAAATGTATTCATCGTCACCGGCGCAGCATCCGGTCTGGGTGCGGCCACTGCCCGCATGATCGCCGCCGCTGGTGGCAAGCCGGTGCTGGCCGATCTCAACGAGGAGGCTGGCAGTGCGCTGGCCCGCGAACTGGGCGGCGTCTTCGTGCGCTGCGATGTCAGTTCGGAAGACGATGCCCAGGCCGTGGTGCGTGCCGCGCAAGTGGCCGGCAGCCTGCGCGGACTGGTCAATTGCGCCGGCATCGCCCCGGCCGAGAAGCTGGTCGGCAAGAACGGCCCGCACAGCATGGCGCTGTTCATGAAGACGCTCAACATCAACCTGGTCGGCAGCTTCAACATGGCCCGCTTTGCGGCCGATGCCATGGCCAAGACCGAGGCGCAGGAAGAGGGCGAGCGCGGCATCATCATCCACACCGCCTCGGTGGCCGCCTACGATGGCCAGATCGGGCAGACGGCCTATTCGGCTTCCAAGGGGGCCATCGTCGCGATGACCCTGCCGATGGCGCGGGACCTCTCGCGCAGCGGCATCCGCGTCATGACCATCGCCCCGGGCATTTTTGAGACCCCAATGATGCTGGCCATGCCGCAGGAAGTGCGCGATTCGCTGGGGCAGGCCGTCCCCTTCCCGCCGCGCCTGGGCCGTGCCACCGAATATGCACAGCTGGCCCGCACCATCATCGAGAACGTGATGTTGAACGGCGAGACCATCCGCCTCGATGGTGCCATCCGCATGCAGCCCAAATAGACGGCATTTGCCTGCCAATTCTCTTGTCCACGGTGAGGGGGCTACTGATAAGCTCCCCTCATGGAGACCATGGAACACAAAACAGGCTTGATCCTGACCGGCGGCGGCGCACGGGCGGCTTACCAGGTGGGTGTGCTCAACGCCCTCTCGATGATCCTGCTCGAAGCCGGCTGGCCGGTACACAGCAATCCCTTCCCCATCATCTGCGGCACCTCGGCCGGGGCCATCAACGGCACCGCCCTGGCCTGCCGGGCGGACGACTTCGGCGAAGCCGTGCGCGAGCTGATGGCGGTGTGGAGCAATTTCCAGGTGGAGCAGGTGTACCGCGCCGATTCGCTGGGCGTGATCCGCTCGGGGGCGCGCTGGCTGTCGCTGTTTTCCTTCGGCTGGCTGCTGCGCAAGTGGCGCGCCAATCCGCCCAATTCCCTGCTGGACAACACCCCGCTGGTGAGCATGCTGCATCGCCTGCTGGACCTGCCACGGCTGGATGCTGCCCTGGCCGAAGGACAGTTGCATGCGCTGGCGGTGACTGCCTCGTCCTACACCAGCGGCCAGCACATCACCTTCTACCAGTGTGCGCAAGAGATCGAACCGTGGCGGCGCACCCAGCGCCTGGCCATGCGGGATCAGATCGGCATCGATCACCTGCTGGCCTCTTCTGCCATTCCCTTCATCTTTCCGGCCATTCCGGTGTACATCGACGGCCGCTGCGAGTATTGCGGCGATGGCTCGATGCGCCAGATCGCCCCGATTTCCCCGGCCATCCACCTCGGTGCCACCAAGGTCCTCATCATCGGTGCCGGACGCATGGGCGAGAAGGGCGAGCAGGCCCCTACCAATACGCCGCATTACCCCAGCCTGGCGCAGGTGGCCGGACATGCGATGTCGGGCATTTTCCTCGACGGCTTGTCGGCCGACATCGAACGCATCAACCGGGTCAACCAGACCTTGTCGGTCCTGAACGAGGAGCAGCGCCGGCATACGCCCCTGAAACCCATCCGTACCCTGGTGATCTCGCCCTCGCAGCGCATCGACAGCATCGCCAGCCGCCACGTCGGCAGTCTGCCGCGCCCGATCCGCACCATGCTGGGTGGCATCGGGGCCACCGAGGCGCGCGGTTCGGCACTGGCGTCCTATCTGCTGTTTGAACAAAGCTTCACACGCGAGCTGATCGCTCTGGGCGAAAGTGATACCTACGCCAAGCGCGAGGAGGTGCTGGCCTTTTTTGAACCGGATACCGCCCAGCTGCTCCAAGCCTCTGCCTGATTTGCTGCCGGTCAAGTTCCTGGCCTGCCGTGGTTGCCTAGCCGAAAGCAACGCGTTAATCTACCGAGTGCTGTTGCCATTAATTGACAAAATTGCAATTAACAGAATCAATGCAGACGATGCAGATGCGAGCCCGCTTCATTTCTTCCTTCTTCACCCGTTACTGGCTGGTGCTGCTGACGGCGTTGATGCTGTCCGTGCCGGTGCAAGCCAAGGGGCCGGTGCCGGGCAACTTGCCGGAGGTCAACCTTGACCAGCTGCCGCGCGAAGCCCAGCAGACCATGGCCCTGATCCGTCAGGGTGGGCCCTTCCCGTATGAAAAGGATGGCGCGGTCTTCGGCAACTATGAAGGGGTTTTGCCCAAGCAAAAGCGCGGGTATTATCGCGAATACACGGTCAAGACGCCGCGCGCCCGCAATCGCGGGGCCCGTCGCATCGTCAGCGGGGGAGAACCGGCCACGTCGGGCGAATACTATTACACCAGTGACCATTACAAGACCTTCCGCCGGATACGCGACTGATCTTGTACAGCGCAGGGCAGGGCGCGCGAGTCCTGTTGCAGCAAGCCACACAGCAGGCCAGCCATCACCATCACGACAATTACGACAACCACGACAGCCACACAGCCCCGCCTATGAATACTGAAGGCAAAATGAGTTTGTTCAAAACGGTGCCGCCCAATATCGTGCAATCGATCCGCGCCTTCCGCGTGACCGAGCTGCAGCAGGAGGCCGCGCACCTGCAGCAGCACTTTCTCTATGCCTATTGCGCCGAGGCCGTGACCAAGCAGCAGGTGCTGACCACCATCGCCACTGCCTTCCAGTTTCCCCGGCACTTCGGCAAGAACTTCGATGCCCTGCATGACTGCCTGACCGACCTGACCCACAAGGCCGGCAAGCAGATCGGTTTCGTCGTGGTGCTGGAGCAACTGCCCAACACCCAGAAATTCGACAAGGAAGCGCGCGAGACCTTGCTCGACGTCTTCCGCGATGCGGCCGATTACTGGGCTGAGAAGAAGGTGCCGTTCCGCGTTTTTTATTCCTTCCAGTAAATTTTCTTCACATTTTGATAAACCTTTTACGCCACGCCGGACCTTTCACATCGTGAAAACCGGCGGCGGAGGGGCCGTCAGCAGGTACAATGCGCACACCATGAGAAGCATTGTCATCCTGATTTCCGGACGAGGCAGCAATATGGAAGCCATCGTCCGCGCTGCACAGGCCGAGCGGTGGCCTGCCCGAATCGCCGCCGTCATCAGCAACCGCGCCGACGCCAGCGGCCTCGAATTCGCCGCCAGCCACGGCATTGCCACGGCCGTCGTGGCCAACCGCGACTATCCCACGCGCGACCAGTTCGATGCCGCCCTGCGCGAGCAGATCGACGCGTTCGCGCCGGACCTGGTGGTGCTGGCCGGCTTCATGCGGATCCTGACGGCGCCGTTCGTCAATCATTACCAGGGCCGCATGCTCAATATCCACCCGTCGCTCTTGCCCAGTTTCCCCGGGTTGGCGACGCACCGGCAGGCACTGGCGGCCGGCGTCAAGCTGCACGGCGCGACCGTGCACTTCGTCACGCCCGACCTCGACCACGGCCCCATCGTGGCCCAGGCCGCCGTGCCGGTGCTGGAAGAGGATAGCGAGGAGACGCTCGCCGAGCGTGTCCTGGAACAGGAGCATGTGATCTATCCGCGCGCCGTGCGCTGGTTCGTGCAAGGCCGTCTGGCACTGGACGGCGCGCGCGCGCGCCTGGCCGCCGAAGCCTGAGGCGCAACGAGCCAACGCTGCCGCGCAACCCTTATCTTGAATTGAATTGAATCTGAAGGACCTAGCATGAGATTGCCTCCCGCGATCATCCCCCATACCGAAGAACTGCTGCGCGAAGTGCTGCGCTTCACCGGCCCGGCCGACGTCACCCTGTCGCGCTACTTCCGCGACAATCCGCGCCTGGGCAGTCGTGAGCGCGGCGTGATCGCTGAAGCGGTTTACGGGCTGCTGCGCAACAAGACGGTCCTGACCAACTTCGCCGAATCCGGCAGTGGCCCGATGATGCGCCGCCTGGCCCTGCTGGGCCTGGCCGATGCGGTCGGTGCCGAATCCATCGCCGGCCTGCAGGAAGGCGAAGCCGAGTGGCTGGAGCGTGTGGCCCAGATCGACCGCACCCAGCTGGCCCCCCAGATGCGCAGCAATCTGCCGCCCTGGCTGTGGGAAAAGCTGGTCGCCCGCATGGGCGAGGAAGCCACCCTGCAACTGGCTGATGCCATGAACCGTCCGGCTCCGCTGGACCTGCGCGTCAATGCCCTCAAGGCCGACCGCGATACCGTCATCGCCGAACTGGCCAAGGCCCCGGTGGCCTGCGAGCCGACCCCGTATTCTCCGCTGGGCCTGCGCGTGTTCAAGAAGCCGGCCCTGCAGAACCTGCCGCTGTTCAAGGACGGTGCCATCGAAGTGCAGGATGAAGGCAGCCAGCTGCTGGCCCAGATCGTCGGTGCCAAGCGCGGCGAGATGGTGGTCGATTTCTGTGCCGGTGCCGGTGGCAAGACCCTGGCACTGGGCGCGCTGATGCGCAATACCGGCCGCCTGTATGCCTTCGACGTGTCCGAAAAGCGCCTGGCCAAGCTGAAACCTCGCCTGGCGCGCAGTGGCCTGTCCAACGTGCATCCGGTGGTGATCGCCCATGAGAACGACGCCAAGGTCAAGCGCCTGGCTGGCAAGCTCGATCGCGTGCTGGTGGATGCCCCTTGCAGCGGCCTGGGCACCCTGCGCCGCAATCCCGACATGAAGTGGCGCCAGAGCGTGGAAACGCTGACCGAGATGCGCGCCAAGCAAGGCTCGATTCTCGCCAGCGCCGCGCGCCTGGTGCGTCCGGGCGGCCGTCTGGTGTATGGCACCTGCAGCTTCCTGGAAGAAGAGAACGATGAAGTCATCGCTGACTTCCTGGCTTCGCATCCCGACTTCACGCTGCGTCCCATGAGCGAAGTGCTGGCCGAGCAGAAGATTGCGCTGGATACCGGCGACTACCTGAAACTGTTGCCGCACCAGCACCAGACGGACGGTTTCTTCGCTGCCGTCCTGGAGCGCCGCGCCGCTGCATGATGCGCCGGCGCTTGCTGCCTTGCCTCGCCGCCGCCCTGCTGGCAGCGGCCGCTCCTGGCCTGCAGGCCAGGGAGGCGCTGCCGCCACCGCCGGTGATGGCAGCGCAGGGCACGGTGCAAACCGCCTTTGCGCCCTGGGATGACATCGAAGCGCTGATCGTCGGCCAGCTTCACTCTGCGCAGCGCCAGATCCTGATGCAAGCCTATCTGCTCACCAGTCGTCCGATTACGGATGAACTGGTGGCGGCCCGCAAGCGCGGCATCGATGTGCGCGTGCTGATGGATGCCGGCCAGCTCGACAAGAATTCCGAAGACCGCCTGCGCCAGCTGCGCGCGGCCGGCATTCCGGTCTGGCTGGAAACCGATTACCGCAATGCCCACAACAAGGTCATCATCATCGATGCGGCCTTGCCGACGGCCACCGTCATCACGGGCAGCTACAACTTCACCTGGTCGGCCCAGCACAAGAACGCCGAGAACGTGCTCATCCTGGGCAAGAACCCGCCACTGGCTGCGCGCTACGCCAGCAACTGGCAGCGCCACCGCCAGGATGCCCAGGCGGCACCCTGATTTGCCCTGATTCTTCACCCGGCCAGCCATGACCGATCATTTCCTTTCCCTCTTCACCGATATCAGCACCGTCGACCTGCTGCGCCAGCTGGTGGTGATTGCACTTTCGCTGGTGGGCGGCATCGGCCTCTCGCGCTGGCTGCGTGCGCGTTTCGTGCTGCCGGGCGATGGCGAGGCGCAGTCGCTGGTCATGCAAATCGGCGTCAAGAGCTTCGCCCGCGTGCTCTCGCCGCTGCTGGCCCTGGGCCTGTTGACGGGAGCCTATTACATTCTCAAGCGCGGCCACCATGCCGTCACGCTCTGGGAAATCATGTTCCCCCTGACCATCGCCCAGGTGGCGATGCGTTTCGTTTTCTACGTATTGCGCGGCATCTTCGTGAAGGATGCGACCGTGGGCGCGCTGCTGCACCTGTCGGAAAAGGTGATCGCGCTGCTGGTCTGGCTGTGCGTGGTGCTGTGGATTACCGGCCTGTGGCCGGATTTCGTCGACTATCTGGATACCACGACCTTCCCGCTGGCGCGCCACAAGGTGTCCTTGTTGACGATGTTGCAAGGTGCGGCCTCCGTGCTGGTGACGCTCATCATTGCCCTGTGGATAGGCACGGTGGTGGAAAACCGCCTCATGAAGTTCAGCGGCATGCATTCCTCCCTGCGCACGGTGGTGGCGCGCATGATGCGGGCCTTGCTGATCCTGATTGCCTTCCTGGTCAGCCTGTCGCTGGTCGGCATCGACCTGACCGTGCTGTCTGTCTTCGGTGGTGCGCTGGGCGTGGGTATCGGCCTGGGTTTGCAGAAGATTGCCAGCAGCTATGTCTCCGGCTTCGTGATCCTGCTGGAGCGCAGTATGGTCATCGGCGACATGGTTGCCGTGGATAAATATTTTGGCAAGGTCACCCAGATCAATACCCGCTACACCATCCTGGAAGGGCTGGACGGGATCGAATCGGTGTTGCCAAATGAACTATTTGTCTCCAATCCGGTACAAAACTATTCCTTGACCCATCGCATTGTACGTTTGGCTACACAGCTTACAATTCTGTACCAGGACGATGTGGAAACGGTCTTGTCCATCATGGAACAGGCCGCACTTGGGGTACAACGGGTCTCCCAGCAGACCGCCCCGCAAGCCCTGCTGATCAAGATCGGGGCCGACGGACTGGATCTGGAACTGGGGTTCTGGATCACAGACCCGGAAAATGGACGGCTCAATGTGCTGTCCGACGTCAATCGCGCCATCTGGGCTGCCTTCAAGCAACACGGCATCCAGGTGGCCCATCCCAAGCGCGACATCCGGATTATGGATGAGCGCAGCTTCCGCCAAAGTACGCGCCAGGAAATTCCTGATGTCCCAGAGGCACAGAATTCGCGTACAATGCCCGGCAATTAAAAGAAAATAAAACCATTTTCACGGAACAAGTAATAATCCTGTTTTGTAGTCCGATAGTTGTTTTCTATTTGGAGTTGTACTGATGACCCTTGATGCGATCCTCGACTTTGTTGCCAACGGCCTGCTGCACGCGTCCGGTTGGCAGATTGTCATTTACACACTGGTGATGACCCACATCACCATCGTGGGCGTGACTCTCTACCTGCATCGTTGCCAGGCGCATCGCGCGCTCGAACTGCACGCGATCCCCAGCCACTTCTTCCGTCTCTGGCTGTGGATGACCACCGGCATGGTGACCAAGGAATGGGCCGCCATCCACCGCAAGCACCACGCCAAGTGCGAGACCGAAGAAGATCCGCACAGCCCGCAGACCCGCGGCATCCACAAGGTGATGTGGCAGGGTGCCGAGCTGTACCGCAGTGAGTCCAAGAACGCCGAGACCATGGAGAAGTTCGGTCACGGCACTCCGGATGACTGGATTGAACACAACATCTACAGCAAGTACGGCTGGCAGGGTGTGGGCATCATGCTGATCATCGACGTGCTGCTGTTCGGCGCCATCGGTCTGACCGTGTGGGCCGTGCAGATGGCCTGGATCCCGTTCTGGGCGGCTGGCGTGGTCAACGGCCTGGGCCACTTCTGGGGCTATCGCAACTACGATTGCAACGATGCAGCGACCAACCTGTTCCCGATCGGCATCATCATCGGCGGCGAGGAAATGCACAACAATCACCACACCTTCGGCACCTCGGCCAAGTTCTCGGCCAAGTGGTATGAATTTGACATCGGCTGGATGTACATCCGCATCCTGGAGACCTTCGGCCTGGCCAAGGTCAAGAAGGTGGCACCGGTGCCCAAGTTCGACAGCCAGAAATCGGTGATCGACTTCGATACCCTGCAGTCCGTGATCGCCAACCGTTACGACGTGACCGCCAAGTACGCCCGTTCGCTCAAGAGCGCCTGGAAGGACGAGCTGGATCACCTGATCGAGAAGGCCCAGCTGGAATCGCGCTTCCTGAAGTCCTCCAGGAAGCTGCTGCAGCGTGAGCCGGCCCGTCTGGAAGATGGCCAGAAGCAGCAACTGTCGGAACTGTTCGCCCACAGCAAGGCGCTGCAGACCATGCATGAGATGCGCATCGAACTGAGCGCCATCTGGGAGCGTTCGCACTCGACCCGCGAACAGCTGCTGCAGCAACTGCAGGACTGGTGCACCCGCGCCGAGGCATCCGGCGTGAAGGCCTTGCGTGACTTCGCCCTGCGCCTGCGCAGCTACGCCTGATCGGCTTTGACCAGGCCGCTGCTCCGGGGTAAAAGCCGGAAGTGAAGGAAAAGCATGAAGACATCCCCGCAGAGCGATCTGCGGGGATTTTTTTCGTCATCGGCCAGTACAGGCCTGAAGGTTTTTGTCAAAAAACCGAAACGGGAGGGGAGGGCTGCGGTGCGCAGCGGGCTGACCGGCGCAATGCGTTCAACGTGAGCAGGCAATAAAAAACCCGCAGAGTATTCTGCGGGTCTTTCATCGGGAGACCGGGATCAATTACTTGATCTTGGTTTCCTTGTATTCGACGTGCTTGCGCGCCTTGGGATCGAACTTCATGATGCTGATCTTTTCGGGCGTAGTACGCTTGTTCTTGGTGGTGGTGTAGAAGTGACCAGTACCTGCGGTCGACTCCAGTTTGATTTTGTCGCGGCCGGATTTCGCCATGATAGATTTCCTTTACTCTGCTAATTAGACTTTTTCGCCACGAGCACGCAGATCGGCCAGAACGGCATCGATGCCGATCTTGTCGATCACGCGCAGGCCGGCGTTGGACAAACGCAGCGAAACCCAGCGGTTCTCGGATTCGACGAAAATGCGGCGGTTCTGCAGGTTGGGCAGAAAACGACGCTTGGTCTTGTTGTTTGCATGGGAAACGTTGTTGCCGACCATCGGCCCCTTCCCGGTGACTTGGCAGACACGTGCCATGTGAGACTCCTTAAAAATTTCCGAATTTGGGAAAAACGAGAGTATATGGAAAAAACTCTGCTTTTTCAATGACTTGCGAAAAACAATTGTGTCTTGATGTGGCTCATTGATTTAACAATTGAAGAAACATTGTTTTTCCGCTGTCACCCTCAATGGCGCAATCCCAGTCCTGTAAAGGCTTTGCGGCCGATCTGGCTGGTTACGGTTCACACCTTGCCGTGGTCGGCAAAGGAATACAGGCGTGTTCCGGCCACCACGATGTGGTCCAGCAATTCCACCTCGATGAGCTCCAGGGCTTGCTTGAGTGTCTTGGTCAGGCGCAGATCGGAGTCACTGGGCCGCGGGTCGCCTGAAGGGTGGTTGTGGGCAACGATGACCGAAGCGGCGTTGTAACGCAGCGCCATCTTGACCACTTCCCGGGGATGGACCGTGGTCTGATTCAGCGAGCCCCTGAACAATTCTTCCGTCCCGAGCAGGTTGTTGCGCATGTTCAGGAAGAGAGCGACGAAACATTCGTGTTCCTTGCCGAAGAAGGTCAGCTTCAGGTATTCGCCCACGACGCGCGTGGAATTGAGGGCCGATGCCTGCTTCAGATCGCTGTGGATGGCGCGCTTGGCCAACTCCAGAGAGGCCGATAGCTGGGCGCATTTGGCCGGGCCGAGGCCGTTGCCCAGACTGGGCTCGCGCTGAACGGCCTTGCACAGGCCTTCGAGCGAGCCGAAGCGGTGCAGCAGATCCATGGCCAGTTCCATGACGCTCTTGCCCGGCGTGCCCACGCGCAGAAAGATGGCCAGCAATTCCGCATCGGAGAGGCAGGCCGGGCCCAGCTCCAACAGACGTTCGCGTGGCCGCTGTGCGGCGGGCCAATCGACAATGGACATGGTCATGAGATGAATCTCCTTTCATATTGCGTTCGAGAGGAAAGACGGCAGCCGGTCCCGCCGCAACCGTCCAACAGAAGCCCGGCACCGCCGCAGTGCGCTTGCGCCGCCGCAAGGAAGTGTCCGATGCGCCCGCCACCCGCGCAGCCGGATGCAGCTGACAGCGGCAGAGCGGGCCAACGTGGCTTACAATAGCGGGCTCTTGTGCACCTTCCCGCTTCCAAGCCCGTTCCCAGCCATGTCCAGCCCAACCGTCCCCGTCGTCACCGAAAACGCCTATCTCACCTTGCATTACCGCCTGGCCTCGCTGGACGGCGAAGACATCGTCAGCACCTTCAACGAAAATCCGGCCACCCTGCAGTTCGGCCAGGGCCAGTTGGCTCCCTTCCTCGAAGCCTGCCTGCTGGGCCTGCCCGAAGGCACGCAGCAGACCTTTGAACTGAGCCCGGCCCAGGCTTTCGGCGAGCGCAGCGAAGAGCTGATCCAGCGTATCTCGCGCGCCACGCTGGAAGAGAATTCCTCCATGGATGAGGACTATCGCGTGGGCGACCTGGTCGATTTCGCTGCCCCCGGTGGCGGCCGTTTTGCCGGTATCCTGCGAGCGATCGATGATGATGGCGCAATTTTCGACTTCAATCACCCGCTGGCCGGGCAAACGCTGAAGTTCGAAGTAAAAATCATCGGAATCCTGTAAGAGCCTCGTCATTTGGCGAGTTGGCCCTCGCAATGTTTTGAAGAATCAAGGAAATGACCATGACCATGGAACAAGCCGAATCTGAAATCCTGCTGGCCCAGCCCCGTGGTTTCTGTGCGGGCGTGGACCGCGCCATCGAGATCGTCGAACGTGCGCTGGCGCAGTTCGGCGCACCCATCTACGTGCGCCATGAAATCGTGCACAACGCCTACGTGGTCAACGACCTGCGGGCCAAGGGCGCGGTCTTCATCGAGGAGCTGGCCGACGTGCCGGCCGGCAATACGGTCATCTTCTCGGCCCACGGCGTGTCCAAGGCGATCCAGGCCGAGGCGGCCGAGCGCGGCCTGACGGTGTTCGATGCCACCTGCCCGCTGGTCACGAAAGTGCATATGGAAGTGGCCAAGATGCGCCGCGAGGGCCGCGAGATCATCATGATCGGTCACGCCGGCCACCCCGAGGTGGAAGGCACCATGGGCCAGACCGAGGCCGGCATGCATCTGGTGGAGACGGTGGAAGACGTCCAGCGCCTGCAGGTGGCCGATCCCGAACTGCTGGCCTATGTCTCCCAGACCACGCTGTCGGTGGATGACACGGCCGACATCATCGCCGCCCTGCGCGCGCGCTTCCCGGCCATTGCCGAACCCAAGAAGGGCGACATCTGCTACGCCACCACCAACCGCCAGGAAGCCGTGAAGTTCATGGCCCCGCAGGTGGAAGTGGTGATCGTGGTCGGCAGCCCCAACAGCTCCAACTCCAACCGCCTGCGCGAACTGGCCGAGAAGAAGGGCGTGCCCGCCTTCATGGTCGACAACGCCGCCCTGATCGACCCGCAATGGGTACAAGGCCGCCAGCGCATCGGCGTCACGGCCGGTGCATCGGCACCGGAAGTGCTGGTGCAGGCCGTGATCGATCGCATCAAGGAAATCGGTGCGCGCAGCGTGCGCGTCCTGGACGGTATTGAAGAAAACGTCACCTTCCCCTTGCCCAAGGGCTTGGGTACCCGCACGCCCTCGGCCGAATCGGCATGAGCCTGAATCAGCCCTGTGACAAAGGGTGAATATTCGGACGAAAATCACGTCCGGCGTTTGCGCAAAGAGGCCTGCTGATGCAGGCCTTCTTCATTTCCGCGACAGGTGTTGTGAAGTCGCCGACAATTCATTGGTCTTACCGCACTTTCTTCTGTAACAGGCGATTGTTTGTGCTCGATTGTTGGAATCTTCTGCGTATAATTCCGCACCATTATCGACGGACCGCCCAAAAGGCGGCCGAGCGCTAGCCCTCACAAAGAGGGCAGGGCGTCGCCAACGCGGCGTCAACCAGAGACGGGAGACATCCATATGTACGAGCATCTGCCCACCGGCCTCGCCCGGTGCCTCCGGCGAAGACCTCCCGGGCGCCCGCCCAGTCGATGCGCCAGCCCCGGCCCAAGCCGCCCGCACGGCTACTGCGGCTGAATTTCCCTCCATTCCCTCCGTCAGCGAGCCCTGCTCGCCGGGAACGCGTGCACCCTTTTTATGAAGAGTGATAACGCGATCCCGGGTTTCGGGAACGGATTTTGCTAATCGACATGCTTTCGCGCGGTGTCCGCTTTGGTGCAGAGCCACGTGTTTTTCTTGTTTCCATTTAGATCGAAGAGTTATTCATGGACATTTTCATCCAGCAGATCATCAACGGATTGGTGCTAGGCAGCATGTACGCACTGATCGCCCTGGGCTACACCATGGTGTACGGGGTGCTGAACCTGATCAACTTTGCCCACGGCGACATCCTGATGGTGGGCGCCATGGTCGGCCTGTCGATCCTCAAATTGGTGCAGCAGGTCGCGCCTGACCTGCCTGGCATCGTCAAGCTGATCATCGCCATCGTCGGAGCCATTCCGGTGTGCGTGATCGTGAGCTTGCTGATCGAACGCATCGCTTACCGTCCGCTGCGCAATGCGCCGCGCCTGGCGCCGCTGATCACCGCCATCGGCGTATCGATCCTGCTGCAGACCTTCGCCATGATGATCTGGGGCCGCAGCCCGCTGCCGTTCCCGCAGATCATGCCCTCGACCCCGGTCAACATCGCCGGTGCCCTGATCTCGCCGACCCAGATCATGCTGCTGATCCTGGCCCTGGCCGCGATGATCGGCCTGGTGCTGATCGTGGAGAAGACCAAGATGGGCCGCGCCATGCGCGCCACCGCCGAGAACCCGCGCATCGCCGGTTTGATGGGCGTGGACGCCAATCGCGTCATCATCGTCACCTTCGCCATCGGTGCCGCACTGGCCGCGATTGCCGGCGTGATGTGGGCTGCCAATTACTCCACTGCGCAATTCGCCATGGGCTTCGTGCCGGGCCTGAAGGCCTTCTCGGCGGCCGTGCTGGGTGGTATCGGCAACATCTACGGCGCCATGCTGGGCGGCATCCTGCTGGGCCTGATCGAGAGTCTGGGTGCCGGTTACATCGGAGACCTGACTGGCAACTTCCTGGGCAGCAATTATCAGGACATCTTCGCCTTCATCGTGCTGATCATCGTGTTGACCTTGCG
>NZ_JAFICQ010000003.1:0-892596 GCF_017833835.1 Herbaspirillum sp. 1130
CTGGCCGCGCTGCCGGAAGTGTTGCGCCACGTGGTGGAGCCGCTGCAGATGGCCATCTTCGGCAAGGTGTGGATCGATGCGGAAGTGCTGCGCCAGCTGCTCTATGGCCTGGCCATGGTGATCATCATGCTGACCCGTCCGGCTGGCCTGTGGCCCTCGCCGCGCCATGAAGACCGTCCCGAAGTGGACCACACCAAAGTCGGTACCACCGGCGAAGTCAAAGCTTAATCTGGAGCACAGAACATGACACAAACACTGCTCAAGATCCGTGACGTCAGCAAGCGTTTCGGCGGCCTGCAAGCCTTGAATGGCGTGGGCATCACCATCGAGCGCGGCCAGATCTATGGCCTGATCGGCCCCAACGGTGCCGGCAAGACCACGTTCTTCAACGTCATCACGGGCCTGTACCAACCCGATACCGGCAGCTTCGAACTGGACGGCAAGCCCTATTCGCCGAGCGCCCCGCACGAGGTGGCCAAGGCCGGCATCGCCCGTACCTTCCAGAACATTCGTCTGTTCGGTGAAATGACCGTGCTGGAAAACGTGATGGTCGGTTGCCACGTGCGCACCAAGCAAAATGTTTTCGGTGCCGTGTTCCGCCACAAGGCAGCACGTGACGAAGAAGCGGCGATCCGCGCGAAATCGCAGCAGCTGCTGGACTTCGTGGGCATCGGCCAGTTCGCCAAGCGTACCGCGCGTCACCTGTCGTATGGCGACCAGCGCCGCCTGGAAATCGCCCGCGCCCTGGCGACCGATCCGCAACTGCTGGCGCTGGACGAACCGGCGGCCGGCATGAACGCCACCGAGAAACTGGCCTTGCGCGAGCTGCTGGTGAAGATCCAGGCCGAAGGCAAGACCATCCTGCTGATCGAACACGACGTGAAGCTGATGATGGGCCTGTGCAACCGCATCACGGTGCTGGACTACGGCAAGCCGATTGCCGAAGGCGTGCCGGCTGACGTGCAGAAGAACCCGGCGGTGATCGAGGCCTACCTCGGTGCAGGACATTAAGCGAGACCACAGAACATGACAACGAACATTCTCAAAGTCGACCAACTGAGCGTGGCCTATGGCGGCATCAAGGCCGTCAAGGGCATCAGCCTGGAAGTCAACGACGGTGAACTGGTTACCCTGATTGGTGCCAATGGCGCCGGCAAGACCACCACCCTCAAAGCCATCACCGGCACGCTGCCCAGCAGCAAGGTCGACGGCCACGTGTATTACATGGGCAATCCGTTGAAGGGCAAGAAGTCCTTCGAGCTGGTCAAGGACAAGCTGGCGATGGTGCCGGAAGGCCGTGGCGTCTTCACGCGCATGAGCATCCAGGAAAACCTGTTGATGGGCGCCTACACCAGCAATGACAAGGGCCAGATCCAGGCCGACGTTGACCGCTGGTTCGAGGTCTTCCCGCGCCTGAAGGAACGTGCGGCGCAGATGGCGGGCACTTTGTCGGGTGGCGAGCAGCAGATGCTGGCCATGGCGCGCGCGCTGATGAGCCATCCCAAGCTGCTGCTGCTGGATGAACCGTCGATGGGCTTGTCGCCGATCATGGTGGAGAAGATTTTTGAAGTGATCCGCAATGTGTCGGCGCAGGGCATCACCATCCTGCTGGTGGAACAGAACGCCAAGCTGGCGCTGCAGGCGGCGCATCGCGGGTACGTGATGGAGTCGGGCCTGATCACCATGGAGGGGCAGGCGCAGCAGATGCTGGATGATCCGCGGGTGAAGGCGGCTTATCTGGGTGAGGGTTGAGTCGATCGTTTAATTCGTAAATGATATAAATCATTTGTGATGTATCGACGAAAAAAGCGCAGCCGAGGCTGCGCTTTTTTTGCGTCATCCAACCACGATGACGCAGGGATGAACAATCGCTGCCATCAGGCCGCCTTGCGTGCCCGCACCTCATTGCGCAGGCTGCGCACCTTGTCATGGTTGGCCAGCACGCCCTGATACTGGCGCTCGATGACCAGGCGAATATCGGTCGGCAGCTCTTCACTCAAGGCCTTGCGATAGGCATTGACGGCGGCATCCTCGCCGCGTTCGCATTCGTCCAGAATGCTTTCGTCATCACGTCCGGTGATGGCGCTTTTCAGGTTCACCCATTGGCGATGCAGCGTGCCACCCAGCGTACTGTGGCTGGCCGGTTCGCCGCCCAGGCGCTGCACCAGGTCCTGCAGGTCCAGCGCGGCCTGGGCGCAGGCCGTCGCGCGTTCCCTGAAGGTTTCCTTGTAGGGGATATAGCGTTCCTGTGCATCATCGGCGCAGGCACGGAAGCCTTTTTCGCCATCGATGGAAATCTGGATCAGGTCGTTCAGGGTGGAAATCAGGTGGTCGTTGGTCATGTTGTCTTCCTTTCTTTTGGCTCGCCTTCTTCACGCACCGCTGCAGCGCGGATGCAAATGGAAGCGGCAGTGAGTCGGTCAGTGGACGAAGAAATAGATCAGCACCAGCAGAAATGCCGGGACGCCACACAGCCATGCGAGGAAATACTTGCCCATGATGTTCTCCTTGTCGGGTTCAGGTAAATGGTCAACGATCCGGTTTTCCCCTTGCTCACCTGCCGGACGAAACGGGACCGTCATTGCACGCTTCCATCCTAGGATCCGGGCGTATCGATTTCCATCGGACGGGACCGCAAGCCGATGTAGGAAACGGCCCAGCTTTTTGCTGCCTGAAACGCTACGGTGAGCAACACCCGACCCGGAGAAACGCCAATGCTGACAAGGCTTTCCGCTTTGTCCTACAAAACAATCGGCCGCCGTCCTATAGAGCAGAACAGTAGGCGCTCGCTATCATTTTTCCCATGATGTTCACGGTGACTCAGGCAGAAAAAAAGCTGCTGCGAATCGCGAACATGTCTACGCAAGACCTGCACCGCTCCTTTCAATCCATGTTGAACCCTTGACCACGAGGAACCACATCATGAACAAGAAGACGATCACCGGCCAGTTCAATTTTGCCCTCGGCAAGTTCCAGGAAAGCGTGGGATCGGTGCTGGGCAACGTGCAACTGCAGCGTGCGGCACAGCGCCGCCAGATGGACGGTCGCATCATGCACGCCGTCGGCGAAGCGCAGGATCTGATCAAGCGCTCCCTGCGCCAGCGTGCGGGTTCGCTGTAAGGCGACGCCGCTGCGACGCAAACCGAAGGAGAGCATTGATGAGTTTCGGAAAGACATTGTTGTGGGCCGCCGGCATCGCCGGTGTGGCCGTCGGTGCCAGCCTGCGCATGCTGGCTCGCCAGGCGCAGCGCCGCGACCAGCGCCAGCACGACATCGCCCTGCAGCGTTGGGAAGACGAGGGCGGCAGCCCGCCGCCGACGGCCCGCCGTCGCGTGCGGTGACAGGCGGCAAGGCAGGTTGATGGGCCTTTGTCCTACACGCCAATCGGGCTGACTCCGATACAAAGCGCAACAAGGCATCGGTATCGTGCACCTGACTCGCTGAGACAAGCGGCAACCCGCATCAGACATCGAGCGGATAGCGCGAAAGCAGCACCGTGCAATACAGGTAACAGACCAGGTAATACAAGGCAACACAGCAGCAGGACAGCATCAACGAAGGCGCCGGAAATTGCGTCGAGTCAGTCCGCAACCGCCCGGCATGACCAAGAACAAGGGAGGAGATCATGGACAAGCTCGTGCTCGGATGGCTTCTGGGTGTGCCGGTGCTGATGCTGATCGTGCTGCAGTACCTGATGTGAGCAACACCGTGAGAACGCCTCACCCCGGGTGGCCGGATCATCCCCGTCGCCCCGATCAAACCGTAACGCATACAAGGAGGCCAAGCATGCAAGCCAACAAGTTCAAGACCGCCCGTACCGACGTGCAATCCCTGCTGCAACAGGCGCAGGACCTGTTCGCCGAGGCAGCCAACGCCACCGGCAAGAAGGCCGACGATCTGCGCGCCAGCGCCCAGGATCTGCTGGAGCAGGCCCTCAACACCGCGCAGGATGCGCAGGCCGCAGTAGTTGAAACCGGTCGCCAGATCGTCACCAGCACCGACGATTACGTGCAGTCCAACCCGTGGCGTGCCATCGCCATCGGCACCGGCATCGGCCTGTTGGTCGGTCTGGCCGTGGGCCGCAGCGCGGACCGCTACTGAGCACTGCGCAGAGGATTTTCCCGGAACCCGGTGTGGCCCTCGCGGCCAGTCCGGATCCAGCCAGGCGCGCTGCCGGCGATGAAAGCTGAAGCGCGCATTAGTCAAGAAACCGGAGAGAAGGAATGACCATGACCAAGAATCCACCGAAAACCGACGTCAAGAGCAAGCAAAGCTTCCACCTCGACAAGGACGCCATCCGTGCCGCCGCCAAGAAGATCGATGACGGTGCCGTCACCGAAGGCTATCGCGGCAACCGCGAAGAAGTCGTGGCGATGTTGAACGATGCCCTGGCGACCGAGCTGCTGTGCGTGATGCGCTACAAGCGCCACTACTACACCGCCAAGGGCCTGAACGTGGAAGCGATCAAGGGCGAGTTCCTGGCGCACGCACAGGAAGAGCAAAGTCACGCCGACCAGATTGCCGAGCGCATCGTGCAACTCAATGGCGAGCCCGATTTCAATCCCAAGACCATTGCCGAGCGCAGCCATGCGCAATACGACGAGTCCGAGGACATCAAGGACATGATTCGCGCCAACCTGGTGGAAGAGCGTGTGGCCATCGAAGCCTATCGCCAGATGATCGAACGCATCGGCGACGACGATCCGACCACCAAGCACCTGCTGATCCAGATCATGGCGCAGGAAGAAGAGCACGCCGACGACATGAGCGATCTGCTGGGCCTGTAAGCCCGCTCAGAACGCACTGGAACAGCCGACCATTCCGGGAATTCGTTCCCGCAACTTTGCAAGGAGACTGACATGAACTGGGACATCGTTGAAGGCAACTGGAAGCAATTCAAGGGCAAGGCCAAGGAACAGTGGGGCAAGCTGACCGATGACGACCTCGACGTCATCGCCGGCAAGCGCGACCAGCTGGCCGGCCGCGTGCAGGAAGCCTACGGCGTGAGCAAGGACGAAGCCGAAAAGCAGATTCGCGACTGGGAAGATCGCAACAAGGATCTGCGCCAGTAAGCGCCCCTGCTTTTCGACGTACCGCCGCCGGGCGCGCAGTCCCGGCGTGGGTACGGCAAGGAGTTGGAGTGTGTGAGTGTGAGTGAGTGAGTGAGTGCAAGTGCAGGACGCAGGCCGGTCACCATGCCGGCCTGCATAAGAATACGGCCCCAGGCCGCAACCCAAGCAAACCATGAGGAAGGACACAATGAAAAAAATCATCGCAACCATGATCTTCGGCGCAGCCGCTATCGGCATGCATGGCGCAGTCTTCGCAGCCGATCCGGCAGCGGCCCAGTACAAGGCAGACAAGGCCAAGGCCGATGCCGACTACAAGGCGGCCAAGAAGAAGTGCGGTCCTTTGAAGGGCAACGACAAGGATGTCTGCGAGAAGGAAGCCAAGGCAGCTCACGAATCCACCATCGCTGACGCCAAGGCCAAGCGCAAGGGCGTGGAAGCCGACAAGGACGCCATGAAGGACAAGAACGACGCCAACTATGACGTCGCCAAGGAAAAGTGCGATGCCATGAGCGGCGACGCCAAGGACAAGTGCGTGGCCAATGCCAAGGCCAAGTTCGGCAAGTAATCCTGTCCCGCGCGATTGAGCGCAATGGCAGTGGATTTGCACCGGGCCAGGGGCCCGGGCGGATCCAAGGCAAATTCTTTATTTCGTTCCTGTCGCAGTCACCTGATTGCGCAAACCAACTCAAAGGAGTTTCATCATGTCGCTGACCAAAATGTCCCTGACCAAGCGTTTCCTCGGTTTCTTCCTGGCCTTGTTCATGGTTTCCCTGGTGGGCTGCGCATCCAGCCCGGGCAAGGAAGGCACCGGCGAGTACGTCGATGATGCCGTCATCACCACCAAGGTGAAGGCTGCCATCTTCAACGAGCCGGACCTGAAGTCCGCTGAAATCAACGTCGAAACCTACAAGGGCGTGGTCCAGCTGTCCGGTTTCGTCTCCAGCTCCACCTCCGCTGCCCGCGCTACCGAACTGGCCCGTGGCGTCAAGGGTGTGGTCTCGGTGCGTAATGACCTGCGCCTGAAGCAATAACGCGGGGAACTTGCAAGCGCGTGGCCGGTCTGTTGACCGGTCCGCGCTTTGTCAGCTTGTGGACGTGCCACTTGCAAAGCGCATCGGGCGATCCGGTGCGTTTCGCAAGAAGACAGGTCAGGGCCTGTCAGGTATAGTTGGAACCCGTTGCTGCCAGGCAGGGGCAGGCCAGCCGGCTTGTCAGGACAGGGAGGCAGCGATGCCGGCCGCAGGACGCGCGTGAATCGTGTACAGATTGCTGTACGGAATCGTGTGCAGGGTCCTCGCCGGAATCGAGTACAAACATAAAACAGGTCCAAGCAGCGCCAACGGCGCTGAAGTATCAATTCACCGCTCAAAAATGCCATGACAAAAATACTTGTAGTCGATGACCACGCGGTCGTACGGGCAGGTGTGCACCACTTCATTTCGGAAATTCCGTCGATGGAAATCGGCGGGGAGGCCAGCACGGCGGAAGAAGCCATTCGCCTGGTGCGAACCCAGGACTGGGATATCGTGTTGCTCGATATCGCCATGCCCGACAAGAGTGGCGTGGAAGTGCTGAAGCAGATCAAGCGAGAAAAGCCGGAATTGCCGGTACTGATGCTGTCGATGCACCCCGAGAGCCGCTATGCGGTGCAGGTGCTGCGCAGCGGTGCCTCCGGCTATGTGCAGAAGGAAGCGCTGGCGACCGAACTGGTCAACGCCATCAACACCATCCTGCGCGGGCACAAGTACATCAGCTATGGCGTGGCCGAGCTGCTCACCAGCGAACCGGTGGATTCGGAAAAGCCGTTGCATGAAACCTTGTCGCAGCGTGAGTACGAGATCTTCTACAAGCTCGGTCAAGGCCAGGGTGTGACGCAGATCGCCGACGAGCTGTGCCTGTCGGTCAAGACCGTGAGTACCTATCGTTCGCGCGTGCTGCAGAAGATGAGCATGACCAACAACGCGGACATCATTTATTACGCGATCAAGAACAATCTGATCGACTGAGCCGGGTTTCCCCCGGCGGATATGTCGCCGTCTCTGGCCATTCTGGCCAGGCGGCAGGCAAGGAAGAGTGGTACGGCGCATCATGGATGACAATCTCAACAGCAGGGCCCAGCGCGACAGCGACGGGACGCCCTTGCGGATCTTCCTGGTGGAGGATTCGGAGGACGTGCGGGACCTGATCGTGGAGAGCCTGTCGGAAATCGCCGGTGTGCGCCTGGTGGGCTACGCCGAAACCGAACTGGAGGCCTTGCGCCATCTGCAGCAGAACAGCTATGACGTACTGATCCTGGACATCCAGTTGAAGCAGGGCAATGGCATGAGCCTGCTGCAGTCCCTGGCGCGCTCCAATACGCGTCGCCAGAGCGAAGTGAAGGTAGTGTTCAGCAATCATGTGAGCCCGACTTATCGGCGCGTGGGAGTGCAATGCGGGGTGCAGCACTTCTTTGACAAGTCGTCAGAATTGCCGCTGCTGTGTGACCTGCTGGAAGAACTGGCACAGAAGAGAGCGGGCAAGTCCGGGCGCACCTCATCGAGCAGCAATACGCCGCCGCAGGGGCGGGCCCAGACGGGCGGAATGTAAGTTTATTTTTTGCTGCATCATGTGGTGCAGCTACCCAGCATGTCGCCAGGGCAGTTCGGCGCGACCTTGATGGATCAGACAATCAGAACCGATCATGGCAAGCAGGCCGCCACAGAAGGCGCGCAGGCGGCACGGGTCGCACCAAAGCAAGGGATTTTCGACGATGCAGAAGAACAATGACGGCCTTCGTCCGTCCTCCGCCGATCTCCAGAACAGCGCATCGGTGGAGTATTTTGCCGCGTCACACGCGCATTACAGCAGCATGGTGACGCTGGCCATGGGCCTGTCCATGGCGGTGATCCTGCTGGGCGTGGTGGTGCTGGTGACCGGCCTGCTGGGCGAAGAATATCGTCGCCTGCTCTCGGGCCTGCTGGCCGTGCGGGAGGTGACGGCGGGCGGGTTCATCCTGGGCGCTTCGGCGCTCTATTTCCGCTGCATGCATTCCGGCGCGCGCCGTCCTTCGGTGCGCAAGCTGGCCGTCGGCCTGGCGGTAGTGCTATTGGTGCTGGGCGTGGCCTCGCTGGTGCAGGGGATCATGTACTCGCCGGGCTGGTTGCCGCTGGATGGTGCGCATCCGATTTCGCCACTGGCCATTCCGCCCTTGCTGTCGGTGGGCTTCGTGCTGATGGCGCTGGCCTTGCTGCTGCACGACTGGCGTCTGCTGGGCGGGTACTACCCGGCGGAATACCTGGCTTTCACGCTCATGGCGCTGTCGGCCATTCCGCTGGTGGGCTACCTGTATGACGTGAGCCAGTTCATCTATCTCGATTTCCCGCTGCCCATCTCTTTGCTGTCGTCGCTGGTGTTTGCGCTGCTGGGCGCGGCCTTGCTGATGGCGCGTCCCTCGCATCCGCTCATGGCGGTGATCCTGCGCATGGCGCCCGGTGGCCAGATGCTGCGCCATCTGCTGCCGCAGACCCTGTTCCTGCTGCTGGCCTTCAGCCTGCTGCTGAACTGGGGCATGACGCATGGCTGGATCCTGCCGGAGCTGGTGCTGCCGACCCTGACGCTGATCAACGGCGTGATCGTGCTCTTCATCTTCTGGGGCTCGGCCAGCCGGCTCGACAGCGAATACGGTGAACGCACGCGCAACGCCCAGAAGCTGGCCGAAACCAGTGCGTTGCTCAATGCCGTCAGTGAAAGTACCAGCGACCCGATCTTCGTCAAGAACCGCCAGGGCCTGATGATCTTCGCCAACCCGGCCACGCTGCACAAGCTGGGCAAGACTTGGGAAGAGACCATGTACCGCTCGAGCCGTGAACTGTTCCTGGTCGAGGAAGAGGCCGACACCGTCGACCGCGATGATCGCCGCGTCATGGCCTCAGGCAAGCCCGAGAAGCTGGAGCAGACGCTCCACCTGCCCGAAGGCGTGGTGACCTTCCAGACTGCCAAGGTGCCGTGGTTCGGCAAGGATGGCAGCGTGCAGGGTGTGATCGGCATCAGCACCGACATCACCGAACGCAAGCAGGCCGAGGATGAATTGCGCGAGCGCGAGAGCCGGCTGGAAAAGACCGTCATCGAGCGTACGGCGCTGCTGCGCGAACTGACCAACCACCTGGAAACGGTGCGCGAGGAAGAAAAGCGTGCCATCGCCCGCGAGTTGCATGACAACATGGGCGCGTCGCTGACGGCCCTGTCGATGCACCTGGAAGGGGTCTACCAGATCCTGCCGCCGGATGAAAAATGGGCCGATCGCAAGACCCGCATGCAAGGCCTGATGAAGTCGCTGGTGGCCACCACCCGGCGCATCCAGACCGAGCTGCGTCCCAATACCCTGGACCTGTTCGGACTGAAGGCCGCGATCTCGGAACAGCTCGATGAATTGCACGAGCGCACCGGCATCGCCTGCCACGCCAGCCTGCCCGATGAAGACGTCGATGTAGGCCACGAGATGGAAATCGCCATCTACCGCATGCTGCAGGAAATGCTCAACAACGTGACCAAGCACGCCAAGGCCAGCAAGGTCGACGTGATTCTCGATGTCGATGAGGATCATGTGGCGCTGACCGTGCGCGACGATGGCGTCGGCATTCCCGAAGAGCGTCGCGACAACCACAAGACCTACGGTCTGCGCGGCCTGCGTGAGCGTGCCACCTTCTTTGGTGGCGAGGTCGATATCCGCTCCACGCCGGGCAAAGGCGCGCTCATCAGCATCAGCCTGCCGATCCGTCCGGAACTTGCTGCCAGCGAGACTTGACGGGCCGGCGCCCGACGGTATTCAAGATTGCGTCACACCCTCTGAAAGCCGCCCCCAGGGCGGCTTTTTGCGTTTTGGTGAGGTTTGTTTGGGGAGCGTTTTTCCTGCACCGTTTTTCGTTTTTTCCTACGCGTGAAAGGACGACTCTCTTATGTTCGCCCGACAGGCTCATCGGTACCATGGATTCATCGTCACTCACCGCCCGTCGGGCCGGCAAGGGTGGCGGAGCCGGCAGCCAGCCCAGTGCGGCACCGGGTAACCATCAGGCAAACAACCCAAAGGAGCCATCATGAACAAGGACCAGATCAAAGGCAGCTTGAAGGAAGTGGCAGGCAAGGTGCAGGAGAAGACCGGTGAGCTGACCGGCAATACCAGCCAGCAGGTCAAGGGTGCTGCCAAGCAGGTCGAAGGCAACGTCCAGAAGACCTATGGCGATGCCAAGGAAGCCGCCAAGGACTAAGTCCTGAATGTCCGTGTTCCGGTGACCTGATCAGGCACCGGCGGCACGGGCCGGCAGGGTGTGAAGGACATCTGAAGCAGGCAGCACAGCGCGTGTAGGAAAACGCCTACACCAATATCGGAAACGGCTGATTTTGTGATGCAGCAATTTCCGCGACCATGTGGTCATGGTGCTGGTAGAGCCGGGAATTGCAAAAGAGTTCACGGTTTGCCGCATGAAATTTTGCTCACCGCCAGAAGGGACCCCTGAAAGGGACGACCATGAAAAAAACAGTCGGTATTTGCATGCTGGCAGCCGCTTCGGCTTTCGCCTCTCACGCTTTCGCAGAAACTCCGCAAGCCGTCGACAGCGCATCGCGCTGGTCGGCTTCCACGATGGACCGTCACATGCCGGTGGATGCAGCGCGTCTGCACAAGCTGGGGCAGAAGAAATTCCGCTACATGGACATGGCCGAGAGCAAGCGCTCCAAGTCCCTCCAGAACGCCGTGCTGCTGTTTGGCGCACGAGCCGATGGCAAGGATCCGGCAGCGCAACGCGAACCGGCCAAGGCTGCGCCCAGCGCACCGGTTTATCGTGATCACGCACAACAGCCCAAGGCACCGCGCGTGATCATGCGTCCGTCGACCTGATCGGCGGCCGTATTCCCCTATTCGACAAAGAGGAAGGAGTCATCATGAAGACCATGCAAAAACTGGCAGTGACCTCGGTAGCCATCTGTGCCTTTGCCGCCCTGACCGGCTGCAGCGGCATGACCCAGCAAGACAAGAACACCGCCATCGGCGCAGGTGCCGGTGCCGTCGGTGGTGCCGTCCTCACCGGTGGCAGCGCCATCGGGACCGTGGGTGGTGCCGCCGTCGGTGGCGTCATCGGCAATCAGGTCGGCAAGTAATTCGCTGGCCGGCTGATCCCGGCCGCCGCTCCTCGCGCTGAGGAGCGGCCCACTACAACGCCGCGACAGGGTGACCTGGCGCGGCGTTGTTGCATTCAGGAGGTGGATGGCGGCCGCTTATCTTGCCGCCGACTTGGCGCCGTGCTTGTGCATCGGCTTGCGCTCGCCCTTGATGGGTGTCGCAGCGGGTTCGCCGCCCTGGTAGTCCTTGAAGATGCGCTGTGCCCGCGCAGTATCCTGCGACCTGGCGTCGGCTGCCTGCTTCCGGCAGGCTGCAGCATCCTTCCCGCGCATGCTGCGGCAGCCCTGCAGCGCTTCGGCATAGGCGGCCGCCGTTTCCTTGTTCAGGTTTTGCAGCCGGCCTTTGGCGCTGTTGTCTTCCTGGCACCAGCGCTGGGGATCGGCCTTGCTGACATCTTCTTCAGCAGCGTGCGCGGCGGCCGCGCAAAGCAGGCTCAGGGTCGCCAGGAGAGCGGGCAGGGGAGAAGCGAGGAATTTATTGTTCATTTGATGTCAGCCTCATCACGGTACGGGAGCAGGGAAAGCCGTGCGTGTGAGCTTGCCCCGGCAGTGCGAGGCGGCGTCCACAAGCAAACGGCGCGGACGGTGACAGGCACCGACCGTGCCGTTTTCCCGTCCGCCACCGGATGGTATCAGGCTTGCGGGAGGGAAGGGAGCGTCTGAAGGCTGGGGCCAGGGCAGCCGGACCGCACAGGCCGGCTGCCGCCCCGCCTTATATCTTGCCGAGCAGCAGCAGGATCAGCAGGATGATGACGATGGTGCCAGCGATACCGCTGGGACCATAGCCCCAGCTGCGGCTGTGCGGCCAAGCGGGGATGACGCCGAGCAGGATCAGGATCAGGACGATGAGCAGGATGGTGCCGAGGGTCATGGATTTCTCCTTTGTTATTGAGTTCGTTCTTGCCCGCCAGGGTGCAAGCGCCGGGTGATTCGTAAAGCTGGGGTCATCTTAGGGTCAGCCCGTCCGCCGCACGATCAGCGCCCATCGCAATGTGCTGTAGGAAAATCCGGCAAGCGTGAGTAGGTGGCCGCGCCCCCGGCTTGGCCAGCGCAGGCCATCGTTGCGACCCTGACAAATCGCTGCCAACTTGGTGCAAGGCACAACCGAAGTGCGGATCCCGCCCGATTTGATCGCGCCGCGCGGTCCTCCTCCTGCCGCTGAGGATCTCATCGTGTTCCCTCGCAACGCAGTTCCCATGCGGCTTTCCGAGGTGCGTCGCAGTTCTGGCACGCTCTTTGCTGAAGCTGATGCACAAGCGCAGCAATGCGCAAGCAACGTGAAGGTGTGGCCAATGGCGGTCGCGCCGTCCAGGACAAAGGCGTCTTCCGGTATGGGTCATCCATGTCGGAACACGCCTTTTTTTGTTTGGGCTTTCTTCAAATCGCAACGCAAGGGGAATGGTGCTATGGAATCCAAAGGTCAGGCAGGCAAGACAGGCGCGCTCGGCAGCGGCATGCAGGATGCACAGGACAGCGCGCTCAAGGCAGCGGACAGGGTGGACGGCAAGCGCCGCTCCCTTCTGCAGGGCGGTGTACTGGCCGCCGGCAGCGGCATGCTGGGCATGCTCCCGGGCGGTGCGTGGGCGGCCGGCTCGGACAAGCCGGAAAAGGAAGAAGTCAAGATCGGCTTCATCCCCCTGACCGATTGCGCCTCGGTGGTGATGGCCTCGGTGCTGGGTTTCGACAAGAAGTACGGCATCAAGATCGTCCCCAGCAAGGAAGCCTCCTGGGCCGGCGTGCGCGACAAGCTCACCAACGGCGAACTGGATGCGGCCCACGTGCTGTATGGCCTGATCTATGGCGTGCAACTGGGCATCGGCGGCCAGAAGAAGGACATGGCGGTGCTGATGGGCCTGAACCATAACGGCCAGGCCATCACCTTGTCCAAAAAGCTGGCTGACAAGGGGGCAGTCGATGGCGCATCGCTCTACAAGCTGATGCAGACCGACAAGCGCGAATACACCTTCGCACAGACCTTTCCGACCGGCACCCACGCGATGTGGCTGTATTACTGGCTGGCCGCCAACGGCATCAATCCGATGAAGGATGCCAAGGTGATTACGGTCCCGCCGCCGCAGATGGTGGCCAACATGCGGGTGGGCAACATGGATGGCTTCTGCGTGGGCGAGCCCTGGGGCCATCGCGCCATCGTCGATGGCGTGGGCATCACCGCCATCACCACCCAGGACATCTGGAAGGATCATCCCGAGAAGGTGCTGGGCACTTCGCTGGAGTTCGTGCAGAAGTACCCCAACACCTGTCGCGCCATGATGGCCGCCATCCTGGAGGCCAGCAAGTGGATCGATGCCTCGCTGGCCAACAAGAACAAGATGGCCGAGGTGATCGCCGACAAATCCTATGTGAACACCAGCAAGGACGTGATCGACCAGCGCATCCTCGGGCGCTACCAGAACGGCCTGGGCAAGACCTGGGACGATCCCAACTACATGAAGTTTTACGACGAAGGCCAGGTCAACTTCCCCTTCCTCTCCGATGGCATGTGGTTCATGACCCAGCACCGCCGCTGGGGCCTGTTGAAGAGTGATCCGGATTACCTGGCCGTGGCCAAGTCGGTCAACCAGATCGATCTCTACAAGGACGCTGCCGCGATGACCAAGACACCGCTGCCCAAGGACGTCATGCGCAGTTCCAAACTGATGGACGGCACGGTGTGGGACGGCAAGAATCCGGCGGCCTACGCGCAGGCGTTCAAGATCAAGGTGTAAGCGGGTGCGGCCTGCGCCGTGTCCATCAAGGTGAAGTGCTTAGAGCAAGGGGAAGATGATGAGTGCAGTCGCAGAAAGCATCATGGGTGAGAACGCCAAGCCCGCCGGCAACGGCCACGCCGGCGTGTCTGCTGCCGGCGAGCCGGTGCGTGCAGCCGCCGCCAACGAAGCGCAGGTGGCACCCGCCGCCAGCGCTGCCGGCAGCGTGAAAGCGCGCAGCCTGCGCAAGAAGATCATCGCGGGCGGACTCTTCATGCGCGTGGTGCCGCCCCTGCTGGGGGTGGCGCTGCTGGTGCTGGTCTGGCAGATCATCGCCTTGAAGACCGCCAGCTTCCCCACGCCATGGGTGACCCTGAAGGAAGCGGGCGTGATGTTTTCCGATCCCTTCTACCGCAACAGTCCCAACGACCAGGGCATAGGCTGGAACGTGCTGGCTTCGCTGCAGCGGGTCGGCATGGGCTTCGGACTGGCGGCGCTGGTGGGCATTCCGCTGGGCTTTGCGATTGGCCGCGTGGAATTCCTCTCGCGCATGTTCGGCCCCATCATCAGCCTGCTGCGTCCGGTCTCGCCGCTGGCCTGGCTGCCCATTGGCCTGCTGGTGTTCAAGTCGGCCAATCCGGCGGCGATCTGGTCGATCTTCATCTGCTCGATCTGGCCGATGATCATCAACACGGCCGTCGGTGTGCAGCGCGTGCCGCAGGATTACATGAACGTGGCGCGCGTGCTCAATCTCTCCGAATGGAAGGTGCTGACCAAGATTCTGTTCCCTTCGGTGTTGCCCTACATGCTGACCGGCGTGCGCCTTTCCATCGGCACGGCCTGGCTGGTGATCGTGGCCGCCGAGATGCTGACCGGCGGCGTCGGCATCGGCTTCTGGGTCTGGGATGAATGGAACAACCTGAACGTGCCGCACATCATCATCGCCATCGTCGTCATCGGGGTGGTCGGGCTGGTGCTGGAACAATTGCTGGTGGCGCTGGCCAAGGCGTTCACCTACGAGCAGGTCAACAACTGAGGAGGGCAGGATCATGGACAACATCAATGGCAAGTTCATCGACATCCACGGTGTGGAGATGGTGTTCCACACCAGGAAGGGCGTCTTCCATGCACTGCGCGAGATCAACCTGACGGTGGCCAAGGGCGAGTTCGTCACCTTGATCGGCCACTCCGGCTGCGGCAAGTCGACCTTGCTGAACCTGATTGCGGGCCTGCTCAAGCCCAGTGATGGCGTACTGCTGTGTGCCAATCGCGAGATCGGTGGTCCGGCCCCGGAGCGTGCAGTGGTGTTCCAGAACCACTCGCTGCTGCCGTGGCTGACCTGCTATGAAAACATCTATCTCGGTGTGGAGCGGGTGTTCGGTGCCAGCGAAAATCGCACCCAGTTGCGTGACCGCACGCGCGCCGCGCTGGCCTTGGTCGGCCTGACGGCGGCCGAGAGCAAGCGGCCCAATGAGATCTCCGGCGGCATGAAGCAGCGTGTCGGCATTGCCCGCGCGCTGGCGATGGAGCCCAAGGTCCTGCTGATGGATGAACCCTTCGGCGCACTCGATGCACTGACCCGTGCGCACCTGCAGGATGAGTTGTTGAAGATCGTCGCCAAGACCGAATCGACGGTGGTGATGGTGACCCACGATGTGGATGAGGCGGTGCTGCTGTCGGACCGCATCGTGATGATGACCAATGGTCCCGCTGCCACCATTGGCGAGATCGTGGAAGTGAAGCTGCCGCGTCCGCGCGACCGTGTCTCGCTGGCGCAGGATGCGCAGTATGGTGCCTATCGCACGGCGGTGCTGGAGTTCCTGTATCGCAAGCAGGCGCATCCGGCGCGGGAAGCGGCGTAAGCCCGCGTCAGACCCTTCTGCCGGCCACCTGTCCAATGCAATTGAAGGAGATGTCCATGAGCAGCCTGGCTGTCATCGAGGAGGCCCCTGTTGAGGGCGCTGAGGAGTCCGCACTCGTTCCGCTCTCGGGCGAAGTGTTTGGTGCCCTGATCAATCTCTCTGGCCGCCGCCGCTTCACGTCGCAGCGCTTGGTGTTGTACGCGGTGCTCGCAGCACAGGGCCAGCAGGGGGCTTGTGCCACTGCGCGCGAGGCATTGGGACTGTTCCGCAGCGCCCATGCGGCCTTGCTCAAGCGCTCCGGGGACTTGCCCGGCGTATTCTGCCCGGAGCTGGAAGAGGTGTATTTCGGACGCAGCCGGGGCGATGCGCGCATCACCAGTTTTGCCGAACTGGCGCAACGTGCGCTCAATGCCATCGAGGACAAGCTCAAGACCGGTCCGGCCCTGCTGGAACAGCTGGTGCAGGAAACCACGCCGCTGCTGGCCGTGTTGAACGAGATCACGGCGGTCTACGAAGCGCAGTCGAAGAAGCATGCGCGCCTCATGCGCGAGCAGTTGCGCGGCATCATGACCGACATCGAAACCATTGCACGCGAAGCCAAGATGGTGGCCTTCAATGCCCGCATCGTGGCAGCGCGATCAGGACAGGCTGGCAGGGAATTCTCGGTGGTGGCTGGTGTGCTTTCCAACATCACCGGTGAAATCGATGAACTGGTCAAGGAAGCGCTGAGTGGCGCGGCGGCCTGAATGCGCCTTCCTGGTACCATTCATCTGCGTTTAATGCTCTTTTCCAGAGCATTGAATTTTGCTTAATGCTGCTTATCGGCTCTTCAGCGCCGCCCACGCCACCAGCAGCCACGCTGCGAGAAAGGCCACACCGCCAAACGGCGTGATGGCACCGAGGATGCGGGTGCCGGTCAGGGCCAGCAGGTAGAGGCTGCCGCTGAAGATGACGATGCCCGCCAGCATCAGCCGGCCGGCCCAGTGCAGCGCGGCACCGGCCATGCGCGGCATCAGCAGCGCCACGGCGATCATGCCCAGCGCGTGCATGACCTGGTAGGTCACGGCGGTATGCCAGATCGCCAGCATCTCTTCGGAAATCATTTTCTTCAAACCGTGCGCGCCGAAGGCGCCACAGCCCACGGCCACGAACATGTTCAGCGCGCCAGCGGCGATCAGGGTGCGTTCTTTCATCGGTCTTGCTTTCAGTCGGGAAGATTCAGGGTTTCCAGTTCCGTCTCCGGCAGGCCATCTTTGCCCGCCGTCTCGACGGCATCCGGATAACAAGCGCGATGCTGTTCCTTGCCGCTGCTGCGTTCACGCACCACCAGTCCGGAGGAATCCTTGGGGAGGTTCTGCCCCTTGAAACCGGTGCGAATCATCCGGTCGTAGTAAAAATAATCGTAGCTGTCGGTACTGAAACGGACATGCGATTCGTAACCACCCGAATACATGGTGTAGCTGCGAAAGAATCGTCCTTCCGCAGGCTGGGGCGTATCGGGAAATTGCATTTCGATCTTGCTTGCAGTCCCGAAGCGGTATTGCAAGCGACTGCGCTTGTCGGGATAGTCCGCCGAGGCGCATAGTGACGCCGTTTTCTTGCGCGCGGTCTGGCAGCTGTAAATGATTTTCTCTCCCGGTTTGCAGAGGCTCTGGGGCAGGGGCGCTGCCAGCGCAGGAAACGACGGCAATCCAAGTAACAGGACGAGTATGCGTATTTTCATTTTGATTCAATAAGTCGGACGTACGCCTTTGCCCAGCCGATATTCATGCCGCAACACGAACTGCGATGTGGCGATCAGCCCCGACAATCCCAGTATCAGTTGCGTCAGCGTATCCGGCGGCAGCACCCAGACGCTGCCTGCGGGGGCCGGCACGTTGGCGGCAGCGCTGATGACCGGGGCCGCCCATGAGGCTTCCTCGCTCACGTCCAGCAGGATCTGGCCTTCGGGCGTGGTGTGCAGATGGATCTCGCCGCCCAGCTCCAGCGTGAAGCAGATGCCCTGGCCGGCGTTGACGGTGTTCATCTTGTGACGGAATACCACGGCCTGCAGCTCGCGGTTGTAGGTGTCGATCCAGGTCTCCACCTCCTGCACGTTCTGCAGCACGATCCATGCGCGCGGTGCGGGGATGGTGTCGGCACCGGCAACGGCGTCATCGGGGAAGATCGGTTCGGGGGCTTGCTCGGACATGGTCAATGCAGGACCGCGCCACGCGCGGCCCGTGGTGGCTACGGGGAAGGCAGCAGTATATAGGATCGCCGTGACTGGAGGCGCCAGCCGTCGACTTGCAAAAGTGCTTGCCTGGCGCTCGGCACTGGCGGTAGCTTATGCGCTCCGGCCTGCTCGGCCCTCATCATAAAAATTCCATGCGCCAATTCTCTTTCTTCGCCTTCGGCAGGCTGCTGTCGACACTGGGCCTGTGCGGCCTGCTCCTGGTTCCCTTCTCTGGACGCGCCCAGCAGCTGGCACTGGACATCAACGAATCGGTCACCAGCATCGATGTCAGCGTCAAGGACCTGTATGGCCGGCAAGAGAGCGGCAAGGTCGTCATCACCCAGTTCAAGCCGGCCGGACCGGGGCCTTTTCCGGTGGTCATCCTCAGTCACGGACGCAGTCCCACCAATCGTCAGGATCCGCCGCGATTTCGCTTCACCAGGCAGGTGCGCTACTTCGTCTCGCGCGGCTTTGCCGTCTTCGAGCCGACCCGCATCGGCTACGGCGCCTACATGACGCAGTTCGATCCCGAGGACAGCGGCAGTTGCTCCAGCAAGGATTACGCGCCCATGGCCGAGGCCGGCAGCACCGAAATCCTGGCCGTGCTGGATTACGCCAGGCAGCAGCCGTATGTTGATGCCAAGCGTGTGCTGTTGGTGGGACAGTCGGTGGGGGGCTACCTCACGGTGGCTGCTTCCGCGCGCAATCCCGAGGGGGTAGTGGGCGCGATCAATTTTGCCGGCGGCTCCGGCGGCGATCCGGAAAAACGTCCCGGCAATCCCTGCGCCCCCCAGCTGCTGGAAGAGATGTATGCCCGCTTTGGCCATGCCGCGAAGATGCCCATGTTGTGGATCTATACCGAGAACGACCTCTACTTCGCCCCGGTCCACAGCAAGGCGTGGCACGAGGCCTTCGTCAAGGCCGGTGGCAATGCAGACTATCGGCTCCTGCCGCCCTTCGCCCAGAACGGGCATACGCTCTTTGCCCGTGGCCCCGAGATCTGGGAGCCCATTGTCGGCGAGTTTCTCGACAAGCTCGGCCTGCCGGCACTGCGTGCGGCTCAATAAGCCAGCCGATACGCCTCATTGGTCGATTCCAGCCGGCTGGCAATGACCTTGACCACATACGCATGCAGGCGCAAGGCCGTGGCCGGGTCCTCTTGCTCCAGCTGGCGCAGGCTGGCCAGCGTCAGTTGCCAGGCCAGTGTGGGGCGGTCGGTGACGACGTCGGCGGTGCGCCGCTGGCCGCGATAGAGCGCCATCTCGCCGACGATGGTGGCACTGCCGAAGGAACGCAGTCGCATGCGGCCGCCGCCCTCCAGCGGCAGCGAGATGCTGACCATTCCCTCGTCAATGAAATACATCGAATCACCCGCATCGCCTTTGCGGAACAGCAGCGTGCCAGCGGCCAGTTCCACCTTCTCCAAGCGCGCCATGAGCGACGCCATTTCGCGCGCATCAAAATGCTCGGCCAGGCTGCTGTGCAGGGCATCGCGCGATTCATTGCGCATGGCCTGTTCCAGCAGGCGGTCTTCCACCCATTCGAGGGCCAGGTCGAGATCGGCAAACTCGCGCGGTGCCGTGCCGCTGAAAGCGGCACGCGCAATCGGACGGCGGATGGGATCGGCAATGCCGGTCAGGATCAGGGTCACCTTGTATTGCTCGCACACCTGCGCCAGCTTGACGAAGCTTTGCGAGGTGGAAGCATCCAGTCCCTGCACGTGGCGGAAGTCGATGATGATGAACTGGCGCGGCGACTGCAATTGCTCGCGCACCCGATGCACGATCTGGTTGGCGCTGCCAAAGAACAGGAAACCCTGGAGGCGCATGCCGAACACGCGCTGGCCCAGCTGCTTGAGTTCCGCATGGGCGGCGGCACCGCGCTCCAGCTTGGAGTGCAGGGTGGCGCCGGTGAATTCCATCTTCACGCAGGACACCCGGCCATAGTCCAGCACGAACAGCACGCAGGCCACCACCACGCCCAGCGCCACGCCGGTGACGAAGCCATAGCAGGCCACCACCGCCACGATCAGCACGATCAGGAAATAATCCCCGCGCGCCAGACGGCGGCTGCGGACCAGCCATTCATTGAGCAGTCCGCCACCCAGGCCGATCAACAGCCCGGCCAGCACCGGCTTGGGGAAATAGCCCAGCAGCGGAATGAAGAACAGCGCGCACACCAGACACAGCACCGCCGCCAGCAGGGTGGCGACGCGATCGCGCGAGCCGAAGCGGTAATTGAGCAAGGTGCGCGAGAGCGAATGGCAGCCGACCACGCCCCCGAAGCATCCGCTGAGCATGTTGGCCAGGCCGGCACTGCGCAGTTCGCGGTTGAAATCCACTTCGCGCCGCGTGGCCAGACTCACACCGGTGGCATTGAGCAGGATCGCGAGCGTGGTCACGGCGATCAGGGCCAGCAATTCTCCATAGTGGCGCCACAGGATGTCCCAGTGCACCAGCGACCAGGAGACCTGCACCGGCAGCTGCACATGGCCCAGGCTCAGCGGCGCGAACATCCAGCCCAGCGCACGGGCCTGCGCCAGCGACAGTCCGCTGGCCGCCAGCGCGCCATAGAAGGCCGCACTGGCCAGTGCCAGCGAGACCGGCAGCGCCAGCGGATGATCGAACTTGCGTCCCGGCAGGCCCAGCATGCCGATCACCACGATGGCCACCGGCAGCAGTTCCTGCCAGTGCAGGTCGATGCCGGTGCGCAGGACATCCAGTCCCAGGGGATGTCCGGTCAGCACCGTGAAGGCACCGCTCCAGAGCAGATAGCCGGTCCCGGCGAGGAAGCCGCCGACCACCGGGAACGGCACGAACAGCACCAGGTTGCCGCGCCGCAGCGCGCCCAGCGCCATGAGCGCCAATCCGACCAGGAGGCTGCTGAGGGTGATGGCGATGGTGACCGTGGCCAGGATCTCGGCCGCAGAGAGCTGGGCGCGCTGCATGGTGGCGCTGATGCCGCCGACCATCAGCGAGAGCAGGCCGACCGAATTGGAGTCCGCCCCGCCCAGCATGAAGGGCAGCGAACTGGTGAAGCAGATCACCAGCAGGCACAGCACGCTGGTGACGAACATCAGCGGCAGCCCGGCCTGCAGCAGGGCATCGCCGCTGCCGCCAAAGATCATGACGGCATAGCTGACCGCATAGCTCACCGACACCAGCGCCACCACGCAAGCCGCCGGCAGGCTGCCCAGCCAGTGGCGTGCGCGCGCCAGCAGTGTGGATTGCGGCATCAGATGACTTTCCCCGAAGGCTGCGCGTTTGTGCGGCATGCCTGTACCCCCATCGATAAGGACCGGTCGTTGCTGCCGGTCGTTGTTGTTGTCTGGCGTGTGCCTGCGCGCCCCCGCGCGCGTTACCGGCCCGGCGCTTCGCGCTGCATGCCGCAGTCGTCGCCGTTGTTCCGGTAGTGCCAATCATGAAGCGCAATCTATCACACGAAAATGACAGGATGACAACATTGCCCCGGTTTGATGAGGGAAGTGAAGGTTTGGGCAGATATCCGCGCCGGTATTGCTGTTGCGCTCTTTCCCTCCGGAAAAAGATGAAGGGAAGCGCCGTTTTTCAGGGAGCGTCGGCGCGGCCGTTTTGCCGGTGCCACTGAACCGAGGCTTGCCCGGCCAGTTCACGCAGGCTGCGCAGGGAAGCGACTTCATCGGCGCTCAGGGCGTCGCGCTGGCGGCGCAGACCGCCGAGCTCGTGCAGCGCGGTTTCGGCCTCGATGCTGGCCAGTCCGGCCTGGCGTTGCAGCTGTCGCAGCACAGGAGCTGGCTGCTGCGACTGGACGGCGTTCAGATAGGCGCGATTGGCTTCCAGTCCGGCCGCGATGCGCTGGCGCGGCGTAGCGCCGAGATCGGGCCACAGCGCCAGCGCGGCCAGCAGGGCGGCAGCGCTGCCGATCAGGTTGTCCAGTGCGCGGGCCGAGGCGATCCCGGTGCCGGGCTGCAGCATGTCGGTCACGCAGATGAAGAGCATGGTCAGAAACACCACGAACACCGTGTAGTTCACCAGCCGCAGGGCAATTGCCAGCCCTGCCAGCAGGACCGCCACCAGCGGCAGCAGCAGCCCGTGGGCCGGGACCAGCTGCAGCAGCGTCAAGGCCAGCAGGCCGCCCAGCAGGCTGCCCAGGATGCGTTCCAGGCAGCGTGTCCAGGTCTGGCGCGCCGCGCCCTGCAACACCACGACCACCGCCATCGTCGCCCAATACGGATAGCCCAGATGAAAGGCCTCGGCCGCATAGAACACGGCGGCCACGCCGGCAGCCTGGCGTCCCCCCTGTTGCAAGCCCCGCAGCAGGCCGGCGCGCAGGCGCTTGCGGGGCGGGACCGCCGGGGCAGGCGAGGACGTCGACGAGCACGGGCCGGCGTGCGTGGCTTGCCGTGCCTGCAGCAGGCGGTCGGCTTGCGCCAGGGCGCGCAGGCAGCCGGCGATCAGGGGATCGGCTGCTGCAGCGTGCGGTCGGGCGCTGCGCGGCCGGTTGGCCTTCGCGGGGGATGTCTCCAGAACGGCGAGGGCGTGCAGCAGCACGGCGATGGCCACACGCGCAGCCCGGCGGCGCTCGCCCGGACTGGCCAATTGCTGGATGGCTGCATGCTCCAGTGCGATCAGGGTGTGGAAGAGCATTTCGCAGGCTTCCAGCCGGCGTTCCCATGCATCCGCCTCGGCCATGGGGGTGCCCGCATGCCGCTGCAGCATGGTCCGCAGGCGTTCCAGCGCCAGCCGTGTGGCGCGGCGGTGTTCGCCGTGCTCACGGTGCCAGTGCTGGTCACGGTGCTGTCCGGGCGGCGCGGCCAGCAGGGCCAGGCTCATGTCCATCATGCGCAGCAGCGCTGCGCGGGCCGCCTGGCGCAGGGCAGCCTGGTCGTCGAGACGCCAGGCCAGATTGATCAGCAGCCAGGCCCAAGCGGCACCGGCGCAGAAGGAGGCGGCCTGCAGCGCGGCCATCGCCGCCCCGTGCGGAAAACCAGCCGCCACCACGGCGACTACCGCCAGCAGCGTCCCCAGCAGGGTGCCGGACTCGATGGCAGCGGTCAGCGTCACCACGCCCAGCACCATCAACGGCGCGCTCAGGAGGGCCGCGTGCGGGCCCCAGGAGGCGCTCCAGGCACCGAAGAAGGCCACCGCCGTGCCTGCCACGGCAAAGCCGCCCAGCAGCCTGCGGCGTTGTGCGTGCGGCCCCGGCGCGTCGCACAGGCAGGTCCAGAAGGCCGCGAACACGGCCCATGCCAGCCAGCGCTGGCCGCTCAGCATCGCGGCTGCCAGCGGCAAGGCAATGGCCACGCCGGCGCGCGCGCCTTCCCCGGCATTGAACTGCTCCTGCAACAGCGGGAAGGAACGCAGTTCCAGCCGCCGGGCAATGCGGCGGGCATGGGCAGCGAGTGGACGGGCAGATGAACGGAGCAGGAGTCGCATGGTGAATACGGAAGTGGTCGGACCACTATGCAAAGGCATTGTGTCGTCCGAGAAGCGAATACTACAATCGACTGCAATTCCTCCCCAAGGATCCTGCAAAGTGGTCCGACCACCAAGAAAGTGAGTTGCCGATGACTGCCTCTCCCCTGGTTGATCGCCTGGCCAGCCTGATTGCCCGGCAAGCGCTGGCACCGGGCCAGAAGCTGCCATCTGAACGCACGCTGGCGGCCGAGTTCGGGGTGTCGCGTTCGTCCCTGCGCGAGGCCATTGGCGTGCTGGCCAGCCGGGGTGTGCTGGTGGCGCGTCACGGTGGCGGCACTTTCATGGCGGACGACGAGCAGGCGGCGCTGACCGACCCGATTGCCGAGGCCTTGCAGCCGCTGGCGCCACTGGCGCGCAGCGATGCCGGGTACTGGAAGGACGTGGCCGAGATCCGCTTTTCGCTGGAAGGCGATGCGGCCTATTTCGCCGCCCTGCGCGCCAGCGACGACGACAAGCGCCGCCTGCAGCAGGCCTATCTTGCAGTCTCCACTGCGCCGCTCGACGATCTGGCCGCGCAGGCGCGCACCGATGCGGCCTTCCATCTCGCCATCGCCCAGGCCTCGCGCAATGTGGTGTTGCGGCAGGTGATGTCGGGCCTGTTGCGGCTGCTGGAGATCAGCATTGCCGACACCCTGCGCCAGCTGTATCGCCTGCCGGACATCGTGGCCCAGCTGGATCAGCAGCATCGCCAGATCCTCGATGCCATCCTCGCCGGCCGCGCCGAGGAGGCGCGCCAGCATGCCAATGCGCATCTCGACTTCGTGCAGCAGCGCCTGCTGGACATCGAAGAAGCCCCCGCCCGTGCGCGGCGTGCCGCTGCCGTTTGATTTCTTTCACGTTACCAGGACCATCATGATCATCTCTTCCACCCACGATTACCGCGAAGCCGCCCGGCGTCGCTTGCCGCGTTTCCTGTTCGACTACATCGACGGCGGTGCCTACGATGAACACACGCTGGCGCGCAATTCGCTGGACCTGCGCCAACTGGCCTTGCGTCAGCGGGTACTCAAGGAAGTGGGCGAAGTCGATCTCTCCACCACGCTGCTGGGCCAGTCGCTGGCCATGCCGCTGGCGCTGTCGCCGGTCGGCCTGACCGGGATGTATGCCCGGCGCGGGGAAGTGCAGGCGGCGCGGGCAGCGGAGAAGGCGGGCATCCCCTTCACCTTGTCGACGGTGTCGGTGTGCCCGATCGAAGAGGTGCAGCAGGCGGTGACGCGGCCGATCTGGTTCCAGCTGTATGTGCTCAAGGATCGCGGCTTCATGAAGAACGTGCTGGACCGCGCCTGGGCGGCGGGTGTGCGCACGCTGGTGTTCACGGTGGACATGCCGGTGCCGGGCGCACGCTATCGCGACCGCCATTCGGGCATGTCCGGGCCCAATGCGGCGCTGCGCCGCTATCTGCAGGCCGTCACGCATCCGCGCTGGGCGTGGGATGTGGGTTTGCTGGGACGTCCGCATGATCTCGGCAACGTCTCGGCCTATCTCAACAAGAAGACCGGACTGGAAGATTACGTAGGCTGGCTGGGGGCCAATTTCGATCCGGGCATCGGCTGGCATGACCTGCAGTGGATACGCGATTCCTGGCAGGGCAGCATGCTGTTGAAGGGCATCCTTGATCCCGAGGATGCGCGCGAGGCGGTCCGATTCGGTGCCGATGGCATCGTGGTCTCCAACCATGGTGGCCGCCAACTGGACGGCGTGCTGTCGACTGCGCGCGCCTTGCCGGAGATCGCCAGTGCGGTGAAGGGGGATCTCGCCCTGCTGGTGGATTCGGGCGTGCGTTCGGGGCTGGACGTGGTGCGGCTGTTGGCATTGGGTGCCGATACGGTGATGCTGGGGCGCGCCTTCATCTATGCACTCGCTGCCGAAGGGCAGGCTGGCGTGGAGAATGTGCTGGGTCTCTTTGCCAAGGAAATGCAGGTGGCCATGACCTTGACGGGGGCGCGCAGGATCGGCGAGATCAGTACGGACAGCCTGGTGAAGGCGGGTGCCAGCGCCCCCGTGATCTGAGCCTGAGAACCGGGGGCCGCTGCTGCTTCATGTTCGGTGGCCCTTCACATCTTCGCAATCACCAGCTCGCACTTGCGAACTGATTCCTGGCCGCGCAGCATGTCGCCCTTGAGCGCATAGATCGGTGCACCGGCGGTGATGCTGCCGGTAAACCGGAATTGCCACATCCGGTCGGGATCGTTGACGCGGTAGCCGAAGCCGGTGATATCGAGCCGGTTGCTGCCGAACTGGCCGGTCAGGTTTTCCGCCCGTATGGCATCGCGGCGATGCAGGGAGATCGCGACCTTGCCCACTTCCGCCTCGAAATGCGCCTGATAGGCTTGCGAGAACTCGCCGTTGTCGGCGCGCGCTCCGCAGGTCATCAAGCCGTACCAGCGTTCGCCACTGCGCACGCTGTTCGGATTGGCCGGCACTGATGGAGCGGCCCCGGCGGGCGGCAACTGGGCTGGCGGACGAACCGGCTGGGCGGGCAGGGCGGCGGGCGGAGCCATCGCGACGGGAGGCGCTGCCGGCGCAGGCAGCGCGGCCGGAGGCTGCGTCAATGCCGGGGGGGCGGGTGTGGCTGCGGTGGCCGTGTTGACCGTGCTGTTGCGCTTGGCGAGGACAGCGCGGCCGCGGGTCTCCAGATCGCGTATCCATTCGGCCGGTACTGCGAAGGAGAGATTCTGCACGGTGGCCCCGGCAATCATGGCGGTAGTGATGCCGATCAGCTCGCCCTTGTCATTGAACAGCCCGCCGCCGCTGGAGCCCGAGGAAATCGGCGCCGAGGTCTGCAGGAAACGCAGCTTGCCCTCGTTATCCAGCCGCAATGCCGAGAGCAGGCCATCGCTGATGGTCTCTTCCAGCGCGCGCGGTGCTCCCAGCGTGAAGACCTTCTGCCCGACCCGCAGGCTGCGCGCCGGAGCGATGGTGACGGCGGGTGCCTTGAGGCCTTCGGCACGGACCTGGCAGAGATCGCGCTCCGGATCCGGAAACTCCAGCTTGCCCCCCAGCGTGAGATTGCCGCGCCGCAGCTTGAAGCTGCTGGCGCGCGCCAGCACGTGGCAATTGGTGACCAGCCGTTCCGGCCCGATCACGACGGCCGAACCGGTACTGAAGATCTGTCCTTGCGCGTCCATGGCCTGCACTACCCAGATACTGGGCGAGAGCTGCTGGAACAGGGTTTCGGCATCCAGTGCGTGGGCTGGCGGCGCTGCAGCGAGCAGGGGGCCGAGCAGGCCAAGGAGCTTGGTCAGGCGGGATCTCATGGAGGTGCGTCTCAGGGGGTAGGCAGGAGGTTCTTGAGGTCGTCGATGGTGACCTGGCCATTGCGCCGCTGTTGCGCTGCCGGCAGGGGCGTGAAGACCAGGGCGGACTTGATGACGTCCTGTTCGGGGGGAGCGGGTGACTGGCCTGCGCTTTTCACGTAGGGGCCGATGAGCCGCAGGACCACTTCGGCGCTCAGCACGGCCTGGCCGGGATACTCGGCGGGCTTGCGCAGCATCTTGACCACGGCATTGCCGGAGTAGGTGATGATGGGCGTGCCGGGTGTGTAGATGTAGATCGGGGCAGCGTGGGTGGCGGTGGGCGTGAGCCGGGCCAGGGGATCGTTGCCGTCTAGCGGGTCGCTTTGCCAGGAGGTATTGGTCATCGGCGGCGCGACCGGTTTGGGGACGGGATCGCTGGGCTTGAGGATGATGAAGTGGGAGTAGCCCTGTTGCTGCGTCAGTTCTGCGCAGCGATAGATCCAGTAATGCCAGACCATGTCGCGGCTGGTTTTGCCGTTGCCGGAGAAGGTGACGCGGTACAGGTCATCGGCCAGTTTGGCATCGGTATAGCCCCCGGTCAGTCCGCGCGGCCCGTAGGCGGTGGCGCAGCCGGCCAGCATTGCCGCTGCCAGCACGATGCCGGCAACGCCCCTGAATGATGATGTCAGCATCATGTTGTTCTTTGTTGTCGTGGATGATGTGGGCCCGTTTTGGCCGGTATGAAGTTCTCATCCGGCAGGGCCTTGATTCAATGTGTGAATCTTCACATGGCGTTCTGACAAAGGGCTGACGGGGGCGCTGACGGGGAGTTTTCTTCAGAGAAAATTGAAACGAGCGCTGGCGAGGCGCTTCGCGGAAATTCGGGGATGTGAAGGAAGGGGCAAAAACAAAAAGGGCCCCAGCGAACTGGAGCCCTTCTCATGTACTGCTGAATTTCTGGTAGGCCGTGCGGGATTCGAACCTGCGACCAACGGATTAAAAGTCCGCTGCTCTACCAGCTGAGCTAACGACCCGAAAGACCGCTATTATAGGCAAACTCTATCGACGGTGTCAACACTGTGCCTTCACAAACGATCATGATCGTTCATCAAACACCATCACCGCGATGAACCCGCTTACTTGAGCGACGCCATCCTATCCTTGCCGGTCTGTGCGGCAGGGGTGTTCGGATACTTGGCGATCAACTGTTCCAGGGTCTTCTTGGCCGCTGCCTTGTCCTTCAGTTCAGCTTGCGAACTGGCGATGTTGAGCAGGGCGTCAGCGGCCTTGGGGTTGTCCGGATAATTCTTCACCACCACCTGCTGCGCAGCGATGGCACCCTTGTAGTCGCGCTGGGCGTACAGGGCATTGCCTTGCCAGTATTGCGCCGAGGCGGCGTAGCCGGATTGCGGATAGCGCTTGATGAAGTCGGCAAAGGCGTTGGCCGCTCCCTTGTAGTCGCCACCCTTGAATTGCGACAGGGCCGCATCATAGGCCTGCTGTTCGGACACGCCCACAGCCACGGTCTGGCCATCGACTTGCACCTGCTGCGGCTCCAGCTTGCGCAGGCGTGCATCCAGGTCGACGTAGAAATCCTTCTGGCGTTGCTGGGCGTTGGTAATCTCGTTGGTCAGCACCTCGATCTGGCCGCGCAGCGCCGCAATCTGGGATTGCAGGTTGTCGTTGCGGTCCGAGAGCGTCAGGACACTGTTCTTGTCAGCCTTGTTGGCGACATCACGCTGCAGGGCTTCGATCTTGGAACGAATGTCCAGGATGGCCTTGCGCGCCTCGTCATCATCAAACAGGCCGGCACGGGCGGTAAGCGGTAGGAAAGCCGTGGCGGCCAGCAAGGCCGCCACGGTTACCGATTTCAGTTTGAAAGCGGTATGCATGTCGATTATTGGTAAGCGATGTCAGCGCGACGGTTCTCGGCGTAGGACGCTTCATCCTGGCCCAGTGCCTTGGGCTTTTCCTTGCCGAAGGAAACCGCTTCCACTTGTGCATCCGACACGCCCAGCAGGACCAGTGCCTTGCGGACGGCTTCTGCACGCTTCTGACCCAGGGCCAGGTTGTACTCGGCGCCACCGCGATCATCGGTGTTGCCCTGGATGATCACCTTGCGGTCCTTGTGGGCCACCAGGTACTTGGCGTGGTTTTCGATGACGGTACGGTATTCCGGCTTGACAGTGTAGCTGTCGTAGTCGAAGTACACGCTACGCTTGGCCAGCACGCCTTGCGGGTCGTTCAGCGGATCAACCGAACCGGCGTTGACGGTGCCGACGGCACGGGTGTCAGCGGCGCCGTTGCTGGCACCGTTCTGCACGGGAGCGTTGGCCTTGTCGTCCAGCTTGGTCGACGAGCAGGCGGCCAGCAGAACAGCGCTGGAGACGATGAGGGCGAAGGTACTGATAGTGCGCATTTTGGATTTCTCCTTGTCGTGATGAAAGCAATATTGGATTTCTTTATTTCATGAACGGACCCCAGGTCGGTTCCCTGATATCACCGGCCTGCGTCGTCAGACGCTGTTTGATTCGGCCATCGACGGAAACGACGGCCAGGGATCCGCGACGACCAGCTTCCGTCGCGTACATGATGTATTTGCCATTGGGCGCAAAGCTGGGCGACTGGTCGCGGCTGCCATCGGAGAGGCGAATCTCCTGGCCATTGGTCAGGTCCAGTGCATACAGCTGGAACAGACCGTCGCGACGCGAGATGAAGGCCAGCGTCTTGCCATCCGGCGAAATGCGCGGGCTGATGTTGTAGCTGCCATTGAAGGTGACGCGCTGGGGCGAGCCACCATCCAGGCCCACCTTGTACACCTGCGGGCCGCCGCTGCGGTCGCTGGTGAAGTAGACGCTACCGCCATCAGGCGAAAACTGCGGTTCGGTATCGATGCCGGCACTGTTGGTCAGGCGGCGCAGGCCCGAACCGTCGGCATTGATCACATAGACCTGGGTCAGGCCATCGCGCGTCAAGGCCACGGCCAGGCGCGAGCCATCCGGCGACCAGGCCGGGGCCGAGTTGCTGCCCTTGAAGTTGGCCACGATGGAGCGCTGGCGGGTCACCAGGTTCTGGATGTAGACCACCGGCTTCTTCATCTCGAAGGAGACGTAGGCAACCTTGGTGCCATCCGGCGACCAGGACGGCGAAATGATCGGCTCATTGGAGCGCAATGCCACCTGCGTGCCTTCCCCATCGGCATCGGCCACTTCCAGGCGGTATTCGTTGCCGGACTTGGTCACATAGGAGATGCGGGTGGAGAAGATGCCCGGGATGCCGGTCAGCTTCTGGTAGATGTCGTCGGCGATCTTGTGCGCGGTCAGGCGCAGCAGTTGCGGCTGGGCACCGATGGACAGGGCCGAGAGCTGGCTCGACTGCACCGTGTCGAACAGGCGATAACGCACATCGAAACGGCCATCGGCCAGGCGCGTGACGCTGCCCACGGCCAGCGCATTGGCCCCGCGCTTCTGCCAGTCGGCATAGTTGATGGCCGAGGAATCCGAGAGCGCATCGCTGTTGTCGATCAGCTTGAAGATGCCGCTGCGGGCCAGGTCGGCCTTGACCACCGAGGTGATCTGCTGCGGAGCGGATTCTTCACCCGGGAAGGCGGCGATGGCCACCGGGATCTGCGAGGCACCCACGCCGGTGATCTCGAAGCGGATCTGCGCCTGCGAGGCCGGGGCGAAGGACAGGCCGGCCACGGCCACCATGGCAGTGGCCATGCGGGTCAGGGACAGGGTCAGGTAACGGGCTTTAATCATCGTTTACTGATCTTTCGGATAATGGGTGAATGTGAAGCTGGACGGCACCTTGCCATCCGTATCGGCCGGGAAGGGCTGGGACTTCATGACGGCAGTCCGCACGGCATCGTCGAAGCCAGGGACACCTGAAGGCTTGTTCACACGCACGCTGCGTACCGTCCCGTCCGGGAACAATTCGACAGTGTACTCCCCGGCAGGGTTTCCGCTGACGCCGCTATTGTCGAAGACCGTGTTGCTGCGGATCTTGGCGCGCAACTTGTTGGCGTAGCTGGGGCTACCCTTCGGACCTTGCGACTTCTCGGCCGTACCGGTCCCACCGGTGGCACTGGTGGCCTGGCCCATCATGCGTTTCAGGTCTTCCTGGCGACGCTGTTCAGCCGCCTTGGCGTCGGCCGCGGCTTGCTGCTGCTTCTTCTTGTCGGCAGCCTGCTTCTCGGCGTCGGCCTTCTTCTTGGCTTCTTCTTCCTTCTGCTTGTCTTCCTTCAGCTTCTTCTGCTTCTCGGCTTCCAGCTTTTCCTTCTTCTCGCGTTCAGCCTTGTCCTTCTCGGCCTGTTCCTTCTTCTCGCGCTCGGCCTTTTCCTTCTCTGCCTTGAGCTTGTCGGCCTTCTCCTGTTTCTCCTGCTCTTCCTTGCGCTTCTTTTCCTTCTCTTTTTGCAGGGCGATATCGGGCTTGTCGAGCTTGGGCTCGTCGATCACCTTGGGGGCGACGGTCTTGGGCTCGATCACGGGCTGCGGCTTGGGCGGCTCGACCACCGGATCAGGTTCGGGCTGCGGCTTGGGCGGCTCGACCACCGGATCAGGTTCGGGCTGCGGCTGTGGCGGCGTGGGCAGGGGCGCGGCTTCCTTGTACTGCGGATCCCAGATCTCGGCTTCCACCGTCAGCGGTGTTTCGCTCTGCCAGCGGATGCCGATCCAGAAGAACAGGAACAAGGCCACGTGCATCACCAGCGCCAGCGTGATGGCGCGCCAGCGGCCGGGTGGCTTGGGGATGGTGTAGTGTGCGTTATCGCTCATATCACTCGGCTGTGCGCTTACTTGGTGGCCAGGCCGACCCGCGCGATTCCCTGTTTCTTGGCTTCCGAGATGACTTGCACCACGTCGTCGTACTTGATTTCCTTGTCGGCCGAAATCATCACCGCCAGGTCCGGATTGTCCTCATGCAGCTTGCGCAGGCGTTCCGACAGGTCGGTCTTGCCAGTCACGGTCTCGGCCTTCTTGCCGCCGCTCTTGGGGCCGTTGATGCGAATGGTGGCCTGGGCGTTGGGCTTCAGGGCGATCTCGATGTAATCCGACGGCGGCTGCGTGGACTTGCCCGCCGTGGGCAGGTTGATCACGCTGGGATTGGTGATGGGCGTGGCCACCATGAAGATGATGAGCAGCACCAGCATCACGTCGATGTAGGGCACGACGTTGATCTCGGACTTGAACTTGCGGGGACGGCCCCCGCGCATCGATGAGCCAGCCATTAGCGTGCCTGACGTTGCAAGATGTTGGAGAACTCTTCGATGAAGCTCTCGAAGCGGATCGCCAGACGGTCGATGTCGTGCGAATAGCGGTTGTAGGCCACCACCGCCGGAATCGCCGCGAACAGGCCGATGGCCGTGGCGATCAGGGCTTCGGCAATGCCGGGCGCCACCGCAGCCAGGGTGGCCTGCTGCACGTTGGCCAGGCCACGGAAGGCATTCATGATGCCCCACACGGTGCCGAACAGGCCCACGTACGGGGACACCGAACCGACCGAGGCCAGGAAGGCCAGGTGCGATTCCAGCGCATCCATCTCGCGCTGGTAGGCGGCGCGCATGGCGCGGCGGGCACCGTCGAGCAGCAGGCCGGGTTCGACGGCACCGCCACGCGCGGCGACCGATGCCTTGGCCTTGGTGAATTCACCCATGCCAGCCTGGAAGATGCGCTCCAGCGCGCCACCGGCACCGGCCTTGCGGCGGTTGGACAGGGCATCCTGGTACAGCGCCGACAGGTTGCCGCCGGACCAGAAGACGCGTTCGAATTCCTCGGTCTGCACACGGGCCGAGCGGATGGTGAACATCTTGCGGAAGATGTAGGTCCAGCTGATGATCGAGGCCGACAGCAGCAGCAACATCACGAGTTGCACCAGGACGGACGCGTTGGCGATCAGTGAAATGAAGGACAGGTCTTGTGTGACGTTCATGGGGAAGTGTGGCGGCTTGAAGGCGGCGTTGGGGTGAGGAGGCTAGGTTAAAAATCTGTTGTTTTGTGTGATCGTTCAGTGAGGCGGTGACGCTATATGAAACGGTACGAAACAAAAGACGGCAAATGTGCAGAGAAGTTTTCCACGGCGCAGATTGTCCCAACCGACGGGAATGTGTCGCCACAAGGCGACAGTCCCAGCACCATAAAGGCCCGGATGAGCTTTTCCGTTGACATCATGTTGTCTTCTTGATGCGATTCAGCAATTCGTCAGGAATCGGACGCGGCCGGAAGGTGGCCTGATCCACGCAGACTACGGTGATGCTGCCTCGTGCCAGCAGACGCGGTGCGCTGCCATCGGGGCCTGCGCTACCTGAGCCGTCCCCCGACGGCAGGCACCAGGCCTCCTGGATGAATTGCATGGAGGCATTTCGAATTTTTTCGACCACGACGGTCAGGCGGAGTTCATCGTCCAGGCGGGCGGGCGAGAGATAGTCGACGCTGGTGTTCTTGACGACGAAGATGGCACCGGTGGTTTCGGCCAAGTGCTGTTGCTGGAAACCGAAGGAGCGCAGCCATTCGGTGCGGGCGCGCTCAAAGAACTTCAGGTAGTTGGCGTAGAAAACCACGCCTCCGGTGTCAGTATCTTCGTAATAGACCCGGATCTTCCAGTCGAATGGACTACTGGCGGCACTCATATGCTTCTTGTTATTGGGAAATCTGCTGTGGCAGGGGAGAAAGAATCAGGAAATCAGGAAAAGTGAACCAGGAAATCCATCGCAATCCGCGATGATGCCGTCAGGCAAGCGAACGAATTGACGGCTGCTCGCTGCCTGTAGAACTTGTCCATCAGCCAAGGTCGGGCGAGGATGGCGTTCTTGCGGTGCCAGGGCACCTTCGGCAAAAACGCCATTCTACTCCATCCCTTACTGTTTGCGCTTGATGTTGAAGGGGCTGAAGCCCTGGCAGGTCGGCATCAGTTCCATGTAATTGATGTTCACATGGGCGGGCATGGTGGCGACCCAGAAGGCGGCTTCCGCGATGTCTTCAGCCGTCAGCGGGGTCGTTCCTTCATAGACCTTCGCCGCCGCGCCATCGTCGCCCTTGAAGCGCACGTTGGAGAACTCGGTGCCGCCGCACAGGCCGGGCGCCAGGTTGGTGGCGCGCACCCCGGTACCGACCAGGTCGGCGCGCAGGTTCAGGGTGAACTGGTCAACGAAGGCCTTGGTGGCACCGTAGACGTTGCCGCCCGGATAGGGATAGGCTCCGGCCACCGAGCCCAGGTTGATGATGGTGCCGCTGCCGCGCTTGACCATCTCCGGCAGCAGGGCGTGGGTGATGGTGACCAGGCCCTTGACGTTGGTGTCGATCATGGTTTCCCAGTCCGACAGCGCCACTTCGTGGGCCGGACCCAGGCCCAGCGCCAGGCCGGCGTTGTTGACCAGCACGTCGACCTGCTTCCACTCGCCCGACAGGCTCTCCAGGCCGGCGTTGATCGATTCCTTGCTGGTCACGTCCAGCACCAGGGGCAGCACCTTGTCGGCACCCAGTTCCTTGACCAGGTCATCCAGGCGCTCCTTGCGGCGACCGGCCGCGATCACCTTGTGACCGTTGCCGGCAAATTTGCGTGCCATGGCGGCACCGAAGCCTGCGGTTGCTCCTGTAATCAACACGACCATCTCTTGATTCTCCTGTTGTGTGGCGATGAGACCGGCGCCGGCCAGTGAAACTGGATAAAGCTTCACACCGGCGTTCCGGAAGTAAAAACGAAAGAAGCGAAATTGTAGCCCAAAGCCGCTTTTTACGAGGATGGGCTCGCTTTTTTCGGGTTTTTTCCAGTTTTTTCTTTCATATCGGCTCGGGACCGGGGCTGTTGCGCGGCCACCATGGTTCTTGCCCAAATCGCCCCGTTTCACTACAATGCGCTCACCATTTCGTCTCACGTGACTGGCGAAACGCCGGGTAAAACCGGCCAAGATGGGGATCCATCGGGAAGCGTGAGATTTCAACAGCCGTGCGCCTGGGCAGCCGAATGGACAGTACGACTGAGGCTGCCCGCAATCCCATTCCATTTTTCCGGCCCTCATTCGATTTCGGAAGTCGAGCCCCCGGCATGTCCGCATGCTGCCGGTGACGCGATCTTCGGCCCCAGCTCATCAATTTGGAGAAAAGCCATGTTTGACAAGAACCAGACTCTCGCGAAAGTCGATCCCGACCTGTGGTCTGCCATCCAGAAGGAAAACACCCGCCAGCAGGATCACATCGAGCTGATCGCGTCTGAAAACTACACCTCGCCGGCCGTGATGGAAGCGCAAGGTTCGCAGCTGACCAACAAGTACGCCGAAGGCTATCCGGGCAAGCGCTACTACGGTGGCTGTGAATTCGTGGACGTGGCCGAGCAGCTGGCCATCGACCGCCTGAAGGCCCTGTTCGGCGCCGAAGCCGCCAACGTGCAACCCAACTCCGGTTCCCAGGCCAACCAGGGCGTGTTCTTCGCCATGTTGAAGCCGGGCGACACCATCATGGGCATGTCGCTGGCAGAAGGCGGCCACCTGACCCACGGCATGGCACTGAACATGTCGGGCAAGTGGTTCAACGTGGTCTCCTACGGCCTGAACGAAAAGGAAGAGATCGACTACGACGCCATGGAACGCCTGGCCCGTGAGAAGAAGCCCAAGCTGATCATCGCTGGCGCTTCGGCTTACTCGCTGCGCATCGATTTCGAGCGCTTCGCCAAGATCGCCAAGGAAGTCGGTGCCTACTTCATGGTGGACATGGCCCACTACGCCGGCCTGATCGCCGCAGGCGTGTACCCGAACCCGGTGCCCTTCGCCGACTTCGTCACCTCGACCACCCACAAGTCCCTGCGCGGTCCGCGCGGTGGCGTGATCCTGATGAAGGCCGAGCATGAGAAGGCCATCAACTCGGCCATCTTCCCCGGTATCCAGGGCGGCCCGCTGATGCACGTCATCGCGGCCAAGGCCGTGGCCTTCAAGGAAGCGGCTTCGCCGGAATTCAAGGCGTATCAGCAGCAAGTGGTGAAGAACGCCGACGTTCTGGCCAAGACCCTGATCAAGCGCGGCCTGCGCATCGTCTCGGGCGGCACCGAGTCGCACGTGATGCTGGTGGACCTGCGTCCCAAGGGCCTGACCGGCAAGGAAGCCGAAGCCATCCTGGGTTCGGCCCACATGACCTGCAACAAGAACGGCATCCCCAACGATCCGGAAAAGCCATTCGTGACCTCCGGCATCCGCCTGGGCAGCCCGGCCATGACCACCCGTGGTTTCAAGGAAGCCGAAGCTGAAAAGGTCGGCAACCTGATCGCCGACGTGCTGGACAACCCGCACGATGCCGCCACCATCGAGCGCGTCAAGGCCGAAGTGAAGAAGCTGACCGAGGCCTTCCCGGTCTACGGCTGATTGACGGCGGAAATGCCGGCCCGTTGGGGGCCGGCGTGAAGTTTTCTGCCAAAAAGCGGAAACTGCACCTGTCGTAGAAGATGTTCCGGACGGCGCCCGTTACTGCGGGCGCCGTCGCTTATTTGGACCGGCCGGTTTGCCCTCGCATACGATGGCCGGGCCGGCCTGGGGATGCAACACTGTGGTGCTGGCCATGGCGTGGCCGGCGCGTCATCGAAGTACCGGGCCCCGGCCCTCATTGTCCAGCTCAATCCAACTACTGCCTCACTGCCACCATGAAGTGCCCATTCTGCAATCACGAAGATACCCCGGTGCTGGATACGCGCCTGTCCGAGGACGGCCATTCCATTCGCCGCCGCCGCCGCTGCGGCAATTGCGACAAGCGCTTCACGACTTACGAGCGCATCGAGCTGACCATGCCGGTGATCGTCAAGAAGAATGGCAGCCGTACCGACTTTGATCCGGCCAAGCTGCGCGGCAGCCTGATGCTGGCACTGCGCAAGCGCCCGGTATCGGCCGAGGCGGTCGATATGGCCATCCAGAGCATCCAGGACAAGCTGCTGCAAAGCGGCGAGCGGGAAGTGATGTCGGGGCAGGTCGGGGAGCTGGTGATGCGCGAACTGAAGCGTCTGGACAAGATAGCCTATATCCGCTTTGCCTCGGTCTACAAGAGCTTCGAGGATGTGACCGAATTCCAGGATGTGATCGATGAAGTGGGACTGGAGCGCAAGGGCGCGAAGAAACGCGAGAGCTGAGTGGGGCGAAGAGGGGGCGGCGCTGCTTGGTCCTCCGTCACGCCAGCAAACAGGCGTAACAAAGAGGCATTACAAACAGGCATAAAAAAACGGCTGCGAATGCAGCCGTTTTTCTTCAATCCAAGTCCCGCCTGTGCCGCTGTGCCGGCATCCTGAACCTGACGGTTCAAGTTGGCTGCGGTAGTTCAATTTCGGGTTCATCGGACTAGCGACGCTCACGCCCATCAAACGATCCCACAGCCTATGCTCGTAAATGGTTCAAGGAATATATGGCAATCGCGAACACGGCAGGAGTACGAAGTCTAACCGATTCATCTTCGTCCTCCAAGACCTTCCTCAAAAATAAGTCGACGATTTTGTAACCGGATTTTCTTCAGGGGAAGTGCTTGCTCCGGGAAAGCAAAATGGCTGCGCAAGGCAGCCATTTTCTCAAGCATGCGTAAAGAATTTCCGCGTGTCAGCATGGCGCTGACAGCGCACTCAAAACAGTTTTTCCTGCGGGGCCAGCGCCTGGTCCACCACTTCGGTGATGGCGGCAATCTGCTGCTGCCATTGCGCAATGGTCAGGCCGGCGAAGGGACCTTCAGCACGTTGCATGCTCAGCAACTCGGCAGCGATGCCCAGTCCGGCCATCACGGCGATGCGGTCGGTGCCCTTGATGCGGCCGGCGTCGCGGATGGCGCGCATCTTCTGGTCGAGATAGGCCACGGCATGATGCAGCGCGGCCTGTTCGCCTTCCTGGCAGGCCAGCGTATAGGACTGGCCCATGATCATGGCATTGATCTGGATGGTGGTCATGCGGCCTCCTCACCGGCGGCAGCCGCTTCTTCTTCCACTTCGGCCACGGGCAGTTGCGCCAGCACGGCGGAGACGCGCTGGTAAGCCTGGTCCACGCGGGAGGCGAGGGTGGTGTTGTCTTCGGAGAGCAGTTTGACTTTCCGGCGCAGCTCGGCATTTTCTTCGCGCAGGCCTTGTGCCAGCTTGGCGAGCTGAGTGACTTTTTCAGCCAGTTGCAGGAATTCGGAACTCATGTGTTGATTTGTTCGCAGGGATGGGATGACGCCGGCCGGCGTCAACGTATGTCAGAGATGTTCAGGACCACAACGTCTCAATCGCACAATTATAAGCGCATTGCCACGCCACCTGAACAAGAACGGCCGCACGGAGCGGCCGGATGGGTTTGGTCAGCGGTCAGTGCCTTTGGTTCCCCTGCGCCAGGCGGATCGCCTATTCGCTGCGCCGCGTCGCCTGGCCGTGCATGCGCATGTAGCCCTGTTGCAGGACGAAATTGTCGAAGGCCGTCAGCAGCGGATGATATTTCTCGCTGTTGCGTTCCAGCTGCATGAGCGCGTAGCCGGTTGCTTCCAGCGTGGCCAGCTGTTCGGGCTTGTGCGACTTGCGGATGGTGTAGCGCGAGGTCGGGGTATCGATCAGCATCATGCGCGGCAGGGTTTGCAGGATCGGGTTTTCGAACAGCATCTTGCGGCTCTTGCGCCAGGTACCGTCGATGATCACCAGGCGCACGCGCTTGAGCGTCTCCTGCTTGTCCACCATCATGGTGCGCGCATCGAAGTAGCGGGTCTCGGGCGTGCAGACATCGTCCGTGTACAACAGCACCGGATGCACCGGTTCGGTCGAAGAGACGCCGCGCAGGCGGGACGGAGCGTGCATCATTGCGTGCAGTTCCTCGGCATCAAACACCGAGCCGACCACCAGCTTGCTGTACGGCAGGCTCAGGTGCAGCAGCCGCACGCTGTTTTTGGCATTGCTCACTTCCAGCGGATGCTGAAGGATCAGCACATCGACGGCATGATCGATGGGAGAGGTCCAGTGGCAGATGCAAGCCGTCAGTGCGCGTTGGCAGATGGGGCAGAGCAGTCTGCGGGCCAATTGTTGATCGTGGTTGGAAACCAAAATGTTCAGCCTTCTGTAGTTAGCGATGGTCATCCGGCGCAACGGGAAGCCGGTGAACCAGCGTGCGCCGCGCGATCCTTCATGAACCCGTTCACCGTGGGCCGTAGATTGGACTCAGTACTGCTCTCCGTCAATCGACATAAAGCGAAGAAATTCTCGATTTTTGCGGAAATCTGGTTGGCATTTTGCTGATTTGCGTTTGCAGCCCTTGCATTGGCCTGCCGCGTGAGAGATGCTGGAAAGCTTTGCAAAAGACCAAGCCCGAAGCCCCGCGAGGCGGCCTCTGCGGCGGCCTCGCGGGTGTTTCATACCTTCAGGAAATCTTCCCGTCCGCCAAGCCAGCGTGCCAGATGGCGATCCACGATATCGGGCGCATGCTGCAGCAGTGCCTGTGCCGTATCGCGCGCTTTTTCCACCAGCCACTGGTCGGTGGCCAGATCGGCAAAACGCAGCATGGCCTCACCGGATTGTCTTGCGCCCAGGAACTCACCCGGCCCGCGAATATCGAGGTCGCGCCGTGCGATCTCGAAGCCGTCGGTAGTCTCGCGCATGGTCGCCAGGCGCTGTTTGGCGGTGCCGCCGAGGGGGCCTTGATACAGCAGCAGGCACACGCTGGCTGCCGAGCCCCGCCCCACGCGTCCGCGCAACTGGTGCAGCTGCGACAGGCCAAAACGCTCGGCATGTTCGATCACCATCAGTGAGGCATTGGGCACGTCCACGCCGACTTCGATGACGGTGGTCGCCACCAGCAGATGGATCGCCCCCCGGCTGAAGCCTTCCATGACGATCTGTTTTTCCACCGGCTTCATGCGGCCGTGCACCAGGCCGATCTGCAGGTCCGGCAGCGCGGCCGAGAGGGCGGCATGGGTGTCGGTCGCGGTCTGCAGTTGCAAGGCTTCGGATTCCTCGATCAGCGGGCAGACCCAGTAGATCTGCTTGCCTTCCAGCGCTGCCGCATGCACCCGTTCAATGACTTCATCGCGGCGGTTCTGGTCGATCACGCGGGTGACGATAGGTGAGCGGCCTGGTGGCAATTCATCGATCACCGAGACTTCGAGGTCGGCGTAATAGGTCATCGCCAGCGTACGCGGGATGGGGGTGGCCGACATCATCAGCTGGTGCGGCACGGCAGCCGCTTCGCGGTCGGCCGGATTGAAGCTCTTGTTGCGCAGGGCCAGGCGCTGGCCCACGCCGAAGCGGTGTTGCTCATCGACGATCACCAGGCCCAGGTTCTCGAATTGCACCGTGTCCTGGATGAGCGCGTGGGTCCCGATGACCAAGCGCGCCGCACCGGATTCGATGTGGGCCAGGGCCTCGGTCTTTTCCTTTTTTTTCTGGCTGCCGGAGAGCCAGGCCACGCCGACATTGAGCGGTTCCATCCAGGCCGCAATCTTGCGGAAGTGCTGTTCGGCCAGGATTTCGGTCGGTGCCATCAGCACTGCCTGGCAACCGCTGTCGATGGCCTGGGCGGCGGCCAGCGCGGCCACCACCGTCTTGCCGCTGCCCACATCGCCCTGCAGCAGGCGCTGCATGGGGAAGGACTGGCGCAGGTCGGCGCGAATCTCTTCGAGAACGCGCTGCTGGGCACCGGTCAGCTGGAAGGGCAGGACCTTGGTCAGTTCCTCGGTGATGCGCCCGGTGACCGGCAGTGCGCGCGAGGTCTTGGCGCGGCGCGCGGCCTGGGCGCGCTTGAGCGAGAGCTGCTGCGCCAGCAATTCATCGAACTTCATGCGGATCCAGGCGGGATGGGAACGTTCGATCAGGGCATGCTCATCCACGTCCGGCGGCGGATTGTGCAGCAGCCGCACGGACGGCTCGAAGCCGGCCAGGTTCAGGGTCTCCAGCATCGAAGGCGGCAGCGTATCGCTCCAGTCCAGGCGGCTCATGGCATTGGCGATGGCCTTGCGCAGATAGGCCTGGGAGAGGCCTTCGCCAGCCGGATAGACGGGCGTGAGGACATCGGGCAGCGGAGCGCCTTCGTTGACCACCTTGTAAGAGGGATGGACCATCTCGGCGCCGAAGAAACCATGCCGCAATTCGCCGCGCACCCGCACCCGGGTACCTTCGGCCAGTTGCTTGGTCTGGCTGCCGTAGAAATTGATGAAGCGCAGGGTCAACTGCCCGCTGTCGTCGCCGACTGTCACGATCAACTGCCGGCGCGGGCGGAACTGCACGTCGCAGGCAGTAACCACGCCTTCGACCTGCACCGTCTGCAGGCCCCGCATGGAGGCCTCGGCGATGCTCATGAGGGTGGTTTCATCCTCATAGCGCAGCGGCAGATGCAGCACCAGGTCCATGTCATTGTGCAGGCCCAGCTTGGCCAGCTTGTTTTCGGGCTTGGCGGCAGGCTTTGCGGTGGCCTTGGCAGCGGGAGCCGCTTTTTTCTTCGAGGCCGGCGGGGTGGTTTTCTTCGCGGTAGCGGGCATGCGGTCGGCGTGGTATGGACGGAGGGCCATTGTGGCTAGTCGCACGCGCATATGGGAAAAACGCGCAGACAGCGTAAAATAACGGGTTACGCTATTTTACTGTGAATATTTACAGTATCAATCCCGCCGGCAACACTTCTTGCCCGGGAAGTGCCCCGGCACCGGGCCATTTGGCCATGTTGGCTGCCGTGCGCATCGCCTCCACCCATATTTTGCAAGCATGTACTCTCTTTCCGACTTCGATTTCGAGCTCCCCCCCGAGCTCATCGCCCAGACCCCGCTGGCCGAGCGCAGCGCTTCGCGCCTGCTGCAGGTGCAGGGTGCGCAACTGACCGATCGCCGCTTCTCCGACATCGTCGAGCTGCTGCAGCCCGGCGACCTGCTGGTCTTCAACGATACCCGCGTCATCAAGGCGCGCTTGTTCGGTGTGAAGGAAACCGGCGGCAAGATCGAGGCCCTGGTCGAGCGCATCCTCGATCCGCGCACCGTCCACGCCCAGGTACGCGCCTCCAAGTCGCCGCCACCAGGTACCCGCATCCGCCTGGCCGATGCCTTCGATGTCACCGTAGGTGAACGTTTCGGCGAATTCTTCACCCTGCATTTCCCCGCCGATGCCTTCGAGTTGCTGGAGCAATACGGCAGCCTGCCGCTGCCGCCCTACATCGACCACGAGGCCGATGCCTATGACGAGACGCGCTACCAGACCGTCTACGCCAAGGAACCCGGTGCCGTCGCTGCACCGACCGCCGGCCTGCACTTCGATGAAGCCCTGCTGCAGCAACTGGCCGCCCGTGGCGTCAAGCAGGCCTTCGTGACCCTGCACGTGGGTGCCGGCACCTTCCAGCCGGTGCGGGTGGAAGACCTGTCGCAGCACAAGATGCACAGCGAGTGGTACACCATCTCGCCCGAGACGGTAGAGGCCGTGCGTGCCACCAAAGCCGCAGGGGGCCGTGTCATCGCGGTGGGGACCACCAGCATGCGCGCCCTGGAGTCCGGCTCGCAGAGCGGCCAGCTCCAGGCCGGCAGCGATGACACCCAGCTCTTCATCACGCCCGGCTACACCTTCAAGACCGTCGACCAGCTGGTGACCAACTTCCACCTGCCCAAGTCGACCCTGCTGATGCTGGTGTCAGCCTTCGCCGGCTATGAACACATCCGCGCAGCCTATGCGCACGCCATTGCGCAGCAATACCGTTTCTTCAGCTATGGCGATGCCATGCTGCTGACCCGTACCTGAGAAACCCGGAAAGAAAACAGAGAGCACCATGCTGGAATTTACCCTGCTGAAAACCGACGGAAAGGCCCGCCGCGGCCGCGTCAAACTGAACCACGGCACCGTCGAGACGCCCATTTTCATGCCGGTGGGCACCTATGGTTCGGTCAAGGCCATGTCGCCGCTGGAACTGAAGGAAATCAACGCCCAGATCATCCTCGGCAATACCTTTCACCTGTGGCTGCGCCCGGGACTGGAGGTGGTCAGCAAGTTTGGTGGGCTGCACAAGTTCATCGGCTGGGACAAGCCCATCCTGACCGACTCCGGCGGCTTCCAGGTGTTTTCGCTGGGCGAGATGCGCAAGATCACGGAAGAGGGCGTGCACTTTGCTTCACCCATCAACGGTGACCGCCTGTTCCTCTCGCCGGAGATCTCGATGCAGATCCAGCGCGTGCTCAATTCGGACATCGTCATGCAGTTCGATGAATGCACGCCTTACGAGATCGATGGCCGTCCCGCCACTCGCGAAGAAGCCGGCAAATCCATGCGCATGTCGCTGCGCTGGGCCAAGCGTTCCAAGGATGAATTCGATCGCGGCGAAAATCCGAACGCGCTCTTCGGCATCGTCCAGGGCGGCATGTTCGAAGGCCTGCGCGATGAATCGCTGGCTGGCCTGGAAGAACTGGGCTTCGATGGTTTCGCCATCGGCGGCCTGTCGGTGGGCGAGCCCAAGGAAGACATGATGCGCGTGCTGGAACATGTCGGCCCGCGCCTGCCGGCCGACAAGCCGCACTACCTGATGGGCGTGGGTACGCCGGAAGACCTGGTGGAAGGCGTCTCCAACGGCGTGGACATGTTCGACTGCGTCATGCCGACCCGCAATGCGCGCAATGGCTGGATCTTCACGCGCTATGGCGACGTCAAGATCAAGAACGCCAAGTACAAGAACGACGACCGCCCCTTCGACGAGAGCTGCGACTGCTACGCCTGCAAGAACTTCTCGCGCGCCTACCTGCACCACCTGCATCGCGCCGGTGAAATCCTGGGGGCCCGCATGAACACCGTGCACAATCTGCACTACTACCTGCAACTGATGCAGGAGATGCGCGACGCCATCGACGCCGGCACCTTCCAGGACTTCGTCAGGAAATTCAAGGAAGACCGCGCACGCGGCGTGGATTGATCCATTGATGCGTTAGTGCGCTGATGTGTTGGTGCCCGCCATTGCGCATCAACCCATCATTGCGGATGCACGCCTCCAGTCTTCGCCGCCAGCCGCAGCAGTGCCTCCCACAATTGCGCCGGGGCCACCGGTTTGTGCAGCATGGGAATGCCGCTCTCGCTGGCTTCGCGCAGCCGGGCCGGTGCCGTATCCCCGGTGATGAGCAGCGCACCGACATGCTCCCGGCTGGCAGCGCGGACTGCCGCAATGGCTTCGGTGCCATTGCGATGCGCACGCAGGCGGTAGTCGCTGATGACCACGTCGAATTCCTGTGAGTGGGCCAGCGCTTCGGCCTCTTCCAGGCCTTCGACGTCGATGCAATGGCAGCCCCATTGGCCCAGCAGCTGCGCCATGCTGTCGCGCACACGCTGGTCGTCATCGATCAGCAGAATGCGCAGGCCGTGCAGGTCCCGCTGTGCCGTGAGCGCGGGTACCGGCTTGCCCGGATGCGCCGGCAGCGGCATGAGCGCCGCCGGCAGTTGCAGCCGGAAGACACTCCCTCGTCCCGGACGTGACTGGACCGTCAGCTGCAAGCCCTGCATCTTCGCCAATCCCTCGGCAATCGCCAGACCCAGACCCATCCCCTTGTTGTGATCGCGTTCCGGATTGCCCAGCTGGTGGAATTCGCGAAAGATTTCCTGCTGCTGCTCCGGCGCGATGCCGATGCCGGTATCCCATACCTCCAGCCACACCTGTGGACCCCGCTGACGGCAGGCCACCAGCACGCCACCACGTTCGGTATAGCGGATCGCATTGGACACCAGATTGCGCAGGATCAGTTCGGTCAGCCCCGCATCGGCGCTGGCCACTGCCTGGCTCTCGCGGGTGCGAAACACCAGACCCTTGGCCTCGGCCTGCGCGGCCATCTCGCGGCTGATGCGATGGATCAGCGCCTGCGGGCGGAAAGGGGCTAGCTGCGGTGTCACCACGCCCGCTTCGATGCGTGAGTAATCCAGCAGGGTATGCAGCATGTCGGCGCAATTGTCGGCGGCATTGCGCAGGCGTCCGACCACCTCGCGCTGCATGGGATCGAGCGGGGTATTGGACAGCACTTCCAGGAACAGCCCCTGGGCATGGATGGGTTGCCGCAGGTCGTGGCTGGCCCCGGCCAGGAAACGCGACTTGGCGGCATTGGCCTGTTCGGCTTGCTGCAGGGCTTGCTGGGTTTTTTCGGATTCGCGCTGCAGGCGCTCGATGAGCGCGTTGTTCTCGAAGCGCAGCATGATGGCTGCGTGCGCCGCACGCGCACTGTTGCGCGCCTGGACCATGAGCGAGGCGACGTAGAGCAGGGCGGCCACGGCCAGCACCTGGAGTGCATCTTCATGCGTATGCCAGGCGCTGGCCGCCAGCATGCCCAGCTCCACCAGGCAGAAGGAGACGAAGGCCGGCAGCACCGGCGACAGGATCGACATGGAATTGCCGGCCACCCCCGCCAGCACCCCGATGAGCAGGATGCTTCCACCCGGGCTGGCGGTATCCAGCGCCAGCGGTGCCAACAGGCCCCAGGCGGCACCATCGATGCCATGCAACACGACCAGGCGGCGCTTGATCTGGTCGATGTTGGCGGGCGTGATTTCCATGCGCAGCATGCGCCGCGCATCGGCGTAGTCGAACAGTTTGGAGGCGATCACCCCGGCAGCCCACCCCAGCAGTGGCCACAGACCGGCGCTCTCGCGCAGTGCATAGGCCACCAGCAGCGCCACCAGAATGCCCGGCAGCACCGAGCTGCCCAGATTGCCGCACAACAGCCGCACCTGCTCCACGCGGACGCGGTGCAGCGTGTCGTCGCCCGCCGCGTGCACAGGTGCGCTCCCCAGCGCGCCGTCGCTCTTCATGCGTTAGCTCACCAGGCCGCGCCGGCGGGCGGCAAAGGCGGCTTCGGCGCGGTTGTCCACGTCCAGGGCCAGCAGGATGGCCTGGACATGGCCGCGGATGGTGTTTTCCGAGAGATTGAGCCGGCGGCCGATGGCCTTGTTGGTCAGGCCTTGGCTGAGCAGGCCCAGTACCTCGTACTGGCGTGGCGTGAACTGGGGTTTGCCGGTGGCATCGGCGGCGACATCGGCCACAGGGAGGACATGCCGTCCGCCAGCCACCTCCAGCAAGACCCGCAGGATGTGGTCAGCGGTGGCTGCCTTGGAGACGAAGGCGGCCGCGCCGCGCCGGGTGGCTTCACGCACGGTTTCGTCGGTATCGTCGGCGGAAAGAATGATGACCGGCACCTGCGGCCACTTGCGCGCCAGCACGGACATGCCGTCGATGCCATTGAGCCCGCCCAGCTGGATGTCCAGCAGCACCATGCCGGGCGGCTGGCCGTCCTCAAGGCGCATGGCGTCCTCCAGCGAGGCGGCCTCGCCGATGTTGGCGTGCGGCAAGGCGGCCTGCAGCACCAGCCGCAGGCCGCAACGAAAGAGCGCATGATCGTCAATGATCAGGAGACGTGAAGTCGGCATGTTTGGAAACCCTCCCGCAGCCATGCTCCCCACGGGAAGCAGCCTTCGGAAACTGTTTTTGTTGTGCCGCGATTCTACGCTGTTGTGGTGGATTGGCGCACGCCGAGATGTCACGGCATGCGCTGGCTCAAGTGCTCTCTTCGAGGCAGAGCGTGAAACGGCTGCCGGTCCCGACCCGGCTTTGTACCGTAATCGTGCCGCCCATGTGGTTGGCCAGCTTCTGGCTCAGGTAGAGGCCCTGGCCCATGCCCTCGTGCTTGCGCGAGGCGGTGGCGTCGAGCTGGGTGAAGGCGCGAAACAGCTTCTGCTGGTCCTGTTCGCTGATGCCGCAGCCGCTGTCGCTGACCTCGATCCAGCTGGTCAGGGTCTTGTCGTGGTGTTGCTGGCGCAGCTTCACCAGCACCTGGCCGCGATCGGTGAACTTGATCGCGTTGCCGACCAGGTGCATCAGGATCTGCGCCAGGGCGCGCCGGTTGGCATGGATGCGCACTTCGCCCGCATAGGGTGCCAGCTCCAGCTGCAAGCCTTTCTTCATTGCGGCCGGGCGCAGTACGGCCACGGCTTCCTCGATCAGTTCCGAGCAGAGCAGGGCCTCGGGGATCAGGTCTTCCGCCTCGGCCTCCATGCGCGAGACATCCAGCAGGCTGGTGATCAGTCCCAGCAGATGCTGGGCGCTTTCATGCACGGTCTGCAGCTGTTGTTCCTGCTCGGCCGTGAGCGGTCCGCCCATGCGTGTGAGCAGGATTTCGGTAAAGCCCAGGATGGCGTTCAGGGGCGTGCGCAGCTCGTGCGAGGTATTGGCCAGGAAGCGGTTGCGCGACTCCACGGCCTCCTGCAAGGCGCGGTTCTTTTCGGCCAGATCTTCTTCGATGCGCTTGCGGTCACTGATGTCGCGCACGGCGATCATGAGGAAGGTCTCGCCCTCGATGGCCAGCGGGCTCAGGCTGACGTCAACCGGGAATTCGCTGCCATTGCGCTTGAGCCCGCACAGGTCGGGCGTGGTATTGCTGGCCGGAGCGGCGCGGCCGGACAGGTACTCCGCCAGGTTTTGCGCATGCATGGCCAGGAAGCGCTGCGGGATCAGGACATCGATGGCACGGCCGGTCAGTTCGCCAACCTCCCAGCCGAACAGCTCGCCGGCGCGGCGATTGGCCAGCACCACGCGGTCCAGCGCGTTGACCACGATGATGCCGTCGGGCAGCGAATCATAAAGCCCGTGGACACTGGCCGCGATCAGGCTGATGTCACGCTGCACCGTGGCCTGGCTGATGTCCCGCTTGCAGGACAGCACGTATTGCGGTTGCCCTTGCTCATCGCGCAACAGCTTGTTGGAGACTGACAGGTGCAAGAGCGAGCCGTCCTTGCGGCGGCGGATGGACTGGCATTCGGCCCGGCCCAGCGCCAGCGTATCGGCGAACACCCGCTCTTCCTCTGCGCGCCGCTCGGGCGGCACGATGAAGTCCGACAGATGCTGGCCCAGCACTTCCTGGCCGCTGTAGCCGAAGATCTGTTCGGCGCAGCGGTTCCAGTAGACCACGCCGCCTTGCATGTCCATGAGGACATAGGCGTCGGGTGCTTCGCTGAGCAGCAGTTGTTCAAGTGCCTGCATCGTCTCCGCCGACGGCCTCTTGCAGGCGCAGCAGTTTGTCGTGGACCTGCCCCGGGAGACCCTGCCACAGGGTCTTGGCGGTCAGGTGCATGGTCTGGGTCCAATCCTGCCAGTCCTCCCCTGCGGCCTGATACAGCGCCGGGAAATCATTCGGTGCCAGTTGCAGTTGCGGCAGCGCCCGCGCGATCTTGGGCAGGGCGGCCTCGGCGACCTGCGGTGTGCCGCAGCCCAGTTCGGCCATGGCGGCCGAGAGATACAGGGTCCAGATGATTTCCAGCGGGCGCGGAGCCGGCAGCTCCTCCGGCAGGGCCGGGGCTTCGTAGTGCAGCACGGCATCGCAGAACAGTTCCGGGATCTTCCAGTCCTGCATCAGTGCCGCCGCGATGTTGAGGTGATTGAAGCCAAACAGCGATTGTTCCATCGCTAGTTGCCCCGACGGTTCCAGCGGGCGCGTCAGCAGCGACGAATAGCCGGCCGGATGGGCCGAGGCCAGGGTCAGCTTGCCGATGTTGGCCAGCAGGCCGGTGGTGAACATTTCTCCCAGCGGTGCCACGCGGGTGTGGCCACTGATGGCCTGGGCACTGCAGGCCATGGCGAAGCTGTGGGCCCAGAAGGCCGGCAGCTTGAAGTTGGCGCAGGAGGCCGGGGCCGTCGTTTCCGCCAGCGACAGCGCCAGGGCCAACTGGCGCACGGCCTGCAGGCCGACCAGCAGCATGCTGTCCATGCTGACCGAGGCGATCGGGCGCACGCGGTCGGCATTGAGTACGTTGACGATGCGGATGATGCGCCCGGACAGGGCCGGATCGGCCTGCACCAGGTGGATCAGTTCATGCATGTCGGGATCATCCTGCGCACACAGGCGCATGATGGTCAGGCGCACCCCGCCGGGCGAGGGCAGGGCTTGGGCGCTCCTGAGCTTCTCGAACAGCGTGGGTTCAATGAAGGTGAGCATCATTTGCCGTCCTGGTTGCGGTTGTAGATATCGACCACTTCCTCCCAGCCGGCAAAGAAGGCTTCCACGCAGCGCGGATCGAAGTGGCTGCCCGCATTGTCGCGCAGATAACGCGCTGCGTCTTCCAGGCTCCAGCCTTTTTTGTAAGGTCGCGAGGAGGTCAGCGCATCGAACACGTCGGCCACGGCCACGATGCGGCCATACAAAGGAATCTCGTCGCCCTTGAGCGCATTGGGGTAGCCGCTGCCATCCCATTTTTCATGATGGGTCTCCGCGATCCGGGAGGCCGTCTGCAGCAGGGAGGACGGACTGCCGCGCAAGATGTCGGCACCGATCTGCGCGTGCAGGCGCATGACCTTCAGTTCTTCCTCGTCCAGCCGTCCGGGTTTGAGCAGGATATGGTCGGGGATGCCCATCTTGCCGATGTCGTGCATGGGGGAGGCTGCCAGCAGCAGGTCCTGCTCCTCCTTGGGCAAGCCGAGATGGGCGGCGATGATGCGGGTGTAATTGGACATGCGCACCAGGTGTTCGCCCGTTTCCGGATCGCGATAGCCGGCCGCGCGCGAAAGCAGGTCCACCGAATTGAGCGCCAGGCTGGTGCTCTGCTGCGCCTTCTGTTCCACCTCTTCAGACAAGTCTTCGATCTTCCGGCTCATGGCCAGCTGCGACTTGCGCATGGCCAGCATGTTCTTCACCCGCGCCAGCAGTTCCACCCGGTTCACCGGCTTCGACAGGAAATCATTGGCCGACATCTGCAGCGCCTTGTGCCGCACCTGCAGGCCCATGTCGGCGGTGATCATGATGACCGGCGTCATTTCCTGGCCAGGCATGGCGCGAAAACGCGAGAGGAAATCGAGGCCATCCATGCCCGGCATCATGTAGTCCAGCAGGATCAGGTCCGGATCGTGGCTGCCGCACCAGTCCAGCGCTTCGTACGCATCGGGGCAGGTGCTGATGCTGGTATCGGGCAACTGCGCCAGCATGTGCGTGAATAGCGACAGATTGGTCTTGTCGTCGTCAACGATCAGAATCTTCATGTGTTCCCCCGGCCCTCTCTTTTAGGTGTTGTCGCAAGGCGGCGAAGGCGCTTGCGCACTCCTCGGCGAGCTTGCGCACGTGTGCCAGTTCGCCCTGGCGTGCCGCCAATTCCATGTTGCGTCCCGCCTGTCCCAGCGCCTGGATGCCCAGGTTCAGGCAGCTGCCCGCCAGCCGGTGGCCCAGCGCCTGGATCTCGCCCAGCAGCGGATCGCTGGCCTGGCAATGCCGCGCCAGATCGTCCATGACCGGCGTAGTGTGTTCGACGAACATGTCCAGCATCTGGCCAGCCAGCACGGTGTCCTCGCCGAACAGTTCCTGCAGGCGGCTCTCGTCGAGCATGAGCGGCGCAGCACCGGTGTCGGCGGCCGCTTCCTGCGCCGCCGGCAGGTAATGCTCCAGCATCGCCGCCAGTTGCGAGCGCAGCAAAGGCTTGGTCAGGTAATCGTCCATACCGGCCTCCAGGCACTGTTCCCGATCCCCGGCCATGGCATTGGCGGTCATCGCGACAATGGGGGTGTGGGCCAGCTCGCCCTGCAGACGCCGGATGCGGCGCGTGGTTTCGTAGCCATCCAGCACCGGCATCTGGCAATCCATCAGGATCAGCGCGTAAGCGCGCCGTGCCAGCTTCTCCAGCGCCTCCGCACCGTTGGAGGCGATATCGACCGCGTAGCCCATGGCATTGAGCTGGTACACCGCCACCTTCTGGTTCATCACGTTGTCTTCCACCAGCAGGAGTTCGCGCTGTTCCTGCTGCCCCTGTTGCCCCGGATGGGACGCCCGGGCCGGGCGCGCTGCCGTCAATTCCCCGTCGGCCGCGTCCTTGCCTCCCGCCTGCGGATCGACCGCACGCAGCAGCTGTTGCTTGCGCAGCGGCAACTGCAGGGCTGGCGACGTTGATTTTCCGTCTATATTAAGGCCGTGTACGCCATGGTCAAGCAGCACGCACGTAACTGTCGGCCTTTCCGCGTGCAGGCGTGCCAGCACTGCGGCCGGCGGCACATCCCGGATCTCGCTGCTGACGATGAGGGTATCGATGCCGGTGGCCGTGGCCGCCGGGCCGGTCAGCGCCGCCAGGGCGTCGCTGGCACTGCTGTAGCGCACCGTTTCCAGCCCGGCCCCGCGCAGGTATTCGTGCAGCATGGCGGCACTGGCATCGTGCGTTTCGAGCAGGGCCACCTGTCGTTTTTTGGCTGCATGCGGACGGGTGGCGAACTGCGCGGGTTGCGCCACGGGAATGCCCAGTTCGAACCAGAAGCAGGAACCGTTACCGGGCGTGCTCTCCACGCCGATCTTGCCGCCCATCAGTTCCACCAGGCGCTTGCAGATCGACAGGCCCAGGCCGGTGCCGCCGTATTGGCGGGTGACCGAGTTGTCGGCCTGCGAGAAGGGCGAGAACAGGCGGCGCAGCGTATCGTCATCCATGCCGATGCCGCTGTCGCGCACCTCGAAACGCACCCGGCAGTGATCGCCCGACACGTGCAAGGCCTGCACCCGCAGCAGCACTTCGCCCACATGGGTGAACTTGAGCGCGTTGCCCAGCAGGTTCAGGAGGACCTGGCGGATGCGTCCGGGGTCGCCCAGCAGCCGCACCGGCAGGCGCGGATCGACGTGCGCCAGCAAGCGCACGCGCTTTTCGTGCGCCTTGAAGGACAGCGCTTCGGCGCTGGCTTCCACCACTTCCAGCAGGTCGAACTCGACCACGGCGATGTCCATCTTGCCGACGTCGATCTTGGAGAAATCCAGCACGTCATTGACGATGCCCAGCAGGGCATTGGCCGAATCCTCGATGGCCTTGGCGAATTCGGCTTGCTGCGTATCCAGGCGCGTGGTGCGCAACAGTCCGGCCATGCCCAGTACCGCATTCATGGGTGTGCGGATTTCGTGGCTCATGGTGGAGAGGAAGGCCCCGCGCGTGAGCATGGCCTGGTCGGCCGCTTCCTTGGCCAGGACCAGGTTGCGCGCGGCACGCTGATGGTCGCGCAGCAGGCGCAGCAGGATCAGGGCCCGTACCAGCCACAGCGCCAGCAGTCCCACGATCAGCCAGGGCGGCAGGTCGGCATGCCACAGCGCGGCCACCGTCAGCACGGCAAAGCCGGCCTCGGCCAGCGCCAGCGGCAAACGCCCGTCGCGCGGGCGCGCCGGGGCGTGCTGCGCATTGTTGTGGGTGCTGCCTGGCATCACGAGCTTGTCTCCATGTTTCCCGACTCCGGTTCGATTCCGCCCGCAAGTGCGAAGAGGCAGTGCGGGTTTGAATGGAATCAATTATAACGAATCGGTTCGCAAATTGCCGAAATTGTTTTATTTGTTCCGCTGGGGAAGCCCGTCTGTGGTCAAAATGCGGCACAATGATGAGCTTGTCATTGCGATAATAATTGGCCTCTGTCACGCTGCTGCTGGTACTGCGCGGCTTCCGCTGCAAGTTCGAAATAAGCAATATTATTATTTTGTTCTGTCAAATTAATTTTATTGATTTATTCGATTAATTTATTTAAGATGACCGCACAACCAAACAATGCAGTGGCCCAACCCGAAAAGGAGCCCGCACCATGGCACATCCCCCCTCGATGGCACGCGCCCGACTGGCCCGTCCTGACCTGCTGCGCTGGCATGCCGCGCTGCTTCTGCTCACGCTTGGCTGCTGGGCCTGGCCGCATTTGCAGGCGGCCACCACGGCCAAGCTCTCCATCTCGGTGCTGGTGACTACGCGCTGCAACGTGGTGGTCAATATCATCAATGGCATGGCGGCCGTGACCAATACCTGTGGTGCCGCGCCGGTGGGCAGCCCGGATGGGCGTGCCTTTCTGCTGGTGAACCAGCAGGAGCGTTCGGTGGTGGTGGTTTACTGAGTCCGCTGCAACTGCTCGCCAGTCAGATCCCGGCCAGCGCCGGCAGGGCCGCGGCCAGCACCGCCAGCAGCACGACCGCCCAGGAGGGCAGTTTCAGCCACACCAGAGCAGCAAGGGCCGCCAGCGCAATGAGCAGGTCACGCCCGCCGAAGATGGCGCTGGTCCACACCGGCTGGTAGAGCGCTGCCAGCAGCAATCCCACCACCGCGGCATTGACGCCCGCCAGCACCGCCTGCATCGCGGCCTGACGGCGCACCGCATCCCAGAACGGCAGCAGCCCGGTCACCAGCAGGAAGGACGGCGCAAAGATGGCCAGCAGGCACAGTACGCCACCGGCCACCCCATTGGGCCAGGAAGACATCACCACGCCCAGATAGGCCGCCAGTGTGAAGAGCGGGCCGGGGATCGCCTGGGCTGCGCCATAACCGGCCAGGAAAACATCCTTGTCGACCCACCCCGTGGGCACCAGCTCGGCCTGCAACAGCGGCAGCACCACATGGCCGCCCCCGAAGACCAGGGAACCGACGCGATAGAAGATGTTGATCTGCTGCAGCCAGGCCGCCGGATGGAGCGCGGCCAGCAGCGGAATGCCCGCCAGCAGGACGAAGAACAACAGCAGGCAGGCGCGCCCCGTGCGGCGGCTGACCACCAGTGGCAGATGTTCCTGCAGGACAACTTGCGGGCCGTGCAGCAGCAGCCGTCCGGCCAGACCGGCGGCCACGATCACCCCCAGCTGTACCAGGCTGCCCTGCAGCTGCCAGGCCGCCAGCGCGGCCAGCACCATGATGGCCAGGCGCACCGGTCCCCGGCACAGCGTCTGCGCCATCCCCCATACCGCCTGCGCCACGATGGCCACGGCCACGATCTTCAAGCCGTGCACCACCTCCCCGGAGAGCCAGTGCGCATCCTCCAGCACCGACAAGGCCACCACCATCAGCAGCAGCGCCGAGGGCAGCGTAAAGCCCAGCCAGGCCGCCAGCGCACCGCGATAGCCGCCCCGGATCAGGCCGATGGCCAGCCCGACCTGGCTGCTGGAGGGGCCGGGCAGGAATTGGCACATGGCTACCAGGTCGGCATAGGTCTGTTCGGACAGCCAGCGCCGCCGGGCCACGAATTCATGGCGGAAATAGCCGAGATGGGCGGCCGGCCCGCCAAAGGAGGTCAGCCCCAGCCGCAGGAAGACCAGAAAGATCGCCCACGCCGGTTGGCGCGGGGCGGCGGGCAAGGCAGTGGGGGTGGCGGGTTCGGGAGCGGGGGAGGCAGGCATGCGGTGTCGGATCGGGGTGAATCGGGCGCGCGGGGCAGGAGGCCGGCGCGCCGTCTATATTAGGGGCGGCTTGAGGGCGAAATGAAGCTTTTTTCATGTGCTCTGCCATTTCATGCGGGATACGCCGCTTTTCCAGTTTGCGCAGGTGACAAAAAGCCCGATTTTGCCTGGTGCCCCCTTGATCTGCGGCAATGCACCCCGATTTGGCGGTTTGGTGCCTGCGCAGTGCTAGAATGCAGGGCTATTTTTCAATCAACCTTTGGAGCCTTACGTGTTTATTTCCGACGCATACGCGCAAACGGCCGCAGCAGCCCCTGGTGGCGCGATGGGCAACCTGGCCAGCTTCCTGCCGATCATCCTGATGTTCGTGGTCCTGTATTTCCTGATGATCCGCCCGCAGATGAAGCGTCAGAAAGAACAGAAAGCCATGATGGACGCACTGGGCAAGGGCGACGAAGTCGTCACCTCCGGTGGTCTGCTGGGCCGCATCACCAAGGTGGCCGATGGTTACATCACCATCGAAGTCTCCGAAGGCACCGAAGTCATCGTGCAAAAGGGCGCTGTCACCACCTTGCTGCCCAAGGGCACCATCAAGGGCCTGTAATCGGCCTCACCGGTTGGCCGGCCTGAACCGGCGAACCCATGGGCGCATCGCTGATGCGCCCATGTCGTTAGAACGGTGTGCAGAAACTTCCGGTTCCTGGCACCCGTTCTGAACAGGGCGGCAGGTCCCTGCCTCCCTCTCCCGCAAGCAAGAAGCACAAGACCATGAATCGTTACTCTCTCTGGAAATACGCACTGATCGTCCTGGCCCTGCTGTTCGGCGTGATCTATACCGTCCCGAACTTCTTCGGCGAATCCCCCGCGGTGCAGATCAGCAGTGCCAAGTCGACCCTGAAGGTCGAGCCTGCCGTGGCCGGCCGTGTCGATCAGATCCTGAAACAAGGCAATCTCGGCGCAGAGAGCGTGGCGTTCGACAATGCCGGTTCGCAGCCCTCGGTGCGAGCCCGCTTTGCCACCACCGACATCCAGTTCAAGGCCAAGGCCCTGCTGGAGAAGGAACTCAATACCGACCCCAGCGACCCGACCTACATCGTCGCCTTCAACCTGCTGCCCAATACCCCGCAATGGCTGCAAAGCCTGCACGCCTTCCCGATGTACCTGGGCCTGGACTTGCGCGGCGGCGTGCACTTCCTGATGCAGGTCGACATCAAGGCGGTCCTGAACAAGCGCCTGCAAGGCATGCAAGCCAGCGTGCGCAGCCTGCTGCGTGACAAGAACATCCGCCACAGCGGCATCAACCGCTCGGGCGACAGCATCGAGATTTCCTTCCGCGATGCCGATACCCGCAACAAGGCCCGCGCCGCCCTGGGCGAGCTGCAGGAAATGCTGCTCACCGACGCCGGCAGCGGCGATGACCTCAAACTCATCGCCACCCTGCGTCCGGAAGCCCTGAAGCAGACTCAGGAAGACGGCGTCAAGCAGAACATCAGCACCCTGTCCAAGCGTGTCAACGAACTGGGCGTGGCCGAGCCGCTGATCCAGCGCCAGGGCGCCGACCGCATCGTGGTCGAGCTGCCGGGCGTGCAGGACGTCTCGCGTGCCAAGGACATCATCGGCCGTACCGCGACCTTGGAAGTGCGCATGGTCGATGAAAGCGTGGTGCGCGGCACCGAAGAAACCTCGGCCATCCCCTTCGGCTCCGAACTGTTCAAGATCGGCAAGGGCGCACCCGTGGTGCTGAACAAGGAACCGGTGCTGACCGGCGACTACATCTCCAACGCCTCGGCCAGCTTCGATGAAAACCACCAGCCGGCGGTGAGCATCGACTTGAACGGCGACGGCGGCCGCAAGATGCGCGAAGCCACCCGTGACAAGGTCGGCAAGGCCATGGCCATCGTCCTGTTCGAAAAGGGCAAGGGCGAAGTGCTGACCGTGGCCACGATCCGTTCCGAACTGGGTTCACGCTTCCAGATCACCGGCATGGGTTCGCCCGAAGCGGCCAGCGACCTGGCCCTGCTGCTGCGCGCCGGTTCGCTGGCCGCACCGATGGACATCATCGAAGAGCGCACCATCGGCCCGCAACTGGGTGCCGACAACATCAAGAAGGGCTTTGATTCGGTGCTGTATGGCTTCCTGGCCATGGCCGTCTTCATGGTGATCTACTACCAGCTGTTCGGTTTCTTCAGCGCCCTGGCGCTGTCGGTGAACGTGCTGCTGCTGGTGGCGCTGCTGTCCACGCTGCAGGTCACGCTGACCCTGCCGGGTATTGCCGCCATCGCGCTGGCACTCGGTATGGCGATCGACTCCAACGTGCTGATCAACGAACGCATCCGTGAAGAACTGCGCGCCGGCAATTCGCCGCAGGCAGCGATTGCCGCCGGTTTCGACCGTGCGTGGGCGACCATCCTGGACTCCAACGTTACCACCCTGATCGCCGGCCTGGCGCTGCTGATCTTCGGCTCCGGCGCGATTCGCGGCTTCGCCGTGGTGCACTGCCTGGGCATCCTGACCTCGATGTTCTCGGCCGTGTTCTTCTCGCGCGGTGTGGTCAACCTCTGGTATGGCCGCAAGAAGCGTCTGTCGGGCCTGGCCATCGGCCAGATCTGGAAGCCCGAGGGCGATGTGCTCTCGACTTCCGGCAAGGCCGCCGCCAAGCGCGACGCCAAGTAATCACCAGCAGCACAGCCAGATTTGAGCCAGGCACCCCGCTGCAGGTGGTGCCGGCACCGAAAGGATAGTGATGGAATTTTTCCGCATCAAAAAAGACATTCCCTTCATGCGTCATGCCCTGATCTTCAATGCGATCTCGGCACTGACCTTCGTGGCCGCGGTGTTCTTCCTGTTCTCCAAGGGATTGCACTTCTCCATCGAATTCACCGGCGGCACGGTCATGGAAGTGGCCTACAACAAGCCGGCCGACCTGGAGAAGATCCGCAAGTCGATTGAAGGACTGGGTTACCGCGACACCCTGGTGCAAAGCTTCGGCACCGCCCAGGACGTGATGATCCGCCTGCCCGCCCAAGCCGGCGTGAACGCCAGCCAGCAGAGCGAAAAGGTCAATGCCGCCCTGAAGGCAGAGGATCCGGACGTGCGCCTGCAGCGCGTGGAATTCGTGGGCCCCCAGGTGGGCGATGAACTGGCCCATGATGGCCTGCTGGCCCTGGGCATGGTGGTGCTGGGCATCGTGATCTACCTGGCCTTCCGCTTCGAATGGAAGTTCGCGGTGGCGGCGGTGATCGCCAACCTGCACGACATCATCATCATCCTGGGCTTCTTCGCCTTCTTCCAGTGGGAATTCTCGCTGACCGTGCTGGCCGCCATCCTGGCCGTGCTGGGCTACTCGGTCAACGAATCGGTGGTGGTGTTCGACCGGGTGCGCGAAGCCTTCCGTGATCGCCGCTTCGGCAAGCTTTCCGCGCCCGAAGTCCTGAACCACGCGATCACCAGCACCATGTCGCGTACCGTCATCACCCACGGCAGCACTGAAATGATGGTGCTGGCGATGTTCTTCTTCGGTGGCCCGACGCTGCATTATTTCGCGCTGGCGCTGACCATCGGCATCCTGTTCGGTATCTATTCCTCGGTGTTCGTCGCCGCAGCGCTGGCCATGTGGCTGGGCGTGAAGCGCGAAGACCTGATCAAGCCGGTCAAGGTCAAGGACGAAAACGGCGGCGCAGTGGTCTGATTTCCAGATTCACCTGCGTTGCACAGGGAGGGCCGCCGCGATCACGCAGCGGCCCTTTTTCATGAAAGGCCCGCAAAGGCGGGATAATGCTGATCTTCACGACAGCGCATCACTGCATTCCCCTTTTTTCATCATGACCGCATCCATCGATCTGAACGATATCGACTATGAGCGCCGCTTCGGCGGCGTTGCCCGCCTGTACGGCGCGGCAGCCCTGCAACGCTTCGGCCAGGCGCGCGTGTGCGTGGTCGGCGTCGGCGGCGTGGGCTCCTGGATCGTCGAGGCGCTGGCCCGCAGCGCCATCGGCCACCTGACCCTGATCGACCTGGACAACCTGGCTGAATCGAATGTCAATCGCCAGATCCATGCGCTCACCGGCACCCTGGGACAGGCCAAGGTGACGGCCCTGCATGAGCGCATCCGGCAGATCAATCCGACCTGCGTGGTCACCGAGGTGGAGGATTTCGTCGATCCGGAGAATGTCGAGCAGATGCTGGGCGGTGGCCGTTTCGATTACGTCATCGACGCCATCGACAATGTCCCGGCCAAGGTGGCCATGATCGCCTGGTGTCGCCAGAACGGCATGCCCATGGTCACCATCGGCAGCGCCGGCGGGCAGATCGATCCGACCCAAATCGAGATCCGCGACCTCTGCCGCACCGAGCAGGAACCGCTGCTGGCCAAGGTGCGCAAGCGCCTGCGTTCACAGCATGGTTTCCCGCGCGGGACCAAGAACAAGTTTCATATCGACGCAGTGTTCTCGACGGAACCGCTGCGTTTCCCGGATCTGGCCGAGGGCGAAGCCTGCGAGATCGCGCCGGCAGAAGATCTGGATGTGGGCGAGGATGCCGCCGACAGCACGCAAGCTGGCGTGACAGGGCTGAATTGCGCCGGTTTCGGCTCGGCCATGGTGGTCACGGCCACCTTCGGCCTGGTGGCCGCAGCGCATGTCTTGAAGAAGCTGGCCGAGAAGGCCAGCTGAGGCAAGGAGGCGGGGGCTTCAGTGCCCGCCGCCCTCATCGACCCGGTGCGCGGACACGCACAGCAGCACGCTGACGGTGACCAGCACCATGGCCGCGATCTCCAGCAAGGTCGGCCAACGCTGTTCCCACAGGAAGCCGTAGAGCAGGGCAAAGAGGGTCTCGAACAGGATCATCTGCCCGATCATGGTCAGTGGCAGCAGGCGGCTGGCCTTGTTCCAGCAGGCATTGCCGAACAGCGACGCAAAGATCGCCACTCCCGCCGACACCGCCACGAAATGCATCCACTCGCTGCCCGGATGCGGCTGCAGCATCACCGTGAAGGCCGGCACTGCGATGAACAGCGACAGCAGCCCCGTGACCACGCCGATCAGCAAATTCCAGTCGTGCGCAGAAACTTCATGCAGGCGCGCCAGCCAGCGGCTGTTGCCGACCGCATAGGTGGTCCAGGAGGCCAATGCGGCCAGGGCGCAGAAGAAGCCGATGACACTTTGCTTCATATCGCCTCCAGCCGACCCGGATAGCGACTGCCAGGCCACGCAGGCGATGCCGGCCAGGCCCAAGGCCAGCGACGGGGCCAGCTTGCGCAGCGAGACCGCGCCATGGCCGCGGCTGCCGATGATGCTCACCGCCACCGGCAGGAAGCCGATCACCAGCGAGGTCATGGCCATGCCCCCCAGTTGCACGGCACTGGCCAGGAACACGTAATACACCACATTGCCCAACAGGCTCAGCCACACCAGCGCACGCCATTCGTCACGGCCCAGGTGTGGCAGCAGTTTCTTGATGCGCGGCGCGATCAGCAGCGCTGCGAACAGTCCGTAGGCGAGATAGCGACCGGCCGTCAGTTGCCAGGGCGAGAAGGCGCGCGTCAGTTCAGGGGCCAGGAATACCAGGCCCCAGGCGGCACCGGCCAGTGCGCCATAAAAAATGCCTTGCAGGATCGTGTTGGAACTCATCGGGAATCAAAGCCAGCCATGTTGCAAAGGGGGGCAGTATGCCCCAGCCGACGCGGGAAGGATTGTTGCAGGCTACGGTTTTCTTGTGGCGGGCGAGGGCGGAAACGAAAACGCCGGCACGAGGCCGGCGTTGGTCTGCTGTGCGGTCAAGCCGTTCAGATCGCGGTGCCGAACAAGCCCGCACCGACAAAGGCCAGCGCCACCACGCCGATGCCCATCGACAGGTAGGCCAGCACGGCCACGCCGGTGATGATGGTGGCCGAGGCCAGCACGATGGCGACTTGCAGCATGCCGGCGGCCATTTCCATCTTTTCGTATTTCTCCATGTAGGCATGCGCTTCATGCTCGGCTTCGCGCGCCTTGTGGGACAGTTCCTTCTTGCCTTCGCCGCTCTTCTCGTCGCTGTCGTAATGGGCGATGGCGTCGTCGAGCTTGGCCACGGCCGCGCTGATGCGTTCATCCTTGGGATTGCCCAGCAAGGTCAGTTGCTGCTTGGCCAGCTGCGCCGCATTGCCGCGCACCGACTTGGCCTGGAAGAAGGACCACAGGTTGGCCGCCTCCTGATGCTTCAGGATGACCTCGGTCTGGTAGGACTTGGACAGGGTTTCGGTAATGGCCAGCACCAGCGCCAGGATGGCGATGAGCAAGGCCAGCTTCTTGTTGCCGGAGGCATGGGCGTGCTCGGCGTGTTCCAGGTTTTCGGTGGCTTCCGTCATGATGGTTCTTGTAATGTGGGAAAAGGAGGGCAGCCCGGCACGCGGGCAGCGTCCCATCAACGATTCACCTCCATATCGGTTGACCTGAAGAATATTGAAACTCGTATTTTCCTGTAGGCCAGGATGGCGGCTTCCCTCAGGCAAGATTGCCCCAGCAGGCAATGTACGCTTCCGATATTCGCATTTCCTCACGGTCGGGTCGATCGCGTTCTCCGCTGCTGTTGCGCACGGTCTGCACAAACAATGTGCCGCAAGTCCAGCAGGAATATTTGCCTTTGGCTACACTGTTCACCCACAAATTCTGAACCTGTGGGATTGGATTTATTGACTGGCATTATACAAAAAGACAATCACGTAATTGTTTTCAATCAATTACATTAATGGTTCTTCGCAAGCACGACCGGAACAAGGCGAAGCTGGCCCCGCAGTACGGCGTCATGGTGCCGTAGCAGAACGCAGTCAGCCTGTCGCTGCAGTACAAGCCGCTATGTCCAGCCAGGCTGGAGGTAGCCACGAAGATGCCCGTTTCCCGGTCCGGGCGTCATGACCCATCGGGTCGATCAACAGGAGAGAACGCAATGTCGAATGAAGCCAAGTGCCCCTTCAACCACACCGCCGGTAGCGGCACCAGCAACCGCGACTGGTGGCCCAAGCAGCTGCGTGTGGATCTGCTGGCCCAGCATTCTTCCAAGTCCAACCCCATGGGTGAGGATTTCAACTACGCCGAAGCCTTCAAGAGCCTGGACCTGGCCGCCGTCAAGGCCGACCTGGCCAAGGTGATGACCGATTCGCAGGACTGGTGGCCGGCCGACTTCGGCCACTACGGTCCGCTGTTCATCCGCATGGCCTGGCACAGTGCCGGTACCTATCGCATCGGCGATGGCCGCGGCGGTGCCGGCCGTGGCCAGCAGCGCTTCGCGCCCTTGAACAGCTGGCCCGACAACGTCAACCTGGACAAGGCACGCCGCCTGATCTGGCCGGTCAAGCAGAAGTACGGCAACAAGATCTCCTGGGCTGACCTGCTGATCCTGACCGGCAACGTCGCGCTGGAAACCATGGGTTTCAAGACCTTCGGTTTCGCCGGTGGCCGCCAGGACGTGTGGGAACCGGACCTGGACGTCTACTGGGGTACCGAATCGACCTGGCTGGGCGGCGATGACCGCTACGGCAAAGGCAAGGCCGGCGCCAGCCACGGCGAGATCACGGCCGATGCCGACCGTCACGGCAATGAGCAGAGCCGCACCGGCCCCACCGGCCGCAACCTGGAAAACCCGCTGGCTGCCGTCCAGATGGGCCTGATCTACGTGAACCCGGAAGGTCCGGAAGGCAACCCTGATCCGGTGGCCGCCGCCCATGACATCCGCGAAACCTTCGCCCGCATGGCGATGGACGATGAAGAAACCGTGGCCCTGATCGCCGGTGGCCACACCTTCGGCAAGACCCACGGTGCAGGCGACGCCAAGCACGTGGGCCGTGAACCGGAAGGCGAGGGCCTGGAACACCAAGGCATGGGCTGGAAGAGCAGCTTCGGCAGCGGCGTCGGTGGCGACACCATCAGCTCCGGCCTGGAAGTGACCTGGACCCAGACTCCGGCCCAGTGGAGCAATTACTTCTTCGAGAATCTGTTCAACTATGAGTGGGAACTGACCAAGAGCCCGGCCGGTGCCCATCAATGGGTGGCCAAGGGCGCCGATGCGGTGATCCCGCACGCCCACGGCGGCGCACCCCTGCGTCCCACCATGCTGACCACGGACTTGTCGCTGCGCTTCGATCCGGCTTACGAAAAGATCTCGCGCCGCTTCCTGGAACACCCGGAGCAGTTCGCTGACGCCTTCGCCCGCGCCTGGTTCAAGCTGACCCACCGCGACCTCGGTCCGCGTGCGCGCTACCTCGGCCCGGAAGTGCCGGCTGAAGAACTGATCTGGCAAGATCCGCTGCCCAAGGCAGAAGGTGCGCCGATTGATGCAGCCGATGTCACGGCCCTGAAGAGCAAGATCCTGGCCTCGGGCCTGTCGGTGAGCGAGCTGGTCTCGACCGCCTGGGCTTCGGCCTCCACCTTCCGGGGTGGCGACATGCGCGGTGGTGCCAACGGTGCGCGTATCCGCCTGGCGCCGCAGAAGGATTGGGCTGCCAATCAGCCGGCCCAGTTGGCCAAGGTCTTGAAGGCACTGGAAGGCATCCAGTCCGAGTTCAACCAAGGTGCCAAGAAGGTGTCGCTGGCGGATCTGATCGTGCTGGCCGGTAGCGCAGCCGTCGAAAAGGCGGCCAAGGATGCAGGCGTGGCCGTGACGGTCCCCTTCAGCGCAGGCCGTGTGGATGCGTCGCAGGAGCAGACCGATGTGGCCTCCTTCGAGCCGCTGGAACCCGTCGTTGATGGTTTCCGCAACTTCCAGAAGCAGCGTTATGCAGTGCGTGCCGAAGACATGCTCATCGACAAGGCCCAGCAACTGACCCTGACCGCGCCGGAAATGACGGTCCTCATCGGTGGCCTGCGCGTGCTGGGCAACACGGTGGGTGGCAGCACCAAGGGTGTGTTCACTTCCAAGGTGGGCGTGCTGTCCAATGACTTCTTCGTCAATCTGCTGGACATGGGCACCGAGTGGAAGTCCACCTCGCCCGCCCAGGAAGAGTTCGAAGGCCGTGATCGCAAGAGTGGTGCCGTCAAGTGGACCGGCACCCGTGTCGACCTGGTGTTCGGCTCCAACGCCGTGCTGCGCGCCCTGGCTGAAGTCTATGCCAGCTCGGACGCCAAGGAAAAGTTCGTCAAGGACTTCGTGGCGGCCTGGGTCAAGGTGATGGATCTGGATCGCTATGACCTGAAGAAGTAAGCAGCAAAGCAGTCAAGCAGTGAGGCAGTGAAGCGATGAACGACGGCGGGCCGCAAGGCTCGCCGTTTTTCTTTGCGCGTGCGCATGTCATGGAGATGTCACGGAGTGCGCCGATGCAGGGGCTATAGTGGCGTTCGGTCTTTTTCTTCACCTGAGAGGCGCATGATGGCCCTGAGCCTGGATGACATTGCCCTGCTGTTCACACGGCACGGCCACACGCAATACACCGGCGAGCCGGTTACGCAACTGGAACACGCGCTGCAATCGGCGCTGCTGGCCGAGCAGGAGGGCGCAGCGCCCAGCCTGATCGTGGCCAGCCTGCTGCACGATCTCGGCCACCTGCTGGAAGACCTGGGCCAGACGCCCACCCTGGCCGGCATCGATGACCTGCACCAGTATCGCGTGCTGCCTTTCCTGCGCGGCGTCTTCCATGAATCCGTGCTGGCGCCGATTGCCCTGCATGTGGATGCCAAGCGCTACCTGTGCGCCACTGATCCGGACTACTTCGCGCAGCTCTCGGCCGATTCGGTGCGCAGCCTGCAATTGCAGGGCGGAATCTTCGATGTGGAACAGGCCGCGGCTTTCATCGATCGGCCCTATGCCGAGGATGCCGTCAGGTTGCGGCGCTGGGATGATCGTGCCAAGACGGCGGGTCTGCCGACGCCCGATTATGCGCACTATGCCGGCTACTTCAATGAATGCCTGCTGCGGCCGGGCAAGGCCAGCCGTCCTCAGGGCAAATAACTTTTCCGATACGCTGATGGGGTCGTGCCGCGCAGCTTGCGCAGCGCATGCGTGAGCGCACTCTGGTCGCCATAGCCGCAGCGCTGGGCAATCTGCGCCAGCGGCAGGCTGCTGGTGCGCAGCAGCTGGCAGGCCCGGGCCACGCGCACTTCGGCCAGCCAGGCGCGCGGCGACGTGTCCAGTTCAGCGCGAAACCATTCATGCAGGCGGCTGGGGGAGATCGCCGCCAGTTCCGCCATCTGCGCCACCGTCCAGGGATGCTCGGCGCGCGCCTCCACCCGTGCCAGCATCAAACGCAGCCGCGACAGTGCCTGCGGCTGCTGCGTGAGCGCGTCCAGCAGCAGGGGAACCCAATGCTGCAGCGTGTTGCCGGCGGGGCGGGTGTCGCTGAGTGCCACCGCCATGAATTCCACCAGTTTCCCGGCGGCGCGGGACAAGGGCAGGAACGGGCGCTGTGCCAGCGACTCCAGTTGCAGGCTGCCGACCGCATCGGGTGCCAGGTCGACCACCAGCGAACGATTCTCGCCGCCCGCGCGCGTGGCATGCCGCGCGCCGGGTTCGACGAAGGCCGCCGTGGCGGTATCGGCCAGGCCTTCGCGGCCGGCGATGTCCATCGCCAGATGGCCTGCCAGCGGCAGCACCAGTTGCGGAAAATCATGCCGGTGCGCCAATGACTCCTCCCGATAGCTGCGCAGGTGCAGCTGCGCCACGGGTGGGGCAGTGTCGGGATGCGGTCGCGAGGATGGGATCATGGCGGGCAGGGATGCAAAGCAATCCCGCCATGATAGCGGACTTCGCTGCTACAGCCGGATCTGCTCGAAGGCCGTGATGCGCTGGCGCGCTTCGCCGACCTGAGGCTGCTTGCCATCGGCGATGGTATCGGCGGCGCGTACCCTGGAACCGAAGTCCAGCCCGGTCATCCTTTCCAGTTCGGGAATGGCCACGCGCCAGTGGTTGACGTCCACCGAGGGCAGGTCGCGCGGCGCTCCCAGGCTGTGCCGGCTCTCCGACAGCAGGGCCGACTGGTCGGCCAGCAGGCCTACCGCTTTCAAGCCTTGCTTGCCCTTCCACACCACGATCTTGAAGAAGGCCGAAGGGATCTGCACCTCATCGGCCCACAGGTCCACCTGGTCGTTGAACACCGGGCCCTGGAAGACGCACAGGCGGCCCTTGCTGCTGGCAGCCAGCACACCGTTCTCCAGCACATAGCGCTCCAGGCCCTGCCAGTAGGTCGCGCTCTGGTTGAAGCGGAAATGCTGGGGCGAGCAATTGGTGAAATGGAAGGTATCGGCATTGGCGCGTTCGGCTTCTTCCGGCGTACCCCAGCTGGGATCGGAGCGGCGCGTCAGGTGGCCGCGATCGAAATAAGTCGACCACGCCGAATAGAAATCCTGTTCCAGCACGCTGCCGGCCGCCACGCGCGGATCGCGGAACCAGGCATCGCCTTCGGCCGCATTGACCTGGCCGCTGCCGCGATCGACTGCGAGGTAATGCGTACCGTCGATGTTGGTGGCAGTGAAGGCGGCCATGCGGCGGCGCTTCAACAGCTTGATGCTGAAGTGTTCATATTTCAGTTCGCCGTCATCGCCAGCGGCACCGGCCACGGTAGGCAGCAGCGGGACGATGTCGCCCGCCAGCTTCGCATCCGGCTGCGGCAGCGGCAGTTCGGCACCGGGGATGAAAGCGGCATCGTAGCCGCTGCGATTGCCGTAATCCGGATCGATGCGCAAGGCTTCTGCGCCTGCGGAGGGGCGGGGCGGAGAGAGCCGGCGTGGTGGCTGCAAGGTCGCGTTGTTGGCAGCGAGGCTTGCGTTGGCGGCAGCGGGTGTCGTCGCCTGGGCGACGGTCGTTGCACCTCCCGCAACCCGCACCGTCACTTCCAGCGGAATCGTCAGGGTTGCGGTCTGCAGAGCGATGTCTTTGCCACTGTTGTTCATGCTGATCTCCTGTGTCATGTCGGATGCGGTGTTGTCGGCGACGGTGAGGGCAGCGGGCGCGCTGGCCACCTGATAGCTCAAGGCTTCCTGCAGCAACGCCCGGGCCTCAGGCGGCAAGGTGGGCAGGCGTGCCAGCAGGTCACGGTAGAGGGCGCTGATGCGTATGCCTTCGTTGACCTTGCGCAGCCGTTGATCTCCCGCACCAGCATCGCGATAAGGCTCCCCCCAGTGATGCAAGGCCACCAGCTGCCAGTCGTCATTGAAGACCGGCGAGCCGGACGAGCCTTGCTGGGTATCGGTCTCGTAGAGCAGGGTGTGTTCGGTGCGCGCGGTGACGGTGTTGTTGCGGATGCTGATCATCTTCATCCAGCCGGACGGATGCTGGATGATGTTGGCCGCCATGCCGATGACGTGTTTGTCGGGCTGGTCCGAGAGCGGGCAGAAGCCCAGCTCCTCCACAGTGGCCGTCCCTGACTGGCGTTCGCCCAGTGCGATGAGGGCATAGTCCAGCTGATCCGCTGGAGAGAACAGCGCCAGCCGCTCCGGTGCCAGCAGGTAGCTGGTGGTGGCACGCGGCACTCCGCGTGCGTCGAGTTCGCGCAGGAAGGTGAGACGTGTGCCGCGTGCGGCGGCGGTATCCGCGATGACGTGCTGGTTGGTCAGGAACAGGCGCGGGCTGATCAAGAAGCCGGTGGCCAGTTCGCTGCTCTGATCGCTGTTGACCTCGACGTAGGCCACCGCTCGCGCCACCGCTGCGCCTTGCGCCAGGAAGCTGGCGCGCAGGAAATCCTCGCTGTCGCCGATGATCGATTCCGGACCGGCCGGATGGCCCAGGTTGCGCTGGCGCAGGGCATAGGCGCGCGCCCGTTCACTGTCGGGCTCGGCCTCGCGCCATTGCCCGCAGGCCACCAGCGAGCGTACACGCTGGCGTTCGCTGGCAGTGTCGGCCACGCAGGCGCGGAAATCCTTGAGGGCTTGGGCATCCATGGCATCTCCAGATTCTCGGGGGAGGGTCCGGGGACGTTATTACCTTCATATGACATCGGCATGACCTGAAACATCTTGCAAAACATCAGTGTTTCCGGTGGCCAAGACAAAGCCGCCGGGCTTGCGCCACGGCGGCTTTGGGAGAAGCCTGGATGCGGGTGAAGCTTACTGCATATGCCAGCCGTGGCTGACCACGACGGACTGGCCGGTCAGCGCATTGGTCGGGAAGGCCGCCAGGAACACGGCGGTCTGGGCCACGTCCTGGGTGGTGGTGAATTCACCGTCCACGGTGTCCTTGAGCATGATCTTCTTGATGACATCCTCTTCGCTGATGCCGAATTCCTTGGCCTGCTCGGGGATCTGCTTTTCCACCAGCGGCGTGCGCACGAAGCCGGGACAGATGACATTGGTGCGGATCTTGTCCTTGGCCCCTTCCTTGGCCACGGTCTTGGCCAGGCCCAGCAGGCCGTGCTTGGCGGTCACGTAGGGCGACTTGAGCGCCGAGGCCTGATGCGAGTGCACCGAACCCATGTAGATGATCGAGCCGCCACGGCCCTGCTTGATCATGGCTTTCATCGCCGCGCGGGTGGTCAGGAAGGCGCCGTCCAGGTGGATCGCCAGCATCTTGCGCCAGTTTTCCAGCGACAGTTCGGTGACCGGGCTGATGATCTGGATGCCGGCATTGCTGATCATGATGTCCAGCCCGCCGTAGGTGTTCACGGCATCGGCCACGCCCTTGTCGACCTGGGTTTCATCGGTGACGTTCATGGCCACCGCCATCGCGGTGCCGCCGTTCTTGACGATCTCTTCAGCCGTGGCCTTGGCGGCTTCCAGGGCCAGGTCGGCGATGACGACCTTGGCGCCTTGTTTGGCGTATTCGATCGCGATTTCCTTGCCGATGCCGCTGGCCGAACCGGTAATGAGTGCGACTTTATCCTTGAGTAGCATGATCTTCCTTTATGTTTCGAGTTGACGGACATTGCAAAGCCAGACCGTCCTCGGCACCGGCGCTGTCGCACGCGGTCCCCGACGACGGTCATCAATCCCTGGTTTCGATGAACTGCGCATCGAAAGATTCCTCGGGTGCCGATCTCGCCCTTGCACCCGTTTTCCTTGCCCTCGCGCATGCGTCTGCTCCCCGCAGGGAGGTCTCCGGACGCCGCTTTGTCACGCCATTGTAACGCTGGGCCGCTGGTTGTTGCTGCACTGCCAAAACGCCCGCAAAGGTCATGTGCGTGAAACATTCGCTGGTTAGTCTGTGCAGCGTTATCCCGGGGACATCGGCTGTTTCTCGAAATTAATCGATCAATTCTTCGATTTCATTTGAGGCAGCCGCAATTCTGAAGGGGACGCGGGAAGCAGTTCAGGTGAGGTCGCTTATGTTGTCTGGTTGACCTGGCTGACATCTTCCACGGTCTCTTTCAAACATCACCACAAAGGACAATGCATGAGACTGCTTACCATTCCTGCCGATGCCAATCCGAGTTTTGCCAAGCTGAACCTGAGCCTGGCCAGCACCCCGGAAGAAGTGCGCGAAGTTCAGCGCCTGCGCTACAAGGTCTTCATCGAAGCGATGAACCTGTCGGCCCTGGCCAACCCCGAAGGCCTGGACAAGGATGAGTTCGACGACTACTGCGATCACCTGATCGTGCGCGACAGCAAGACCCTCTCCGTGGTCGGCACCTATCGCGTGCTGAGCCCGCACGGTGCGCGCCGCATGGGCAAGTTCTACTCGGAACAGGAATTCGATCTCTCGCGCCTGGACAACATCCGCGGCGTCATCGCCGAGGCTGGCCGCGCCTGCATCCACCCGGACTACCGCAGCGGCGGCGTCATCATGATGCTGTGGGCCGGCCTGGCCGCCTACATGCGCAAGGAACGCTGCGAATACCTGATGGGCTGCGCCAGCGTGAGCCTGGCCGATGGCGGCCACAACGCCGCCGCGCTGTACCACGCCTTCCGCGAAAAGAACCTGGCGCCGCCGGACTATCGCGTCACGCCGCTCCTGCCCTTCCCGCTGGAAGACCGCCAGGCCGGCGTCGATCCGCAGATCCCGCCGCTGCTGCGCGGCTACCTGCGCAGCGGTGCGTGGGTGTGCGGCGAACCGGCCTGGGATCCTGATTTCCACTCGGCCGATTTCTTCCTGCTGCTGCCGCTCTCCAAGCTCGACAGCCGCTATGCCCGCCACTACCTCAAGGATTCGAGGACCGCATGAAGCCACGCGAACAGTTCATGGAAAAAGCCCAGGGGCTGTTCGCCGACCTGGGTCCCGACCACGATGCCGGTGACGAGGAAGCCAGGCGCGATCCGCTGCGCTTCCGCACCATCTGGATTTCCGATATCCACCTGGGCACCACCGGCTGCCAGGCTGAACGCCTGCTGGAGTTCCTGCGCGCCACCGAATCCGAAACGCTCTACCTGGTCGGCGACATCATCGACGGCTGGCAACTCAAGCGTCGCTGGTACTGGGACCAGTCCCACAACAACGTGGTGCAGACCGTGCTCAAGAAAGCCAAGAAGGGCACCAACGTCATCTTCGTTCCCGGCAATCACGATGAAGTGATCCGCCAGTTCATCGACCTCGATTTCGGCGGCATCAAGATCCGCGACGAGCTGGTGCACGTGACCGCCGAGGGCAAGCGCATGCTGGTACTGCACGGCGACCGCTTCGATGGCGTGATCGCCTGCGCCAAGTGGCTGGCCTACGTGGGCGACAGCCTCTACACCATGATCCTCAAGTTCAACCAGTGGTTCAACAGCTGGCGCGCCCGTGCCGGGCTGCCGTACTGGTCGCTTTCGCAGTACCTGAAATCCAAGGTCAAGAATGCGGTGAACTACATCACCTCCTTCGAAGACGCGCTCGCCGACGAGGCCAAGAAGAAGGGTCTGGATGGCGTCATCTGCGGTCACATCCACAAGCCCGAGATCCGCGACATCGGCGGTGTCGTCTACTGCAACGACGGCGACTGGGTCGAGAGCCTGTCGGCACTGGTGGAAGACCCCAGCGGTGAACTGCGCCTGGTGACCTGGCAGGAAATCATGCAACTCAAGCGCGCGGGCAAGGAAGCGCGCCAGGCCGCCCGCGAACTCGCCACCGCCTGAGGCAGCGGGTTCCTTGCGAATCATATTGTTTATATTGTTTATATAGTTTATGCGCATTGCCATCATCAGCGACGCCGGAGAGCCGCAAGTCAACGGCGTCGTCAACACCTTGCGCTCGACCGTGCGTTGCCTGCGCGGTCTCGGTCACGAAGTGCTGCTGCTGTCGCCGCGCGACTTCCGCACCTTCGCCTGTCCGACCTATCCTGAAATCCGCCTGGCCTACAAGCCCTATGCCCGCATCGTGGCGGCGCTCGAAGCCTTCCAGCCCGATTGCATCCACATTGCCACCGAAGGTCCGATGGGGCTGGCGGCGCGCCGTTATTGCGTGCGCCACAAGCTCAGTTTCACCACGGCGTATCACACCCGTTTCCCGGAATACCTGGCTGCGCGCAAGCTGCTGCCCAAGGCGATCACGTATCGCCTGCTGCGCTGGTTCCATGGCCGCTCCGAAGCCATCATGGTGCCCACTCCCGCGATGAAGACGGCGCTGGAAGAGGAGGGCTTCCGCAACGTCGTCCTGTGGGGGCGCGGCGTGGATACCAATCACTTCCGCCCGGCGGTGGAAGACCATGCCTGCATCGAACGTCCACTGTTCCTCTACGTGGGCCGCGTGGCGGTGGAAAAGAATATCGAAGCCTTCCTCAAGCTGGACCTGCCCGGCACCAAGTGGGTCGTGGGCGATGGCCCGCAACTGGAAGACCTGAGCGCGCGCTACCCGGAAGTGCGCTTCCTGGGGGCCAAGGGCCACGATGAGCTGCCGGCGTATTACAACTGCGCTGATGTGTTCGTCTTCCCCAGCAAGACCGATACCTTCGGCCTGGTGCTGCTGGAGGCCATGGCCTGCGGCATTCCGGTCGCGGCCTATCCGGTGGAAGGCCCGATCGACGTGGTCGACAACGGCGTGTCCGGCGTATTGCGCCAGGACCTCAAGCAAGCCTGCCTGCAGGCCATGAAGCTCGACCATGAGGCGGTGCGCGCCCACGCGGCCACCCGCTCCTGGGAATCGGCCACCCAGCAGTTCCTGCAGCACCTGCACCTGGCGCACCGCAGTGCGCCCGGCAAGGCTGCGGCCATCAAGCCGGTGCGAGAGATCCGCTGACCCGGCAACGGCTGCCTTGCGCAGCCGTTCAGTTCTTCATCTTTTGATAACTATGCAAGACGCACATGAGGGCATGCCGACAAAGCATTGGCATGCCCGCGTACCCCTCTTCTAAGATGCGCCACGCCCGCGTGCGCCGCTTGTAATACCGATTACAAAAAACCAAGAATCCACACCGGAGGCACGCCGCAGACCGGTCGCGTGGGCCTGAGAGCCGCTACAGGCGGGCCTTGCCGGGGCAAGGTAGCGGGCCGGGCATGAATCATGCTCCACCGCGAGCGCAACAATACGCAGTAAAAAGAGCAACTCGCAGGGTGCTGGTTCACCGTGCGCGCAATTGCATCACCGTCGACGTTCGCGTTATCAGGAAGAGACACGCCATGATTCAACATCTCAAGATCGGCAGCCGCCTGGCATTCGGCTTCTGCCTCATTCTGCTGCTGGCCACCGCCATCCTGCTGATCGGCCTGTGGCGCATGGCCGAGCTGGAAGCCAGCAGTGAATACGTGATCGACCAGAAGGTCGCCGCCATGACCAGCGCCATGAACATGCGCGAGGCCGGCAGCCAGCTGGCCCTGGCGCTGCGCAAGGTGGTCACGCCCACCGATGCCGCCGAGGGCAAGGCCGAGGACGCACACCTGGGCGAGATCCTGAAAGCCTATGCCGGCTTCGAGAAGCAGATCACAGGCTTGTCCGCCGATGGCCGTGGCAAGGATTTGCTGGCAGCCACCAGCGGCGAGAGCAAGAAGCTGTTCCCGCTGGTGGAGCAGATCCGCCAGCAGGTGGCCAGCAACAATTACTTCGATGCAGCCCAACAGCTCAAGAGCGATTTTCTCCCTGCGCATGAGAAGTGGATGGCCAGCGTGGCGGCGCTGGCGGCGTTCCAGCAGGAGGACATGAAGCAGGCCCACGCTGACGCCAAGGACAGCTACCGCAAGGCGCAGATCGGCATGCTGGCCATGGGCGTGCTGACGCTGGGCCTGGGCTTCTTCTTCACCTTCATCATCACGCGCTCCATCGTCAATCCGCTCAAGCGCGCCGGCAGTATTGCGGAAACGATTTCCCGTGGCGATCTCACCCACGACTTCCACGACCAGGGGCGCGATGAAGCCGCACATCTGGTCAACGCCCTCGATGCCATGCAGGGCAATCTGGCGACCACGCTCAACGAGGTCAAGGAAAGCGCCGCCGTCATCGCCGTGGCCTCGCATGAAATCGCGCGCGGCAACGTGGATCTCTCCAACCGCACTGAATCGCAGGCCTCCAGCCTGGAAGAAACCGCCAGCTCGATGGAACAGCTGACCTCCACCGTGCAGCAGAACGCCGCCAACGCGCAGCAGGCCAACCAGCTGGTGTTGTCAGCTTCGGATTACGCCACCAAGGGCGGGCGTGTGGTCGGCCACGTGGTCGCCACCATGGGTTCGATCAAGGAGAGCTCGGGCAAGATCGTCGACATCATCGGCGTGATCGATGGCATTGCTTTCCAGACCAATATCCTCGCGCTCAACGCGGCAGTGGAAGCGGCCCGCGCCGGCGAGCAGGGACGCGGGTTTGCGGTGGTCGCCTCGGAAGTGCGCGCGCTGGCCCAGCGCAGCGCGGCGGCCGCCAAGGAAATCAAGGAGCTCATCAGCGATTCGGTGGACAAGGTCGATGCCGGCGGCAAGCTGGTCGATGAGGCCGGGGCCACCATGAGCGAGATCGTGGCGTCGGTGAAGCACGTGGCTGACATCATGGGCGAGATCACGGCCGCCAGCCAGGAGCAGAGCGCCGGTATCGCCGAGGTCAACAATGCCATCGCGCAGATCGACGAGATCACCCAGCAGAATGCGGCACTGGTCGAGCAGGCCGCCGCCGCTGCCGAAAGCCTGCAGGAGCAATCCGATGTGCTGGCCCGTGCCGTGGCCGTGTTCAAGCTGAAGACGGCGGCGCAGGCGCGGCCTCAGTCACAGCCTCAACATCCGGCGCACAAGCAGTCCGCCGCGCCGGTGATGAACAGTCCGGCAGCGGCGCGCACGGTCAATCCGCCGCCCGCGGTGGCTGCCGCCAGGAAGCCAGCTCTGGCCAGCTTGCCGCCGGTCTCCGGTGCGTCCAAAGGCAAGCCGGCGACGGCCGCACGCGATGATGATTTCGAGGAATTCTGATCGGATGCGTTGTTGCAAGAACTTGTAATTCTGGTTAAGCATTAGTCAATAAAAAATCAAGTTCGCGTGCAAGCGCCGCCACCCTTCAAGGTGGCGGCGCTTTTATTTTTTCAGGGTGGCAAGCACGCTGCGTGAGAATTCAAGATAATTGCGAAGTTGCCGTAAAGCTATATCAAATGTTGCAGGCGGATTGCCCCGGCAAGGGGAGGGCGGTCACCTGCGCACCCGGGGGGAGAGCGCGGCGTCGCAGCAGCGGCCACACAGGCCGGACGACGACCACGCCGATTGCGCAGAGTGCGCAGCACGCGGCCCCGGGGATTGCAGTGCGGCCCTTTCCCTTCATCCACCGGAATCAGTCCATGTCCATCAAGAACCTCTCGATCAAGGCGCAACTCGCCATTGCCGTCCTTGTCCTGTCCCTCCTGCTGCTTGCGCTCGGCCTGTCGGGCCTGCTGGGCATGTCGGCCGCCGTGAGCATCAACCGCCAGCTTTCCGAAGAACGCATTCCCAAGACGGTGGCCGCCGACAACACCCTGATCTGGATCGGCCGCCAGCGGACCTCGCTGGACCAGGCCGCCATGAGCCTGGATGCGGCCTGGACCGAGCGCATGTTCGTCATGGAAGCCAATGCCCGCAAGGAAGCCCTGCAATGGTGGGACAAATATACGGCTCTGCCGCAGACGGACGAGGGCAGGGCGCTGGTGAAGAAGGTCTCCGAAGGCATTGCCAATACCCAGGTCGCGCTGGACAAGTTCACGGCCGCCATCAAGTCCCAGGATCGCCAGGCCATCGCCGATCAGGCACGCAAGGTGGGCCAGGCCTACAGCGCCATGCAGCTCGATGGCCAGGCTCTCAACAAGTACGAGACCGAGCAGGCCGCAGAAAGCCTGGCTGCCACCAACGCGCGCTACCAAGCCTCACGCATGTTCTCGATTGCCGCCGTCATCGGTGGCCTGCTGCTGGCCTTCTTCAGCTGGTGGTCGCTGCGCCGCGCCATCGGTGAGCCGATGCAGCGTGCGCTGCGCCACTTCGATGCCATCGCCAATGGCGACCTGACGCAGCCGGTCCACGTGCATTCGAAGAATGAAATGGGCCAGCTGCTGCAAGGTCTTTCCCGCATGCAGGAGAGCCTCTCGCGTACCGTGCGTGCCGTGCGCGGCGGCAGCGATGCCATTGCCACGGCCACGCGCGAGATCGCGTCCGGCAACCTGGACCTGTCCGCACGCACCGAGCAGCAGGCCGCCTCGCTGGAAGAAACCGCCTCCAGCATGGAAGAACTGACCGGTACCGTGAAGCACAACGCCGACAATGCCCGCCAGGCGACGACCCTGGCGGTCAACGCCTCTACCATCGCTGCCGACGGCAATGCCGTGGTGGGCCGCGTGGTGCAGACCATGGAAGAGATCCGCGAGAGTTCGGCGCGCATCACCGACATCGTCAGCATCATCGACGGCATCGCCTTCCAGACCAACATCCTGGCCTTGAACGCCGCCGTGGAAGCGGCCCGTGCCGGTGAGCAGGGCCGCGGCTTTGCGGTGGTGGCCACCGAAGTGCGGGCGCTGGCGCAGCGTTCTTCCAGTGCCGCCAAGGAAATCAAGGAACTGATCATGCACTCGGTGGAACGCGTGCAGGCCGGTTCCGAACTGGTCGGCCAGGCCGGCGAGACCATGAGCGACGTGATCCAGGCAGTGCAGCGCGTCACCGACATCATGAGCGAGATCTCGGCCGCCTCCAATGAACAGAGCGCCGGTATCGACCAGGTCTCGCGCGCGGTCACGCAGATGGATGAAGCGACCCAGCAGAATGCCGCCCTGGTGGAACAGGCCAGTGCTGCGGCCAAGTCGCTGGAGCAGCAGGCGCAGGCATTGATGCAGGAAGTGGCGATCTTCCGCGTAGGCCAGGGCGATGTGGTGAGCTTACGGCCGCAGGTCAACGTGCAGCAGCCTGCCCCCAAGGCTGCCGCCACGCCGGCCAAGCCTGTTGCAGCGACCAAGCCGGCCGTACCCAAGGCGGTCCCGGCACTGAAGCGCCCGGCCTTGCCGGCAGCCGCCGCCAGTGCCAAGCCCGCCTCGCGTCTGCCGGCGGGGGATGATGGCGACTGGGAGACCTTCTGATTTCCTGATCTTCTGATCTCCTCCGCTCCGGACGATCTGGCGTTTTTGCCAGAAACTTCACCCCGCTCCATGAAGAATCGCCGCAGCCCGCTTGCGCAGGGTGCGGCGATTTTTTCATTCACTTTTCACGCAAAAGGGGGCGATCCACCCCTCCCGTACGGGGATCAGCGCGGCGGATGCTTGCCCGGGCTGTTCAGCAATTCCGGGGCGACCACGGCCTTGAGGTAATTGGTGGTCACGTCGCCCCGGTCGCGCTGGGCGATCCACCACACGTTGCCTTTGCGCAGCGACCATTCCTGCGGCTGCCCCGAGATCAGGCGTGCCGCCACCTGGCCCAGCGTCGGCTGGTGGCCCACGATCAGCACCGGCTCGCGGCTGTCGGGCCAGTTGGCCGCGCGCAGCAGGTCGTCGGCGCTCATGTTGGGGGCCAGGTCGGCCACCACCTTGTACTTGCGCTTCAAGGCTTCCACTGTTTGCAGCGTGCGTGTGGCCGGGCTGACCAGGATGCGGCAGCTCTCGGGCAGGTTGCGGTCCAGCCATTCTGCCATCTTGGCCGCCTGCTTGTGCCCCTTCGGGGTCAGGGCGCGGCCCTCGTCGGGTTCGCCCAGTTCAGCCTCGGCATGACGCCACAGAATCAGGTCCATCTCAGCTCCTTGAGGAAATCAGCAGGCCGCCATGCGCGGCATTACACAGGCTCTTCCGGCGGCGTGGCCGGGATGCCCAGCGTGGTCATCAGATGCTGCTGGGCGTTGAAGGACTGCTGCTTGCTGCGCGCTTTCTTGAGGGTATAGACACCATTGACGTCGAGGTGCCAGGCGTTGGTGTTGTCCTTCAGGTAGGGATTCAGGCCCTCGTTCATCACGCGCTTCTTGAGTGCCTTGTCCAGCACCGGGAAGCCGACCTCGATGCGGCGGAACAGGTTGCGGTTCATCCAGTCGGCGCTGGCCAGGTAGACGTCGTGCTTGAGGTCGTTGCGGAAGTAATAGATGCGCGAGTGTTCCAGGTAGCGGCCGATGATGGAGCGCACCTTGATGTTCTCCGACAGCCCCGGCACGCCGGGCCGCAGCGCGCACGCACCGCGCACGATCAGGTCGATCTTGACGCCGTCGGCCGAGGCCGCATAAAGCGCGCGGATCACCGATTCATCCAGCAGCGCATTCATCTTGGCGATGATGCGCGCCGGCCGGCCTTCGCGGGCGATCTGCCCTTCGTTGCGGATGGCACGGATGATTTCCTTCTGCAGCGAGAACGGGGCCAGCCACAGGTGCGTGAGATTGCGTGGTTTGGTCAGGCTGGTGAGGTGGATGAAGACTTCGTTGACTTCGGCGGTCAGCTCCTGGTTGGAGGTCAGCAGGCCAAAGTCGGTGTAGAACTTGGTGGTATTGGGGTGATAGTTGCCGGTACCCAGGTGCGCATAGAAGCGCAGGTTCTGGTCGTCGTCACGACGGATCACCAGGGCCAGCTTGGCGTGCGTCTTCAGGCCGACCACGCCGTAGACCACTTGCGCGCCGGCCTGCTCCAGCTTGACGGCCCAGTTGATGTTGGCTTCTTCATCGAAGCGCGCCATCAGCTCCACGATCACCGTCACTTCCTTGCCATGCTGGGCGGCGTAGATCAGTGCCTCCATCAGGTCCGAGTTCATGCCGGTGCGGTAGATGGTCTGCTTGATGGCCAGCACGCGCGGATCGTGGGCGGCGGTGCGGATGAAATCGACCACCGGCTGGAAGGACTGGAAGGGGTGGTGCAGCAGCACGTCCTTCTTGTCCAGCGCGGCGAAGATGTTTTCGTTGGCCAGCTGCGGCGGCAGCGTGGGCGAGAAGGGCGGGAAGCGCAACTCCGGCTGGTTCACCAGGTTGACGATCTCGCCCAGGCGCACCATGTTCACCGGACCCTGCACGGCGTACAGACGATTGCGCTCGATGTTGAACTGGTTCAGCAGGAACTGCGCCAGGTGTTCCGGGCAGTTGGCCGCCACTTCCAGGCGCACCGCCACGCCGAACTGGCGGCTCTGCAATTCGGTCTCCAGCGCCTGGCGCAGGTTCTTGACCTCTTCTTCATCGACCCACAGGTCGCTGTTGCGGGTGACGCGGAATTGCGAATAGGCGGTGATGTCGCGCCCCGGGAACAGGTCCGCGATATGCGCATGGATCACCGAAGAGAGCAGGCAGAACGAGGACTGCCCCTTGGCCGACAGGTGGTCCGGCAGCTTGATCACGCGCGGCAGTACGCGCGGTGCCTTGACGATGACGATGGCCGTGCCTCGTCCGAAGGCATCCTTGCCGGAGAGCTCGATGATGAAATTGAGGCTCTTGTTGTGCACCTGCGGGAAGGGGTGGGCCGGATCCAGCCCGATGGGCGTCAGCAGCGGCCGCACGTGCTGCTCGAAATATTGCTTCACCCAGGCGCGCTGGGCTTCGTTGCGGTCGTCATGGCGCAGCAGGTGGATGCCGTTGGCGGCCAGCTGCGGCAGGATCTCTTCGTTCAGGAGTTCATATTGGCGCGTGACGATGCGGTGGCACTCGGCGCTGGTGCGTTCGAGCGCGGCGCGCAGTTCGGGCGGGTCGATGTTCTCGCCCTCGATGCGGTTGGCCAGCAGGCTGGCGATGCGCACTTCGAAAAATTCATCGAGATTGCTGCTGCAAATGCACAAATAGCGCAGGCGCTCCAGCAGCGGCACGCTGTCGTCTTCGGCCTGGGCCAGCACGCGGCGGTTGAAGGCCAGTTGCGACAGTTCACGGTTGAGGTAAATCGTACTGGCGGGAAGTTCAGGTTGGGTACTGCTCTCCGGCTTTGCTTTTCTGGTCATCAATGGTCCCTGTCCATCCACTTAGAGCGGGCAGTGTATTTAGGAGGTATGACGAGTTTATGACAACGCCTTGGCCACTTTGTCACATTTGCTTCAGTATAAATCGATCTCTATATGATGACAAAATCATATTTGTCTGCAGGCAACCCTTGACATCACCCGCCACGGGCCATGACATCAAACTGTCAGGAGAGCCGCACCGCGCGCGGCATGCGGGTTTTCGGGCGGTTGCCGGGTGCCGGGCAGGGAGTGTTGCAGCGCGGCGCGGAGGCCCGTGCGATCTGGACTGAATGACAAGTTCGGGTCATAAACTCGTCACATTAGCTGGTTAAAGTTCGCCCTGTCTCGAAAGTCATCCCTCCCGACGTGATGTTTCTCGGTGACCGTCCTCTCTTCAAAATCATAGGAGTAGCAGAAATGGGTTTTAACCATCTGATCAAGTCTGTTGCAATCGCAGTGGCTGGCGCTTTCGCTTTCAGCGGTGCCGCGCATGCAGCAGAAATCACCGGCGCTGGCGCCTCCTTCCCGTACCCGGTCTACGCCAAATGGGCTGAGCTGTACAAGGCCGCCACCGGCAACAGCCTGAACTACCAGTCCATCGGTTCGGGCGGTGGTATCAAGCAGATCAAGGCCAAGACCGTCGATTTCGGCGCTTCGGATGCTCCGCTGCCGCAAAGCGAACTGGCTGAAGCCGGCCTGACCCAGTTCCCCGCCGTCGTCGGTGGCGTGGTTCCCGTGGTCAACCTGGACGGCGTGACCCCCGGCCAGATCAAGCTGTCGGGCCAGGTGCTGGGCGACATCTATGCCGGCAAGATCACCAAGTGGAACGCACCGGAGATCACCGCCCTGAACCCGGGCGTGAAGCTGCCGAATGAAGACATCACCGTCGTCTACCGTTCGGACGCATCGGGCACTTCCTACGTCTTCACCTCCTACCTGTCCAAGGCCAACGCCGACTTCAAGAGCAAGATCGGTGCCGGTACTGCCGTGAAGTGGCCCACCGGCGTGGGTGGCAAGGGTAACGAAGGCGTTGCCGCCAACGTGCAGAAGGTCAAGGGCGCAATCGGCTACGTCGAGTACGCCTACGTCAAGAAGAACAAGCTGAACTACACCCAGCTGAAGAACAAGGATGGCAACTTCGTCTCCCCGGACGATTCCACCTTCAAGGCTGCCACCGCCGCTGGCGACTGGGCCAAGACCCCTGGCTTCGCAGTGGACTTCACCGACGCAGCCGGCAAGGAATCGTGGCCGATCTCCAGCGCCACCTTCATCCTGCTGCACAAGGAACAGGCTGGCGATGGCGCCAAGGGCAAGGAAGTCCTGAAGTTCTTCGACTGGGCCTACAAGAACGGCGGCAAGGTTGCTGCTGAACTGGACTACGTGCCCCTGCCGGATTCGGTCACCAAGCTGGTGGAAGATTCCTGGAAGAGCAACGTCAAGGACAGCAGCGGCAAGGCACTCTGGTAAGCCAAGCCCAGTCCGGCCGGATGCCATGAACATCCGGTCATAGCAGCCTCTCCCCTACGGAGCATTCGGGTCATCGCAGCGAGAACGAGCAACTCTGGAGCACAGAGCATTCGCGGCGATGGCCCGTTTTAATGGTGAATTCAAATGAGCGCTAATTATTCCACCACGGCAATGTCGAATACCGAAGTCAAAAAATCCCCGACAGAGACTGAAAGTGCGCAAGCTGCGCGCGAGAAGTTGATGGCCGTCATGCGCCGCCAGCGTCTGCAGGATTTCTTTTTCCACAAGATCACCCTGATCTTCGCCCTGTCCGTGCTGCTGATGCTGGGCGGGATCATCGTTTCCCTCATCATCGGTGCCGCACCGGCGTTCCAGGCCTTCGGCCCGGGCTTCATCACGCGCGTCGAATGGGATCCGACCAATAACGAATTCGGCGCCATGATCGCCATCGTCGGCACGCTGTCGACCTCGATCATCGCCTTGCTGATCGCTTTCCCGGTCAGCTTCGGCATCGCCCTGTTCCTGACCGAAATCTGCCCGGCCAAGCTGCGCCGTCCGCTGGGCACCTGTGTGGAACTGCTGGCGGGCGTGCCCTCCATCATCTACGGCATGTGGGGCCTGTTCGTGTTCGCACCGCTCTTCTCCGAATACGGCCAGCCCTTCCTGAAGGCCACCCTGGGCCAGATCCCCGGCATCGGCGTGCTGTTCTCCGGCCCGACCATGGGCATCGGCATCCTGACCGCCGGCCTGATCCTGTCGGTGATGATCATCCCCTTCATCTCCTCGGTGATGCGCGACGTGTTTGAAGTTGTGCCCGCAGTGCTGAAGGAATCGGCCTACGGTCTCGGCTGCACCCGCTGGGAAGTGGTGCGCAAGGTGGTGCTGCCCTACACCAAGACCGGTGTGGTCGGTGGCGTGATGCTGGGCCTGGGCCGTGCGTTGGGCGAGACCATGGCGGTCACCTTCGTGATCGGCAACTCGCATCGCCTGTCCTGGTCGCTGTTCTCGGCCGGCAACTCGATTGCCTCAACCCTGGCCAATGAAATCGCCGAAGCCTCCAGCAAGCTGCACGTGTCCTCGCTGTTTGCCCTGGGCCTGATCCTGTTCGTCATCACCTTCATCGTTCTGTCCGCCGCCAAGATCATGCTGATGGGCATGACCCGCAAGGAAGGAGCCAAATAATGAGCCAGACCGTACAAGCCGGTGTGAAAAACACCGACCAGGCGCAAGCCATGAACCCCGTCTACCGCCGTCGCCTGATGCAGCATCGCATGGGCATGCTGTTCTCCTTCCTGGCCATGGGCCTGGGCCTGTTCGTGCTGGCCTGGATCCTGCTGACCCTGGTCTTCAAGGGCGTGGCCGCCCTGAACCTGGGCCTGCTGACCGAAAACACCCCCGGTCCGGGCGATGCCGGCGGCGGCCTGTTGAACCCCATCGTCGGCTCGCTGCTGATGGTCGGTATCAGCACCATCATCAGCACCCCGATCGGCATCCTGGCCGGCGTCTATCTCGCCGAATACGGCGAGGAAAGCAAGCTGGCCCAGGTCACCCGCTTCGTTACCGACATCATGCTGTCGGCACCGTCGATCGTGATTGGCCTGTTCATCTATGCGATCTACGTGGCCAACGTGAACCACTTCTCGGGCTGGGCCGGTACCTTCGCCATTTCGCTGATCGCCATTCCGGTGGTGGTGCGTACCACCGACAACATGTTGAAGCTGGTGCCGAGCGGCCTGCGTGAAGCGGCCTTCGCGCTGGGTGCCCCGCGCTGGAAGGTAGCCATCATCGTGCGCCTGCGCGCCGTCAAGGCGGGCGTGGTGACCGGTGTGCTGCTGGCGGTGGCGCGTATTTCGGGTGAGACTGCTCCGCTGCTGTTCACCGCGCTGAACAACCAGTTCTTCAGCACCAACATGAACCGTCCGATCGCCAACCTGCCGGTGGTGATCAACCAGTTCGCCATGAGCCCGTATGACAACTGGGTCTCGCTGGCATGGGGCGGCGCCTTGCTGATCACCTTCAGCGTGCTGCTGCTCAACGTGCTCTCGCGCACCCTGTTCAAACAACAAATCCCCGGCTAATTCTCCAAGTGACCGACATGACTACTGCTCATCAAATGGCAAGCCACGCTTCGACCGCACCTCTCAACGCCGCTGCGGCCCAGAAGACCACGCTGGAAGTTTCGCAACTGAACTTCTACTACGGCGGATTCCAGGGTTTGAAGAACATCAACCTGAACATCTATGAAGGCAAGGTCACCGCCTTCATCGGCCCCTCGGGCTGCGGCAAGTCGACGCTGCTGCGTACCTTCAACCGCATGTATGACCTGTATCCCGGCCAGCGCGCCGAGGGCAAGATCATCTATGCCGGCAACAACATTCTCGAACCGGGCCAGGATCTGAACATGCTGCGCGCCAAGGTCGGCATGGTGTTCCAGAAGCCGACTCCGTTCCCGATGTCGGTGTATGACAACATCGCCTTCGGTATCCGCCTGTATGAAAACCTGCCCAAGGGCGAGATGGATGAGCGCGTCGAATGGGCGCTCAACAAGGCGGCACTGTGGGGTGAAGTGAAGGACAAGCTGCACAAGAGCGGCCTGTCGCTCTCCGGTGGTCAGCAACAGCGTCTGTGTATCGCACGCGGCGTAGCCGTGAAGCCGGAAGTGCTGCTGCTGGATGAACCGACGTCGGCGCTGGATCCGATTTCGACGGCCAAGGTGGAAGAACTGATCGGTGAGCTCAAGAACGACTACACCATCGCCATCGTGACCCACAACATGCAGCAGGCGGCGCGCTGCTCGGATTACACCGCTTACATGTACCTGGGCGAGCTGGTGGAGTTTGGCGAGACCGACCAGATCTTCATGAATCCGGTGCGCAAGGAAACCCAAGACTACATCACCGGCCGCTTTGGCTGATCGAACCGTCGTCTCGGCTACTGCGCGCTCCGATTTCGCGTCTGCGATGCTCGCCGTACCCCAGTACGGCTGCGCTTCTCGACGCGAACTCGAAGCGCTCGCTACGCCGATACGACGATTCCACAGAGTAGTCATTGCACCGTATATATTATTTATAGAAATTCTTTTTAGGGACGTCACATGACCGGCGATCATTCCTCCAAACAGTATGACCAGGATCTGGAGCAGATCCGCTCCAAGGTGCTCGCCATGGGCGGCATGGTGGAACACCAGTTCCAGGACGCGATTGCGGCCTTCCGCAACGGCAACCTCGACGTCGCCCATCGCGTGATGAAGGACGACGAAGCCGTCAATCGCCTCGAAGTCGAACTCGACGACGCCTGCAGCCACCTGATCGTGCGCCGCCAGCCAACCGCCAATGACCTGCGTACCGTCATGGCCACCATCAAGATCATCACCGATCTGGAACGCGTGGGCGACGAGGCGACCAAGATCGCCCGCACCGCCATCCACCTGCACAAGCGTGGCATCGGCCTGGTCTCGCACTATGAAACCGTGAGCCTGATCGCCGAACAGGCCATGGACCAGCTGCGCAGCGCCCTCGACGCCTTCGCCCGCCTGGATGACCAGCAGGCGCTGGAACTGATCAAGCAGGACGAACGCATCGACCACGGCTTCCGTTCCATCACCCGCAGCCTCATCACCTTCATGATGGAAGACCCGCGCACCATCTCCGGTTCCATCGATACCCTGTGGGTGGCCAAGGCCATCGAACGCATCGGCGACCATGCCAAGAACATCGCCGAATACGTGGTCTACGTGGTCGGTGGCAAGGATATCCGCCACACCGACTTCGGTTCGGCCAAGACGCTCCAGGAAGAAGACTAAGCACGACGGCACCGGTGCTGGCAGCGGGGGAAGCGCTGCCACTGCCGGATTGCGGAGGGGAGACCCGCGATACTGCTAACAAGCCTGACTATCATGACTACTATCCTCATCGTCGAAGACGAACCCTCCATTGCCGAACTGATTGCCTTCACCCTCAAGGAGGCAGGCTGGTCCAGCTTCGTCGTCTCCAACGCGGCCGCGGCCTGGGACTTCGTCCAGCACCGCGCCCCGCAACTGGTGCTGCTGGACTGGATGCTGCCCGACCGCAGCGGCTTGCACCTGCTGTCGCGCATCCGTGCCGACCGCCAGCTGCAGCAACTGTCGGTCATCATGCTCACCGCCAAGAGCATGGAAGAAGACAAGATCGCCGGCCTCGACAACGGTGCCGACGACTACATCACCAAGCCCTTCTCGCCGCGCGAACTGACCGCGCGCATCAAGGCCCTCCTGCGCCGCAAGAGCCCGGAGCACGCCCAGGAAGTGATGTCGGCCGGTCCGGTCACGCTCGATCCTGCCAGCTGCTCGGTGAGCCTGTCGGGCGCACGCATCGATATCGGCCACGCCGAATACAAGCTGCTGAAGTTTTTCCTGGCGCATCCTGATCGCGTGTTCTCGCGCAGCCAGCTGCTCGACCGCGTCTGGGGCGACCACGTGGTGATCGAGGAACGCACCGTGGATGTCCACGTGCTGCGCCTGCGCAAGGCTTTGCGCGATGCCGAGTACCTCATCAAGACGGTGCGCAGCGTCGGCTACATGCTCTCGACCAAATAAAGATCGAGCAAACAAAGATCGAGTAAATAAAGATCAAAGACCAAACAGCCCGCGTCGTTCATAATCAGCAAAATTAAAAAGTTTGGCGCGCGGGCGCTTCCCAGATTTATCTGTCAAATCAATGAGTCCACAACTTCTGTTCTGGATTCCTGCTGTATTGCGCCTGGTGTTGTGCCTGGCCGGAGCAGGAGTCGTCGGTTTCTTCTTCGGCCCCATCATCGGGCTGGTCACGGCGGTGCTGGGCGTGGGCGCGATGATGATCACGCACCTGCACTACCTGCTGCGCCTGTCGACCTGGCTGGATGATTCCGGCCAGTCGCGCCTGCCCGATGGCTGGGGGGCCTGGACCGATGTCTATGCACGGCTGTACCGCATGCGCCGCGACGATGAACGCAACCAGGCCGAACTGGCCGAGTGGCTGGCGCGCTTCCGCCAGGCCATGAGCCTGCTGCCGGATGGCGTGGTGATCATGGACGACGTGCTCTTCCTCGAATGGTGCAACCCGGCCGCGCAGTCGCACCTGGGCCTCAAGCTGGACCGCGACAAGGGCATGCGCGTCACCAACCTGATCCGCAATCCGGCCTTCATCGACTACATCATCCTGGGCCGCTACGAGCAGCCGCTCACGCTGGCCCTGCATGAGCGCAAGCTGATCATCCAGATCATCCCCTTCGAGAACCGCCGCCAGATCCTGGTTACCCACGACGTCACCGAATCGCAGCGCATCGACATGATGCGCCGTGACTTCGTGGCCAATGCCTCGCACGAACTGCGCACGCCGCTGACCGTCATCAACGGTTTCCTGGAAATCGCGCTGGCCCAGCCGAACCTCGAAGAGTCCACCCGCATGGCCCACCTGAAGCTCATGACCGAGCAGGGCCAGCGCATGCAGAACCTGATCGACGACATGCTCACGCTGACGCGCCTGGAATCGATCGACTACCCGCTGCGCTCCGAAGTGCTGCGCGTCCGTCCGCTGCTGGAGCGCATCGCCGAGGAAGGCCGTGCGCTGTCGGCGGGCAAGCATGACATCCGCCTGGTGGTCGACGGCCCCGACCTCAAGGGCAATGCCGATGAACTGCGCAGCGCCTTTACCAACCTGGTCACCAATGCCGTGCGCTATACCCCGGAAGGCGGCACCATCACCCTGCGCTGGCAGAGTGACGAGCAGGGCGCGCATTTCGCGGTGCAGGATACCGGCATCGGCATCAGCCCCGAACATATCTCGCGCCTGACCGAACGCTTCTATCGCGTCGACAAGAGCCGCTCCCGCGAGACCCAGGGCACCGGCCTGGGCCTGGCCATCGTGCGTCACGTGCTGCTGCGCCACCATGCCACGCTGGATATTGCCTCGGTGCCGGATCACGGCAGTACCTTCACGGTGCACTTCCCGGCGACCCAGACCATCGCGGATTACGCGGCGCAGCAATAAACTGCCCACCTCCGGTCAAACCAAATGGAAAGGATGCTTCGGCATCCTTTTTTCATGTTTGAATCGGCCGCAGGCGCGTACTATTGCGCCATAGCTCAACGCTGACATGTCGTCAGTAAGTGAAATTACGAATGCCTGCCTTCTGTCTTCACGGCAACAATGGCGCCTCGCAAGCCCCGGCCATTGCCGGCGGCGCTGTCGCATGCATGTGCGCGCCACGGGCAGGCTTCGCATTCCTGGCCGGCACCGGGCGCATCCCGCCGTGTGCTAGCCAGCAAGCCGTCATCCCGTTGCCGCGATGACAGCTTGTTGTCAGGAAATCCCTGATCGCGCCGCGGCGGTATTCGTCGCACCATGAAGCCGAAGCGCCTGAGACCGGTCCGTAGATGTACCGGTCTACCCCTCCACCTACTGCGCATGAGAGAAAACGATGAGCTATTTCGCCAACATGAAGATCGGCCGCCGCCTGGGCCTGGGTTTTGCCGTCATCCTGGCCGCAGCCAGCGTGGTCGTCGCGCTGTCGATCTGGCGTTTGCAAGGCATCGCCGCCGCCACCGACGAAATGATGCACGAGCCGCTGACCAAGGAGCGCCTGGTCTCCGACTGGTATCGCACCATCCACACCAGCGTGCGCCGCACCACGGCCATTGCCAAGAGTGCCGATCCCAGCCTGGCCAGCTTCTTCGCGGCCGACGCCGCCGAGGCCAGCCGCATGTCCACCGAACAGCAGAAAGCCATCGAAGCCCTGATCGAATCGCCTGAAGAGAAAGCTGTCTTCGCCAAGCTGGGCGAGGTACGCAAGGATTACATCAAGCACCGTGACGCCATCTCCAAGGCCAAGGCCGATGGCAACGCCGAGGAAGCCGCCAAGATCCTGGCCGGCCCCTTCGATGCGGCGGCCAAGGGCTATCTGGAGAATCTGCAGCAGTTGCTCAACCTGCAACGCGCCAACATCGACCAGGTGGCCAAGGACATCCAGCAGGTCTATCACGAAAGCCGCAACCTCATGATCGGCCTGGCCATCCTGCAAGTGGTGCTGGGCTGGCTGTTCGCGCGCAGCCTGGCGCTGGGCATCACGCGGCCGCTGGAAAAGGCGGTCAATGTGGCCGAAGCCGTGGCCGCTGGCGATCTCACCACCCGTGTCGATGACCATCTGGCCGCCCGCAAGGATGAAACCGGCAAGCTGATGCATGCCCTGCAGGCCATGACCGGCAACCTGGCGCGCATCGTCGGCCAGGTGCGCAGCGGCACCGATGCCATCGGCACCGCCTCGCGCGAGATCGCCACCGGCAACCTCGACCTCTCGGCGCGGACCGAACGCCAGGCCGGTGCCCTGGAAGAAACTGCCTCGGCCATGGAAGAACTGACCTCCACCGTGGCCCAGAATGCCGACAACGCCCGCCAGGCCAACCAGCTGGCGGCCTCCGCTTCCTCGGTGGCACAGCAGGGCGGGGAAGTGGTGTCGCAGGTGATCTCGACCATGGGTTCCATCAATGAATCCTCGCGCAAGATCGTCGACATCATCAGCGTCATCGACGGCATCGCGTTCCAGACCAACATCCTGGCCCTGAATGCCGCCGTGGAAGCGGCCCGTGCAGGCGAGCAGGGCAGGGGCTTCGCGGTGGTGGCTTCGGAAGTGCGTTCGCTGGCCCAGCGCTCGGCCTCGGCCGCCAAGGAAATCAAGACCCTGATCGATGACTCGGTGGCCAAGGTCGGCTCCGGCAGCGAGCTGGTGGAGCGTGCCGGCACGACCATGGACGAAGTGGTGGCCAGCGTGCGCCAGGTCGCCGACATCGTCTCCGAGATCACGGCGGCCAGCAGCGAGCAGAGCGACGGCATCAGCCAGGTCAATCTGGCCATCACCGACATGGACCAGACCACCCAGCAGAACGCCGCCCTGGTCGAAGAAGCTGCCGCCGCTGCCGAAGCGATGCAGGAACAGGCCGCGCGCCTGTCCGAAGTGGTGAGCCAGTTCAAGGTACTGGCGCAGGACCAGGTGGGCTACGGCAGTGAGGAAGTGGTGAGCCGCCCACCGGTAGACATCACGCCGCCGCGACCGGCCTTGCGCTGACAAGGCGACGAAGCGCCGAAGCCGACGCCACAAACAAGAAACCCGCCATTCACATCCTGGCGGGTTTCTTGTTTTGGGCAGGCCGCAACGACGGTGGGTAGCGGCGCAAATGAAGCATTCTGCGTCACATCCCCCGACGATGGCCGGGGGCCGCGCCCCGCGCCATCAGTAGGTGGCTCGTCCGCCCGACAGATCGAAGACGGACGCGGTAGTGAAGGAATTCTCCTCCGACACCAGCCACGCCACCATCGCCGCCAGCTCTTCCACCTTCACGAAGCGCGCACGCGGGATCTTGGAGAGCATGTAATCGATGTGGGCCTGGGTGCATTGCTCCAGGATGCGGGTCTGTGCGGCGGCCGGGGTGATGGCGTTGACGGCGATGTTGCGGGTCGCGGTCTCCTTGCCCAGGCTCTTGGTGAGGGCGATCATGCCGGCCTTGGCGGCGCTGTAGGCGGAGGCGGTGGGATTGCCTTCCTTGCCGGCGATGGAGGCGATGTTGACGATGCGGCCGTAGTTCTGCGCGATCATGCGCTGGACCACCACCTGGTTGACATAGAAGGCGCCGTTGAGATCGATGTCGATCACGCGGCGCCATTCTTCAGGCGAGTAGTCCGCCACCGGATTGTTCTGCCCGGCGATGCCGGCGCTGTGCACCAGAATGTCGATGGACTGGGTGAGTTTTTCGGTGGCTTCGATGGCTTGCTGGACGTCGGACTGGCTCGAGATATCCACGCGGACGGTCTCGACATTGCCCAGCGGTTCCAGCCTGGCGCGGGCCTCGGCCAGCGCTTTTTCGTCCATGTCCCACAGCACCACCTTGGCCTTGCCTTGCAGCAGGCGTTCGGCCACGGCATAGCCGAAGCCCTGGGCACCACCGGTGATGATGGCGCTGCGGCCCTGGAAATCGTAGTGATTCATTGTGTCTTCTCCTTCCCTGTTGCGGTCATTGGATCGCGCAGGCGGACATGCGCCCGCGCATGGTCGTTCTTGTTCTTGTGGACTTCGATGGGGATGCAACCGCGCCGCCGACTGGCGGCGCGGGGTAACGCGGTGATCCGGATGGATCAGGCGTCGATGGTCTTCTGCTGCTGTTCGCCGAGGCCGTCGATGCCCAGGCGCATGGTCTGGCCGGCGCGCAGGTAGACGGCTTCCGGCTTGACGCCCATGCCCACGCCCGGCGGCGTGCCGGTGGAGATGACGTCGCCCGGCTGCAGGCTCATGAAGCGCGACAGGTAGGAGACGATGTGCGCCACGCCGAAGATCATGGTGCTGGTATTGCCGTTCTGGTAGCGCTTGCCATCCACTTCCAGCCACATGCCCAGCTTTTGCGGATCGGCGACTTCATCGCGGGTGACCAGCCAGGGGCCGATGGGGCCGAAGGTATCGCAGCCCTTGCCCTTGTCCCAGGTGCCGCCGCGTTCGATCTGGTATTCGCGCTCGGAGACGTCGTTGACCACGCAATAGCCGGCCACGTGGGACATCGCGTCCTTCTCGTCGATGTAGCTGCCGCCCTTGCCGATGACCACGCCCAGTTCGACTTCCCAGTCGGTCTTCTTGGAGCCGCGGGGGATCTTGACGTCGTCATTGGGGCCGACCACGGCGGAGGTCCATTTGTTGAACACGACGGGTTCGGCCGGGATGGGCAGGTTGGATTCGGCGGCGTGATCGGCGTAGTTCAGGCCGATGCAGATGAATTTGCCGATGTTGGCGACGCAGGCGCCGATGCGCGGCGAGCCTTCCACGGCGGGCAGGCTTTCGAGGTCGAGCTTGCGGATCTTGTCCAGGGAAGCGTCATCCAGTACGGCACCGTTGACGTCCTTGATGTAGGCGGACAGATCGCGGATCTTGCCGGATTGGTCGAGGACGCCGGGCTTTTCCTGCCCCACCGGGCCGTAACGCAGTAATTTCATCGTGTTTCCTTTGAGAAATGATTGTCTCTGAATGACGCCTTTTTGCCGTGGCTCGGCCTCAGCGTGCCGAGGGCGGGCGACAGGTCGAGGGCTGTCGTTTGGGGAAACTGGATATTACCAGTTTATTGGTAAGACCAATACGCTTGAAGCTGTCGAAGGGAGCCTGGCCGCTTGCAGCGACTTCGATCAGGAGACCCGCAGTCCTTCTGCGCGCAATCGGCCAGCAGCTCAAGCCAGCTTGTCCAGCGGGTATTGTCCCTTGAGCGAGGGCGAGGCGATGACGATGTAACTGAAGTATTTATCGACGTTTCCTTTTTCTCTCAGCACGTCTTCTGCCACACGCTGGTAATGCCCCAAATCGCGCGTCACGAATTTCAGAAGATAGGTAAATGCACCGCTGATGAGATGACACTCCACGATTTCATCCACGTCACGCACCAGGGTTTCAAATTTCTCAAAATCGCCGCGCGTGTGACCGGAGAGCGTGACCTGGGTGAACACGAACTGAACATGCCCCAGCTTTTCCAGATGGATGTGGGCACCATATCCGGCGATATAGCCCGCCTTCTCCAGGCGTCTCACCCGATGCAGGCATGGGCTCGGCGACAGGCCGATCTCGTTGGAGAGATCCACATTCGTCATGCGGCCGTTGCGTTGCAAGAGGCTGAGGATCCGGATATCGAACCGGTCAAGCTTCACTAATTCCGACATGTTTCCATCGTCCCCAATGATTCAGCGTCAATTGGATTTATCTGGTCGTCGTGGAGGGTGACTGCCGATCCGGCTCACGTTACGGCCTGCCAGAATCAGCCGATGGCCCAGCGCGGGTGGCAGTTCATGCGGCGTCAAAGGCTGGCCGTCGCCTGACTGTCTGCAGGAAGCGGTGGACACAGGTGCTTCCTGCAGTGAAAAATGCAATGAAGCGAGGCCGGAAGCTTCCTTTCGAACGTTCAATACAATATGACATTGTTCAATATAATGATCAATAGATTTTCCGGCATCCGCCATGTGCTCCTGCAATAAAATGTGCGAAGGCACCAGCTTCCGGTGTCCTGAAATCACCATGAGGTTTCCAGAGAAAGCAAATGACGCAATGACACAAATGAAAATCAAGAAAAAGGATCCGGCAGCTGCTTCGCATGCGGATGTGGGGGCGCGCCTGAAGGCGCTTCGTCTGGAACGGGGGATGTCGGTCAACGAGCTGGCGGCTGCCGCCGGCGTTTCCGTGGGGACGGTCAGCCAGGTCGAACGTAACAAGGCCAATCCGTCGATGCGTATCCTTGAACGTCTGAGGGTGGCGCTGTCCGTTCCGCTGAGTGCCTTGCTGGAGGATGCCGAGGCCACCCCGGATTATGTTGCCAGCGACGTGGTGCGGCGCGCCAAAGACCGCCCCGTCTTCGATGTGGGCAGTCGGGGCATGCAGAAGGAGTTGCTGTCGCCGCAGGGAAATCATGATCTCAAGATGATGATCATCCTGATCCCGCCAGGGGCCGGTTCCGATGAAGTGCTGATCGGGGTTGGCGAGAAGGCCGGGGTGGTCATCGAGGGATCGGTCGTCCTCAATCTTGGTGGCAGCCGGGTTGAACTCAAGTCCGGTGACAGCTTCCAGTTCGCCAGCACCATTCCGCACAGCGTGCATAACGAGAGCGCAAAGCCCGCACGTCTGCTGTGGGTGATGAATACGCAACCCCCCATTGTTCATCTCTGAAATCCGGCCCCGATATGGGGCCTTCGTGCGTCCAATCAGGGGCGCGGCGCACCGAAAAAGTGAACAGGAAGCGGGCCGGATAAAAACATGAGTTATTTTAACCACAGGCCTAGAATTTCATTCTGAATTCACTATAATGAAATTTATAAATAATATTTCACGCGCTTGATTCAGTAGGGAAAACGATCCCTGGTCGGAGTTCACGGGCATCCTGGCAGCGATTGCTTGAAGGTGCCGTTGAGCTGCGATGGTTCATTCCGCCTGTAGTGCGGTTTGTATTGGTGAGTATGTAGCGGTCATCGCATTTTTCAGGAGACGGCGGGCAGACATTCTGTCTTGGAGCAGGCCCGAGGCAACAATGCCGGGCGAGGCATTTTTTTTCACGGGCGACGGGGTTGCCCGGGAAGGTAGGGCAGCGGCACGGGTCTTCCGCCATTTGGCAAATCATCGTGATGCGGCATCACGGAAGCTTGCGATGGGAAGGTCGCCAGCGCCATTGAGCTTGCACGCTGCCTGGCACGTTTCTCATGCCGCGGCTGGTAACTTTGCTCGCTTCCTCCTGATTGGAGTGGGTTTCAGGTGCGTTCGCCGCCTGAAGAAATCTTGTATGCGTTTTGGAATGTGCGGTTTTCTTTTGAAGAAAACGCGGTAGCCGGTTCGCCCCGAGCTCAGGGCGGCCAGTGCCCGTAGTCACGTTTGCCAGCAGATTGCCGGAAAGTTTCGCTTTGCGGCAGTTAGTGCAGATGGGTAGTCACGAAATTGCAGTGTGTCTTGCGCGGCGCTTCAATTATGTAGTCGTTCAATTGTGCAGTCGTTCAATTGTTCAATTGTTCAATTGTTCAATTTTTCGAATGTTCGATTGAAAAGAAGAGTCCTCCTCTTCATTGCCTGTTTTCCAGAACTTGTCAGAACCACTTTGTTAAGGATCGGCTATGCACCCCTGTATTTCTCCCCGTGCTTCCAAGAAGCACATCGCTCGCGCCTTGCGCAACCTGGCCTCCGGCCTGGCGACCTGCCTGATGCTGGTCACGATGACTCAGGCTCAGGCGGCAGGTCCCGCCAAAGTCTCTGCCGGAACGACACCTTCCAGCGTGCCCAATGCATTCCTGAACATCAAGACGCAGCAGATTGAAGGCGTGATGCCGGATGTGATCCGCGAAATCGGCAAGCGGGAGGGATTTGAAATCTCCTTCGACATCGTTCCTTTTTCCGCGCTGGTGCAGTCCGTGGTCTCGGACAAGATCGATCTCATCGTGGCCGGGATGTCGCCCACCCCGAAGCGCAAGGAAGTCGTCGATTTCTCTGAGCCGGTAGCCGAATTCGGAAAGGGCATCATCGTCAGTGCCTCGGACAAGAAGCAATATCGGACCATCCAGGATCTGGCCGGAACCGTCATCGGTGCCGGTGCAGGCGAAGAGACGTCGGAAGAGTTGATGAAGCTTGGCATCTTCAAGGAAGTGAAGCTGTACAACACCGCTGCCGATATGGCGCGTGACGTTGCCTTGGGCCGCATTACCGCAGGCTTCAATGATTACCCGATCTGGAAAGCCCAGGAAGCCAACGGTGCCCTGCAAGGATGCCGTGTAGTCGATGGCTTCAAGCCGCTGCGCAAGGTGCCGATTGCCTTTGGCGTCAAGAAGGGCAATACCGCGCTGCTGACCAAGATCAATGATGGACTGGTCAAGATCAAGGCCGATGGCACGTTGGACCAGATCTTGAAGAAATGGAACTTCGTCGACTGACGTGGCTTTCAACCCGGCTTCGGGACCGGCGTGACGGAGGCTGCTCCGTCACCTCCAACAATCATCATCAGAGGGAAGACAATGCGTTGGAATGATATGGCGGATTTTGTGCCGATCCTGTTGCAAGGGGCGGGGATGACGATTTTCATCACCCTCAGCTGCCTGGTATTGAGCACGCTGCTGGGTCTGGTCTGGGCCTTGCTGAAGATGTCCCGCCATGCCCCGGTGCGGCAGGTCACGGCGACCCTGATCAACATCGTCCGCGGCCTGCCGATGATCGTCTTGCTGTTCTATATCTACTTCGTCTTTCCCTCGATTCATATTCAGCTCAGCGCCTTGCAGGCCAGTATCATCGGTCTCGCGTTCGGCTATTCGACTTATGTGGCCGAGATCATCCGGTCCGGCATCGAATCGGTGGATATGGGGCAGTATGAGGCCGCGCAGTCGATCGGCATGGGCCGGGTCAAGACCATGACGCGGGTCATCCTGCCGCAGGCCATCAAGGTCGCCCTGCCGCCGTACAGCAATACGCTGGTCTCGATGCTCAAGGATTCCTCGCTGGCCTCCACCATCACCGTCACGGAAATGACGCGGCAGGGAACCTTGCTCGCAGCCGCCACCTTTCAGAACCTTGAGGTCTATACGCTCATTGCCGTGGGCTACCTGGCGATGAGCCTGCCATTGATGAGTCTCACCAAGATGCTGGAGAGACGTTTTGGAAAACACAAGGTGAAGTGAGCCGGCGATGATTGAAATCAAGAACGTGACCAAGAATTTCGGGGACTTCTCCGTCCTCAAAGGGATTTCCCTGGAGGTGAAGGAAGGCGAGGTCGTTTGCCTGATCGGCGCATCCGGCTCCGGTAAATCGACGCTGCTTCGCTGTATCAATGCGCTTGAATCCTACGATTCGGGGGAAATCCGGTTGTTGAATCAGGTGGTCGAGCAGCGTTCGCGCCACATCAATCTATTGCGTACCCAGGTCGGCATGGTCTTTCAGCGATTCAACCTGTTCCCGCATCGGACCGCGCTGGAAAACGTGATGGAAGGCCCGGTGCACGTCAAGCGGCTGCCGGTTGAACAAGCGCGCCGGGAAGCCATCGAGATGCTCAACAAGGTCGGATTGGGACAGAAGATCCATGCCTATCCGCATCAGCTCTCGGGCGGCCAGCAACAGCGGGTGGCCATTGCAAGATCACTGGCGATGAAGCCCAAGGCCATCTTGTTCGACGAGCCGACTTCTGCACTCGATCCCGAGCTCGTCGGCGAGGTCCTCAGTGTCATGCGGACCTTGGCGCGGGAAGGCATGACCATGCTGGTTGTCACGCACGAAATGGGCTTTGCGCGCGAAGTGGCTGACCGCGTTTGCTTTCTCCACGCCGGCCTCATCATCGAAGAGGGGGAGGCCAGACAAGTCCTTGGTGCGCCCCGCGAAGCGCGCACCCGGGAGTTTTTGCGCCACGTGCTGACCAATCGGGCCGACGATGAGCGGCCCGCCGCGCCTGCAGAGCAGGCAATGCCTGAGGCAAAAGAGTAAATGCGGGTATCGCTGTCCTCAGCGATCCGCAGATGCCGTTGATCCTGCTTCCAGGGATCGCATCCCGGCGAAGTTGCAACAGGATTTCGCAAGACATGTGACCGCCTGGTGCAGGCGTTCATGGCCACCGCTGTAAGGCGGATTTTTCTTGTAGACCAGAGACTGAGAGATCGGACCAGTGCCATGCTGAGAGTGGAAGAAGTTTATGATTCGCCCGAGTTTGTCAGTGAAGTCGATGTCGTGGTCATCGGTGCCGGCATCGTCGGCACCTCGATCGGCTATGAGCTGGCCAGGCGCGGCATCTCCGTGGCCATCCTTGAAAAGGGCATCGTCGGCGGCGAACAGTCTGGCCGCAACTGGGGATGGGTGCGCCAGCAGAACCGGGATCTGTTCGAATTGCCGCTGGCCATGCGCAGTCTGCGGCGTTGGAACGAACTGCGCGACGAGATCCAGATCGATCTGGGCTTCCGCCGTGAAGGAATTCTGTACGCCACCAACGAAGAGAAGGATCTCGCCAAGTGGAGCGCGTGGGGCCAGCGCGCGAAGGAGGTCGGCTTTGTCAGTCATCTCCTCAGTGCGTCCGAAGTGAAGGCGCGTACGCCTTCGGGCGGGCCGGGCTACAAAGGCGGCGTCTGGTCTCCCACTGATGGCCGAGCCGAGCCCTCGCGAGCCGCGCCTGCGTTGGCGGAGGGCGCCAAGCGCCTGGGGGCGCACCTCTACCAGCAGTGCGCCGTCCGAGGCCTGGAGACCAGCGGGGGACGTCTCAGCGGTGTGTGGACCGAGCGCGGTCTGATCAAGGCCTCCACCGTGGTCTGCGCCGGCGGTGCCTGGAGCGGGCGCTTGTGCCGGCGTCACGGGATTGCGTTCCCGGTGGTCAACGTGGTCGGAACCACCATGCGGACTTCGGTTGCGCCGGAGGTCGTGAGCGGCTGCTTCAGCGGCCCGGGCTTCGCGCTGCGTCGTCGTCTTGACGGTGCCTATTCGGTCGCCGTACCCGGTTTCGGACGCATTGACCTGGCCCCCGTCGGGCTGAAGAACGGGCTTCAGTACTATCGCAATTACAAGAACGACATCGGCAAGAAACTGACCTATCGTCTTTCCCGGGCGTGGATGGAGGGGCCCGAAGCCACCAGCACCTGGGCGTTTGATCAAGTGTCGCCATTTGAGCGGTGCCGGGTACTTGATCCGCGTCCCGATGCCGATTTTGCCAGGCGTGCGCTGGATAACGTCAAGCGTGCCATTCCGCAATTGTCGGAGTTGCGCGTGGCTTATGCGTGGGCCGGCGCGATTGATACCACGCCCGATCTCATCCCCGTCATTTCTGACGTCGCCGCCTTGCCGGGCCTCTATCTCGCCACCGGGTTCAGCGGTCATGGTTTCGCGCTGGGGCCGGCGGCAGGGGAACTGGTGGCGGATATGGTCACGGGTGCAAGCCCGATGATCGATGTCTCTCCCTATCGTCTGAGCCGTTTCAACGATGGTACCTCGCTCAAGGTACCGGAAATGATGTAGCTGTCATCACTATCCTCCGGATGTCGCAACCGCCGCCGGCGCAGTCAACGCCAGCGGCATTGTTCCCTGCCGACATCCGGATGGAGCTGTAGTGCTTGCAGTCTTGTCCCCCCAATCACTTTTACCTGTCTCCCCATGCTCACTTCCATTCGCGCCCGCGTGATCTGCGCCTTCGTTGCGCTGGTTGTCTTCTCCGTGGTGGTCAGCACCGCGGCCAATTACCTGATTGCCCGCAACAGCATGTGGGACGCCACGGACAACAGCCTCTCCACCTCGTTGAACGACCATGCCCGCGTGATTGGCGACTGGGTCGCCGAAAAAACGCGCCTGGTCGACTCCTTGCAGGATGTCGTCCTGACCGATTCTCCCGATGCGATGCTCAAGCAGATCCAGGTCGCCGGCGGATTTTTCGATGTCGGCGTGGGGTATCCCGACAAGAAGACCAAGTTCACCGACTGGCCCAATATTCCCGCTACCTATGACCCGACCACCCGTCCCTGGTACAAGGGGGCCGTTGAGGCCGGCAAGCCGGCGGCCATTCCGTATATCAGTACCAGCAAAGCCTTGCTGGTGGCGCTGGCCATTCCCGTGATGCGTGAGGGCAAGCTCAAGGCGGTGCTGGTGGGTGACGTGGCCCTTGACAGCGTGGTGGAGACCATCAAAGCCATTCATCCCACACCCGAGAGTTTCGGGATGCTGATCGACAAGAACGGCCGCATCATCGCGCACCCCAATGCGGAACTGCGTTTCAAGCAGGCCACCGATATCGCTCCCGAGTTCGCGCAGTTGAGTTCCGCTGCTGACGACAAAGCGAGCGCGCCGATGAAGATCGTGGTCGATGGCCGGGCCAAGCTGGTGCGTGCGCAGAAAATTCGCGGGACCGACTGGAGCATCGTGATCGCCATCGATGAATCCGAAGCCATGGCCGGCGCACGCTCCCTGCTCAATACGTCGCTGCTGTCCCTGATCCTGATCGTCGGCATCGCTTCGGTCATCGGTGTGGCCGTGACTGCCACGGCGTTCCGTCGGCTCGGGCAAGTCAGCCAGGCCATGGCCGCCATCGGCTCGGGCAGCGGTGACCTCACGCAGCGCCTGCCCGATCAGGGCAAGGACGAAGTAGCGGTCATTTCGCGCTCCTTCAACCAGTTCGTTGGCCAGTTGCAAAACGTGATGCTCGATATCCGTGATGCCAGCGAGGCGGTCCGTACGGCCTCCAATGAAATCGCCACGGCCAACCAGGACTTGTCGACCAGAACCGAATCGGCCGCCGCCAGTCTGGAACAGACAGCGGCCTCCATGGCCGAGATCTCGGAGACGGTCGGCCGCTCGACGGCTGCCGCCAAGCAGGCGGACCAGCGCTCCAGCAGCGCCACCGAGATTGCCTCGCAAGGTGGCAAGGTGGTGTCCGACGCCGTGACCACCATCGGCGAGATCGAAAAGGTATCGAGCCAGATCGGTGCGATCATCACCGTCATCGACGGCATCGCTTTCCAGACCAATATCCTGGCCTTGAACGCCGCCGTGGAAGCGGCCCGCGCCGGCGAGCAGGGGCGCGGCTTCGCAGTCGTGGCCCACGAGGTACGCAGCCTGGCCAAACGCAGCGCGGAAGCGGCACGCGAGGTCAAGGAACTGGTGGAGACCACCGTCTCGCGGGTTTCCGCGGGATCGGTACAGGTGCGCCAGGCTGGCACCACCATGGGCGAGATCGTGACCCAGTCGGCCGATGTGCAATCGCTCATTTCAGGTATCGCAAGGGCGACCGACGAGCAGATGCGCGGTATTCAGGAAGTCAATCGTGCCGTGATCCAGCTCGATTCCATGGTGCAGCAGAACGCCTCCCTGGTGGAGCAGTCGGCCGCAGCGTCGGCGACCTTGCAGGCGCAGGCCAATACGCTGGCATCGACCATCGGCCGTTTCAGGATCTCCTGAGCCTGTCGCCCGGCCGCTCCTTGTTGAGTACCGCCGTGCAGACTGAACTCACCGGCGTGCATTGCCCATGCGTGACGGCGCTGCCGCTGGTGGTGGAGATCTGCGCGAAAGAACCTGGCTGAAACGCATTTCACGCCGATTGATGAACTGGGTTCTGGACGATAAAGGCCTTGCTCTTCAACACCTCCATGACGGCCTTCACGGAGGACGGCACGGTCCGGGCTTTCTTGCAGGCCAGAAAAGTGGGCCGCTCCATCGCCGGCGTGATCGGTCTGACCTGAATCTGGGGTGAGCTCACCGACTGTCCCGCTTCAGCCGGCAGGACTGCCGCACCATAGCCGGCAGCGACCAGACCCTTGATGGCCTCGCCGTTGTTGAGGGCGATGCGAGGACGCGGGAAAAATCCGGCGCGTGAAAACCATTGCAAGGTCTGATGATGCAAAGCGCTGCCGGGTTCATTCATCAACAGGGGCTGCCGTGCCAGCCAGGCCGGGCTGACTCGCTTGGGCACGGTCCAGGCCGCCGGCAGGAACGCCATCAGCGGGTCGCTGCGCCAGCGTGTCAGCACCAGGCCCTGGTGCCGGGTGGTGGCCCCCACCAAGGCCAGATCCAGTTCATCCGCCTGCAGCTTTTCCATCGCCATCGCGGTAGTCGTGACGGCCAGTTCTATCTTCAGTTCCGGGCGATGTTGCGCCATGTACTGCAACAAGCGAGGCATCTCATGCGTGATCAGGCCGGTCGATGCCCCGAGCCGCACGACCCCTTGCACGCTTTCCCGATAATGGCCGACCGCTTCGCTGGCCTGGTCAGCCAATGCCAGCAGCTTGCGCGCATAGTCGATCAGGATCTTGCCGCCCGCTGTCACCGTGACGCCATGGCGGTTGCGCTTGAGCAGAGGAATGTCCAGCCGCGACTCAAGCTCCCGCAAGTGCAGCGAAATGGTCGGCTGTGCCAGGTGCAAGGCTGCCGCTGCATTCGACAGCGAGCCGGAATCGACTACTGCCAACAGCGTACGAAGATGATCCAGGTTGAATTCTCGCATCAGGATTTCTAATAATTGAACGGGTCAAATTTAATTTTACTTCGCCAAGGCGGGATGCGAGAATTTTTCCACGGACCCCATTTTCCACCGGACTGGCAGATCACCATGAACTACATTTCTACACGCGGCGACCGAACTCAACGTGGTTTCTCGGAGGTCTTGCTGGAAGGGCTGGCGCCCGATGGCGGCCTCTATGTTCCGCTGGCCTATCCCAGGATCGATGATGCCACCTTGCAGGCGTGGCGCACCTTGTCGTATCCGGATCTGGCTTTTGAAATCATGGCGCTCTACGTCGGCGACATGCCGGCCGGGCAGTTGCGCAGCGCCATCGCCCGTACTTACACCGCGGAGATATTCGGCACTGCCGATATCGTCCCGCTCAGGCCGCTTGAGGATGGCTTGTTCGTCCTGGGTTTGTCCAACGGCCCTACCTTTGCTTTCAAGGATGTGGCGATGCAGTTGCTGGGCAACCTGCTGGACGATGAGCTGGGACGACGTGGTGAGCAACTCAATATTGTCGGAGCCACCTCTGGCGATACGGGAAGCGCGGCCGAGTACGCCATGCGCGGCAAGAAAAACATCCAGGTCTTCATGCTCAGTCCGCATGGCCGCATGAGCCCGTTTCAACAAGCGCAGATGTTCAGCCTGCAGGACAGGAACATTCACAACATGGCTGTAGAAGGAAGCTTCGACACCTGCCAGGACATCGTCAAGGCGATCTCCTCCGATCTCGGCTTCAAGCGCCGCTTCCATATCGGGACTGTCAATTCCATCAACTGGGCGCGCTTGCTGGCGCAGGTCGTCTATTATTTCGCGGGCTATTTCCAGGCCACGCGCAGCAATGGGGAAAGAGTCAGTTTTGCAGTTCCATCCGGCAATTTCGGCAACATCTGCGCCGGCCATGTGGCCCGCATGATGGGGCTGCCCATCGACAAGCTGGTCCTCGCCACCAATGAAAACGACGTGCTGGACGAGTTCTTCAGAACCGGGTGCTACCGCCCCCGATCCAGCGCTGAAACCCCGGCGACCTCCAGTCCCTCCATGGATATCGCCAAGGCTTCCAATCTCGAGCGCTTCATCTTCGATGTGCTGGGACGCGATGCGCAAAGCGTGCAACAGCTTTTTGGCGAGGAGCTGGCACACCATGGGAAATTCGTCCTGAGCAAACAAGAGCATGAACGCATGGCCGACTACGGTTTCGTCTCGGGCAAGAGTACGCACGCTGATCGTTTGGCCACGATTTCGCAGGTCTGGAGCGGGCGTTCGATGATGATCGATCCGCATACCGCTGATGGCGTCAAGGTTGCACGCGATCATCGCGTGCAAGGGGTTCCCACCATTGTGCTGGAGACGGCCCTGCCATTGAAGTTCGAAGAGACCATGCGTGCCGCCACCGGCCGCGGTGTACCGCGGCCGGCTGCGTTGGCAGACCTGGAAGCGCGGCCGCGGCGGTTTGCCGTGATGCAGGCATCGACAGAGGACATCAAGGAACGGATAGCGACGTCTTGCGGGCTGCGCTCAAGCTGAACATGCAACGCCGGGCCTCGCCCTGTCACCCGATTTCAATGAAACCGGGTGGCAGGGCGAATGTTCAGAACGACTCGGCGGCTTTGATGGCGCGGACCACGTCATCCTGGCTCACATCGAGGTGCGTCACCCAGCGGATACGGTTCATCATGCCTTCCTTGCTGCGATAGGCACCTCCCTGCAGCGTGATATCGTGGGCGGCGAAGTGGGCAATGAGATTGTCGGCAATATCGGCTTGAACATCCGTAAAGACCATGTTGGTCTGCGCTGGCTGGACGTGGAATGCGCCACGCAGTTTGGGGTTGTTGCTGGCCGCCTCGGCCAGGCCGCGCGACAGCAGATCTGCATTGGCATGATCGTCGGCCAGGCGGTGAACGTTATGCTGGAGCGCATGCAGGCCGGCCGCAGCCAGCATGCCGGCCTGGCGCATGGCACCGCCCAGCATCTTGCGAATGCGCCGCGCCTCGTGAATGAAATCCTTGGAGCCCAGCAGTACCGACCCCACGGGCGCGCCCAGGCCTTTGGACAGGCACAGTGAAACGGAGTCGAAGCCCTTGCACAATTCGCGCGCGCGCATCAGAGGTTCGCCGCCCCCGGCCAGCGCAACAGCCGCATTGCACAGACGGGCTCCATCGATATGGGCGCGCAGGCCACGGCGCTTGGCCAAAGCGGCGACTTCCTGCATGTAGGCCAGAGGCAGCGGCTTTCCGCCCACCGTGTTTTCGATCACGATGAGCCGGGTACGGGCGAAATGCGGATCGTCCGGTTTGATCACCGCCTCGATGTCGTCCAGAGCAAGCGTGCCGTCAGGCTGTTGCTCCAGCGGCTGGGGCTGGACCGATCCCAGAACGGCCATGCCGCCTGCCTCCCAGCGATAGGTGTGCCACTGCTGACCGACAATGGCCTCGTCACCGCGGCGGCAATGCGTCATCATGGCGATCAGGTTGCTCTGGGTGCCGCTGGGCGCAAACAGGCCAGCTTCGAAGCCGAACATCGTGGCGGCGGTGTGCTGCAGAAGATTTACCGTAGGATCTTCTCCCATGACGTCGTCACCGAGCGGCGCTTCGATCATGGCCTGCTTCATGGCAGGGGAGGGCTGGGTGACGGTGTCGCTGCGAAAGTCGCTCATGGAATGTTCCTTGCAATCGGTCAGAAGTGAATCATGATTGTGAGTTCTTTTTGATGTTGATGGGTGCTGGTTGAGCACTCGATCTGTTCCCTGGATGCACAGATGAAACTACCCCCCCTGGAAAATCTCCGCATCTTTGAAGCCGTTGCGCGCCTGCAAGGATTTACGGCTGCGGGCGAGAGTCTGGGGCTGTCGCATAGTGCGGTCAGCCGCCGGGTGTCGGAACTGGAGTCTCGGCTCAATGTGCAGTTGATGCACCGAACCAGTCGCCGCCTGGCCCTGACTCCGGAAGGAAAGGTCTTGCTGGAAGCGGTCCAGGAAGCGCTGCAGCGAATCGAAGAGGCAACGGAGGAGATCTTGCGTCCTGCCCGGCAGCGGCCGCTTCTGGTGTCTTGCGAACGGTCGCTGGCGATGCGATGGCTGATCCCGCGCCTGTCCCAGTTTCAGGATGCGCATCCGGATCTGCCGATCTATCTGTCGACGGGCAATGGCGCGGTTGACGTTGCGCGGGAGCATATCGATGTGGCAATCCGTCGGGCCGATTTCGCACTGGATCCACGGGCGGTCTGCATCCCGCTGTTCACGGAACAGACCGGGCCGGTCGCGCTGCCCGGCCTGAGCGGAAAGGCGCTGCTGACGCGTCTCCACTCGACCAGCCGTCCCGATGCCTGGAAGACCTGGGCGAGACGCGCCAGGGTGGCTGCCCGCGCCGCGCGGGGCGCGGCCTCTGATCTGCATTTCGACCATTTCTTTCTCAGCTTGCGCGCTGCGGAAGCCGGACTGGGCATGGCCATTGCGCCCTTGTTCATGGTGGTGGACAGCCTGGAGGCAAGGACCCTCACAGCACCTCAAGGCTTTGTGGCAGATGACTCACGGTACATCGCATTGATGCGCAGGCTCCCCGAGCCGGGTTCGCCGGAGGCACGCTTCATGGACTGGCTGCATGCCGCCGTTGAGGAGACGCTGAGTGCAGCTCGTCCCTATTGCCGCGTATAGCGTATAGCATGTTGCTAGCATGTCGCGTCAGGAACAAAGCGTGGTCGCCAGGCAGAGCGTTGGCGCGGGACGATGATCGCAGGCATGGCTTCAGTCTTCGGCCAGAAGCCGATCTTTGAATCCGTCTGGCGTCCATCTGCTGGCTGTCTTCGTCAACAACGGCTATCCCTTCCAGATGCGCCGCGATCTCGCCCCGGGAATCGTCAGCCTTTTGGGGGTGGTGCTGTACCTGTCAGCGTTTCGGCTGTCTGCCACAGGCGCGCGGAATCAGCCTGACGGGCAGACTGCGGTTGCCGCGCGACATGCGGACTACCGATAAGCAAAAATCTTGGGCCGTAGAATGCGCCTTGCGCTGCATTCGGATCGAGCGCTGCCTGCAGCAGTGACTCGGTGGCCCACTTGACGTCCATTGAGGGAACCAGCCGGAACATCAGCCGCTTGTGGGTGGAATCCGTTCCCATGTTCGGCCCGCTGGTCTGCAGATTGGTCCGCGTATGGCCCGGATGGGCGCTGGTGCTCAGCAATGGCCAGTCGCGCTCGCGCGCGATGGCTGCCAGCTGATTTGCCAGCAATAGGCAAGCGAGCTTGGATTGTGCGTACGCGGTGACGGGCGAGTAGGAACGTTCGCTTTGAAGATCGTCAAAATTGATCTTGGCACCAATGGCGGCGCTGCTCGTGATGGTTGTGACGCGCGGCGCTTTGGCTTCGAGCAGCAGCGGCAACAAGAGGTTGGTGAGCGCGAAGTGGCCCAGGAAGTTGGTGGCAAACTGCAGCTCGAATCCGTCCGGGCTCAAGGCGCGCTTGGGCGGCATCATGATCCCGGCATTGTTGAGCAGCAGATCGATGGGACGTCCTTCGCTGAGCATCTGGCCGGCAAACGTGCGCACGCTGGCCAGGCTGGAGAGATCAAGGATGCGTACCGCCAGCGATGCCTTTGGAAACTCTTTCAGTATCTCCTGCCGTGCAGCTTCGCCCTTCGCTTCACTGCGTACTGCCATGACGACATCGGCACCCGCCGCCGCCAATCGTCTGGTTGCTTCCTTGCCGGTGCCACTGTTGGCACCGGTCACGATGATTTGGCGCTGGCGTTGATCCGGTAACTGGTACATCCGCATATCTCCCATGAGGGCAATCAATGGAACCCATTTCACACACAGGCAATCACGCTCATGTAGGGCATGGGTTCTGACTCAACTGCTTTTCCAAAGATGGGAAAATAACGCTCTGCCTGCGTTTTGACAAGCCAGCATTTTCGTAGCAGCGAGGCAGTGGCTGACAGAGCGCTGACAATGCTGGCGTGACCGGGACATCAGGCTCGCTCATGTGGCCACCCTGATCGTGCTATCTGCCGCGCGTGCGCCTGGAAATTGACGCGCAAGTTCCACGAGGAGCTCGCGCGGAGGCGGATCACTTGTCCTTGATATGTTTCTCCGCCCACTGTTCTGCAGTGGTGACCGCAATCGATTGCCGTGCATTGAATGTCCCTGCCTTCGGCCACGCTACACCCTTGCCTTGCGCAAAGACGGCACGGTATTTCTTGATGTGATGAGATGGATCTTTCTTCAGTTCATCGAGCAGGTAAGGAACGCTCCAGACATTGCGCCGGAAAGGACGTCCGAGGACACGTTCGAGAATATTGGCTACCTCGCCGTAGGTCACCGTATCACCCGACAGATAGACGATTTCATTCTTGAAGCGGGGCTCGAAGAAAACGATCTCCGCAGTCAGCAGTCCGATGTCATCCGGTGTGGTCAGGGTCACACTGGTCTCCAGGCTGCCCAGGGCGTTGAGGGTGTCGTTGGCGAAGTCCACCACTTCAAACACCGGTTCGAACATGAAACTGGTGAACATGCCGGTCGAGATGATGACCCATTCCGTCTTGCTCTGCGCGCGCAGCAGTTCGCGTACATCGAGCTGTGCATCGAACAGGTCCTGGGGACTGCCGCGCCCGATGGCCTCGAAATCGACACCGAACTGCCACGGGAAGTAGCGCTTCACCCCCGAGCGCAAGGCGGCCGTGGCGAGCTTCATCGGAGTCTCGCGGCCGGCGACCATGCCGGCACAGCCGATGACGGTATCAAAGCGCGCGAAGATTTCTGCCAGCTGATCGATCGTATCGTTCACAAGATCTGCTGCCACCATCCGGATGCCCAGGGCGCGGAGTTCGTCGATCTCCGCTTTTTTTGCGGGGACTTGTGTATTGATCGTCGATTCCCTGAGCAGGACGCTGATGCTCGATCCGGGGGCACGTTCTGCCACGCGCGCGAGATTGCGCAATACCGGAAGGCCGAGTTCGCCCGCGCCTAACACGAGGATGGATTGAGGAGGGAGTTGGGATGTACCATGCATGATCTGTCCTGAGGGTCGTTGCTGATAAGATGGCCGCATGGTTGCACGATCACGCAACGCTCTCAAGAAGGCACACGGATGATACCAAGAGAAGCCATCATCGCTGATGAAGCACTGAAGGAAGCAGAAGCCATCTGCCAGACCCTGCGTGAAGATGACGATGGGGTCCGGCGGGATGTCCTCGCGCATGCAGGCAGCCGCTGGGCGCTCGGGATCCTGCACGCGCTCGGCGTATATGGCACGCTGCGCCACGCCGAGCTCAAGCGTCAGCTGAGCGGCGTGACCCAGCGCATGCTGACCAAGACGCTGCGCGCACTGGAACGCGATGGCCTGCTGCTGCGTCACGAAACCGATGAAAAGCCGCTGCGCGTGGAGTACGAGCTGACTGCGTTGGGCAAGGATTTGCTGCTGCGCATGTCTCCGATCTGGACCTGGGTGGTGGAGCACGCGGAGGACTTCCGCCAGGCGCGCCACACCTTTGACAGTCAGGACAAGCAACAGAACATCCATCGACTCAGGTAGCGCCGACGTCAGGCATCGCCGATCCCTGTGGCGAGCCTGCCGACGTCCTGCAAAGCGCTTTCTGCCATTAAACCGTGCCGATTCCAGGGTCCAGGCTTGTGCTGCAAGCTGGTCATCCTGTTTCGCACCTTGGCCCACTCACATCGTCCCGTACGAGCCTGTCCAGAACATCATGTCGCGCATCGCAATCACCGGTCAGATCCTGGCTCCGAGGGACGTCGACAGCGTGTCCCGTCCCGTAGTGGCCCTCGGCACCACATCAGTCGCCAAGGACTGGGAGAACGCCCGGCATCAGCATCGCAAGGCGCAACTGATTTATTCGGTACGCGGCGTCCTCAACTGCGAAGTGGAAGACGGCGTCTGGATCGTGCCACCGCAGTGCGCCGTATGGATCCCGGGCGACCTGCCGCATGCCGCACGCGGGGCAGGAGAGACGGAATGCTATTGCCTGTTCGTCGAGCCGGATGCCGCTCCGGATCTGCCGACCACCTGTTGCACGATTTCCGTATCGCCCTTGCTGCGCGAACTGCTGCTCAAGGTGGCGGGTTTTCCCGAGCTGTATCCCCTGGGCGGACGCGAAGAACGCCTGATCGCCACCTTGCTTGACGAGCTGGCGAGCGCGCCGGTAGAAGACCTGCATCTGCCAATGCCGCGCGACCAGCGCTTGCGGAGACTCGCCGACCTGCTGCTGGCCGATCCCACCGACAAGACGTCCAAGGCTGCCTGGGCCCATCACATCGGCATGAGCGAACGCAGCATGAGCCGCCTCCTGCAGCAGCAAGTCGGCATGAGCTTCGGGCGCTGGCGTCGTCAATTGCACGTGATCCTGGCACTGCAGCGTCTGACCAAGGGCGACAGCGTGCAGACCGTGGCACTGGAGCTGGGCTACGAAAACGCCAGCGGCTTCATCACCATGTTCCGCAAGGCCGCAGGCAAGTCTCCGGCACGCTATCTCTCCGATCGCACCGACAGCGCGGTACGTGCGGCGGTGCCGGCCATCGTGCTGCCGGATGAACGCCCCGCCTGAACACCACAGATCCACCCCGTCGTGAGTGTGGCCGAAATGCGAAATAGTCTGGCCTGGTTTCGCTATTGCGACCACGCGTCTTCATTGTTAAATGGCTGCTCCAAATAACAATGATTATCGTTTATGTGCTCACGCCATGCCGTTTCAACTTCGCGTCGCTTCCTCACTGCATACGTTCCGTCGCCTGCCTGCCCGCTCTCCGACCGGGCCATGCGGGACTTGCTCCGACGCACGCCGCACAAGGTCTTGAGTTCTGCGGTCGCCGCCGCTGTTCTGCTGGGCGCGCAAGCCAGCTTCGCCGCTGATTCATCACAAATCCGGCAAAGCCCTGCCGATTCCGGGACGGCGGCGCAAGCGCAAACCTCCTTGCCGGCTGTCACTGTCACCGGGCATGCGGAGCCGGCGACCACGGAGGGTACAGGAGCCTATACGACGGGCGAGACGGCCGCGGCAACGCATCTGCCGCTGTCATTGCGGGAGACGCCGCAGGCGGTGACGGTGATCACGCGCCAGCGCATGGATGACCAGCAATTGAACTCGGTGCAGGGCGTGCTGGACAACACCACCGGCATCACGTCCTACCAATCCGATAGCGAGCGCACGAGTTTTTATTCGCGCGGTTTCCTGATCAACAACGTGCAGTATGACGGCATCCCTACGGTGGTCGGCAATACCGTCAACGGCAGCGGGATCAGTGCTGTCGATACCGCCTTCTATGATCGCGTGGAAGTGGTGCGGGGTGCTTCCGGCCTGCTTACCGGAACGGGCAATCCCTCGGCCGCCATCAATCTGGTGCGCAAGCGTCCGACCCAGGATTTTTCGGCGTCGGCCTCGCTGAGCGCAGGCAGCTGGGATACCCATCGCGCCATGGCCGATCTCTCGACCCCACTGACAGCTGATGGCCGCATCCGCGCGCGACTGGTGGGCAGCTATCAGGACGGCCACTCCTATATCGATGGCTACAAGCCCGAGAAGAAGTCGTTCTACGGCATCGTCGAGGCTGACCTGACTTCACACACCACCGTCAGCCTGGGCTATGACGATCAGCACATCACATCGACGGGAGCCACCTGGGGCGGGTTGCCGCTCTGGTTCAGCGACGGCACGCAGGCTGACTACGCCTCGTCGAAGAGCTACGCACAGGATTGGAGTCAATGGAACACGACGCTCAAGACTGCCTTTGCCGAGCTCGATCATCGCTTTGACAATGGCTGGAAACTGCATGCCACGGCCAGCCAGTACCGCACTGAATTCAATGCCGAACTGCTCGGCCTGGTCGGCCGTCCGGACCGCGCCACCGGGCTGGGCACCTATCCTTTCGGGGCGTATCCGGTGGCCCTCGCGTCACAGGGCAGCAGTCGCACCAACACCTTCGATGTGATGATGGCTGGCCCCTTTGACCTGCTGGGCCGTCATCATGAAGCAGTTGTGGGGGCCATGACCTCACGCCGCACCTCCGGCGAGAATGACATCGCGCCGTTCTATGCCGGATTCATGCCGGTCAATATCAATGAGCTCAGCACACCCTTTGCCCGTCCGGACTTCGCAGCGATGCCATGGGTGCCGACCAGCACCGGGATCAAACAGAGTGGCGTGTATGGCGCGGCCCGTCTGTCATTGGCCGATCCCCTGAAACTCATCGTCGGTGCGCGTGTGAGCAACTACGAAATTGACAACAGCGTCGGTGGCGCGGCGATGCGTTACGAGAAGAACGGTGTCTTCACGCCCTATGCCGGCCTGGTCTACGACATCAACCGGATCTATTCGGCCTATCTCAGCCATACGCGCATCTTCAATCCACAGACCGACTATCAGGACAGCAAGGGCAACGTCCTCACGCCGGCCACAGGTAAGACGACGGAGATCGGCCTCAAGGGGGCGTACCTTGAAGGGCGCCTGCACGCCTCCGTGGCCCTGTTCGAAACCCGGCTGGACAACGCGGCCCAGATCGTTGCCGGTGCGTTCACGCCAGCGGGCGCGCAAGCCTACAGCGGTGCAGATGGCACCAAGTCACGCGGAGTCGAAGTGGATCTGCAGGGCGAGCTGGCACGTGGCTGGAACATCTACGCAGGCCTCTCCCACTTCATCGCCGAAGATGGCAACGGTGTGCGTCTGAATTCGCAGCTGCCGCGTACCACGGCTCAGTTTTTCACGACCTATCGCCTGCCTGGTGCGTGGCACAAGCTGACGGTGGGGGGCGGCGTGAGATGGCAGAGTGGCATCTATGAGGCGGCCAATACCGGCACCAGTACCTTGGGCGGCCAGCAGGGCGGCTATGCCCTGGCATCGCTGATGGCGCGTTATGCCGTGTCGCAGAAAACCACGGTGGCGCTCAACGTGAACAACCTCTTCGACAAGAAGTACGCGCTGCAGAAGGGAGACTTCGATACCGTGACCTACGGTGCTCCACGCAACATGATGGTGACACTGGATTACCGCTATTGAGTCCGCACAGACGCCTTTTGCATCATCAGAAAATATTATGAATCGCTCCTTTAATCATCTGGAAAAATGATATGTCAATTCAGTCGCCGCTTTCCTCCCCGCATCCTCTGCCGACCCGGCCTCCGGACCAGACCGCCTTGTTCTGGCTGGCCACTGCCATCGGGGCCGTGCTCTTCGTGAGCTTCCAGCTGTTCTTCTACGTCAACGACTTCGTGAGAGCACAGGGCAGCGCGCCCGCCATCACCTTCGAGACCAAGATGCTGTGGATGTTTTCGGCCTACTACGGCTGCTGGATCGTCACCGTCCTGCTCGCACTGTCCGCCAACCGCGCGGCCCGGTGGGGCGCGCTGATCCTGGGCAGCCTGCTGGTTGTCCTCAACACCTTGGGCGGCATTGCCGACGGATTGCGCGATGGCTGGCACATTGCCTTCTCGGCGATGTTCTTCATTTCACTGCCGGGCGTATTCGCCATCGCGACCACCTGGCGCCACCTCAATCGCAAAGGAGACGGCCATGTCGATGAATAGTGCGGATTTCCCGCTTGTATGGATGAATCTCACCCAGCAACCCGGACATGATCACGAGCAGGATTTCACGGAGTTTGAAGCGAACCTGCAGCGCGAAGAACCCTTCGTGCTGCTGACCGATACCGTACCTGCCGAAGATCACGAGCATTCCGCGGAAGAAAAGAAACGTACCGCACTCTGGATGAAGCAGCACAAGCATGCCTTGCGCAAGCTGGTACTGGCGATGATCGTGGTGGAACCCAATGCGGCCAGGCGGGTTGGCTTCAAGGCCTTCGCGGTGGTGTTTGCGAAGTTCTGGGGCTACCCGCTGCTGCTTGCGGGCTCGCGTGAGCAGGCGCTGCAGATGGCGAGGGAACTGCTGGCGCAGAATGGCAAAGCAGTCGGGCTGACCTGAGGCTGTTTTCTGACCGAATTGCGGCGGCTATTGCCCGGCTTGCTCCGGGTTTGCTACAGGCGCAGCTGCCAGCGCCGCCGCAATCGCCTCCGGCACGAATGGCCGGTTATTCATGAAGCAAGCCCCGACAAAGACCGCCTCGGCATACACCACGTCCGCCACCTTGATCTGCTGCACGAAATTCACCCGGCTGCGCTTTTCGTGTTTCTGCACTTCGCAGGTAACCTCCATCGTGTCGCCCTTTTGCAGGCTCTTGCGAAAGCGCAGCGAGTATTCCAGCACCATGAACACCTGCCCTTGCCGGAAGGCCTCTTCGATATCGATTCCCAGCGCTTCCTTCAAAAAGGCATGCCGCGTCCATTCCATATAAAACGGGTAGTACAGCCCATCGACCACGCCCTGGAAATCGATGTGCTTGGGATCCACTTCAAACTGTTTTGAAAACATGATGTCGTTCCTTCCGTTCAGATTGGTCAAACCGGTGACACGATAATCGCAGGGCAGGGCAACCGTCTACCCTCCACGCGCGCAGCCATCGCAAAAGGTCGGGCCGGTAAAACGAGGTGAAGCCCGACCTTGTTGTGCGAATCCGGCTACCATCGGCGATATCGATTGTGCGCGCCATCCCGATCTCACCTACCTGCCCGATTCCTCCCATGCATTCACACCCCTTCCTGTTCCGTGCGAAAACTGTGCTGGCTGCCAGCCTGTTCAGCGTATTGGCCTCCATGCCTCCGCCGGTCCCTGCTGCCACTACGACATCTGTCCCCGACATGGAAAACGCGCCGGTCTACGGCCCCCAGCTGGAGGGCTTCGACTACCGCTGGCCGGTCTCGCGTTATCGTTTCCACTCGCAGCGCCAGGACATCGAGATGGCCTATCTCGACGTGGCACCTGCCGCCGGCAGTGTCCCGCACGGCACCGTCGTCCTGTTGCACGGAAAGAATTTCTGCGCCGGCACCTGGGAGCAGACCATCGATGTCCTGCGTCGCGCCGGCTACCGTGTGATTGCACCGGACCAGATCGGCTTCTGCAAATCCAGCAAGCCCGAGCAATACCAGTTCAGCTTCCAGCAACTGGCCGCGAATACGCACGCCTTGCTGGCCTCGCTCGGCATCGATCAGGCCATCCTGGTAGGCCACTCCACTGGTGGCATGCTGGCCATCCGCTATGCGTTGTCCTATCCACAGCAGACCCGCCAGCTGGTGCTGGTTGACCCCATCGGCCTGGAAGACTGGCGCGCCAAGGGCGTGCCGCCGGTGTCGGTGGACCAGTGGTATGCGCGCGAACTCGGTACCACGGCCGAGCGCATCCGCAACTACGAGCGCGCTACGTATTTCTCCGGGCAGTGGAGTGCGGAGTATGAACCCTGGGTGCAGATGCTGGCCGGCATGTACCGCGGGCCGGGCAAGGAGCGGGTGGCGTGGAATTCGGCACTGCTGTACGACATGATCCTCACGCAACCGGTGTTTTACGAACTGAAGAACCTGAAGACGCCCACGGTCCTCATGATCGGCGACCAGGACAGCACCGCCATCGGCAAGGAATTCGCACCGCCGGCATTGCGCGCCGGGCTGGGCAACTATGCGGTGCTCGGGCGCGAGGCGGCTGCCGTCATTCCGCACGCGACCTTGGTGGTATTCCCCGGCGCTGGTCACGCACCGCAGATGCAGATGCCGGAGTTGTTTCATGCGCAGTTGCTCAAGCGGCTTGCGCCCGAAGGCGGGCGCTGAACCGCAGATGGACAGATGGTTGCGGTTGTTGCCTTACACGATCTTCATTCAAGGATAAGACGATGGAACGCTGGATCGCCTACGCATTCATTTCCATGGCCTTTGCAGGCTTCACCTCGGTCATCGCCAAACTCGGCTTGACCGGCATCTCCAGCGATCTGGGATTGGCCATCCGGACCTGCTTCGTGTTTGTCTTCGTGCTCATGTTCGCCGCTGCTGTCGTGCCGGCCGCGCAGTTGAGCGCGGTCACCTGGCAGAACGTCCTCTGGCTCGGCCTGTCGGGTGTGACCACCGCCGTCTCCTGGGTGTTCTACTACAAGGCCATCAAGGCGGGGGACGTCTCCACCGTGGCGCTGATCGACAAGGGCAGTGTCATCGTGGCCTTGCTGATGGCGGTCTGGATTCTCAATGAAGTCATCACGCCCGCCAAGCTGATCGGGGCCGCGCTCATTGCTGCGGGATTGCTGGTGATTTCCCGCGGCTAGGCCAAGCTGCACGGCCCGCCCGGCACGCCTTACTTCACCCCCGCCGAGACGGCCATCCGGTCAAAATCCGCATCCAGCTTCTGCAGCGATCCTGCAATGCGCTGCTGCCGGGCCTTGATCCATGCGTCCTGCTGCGCCACGCGCGCAGTGGCCTCGCGCAGCATGCGGTCCATCTCGGCCGGTTGCGGACCGCCGACGGTGGCACGATTGCGCACGATCGCCACCGGATCGAGGGTGCTGCGAAACTCCTGTTCCGACATCGGCAGGGCCTGGGGGAATTCCGAATTCAGCACCGCTTCGTGATAGATGCGCTGCGCCTGGTCATAAGGAAACTCCAGCGGCCGGATGTTGTTGGCCTTGGCATACTCCACCACTTCCGAAGCGAAGTGATGGCCCACGCGGAAGGGCAGCTTGTACTTGCGCATGAGCACGTCGGCCAGTTCCTGGGACGCGGTCCAGTCGCTGTTGAGTTCTTCCAGCGCGCGTTTCGGATCGATCACCAGCGCGCCCAGGATGCTTTCCCAGTTCTTCAGGACCTTGACCGTATTGAGCACCATCTCCTTGTTGGGCTTCACGTCCTTGGCATCGCTCATGCCGGGCGGGATGTTGTGCGCCACGATGGCCACGCCCATGCCCTCGGCAATCACCATCGAGGCATCGCGCCGGGTGCTGTTGAGCAGGCCCGGATTGCGCTTCTGCGGCATGGCCGACGACACGTAAGTATTGGCCCCTCCCTCCTGCAACAGGATCCACGGACGCGGCTGCGCATATTGCGTCATCACGTCCTGGATGAAGGCGCCGGCATGCAGGGCAATGGAAGAGACCACCGCGCCCGCTTCCACCGGACCATCCACCGCCGACAGTTGCGCCGCGTCATAGGCGTTGTCGACGATGGCGGCAAAGCCCAGGTAGTCGGCCATGCGCTGGCGGTTCAACGGCCAGCTGGTGCCGTTGAGCACTGTGGTGCCCATGGCCGAGCGGTCCAGCCGCCCATAGGCTTCGCGCAGGCGCTGGGCATCGCGGTCCAGTGCGGCGGCAAAGCCCAGCAGGTAGTGGCCGTAGCTGTTGGGTTGCGCCGCCACCCCATTGGTGTAGTTGGGCACGATGGTGTCACGCTGGCTGGCGGCCAGTCGGACCAGCGCCGCCGTGGTGGCGTTGAGCTGGTTGGCCAGCGTCAGCAGGTCTTCGCGCAGGATGGCCGCGCGCAGCGTGGCCAGCATGTCCTGGCTGGAACGGCCGGCGTGCAGCAGCGTGATCTGCGGACCGGCCGCCTGGATCAGCAGCGGCTCGAAGGTGATCACCAGCGTCGGACGCTTGGCACCCGGCAGCTCGCCATCGGCCAGCACCTTGCGGATGCCCTTGACGACCAGCGGGGTCATCGACTTGTCCAGCAAGCCTTCGTCGGTGTTGATCACGGCCGTGGCCTTGTTGATTTCGCCGAGCCAGAAGAATTCATCATGGCGCGGCGTCTGCTGCGCGTGCAAGGGCGCGGCGCAAGCCAGCAGGGCAGCGGACAGCGCGACGGCGAGGGTGGAAAGCTTGGGCAAGGCGGTCTCCTGGAAGTGTTGATTGGTCTGTGCAGGGCGACTATCTTAGCGGGCAATCGCGATTCAGGTTGAAGGTGAACAGAGCCTGATATTTCAGGTATCTCGTCTCCAAAGTGTAGTTATTGGCATCTACGCGATATACTGTGCATCCATACAGTTCCTTTCCTGCCTGCTTTTCGCCGCAATGCCCGCCATCCCCGATCACCGTTTCTACTACCTGAGCAATTTCCAGCAGGCGCTGGATTGGCTGGGGCAGCGCTATGCCGACCTGCTGCAGGACGAGGAGCGCGATTTCCTGCTGCGTTTCCCGGCCTTGCCGCTGGCTGCGCGGGCGCTGTTCGTGCGCATGATGATGCGCAAGGGCGAGCACTTCCGCGCCAGCCGTCTGGCTTATCCGGAGATCGGCTGCCCGCTGCAGGCGTCCCGCGATCTGCCGCCCGAATGGGTGGAGCAGGATGCGCCGCTGTCGCTGGCCCAGGTCTTCGCGCTGGCGACCAAGCCGGAGCTGCTGCGCTGGTTCGGCGTGCGCGGTGGACTCAGGACGGCGCGCAAGGACAGCTTGCTGGCGGCACTGGAAAGCGATCCCCTTCATGCCGCGCCGCGCTGCCTGTCGCAATGGATAGCGCCGGGGCAGGGCGGGGAAGCGGTCCTGCGCATGCGGGTTGGCGGCCTGTGTGAACGTTTGCGTTTGATGTTCTTCGGCAACCTGCGCCAGGACTGGAGCGAATTCGTGCTGGCCGATCTGGGTACGCTGCGCTATGAACAGATCGCCCTTTCTGCCGAGGCGCGCGGTTTTCGCAGCCGCACCGACATTGATCTTTACCTGCAACTGCAGGCCTGCAAGCAACGCTTCGAGGCCGGTGACGAGGTCGCTGCGGTGCTCGACGCGCTACCCGCGGAGCGCTTCGACAATCCCTGGCTGGAGAGCCGCCGTGAACGCCTGCTGTTCCAGCTCGGCCAGCATTGCGAGAAGGCCGGCGACTGGCTACAGGCGCAGCAGATCTACGCCGCCTGCCGTTATCCCGGCGCACGGGCACGCGCCATCCGCGTGCTGGAAAAACTGGGCCGCTTCGGTCCCGCGCAGGCCCTGCTGACGATCGCCCGGCAATCGCCCGAGAGCGAGGCGGAACGCCAGCAACTGCTGCGCATCGCGCCGCGCCTGGCGCGCCAGCTGGGTTTGCCGCCGGCGCTGCGGCCGCGCCCCGCCGTGGTCGATCAGATCGAGCTCGTGTTGCCGGCCGAGGGCGGCCGCGTCGAGCGGGCGGTGCAGTTGCATTTGCAGCGGGCTGATGCGCCGGTGTTCTATGTCGAAAACGCGCTGGCCAATGCCCTGTTCGGCTTGCTGTGCTGGGAAGCGCTGTTCGCGCCCATTCCCGGCGCCTTCTTCCATCCCTTCCAGCGCGAGCCGGCCGATCTCTTGAGCGCCGATTTCGCGGCGCGTCGGCGCGATGTGCTGGCGCGCTGCTTGCGCCGCTTCGATGACGGCAGCTACCGTGCGCATCTCCTTGCCATCCATGAGGCCAAGCACGGCCTGCAAACGCCCTTCGTGGCCTGGGGCTGGGTCACGCGCGAGCTGCTGGTGATGGCGCTGGACTGTATCCCCGCTGCACATCTGAAGCTGTGGTGCCTGCGCATCCTTGACGACATTCGAGAGAACCGCAACGGCTTCCCCGACCTGATCCAGTTCTGGCCGCAGCAAGGGCGCTATCGCATGGTCGAAGTCAAAGGCCCGGGCGACCGCCTGCAGGACAACCAGCGCCGCTGGCTGGACTACTGTGCGCAACACGCCATGCCGGTGGCGGTGTGCTACCTGCAATGGGAACAGGCGGCAGCATGAACGAGGCGCTCTCGGCCGGCGCTGCGCAAGAGCAGTCCGCACCGCGCTACACCGTCTCGGTTCGTGCACTGTGCGAATTCACCGCCAAGCAGGGCGATCTCGATCTGCGCTTCACGCCCACACCCACCGCCCAGGAAGGCATCGCCGGTCACGCCATCGTGGCGCAGCGGCGCGGGGAAGGCTACCTGAGCGAAGTGACGCTCTCGGCCGATCATGGCGCGCTGCATGTGCGCGGACGCGCCGATGGCTATGACCCCGCGCGCCAGCTGCTGGAAGAAGTGAAGACTTATCGCGGCCAGCTCTCCAGCCTGCCCGACAATCATCGCCACCTGCACTGGGCGCAACTGCGGGTCTATGGCCACCTGATGTGCGAGCGGGAAGGGCTGGCGCGCATCCATTTGGCGCTGGTGTATTTCGACATCGGCAGCCAGCAGGAAACGGTACTGGAAGAAACCCGCAGCCGCGAGGAACTGGCTACGCTCTTTGCTGCACAATGCGAGCGCTTCATGCGCTGGGCCGAACAGGAGCTGGCGCACCGCGCGGCGCGTGATACGGCCTTGCAGGCGCTGCGCTTTCCGCACGGCGATTTCCGTCCCGGTCAGCGGCAACTGGCGGAGGCGGTATTTCGCGCGCAGACGGGCCGGCGCAGCCTGCTGGCGCAGGCACCGACCGGCATCGGCAAGACGCTGGGCACCTTGTTCCCGGCCCTCAAGGCCGCCCCGGCGCAGCGGCTGGACAAGATCCTCTTCCTCGCGGCCAAGACCCCCGGCCGGCAACTGGCGCTGGATGCCGCCGCCACCTTGAAGGATCACGGCGAACTGCCGCTCCGCGTGCTGGAACTGTGCGCACGCGACAAGGCCTGCGAATATCCGGACCGGCTGTGCCGGGGCGATTCCTGTCCGCTGGCGCAGGGCTTCTACGACCGCCTGCCTGCCGCCCGCGCGGCCTGCCTCTCGCAGCCGCTGCTGGATCGCGAACATCTGCGCAGCGTGGCCCTGCAGCATCAGGTCTGTCCCTACTACCTGGGCAGCGAGATGACGCGCTGGAGCGATGTCATCGTCGGCGATTACAACTACTGGTTCGATGGCGGTGCCATGCTCTACGGCATGGCGCAGGCGCATGACTGGCGCGTGAGCGTGCTGGCCGACGAGGCCCACAACCTGGTCTCGCGGGCGCGTAGCATGTACAGCGCGCAACTGAGCCGGGCAGCGCTGCGGGCCGCGCGCGCCGTGGCCCCGCCGGCCGTGGCCAAGCCGCTGGAACGGCTGGGCCGCGCCTGGACCGCCGCCGGCAAGAAAGCCGACTTGCCCTATCAGGTGCTGGAAGCGCCGCCGGCCAAGTTCGTCGAGGCACTCAGCAGCAGCGTGGGCGCCATCAGCGATTTCCTGGCGCAGGTGGCGGTGCCGCTGGATCCGCCGCTGCGCGATTTCTACTTCGATGCCATGGCCTTCGTGCGGCTGGCCGAATCCTTCGGCCCGCACTCGCTGTTTGATCTCACCCGGGAAGATGAACGCAATACCGTGCTGTGCATCCGCAACGTGGTGCCTGCGCCTTTCCTGGGGCCGCGCTTTGCCTTTGCGCATGCGACCACGCTGTTCTCGGCCACGCTGGCCCCGTGGAATTATTTTGCCGATCTGCTGGGCATGCCGGCCAATACCGCCTGGATCGATGTCGAGTCTCCCTTCCAGGCCAGCCAGTTGCAGGTGAAGGTGGCGCATCAGATCTCCACCACCTGGCAGCGCCGCGCAGCCTCCATCGCACCAATCTGCGAACTCATGTCGCGCCAGTATGAAGAGCGGCCGGGCAACTACCTGGCGTTCTTCTCCAGCTTCGACTACCTGCAGCAGGCGCGCGATGCCTTCGCACGGGCGCATCCGCATATCGCCACCTGGCAGCAGTCGCGCCGCATGTCCGAGACCGACCGCGATGCCTTCCTCGCACGTTTCGAAAGCGCCGGGCAGGGCATCGGCTTTGCCGTATTGGGCGGCTCCTTCGGGGAAGGCGTGGATCTGCCCGGCGATCGACTCATCGGCGCTTTCGTCGCCACGCTGGGGTTGCCGCAATTCAACCCGGTCAACGAGCAGTTGCGTGAACGCATGGAGCAACTGTTCGGCTGCGGTTACGACTACACCTACCTCTATCCCGGCATGCAGAAAGTGGTGCAGGCGGCCGGCCGCGTCATCCGCACCGAAACTGACCAGGGCACGGTCTGGCTGATCGACCAGCGCTTCGGCCGGCCCGAGGTGCAGGCACTGCTGCCGGCCTGGTGGCAGATCGCCGATTCCCGCGCGCTGCCAGCGTGAGCGCCGTGGCTTCTCAGGTTTTTCCCGAGTGACATCTTTTTACGAACCCCTAGCATAGGCGGGTAAGTGGACATGCCGGGTCCGGGTTGCCCGATCTCCCGCAGGATGAGAGTCGAAAAGCCGCGCCAGCCGTGGCACGCGACTGTCCTTGCGGGATCTTTCGGGAACTGTGTCAATTCCGCGTCGAAGGAGGAACAAATTGTCGCTATTGAGCGACAAAGCGTTCGTCTCACATGTAAGATTCTGCCTCTTTCTTCATATGTTCCTGGCAAGAAATGAGTGTTGTGTCTTGTCGGCTTTTTACATTTTTGACAACGAAGAAGGTTGCGGTATCAGGATTTGTTTGTTTTAATGACAACGTGGAATGTGGTCGAAAAAACAACATTCCTGCGCCTGGTCCGCGCGGAGCATGACTCCGCATCCAGAGGGGAAAAGTCCCGCCGTCAGAGCGGATGAATAAATATAGCTGGGGGATGGCAGCATATGGGAACACTTACCGCTTTTTAACAAGGTTGCAGGCAGGTCTTGCGCGCCCGGTCAAAAGCCGCCGCCGTCAGGACAGGGCAGGGAGTCAAGCATGGGAAACGATATCTCCAACTTGCTGAGCAAGTTCGGGGCGACGGTGGATGGGTATCTCGAAATCGAGGCCGCCATCAACTACAAGGAGCCGGTCCGCAAGCCCAAGGCGCCGCTGGTGGTTGCGCAGCCGGCCGCGGCGGACGTGAAGGCCGAACCGGCACCGGTCGTGGCGGCCAGCGCGGTGGTGCCGCTGCTGGACCCGCCTTCGCTTTCCTCCTCCCAGCGCATTGAGCCTGTGATCGAGCCGCTGACCGAGCCGGTCAGCGAGCCGGTCGTTGAAGCGCCTGTCGTTGCTGCGCCTGCCGCCGTCCCCGTCGCTCCTGTCGCTCCTGTCGCCAGACTTGCACCGTCCCTGTCCGTGCAGGCGCCTGTTACCTCCCCGAACCCGGCGCCGGTCAGCCAGATCAGCCCGTCGGCGCCCCATGGCCCTGGCGTACCCACCCTGTTGCGTTCGATGCTGGGCGAGGCCGCGCGCCAGCGCGAAGCCCTGCAGCGCGCCAACAATGACGACGCCGGCCAGTCCGGCGTGGCCCTGCCCCCCACGACGCCCGCACAAGTGATTGCCGTAGTCTCGCCCAAGGGCGGGGTCGGAAAGACCACCCTGTGCTCGGCCCTTGCCTGCAGCCTGGCGCGCCATGGCCGCGTGATCGCCATCGACCTGGATCCGCAGAATGCCTTGCAATACCACCTGGGCGTGAGTGCCGACGCCGTTGCTGCAGCGGCCGCTGCCGCAGATTGGCGCAGTGGCCTGGCCGCCGGCATGGCCGGCACGCAGGTGGTCAGCCACACCCTGGTGGCCGGCGCTGGCGAAGCTGCGCTGGCCCAGCAGATGGCCGAGGATGGCCAATGGCTGCTGCGCCAGTTGCACGCCCTGCAGCTGCAGGCGGGCGACGTGGTGCTGCTGGACCTGCCGGCCGGACAGACCGCCTATCTCGACCAGGCCCTGCGGGCCGCCGACCAGGTGCTGGCGGTGGTGACGCCCGACGCCGGTTCTTTCCTGGCGCTGGAACATATGCGCCAGGTCCTGCATGGCCGCAACAACTGCCGCTATGTGGTCAACAAATACGATGCCAGCCGCAGTTTCAGCCAGGACATGCTGGAAGTGCTCAAGCGCTGGATGGGTCCGCGCCTGGCTGGGGTGATCGCGCTCGATCACGCCATCAGCGAAGGCCTGGCCTATGGCTTCAATCCGCTGGTCAAGGACGGCCACTCGCCGGCCTATGAGCAGTTGCAGGGCGTGAGCGAGGTGCTGCGCGCCGCTGTCGCCAAAGCCGTCGCTACGGGTGCACGCGCATGACGACCGGATCCCAGGCTCCCTCGCCATCGCAGTCGCCAGCCCCGTCCGACCTGCCTGCCGCCGCCACGCTGTCACCGCATCCGCCAGGACAGGAGCCCTCGGCACGGCCATCGGCCAACCGCCTGCAGCAATGGATGCAGACCGTCGGCGCGCGCCTCGAAGGCTTGCCGCGCGGGCCACGCCGTCTGGTGCAATGGGCCGTGCTGCTGTTTGCCACGATGCTGGCGTTGCTGATCATTTCGGTGCCGCTGGACTTCGCCGCCCAGTGCGTCTTCGCCATCGGCTGCTTCGTCGCCGCGCTGGTGCTGCGCAAGCAGTCGGGACGGTTCCCGGTTCTGGTGCTGATCACGCTCTCGCTGACGGTGTCGATGCGCTACATGTACTGGCGCATCAGTTCCACGCTGGCCTTTGAAAGCTGGCTGGACATCTGCTTCGGCTACGGACTGCTGGCGGCCGAACTGTATTCGCTGCTGGTGCTGACGCTGGGCTACCTGCAGACCGCCTGGCCGCTGCGCCGCAAGCCGCAGATGCTGACCATGCCGCCGGCGGAGTGGCCGACGGTGGATGTCTTCATTCCCTCGTACAACGAATCGCTGGACATCGTCTCGCTCACCATCTTCGCCGCGCAGGCCATCGACTGGCCGCAGGACAAGCTGCGCGTGCACGTGCTCGATGATGGCCGCCGCGAAGAATTCCGCGAGTTCTGCGACAACATCGGCGTGAACTACCTGGTGCGCTCCGACAACAAGCACGCCAAGGCCGGCAACCTCAACGAGGCGCTCAAGGTCACCGACGGCGAATTCGTGGCCATCTTCGATGCCGACCACGTGCCGACCCGTTCCTTCCTGCAGATCTGCATGGGCTGGTTCTACAAGGACCCCAAGCTGGCCATGCTGCAGACCCCGCACTTCTTCTTCTCGCCCGATCCCTTCGAGAAGAACCTCAATACCTTCCGCTCGGTACCCAACGAGGGCGAGCTGTTCTATGGCCTGGTGCAGGATGGCAATGACCTGTGGAATGCCGCCTTCTTCTGCGGCTCCTGCGCCGTCATGCGCCGTACCGCGTTGATGGAAATCGGCGGCATCGCCACCGAGACCCTGACCGAAGATGCGCACACCGCGCTGAAGATGAACCGTGCCGGCTACAACACCGCCTATCTCGCCATCCCCCAGGCCGCCGGCCTGGCCACCGAGAACCTGGCGCGCCACATCCGCCAGCGCGTGCGCTGGGCGCGCGGCATGGCGCAAATCTTCCGCGTCGACAATCCGCTCAAGGGCAGGGGGCTGCGTCTGGGCCAGCGACTGTGCTACCTCAACGCCATGCTGCACTTCTTCTATGGCCTGCCGCGCCTGATCTTCCTGACTGCGCCATTGACGTACCTGTTCTTCGGCGCCCACATCTTCCAGGCCTCGGCGCTGATGATCACGGCCTACGTGCTGCCCCACGTGCTGCACGCCAGCCTGACCAACTCGCGCATCCAGGGACGCTTCCGCCATTCTTTCTGGAACGAGGTCTACGAGACCGTGCTGGCCTGGTACATCCTGGGGCCGGTGCTGCTGGCGCTGGTGAACCCCAAGCTGGGCGGCTTCAACGTCACCGACAAGGGCGGCATCATCACCGATGACCACTTCGACTGGAAGCTGGCGCGGCCCTACATGGTGCTGCTGGGGCTGAACGTGGCCGGACTGGGCTTCGGCATCTGGCAACTGATCCATGGTGATCCGAATGCGGTCACCACCATCCTCATCAACATGGCCTGGACGCTCTACAACGTCATCATCAGCAGCGCCGCCATGGCGGTCGCTTCCGAAACCCGCCAGGTGCGCAGCGAGCCGCGCGTGACCGCCGAACTGCCGGTACGCATCAAGCTCGACGACGGCAGCATCATCGACGGCAAGACCCTGGACTTCTCGCAGAAGGGCATTGGCCTGCGCCTGCCTGCCGGCGTCAGCATCGCACGCAATGCACGCATCGAAGTCTCGATGATGCGCAATGCGCAGGAGAAGGTGTTCCCGGCAATGGTGGTGTTCAGCCGCAACGACATGGTCGGTGCGCAGTTCCACGAACTGTCGCTGCGCCAGCAAAGCGAACTGGTGCGCCTGACCTTCTCGCGCGCCGACATCTGGGACAACAACTGGGGCAAGAGCCGTCCCGATACACCGCTCAAAGCCTTGCGTGAAGTCGCCGGCATCGGCATGAATGGCGTACGGCAATTGTTCAAGGCGACCCTGATCCTGATGCGCAGCCGGCGTGCGCAACGCCGCGCGCCGGCACCCGCTGCAGCCCCCTCGGCAGTGGCGGCAGCCACTGTGCCCGTTACCGATAACACTCTGGAAAAACAATAATGAAAACGAAGCAGTCTCAAGCGCAACGGATGCCCTTGCGCCAGCGCTCCCTGTGCCTGATGCTGGCGGCCGTGATGACGGCAGGCAGCCTGCCGCTGCCGGTACTGGCGGCCACCCCCGCGACTCCGGCAGCCACGGCCACGCCCGGTCTGCCGGCACCGATCCCGATGGCCGGCGATCCTTACGTGTTCACCTTCAAGCAGCTGGGCCGCAACGGTTCGATGAACCTGCATGGCGTGGATGCCACCGACAGTCTCAACTTCGACGTGCCGGTCTCGCTGGTGGCCACCGGTGCGCACGTGACCCTGTATTACACGTATTCGCCCGCGCTGCTGCCGGACCTGTCGCAGATCAACGTGATGGTCAACGACGTCGTGGCCGGCAGCATCCCGCTGCCCAAGGAAAACTCCGGCAGCATGCAGACCGCCAAGGTCGACATCCCGGCCAAGCTGATTACCGAATTCAACCGCCTGAGCCTGCAGTTCATCGGCCACTACACGATGGGTTGCGAGGATCCCTTGCATTCCAGCCTGTGGACGCGCGTGGCCAACGGCTCCACGCTGGACCTGCAGACCACGGCGCTGCCGCAGAAGGATGACCTGGCGCTGATGCCCGTGCCCTTCTTCGACCGGCGCGACATCCGCATGCTGAACCTGCCCTTCATCTTTGCCGGCACGCCCGACAACGGCACGCTGGAAGCGGCAGGGTCGCTGTCGTCCTGGTTCGGCGCGCTGGCCGCCTATCGCGGTGCGCGCTTCCCGGTACAGATCAACACCTTGCCCCAGCGCGGCAATGCCGTGCTGATGGTGGCCGGCGAGGCCGCCACCACCGTGGCCGGTGTGGCCGTGGCCGCGCCCAAGGGGCCGACCCTGACCGTGCAGGCCAATCCGAATGATGCCAATGGCAAATTGCTGATCGTCTCCGGCCGCAACATCGCTGAACTCAAGCAGGCCGCCGCTGCCCTGACGCTGGGCGGCAAGGGCCTGGCGGGCAGTTCGGTGGTGGTCGACAAGCTGCAGCCGCTGACTCCGCGCCAGCCGTATGACGCGCCCAACTGGCTGCCTACCGATCGTCCGGTGAAACTCTCCGAGCTGATCGATCCCAAGCGCCTCAATGTCTCCGGCTACAACCCGGGCGAGATCACCATTCCGCTCAACTTCCCGCCCGCGCTCTCCAGCTGGCGACAGGACGGCGCGAAACTGAAACTGGTGTATCGCTATACGCCGCAGCCCAAGTCGTCCAATTCGTCCTTCATGGTCAGCCTGAATGATGGCCTGATCAAGGCCGACGTCCTGCTACCGCACGACCAGCTGGACAAGAGCCTGCTGGCCGCCATCAAGGATGACGCGCTGACCCGCGAGATGAACGTGCGCCTGCCGCTGAACCTGGCCGGTCCGCAATCGCGTCTGCAGCTGCGCTACATGTACGATTTCGTCAAGCAGGGCGAATGCCAGGACGTCATCATCGACAACGTGCGCGGCAGCATCGATCCCGAATCCACCATCGACCTGCGCGGCTACGATCACTTCATGGCCATGCCCAATCTGGGCGTGTTCAAGGATGCCGGTTTCCCCTTCACGCGCATGGCCGATCTCTCGGAGTCGGCGGTGGTATTGCCCGACAATGCCACGTCCGATGATCTCTCGGCCTACCTGACGCTGCTGGGCCGCTTCGGCAGCGCCACCGGCTATCCGGCGACCGGCGTGGCCGTGACCCAGGCTGCGCAGGTCGACAAGGTGGCCTCGCGCGACCTGCTGGTGCTGGCCTCGGGACAGAATCAGCCGCTGCTCAAGCAATGGGCCGATCGCCTGCCGGCGGTGGTGACCGGAGACAAGCAGCGCTTCCAGGTGGCCGATCTGGCCCTGCGCGTGCGCAGCTGGCTGCAGATCGATGACGAGGACCAGGCCAAGCGCCGTGCGCGGCTGGCACTGGCCTTCTCGGGGGGCGAGCCGACCTCTTACCTGACCGGTTTCGAGTCGCCCCTCGACAGTGGCCGCAGCGTGGTGGTGCTGGCCGGTGGCGATGCCTCCGGCCTGCAGCAGATCCTCGATGCCATGGCCAGCAAGGACCCGGAAGCCGAAACCATCCAGGGCAGCCTGGTGGCAGTGCGCGGCACCACCATCGATCCGCTGCTGGCCGAAGAAAATTATTTCGTCGGCAGCATGTCGCCGCTGCGCATGCTGCGCTGGTGGCTGTCGCGCCACGTGCTGGCCATGTTCGTGCTGATTGCCGGAGGCATCCTGATGCTCGGCGGCCTGGCTTACCTGACCCTGCGCGCCAAGGCGAGAAAGCGTCTCAATGCCTGACCTGCCGTTCCAGCCTCTGCGACGCAGCCTGTTGAAGGTGGCGGCCGCACTCGCGCTCAGTGGTACCGGTGCGGCTGCCAGCGCCGCGCCGGCCGCCTGCGCGGCGGTTGACTGGCCGGCCTGGCAATCCTGGGCTGGCAGTCACGTGCAACCCGATGGCCGGGTTCTGCACTCCAGCCTGCTGCCCAATCACACCACGTCCGAAGGTCAGTCCTACAACCTGCTGCTGTCGCTGATCGCCAATGATCCGCAACGCTTTGACCAGATCTGGAGCTGGACCCGCGACAACATGATGGCGCCCGATGCCGCCAACCGCCTGCCGGGCTGGCTGTGGGGGCAGGGTGCCGATGGCAAGTGGCAATTGCAGGACGCCAATTCCGCATCGGATGCCGACCTGTGGATTGCCTACGCGCTGCTGGAAGCGGCGCGCCTGTGGCAGCGCCCGACCTATCGCAGCGATGCAGTGCGCCTGCTCGACGCCATCGAAGCGCGCCTCGTGGTGGACCTGCCGGGCCTGGGCAAGATGGTCTTGCCGGGACCGCAGGGCTTCAGCCAGGGCAGCCAGGCCTGGACGCTCAATCCGAGCTACCTGCCGCTGCCGCTGCTGCGCCGTCTGTACAAGGAGCGCCCCAAGGGCCCCTGGCAGCAGATCGCCACCAACACCGTGCGCATGATCCAGGCCACCAGCCCCAAGGGTTTCGTGGCGGATTGGGTCGGCTACAAGATGACGGCGGCGCAGGCCGGCCAGTTCATGGTTGATCCGGCCAAGGGCGAACTGGGCAGCTATGACGCCATCCGCGTCTACCTGTGGGCCGGCATGACCTCGCCGCGTGACCCCGGGGCCGCACCGCTGCTGGCCGCCCTGGATGGCATGCGCCAGCGCATCGTCGCCACCGGCATCGCGCCGGAGAAGGTGGCCGTGACCAGTGGTGCCATCGAAGGGCAGGGACCGTTCGGGTTTGGCGCGGCGTTGGTGCCGTATCTGCAGGCCAAGGGTGAAAACACCCTGGCCGCGCAATGGCAGGCGCGCGCCGCACAACAGCTGGAAAGCGGACTGGCCCAGCCCAGTGCGCAACCGGAAATTCTGTATTACAACGTCATGCTCGGCCTGTTCGGCCTCGGATGGGCCGAGCAGCGATATCAGTTCCGCGACGACGGAACGCTCAATTTGTCTTGGGAGAAGTCATGCGCACGCGCCGTACCACGCTAGCCATCGGAGTGCTGGCCGCGCTCCTGGGCGCACCCCTGGCCCCGGCCCTGGCTGCGCCGACGGACCTGCAGGCCCAGCTGGTGGAGCAGGGCCAGTACTGGCAGGCGCGCAACAACAACCAGCGCGCCGCCGAGGTCTGGCAGAAGGTGCTGCAGCTGGACAAATCGCAGGTCAACGCGCTGTACGGCATGGGCCTGATCGGCGTGAAGCAGAACCGGCCGCAGCAGGCCAATGCGTATCTGGAACGGCTGCAGGCGCTCTCGCCGCAACCCTGGCAAGCCGCCCAGCTGATGCAGGACATCGCCCTGGCCCGCCCTGAAAACCAGGCCCTGCTGGCCGAAGCCCGCCGCCTGGTGGATGCCGGCGAGCGTGACCGCGCCACCGACACCTTCCGCAAGATGTTCAATGGCCTGACGCCCTCGGGCACGGTCGGCCGCGAGTACTACAACAATCTGGCCTTCAACGATGCCAGCTGGCCGGAAGCGCGCAAGGGCATGGAGCGCCTGCTGCGCGAAACTCCCGAGGACAGCATCCTGGCGCTGTTCTATGGCAAGCAGCTGGCGCGCCATGAAGACAGCCGGGTGGAAGGCATCCGTGTGCTCTCGCGCCTGAGCAAGCAGACCGACATCGGCGGCGACGCCGATGAAAGCTGGCGGCTGGCGCTGACCTGGCTGGGCCCGCCGAGTCCGGCGCAGGCCCCGCTGTTTGAAGAATTCCTCAAGGTCCATCCGGACGACAAGGACATCCGCGACCTGCTGGCCAAGGGCCGCTCGCAGGTCGCCGGCACGCAGACCCCGACGGTGCTCTCGCGCGGCCTGCAGGCCTTGGAGAAGGGCGATCTGCAGGAAGCCGAAAAGGCTTTCCAGGAACGCCTCTCCAGCCATCCCGATGAAACCGATGCACTCGGTGGCCTGGGTGTGGTGCGCCAGCAGCAGAACCGTCTGGCCGATGCCGAACCGCTGCTGGCGCGCGCCGTAGCGAAGGGTGGCAGCGGCTGGAAGAAGGCGCTCGACAGCGTGCGCTACTGGCTGCTGATCCAGCGCGGCCGCGAACTGCAGGCGCGCGGCCAGACCCGCCAGGCGCAGGATGCGCTGACCCAGGCGCTGCGCCTGGATCCGAAGAACACCGATGGCCTGGTCGCCATCGCCGATATCGAAGCCACGGCCGGCCAGTTCGAGGCCGCCACGGCGCACTATCGCCAGGTACTGGCGGTGCAGCCGGCACAGGCCGGAGCGATTCGCGGTCTGGTGAATGTGCTCTCGCAGACCGGGCAAGCCGATGAAGCGCTGCGCCTGCTCGACAAGCTCACCCCGCAACAACAGGCCGAGTTCGGCGACCAGGGCCGCCTGCGCGCCCTGCGTGCGGCCCAGCAAGCCAACCTGGCCGAACAGCGTGGCGATCTCAATGCCGCACTGGACGCCCGGCGCGAAGCGGTGCGCAACGATCCCGACAACGTCTGGACCACCTTCGACCTGGCCCGCCTCTACATCAAGGCCGGCCAGTCGCGCCAGGCGCGCGTGACCATCGATGACTTCACCCGCGAGCATCGCGACAACGTCGACGCGCTCTACGCCAGCGCCTTGCTGTCGGCCGAGATGGAGCAGCGGCAGGATGCGCTCGATACCCTGCGCCGCATCCCCGAGGCCCGTCGTACCGCACCGATGACCGATCTGTATCGCCAGGTCACGCTGACCATCCAGGTCGGCCATGCGAGCGAGCTGGTCAAGACCGGCCAGCGCCAGGAAGCCCTGGCGCTGCTGGATCGCGTGCAGCCCGAAGCGGCCGGCAATGCCGAGCGCACCGGCACGCTGGCCTCGGCCTATGTCGATGCGGGCGATACCCCGCGTGCGCTGGCGCTGATGCAGCCGCTGATTGCGCCGCCGGCCACGCCGAGCGTCGCTACGCGCCTGCAATACGCGTCGGTGCTGCTCAGGGCCGGTGAGGATGCGCAGGTCTACAGCGTACTCACGGCCTTGCAGAACCAGAACATGGACGTGGCCACGCGCAAGCAATACGACGATGTGCGTTTCCTCTACCGCGTGCGCCAGGCCGAACGCCTGCGCGAAGGTGGCGACCTGGCGGCGGCCTACGACACGCTGGCCCCCGCGCTGTCACAGCGGCCCACCGATATCGGTGCGCTCTCGGCACTGGCCCGCATGTTCAATGCGGCCGGCGACAATGCCCGCGCACTGGCGCTCTACAAACCACTGGCCGAACGCAATCCGCGCGACGTCACGGTGTTGCTGGGCGCGGCCGATACCGCCATGCAGGCGCACGACAATGCCTATGCCCTGCGCCTGCTGGATCAGTTCAACAAACTGGAAAGCAGCGATCCCACCACCCTGACCGAAGCCGCACGCATCTATCGTGCGCTGGGCAAGACCGGCGAAGCCACGGCACTGTTGCGCAAGGCGGTGGCCATTGAAAACTCGGCGCGCCAGCGCAGCCTGATGGCCCAGGGCAATGGTTTCGATCCGGCCATCAACCCCTTCCGCACCCAGCGTCGCCTGCCGGGCAACGAGAATGTGGCTGCCATCCCGCCGCCTGCCGAGACCATGCTGCGTCCGGCGATGATGACGGCTTCCGCACCGGCGGCGGCCGACGTCTTGCCGACCCCGGCCAACGCGCGTGTGGCGGCGTCGCAGGCCGCGCCTGCGGTGGCCTATGGCCCGGCGCTCGGTCCGGTGTTCAGCAATGCATCGCCGGCTCCGGCGCAGATGGTCCAGACCACCCAGCCGGGCAGGGCGGGCGCTTATGCGCAGCAAGGTGCGGCACCTGCCACCGCTTTGCCGGGTGCGGCCACCGCCGCCCAGCGCGCCTTGCTGGCGCTGCAGGGCCAGCAAGGCCTGCCGGCGGACAACCTCACGCCGGCGCAGCGCGCCCTCAACGACATCCTGCAGGCGCGCAGCCCCTACGTCACGCAAGGCGTAGTGGTGCGCGGCAATGCCAGCGAATCGGGCCTGAGCCGCATCAACGATATCGAAGCCCCGCTGGAAGTGAACATGCCGGTCGGCAATGACCGCGTGGCCGTGCGTATCACGCCGGTCTCGCTGGATGGCGGCACCATGACCGACGAGGCCGCCAGCCGCTTCGGCGGTGGCGGTTCCAGTGCCACCGGCGTGGGCAAGCAGAGCGCCAGCGGCGTGGGCGTGGCGGTAGCCTACGAGCGTCCTGACGACGGCATCAAGGCCGACATCGGCACGACGCCCAGCGGTTTCAAGTATCCCAACGTGGTCGGTGGCGTGAGCGTGGAGCAGCCGCTCGGCGGCAGCAGCACCAACCGCTTTGGCGTGACGGTGTCGCGCCGTGCCGTCAACGACAGCATCACCTCGTTTGCCGGCAGCACCGACCCGCGCGTCGGCCGTTCCTGGGGCGGCGTGACCGCCAACGGCGGCCGTGCCGAGATGAGTTCGGATGATGCCCAGACCGGCGTCTACGCCTACGGTGCCCTGCACAGCCTGATGGGCCGCAACGTCGAATCCAACACGCGTGTGGAACTGGGCGGCGGTGCCTACCAGTACCTGGCCAACGGCAACGACGAGAAGATGACGGCCGGTGTCTCCGCCACCCTCATCAGCTACGCCAACAACCAGAACTTCTATACCTATGGCCACGGCGGTTACTTCAGCCCGCAGGCCTATCTGGGACTGGGCGTGCCGGTGACCTGGGCCAAGCGCAGCGACCGTTTCAGCTTCCAGCTCAAGGGCTCGGCCGGTGTGCAGTACTTCCGCCAGGACGGCGCGGATTACTTCCCCACGGATGCCGCCCTGCAAGCGGCCAGCGGCAAGACCTACGGGCAGCAGACCAAGACCGGCATCGGCTACAGCCTGGAAGGCAGCGGCGAATACCGCTTTGCGCCGCGTCTGTTTGTGGGCGGTACGCTGCGCCTGAACAATTCGAGCGACTTCCGCGAACTCAATGTCGCCATGTACCTGCGCTATACCCTGGAGGACATGCAGGGCAGTTTCCTGACCTTGCCGGTCAGCCCGTATCGTTCGCCGTACTCCAACTGATTTGACTGAACATTTTTTGATAGAGAGATTGCCATGGCAGCTGCATCCATTCTCGCTGGTCTGAGTATCCTGGTCCTGGGCGAAAGCCATATGAGCCTGGCCGACCACCTCACCGAACCCCTCAATGCCAAGCTGGTCCAGATGGGCGCCAAGGTCCACTCCATCGGCGCCTGCGGTGCCAGTGCCGGCGACTGGCTGACCACCAAGAAGGTCGACTGCGGTGCCGAGCAGATCGACAACGGCAAGATCCAGATCAAGGGCCGCGATGCCAGCACCACGCCCATCGCCGAACTGATCGCCAAGGACAAGCCGGACCTGGTGGTGCTGGTCATCGGCGACACCATGGCCTCCTACGACAAGCCGGCCTTCCCCAAGGCCTGGGCCTGGCAAAGCGTGACCAGCCTGACCAAGGCGATTGCCGCCACCGGCACCAAGTGCGCCTGGGTCGGACCGGCCTGGGGCAAGGCTGGCGGCATGTATCAGAAGAACGATGCGCGCACCCAGCTGATGTCGCAGTTCCTGGCTGCCAACGTGGCACCTTGCACCTACATTGATTCGCTGGCCATGTCCAAGCCGGGCCAATGGATCACCACCGATGGCCAGCACTTCACAGTGGCCGGCTACAAGTCCTGGGGTTCGGCCATCGGCGATGCGCTGGGCAAGCTGCCGGCCGCTGCCGTGAGCGCCAAGGGAGCCAAGAAATGAGCGTGCTGCGCGCACTGACCGCGAGCGCGGCCCTGCTGGGCTGTGCGGGGGTGATGGCCGCTGACATTCCGCTGTATCCGACCGGCCCGGCCGAGGATGCCGCCTTCATCCGTTTCATCAACGCCACGCCGGACGCGCTGCAAGTGGTGGCCCAGAAGGGCCAGCCGCCGCTGAAACTGGACGCGGCCAAGCCGGTCTCGTCCTTCTTCCCGGTGCAGGCCAAGTCCACCATCAAGGGCACGCTGACGGTGGCGGGCAAGAGCCTGGAGCTGGGCGTGCAGGCCAAGCCGGGCGAGTTCGCCACGGTGGTGGTGCTGCCTGATCCCAAGGGCATCCGCCAGGTCACCGTGCAGGACAATCCGGATGACTTCAATGGCCTGAAGGCCTCGCTGGCCTTCTTCAATCTCGATGCTTCCTGTGCCGCTGCAGCCCTGCGTCCGGCCGGCCGCACTGCCGACCTGTTCAAGGGCGTGGCGCAAGGCAGCCTGCAGCGCCGTTCCATCAATCCGGTCAAGCTGTCGGTGCAGCTGGTCTGCGGCGGGGCCAATACCGGCCCGGTGCTGGACCTGGGTGAGTTGAAGGCAGGCGAGCGCTACAGCGTCCTGCTGCTGCCCTCGGCCAGCGGTCCGCGCCTGCTGGCCGCGACTGACAAGCTGGCCAACTGATTCTTGACGCTGACTTACGCTGACTGACGCCGACTGCACCACGCCATGGTCTTTGCCTCGCTTGAATTCCTGACGCTGTTCCTGCCGCTGTTCCTGCTGGTCTATGCCCTGGTGCCGCAGCGCGCACGCAATGGCGTGCTGCTGGCGGGCAGCTGGCTGTTCTATGGCTGGCTCAGTCCGCTGTTCCTGTCCCTGCACGTGGTGCTGACCATCGTGGCCTGGGTTGGCGGCCTGCTGGTGGATCGCGCCCGTGCGCGTGAAGAAGGGCAGGGCAGTCTGCGCCGTCCCGTGCTGCTGATCGCGCTGGTGGTCTTCAATACGGCGGTACTGGTCTGGTACAAGTACGCCAACATCGTCGCTGCCACCGTGAGCGATCTGATGCAGCACTACGGCGCCATGCCGCTGGTGTGGCAGAAGGTGGCGCTGCCGGCGGGCCTGTCCTTCATCGTGCTGCAGGCGATTTCCTATCTGGTGGATGTGCACCGGCGCACGGTGGCGGTGGAGCGCAGCTTCATCAATTACGCCACCTACATCTCCATGTTCGGCCACTCGATTGCCGGCCCCATCATCCGTTACGACTGGGTACAGCGCGAGTTGCGCGAGCGCTGGTTCAATCGGGAAAATTTCTCGCTGGGTGCGCGCCGCTTCATGGTCGGCATGGCCATGAAGGTGCTGGTGGCCGATACGCTGTCGCCCCTGGTGGATGCGGCCTTCCACCTGGAGCATCCGACCCTGGTCGATGCCTGGATCGGATGCCTGGCGTATTCGATGCAACTGTTCTTCGATTTCTCCGGCTACAGCGCCATGGCCATCGGCCTCGGTTTGATGCTGGGCTTCCACTTCCCGGAGAACTTCAATCATCCCTATCTGGCCGGCAGCATCCAGGATTTCTGGCGGCGCTGGCACATCTCGCTCTCCAGCTGGCTGCGCGATTATCTCTACATCGGCCTGGGCGGCAATCGCCACGGCGTCTGGAAGACTTATCGCAACCTGTTCCTGACCATGGCCATCGCCGGTCTCTGGCATGGCGGCGACAGCTGGAATTATTTGCTGTGGGGCTCGGCGCATGGCGTGGCGCTGTGCATCGACCGCGCGTGGTCGCGCTCTTCGTTGCCTTCCATTCCTTCGTGGCTGGCCCATGGCTTGACGCTGCTGTTCGTGTGCCTGGCCTGGACCTTGTTCCGCGCGCCTGATTTCGCCACCGCTGCCACGATGTATGCGGGCCAGTTCGGCTTGCATGGCACCGGCCTGAGCGATGCGCTGGCCGTGATGCTGCGGCCGGTGCAGGCGCTGGCCGTGCTGCTGGGTTTGTTCTGGATCGTCGCCCCGCTGTGGCAGGCGGCACTGGAGGCGCGCTGGGGCGAACGCGCACACTATCTCTGGTTCGTGCGGGCGTGGCCGATCGCCGCCTTCCTGCTCTCCTTTGCACTGATCGCCAGCCGCGAAACCGTGCCTTTCCTTTACTTCCAGTTCTGAGCCGACGATGAGCACGCCCCCCGTTCATGCTGCACATACGCCTCCTGAGCCCAGCGCCATGGCGCGCCGGGCCAGCCGTTGGGCCGGTGCCGCGCTGGCCGCCGTGCTGTGTGCAGGATTGATCTCCTGCGGCTGGCTGGTGTACGCCGGCAAGATCGACTGGCTACCCGCCAGCTGGACGCGCGACGACGCCTTGCATGGCGAGCTGACGCATCAACTGGCCAAGCAGCTTTCCAACGCTTGGCTGCCGGACCAGGCCGCCAAACTGGAGCGCGCCGGCAGCTGGCTGCTGCTGGGCGATACCGGCCCGCGCGTGCGCACCGGCTGCCCCGGCTGGCTGTTCCTGGCCGAAGAATTGCAGGTCAATCGCCACGCACAAGCCAACGCGCAGACCAAGCGCGCCGCAGTGCTGGCCATCCGGCAGGCGCTGGCCCAACGTGGCATCGGCCTGCTGGTGGCGGTGGTGCCGGACAAGAGCCGCATCGCCGCCAGCGCCTTGTGCGGCCTCACGCGTCCGGCCGAATTGAATGCGCGCGCCGCGCAATGGGTGAGCGAACTGAACCAGGATGGCGTGGCCGCCATCGACCTCGCCCCAACGCTGGCACCGCTCGGTGCTTCGGCCTACCTGCACACCGATACCCACTGGAACGAGACCGGCGCGAACGCCGCCGCGCAGGCCATCGCGGCGCGCATCACGGCCGCTGGCGTGCAGGCCACGCCGCAGCAGGCCTATACCGTCCAGCCGGGCAAGCTGGCGCAGCGTCCCGGCGACCTGGTGCACCTGGCCGGACTGGACTGGCTGCCGCTGCGCTGGCAACCCACGCCGGAAAGCGTGGCCGCCACCGTCTTCACCGAAGCGGCCGCCACAGGGCAGGGCGCCACCGCCAAGGGCGGCGATGATCTCGACGATCTGCTGGGCGACAGCCAGTTGCCCAACGTGGCCCTGATCGGTACTTCGTTCTCGCGCAATTCCAACTTCGTCGGCTTCCTGCAGATGGCGCTGGGCGCGAAGATCGGCAGCTTCGCCAAGGATGGCGGCAAGTTCTCCGGCAGCGCCCGCGATTACTTCGCCAATCCCGCCTTCACCCAGACGCCGCCCAAGCTGGTGGTCTGGGAAATCCCCGAGCGCGACCTGCAGACGCCCTACGAAGCGATCTCACTGGCCCGCTGATCGATCATTAAGCTGGCGTTAATGCTGTCTCAATGGGCATTAACGTTGCATTAATGCAATAAATCATTTCCTTTCCGGCGCATTTTCATGTGTGCCGCCGTCCGCTTTGCTGGAGGCAGGTCCCCGGGCCTGCTAAACTTGCCGGTCCGCCCACCGACCGGGCAGGATCCAGGCACTGCCTGGTCAACCTCCACGACAAATTGACAGAAGAATTCGACCCCGCTCCCCTTGCGGACGAGCATGACTCCGGCTCCTTCGAGAGCTACTTCCGCGATCCTTCGCAAGCCGCCGAAGCGCCCCTGGCCTGGGGCCTGGGCCAGCGGCTGGACGTGCTGGACGCGCTGCGCGGCCTGGTCTCCGGTGGCCAGGCTGCTGCGCGCCTGCGCATCTGGATGTTTCTCGAACTGGCGGCGCAGCCGCAGGGCCGCCTGCAGCGCGAGGACCTGAGCCAGCTGTTCTACGCCCTGAAGCCCGAGGCCATGGAAGCCGCCCTGAAGCGCCTGCGCGATCTGGGCCTGCTGGTCTGGGACGCCACCGGCCAGGATTACCAGCTCTCGCCCATCGCCCAGCAGGTGCAAGCCCTGCTGGCCCCGCTCACGCGCGCCGTCGGCGAGGATGACGAAATGGCCGCGCTGCTGGCGCAAGTGGCCGGGGCCCAGGCACTGGGCCTGTCCGATGCCAGCCAGATCCGCCACCTGCATGCGCAATTGGCGCGCCTGCACGACCAGTTCGCCGATGCCATTGCCAGCGGTTCGGAAGCCTTGCTGCGCCAGGCCCAGCCGCGATTCGAACGCGCCCTGAAGCTGGTCAATCGCGCCGGTGAAGCGCTGACCGCCCTGATCCGCAGCGAACATGCCGACGCCCGCCTGGAACGCGAAGCGCGTGCGCTCGGCAACGGCCAGGCGCGCCTGCTGACCATGGCCAGCCAGTTCACCCGCGCCCTGCAGCAGGCCGACCGCCAGCGCGTCACCCTCGGCAGCACCGGCGTGACCAGCTCGGACGTGCGGCGCTGGCTGCAATCGCATGCTGACTTGTCTTCGCTGATGGGGGAGGCGCTGTCCATCGGTGTGAAGCCGGTCTTCGTCAGCGGCCACGAATTGCTGGATGTGGCCGAAGGCGAATTCGAGCGCGACCGTCCCGATACCCAGCGCCAGCAAGGCCTGCCGCCTCCGGCCCAGGCCGTGGAAGGCAAGATCGAAGCGCTGCGCATGCCGGTCGAGCTGGGCGAACTGATTGAACAACTGACACGCCTGGGGGCCCTGCCGGAAGGCGAGGACGCCACCGAATTGCAACCGCAGCCACTGACCTCGGTGGTACTGGGCGGCAGCTTCGGCAAGGCCGCGTATCGCCTGCAATTGCTGCCGCTGCTGGGGGACGCCCAGGCGCGCACCCTGCAAGGGCAGACCGGCGACCTGGCGCGCCTGCCTTGGCAAGCCGGCTTCCTGCCGCGTGTCGACAAAGTCGATGACCCCGATGTCGCCGCCATGAGCGCCGGGGCCGTCCATCCAGATCCATCCCGGGAAAGACCGAATGAGTGAGACCCTAGACGAGGCCGGCCTGTTGGCCGCCGAACTGCTGGCGCGCCGCTGGCTGCCCCGCAAGCACCCGCGCGTGCGCCGCGCCCTGATTGATGCCGACCTGTGGCAAGCCCTGCAGGACCGCCTGGCCCAGGTTGGCCTGCGTCTGGTGGACAACATCCACGCCGATCACATCAGCGTGGCGCTGGTGCGCCCGGCCGAATCGGCCGTTTTCGGTGAGGCCGGCATGAATGCCAACAACAACCTTGACCTGCCGCGCGATGCCATCTCGCTGCTGGTGGTGCTGTGGGCGCTGATCGTGCTGCCCAAGCGCGAACGCCAGTCGGCGCGCGCCGCCGGTGACGATGCCCAGCAGCAGGACGAGATGTTCCACACCGACAAGCCCATGCCGACCGCCGCCGAGGTCAGCCCGGTGGTGTCCTACACGGCGCTGCTGGCCGACTTCGGCAACCAGCTCGGCAAGAAGACGCGCATGGATACCAACCTGCGCCGCCTGGAAGCGCACGGCTTCATCGTGCGCCGGGGCGTCGACATCGCCGAAGGCCCCTTGCTGGACCTGCTGCTGGACTACGATGCCCTGGCGCCGCGCATCCTCGATGGCGCCTTGGGCGACGTGCTGGCACGCGCCACGGCACGCGACGAAGCGGGCACTGCGCCAGAGGCGCAGGCTGATGCCGACGCTGCTGCCGATGAATCATCCGAAGAGGGAGACGCCTGATGTTCCACCTGCAATCGCTGGAACTGCTGCAGTGGGATTATTGCCAGCGCCTGACGCTGCCCCTGGACGGTTCCATCATCACCATCGCCGGCCCCAACGGGTCCGGCAAGACCACGCTGCTGGACGCCATGCGTACCCTGCTGGGCCTGGATTGCTCGGGCGGGCGCAGCTACAAGACCTACGCCCGCCACGCCAACGCCGACACCACCTGGCTGCGCGCCACGGTGGACAACCGCCCGCATGGCCGCCAGACCTCCACCCGTCCGTTCGCGCGCAACCTGCTCTATGCCGATCAGGTCACGCTGGCCTGCCGCATCGAGCGCAACGGCGGCGACTGGCAGCGCCGCTACTGCATGAGCGATGGCGACGTCGCCATCGAAACCCTGGCGCAATTGCCCGAAAAGGATTGGCTGGGCCTGGACCACTGGCGCAAGCGCCTGGAAGGCGCCGGCCTGTCGCGCGCGATTGCGCGCGTGCTGGCGCTGGAGCAGGGCCAGACCGACCGCCTGTGCGAATTCTCGCCCAAGGAATTGCTGCGCCTGGTGTTCGAAGTGTTCGGCGACCAGGAAGTGCTGGACCGCTACGAAGAAGCCCGTCGCCATCAACGTGACCTGGCCGCCGAGGTGACCCTGGCCGAACAGGAACTGGCCTACAGCGAAGCGCAACTGGCGCAGCTGGACAGCCGCGTCACGCTGTATCGCACCTATCAGGGCAAGCTGCGCGAGCGCGAGACGCTGGCCACCGAAGTCATTCCGGTCTTGCGCTGGCACGAAGAGCGGCAAGGCACGGCCACGCGCCTGCGCGAACTGCATCGCCAGCGCCTGCATCACAATCACCTGCGCCGCCAGCGCAGCAGCGATACCTTGCAGCTGTCGTCCCTGCTGACGCAGCAACAGGCGGCACGCGAGAAGGTGTCCGCGCTAGAGCGCGACAAGGCGGAAGCTCAGCAAGCCCAGCAAAAGGCGCGCGATGCCGAGAAGCCGGTGGAAGAACTGGTCAAGCAGGCCGATGAACTGCTGGCCCTGTCCGCGGTGGAAGGCGATGCCACGCAATTGCTGGCCCGCGTGGAAGAACTGGAACAGCAGAAGAGCACGCTGCACGATCGCTGGCGTGACCTGGAGCAGCAACGCAAGGACGCCAGCGGCGCGCTGGACCGCCTGACCGGACAACGCCAGGCCCCGCGCCCGAATGACGTCCAGCAATTCACGCGGGCCTTGCGCCAGGCCGGCATCGCCCATCACCTGCTGGCCGATGTGATCGAGATTGCGGACGACCAGTGGCGTGCCGCCGCCGAAGGCGTCTTGCGCGCCTCGTGCTGGGTGGTGGTGCTGGATGATCCCAAGGATGAAGCCGCCGCCATGGCGCTGGCCGAGCGTGAGCGTTATCGCCATTACGTGGTTTCCGATGCTGCCATGGCGACCTCGCAGCCGCCCGCAGAGAGCCTGCTGGCGGTGTTGCGCTTCTCGGCCAAAGCTCCGTCCTGGCTGCTGCGCCAACTGGCGCAGATCCGCCGCGTGGCCGATACGGTCGAAGGCGCAAGCAGTGGTGGCGAATGGATCACGCCGCAAGCCTACTGGCGCGATGGCCGGGGCGGGCGCAGCGTGTGGCGCGATCCGGGCGATTACCAGTTCGGTGCGGCCGCCATGGCCGCGCGCCAGGCCTCGATTCAGAAGCGCCTGGCCACGCTGGACGAACAGTTGACCGACATCGTCCTGAAGCAAAGCGAAGTCAAGCGCCAGCTCGACGCCGCCAAGAAAGCCACCGAGGGCCACCTCGCAGCAGAGGCGCTGGCGAAGCGAAGTGAAGAGTTCGAACAGGCGCGCCGTCAGTTGCCCGCACTGAAGGCCGCGCGTGTGGCGGCGAGTGAACGTTGGAGCCAGTTTGACGTGCAGTACGCGGACGCCATCGAACAGCGCACCATCCTCGATGGCAAGCTCGATGCCTTGCAGCGCCGCCTGCGCGACAGCGAAGGCGATCTTGCGGGGCAGGAGCGTGACTGGCGCGTGCGTCACGATGAGCAGCGCGCCCGTGCGCTGGCCTCGCGCGCGCAGAAGGGCCGCTTCCCTGCGCACTGGATTGCGACTGCGACGGTGCAGGCGCTCTACGAGAAATACAGCAACGCCAAGCAGGCCGAGCTGCGCATGGCCTCCGTCGAAAACGAACTGGAAACCGGCCACTGGGAAAAGGATGGCACGGTCGAAGACAAGCACCTCATCATGCAGGGCACGGTCGGCAACCAGCGCAACGAACTGGATTCGCGCAAGATCAGCAATCACCAGGCCGAGGAAGCCGTCGGCAATGCGCGTGAACGCTACATCGACGTGTTGCGCGCGACGGTACGCCGCTATCGCAAGAACATCGTCGACCTTGGTGCCCTGGCCGGGGTGGTGGTCAGCGCCGATCTGCCGCATCTGGACAATGACGACACCATCCTGCGCCAGGCTGAACTGAAGGTCAGCTTCAACTTCGACGGCAAGGGCGAGATCGGCCTGAACGATGGCGAAGCGTCCGGTGGCCAGCAGGTCATCAAGTCGCTGATCCTGCTGGTGGGGCTGTTGAAGGATGACGACATGCCGGGCGGTTTCGTCTTCATCGACGAACCCTTTGCCCACCTCGACGTGCGCAACATCCAGCTGGTCGGCAACTTCCTGAAATCGACCCGCGCGCAATACGTGCTGACCACGCCGATCACGCACAACGTCGAAGTCTTCGAGCCGGCCGACATTACGCTGGTCACCTCGAAGAAACCGCGCGAGGCACGCTGGGCGCCGCCCATCGGCGTACTGCAGCGGCGCTTGCGGCTGGATGCCTGAACGCGGTCAGGCACTGGCAGGGAAAACGAAAGAAGGCCGGCGTCATGCCGGCTTTCTTGTCAGCGCATCTCGCGAATGATCCGCGCCTTCGGTGGCAGGAATTCCTCCGGCACCTCCGGTACGTCGGCTTCCAGCAATTGATAGGCCACCGATTCGCACCAGTGAATGCCGCGCGCCAGGGCCAGCGGCCGCGAAGAGTAGCGGCCCGGCAGGGAACGTTTGGGGAAGAGTTTGCCGATGGAGCTATGACGGATTTCCACGCCACTGACGAACCATTGTGCGTCATTGGCCGCACACCAGACCAGGAAGGTGAACGGGGAAGATTCGGCGGTAATTTCGTAACAGGAGACCATGTGAGTGCGTTGATCAGACACTAACAAAAATTCACATGGCCGCCATTATAGTGGCCTCCTGCAAAGCTCACACAAGCGCTCCCCGTTCACCCCTTGCCGGGGCTCCCGCCCTCAGGCCGCTTCGGTCAGGAACTGCACCACCGCCTGCGTGAAGGCGCGTGGCTGTTGCTGGTTGGAGATGTGGGCCGCATCAAATTCCACATACAGCGCACCCGGAATGGTGGCACGCATGAACTGCGCATCGGCCGGTGGCGTCGGCACGTCGCCGCTGCCGGCAATCACCAGCGTGGGCGCGCGGATGCCCGCAATCGCTTCCCGCAGATCATTGTCGCGCACCGCTGCGCAAGCGCCTGCATAGCCCTCCGCCGGCGTGGCCAGCAGCATGGCCGTCAATGCCTGCACTTGCTCCGGATGCTGTTCGGCATACTCGGGCGTGAGCCAGCGTGAAACGACCGCAGTGGCAATGGCCGACAGGCCATCGCGCTGCACGGTCTCGATGCGGCTGTTCCAGGCCTCGGGCGTGCCGATCTTGGCACCGGTATTGCAGAGGATGAGCTTGGCCACGCGGTCCGGATGATGCACCGCCAGCCACATGAAGGTGCTGCCGCCCATGGAGAGACCGCAGAAATGCGCTTGCTTGATGTCGAGCTGGTCGAGCAGGGCGATGACGTCGCTGCCGAGTTGGGCAATCGTGTAAGGACCGGGCGTGACCTCGGACTGGCCGTGGCCGCGCGTGTCATAACGCAGCACGCGGAAATGCTTGCTCAGTTCGGGAATCTGCGGATCCCACATCGCCAGCGAAGTCCCCAGCGAATTGGACAGCACCAGCACCGGCAGGGCCGCGTCGCCGTCGAGCTGGTAATGCAGTTTGATTCCGTTCAGGGTTGCAAAGGGCATGAGTAAATCCTTGGCCCGCGCCACCGGACGGTGGTGACGGGCGTGTGTGAATCAAAAAGCGTCAGATACGCCGGGAATCAGCCAATCTGCGCGATGGCCGAGGGATGCTGGGTCAGCGGAGTGACCGAAATGGTCATGAAGGGATAGAGCGGCAGGGCCGACAGGATGTTGTGCAGCTCATCATTGCCGGAGACGTTGAAGATGCTCACGTTGGCATACTGCCCGACCACGCGCCACAGGTCGCGCCACTTGCCTTCGCGCTGCAGCTTCTGCGACATCTCCTTCTCGTCTTTCTTCAGCTGATCGGCCACGGCCTTGTCGAGCGTGGCGGGAATGTTGACCTGCATTTGAACCATGAACAGCATGATGTGTGCTCCGTTGTCGTTATGGGTGGAATGTCGTGCAGCGCGCGCCCTGGTCGCGATGGTGAACGCGGGGCGGGAAATCGTGATGTTCGATAAACGAACATAAATCCTTTGTTCGCACAAACGAGTGTAGGCGTCCGTGCGGGCAACTGTCAACTTGGGCAGACGGTTTGCTGCGCGTCAACTACGCGCAGGATGAGCGCTGGGGGCGCATCGTGATGGCCTCTCACTCGCGCCGTTCGGGATTCGGAAAACCGGTCGCCGGGAAGGAGCTGGTCTCGATGTCCAGCCAGGCCGGGCGTTCGGCATACATGTCGGCCACCAGTTGCTTGATGGCTTCGATGTACCAGGCATTGTCGTTGATGCGATGCGTGAGGATGATGGGGGAGGTCGCGCGCGGATCGTCGATGAGCCGGTAATGCAGGTCATTGCGCAGCCGCGCCGAGGCCGGGATCAGGCACAGTCCGGATTCGGCCGCCACCAGGCCCAGCGCGGTCTGGATCTCGCGCACCTCGTGCACTTCAGCCGGGTGGATGTCCTGGTCATTGAGCAGGCTCAGGATGTGGTCGGCGAAACTGGGGCGCGGCTCCTTGGGATAGACGATCAGCTTCTGTCCATGCACTTCCTTGAGGCTCACGCGCTGATGGCTGGCGGCCAGCGGGAAAGAGGGCGGGATGGCCAGCACCAGTTTTTCTTCGCGCAGGACGATGCGCGCCACCGTCGCATCATTGCTGCGGATGCGCCCGAAACCGACATCGATGCGCCCCGACTTGAGGGCGGCGAACTGCTGCATCGAGGTCAGCTCCAGCAACTGGATGTCCACCTCCGGATAGTGCTGGCGCAGCTTGCGCACCAGCACCGGCAGGCCGCCATAGAGCGTGGAGGCGACGAAGCCGATGGACAGCGTCTGGCGCTGGTTCAGGCCGATCTGCTGGGTGGCGTTCTTCAACTGCTCCAGCCGGTTGAGAATCTGCAGCGCCTGCTCGTAAAACACCCGGCCGGCTTCAGTCAGGCGCAGCGGGCGGCTGTTGCGCAGGATCAGCTGCACGCCCAGTTCTTCTTCCAGCAGCTGGATCTGGCGCGACAGTGGCGGCTGCGCAATGTGCAGCTGTTCCGAGGCGCGCGTGAAGTTGCGCGTATTGGCCACGGCCACGAAGTATTTCAGTTGTCTGATGTCCATGGCCGAAAATCATATCTCACAGAAACTAATGATGTCTAATCCTTTGATTTTTATAGGAGCCTTTATAAACTATATAAAAAAGGTATGAAACTAGACGAATTTGGTGTTGGCAATGGCAGGGCTTCCGGGTGTTCAATGCAGTCCATGGATACCCCACAACACCTTCACGCTGCGGCCCCGGCCCTGATCGACCGGGTCGAGACCTTCCTGGTCGATCTGCCGACCATCCGTCCCCATCAATTGTCGATGGCGACGATGAACGGGCAGACCCTGATGCTGGTGCGCCTGTACTGCTCCGACGGTACCGTCGGCGTGGGCGAGGGCACCACCATCGGTGGCCTGGCCTATGGTGCCGAATCACCCGAGGGCATGAAGCTGGCCATCGATACCTACTTCGCGCCGCTGCTGCTGGGCGCCGATGCCAGCCTGATCCCGGCCATCATGGCGCGCCTGAACAAGGCCATCCAGGACAATCGTTTCGCCAAGTGCGCCATCGAGACGGCGCTCTTCGATGCCCTGGGCCAGCGCACCGGCCTGCCGGTCTCGCAACTGCTCGGCGGCCGCGCCCGCGAAAGCCTGCCGATCGCCTGGACCCTGGCCTCGGGCGACACCGCCAAGGACATCGACGAAGCCGAACGCATGCTGGCCGCGCGCCGCCACAAGATTTTCAAGCTCAAGATCGGCCGCCGCGAAGTCGAGGCCGATGTGGCCCACGTGGCCGCCATCAAGAAGGCCCTCGGTGATCGTGGCTCGGTGCGGGTGGATGTGAATATGGCCTGGAGCGAACTGGAAGCCCAGCGCGGGCTGGCTGGCCTGGTCGATGCCGGCTGCGAACTGGTGGAGCAGCCGGTGGCCTCGGCCCCGGCACTGGCCCGCTTGAAGGGCAAGCACGCCATCGCCATCATGGCCGATGAATCGCTGACCGGTCCGGCATCGGCCTTTGCGCTGGCGCGCATCGGCGGTGCGGATGTGTTTGCGATCAAGATCGAACAATCGGGTGGCCTGCGCGCCGCCCAGCAGGTGGCCGCTATCGGCGACGCGGCCGGCATCGAGCTCTACGGCGGCACCATGCTCGAAGGCGCCATCGGCACCATCGCCTCGGCCCATGCCTTCGCCACCTTCCGTGAATTGCAGTGGGGGACTGAGTTGTTCGGTCCGTTGCTGCTGACCGAAGAAATTCTGGCCGAGCCTTTGCAATACCAGGATTTCCAGTTGGCCATACCGAACCGCCCCGGACTGGGCATCGTGCTGGATGAAGAGCGTGTGCAATACTTCCGGCGCGACCGCAAGCAAGGGGCGACAGTGACAGCAGCGAGGCCGGCCACACTGGCCGGATAAAACAAAAAAGACGCACTTCCCCAATCTACAAATCCAAAAGGAGACTCAACATGGCAGCCAAGATTTTCAGCACCCCCGAAGTCCAGGACTTCCTGCGCCTGGCCAGCGGCCTCGACACCGAAGGCGGCAGCCCGCGCACCAAGCAGATCGTGCATCGCATCCTGTCCGACCTGTTCAAGACCATCGAAGACCTGGAAATCACCTCCGACGAATACTGGGCCGGCGTGGCCTACGTCAATCGCCTGGGCGCTGCCAGCGAAGCCGGCCTGCTCTCGCCGGGCCTGGGCCTGGATCGCTTCCTGGACATGCGCATGGATGCCGAAGACGCCGCACTGGGCATCACCGGCGGCACCCCGCGCACCATCGAAGGTCCGCTGTACGTGGCCGGTGCGCCGGTGGAGCAGGGCTTCGCGCGCCTGGACGATGGCAGCGACAAGAACGGCCAGACCATCATCATGCACGGCACCGTCTATGGCTCGGATGGCAAGCCCATGGCCGGCGCGCAGGTCGAAGTCTGGCATGCCAACACCAAGGGTTTCTATTCGCACTTCGACCCGACCGGTGAACAGAAGCCCTTCAACATGCGCCGTACCATCATCACCGATGCCCAGGGCCGCTACAAATTCCGCAGCATCATGCCGGCCGCCTACGGCTGTCCGCCGGCCGGCCCGACCCAGGGCCTGCTGAACCAGCTGGGCCGCCACGGCAACCGTCCGGCACACATCCACTTCTTCGTCACCGCCGATGGCCATCGCAAGCTGACCACGCAGATCAACATCGAAGGCGATCCGCTGATCTATGACGACTTCGCCTACGCCACCCGCGAAGGCCTGGTGCCGCCGCTGGTCGAGCGTACCGATGCGGCCAGCATCAAGGCCGAGGGACTGGAAGGCCCGTTCGCCGAGATCGTCTTCGACATCAACCTGACCTCGCTGGTCAACGGTGCCGACAACCAGGTCGTGGACCGTCCGCGCCTGGCCGCCTGATCGCCTGATCGTCCTGCGCCAGCCGCTGGCGCAGGCCAGCCTCATCCCCGCCGACTGCCTTGCCGCGATGGTTTTCCATCGCGACAGGCGGGCTGCACCCTGGAGAAAAGACATGACCACCCTTGCCGCCGACAAGTATGAAGAGGTCGAGCGCCTGCTCGACACCGCCCTGGACGAAGATCCCACCAACGGCATCTTCCGCTGCCGCCGCGACATCTTCACCAATGCCGACCTGTTCGAGCTGGAGATGAAGCACCTGTTCGAATCGAACTGGGTCTACCTCGCTCACGAGAGCCAGGTCCCCGAGATCAACGATTACTACAGCACCTGGATCGGCCGCCAGCCGGTGGTGGTCACCCGCGACAAGAACGGCGAGCTGCACGCGGTCATCAATGCCTGCGCCCACAAGGGGGCCATGCTGTGCCGTCGCAAGCACGGCAACAAGAGCAGTTTTACTTGCCCGTTCCACGGCTGGACTTTCTCCAACAGCGGCAAGCTGTTGAAGGTCAAGGATGAGAAGACCACCGAATATCCGGTCTCCTTCAACAAGAACGGCTCGCATGACCTGACCCGCGTGGCGCGTTTCCAGAACTATCGCGGCTTCCTCTTCGGCAGCCTCTCGGAAGACGTGCTGCCGCTGGAAGAGTATCTGGGCGAGACCCGCGTCATCATCGACCAGATCGTCGACCAGGCGCCCAATGGCCTGGAAGTCCTGCGCGGCAACTCCAGCTACCTGTATGACGGCAACTGGAAGATGCAGATGGAAAATGGTTGCGACGGTTACCATGTCAGCTCGGTGCACTGGAACTATGCCGCCACCATGAGCCGCCGCAAGGAAGGCGGCACCAAGGCCACCGATGCCAACAACTGGAGCAAGGCTGTTGCAGGCGTCTACGGTTTCGAGAATGGCCACATCCTCCTGTGGACCAATACGCTCAATCCGGAAGTGCGCCCGATCTGGAACCAGCGCGAGGAACTGGCAGCCCGCGTCGGCCAGGCACGCGCCGATACCATCGTGGCCCAGACCCGCAACCTGTGCCTCTATCCCAACGTGTTCCTGATGGACCAGTTCGGCACGCAGATCCGCGTGGCCCGTCCCATCAGCGTGAACCAGACCGAGATCAGCATCTTCTGCTTCGGCCCCAAGGGCGAGAGCGCCGAAGACCGCCGCGTGCGGATTCGCCAGTATGAGGATTTCTTCAATGTCTCCGGCATGGGCACCGCCGACGACCTGGAAGAATTCCGCGCCTGCCAGGCCGGCTACGCCGGATCGGCCGTGCGCTGGAACGACATGAGCCGGGGCGCGCCGCTGTGGAAGCAGGGCCCGGACGAGAATGCGAAGAAGATGGGCATGAACCCCAAACTGAGCGGTGAACGCAGCGAGGACGAAGGTCTCTTCGTCTGCCAGCACCACTACTGGACCGAGCAGATGCGCAAGGCCGTCAGCAAGGAACGTGCGGCCGCAGAGCAAGGAGCACAAGCATGAACCAACCTGCCCAACTCGATGCAGTCTGCGCCTTCCTCTATCGCGAGGCGCGTTATCTCGACGAACGCCAGTGGGAATCCTGGCTGGAACTGTACGCCCCGGACGTCGAATACTGGATGCCGGCCTGGGACGATGACGACCAGCTCACCGAAGACCCGCAGCGCGAAATTTCGCTGATCTATTACGCCAACCGCGATGGCTTGGAAGACCGCGTCTTCCGCATCAAGACCGAGCGCTCCAGTGCCTCCATGCCGGAGCCGCGCACCAGCCACATGATCGCCAATGTGGAGATCCTGGACGAGCACGACGATGTGGTGGAAGTGCGCTACAACTTCCATACGCTGTCGCACCGCTACAAGATCACCGACCAGTTCTTCGGTACCACCCTGGTCAGCTTGCGCAAGACCGAAGGCGGCTTCCAGATCGCCAGCAAGAAGATCGCCCTGAAGAACGACTACATCCGCCAGGTCATCGACGTCTATCACGTCTGACCAGCCCGCAGGAGACATGACATGAGCAGCTATCGCATCGCCCTCAATTTCGAAGACGGGGTGACCCGCATCATTCAATGCGGTCCCAAGGAGAAAGTCCTGGACGCGGCGTTCCGCCAACGCATCAACCTGCCCATGGATTGCTCCGACGGCGTGTGCGGCACCTGCAAGTGCCGCGCCGAAAGCGGGCAGTACGACCTGGGCGACGACTATATCGACGATGCGCTCAGCAGCGATGAAGCGGAACAAGGCCTGGTGCTGACCTGCCAGATGATCCCGCAATCCGATTGCGTAGTCGCCGTACCGGTGGCCTCTACCGCCTGCAAGACCGGCAGCGCGAAGTTCGGCGGCAAGGTGGCCGAGGTCACCGCCTTCGGTGAGGCAGCCTTCGAACTGGTGCTGGAGGTGGCGGCCGATGCACCGGCTTTCCTGCCGGGGCAATACGTCAACATCGCCGTGCCGGGCAGCGGCCAGCATCGTTCGTATTCGTTCAGTTCGCCCTCGGGGGCCACGCGCATGAGCTTCCTCATCAAGAACGTGCCGGGTGGCCTGATGAGCGGCTGGCTGGGCAAGGCCGCCACCGGTGATGCGCTGGAGATGACCGGTCCGCTGGGCAGCTTCTACCTGCGCCCGGTCGACAAGCCCGTGCTGATGCTGGCCGGTGGTACCGGGCTGGCGCCGTTCCTGGCGATGTTGGAAGAGATGGTGCAGCAGGGCGTGCAGCAGCCGGTGCACTTGATCTATGGCGTCACCCGCGACCAGGACCTGGTACTGGTGGATCGTCTTGAAGACCTGGCGAAACGCTTGCCCGGCTTCAGCTTCACCACCTGTGTAGCCGATGCCGCAACGAGCCATCCTCGCCAGGGGTACGTGACCCAGCACATGCCGGCCGAGGTGCTGCACGATGGCGCAGTCGATGTCTACCTGTGCGGTCCGCCGCCGATGGTGGAGGCGGTGCAGAAGCACTTCCAGGCACAGGGCATCGCCCCGGCCAGTTTCCATTACGAGAAGTTCGTCACCAGCCAGCCGGTGGCGGTGGCGGCATGAGCGCAGCGCTCCCCCGCGCACGCTTCGCCGGCAAGGTGGCCGTGGTCACCGGCGCCGCCCAGGGCATCCTGCGCGGCGTGGCGCTGGGCATCGCGGCTGAGGGTGGCCAGGTGCTGATGGTGGACCGCGCCGGCTTCATCCATGAAGTGGCGATGGAAGCGCCCGAAGGACGGGCCACCGGCTTCGTCGCCGACCTCGAAACCCATGACGGCGCGCAGGCCGCCATGGCCCGCGCCATTGAACTGCATGGCCGCATCGACCTGCTGGTCAACGGCGTGGGCGGTGCCATCCGCATGCGTCCCTTCGCCGAATTCGAAGCCGATCAGATCGATGCCGAGATCCGCCGCTCGCTCATGCCCACGCTCTATGGCTGTCACGCGGTGCTGCCGCACATGCTGCGCGCGGGCCGGGGCACCATCGTCAACGTTTCCTCCAACGCTACGCGCGGCATTCGCCGGGTGCCGTATTCAGCGGCCAAGGGCGGCGTCAATGCCATGACCTTGGCACTGGCCATGGAATACGGCGAGCAGGGCATCCGCGTGGTGGCCACCGCGCCCGGCGGTACGCAGGCGCCGCCGCGCCGCGTGCCGCGCAATGCGCAAGGCGACAGCGCGCATGAGCAGGCGTGGATGCAGGAGGCCGTGCAGCAGGTGACCGGCTCCACTTTCTTCAAACGCTATGCCACGCTGGAAGAGCAGATCGCACCCATCCTCTTCATGGCTTCCGACGAGGCCAGCTACATCACCGGGGCCGTATTGCCGGTCGCCGGTGGCGACAATGGCTGAGGCCTCTCAATCAACTTCCTTGAACGGAGACACCATGTCTGAACGCCAGGCCATCATTCCCGAGGGAATGGAAGACGTCTACGAAAAAATCGGTTATGCCCCCGGCGTATTGGTCGGCGATGTTCTCTACGTCTCCGGCCAGATCGGGCGCGGTCCCGACATGCAACTGGTGGAGCCGCGCGAAGCCCAGATCGTGCAGGCCTTCGAGAACCTCAAGCGGGTGCTGGAGAAGGCTGGCGGTACCCTGGACGACATCGTCGATCTCTCCACCTTCCATACCGACATGCGCGATTTGCCCTTGTTCATCAAGGTGCGCAACCGCTACCTGAACGCCTATCCGCTGCCGGCCTGGACGGCGATTGGCGCGCACATGCTCGGCGGTGCGCCGGGCTACATCATCGAGATCAAGGCGGTGGCGCATCTGCGCAAGAAGGGGCAGGCCTGACCCGCACAGGATTACTGCAAGAAAAACGCCGGGCATGACAAACACAAGAATACAAAACAACGCCAATCCCGCAAGACAAACGACAACGGAGGAGACCCATGAAGACCCAGGAAGTGAGCCAGATCATCGATGGCGCGCGTTTTACGCAATTCCACTGGATGGTGATGTGCCTGTGCGCATTGCTGCTGGTGTTCGACGGTTATGACCTGTTCATCTACGGCGCCGTGCTGCCGGTACTGATGAAGGAGTGGTCCCTGTCGCCGGTGCAGGCCGGCGCGCTGGGCAGCTATGCGCTGTTCGGCATGATGTTCGGTGCCTTCGTCTTCGGCCCGCTGGCCGACCGCATCGGCCGCAAGAAGGGCGTGGCGATCAGCTTCGTGCTCTTCAGCGTCTCCACTTTCCTGAGCGGCTTTTCCACTTCGCCCACGGAATTCGGCATCTATCGCTTCATGGCCGGCCTCGGTTGCGGCGGCCTCATGCCCAATGCCGTGGCGCTGATGAATGAATACGCGCCCAAGCGCCTGCGCAGTACCTTGGTGGCCATCATGTTCAGCGGCTACTCGCTGGGCGGCGTGCTGTGCGCGGGCCTGGGTATCTGGATGCTGCCCAACTTCGGCTGGCAATCGATGTTCTTTGCCGCGGCCGTACCGCTGGTGCTGCTGCCGGTGATCCTGTGGAAGCTGCCGGAATCGGTCGGCTTCCTGCTGCGTGCGGGCAAGCAGGAGCAGGCCCGTGCCATGCTGGCGCAGGTCGCTCCGCAAGCGGTGCTGGGTGCCGATGTGCAGCTGGTGCAGAGTGATGCCAAGGGCTCTGGCGCGCCGATGCTGGACTTGTTCAAGCAGGAGCGCACCCTCGGCACGCTGATGATCTGGATCGCCTTCTTCTGCTGCCTGCTGATGGTCTATGCGCTGGGTTCGTGGCTGCCCAAGCTGATGGCCAGCGCCGGTTACAGCCTGGGGTCGTCGCTGTCCTTCCTGCTGGCGCTCAACTTCGGCGGCGTGGTCGGCGCCATCGGCGGCGGCTGGCTGGGAGACCGCTTTACCTTGCCCAAGGTGGTGGTGAGTTTCTTCGCGGTCGGCACGGTGGCCATTGCGTTGCTCGGCTTCAACAGCCCGACCCCGGTGCTGTACCTGCTCATCATCGTGGCCGGTGCCACGACCATCGGCACACAGATCCTGCTGTATGCCAATACGGCCCAGTTCTATCCGCTGGCGATCCGCTCCACGGGTCTCGGCTGGGCTTCCGGTGTGGGCCGCTCGGGCGCCATCGTCGGTCCCTTGCTGGGCGGTGCATTGATGGCGGCCGCGCTGCCGCTGAAGATGAATTTCCTGGTCTTCGCCGTACCGGGACTGGTCGCTGCACTGGCCATCGGCATCTTCCTGCTGCGCTATCGTCATGGCCAGCGTGCCGTGGCAGCGGAGACTGCGCCGACCGTGACCGCCACGCCGATCTCGCGCAGCGTTTAAGATCGTAGCCGGTCAAGCCGGTCCGGCACCTGGCGGAGCGATCCACGGGTGCCGGACCTTTCGTGCGTTCGTGTAGTTGCATTTCGCAAGGAAGCTTCGATGGTTCAACGACAAGGCTCGCTCACTGCGTGGGTGGCGGGTTTTCTGGCAGTCCTGATTTCTTATGCCGGTCCGCTGGTGATTTTCGTGCAGGCGGCCCATGCGGGCCAGGTGCCGCAATCACAACTGGTGTCCTGGGTGTGGGGCATCTCCATGGGTGCGGGCGTGAGCGGCCTGCTGCTGAGCTGGTGGTTCAGGATGCCAATCATCACGGCCTGGTCGGCACCGGGGACGGCGCTGCTGTTGAGCCTCTTTCCCGGAGTGGGCATGCCGGAAGTGGTGGGGGCCTACCTCATGGCGGCCGTGATCCTGATCGTCATCGGCGTGACCGGCTGCTTTGAAAAAATTCTTGCCTTCATCCCCAAGGGCATTGCGGCCGGCATGATGGCCGGCATCCTGTTTCAGTTCGGGGTGCAGGCCTTTCGCTCCAGCGTGGGTGCGCCGCTGATGGTGTTTGCCATGCTGGCCGCCTATCTCGCAGGACGCCGCTGGTGGCCGCGCTACGGCATCGTGGTGGTGGCACTGACCGGTTTCGCAGTGGCCTTTGCCGGCGGCCGCACCGAACTGGGAGCCCTCCACCTGGAGTTGGCGCAGCCGGTCTTCATTGCCCCGCACTTCAGCATTGGCATGTTCTTCAGCCTGACGGTGCCGCTGGTATTGGTGAGCCTGACCGGCCAGTTCCTGCCGGGCATGGCGGTGCTGCAGCTGGCGGGCTACCATCCGCCCACGCGCGCCGTGGTCACCGGCACTGCGCTGGCCTCGCTGCTGACGGCCTGCTTCGGCGGCATCACCATCGTACTGGCGGCCATCACGGCCGCGCTCTGTACCGGCAAGGATGCGCATCCGGAACCGGGCCGGCGCTATATCGCCGGTATTGCCAATGGCGTGTTCTATCTCATCGGCGGCACCTTTGCGGCGTCCATCGTGACGCTGTTTGCCGCCTTTCCCAAGGAACTGATCGCGGCCCTGGCCGGGCTGGCACTGATCGGTGCCATCGTGTCCAACATCCGCCTCATGAGCGAGGACGGCAGCCATGCCGAGCCTGCCGTCATCACCTTCCTCGCTACTGCGTCCGGCATGACCCTGTTCGGACTGGGCGCGGCCTTCTGGGGCGTGGTCATCGGCATGGCCGCGCACTGGCTGATCGGCCGTCCCGCCCAGAAAAAATGAAAAACATGGAGACCCCCCAATGACCCCTCAGCATGATTCCTTCGACCCGCTCGCCAGCGAAGTCCTGGCCGTGGTACCGGGCCGCGCGCATGACCTGGCACGCCTGCGCGTGCTGGCACAAGTGCAGGCCGCGCCGACCGTGACGGTGGTCGGCAAGTACAACCACGGCAAGAGCCGCCTGCTCAACGAACTGATGGGGCGCGACGTGTTTGCGGTGGCCGATCGGCGCGAGACGGTCACGCTGTCCGAACACCATCACGCCGAACTGCGCTGGCTGGATGCGCCCGGGCTGGACGCCGACGTCGCCCTGCAGGATGACAGCCACGCACAGGAAGCCACGTGGCTGCAGGCCGATGTGCGCCTGTTCGTGCATGCGGCCAAGGAAGGCGAACTGGATGCGGCCGAACGCCATCTGCTGCAGGCCCTGCGCGAAGACCAGCAGCGCACGCGGCGGCAGACGCTGTTCGTGCTCACGCAGGTGGACCAGATGAGCGATGACGAGCAACTGGCCAAGGTCAGCGCCGCCATCTCTGCGCAGGCACCGGGACTCACGCTGTATCCGGTGTCGTCGACGCGACACCGCAGTGGCGTGGAAGGCGGCAAGTCGCTGCTGCTGCAGCGTAGCGGTATTCCGGCGCTGCAGGCCTTGCTGCGTGACGTGGTGGAGCAGGTGCCGGGCGCGCGCCGACATGAACGCCATCTGCTCTTCACCGAGATCGGCCAGCAGGTACGGCAGCAACAAGCTGCGCTGGAGAGCGGGCTGCAAACGCTGCGCCAGCGCCAGCAGCAGCAACGCCAGGATTTCGAACAGGGGCTGCAGGCCGTGCTGGAAAAAGTCCATCAGGATCTGCTGCCGGTCGTCGAGTTTCAGGGGGACGATCCCGCGCTGGTACCCGATACCGCCGCCGACGAATTCAAGCTCACCGCCGGCAAGCGCGAGCGGGCGCGCATTCACGTCGCTTATTCCCGGGCCTGCATCGCCATTCGCGCGCACCTGATCCAGCATGGCGTGGAAGGGCTGCCGGCCAGCCAGCAGACCTCGGTGGCCAGCCTCGATACGGTGATGGTGGCCGTGCTGGGCATCTCCATCAAATGCCGCGCCGACCTGCGCCGCCGCTTCTGTGAACCGGCGGGGCAGGCGCAATTGAAAGAGGCCTTCCTGCACTACTACGAACTGTCGGAAGACCGCCAGGCGCTGCAACAGCAGATCGCCATCGGCCAGGCCGAGCTGCACGCGCATGAACGCGCGCAGCAGGCGCTGGCGCGGCTGCGCGAAGGAGAGGGCGCATGAGCCATGAAGAACAGCGTTTCATCGAGTCCATCGGCCGCACCGGCCAGGGCGAGGCCGACCTGCAGCCGGTGCTGTCTGCATTGCGTGATTGGCTCGTGGCGCTAGCGCAGGCGTTTGAAGCTGCACCGCTGCCTGCCAGCGGCCTGAAGTCGGCCAGCCCCATGGCGCGCCGTATGGCCGCCTTGCACGAAGAGCGGATCCACCAGGCGCGCTGCCGCGAGGAGCAATGGCTTGCCCTCGCTCCCGCGCGTGCGCTGGCCCAGCGTTTCGAGGGCAAGCTCATGCTGCTGGTGTTCGGCAAGTTCAATGCCGGTAAAAGCTCGCTATGCAACTTTCTCGCGCAGCGCTTCCGCGAGCGCCAGCAGGCGGTGCAGTATTTCCATCTGCAGGACGGGGCGCTGGTGGAGAGTGAAGATCCTTTCCATGAAGGCGCTACCGAAACCACGGCACGGCTGCAGGGCGTCTGCCTGGGCGACGGGCTGGTGCTGCTGGACACCCCCGGCCTGCATTCGGCCACCGGCGAGAATGCGGCGCTCACGCAGCGCTTCCTCGACAGCGCCGATGCGGTGCTGTGGCTGACCAGTTCGACTTCGCCCGGACAGGTGCAGGAACTCGATGAACTGGCGCGCGAACTGCGCCGTGGCAAGCCGCTGCTGCCGGTGCTCACGCGCAGCGACGTCATCGATGAGGATGAGGTGGATGGCCAGATCGTCAAATGCCTGCGCAACAAATCCGATGCCAACCGCGCCGACCAGGAAGCTGACGTCCGTGCCCGCGCCGCCGACAAGTTGCAATCGCTGGGTGTGGCGCTGCATCAGCTGAAGGCTCCCGTATCGGTGTCCGCCTATGTGGCCCGCACGGCCGGTGCGGATGCCGAAGCGATGCGCGGTGCCGGTTTCGAGCGCCTGTATGCCGCACTGTCGGACCTGCTGGCACCGGCCCTGGCCTATCGCGACCGCAAGCCGGCCGAAGTGCTGCTGCACCATCTGCAGGAGGCGGTACTGGCCCCTCTGCAAGGGCAGACCCTGCCCGCGCTGCGGGGCTTGCAGCAGTTGGTGCAGAGCGAACTGCAAGCACTGCCCGCCAGTCGCGCACGCATCGTGCAACTGGCCTGGCGCGAGGTGATGCCGGGCCTGCCGGCCTTGCTGGAGCAGCACGCCGGCACGGGCGATGTGGCCGCTGTACTGGCCAGCCTGCAAGCATCATTGATGCACGCCTTCGAGCGCCACGCGCGCGCCGTACTGGACAGCCATGTGCTGTCCGCACCGGCCCCGGTGGCGCTGGTCCTGCCTGCGGGCAGCGGCTATGAACGCATTGCCGGCGATTTGCCGCCGTCCTACGAGAAACTGTACGAAGCGCTGGGCCAAAGCGTACTGGCCACCCTGGAAGAACTGGCCGATGAAGTGGCAGGGTACTGTACTGCCCGGTTGGCGGCACTGTCTGATGCGGTGTCCGTGCAGCGGGCTCTCATCGATGAGCACGGGCGGCGGCTGGCACAGCTGGAAGACACGTTGCGCTGTGTGCCGGAAGGCATGGCCGCACGCTGAGGCGGCCGACCGGGCCGGGGAGAGCTGGCTTGCGCGTGGGCAAGATCTGCTGTGACGTCAGTGCTCAGGAATCTTTTGTGGTGTTAAGGATCCCTTAATTTTGCGGACCTACAGTAAAGCATCGGCGGTCAGCTCAGCATTGGCGACCGCCGACGCTCCGCCATGGAGCGGCAGCGCTTTCATCCTGAACCACGACAAGGAGCCATCATGGACATCAACAAGATCACCGCCATCAGCGCCATCGTCTTCGGCCTCGCCGGCATGGCGGCACCCCTGACCCACGCCCAGGACATGCAGGGCACGGTCGCCTACATGAACGGCGGCATCGGTGCCGGCGAGCAGGCCAAGCTGCGTGAATCGGCCAAGGACTACAACCTGCGCCTGCTGTTCTCGGAAGCCAAGGACGGCGCCTACGTCAGCAACGTCAAGCTGGACGTGGCCGACCTTCACGGCAAGAGCGTCTTCAGCCTGGCCACCGCCGGCCCCATGACCAACCTCAAGCTGCCCAAGGGCGAATACGAGATCACTGCCGTCTACAACGGCGTCAAGAAAACCAGCAAGGTCAGCGTGGGTGAGAAGCCCGTCTCGCTGAGCTTCAACTGGGCGCATCAGGACAACTGAGTCCCGGCGCATTCATCGGCCAGTCATTGGCCATTCGCCGGTCATTTATCGGCCGTCGCCCCAGCCCCCTTCGAACGTCAGCCATAGCCCGCTCCGCAGAGCGGGCTATGGGCGCTTGCGCGCGGTCTGCCAAGGCAGGAGAAGAATGACATTTTTGTCATTGAAATGTCATTCGAATGACGTTCCGGCTTGCCTAGAATCAGGCTCCCCCTTCAAAAATCGTCTTTCAGGACCATATCTCATGACTAACACAACTCTGCCCCGTCTTCTCCGTGGCGCGCTGATCCCGGCGCTGCTGGCCAGCCAGTTGATCGCTTCATCGGCCATGGCGCAGACGCCGCCGCAGGTCGGCATTCGCGGCAGCATCGTCTCGGTCGGCAAGGATCGGCTGGTGGTCAAGACCAACAAGGGCGCCGAGCAGAACGTGGCCCTCGACAAGGACACCCGCGTGGCCGCCATCTCGATTGCCGACATCAACGACATCAAGCCCGGCAGCTACATCGGCGCGGCCGGCATCCCGCAGCCGGATGGCTCCCAGAAGGCGCTGGAAGTGCACGTCTTCCCGCCCGCCATGGCCGGTACCGGCGACGGCCATCGTCCCTTCGACCTGGCTCCCAACAGCACCATGACCAATGGCACCGTAGGTGACGTGGTGGCCAGCCAGGGCCGCACCCTCACCCTGAAATACAAGGGCGGCGAGAAGAAGATCGTGGTGCCCGATGATGTGCCCGTGGTCAGCATCGAAGCCGGTGATCGCTCGCTCTTGGCCGCAGGCGTGAAGGTGGTAGTGCGCGCCCGCAAGAACGCCGATGGCAGCCTGACCGCCAACAGCGTGAGCGCCGGCAAGAACGGCATCACCCCGCCGATGTAAGCAGGTGCGACGATGCCCCGTTCACCCGTTCTCCATCCGCTGGCCGTGCGCATTGCCCACTGGCTCAATGCCGTGGCCATCGCCTGCATGATCAGCAGTGGCTGGGGCATCTACAACGCCTCGCCCATCTTCGGCTTCAAGTTCGCTCCCTGGATGACTCTGGGCGGTTGGCTGGGCGGCGCCATCGCCTGGCACTTCGCGGCGATGTGGCTGCTGGTGGCCAATGGCCTGTTCTACCTGCTGTATGGCAGCTTCAGCGGCCATTTCCGCCGCCACCTGCTGCCGCTGCGCGCGGCCGATGTGGTCAGCGACGCGGTGCAGGCCATGCGCTTTCGCCTGCCGCATCAGCCCGGCGTCTACAACGCGGTGCAGAAGCTGCTGTACTGGGCGGTGATTCTGCTGGGCATCCTGGTGGTGCTGTCGGGTCTGGCGCTGTGGAAGCCGGTGCAGCTGGACTGGCTGGCCGATCTCTTCGGCGGCTTCGACTTTGCGCGCAAGGTGCATTTCGCCGCGATGGCCGGTATTGCTGGCTTCGTGGTGGTACACCTGGCCCTGGTGGCCATCGTTCCCAAGACCCTCATCCCGATGTTCACCGGAGGCCGTGATCACGAGGCCAATGCATCATGAACGACAAGGACGAACGCAAGACCCCGCCGGCGGAGAAGACCGGCAAGATCCTGCTGGCCGACCATCGCCCGGCGCTGTTGAACGTGCAGCGCCGCCTCATGCTGCGCTCGGCGCTCTCGGTGGGGGCGCTGTCGATGCTGTCGGGCTGCGACCTGCAGGACAACGACAGCGTGGACAAGGTCCTGTGGGCCATGTCGCGCTGGAATGACCGGGTGCAGGCATTGCTGTTCCGCAGCCAGAAACTGGCTCCGACCTATGCGGCCAGCCAGATCACCAATCCGTTTCCCTTCAACGCCTTCTATGACGAGTTCAACGCGCCAGACATCGATGGCAGCGGCTGGAAGCTGGAAGTCTCGGGCCTGGTCAGCGACAAGCGCAGCTGGAATCTGGAGCGCCTGCGCGCACTGCCGCAGGCGGCGCAGATCACGCGCCACATCTGCATCGAAGGATGGAGCGCCATCGGCCAATGGTCGGGCGTACCGCTGAGCTTGTTCCTGCAGGCGGTCGGCGCGGATCTCACGGCGAAATACGTGGGCTTCAAATGTGCGGACCGCTATTACTCCAGCCTGGACATGCCCACGGCGCTGCATCCGCAGACCATCCTGGCGCTGGACTTCGGCAAGGAGGCGCTGCCCACGCAATACGGCTATCCCTTGAAGGTACGTGTGCCGACCAAGCTGGGCTTCAAGAATCCCAAGCATGTGGTGGCCATCTTCGTGAGCAACCAGAACCCGGGCGGCTATTGGGAAGACCAGGGCTACAACTGGTTCAGCGGGATCTGAAGCGCGGATTCCCCAAGACGGAGTCCGGATGGCGGAAACCGGGCGGCAGATCAGCCCCGGTTCTGCCGGAGTCGTTGCAGATCTTCCGGCGTATCGACATCCGAAAAAATCCCTGCATCCTCCACCGCAATCTCTACCAGCGCCGGGCTCTCCAGCAAAACCCGCGCACCGCGATCTCCCTGCAGTGACAGCAAGGCCGGCAGGTGCGACTGCGCAAAACCGGCCGGATTGCCGCGCCGCCCCTGCATCACCGGCACCACCATCGACGCCCCCGCCGCCAGCGCATCGCGCAAGCGCCGCACGGTGTCCGGCTGCACGCGCGGCATGTCGGCCAGCGCCACCAGCCATGCCGACGCATCAGCGCTCTGCTGCAGACCGCATCGCAAGGAGGCGCTCATCTCGCGCGGCCCATCCTGGCCGGTCAGGCAGACCGTGCAGCCCAGCGCACGCAGCGCATCGGCCAGCGGTCCTTCTCCATGCACCACGGCCAGCACCGGCATCACTTCCAGCAAGGCTGCCGCCGTAGCTGTGGCCACGATGCCGGGGCGGCCATCGTGATGGACGAAGGGCTGCAGGAGTTTTTCTTCGTGCGCGCCGAAGCGGCTACCCCGGCCGGCGGCCAGCAGCAGGGCGATGGGTGGGGAGAGTGTGGACATGGTGCAGCAGGTATCCCGAAACGCGAAGGCAAGCGGCCATTGTGCCCAAGTTTGGTCCGCTGCGTGGCCAAGGATGAGCCGGACTATGGTTGACGTACCAACAACGTCCGGTCCACGCCGCGCGCCATCGCATGAGGACCACAGATCCTAATGTTTTAAATTGCATAATGTTTCCACCCGGCCAGTTTGAGGCTATCCTTGTCCGGCAAGGGTTTGCGGGCTTGCGTTGCCGAATTGGCATACCACGTTTCTGCATTTTGATATGGTCGCGATGGCAGCGGGCTCCTAGAATCGAGCGCATGCAAGGCGGCCTTGCCATTTGGCAATCGCTGGCATCGGTCTTGCTGGGGTAGCTGGGGCATCAGGGGGCAAGCCGGACGGTCGGGGAAAGTCCGTCTACGGGGCGCCATACACAACATGGTTGGGATGGAAAGAAGCAATGATCAAGAACATACGTATCGGCTCGCGCCTGGGGGCGGGTTTTGCCGTGGTGCTGGTGTTTTCCATGGTGGTCGCCGCCGTCGGCATCTGGCGGCTCAAGACGGTCGCGCAGCAGACCCAGCAGATGATGGACGTGCCGCTGAAGACCGAACGGCTGGTGTCGCAATGGAACACGCTGCTGCTGATCGCGATCCAGCGCACCACCACCGTGGTCAAGAGCCGCGATCCAGAACTGGAAGCCTTCCTCGCCAAGGAGGCTGCGGCTTCCAGCAAGGAATCCGCACAGACCCTGAAGGACGTGGAGCAGCTGCTCACCAGTGAGGAAGAGAAGAAGCTGTTCGCGGCCATCAACGCGGCGCGCAAGCAGTTCCTCGCCATCCGCGACCAGATCTACGCGGCCAAGAAGGAGGGCGATGCGGCCAAGGTGGATCAGCTCTACCAGCAGCAATACGTCGGCATCGCCAACAACACCCAGGGCGCGATGCGGTCCTTGCTGGATTTCGAACGCGCCCGCATCGATGAAATCTCCGCCGACATCCAGCAGGATGCGGCCAGCAGCCAGTGGCAGATCTTTGCACTGGAAGCCGTGATCCTGGCCTGCGGCATCGCCTTCGCCCTGCTGCTCACGCGCAGCATCACTCGGCCGGTACACGCGGCGCTGGCCATCTCGCAGCGTGTGGCCGCCGGTGACCTGACCTCGCGCGCCCAGCCCATGGGCCAGGATGAACTGGGCCAGCTGGTGGCCTCGCTGCAAGGCATGAGCGAGCGCCTGCATGGCGTGGTCTCCACCGTGCGCCTGGGGGCCGACAACATTGCCGTGGCTTCGGGTGAAATCGCCAATGGCAACCTCGACCTCTCGGCCCGTACCGAAGAGCAGGCCGGTGCGCTGGAAGAAACCGCCGCCTCCATCGAGCAGCTCACGTCCAGCGTGCGCACCAATTCCGAGAACGCGCATCAGGCCAATGACCTGGTCAAGTCGGCGGCTTCCATTGCGGGGCAGGGCGGGCAGGTGATGCAGGAGCTCATCGACACCATGGGCAACATCAACAGCTCCTCGCGCAAGATCGTCGACATCATCGGCGTGATCGATGGCATCGCGTTCCAGACCAACATCCTCGCGCTCAATGCAGCTGTGGAAGCGGCGCGTGCGGGCGAGCAGGGGCGCGGTTTCGCGGTGGTGGCTTCGGAAGTGCGCGCCCTGGCGCAGCGCTCGGCCTCGGCCGCCAAGGAGATCAAGCAGCTCATCGATGATTCGGTCTCCAAGGTCGATGCCGGCAGTGAACTGGTGGAGCGCGCCGGCAAGACCATGCAGGAAGTGGTCGGCAGCGTGCAGGGCGCGCATGCGCTGGTGGGCGACATCAGCACCGCCAGCCGCGAGCAGGCCGAAGGCATTCATCAGGTGAATCAGGCGGTGAGCCAGATGGATGGCGTGACCCAGCAGAATGCGGCGCTGGTGGAACAGGCGGCCGCAGCGGCGAAATCGCTGGAAGACCAGGCGGCGCAATTGAAGCGGGCAGTGGCTTTCTTCGCCTTGCAGGCGGCGTAGGCCAATCGCACAACGGCGGATATCGAAAAGGGCCGCAGCGTGCTGCGGCCCTTTTCATGCAGGCTCGGGAACGATCAGCAAGGATCAGAAAGAATCAGGCCGCCTTGAGAAATTCCGGCCCGAAATCCATCAGCACGTCGCGCACCAGCGTGGCCGTGCTCTGGCAGCCCAGCTTGTCCTTGACGCTGGCGCGATGCACGTCCACCGTCTTGACGCTGATGTTGAGGTCGCGCGCGATGAGCTTGCTGGACTGGCCCATGATGACCTTCTCCAGGATCTCGCGTTCGCGTGCGGTGAGAGTCTTCAGGCGGGCCTTGAGCTGCTGGCGGCGCTCGCGGGCCTGCATGTTGCCGGCCACGTTCTTGAGCGTCATCTGGATGCGTTCCAGCATCTGCTGCGAGTTGTAGGGTTTTTCCAGGAAGTCGACCGCGCCATTGTGCAGGGCGCGCACCGACATGGGAATGTCGCCATGGCCCGAGACGAAGATCACGGGGATGTCGGCCCCGATTTCCTTCAGGCGATCCTGCAGCTGGAAGCCGCTGATTTCAGGCATGCGCACGTCCAGGATCAGGCAGGACAGGCTGTTGGCGTCATAGGCCTTCAGGAAGGCCTCGGGGCCATCGAAGCATTCGGTCCGGATATTGACCGAGCTCAGCAGCCAGGCCAGCGAAGTCCGAACGGCTTCGTCATCATCGACGATGTAGACCACCGGCGGGTTGGTTTCCATCTGCACTCCTCGTCTCGTCAAAATGGAGCCGGCTTGCACCGGCGCTATTTCCGACCCTCTCGATTTCTTGATGGACTGGTCGGCACAAATCAAATCGTCATGCTTTGACTTATGCAAAAAGCAGGCCTGAAATTCTTGGGATCAGCGACACTGTAACACCCCCGTCCTGACGATGGTCTAGGTATTTTTACCTAGATCGTCTGCCGCAATCCCCTGTGGGGCGGGCATGTGGCACGGATTGCCTGCACCATGGGCATGCCTTAACCTGCTCTCATCGAACGCCGTGCTTCATCGGCGTGCATAACAGGGAGATCCCATGAGCACCACCGCCATTCAAAAAGAAACGCCATCCGCACCCGTGGTGCGCGCCCCCCTTGCTGCCGAGCAACTGGAATTCCGCAATGCCATGGCGCACCTGCCGGCGGCGGTATCCATCATCACCACCGATGGTGAAGGCGGCCGCTGCGGCATCACCGCCTCGGCCGTCTGCTCGGTGACCGATACGCCGCCCACGATCCTGGTCTGCATCAATCGCGGCAGTGCCATGCATGACGTGTTCAAGAAAAATGGACGGCTGTGCGTGAACGTGCTCTCGGATGAACTGGAACAGCTGGCCATGCACTTCTCCGGTGCCACCAAGGTTCCTATGGAAGAGCGTTTCGGCTGGGATATCTGGGAGGAGCCGGGCGAACTGGGACAGCCGGTACTGGCCGATGCGCTGGTCAAGCTGCAGGGGCGCATCCGCGAATTCAAGGAAGTGGGTACGCACTCGGTGATGTTCGTGGAGCTGGCCGAGGTCGAGGTCAATGAGAAGAAGGACAGCCTCATTTATTTCAATCGGCTGTTTCACAAGGTCAAGCGTACGGCGCTCTGAGATTCTTTCCTTGGAGTTAAAGATGAATGCCGTTCAGCGCAATGCTGAACGGCATTCATGCTTTCCGGGGGTGTTTTTTTCCTTAAAAAAAACCGTTCGGACTGAGTAGCGGCTTCGCCGCGTATCGAAGGCGCACACAACGGAGCGCCTTCGATACGCCGCTGCGCGGCTACTCAGTCCGAACGGTTGTCTGAAAAAAAGAAAATGGAGAGAAGGTAAAGCAGTGCTCAGAGATCCAGCACCAGCATCCCCGACCTGGCCCTTGAGACACAGGTACAAATCTGGTCATTGGCCGCCTTCTCCTTCTTGGAGAGGCAATTGTCGCGATGATCCGGCTCGCCCTCCAGCAGCGGTACCACGCAGGTCCCGCAGATGCCCTCGCGGCAGGATGTATCGATGACGATGCCCTCGCGCGCCAGGATGTCGACGATGGGAATGCCCACCGGAATCTGCACCACCTTGCCCGAGCTGGCCAGCTTCACTTCGAAGGCACCATCGCCACCGCCAGCACCCTGCGCAGGAGCAGCAGGGGCCACCGGTGCAGCAAAGTGCTCCAGATGAATTGCCTCCTCGCTGCGGCTGGCTGCTGCACACTTGACCACCGCATCCATGAAGGGAGCGGGGCCGCAGGTATAGACGTGGGCGTCCTTGCTGCCGGCTTCGAGGCACACCGTGAGGTAATGCTCCATCTGCGCCGGCATGACCGCATAGTGGAAACGCACCTGCGCGGCGAAGGGCGCGTTCTCCAGCAGATCGGCAAAGGCCGCATGCTCGCGTGCGCGCACGAAGTAATGCAGCGTGAAGGGCTTCTGTTCGGCCCACAGGCGATAGGCCATCGCCAGCAGCGGCGTCACGCCGATGCCCGCGCCGAAGAGCAGGTGCTCCGGTGCGCTGGCATCGAGGGCGAAGAGGTTGCGCGGCGTGCCCACTTCCAGTTCCATGCCCGGCTTGACCGCATCATGCAAGGCCGCCGAGCCGCCACGCGACGCCGGTTCGCGCTTGACCGCGATGGTGTAGCCGCAACGGTCTTCCAGCGGACCGCACAGCGAGTATTGGCGCATGATCCCGGTCGGCCCGGTGACGTCGATGTGGGCCCCCGGCTCGTAAGCCGGCAGCGGGGCGCCATCGGCGCGCACCAGGCGGAAGGAACGGATGTCGCCGGTTTCATCGGTGAGGGTGTCTACGATCAGTTTCATGAGGCCAATACTCGTCGGTTCAATGTCGAAAGTGCGGTACGCCAGCTCAGAGCAGGAAGCCCAGGGCGTTGAGGCTGTCCATGGAGTTGATCAGGCGGATCACCTTCTGCTCGATCTTCGGACCCTGGGGCGTGAAGCGCAGGCGATGCGTGACGTTGGCCACGAACATCGTGTGCTGCTGGCGCTTGTAGCTCACCAGGACCTGGGCCGAGGTGATCTCCACCAGCTCCTCCGACAGGTGCACCGGCACGAAGCGCGACACGGTGCGTACGGTCGCTGCCGCATCCACGGCCGACATCGCGTGGCCCGACGTCAGGCGCTCGATGCGGATCTTGCGCATGTGGGCATTGTCGTAGGCGTAGTTCAGCGAGGCCGCGTAGTCGGTGGTGTCGGGATCGATGGGCACCACGTAGTAACCATCTTCGGTCCACAGGGCTTGCCAGGCGGCATAGTCCTTTTTGTCCAGAAGTTCAGCTTCTTTCCAGATGAAGGCGATGGCCCGCGCCATGGGCGCGGGGATGCCTTGCAGGGTGTCGTGTTGGTTCATATCGGTCATTTCTCCATCATCTTTTTCCACATGGCATAGGCTTCGCGCATGCCGGTTTCATCGGTCGAGTGCGACACCTTGTCGCCGTTGTCATCCACCCACTCACGGTTCAGGCCACGGTTGACCAGGATCGGTGCATCGCGGCCGGCGTGCGAACCGGCCTGCACGCGTTCCCAGGCTTCGGCATCATCGGGGCTGCCGAAGCCGAACGGACCCTGGAAGTGTTCGTGGATGCGCAGGCGTTCGCGGTTGGCGATCTCCGGTCCGCCGTCCATGCCCAGGGCCACGTGGCGGATCTGGGTCTCGCCCACCGACACCGGATGCAGCACCCGGAAGAAGGACATCGACATGGCCACGTTGGGGAACAGGTTCAGGTTGAAACCGGCGCCGTGCAGCGAACGCACGATGCGGCGCACCTGTTCCGGCGGCATGGTCTTGGAGAGTTCTTCGGTGACGTGGGCGAAACGCTCCTGCAGTTGTTCGCTGCCGTCGTCCACATCCAGGTCCACGTGTTCCGGCACCATGATCATGACGCTGTGGCCATTGCCCAGCGAGCGGGTGATGGACTGGTCATCGGTCATGAAGGACAGCATCTCGGAAGTCTCTTCATCGACCGACGACAGGAAGGTCTTGTGCACCACCGGGAAGTGATAGCCGTCGGTGGTGTTTTCCAGCTGGATCTTCCAGTTGCCCTTGAAGCTGAACTTGTGCTCGCCCTGCACCTTCACGGGGAAGCCTGCGCCTTGCTTCATGAACAGGTCGATCCACTTCTTGGCATGGCCGAGGAAGTCCGACAGCGGTTCGATCTCCTGGTTGAAGGAGGCGAAGATCATGCCGTTGTAGCTCTCCGCACGCAGGCTCTGCAGCGGCAGGTCGGCTTTCTCGATGACGTCTTCGTAGCCTTCCGGATAGGGCAGGCCGCGCAGCTTGCCGTCCAGGCCATAGGACCAGCTGTGGTAGGGACAGGTAAAACCGGTGGCATTGCCCTTGTGCTTTTCGCAGACGGTGGCGCCACGATGGCGGCAGCGGTTTTCCAGCACGTTGATCTTGCCGGTCTTGTCGCGCACCACGATCACCGGCTGGCGGCCGATCTGGGCAGTCTTGAAATCGCCGGGATTCTTGATTTCGCTTTCATGCGCAACCCAGATCCAGGTCTTGTAGAAGATCTTGTCCATCTCCGCTTCGAAGATGGCCGGATCGGTGTAGAGCGAAGGATCCACCACCGCATCCTGTACCAGGTCGGCATAGGATGAATCGGTCTTGCGCGGGTGGAAGCGTAGCGGTGCGTTCATGGCTTTCTCCAGTGGCTTGCAGTCGTTGTCAGTGTTGATTGGGCGAGCTTGTCGGGGCAGTGCGTGTCAGGGGCGTTGCTTGAGTGCCTGTTCCAGATGCAGGCCCAGTGCGCAAATGCGTTCGTCATCGCCCTTGCGGCCGACCAGTTGCAGTCCGGCCTTGAGCGAGCTGCCGGCCATCGGCACCGGAATGCTCAGGGCCGGATGGCCGGACAGGTTGAAGGGCCGCACCAGCGAGGACAGCATCAGCACCGAGGCACCCTGGCGGATCGCTTCCAGCGTCGGCGGCAGCGACGGCAGCGTCGGCAGCAACAGCGCATCGGCGTCGGCCAGCGCGGCGTCGACTTCGGCGCTGAAGGCGGCACGCACGGCTTCGGCCTGGGCCACCGCTTCATCGCTGGTGGCGGCGGCGGCCGAGAGGCGCTTCTCGATGTCGGCACCCAGTTTGCCCAGGCCCAGCAGGTGGCCGAAGGCGTCATGCGTTTCGCGATTGATGAGGGTCATGCCGGCCTCGAAGGCGGCGTGCATGTGCTGCGGGGTCCAGGCATCGCCCGTCCAGCCGCTGGCGGCGAAGGCAGCGGTGACGGCCTCTGCGATCTCGGGATCGGCCTGTACCGTTACCAGTTTGACGCGGGCCTGTGCTGCCGTAGCGGTGGCGGCAGCGCGGTCGAAACCGGGCGCGATGCTGGCCATGGCGCTGATGATGAGATCCATGCTGCGCGCAAAGGGGCCCACGCAATCCAGGCTGCTCACGGCCGGATAAGCTCCGGCGCGGCTGACGCGGCCGAAGGTCGGTTTGAATCCGATCACGCCGCAGCAGGCCGCGGGCAGGCGGATCGAGCCGCCGGTGTCGCTGCCGATGGACACATCCACCAGCCCCGCGCCCACGGCCGAGGCCGAGCCGCTGGAGGAGCCACCGGTCATGCGGCTTGCGTCCTGCGGATTGACGGCGGTGCCGTTCCAGTCATTGATGCCGGTCATGCCGTAGGCCAGCTCGTGCATGTTGGCGCGGGCGGTGAGCTGCCAGCCGGCGTCGAGCAGCTTGCGAACCACGTCGGCGTGCGCCGCAGCCGGCGGCGCATCGGCCAGGGCGGCGCTGCCGCCGCAAGTGGGCTGGCCGGCGATGTCGATGCAATCCTTGATGGCCACTGTCGGGCCGCTGCCACCGAGGTGAAAACGCGAGAGCAGGGCGTGGCCGGTGCCGGGGACGGTGCGTGCTGAAGTGTTGCTCATCCTGCCGCTCCCAGGCAGGCGATGCGCGCCTGCTGCTGCAGGGCGGCGAGGGCGGCCTGGCCATTGCGCTTGCGCGGTGTCGGCAGGGGAGATGAAGAAGTTGGCTGGGGGCTCATGGCGCATCCGTTCAAATGGGGCCGACCAGGCTGGCAATCCACGTCGGGCGCGGCATGCAGGCGGTTTCCTTGGCTGATGTGAAGCATTCTAAAAGTCGCCTTAAAATAGATCAAATTGATGTAAAATATTTTTCACATAAGCGGCATGGATAGTGATCGCCGCTTTCCTTGATGTGACTCATCGGGCCCAGGCCCCCGCGCGCCCCCATCCGGAGACTGCTATGGCGACCTTCAACAACATGGACCTGAACCTGCTGCGGGTCTTCCAGGCCATTGCCGACGAACGCAGCCTGACCCTGGCCGGCAACCGCCTGCACCTGTCGCAGCCCGCCGTGAGCTATGCGCTCGGACGGCTGCGGCAGATCTTCGATGACCCGCTCTTCATCCGCACCAAGGAGGGCATGCAGCCCACGCCCGCCGCGCTGGAACTGTCCAAGCCCATCAACCGCGCGCTGCAGGCGGTGCAGGATGCGCTGCGCTATACCGAGCGCTTCGACCCGGCCGCCAGTACGCGCGTCTTCCGCGCCTCGATGACGGACGTGGCCGAGATGATGTTCCTGCCGCAGCTGTGCGAACTGCTGACCGCGCAGGCCCCGCAGACGCGCCTGCAGGTGGAGCAGGTGCCTCCCGCACATCTGGAAGAAGCGCTGCGCACCGGCCAGCTCGACTTTGCCTTCGGCAACTTGCCAGCGCTCAAGGCGGTGACCTGTCATGAACTGCTGTTCCGCGAAACCTATGTCTGCATGATGCGCAAGCGTCCGGCCCTGCCTGCGCGCGAACAACTGCAGCTCGACGAATTCCTGGCGCTCTCGCACGTGCTGGTCGAGTCGGCCGAGAGCAGCCATCACCAGGTCGAGAATTCCTTCCGCAATCTCGGCGTGCAGCGCAAGATCAGCCTGTCGATTCCGCATTTCACCGTGCTGCCGCGCATCCTCGGCAAATCCGATCTGGTGGCCACCGTCCCGGCGCGCATCGCCAAGCTCTTCCACAGCGAGCACCCGGACGTATTCCTCTCCTACGAACTGCCGGTCAAGCTGCCGGCGGTGGACATCACCCTGCACTGGCATCCGGCCTTCGATGCCGACGCCGGCAATACCTGGCTGCGCCAGATCGTCATCGACATGCTGCAGAGCTACGGCCGCAGCAGCTGATCCATTGCGCCGGAAAGCAGAAGGCCCGCCAACGCGGCGGGCCGTTCTCCCTGCCTGCGGGAAGACCACCGGATGTCGGCGGCGGCCTTCCCTCCTCAAGTAGCCCGTACTCAGAAGCGGTGACGCATGCCCAGGCGCAGCGCGCTCTGGTTGCCGGTCGACGACTGGATGCCGCCACCGAAGACCGGATACGCGTTGTAGCCCTTGTCACGGTCATAGACGGCGCCCACGTACAGGTCGGTACGTTTGGATATCTTGTAGTCCACCGTCGCCACCAGTGCCTGGGCATTGCCCACACCCTGGTTGCGCTTCTGGAACTGGTAAGCGGCAGCCAGATCCCACAGCGGTGTCAATGCATAGACCGTGCCCAGTTCATAGGTGGTGGCCTTGGCATTGGTGTCGGTGTTCTTGACCTGGGTGATCACGCCGAACGGTGTGAAGGCACCGATCTGGTAGCGCGCACCGCCGCCATAGATGCGGGTGGCGGAAGCGCCGCTGCTGCTCTTGATGTCGGTGTAGGCGAGCGCGCCGCTGAAGGCACCGCTGTCGTACTGGGCGGTGGCGCTGACGGTGCGGCCGGCATTGTTGTTGCCGGCCACTTCACCGAGCCCGAGCATTGCGCCAAAGCTGAAACCGCCGAACTTGGCGCTGTTGTACTTGATGGAATTGTTGGTGCGGTCGCCGGCATAGATGTGGTTGTTCAGGGCCGTGCCGTGCGCGGCATCGGCATGCAGGCCCCAGCCGAAGGAGCCGGCCGGCGACAGTGCGCCCATCGCATACTGGCCACCGATGTTGGCCATGAAGTCGTACTGGCGACCCACGCTCAGCGCGCCCCAGTCCTTGCTGCCCAGGCCGACGAAGGACTGGCGGCCGAACAACAGACCGCCTTGTCCCAGGCTGCCGTCGTCGGCACCGAAGCCGGTTTCCAGGGTGAAGAAGGCATTCAGGCCACCGCCCAGATCTTCCGTTCCCTTGAAGCCGATGCGGCTGCCCTGAGCGATGCCGCTGTCCATGCGCAGCAGCGACGCGCCGCCGCCGCCGGTCTTGGCGGCGTTGGAGTAATAGGTCAGGCCGAGATCGATCAGGCCATAGATGGAAACGCTGCTCTGTGCATGTGCCATCCCCGTGCCGGCCGCGAGCAAGGCGGCGGCCAGTAGTTTCTTCTTCATGTGACAAGGCTCCCTGTGGTGTTGCAGTGTGATGGTCGCGCTCTGCACCGGGTGAGGCCGATGCCGGGCGGCGAACGCAGCCGGTAGATGTGGAAGGTCTGCGTGGCGTGCATGACATGTCGTCATGTGGGGCCATCATAGGAAGCGCATTTGCGCCAGATCAAATTGATGCAGCGGATAGATGGAATAAGCCCGATTCATGCACCGGACAGATAAGTCGCCGACTCTCGAATCCGGTGCATGAATCGGCGCGATGACGGGATAATCGTGCAGAACTTCACCACGCGAGTGCGTGCGATCACCAAGGCGGCGCGTCGCCCGCGCGGACTAAAGGAATCCTTAGTTGTGGCGTTCCACCAACGGCAGCGTGAAGCAGAAACGCGTGCCGCAGCTTTCTCCGGGTTGTGCCCAGATATCGCCGCGATGGCGCGCAATGATGTTCTTGCACAGCGCCAATCCGATGCCGTTGCCGCTGACCTTGGAAGAAAAGAAGCCATCGAAAAGCCGTTCGCGGTGGCCGGCATCGATGCCGCGTCCCTCGTCGGCAACGGTCAGCAGGGCATTGCCGGCACTGCGCGCGGTGCTGATGCGCACATGCCTTGCGCCCTCGGGAAAGGCCATCATTTCCTCGATGGCGTTGAAGGCGAGATTCAAGATCACCTGGCCGATCAGCACCTTCTCGCAGCTCACCACCAGCGGCTGCGTACCCGGTTCGATGTGCAGGTGGACCTTGCCTTCGGCGGCCTTCATCTCGATGAACCAGCGCACTTCCTCCAGCACGGCGTTGAGGTCGATCAGGCCTTCGCTCTGCTCTAGCCGCACCACGTATTCGCGCACGCTCTTGATGATGGTGGCGGCATGGTCGACCTGGCGTCCGGCACTCTCCAGCCCCCACACGATCTGTCCGGCCTGTTCGCGCAGGGCCTCGCTCTGTTTGATGCGCAACACCGAGCCTTCGAGGAAATTGCGGATCGCCGCCAGCGGCTGCGACAGCTCGTGCGCGATGGCGGTGGCCATCTCGCCCATGGCATTGTGGCGCGCCAGGTATTCCAGCGAGGCCTGGTCGCGGCGGCGCGCTTCCTCGGCTTCGACCTGGTCGGTGATGTCGTGGAAGTGCAGCAGGTGGCCCTTGAGGTCGTTCTCGATCTCGATGTAGCGGCACACTGCGTGATGCCAGCGCACCAGCCCATCCTTGCGCAGGATCTGGTAGCGCAGCGGGAAGCTGATGGCATCCGGCAGCGCCAGCGTGAGCAGTTCCAGCAATTCATCGCGCGACTCCGGCAGGCATTGCTCGACGAAATTCTTCGGCGGGTTCTGGCCCGGCCGCACGCCCAGCAGCTTGCGGCCGGCGTCGCTCAGGTACTCGATGCCGCCATCCGAACGCAGCACCGTCACGCCTTCGTCGGAGTCCTGCATGAATTCCTTGAGACGGCTCTCCAGCTTTTTCATTTCGCGCCGGATCTGTTCCTCGCGCGCAATATCGCGGAACTGCACCATGATCACGTCGCGCTCGGTCAGCGGCACCAGCGTGGCAATCGCCTCCGAGAGAATCTCGTCACCATTCTTGGCGCGGTAGCACCACTCGACCATGTTGCTGCCGTGGAGCACTGCATCGTGCAGCCACTTGCGGCCGATCTCGCGGCGGTATTCGTGCGACTGCCGGCTCATGTCCGGGGCTTTGAGCGGCAGCAGTTCTTCCAGCGTGAATCCCAGTACCTGGCAGGCCGAGGGATTGGCCCAGAGGATGGACTTGGTCTGGGCGTCATGCAGGATGATGCACATGGGCAGTGCTTCCATCATGCGGCGGAAATCGTCCAGCCCGAAGCGGATGCTGTCATCCGGCAGGGCAGGGGAAACTGGGGCAGCGGTTTGTTCTGGCATCGCTCGTCTCTGTCATCGCTTCATGATCTGCAGGACGGTGTCTCCTCCATGGATGAGTTCACGCATCGGAGGAAGCACTGGCGCTGCTTTGTGGAATGGCACTAGGGGATTTCTTTAGAAGGCTTCACCTATTCCCCTAAAAAAGCTGCAGCGCTCCCGATTGAACCGGGATACGCCGCTCCCTACACTCGACTTCATTCTGATGCAAGCCACCTGGAGAATGCAATGTCCGTGATGGAGAACCCGGCCGCGCTGGCCGCCCGTGAAGAAGATGCCCTGGTCCCGTTGCTGGCCGAGATCCGTGCGCGCCGCGAGGAATTCGCCGCGCAGCGTTTCGTGCCCAAGGATTTCATCGCGCAGTTGAAGAAGGCCGGTGTCTATCGCGCCGCCACCCCGCAATGCTTCGGCGGCAGCGGTCTCTCGCCGATGGGTTTCCTGCAGATGATCGAACGCATTTCCGTCGCCGATGCCTCGGTCGGCTGGGTCGCCAGTTTCGGTTCGGCCTCGGTCTATCTGGCCGCTCTGCCCAGGGAAACGCAAGCCAGGCTGTATGCCAAGGGGCCGGACCTGACCTTTGCCGGCGGCCTGTTCCCGCTGCAGCCGGCCGAGCAGGTCGAGGGCGGCTGGATGGTCAATGGCACCTGGAAGTTCGCCAGCGGCTGCAAGGGCGCCGATGTGCTGGGTGTGGGCATCGGTGCGGCCGTGCCCGGCCAGGCCGGTTCCAAGCCGCGCACCGCCGTGCTGCCGCCGGAGCAGGTCGAGATCATCGACAACTGGGACGTGATGGGACTGGTCGGTACCGGCAGCCATGACCTCAAGGTGAGCCAGCAATTCGTCCCCGAGGAATGGACCTTCATCCGTGGCGGTGTGCCCACCATCGATGAACCGCTGTACCGCTATCCGACCATCGCCTATGCCGCGCAGGTGCTGGCGGTGGTGAACCTGGGCGTCGGACGCGCCGCCATCGACGAGATCAACCAAATGTCCGGTGGCCGTGTTGCCATTACCGGTGCGCCCAAGCTGGCCGACCGTTCCTATGTGCGCATCGAGGTCGCCAAGGCCGAAGCGAAATTGCGTTCGGCGCGCGCCTTCCTCTACGACGCCACCGGCGAAGTCTGGCATTCCATCCTCGCCGGCAACCCCGTCACGCCCGAGCAGGTCAGCCTGCTGCGCCTGACCGCCGTGGAAATCGCCAAGGTCGGCAATGAAGTCACGCAGGCCATGTTCGGCCTGGCCGGTACCACCGCCATCTACAGCAATCACCCGCTGCAGCGCTATCTGCGCGATGCCGCCGTGGTCAAGCAGCACGCCTTCCTGGGCGAGGGCATCTATGACGGTGCCGGTGCGGTCACGCTGGGCGTGCCGCCGATGCCGGGCTTCCTGTAAGCCGCCGCGTCCTTTCCCTTTTTGATTTCAAGTTTTCAGCCCGGAGCCCTCATGAGCCAAGTCCCAAGCAATGATAAAGAACCGCTGCGCGTCCTCTTCTGTGTCGGCGTGACGCAAAACTTCTTCGACCTGCCCGCCACCGAGACTGGTCCGGTGTGGCAGGCCTATGGCCAGATGATGACGGCACTGGCCACCATGGACGGCATCAAGGTACTGGGAACCATGGACGATGACCGTCTCATGGTGGGCAAGTCCGACGATGCGCCGTGGACCTTCTACATCATGGCCGACGTGGCCGATCTCGATACGGTGGTGGCGGCCTGCAACCTGTTCCGCACCACCATGGTCGGTGAACACCGCCTGTGGAAGTACGGCAAGATCGAAGCCCGCGTGGGCCGCGCCCTGATCATCCAGGGCGCCTGATCATGGACAAGAAGATTGCCCTGGTCACCGGTGCCGCACGCGGCCTCGGCGAAAGCATCGCGCGCAAGATGCACGCCGCCGGCTACAAGGTGGCGCTGGCCGACATCGACCTGGAACAGGTCTCGGCAGTGGCCGCCAGTCTTGATGCCAGCGGGGCCACCGCCATGCCGCTGGCGCTGGACGTGCGCCGCAAGCCGGACTTCATCGCCGCCTGCGACGCCATCGAATTGCGCTGGGGCGGGGCGGCGGTGCTGGTCAACAATGCGGGCCGCTCGCGTGTGGCAGCGTTGATGGAGATCACTCCCGAGGAGTGGGACGAGGTCACCGCCATCAACATGAAAGGCACGTTTCTTGCGTGCCAGGTGTTCGGCAAACGCTTCGCCGATCGCGGCTACGGACGCATCATCAACATCGCCTCGCTGGCCGGGCAAAACGGCGGCACCGCCACCGGTGCGCACTATGCAGCGGCCAAGGGGGCGGTAATGACCCTGACCAAGGTATTTGCGCGTGAACTCGCAGGCGCCGGGGTGACCGTCAATGCCATCTCGCCGGGCCCGCTGGACCTGCCCATCGTGCGCGAAATCGTGCCGGCCGACAAGCTGGCTGCGACCATCGCCACCATTCCGGTCAAGACGCTGGGCGAACCCGATTTCATCGCCGATGCGGTGCTGCTGCTGGCCTCGCCCGCTGCGGGTTCGGCCACCGGGGCCTGCCTCGACATCAACGGCGGGCTCTACATGCGTTGATGAAGATCGGCCTGGTGCCGATGCCAGATTGCTGTCCCAGATCGGTGGCGGCGTGGGGAAGCCCGCCATCATCTCAACCAACAAGGGAGAAACACATGCTGCACAAACGCCTGATTGCCACCGCCGCCACTGCCGTTCTGGCCGCTGCCGGAACCCTCGCCAGCGTCGCCGGCAATCCTGCCTTTGCCCAGGTCAAGATCGGGGTCGTGACCTCCTCCACCGGGCCGGTCTCGCTGGTGGGCATTCCGCAGAAGAACACCGTGCCGCTGCTGCCGGCCAAGGCCGGTGATCTGAAGATCGAATACATCTCGCTGGACGACGCCAGCGATCCGACCAAGTCGGTCACCGAAGTCAAGAAACTGATTGCCGAATACAACGTCGATGCCATCATCGGCCCCAGCGGTTCGCCCAATGCCATGGGCGTGATTTCCTTTGCGGCCGAAGCCGGCGTGCCGATGCTGGCCCCGGTGGGCACGGCGGCCGTGGTGCTGCCGATGACGGAGCAGAAGAAGTGGGTTTTCAAGACCACGCAGAACGATGACCTGATCGCCAGCGCGCTGGTGGCGCAGATGGTCAAGAGCAAGGTCAAGACGGCCGGCTTCATCGCCGTCAACGATCCCTTCGGTGAGAACTGGGCCAAGGTCTTCACGGAGCTGGCAGCCAGGAACAACATCAAGATCGTGGCCAATGAGCGCTACCAGCGCACCGATACTTCGGTCACCGCGCAGACGCTCAAGATCGTCGCTGCCAATCCGGATGCCGTGCTGGTGGCGGCCCCGGGCGCGGCCACCGTGCTGCCGCAGACCACGCTGTTCGACCAGGGCTACAAGGGCAAGATCTACCAGACCCACGGCGCGGCCTTGCCGGCCTTCCTGCAGCTGGGCAAGAACAAGGTCGAGGGCACCATCCTGGCCGCGAGCCTGATGCTGGTACTGCCCGAGATCGCGGACAGCAATCCCTCCAAGAAGGTCGCCACCGAGTACATCGAGGCCTACAAGAAGATGTACAACACCGTGCCCGCCACCTTCGGTGCCAACGTGTATGACGCCGGCCTGCTGCTGGAGAAAGCCATTCCTGTGGCCGCGAAGAAGGCCAAGCCGGGCAGCAAGGAATTCCGCGCCGCCCTGCGCGATGCACTGGAAAGCACCAAGGAAGTGGTCGGCACCCAGGGCGTCTACAACATGAGCCCGGCGGATCACAGCGGTTTCGATGAACGTGGTCGTGAGCTCATCACCGTCAAGGGCGGCAACTGGACCCTGCTCAAGCCGTAAGGACCACGCCTGCTGCGCCGGTCCGGCCTCCACGCCGGGCGGGCGCAGTGTTCCACCTCCACCCGCATCCCGAACCTGGCGCGTCGTTCCCGGCTGGATGGCAGCGCGCGCCGGCTCCACAAGGAAGTCGCAATGAATCTCCAAATCGTGGCGCTGCTGGGACAGGACGGCATCACCAACGGTGCCATCTATGCGCTCTTGGCGCTGTCCATCGTCCTGGTCTTTACCGTCACTCGTATCCTTCTGATCCCGCAGGGCGAGTTCGTCTCCTTCGGCGCACTCACCATGGGCATGATGCAGAACGGCCAGCCGCTCACCGTCGCCTGGCTGCTGGTGGCCATGTGCCTGGGCGCCTGTGCCTTCGATCTCTACGACATGTGGCGCACCAGCCGCCGCCGCCCCAGTCTGTGGCTGCCGGCCAAGCTGGTGTATGCGGTGGTCGTGGCGGGACTGGCCCTGAATCTCAACTTCGCCACCTTGCCCATGCTGGCGCAGATCGCCATGACCCTGCTGCTGCTGGTGCCGATGGGGCCGCTGATGTACCGCATGGCTTTCCAGCCCATCGCTTCGGCCTCGCCGCTGGTGCTGCTGATCGTCTCCATCGCCGTGCACGTGGCGCTGGTCGGTGTGGCGCTGCTGGTGTTCGGCCCCGAAGGCGCACGCACCGCGCCCTTCACCGAGGCCAGCCTGGAACTGGGCAGCCTGCGCTTTTCCAGTCAGGCGCTGTGGGTGATCTGCGTGTCGCTGCTGCTCATCGTGGGGCTGTTCCTGATGTTCGAGCGCACGCTCTATGGCAAGGCCTTGCGCGCGGCTGCGCTGAACCGCATGGGCGCGCGCCTGATGGGCATCTCGCCGGTGTTCGCGGGCAAGGCCATGTTCCTGCTGGCTTCACTCATTGGCGTGATGTCGGGCGTGCTGATCGCGCCCATCACCACGATCTACTATGACTCCGGCTTCCTGATCAGCCTGAAGGGCTTCGTTGGTTCCATCATCGGCGGGCTGGTCAGCTATCCGGTGGCGGCCATCGGTGCACTGGCCATTGGCCTCATCGAATCCTTCTCGACCTTCTGGGCCAGTGCCTACAAGGAAATCATCGTCTTCGTGCTGATCATTCCCATCCTGCTATGGCGTTCTCTCTCGACCCGTCACGTGGAGGAAGAAGAATGAAACCCGCTGCCTCCACCTCTTCTTCCAAACGTCCGATGGCGCGCTTGTCCTCGCGCGCGGCGCTGGGCCTGTTCGTGGTCCTGCTGGCGGTTGCGCCCTTCGTGCTGCCACCGTTCACCATGACCTTGTTGAACAACATCGGCCTGGCCTCGCTGGTGGTGCTGGGACTGGTGCTGCTGACCGGCGTGGCCGGCCTGACCAGCTTCGGGCAGGCGGCGTTCGTCGGTCTGGGTGCCTACTTCTCGGCGGCACTGTCGGCCAAGATCCTGCCGCTGCCCGATGCGCTGCTGTGGATGCAATCGCCCTGGGTGGCACTGGTGGTGGCCCTGGTGCTGACGGCCGTGCTGGCCTTTGCGGTGGGCAGCGTCACGCTCAAGCTCTCCGGCCACTACCTGCCGCTGGGCACCATCGCCTGGGGCATCAGCCTGTATTTCATCTTCGGTACGCTGGAGAGCATGGGCGGGCAGACCGGCATGTCGGGCATTCCCTCGATCACGTTCTTTGGCATCGCGCTCAGTTCCGACCGGGCCATGTTTGGCCTGATCTGGGTGGCCGTGCTGCTGAGCGTGGCGGCCCTGAGCAATCTGCTGGATTCGCGCGAGGGCCGCGCCATCCGCGCACTCAAGGGCGGCATCGTGATGGCCGAGGCCATGGGCATCGATACGGCGCGCATGCGCATCGTGGTCTTCGTGATCGCGGCCGTGCTGGCGGCCCTGTCGGGCTGGCTGTACGTGCACATGCAGCGCTTCGTCAATCCCTCGCCCTTCGGGCTGGGCTTCGGCATCGACTACCTGTTCATGGCGGTGCTGGGCGGGGCCAGCCATGTGTGGGGCGCGGTGCTGGGCTCGACCTTGATCGTGGTACTCAAGGAATGGCTGCAGGGCATCCTGCCGGTGGTGCTGGGACGCTCGGGGAATTTCGAGACCATCGTCTTCGGGCTCCTGATCGTGGTGCTGCTGCAGCGTTCGCGCGATGGGCTGTGGCCTTACCTGGCACGTCTGGTGCCGGTGCGCAGCCGACGGCTGGCGATTGATCCGCAAGCCGAAGCGCTGCCGCGCCGCCCCATGCCTGCGCCGCAGGAAGTGGTGCTGGACGTGCGGGACGTGACCCGCAAGTTCGGCGGTCTGGTGGCCAACAACAACATGAGCCTGAAGGTGATGGCCGGTGAAGTGCTGGCCCTGATCGGTCCCAATGGGGCGGGCAAGTCCACGCTCTTCAACCAGATTTCCGGTGTCGATACACCGACCTCGGGCAGCGTGCAGTTCCGCGGCCATGAGGTCACCGGTCGCGGTTCGCGTCACATCGCCGGGCTGGGCATGAGCCGCAGCTTCCAGCATGTACGCCTGATGCCGCGCATGACGGTGCTGGAGAACGTCGCCATCGGTGCCTATCTGCGCGGCCAGCGCGGTGTGCTGTCGTCCATGCTGCGTCTGGATCGCCAGGAAGAGACGCGCATCCTGGCGGAAGCGGCGCGCCAGATCGAACGTGTCGGATTGAAAGCACAGATGTTCGAGCAGGCCGGTGCGCTGTCGCTGGGCCAGCAACGCATCCTGGAAATCGCCCGTGCGCTGGCCGCCGATCCCTGCCTGCTGTTGCTGGATGAACCCGCAGCGGGTCTGCGCCTTGGGGAGAAGCAGTCGCTGGGCGACCTGCTGCGCAAGCTGCGCAGCGAAGGCATGGCCATCCTGCTGGTGGAACACGACATGGATTTCGTGATGGAACTGGTGGACCGCATCGTGGTGATGGACTTCGGCCAGAAGATCGCCGAGGGCTTGCCCGAAGAGATCCAGAACAATCGCGCCGTGCTGGAAGCCTATCTGGGCGTGGCCGACGAGGAAGAGGGCGCCGCAGTCGAAGAGGGCGCGGGCAATGCCATCGCAGCAGGAGCACATCATGGGCAATAAGGTATTGGAAGTACGCGACCTGTCGGCGGCCTATGGCCGGGTGCAGGTACTGTCGGGCATCGACCTCTCGGTGGAGCAGGGCAAGATCGTCACCGTGATCGGCCCCAATGGCGCGGGCAAGACCACGCTGCTGTCGGCCATCATGGGGGTGTTGCCCTCGCGCGGGGCGATGGCGTTTGACGGCACCATCCGCCATTCGCCCGAGGTCGAAGAGATGGTGGCGGCCGGCATGACCCTGGTGCCGGAGAAGCGTGAGCTGTTCTCGGAGATGAACATCGAAGACAACCTGATGCTGGGGGCTTTCCAGCGCTACCGCACCGGCCAGCGCGACTACGCGGCGACGCTGGAAGAGGTCTATACGCTCTTCCCGCGCTTGCGTGAACGCCGCACGCAACAGGCCGGCACGCTCTCGGGCGGCGAGCGCCAGATGCTGGCTGTGGGCCGTGCGCTCATGGCCAAACCGCGCCTGCTGATGCTGGACGAGCCCAGCCTGGGGCTGGCCCCGCTGATCGTGCGCGAGATCTTCCGCATCATCGCCGAGCTGCGCCGGCGCGGCGTCTCCATCCTGCTGGTGGAGCAGAACGCACGCGCCGCGCTGCAGGTGGCCGATTACGGCTACGTGCTGGAGAACGGCGAGATCCGCATGCACGGCCCGGCCAGCCAGCTGGCCCATGACCGCCGCGTGATCGAGGCTTACCTGGGCTTGTCCGGCAAGCACCAGGACAAGCTGGCTGGCTGATGTCTTCTTCCTTGAATTCCATGAAACAAGAAACTTCCTCTTCTCCTGTGCCAGCACCGCTGCGCATCTGCATCGCCGGCGCCGGTGCCATCGGCGGCACCCTGGCCGTGCGGCTATCGGCGGCCGGACATCAGGTCAGCGTATTGGCGCGCGGCCAGACGCTGCAGGCCATCCGCGAGCGCGGCCTGACCTTGCATGACCTGCACGGCACCACCCACGCCCGTCCGGCGGCCAGCCAGTTGCCGGAGTTCGGTGTTCAGGACGTCATTTTCCTGTGCGCCAAGAGTCAGGACATGTCAGCCCTGCTGCCCCAGATCGCGCCCATGGTGGGCGAAGAGACGGTGGTGATCCCGACCAACAATGGCGTGCCGTGGTGGTATTTCCACCGAGAGGGCGGGCGCTTCGATGGCCAGGCCGTCAAGGCCGTGGACCCGGATGGTGCGCTGTCAAACGCGGTTGCGCTGGACCGGCTGATTGGCAGCGTGCTCTTCATCACGGCCGAGGTCGAGAGCCCGGGCGTGATCCGCTCGGTCAATCCGCACCTGATGGTGCTGGGCGAACCTTCCGGCGAGATGAGCGAGCGGCTCATGCGCGTGCGGGCGGCGGTGGAAGCGGCTGGTATCGAAGCCCGCGCCACGGATCGCATCCGCGACAAGCTGTGGACCAAGATCATCGCCAACATCAGCACCAACCCGCTGTCGGTCATCACGCAGGGCACGCTGCAGCAGCTGTACGGCTTGCCCGAGTTGCGCGAGGTGGTCAGCCAGATCATGCGCGAGACCTTGCTGGTGGCCTCCAGCCATGGGGCGCGGGTGGATATCGATCCACTGACCTTCCTGCAGCTGGGCGAGGCCATGGGGGCCTTCCGCACTTCGATGCTGCAGGATCTGGAGCGCGGACGGCCACTGGAGCTGGCGGCCATCGGCGATGCGGTGCTGGAAATGGCCGAGCGTTATGCCATCCCGATGCCGATCACGCGGGCCATCGTGTCGCTGGCGCGTTTTCGCGGCGAGGCGGCGCAGCAGCAGACAGAGCAGACAGGACAACAGAGAGCGCAGCAGACACAACAACCGCAGCCGGCGGCACGGGCCGCCTGAGCGCGATCACCTCATTTTCGGATTCAGGAGTCAAATCGATGAATATCATGCAATTCAGCTATGGCGCAGATAAGCCATCCCACTGCAGTGATGAAGAATGGGCACTGCGCATCCAGCTGGCGCACTGTTACCGGCTGGTGGATTACCTGGGCTGGACGGAGATGATCTTCAACCACATCTCGGTGCGTGTGCCGGGGCCGGAGCATCATTACCTGGTCAATCCCTTTGCGCTGAACTACAACGAAGTGACGCCGACCAACCTGCTCAAGGTGGGGCTGGATGGGCAACTGGCCGAACCGTCGGACTACAAGGCCAATCCGGCCGGGTTCGCGCTGCATAGCGCCATCCATGGTGCGCGTGATGATTTGCGCTGCGTGATCCATACGCATACCACGCCGATCTCGGCAGTGACGATGAAGAAGAGCGGCTTCGAGCACAACGATTTCTATGGGGCGCAATTGTTCGGGCGCATCGGGTATCACGAGTTCGAGGGCATTACGCTGTTTGCGGAGGAGAAGGAGCGCATGTTGCAGAGTCTCGGGGACAAGCACATTCTGGTCTTGCGCAATCACGGGGTGGCGGTGTGCGAGAGCGATATCCAGCGCGCCTTCTTCCTGCTGTGGACGGTGCAGCGGGCCGCCGAGATCCAGGTGGCGGGACGGTCGATGGCGGGGGAGGATCAGCTGTTGCCGGATGCGGTAAGGCAGAAATGCGCGGACCTGACGCAGCAGCTCATTCGCAATGACGGGTTTGCGGTGATTTTCTTTGAGGCGATTGTGCGGAAGATGTTGAAGGGGGTTTATCAGGTGGGTTGAGCTTTGGGATGGATCAATGGGGCGGCTGGGGTGGGTGGATTTGGGCGGCCAAGCGTTGGTGCAGGCTACTGCGGCCGCTCTTTGTTCGAATTCGCTGTGAGTTTTTCCAAGGTCATTGACTGGATTTGTTTTTGATCCTGTTTCCTACCTGGAGCCATAAAGCTTTTATGTCCGAGATTCGCGCCTTCTGTTTGCGCCTCACATCATCGGAAAGATGAAATATGCTGTAAATGAATACGCCCTCACGCAGCTGGTAATAGGCACTGTGACAGGTGTTGGTTGGTCGATACCCAATTCCATCACCCAGATTGCAATCAATCTCGGCGGCATAATTCTTGATGGGGTGGGTGATAAACGGCGTCATTGGATAGATGAACATCGGGGTGACGCTCCAGTAGCCAATCTCTTCTTTACTGCGGTCACCCCAATGTTCTTCATCAGGTACTTCGTCCCATACGCCCATGTCGAAGCGCATTTCTTCGCTAGAAGAAATGCAGAAATTGCCAAGCCATTTTTTTCTCTCTTTGGACAAGAAGACCGTGCAATACGTATCGCGGGACTTGGTATTCCATGGAGATGGCTTTCTAGAGATGGCCCATGTGTTGGGGATGTTCGTGACTTTTTTCACCAAGGTCAGATCGCCGGAAGACAATGTTGCAGTCTTGCCGGAATTCATTAGTAAGACCCCGAGAAGGAGCAGGTAGTAATTGGACGCTTTCATTTAGTTTTTAATTGCTGTTGTTGATGAGGACTGCCAGGAAAGGCTTGATCGACAGGAGAGAGTTGCAGAGCCTGCTGAATGCGGTATCAGCGGCTGGATTGTTTTCTTACCTTATTCCCTACCTGAAGCCATAGGGCACGGATGTCAGAAATTTTTACCTTTTGCTTGCGCTTCACGTTGTCAAATACGTGAAAGATGCTGTAAATGAAGACCCCTGGACGCATCTCATAAAGTGTGGTGTGGCACATGCTGGTGGCGCGATAGACTGGTCCGTCTTCCATATAACAGTCCGATTCTGCGGCGTAGTTCTTGATCGGCTTCAAGATGAATGGCGTCATCGGGTAGATGGAGAGTGGTGTGACGCGCCAGTAGCCGACTTCGTATCGACTGCGATCTGCCCAGTCCTCCTCCTCGGGGACTTCGTTCCAAATGCCCATGGTCTGAATGAAATCCGTGTTTGATGTGAGACATAGTTCCCCGAGCCATTGCTTGCTCTTCCGTGATAAAAAAACCGTGCAATAAGTTTCGGGGAAATCTTTTCCTAGAGGTGCCATATTTTTTTTTATATGCCACGTGACTGGAATATGCAGAACTCGCTTTAGTAGGGCTAAATCCTTTGTTGAAATTTCTTTTGCCGAAACTGATGGAGCAAACGCGGTGAAGAGAGTGAACAAGAGAATCCTGATTCTGATCATTTGCTGTTATCCATTAATATGTTCTGTGCCCAAAGAGTCTCCTTCAAGCGCTCAGGTAAATGATTTGGCTTTTTTGTGGTGCCATTAACGCCATTGATTGCCTTTGCTACGGCTTGTACTGTCAGTTCGTCAATAACAGCCGATCTAATTTGCAGGTTGATACTCTTAAATCCGTTGTCTTTGGCACCTGCTGTCCAATACCATCCGCCCGAATCGACTGCGTTATAAACATTGATTGAAAGTCTCTGCGGGTCAGAAATCTTTGGGGCCTTGTCCGGACGTTTTGGATTCCACCAATCCGGCGCAAATGAACTGGGAGATAGCCATCCTCGATACACCCAATACTTGCTGTAATTCTCCCGCCCACTCAGTTGCTTGATCCCCCGCCCCCTGAACTTCGGCCCGTCATGCTCTTCGATATTGCCAAGCCTTCCGGTGAGGTAATAGAGATAATCCGTCTTGCCCTTGGGCGCGTAGAACCCCGCATCCTCCGGCTGAAAACTCTCATGCGTCGGATTCCTGGTGAAGCTCACTGATCCCTCCGCCATCATCACGAGATAGTTGCATTCAACCGCCCCTTCTCCAAGAAAATGCGTCATCCGCACCGGTGAATTGATCAGGTACTTGCGCATCACCTTGTTGATGTCATTCCGGTAGGTTTCTCGAATCGAGGCCGGGGTGCGCTGGCGTCCCTCTGCCTCCAGCGCCTTCAACGGATATTTCTCATCCGGATAGATGCGCGCCAGGTCCTTCGCACTGAGCCACGCACATTTGCGGAAATGGCGAATGAATTCCTTCGGATGCCAGTGCCAATGATTTCTGGGCAACTCAGTGCCCCCGGGCCAGAAGGCAAGGGCGCTGATATGCGCACGCAATGCCTCAAAATCCGTATTGCTCAGCGGCGTCGGATTTTCTGCCGTGCTGGTCTTCAACCATCCCCAGCGCGCCTCGATCGTGCTGCTCTCCCACTCAGTTGGAAACCGCGCGATGACCCGGCGCAACCTGTAGGCCATGTCCGCCTCGGCCATCCTGGACCTGGCTTCTGCCGGCTGGACACGTCCATCCTTGTCGGTATCGAGCCAGCCCCGGATCGTCCGCGAATCACAGCGGCTATCCTGGTCGGTATCGTCATTGATGAGGCGCCACTGCTTCCAATGTGGGAAATCTGCATCGCTGAACTTTCGGATGTTGGCGGCATTCAGGTTGATCCAGCCTTCTCCGCCGGGATAAGTCAGCTTTCTCCAGTGGGGCAGGCTGGCGGATGGCAGCTTGTCCGGCCCGATCACGCGTCCAAAACGCAGCAGTTCATACACGGCGCTCGGGGCAGGGCGCTGCGCTTCGGGACAGGCGTTGGCGATCCGGACCGCATGCTTGTAGAGATCAGCTTCGCCATCCTTTTCCCTGAGGGGCGTGCCAGTCCTGGTCCCGTCCATCGCGTAAGTGGTGAGCACCGCTTCCCCGGTGCTGGCGACGTTGCCCTCGGCACCGGGATAGCGCACGCCCAGGATCATGTCACTGGCGGTGATGTGGACGGCAGAGAGCGCAACCGGGGGATCGGGCTCCTTGTCGCGCGATGGACGCAGCGGTTTCGGAGCTGCCGTCAATGCCTGCGCGGAATGTGCCAGCGGCGGTTTGTCGTAGACCGGCGTCCCGGCAGGGATGTGGAAATGGATTTCGCCGAAGATGACGTCGCTTCGTCCGTCCGACGTGAGCGGCAGCGGACCTGAAGCGCGGCCCGTGAGCCTGGCGAGATTGGCATCGTCGCAAATGATCTCAAAGTGCATGCGCCCCATCTCTCCATCGATGTAGCCTACGTTGCCGATGACCTCCTTGCGATGCACGAAGCGGGTGACCCGCGCGGCCGGCGCGATGTCATGCAAGTGCATGTAGACACTGAAGAAGACGACGCGCGCCTGTTCACCTTCGCCGATCTCGGCTTCATGCCTGATGACGACCACGCCGTCGCTGGTCGCGCCGTTGTACATGAGGGGATGTTCAGGCGGCAGGTTGGGCAAGCCTTTCGTGGGCGGGCGGACAAAGACGATGGTGCCATCCGCAATGGCCCGGACGGGTTCATGGGCGTTGCCTGCCTTCGGAGCGGTCAGGTGAATCCCGCCATGCCATCCGAGATTGAAACTGACCGGAAAAGCGCCCCGGCCTGGCGCATCGCCATTCATGGCCAGGTCGAGCCATTCGTCTTCGCTCTGTTGCTCCGTTCGCGGTGGCAGGAAAGGGGGACTGATCAGCATGATGTCCTCGTTGAAGAAAAACTCACTGTGAGTAGGGATAGCGCTTGGGCAGATTCAAGTCGCTCGCGGGCAGCAATGGCATCGCATACGACACGCGTGCCGGACCCGTCATCGCATGCTGCGACGCCTTGCATTCCCATTTGCCGGCGGTTCCTTGCGTGATCCCGGAGGCGTTGATCTGGATGAAGGAACCGCCTGCCGAAATCACCACCTCTTCTTTCGCATGGATCTCTACGCGCCCGCTGGTCGACAGCAGCCGCGCCACCTTCTCGGCAATGAGATCCAGGTCGTCGCTCTGCGCCTGCACCTCCACCTTGCCCTTGGCGGAGAACAGCTTGATCCCGGCCTTGAAGGCAAACAGGCTGATTTTTTCGGCGACGCTGGCCAGCAGACTCTTGCCGGTCGCGATGCTGGTATCCGAACCCGAGGACAAGGTGATCTCCTCTCCGGCATGCGCATGCAGCCCCTTGCGCGTGGTCAGGCCGATGCCGTCGGGCGACGCGGCCAGCAGGATGGCTTGCTTGAAACGATGGGCCTCCGATTGCGCGGCTTCCGGGTAAGTGCCTTGCGTCGCTTCGATCATCTTGCCCAGGGCATCCAGTCCACCGAGCGCTTCCGCATCTGCCTTCGCCGCGCTCTCGGAGAGTTGCTGGCTCATTGCCGATGCGGTTTTCAGCTGGCCGGTGGCTTCGCTGGCATCCAGTTGCGTTCCCTGTGCACCCGGCCTGCCGTAGGTGCTGATGTACAAGCCCTTGTGTGTGACGATGGCCCCATAGGCGTCGGTGCTGAGCGCGAAACCGGTGCCGAAGAAATGGCGGCGCTCATTGCCCGTCTGGCTGACCAGATGGCCGAGATTCAACTGCGCATGGGCGTGGGTGCTGTAGAGGTGAATCCGGTTTTGTTCGGAGGTGTCATCCATCACCAGCTGGTTGAACCCGACACCGCCGAATTCCTTGGATTTGAATCCCGATAGCCGTCCGTTGCTGTGCCATGGCGGACGCTGTTCCTCATTGAACAGGCGCCCCGTCACGACCGGTCGATCCGGGTCGCCATTGAGGAAGGACACGATGACTTCCTGCCCGATGCGCGGCACATGGACGGCACCCCAGTATTCGCCTGCATTGGCATAACTCACCCGGACCCAGCAGGACGCCGCCTCATTGCCCGGATTGATCCGGTCCCAGCGGAACTGGACCTTGATGCGATCGAGAGAATCGGTGTAAACCTCCTCTCCCGCAGGCCCCACGACGATTGCCGTCTGCGGCAGCATGACCGGCCTGGCATGCGACCGCGCAGGGCGGAACGGCAGCTTGCGCCGCTGTACCTCGAAGCGGTTGAAGCAATGGCCGGTGTGTTCATTCTCCGTCTGGTCGACTTGCCGCTCACGCCGGATCGACTCCTTGAAGGCCAGCAGTGCAGGGCTCAGGCTGCCCGGAAAATCCAGCGCCTGATGCGACAGGGGCAGGTTGTTCTCGATGAACCAGTCAATGGCCAGGATGACGAACTGGCGTTCGCTCTCCGGCTCCTTGCGATGCAGGGGATGGTCCTCCAGCCTGAACCAGCGCCCGCAAGCCAGATTGCGCACGCCCGAGACGCCGCTGTAGCGCTGCATCGCAGATTCCCATTGCTCCACTTGCAGGTCGGCCTGACGATTGCCTTGCTCCTGCTGGGAAAAACTGTATGCGCCGGTGTACTCATACACCTCCAGCTGTGCGGGCAGCAGTCCATACTCTGCCATCACCTGCTCTTCGGCCTCCTTCTGCAGGCGAGGCGATTTGTAGTCGTCGCTGCGGCCGCGCCAGACGTTCGAGGCGAGCGTACGGCTGGCGCTCCACTGCAGGATCTTGTCGAGCTCGTCACGGGGGCCGGCACCGTGGAAGGCAATGCCTTGCCGGTGCAGGCCGGGCAGGCTCCATGTAGTGTCGGTAATGACCAGAACATGGCCACCGCCATCCTCCTGTTGCTCGTGATGGGCGAACCAGCCTTCTTCTTCCATCAGACGCTGGACGAAGTTCCAATCGGTTTCATACTGGGTGCAATAGGGCCGAGCCAGAGACGGGCGCTCCAGTTCGAAGCGATAGTGGCCGCGTGCTTGCGGATGGCCGTCGAACACGTCCGCAAGAATGTCCTCGGTGGTCTTGTCCTGCCAGATCCGGGCGTCCTTGCGAAAGCGCAGGAAATGCAGCCAGGGAGAAAACGAGAGCTGGCAGAAATCGATCTCGCCGTCACTGCCCAGGCGCTTGGCGGTATGCACGTAGCCATGCCAGGGGAGGGTATCGCCTTCATGCTGCCTGATCCACAGGGTGACGGGCTGTGCAATCAATTGCTCCAGCGCGATGCCGGTGCGCGTGGCCAGCAGATCGAGGGTGACTTCGTAGCCGTGATTCAGTCGCTCAGTGGCGATGAGCCGTTGTGGCAGGAGGATGTCCGGCCCGAGCGGCGAGTCCAGCTGGAGCAGCCGACGATGTTGCGTGATGCGCGCTTGGGAGCGGGATGAATCTTTCTGCGAGGGGGCGGGCATGCGATGCGCTTTCCAGGGAGAATTCGCGCAATCCGGAACAGGCCAGTGAACAAACAGGCAAAAAACGCAGGCCCACTTGCGAAGTGCGCTTGCCCGGCTTGAAGGAGGAAGTCCCGGATGCGGCCAATGCCCTTGATCTCATCGGTGCTGCAGAGGCCACGGGCGACGAAGGCGACAGTCTCCGTTGCGAGAGGCGTTTTCTCAATGGAAGAAATTCTAATTTTCGGGCGATTTGTATTGCTGCGTTCCCTCCGCCATCGTCAAGATAGATCGACGCTTTTGATGGAATGACGAATTGTTTTGAATGGCGGCATCCATAAAAAATCGCGCCGCTCCGAAGGAGGGCGCGATACCTGGTACATCCGCAAGCAAAGACGTTCACTTCGTCCCGGTCTTGTTCCAATCCGCCGCCTTGTCCGACGCCGCGCCCGCCACCGAGTACAGCGCTCCCGGCGCATTGCGCGTCTTCTGGAATTCTTCCAGCGACTGCCCGCGCATGGCCGCATAGATATGCAGGTTCGACACGCCGACCACCGCGCCCAGTTTTTCCAGCAGGAAGAAAATCACGCCATAGCGAATCATGGCCTGCCAGTCGCGGCGGCTGATCATGTCGCATTCCTCCTGCGACAGCCCGGCTTCCTCATAGGTGGCCTGCGGATCAGCCCGGAAGCGCTCGCGGAACGCCGGCTGGATCAGCTGGTACAGATAGCGGTTGATGCGGTAGCGTGCATTGGCCGTCTCCAGCGTGAAGGGGTAGGTGCCTTGCAGTTGCTCGATGCCCTTGAGCTGCTGCGCCACGTGCTCGCGATGACGCGCCACCTCGGCCGCCTGTAAGGCCGCATCGGCCGGCACCGCCGGTTCATACACGGCCACCGCGATGCCGGTCATGGAGGGCAGGTAATACTCGCGATGTCGGCAGTTGACGCCCGCCGGCATGGCCCCGCGCATGATGAGCCACATGATGACCTCGGCACTCTCCAGTCCGCCCAGCGTCGCCAGTTCGGCGTGGGTCAGGCGCGTGAGCGCCTCCGGGTCATGCTGCAGGAGATCGAGGAACTGATGGTCCCACGGCGTATTGTTGAACCCCGCACGCTCGCCATGCACCTGGTGCGACAGCCCGCCGGTCGCGACGATGACCACATCCAGGTCCTCCGGATAGCTTTCGATGGCGCGGCGCAGGCCCTGGCCCAGTTTGTAGCAACGGCGCGCGGTCGGGATCGGGAACTGCAGCACGCCCACCTGCAGCGGGATGATCTGGCCGGGCCAGCCCTCCTGGTGCGGCCATAGCATCGACAGCGGCGAGAAGCACCCGTGGTCCAGCGGCTTGTTCTGGAAGAAGGCCATGTCGAATTCATCGGCCATCAGGGAGCTGCCGATATGCCGTGCCAATGCCGCATGGCCACCGACGGCCGGCAGCTTGCGCGCCCCCCCGCCTTCGTCGGCGACCTGGTACTCGCTGCCCACCCCCAGGGCAAAGGCGGAGTAATGATCGAAGAAGAAGGAGGTCACGTGGTCGTTGTAGACCACCAGCAGCACGTCCGGCTGCTTCTCTTGCAGCCATTGCTGCACCGGCTCGTAAGCCTTGAAGATGGGCGCCCACACCGCATCGTGCTGCTTGTTGGCATCCAGCGCGAAGCCGATGGTCGGTGTATGGGAGGTGGCGATGGCGCCGACGATGTTGGCCATGACGATTTATTCCTGTAACAGATGAATCCGATGTGATTGATGCAGCAGCTTGATCAAACCGCAGCCGCCGGACGCTGCCCCATCTGGATGAAGACGATGATCAGCGCCGCCAGCGTAGCCGGCACCGCGAGAATGGCGATGACGGCACCAAAGCCCCAGCCCATCGACAGCAGCACGCCGCCGGCGAAGGAGCCCAGGATGCTGCCGAAGCGGCCCACGCCCAGCATCCACGACACGCCGGTGGCACGCACCACGGTCGGATAGCAGGAGGGGGCAAAGGCGTTCAGTCCGGTCTGTGCGCCGCTCATGCAGAAGCCGGCCAGCAGCACGTAGGCCGCAAACATGCCCGACTGCACGCTGCCGGACGCCAGCAGCAGAATGAAGACGGCACCGGCGATATAGGCGCAGGCGATGGCACGGCTGGGCGACCAGCGATCCATCAGGAAGCCTACCACCAGCGCGCCGACGGTGCCGCCCAGCTGGAACAGGGCCGTGATGCTGGCCGCCTTCTCGATGGGCAGGCCGGCATCCTTGATCAGCGTGGGCAGCCAGCCCGAGAGCAGGTAGATCACCAGCAGGCCCATGAAGTAGGTGCCCCACAGCGACAGCGTGGTCTTGCGATAGGTCTCCGAGAGCAGCACCTTGGCCGGCTGGCCGCCCTTGACCGGCGGTTCGCTGACGCTGAAGGTCTGGCCGGCGGCGAAGTGGCCGCCGCACACGCGCGCCAGGGTGCGGGCAATGCGCTCGGCGGGATAGTGGCGCACCACCATGAAGCGCGCCGACTCCGGCACCAGCCACAGGTAGAAGGGCAGGCACAGCAGCGGGATGGCACCGCCGACCATCAGGACGGTGCGCCAGCCATACTCCGGCAAGAGCGCGGCGGCGAGGAAGCCGACCAGGCCCGAGCCGAGGTTGAAGCCGGTGAACATGATGGCCAGCAGCGTGCTGCGCGAACGCTCCGGGACATACTCGGAGAGCAGGGTAGTGGCATTGGGCATGGCCGCGCCCAGGCCGAGGCCGGTCAGGAAGCGCAGCGCCGAGAGCGTGACCACGTCATGCGCGAAGGCACAGGCCAGGCTGCACGCACCGAACCAGGCCACCGCCGTCATCAGCAGTTTCTTGCGGCCGTAGCGGTCCGACAGCGGACCGACCAGCAGCGCACCCACGGCCAGGCCGATGGGCGCGGCACTCATGACCACGCCGAAGGCCGCGCGCGAGATGCCCCATTCCTTGGTGATGGCCGGTGCCAGGAAGCCCATGATGGCCACGTCCATGCCGTCGGTGGCCACGATGAGGAAGCACAGGATCAGCAGTAGCCATTGATAGCCGGACATCTTGCGCCCGTTGATGTGCGAACGCACGTCCAGCGATTGTGCTGTATTCATTAAGTCTCCGTGATGGGTTCGAGTTGTGGGAATCTGCCGGCTTGTCTGCACGCGGCTTGGGGATTACCTGTCCAGGCAGCACCAGCGTGCCTCGACTTGGCACAAAGTGTAAGACGGGGAGGGCTGGCGAGTATTGCTTTCGGCTACCGGAGTGTTGCCATTTGCTAATCGCGATGGATTTTTTTTGGAATTCGGAAAGTGCGGTCCGCAGGGCCGCAAGCCGCCGCCTGCGGGCTTGCGCCGTTCAGTCCAGCGCGGCGGCGACCGCTTCGATGGCTTCCTGCAGTGCCCGGGCGCCGGGCGACAGATGCGCACCCTTGCGCTGCATGAGCCCGATGCGGCGCTCCATGCCGCGCATGGCGAAGGGCAGGGTGGTGAGCTGCCCGGTGGCGATCTCATGCTGCAGCTGATGGGCCGAGATCACGGTGAGCATGTCGCTGCCCACCAGCAGTCCGCGCAGCAGCGCCAGGTCGCCGGTTTCCACCGCAGGGCGGGGCGCCGGCCAGTGGCTGTCGCGGAAGAATTGCTCGATGGAATCGCGCAAGGGCGTCCCGGCCCGTGAGAGCACCCAGGGATAGCCGTCGAGATCACGCAAGGACAGCTTCTTGCGGCGCGCCAGCGGGTGGCCGGCCCGTGCGATCAGGGCAGCACTGTCGGCCACCAGCGGCCGCATGTCGAAGGTGTCACTGGAGAAGGCGCGCAATGCGCCGACGATGAAATCGATGCGTCCGCTCATGAGGCCGGCGGCCAGCTCTTCATAGGGACTTTCCAGCGAACGGATCTGCAGGCGCGGATGGCGTGCCAGCACCCGCGTCATGGCCGCCGGCAGCAGTTGCGAGCGCGCCAGCGGCAAGGCCCCCACCGTCACCGTACCTTGCACCACACCGTCGAGGGCGGCGATGTCTTCCGGAATATGGCGCAGTTCGGCCAGCGCCCGGCCGAAGCGTTCGGTCCAGCGGCGGCCCGCATCGGTGGGCAACATCCCGTGCGCGGTGCGAAAGAACAGCGCCTGCCCGAGGATGCCCTCCAGCATCGACAAGGCCTGGCTCACCGCCGAGGGCGACACTTCCATCAGGCGCGCCACGCTGGGCATGTGATGCGTTTCGGCCAGCAGCGCGGCGGCCTGCAGGCGGCGTTCATTGAACAGCGCGTCCAGGCTGCCTACCGGCTGGCCGTTGCGGTCGCGCAGGCGCAGGGCATCGTCGCGCACTTCGCGCAGTTCGGCTTCGATGCGCTCGACCCGCAGCCGGACGGCTTCGCCGGCGGCGGTCAGCAGCATGCCGCGCCCCTTGCGCTCGAACAGTTGCGCCGACAGGCTCTGCTCCAGCGCCGCCACCGAGCGCGCCACCGCCGAGGAGGCACGCAGCAGCGTGTCGGAGGAGCGGCGTACTCCGCCGGTGGTGGCGACGACATTGAAGACATGCAGGTGACGCAGGTTGAGCAGGGCCATGGCGTGACGATCCGGGACATTGATTTCTGAGCGCGATTAGAAAATTAGAACAGAGGAAGGCCCACAACGCAACCAAGCCGACAGGGCGCTCACGCATACTCGACGCCATTGTTTTCAAAGGTAAAGCGCCGTGCCTGACCTCGATTTCCCTCTTCCCGGAGACGCTGACGCGTCCGACCTGCTGGCCATTCCCTGCACCCTGATGCGCGGTGGCACCTCGCGTGGTCCCTTCTTCGTGGCCGATGATCTGCCAGGGGACATCGCTGCGCGCGATCGCGTGTTGCTGACCGCGCTGGGATCGCCCGATCGTCGTCAGATCGACGGCCTCGGCGGTGCCCACCCACTGACCAGCAAGGCCGGCATCGTCAGCCGCAGCCGCGTGACCGGGGTGGATCTGGATTTCCTGTTCGCGCAGTTGCAGCCCGAATCGGACCGTGTCGATACCACGCCCAATTGCGGCAACATGCTGGCCGCCGTGCTGCCCTTTGCCATCGAGCGCGGCCTCATCGTCGCCGGTCCCGAGACCACCACCGCGCGCATCCTCACACTCAACACCGGCATGCAGTGCGACGTGACGGTACAGACACCGGGCGGCCGCCTGCGCTATCGGGGCGATACCCGTATCGATGGCGTGCCGGGATCGGCGGCACCGGTCAGCATCAACTTCCTCGACACGGCTGGCTCGGTTTGCCCTGCCATGCTGCCCACGGGGCGCGTGCAGGACAGCGTGCGTTATGTCACGCCCAGCGGTGAGCAGCGCGAGACGGCCGTCACCCTGATCGACAATGGCATGCCCATGGTACTGGTGCGTGCGTCTGATTTCGGCCTGACTGGTGATGAAAGCGTGGCTGTCCTCAATGCCGATGCGTTCCTGAAGGAGAGACTGGAGGCGCTGCGACTGGCCTGCGGTCCGCTCATGGGGCTGGGGGAGGTCAGTGCCAGGAATTATCCCAAGATGTGCCTGCTGTCTGCCCCCTTGGCGGGCGGCACGATCAGCACCCGCTGCTTCATCCCGCATGTCTGCCACGAGGCCATTGGTGTGCTGGCCGCCGTCACCGTCGCCACCGCCTGCGTGCTGGAAGGCTCGGTAGCCCAGGGGCTGGCGCTGCCCGGCAGCGGCTTGCAGCGCACCGTCTCGGTGGAGCATCCCAGCGGCGAATTCAGCGTTGCGCTGGAGCTGGATCCGCACGACCAGCAACAAGTCCTGCGTGCCGCGCTGCTGCGCACGGCGCGTCCCATCCTGCGCGGGGAAGTGCTGATCCCCGCCGAACTCCTGACCGACTATTCCTGAATCCCATGCGAGACTCCCTCATCATCGACTGCCATGGCCACTACACCACCGCCCCCAAGGCGCTGGAAGACTGGCGCAACCGGCAGATCGCCCACCTGAACACGCCCGGACTCGGTCCCAAGGTGGCCGAGCTCAAGATCAGCGACGACGAACTGCGCGAGTCCATCGAAAGCAACCAGTTGCGCCTGATGCGCGAGCGCGGTGCGGATCTCACCATCTTCTCGCCGCGCGCTTCCTTCATGGCGCATCACATCGGCGATCTCAACACCAGCCAGACCTGGGCGGCCATCTGCAACGAGCTGTGCCATCGCGTGGCGCAGCTGTTCCCCGATCACTTCATCGGTGCGGCCATGCTGCCGCAGTCGCCGGGGGCCGATATCCGTACCTCGATTGCCGAGATGGAGAAGTGCGTGCGCGAATATGGTTTCGTCGGCATCAATCTCAATCCCGATCCCTCGGGCGGACACTGGACTGCGCCGCCGCTGTCGGACCGCGCCTGGTATCCGCTCTATGAAAAGATGGTGGAGCTGGACGTGCCCGCCATGATCCACGTGAGCACCAGCTGCAATGCCTGCTTCCACACCACCGGTGCGCATTACCTCAATGCCGACACCACCGCCTTCATGCAGTGCCTGACCTCGGACCTGTTCAAGGATTTCCCGACGCTGAAGTTCCTGATCCCGCACGGCGGCGGTGCCGTGCCGTATCACTGGGGCCGTTTCCGTGGCCTGGCGCAGGAGATGAAGAAGCCGCTGCTGGAAGAACATCTGCTCAACAACATCTTCTTCGACACCTGCGTGTATCACCAGCCGGGCATCGACCTGCTCACGCGCGTGATCCCGGTCGGGAACGTGCTGTTCGCCTCCGAGATGATCGGTGCCGTGCGCGGCATTGATCCGCAGACCGGCTACTACTACGACGACACCAAGCGCTACATCGAGGCGGCCGCCCTGAGCCCCGAAGAACGCCACCAGATCTACGAAGGCAATGCCCGCCGCGTCTACCCGCGCCTGGATGCCGCCCTCAACGCGAAAGGACTGACAGCATGAGCACTCCCCTGATCAACCAGCTTGGCGTGGTCAAGCGCCATATCGAACGCGCCGATGCCGCCGCCGTGCAACAGCTCGGCCAGTTTGGCGTGGCGACCGTGCATGAGGCGCAGGGCCGCACCGGCTTGTTGAAGCCCTATCTGCGTCCCATCTATCCCGGTACCACGATCTCGGGCACCGCCGTGACCGTACTGCTGCACCCCGGCGACAACTGGATGATGCACGTGGTGGCCGAGCAGATCCGGCCTGGCGACATCGTGGTGGCAGCCATCACCGCCGAGTGTACCGACGGCTATTTCGGCGACCTGCTGGCCACCAGTTTCATGGCCCGCGGTGCGCGGGCCCTCATCATCGATGCGGGTGTACGCGATGTGAAGGTGTTGAAGGAAATGGGCTTCCCGGTGTGGAGCCGTGCCATCAGTGCCAAGGGCACCATCAAGGCCACGCCGGGGTCGGTCAACGTGCCGGTGATCTGCGCCGGTGCCCTGGTCAATCCGGGCGATGTGATCGTGGCCGATGATGATGGCGTGGTGGCCGTGCCTGCCGCTGACGCCGTGCGTGTGGCCGAGGTCGCCCGCAAGCGCGAAGCCCTGGAAGGGGAGAAGCGCGCCCAGCTGGCCGCCGGCGTGCTGGGGCTGGACATGTACCAGATGCGCGCGCCGCTGGAGGCCGCCGGTTTGAAATATATCGACTGAGTTTGTGTCGCCCACAGGCTGAACCTGACAAGGAGCCGTGAGGGGAAGAAGAGAGCGTCCACGCAAAAGAGGCGCACGCCGGCCTGAACAGACATCCGTACTGCGCAGCAGAGCGCCCTTGGTGTGCGCCATCCCAATTGACAAGAACACTGGATCAACCAGACCGATTTACCCACAGGAGGAGATTCCTTATGCAGTTGCAACACCCCATCCGTCTCATCCCGGCAGCCCTGCTGCTGGCCGCCGCTCCCGCTGCTTTCGCGCAGAGTTCCGTCACCATCTACGGCGTAGTGGATGTCTATACGGCCTACCAGAAGAGCACCGTCGGCGGCAAGGACACCTCGCTCTGGGCCATGGGCAACAATGGCCAGATGACCAGCCGTCTCGGTTTCAAGGGCGTCGAGGATCTGGGCGGTGGCTATCGCGCCAGCTTCAATCTGGAAACCGGTTTCGATCCCAGCACCGGCGGCCTGCAGAACAGCTACCGCTACTTCGACCGCCAGTCCTGGGTCGGTCTCGGCGGCGGCTTCGGCGAAGTGCGCGTGGGGCGGCAGAACAGCGTCATGTTCCTCTACTCGGGCAACATGGATGCATTCGGTGCGGCCACCTATGGATCGGCCTACAACAACTTCGCCAACTGGCTGGCGCGGGTGGACAACGATATCAGCTACATCTCGCCCAAGTTTGCCAATACCACGCTGGAGCTTCATTACTCGGTGGGCGAGCGCGCCGGCAGCACCGCCGGCAATGCGGTCTACCAGATCGGCATGCAGACCCAGCAGGGACCGGTCTACGTGGGCAGCGCCTACCTCAACGCCAACAACGCCACCAACACCAACAGCGTGAAGCAGTTCATGCTGGGCGGCAATGTTGACTATGGCAGCGGCAAGGTCTACCTGGCCTTCTTCCGCACCAATGAAGTGATCTCGGCCACCACCGGCAATGTCTTCACCAACCCGGCGGGCAAGTACGATCCGGCCGGTGCCGTGGTCGGCAATACGGCAGGCGACTATCACAACACCTACAGCCTCTCGGCCGACTACCGCATCAACGCGCAGACTACCGTCGGTGCAGGTGGCGGCTTTGTCAAAGACGCTTCACGCTACAACAACAACGCGCGCCAGTTCAGCCTCATCGTGAACTACGACCTGTCCAGGCGCACGCGGCTGTATGCGGTGGCCTCACGCCTGATCAACCAGAATACCGCTGCCTATCGCATGACCGGTGCCAGCTTCACGGCCAGCCAGGCCCTGAGCCCGGACGCCGGTGCCAGCGAGACCGGCGTGCAACTGGGGATCCGGCATACCTTCTGAGGACGGTCGTTCTCAGTCGGCTGGTACGGCATAGGCCGCGAGGAAGGTTTCCACCGCGCGGCCGACCATGCGCTTCATGCGCGGCCGCGAAATGCTGGTCTCCAGCCCCAGCATCATCGGCTTGACGGTCTCGCAATCGAGCAGGGCGCACAGCTGCAGGGTCGCCAGCATCGGATCAGCGGCCCGCAGCCGCCCGGCCGCCATCTGCTTCTTCAGGAAGGCGGCGATGCGCTCCATCCCCATCTTCGGTCCCTCTTCATGGAAGCGCCGGCCGATGTCGCTGCGGCCGGCTTCGGCCACGATCATGCGGTGCGTCTGCAAGGTGCTCTCCTTGCACAGGAAGCTGACCGCCTTTTCTCCAAAGACCTGCAGGGTCTTCGCCAGATCGTCCACCTCCTGGTCCAGTGCGGCCAGGGCCGGCTCCATCTGCTTCTTCGCCTCGCCGTGGGTCACCGCCACGAACAGCTCCTCCTTTGACTTGAAGTAGCCATACAGCGTGGCCTTGGAGCCACCAATGCGGGCCGAGATCTCGGCCATGGACGCACCCTCGAAACCCATCTCCTTGAACACGTCTGCCGCCACGGCCAGGATGGCCTCGCGCCGGGCAGGGGTCTTGACTCTCATCGAACTGTCTCCGTTTTCTTTACAAGTGTCATTTTCGTACAGATGTGTTCAGTATTGCTTGACCGGGGAAGAACTGTCAATTAATAATACTGTACAGTTCGGTATCGTTATAAAAACCTTCTTCCCTTTCCGGAGAGTCCTTCATGCGCACCACACCCCTCCTACGGCCCGTCGCTGCACTGGCCATCCTCAGTGTCCTCAGTGCCTGCGGCAAGCCGCCGGGCGGGGCGCCACCCGCAGCGGGCACGCCCGTGCTGGGCGTGATGACGGTACGCGCGCAGCCGGTGGAGCTGCATGCCGAGTTGCCGGGCCGGACCTCGCCTTACCAGATTGCTGACGTGCGGCCGCAGGTCAACGGCATCATCAAGGCACGCAATTTCCGCGAGGGCAGCGACGTCAAGGCCGGGCAGGTGCTGTACCAGATCAACCCGGCCAGCTATCAGGCAGCCTATGACAGCAGCGTGGCGGCCTTGGCCAAGGCCGAAGCGAGCGTGAAGACGGCGCGCCTGAAGGCCAGCCGCTACAAGGAGCTGGTGGCCATCAAGGCGGTCAGCCAGCAGGATTACGATGACGCCGTCGCGTCCCTGGGCGAAGCCGAGGCCGATGTCGGTTCGGCCCGGGCCAACGTGCAGACCAGCCGCATCAATCTCGATTACGCCAAGGTCGATGCGCCCATCTCCGGCCGCATCGGCAAGTCCAGCGTGACGCCGGGCGCACTGGTCACCGCCAGCCAGACCACGGCGCTGACCACCATCCAGCAGCTCGATCCCATCTACGTCGATGTCACCCAGTCCAGCACCAACTGGCTCAACCTCAAGGAAGCGCTGGCCAATGGCGAACTGCAGAAGTCCGGCAACGGCGCCAAGGTCAGGCTGATCCTGGAGAACGGCCGCACCTACGCACAGGAAGGTACGCTGCAGTTCTCCGACGTGACGGTCAACCAGGACACCGGTGCCATCACGCTGCGCGCAGTCTTCCCCAACCCCAAGACCGACCTGCTGCCGGGCATGTATGTGCGCGCCGTGCTGCAGGAGGGCGTGCGCCAGCAGGGCCTGCTGGTACCGCAACAGGCGGTCAGCCGTGACGGTGCCGGCAAGCCGGTAGCCTTCGTGGTCAATGCGGAGGGCGTGGTGGAGCAGCGCGCACTGGTGACCGACCGTGCCATCGGCAGTCAATGGCTGGTCAGCAGCGGCCTGAAAGAAGGCGACCAGCTGGTGGTCGATGGCCAGCAGCGCGCCACTGCCGGAGCCAAGGTGAAGGTGGTGCCATGGTCGCCCAAGACCACGGTGGCCAACGGCAGCGCCGGCAACGGCAACAACTGAGAGGCGGGAAAACATCATGGCTCGCTTCTTCATTGACCGCCCCATCTTCGCCTGGGTACTCGCCATCATCGTCATGCTGGCCGGTGCCATTTCGGTGCTGACCCTGCCGATTGCGCAGTATCCGGCCATCGCACCACCCGCCATCGCCATCACCGCCAACTATCCGGGGGCGTCGGCCAAGACCCTGGAAGACACCGTGACCCAGATCATCGAGCAAAAGATGAAGGGGCTGGATCGTCTCAGCTACATGGCCTCCACCAGTGAATCGTCCGGCTCGGTGACCATCACCCTGACCTTCGAGAACGGGACCAATCCGGATACCGCCCAGGTGCAGGTGCAGAACAAGCTGTCGCTGGCCACCCCCTTGCTGCCCTCGGAAGTGCAGCAGCAGGGCATCACCGTGACCAAGTCGGCCACCAACTTCCTGAACGTGCTGGCCTTTACTTCGGAAGATGGCAGCATGAGCGGCTCCGATCTGTCGGACTACGTGGCCGCCAACATTCAGGATGCGATCAGCCGCGTGGAAGGCGTGGGCGACACCACGCTCTTCGGTTCGCAATATGCGATGCGCATCTGGCTCGATCCCAACAAGCTCAACAGCTACAGCCTCACGCCGCTGGACGTGAAGAACGCCATCCAGGCGCAGAACGTGCAGGTCTCGTCCGGCCAGCTGGGCGGCCTGCCTGCTGCCGAGAACCAGCAGATCAACGCCACCATCACGGCCCAGACCCGCCTGCGCACCGCGGAGCAGTTCCAGAACATCGTGCTGCGCACGCTCTCCGATGGCGCCCGCGTCAAGCTGCGCGACGTCGCCCGCATCGAACTGGGCAGCGAAAGCTATACCTCGGTCGGCCGCTACAACGGCAAGCCTGCAGCCGGCCTGGCCATCAAGTTGGCCACCGGGGCCAATGCACTCGATACCGTCAAGGCCATCGATGCCCGCGTGGCCCAGCTGGAGAAGTTCTTCCCCGCCGGAATGAAGGTGCAGAAGCCCTATGACACCACGCCCTTCGTGCGCATCTCCATCGAGGAAGTGGTACGCACCCTGATCGAAGCGGTGGTGCTGGTGTTCCTGGTGATGTACCTGTTCCTGCAGAATTTCCGCGCCACGCTGATCCCGACCATCGCCGTGCCGGTGGTGCTGTTGGGAACCTTCGGCGTGCTGGCGGCATTCGGCTTCACCATCAACACGCTCACCATGTTCGCCATGGTGCTGGCCATCGGCTTGCTGGTGGACGATGCCATCGTGGTGGTGGAAAACGTCGAGCGCGTGATGTCCGAGGAAGGCTTGCCGCCCAAGGAAGCCACCCGCAAGTCCATGGGCCAGATCAGTGGCGCGCTGGTCGGCGTGGCGCTGGTGCTGGCAGCGGTGTTCGTGCCGATGGCCTTCTTCAGCGGCTCGACCGGCGTGATCTATCGCCAGTTCTCCATCACCATCGTCTCGGCCATGACGCTGTCGGTGCTGGTGGCACTGGTGCTGACACCGGCCCTCTGCGCAACACTGCTCAAGCCCGCGGCCAAGGGCCATGCGCTGGCCACGACCGGTTTCTTCGGCTGGTTCAATCGCCAGTTTGATCGCGGCAACCTGCGCTACCAGGGTATCGTGCGCCACATGCTGGGGCGCGGCTGGCGCTACATGGCCGCTTACGCGGTGTTGCTGGCGCTGGTGGTGACAGGATTCATGAAGCTGCCCGTGGGCTTCCTGCCGGATGAAGACCAGGGCACGCTGTTTGCGATCCTGCAGTTGCCCTCCGGTGCCACCAAGGCGCGCACCGATGCAGTCATTGAACAGGTCGAGCATCATTTCCTGGTGGACCAGAAGGATGCGGTATCGGGCGTGTTCGCCGTCTCCGGTTTCAGCTTCGCCGGTAGCGGCCAGAACATGGGTTTTGCCTTCATCAAGCTCAAGCCCTGGGATGAGCGCAAGGGCCCCGGACTCTCGGTGACCGACGTCGCGGCCAAGGCCGGTGCGGCCTTCGCGCAGATCCGTGATGCCCGCGTATTCGCCTTCGCCCCGCCGGCCGTGTCCGAACTGGGCAATGCCACCGGCTTCGACCTGATGCTGAAGGATGAAGCCAACCTCGGCCACGCCGCCCTGATGCAGGCGCGCAACCAGTTGCTGGGCACGCTGATGCAGGACAAGCGCCTGGTGGCGGTGCGCCCCAACGGCCTGGAAGATACACCGGAGTTCCGCCTCAATGTCGATACCGACAAGGCCGGAGCATTGGGCGTGGCCATGTCCGACATCAATGACACCATCGCCACCGCCTGGGGCAGCAGCTACGTCAATGACTTCATCGACAAGGGCCGCGTCAAGAAGGTGATGCTGCAGGCCGATGCGCAATACCGCATGCTGCCCTCCGACCTCGATCGCTGGTACGTGCGCAACAGCGCCGGCACCATGGTGCCCTTCAGCGCCTTCTCGACCGCCAGCTGGACTTCCGGTTCGCCCCGCCTGGAGCGCTACAACGGCGTGCCCTCGATGGAAATCCTCGGCATGGCCCTGCCGGGGGCGGCCTCCAGCGGTGAAGCCATGGCCATCGTGGAAGCGGCCCTGGCCAAGATGCCACCTGGCATCGGCTATGAGTGGACCGGCCTGTCGCTGCAGGAAAAGGCCTCCAGCGGCAAGACCGGCCTGCTGTATTCGATCTCGATTCTGATCGTGTTCCTGGCGCTGGCGGCGCTCTATGAAAGCTGGGCCGTGCCGTTCTCGGTGATCCTGGTGGTGCCGCTGGGCGTGTTCGGCGCGCTGCTGGGTGCGATCCTGACCTGGAAGATGAATGACGTCTACTTCCAGGTGGGCTTGCTCACTACCATCGGCCTGGCCTGCAAGAACGCCATCCTGATCGTGGAATTTGCCAAGGATCTGCACGAGCATGGCAAGAGCCTGGTGGAAGCCACCATGGATGCGGTGCGCATGCGCTTGCGTCCTATCCTGATGACCTCGCTGGCCTTCATCCTCGGCGTGCTGCCGCTGGTGCTGGGCAGCGGTGCGGGTGCCGGCGCACAGCATGCGCTGGGCACGGCGGTGATCGGCGGCATGCTCTCGGGTACGGTGCTGGCGGTGTTCTTCGTGCCGCTGTTCTTCGTGATCATCATGAAGCTGTTCGCCCGCAATCCATCCTCCGCGCCGCAAGGCCAACCCGCGATTTCCCCGGAGCACTGACATGAATCCTTCCCTGACCCATCGCGCCGCGCATCGTCCCCGGGTGCTGATGACTCCGCTGCTGCTGGCCATGCTGCTGGGCGGCTGCACCCTGATGCCCGAGTACCAGCGGCCCGCCGCCTCCGTGGCGAGCCAGTTTGCGGGCGACCACAGCGCAGGGGCCGCCAGCAGCACGCCGGCCATGGCGGTGTCTGATATCGGCTGGCGTGATGTCTTCACCGATCCGACATTGCAGGAGGTGATAAGCCTCAGTCTGGCCAACAATCGCGATCTGCGCGTGGCCGTACTCAACATCGAGAAGGCGCGCGCCCAATATGGCGTGGAGCGCGCCGCACTGTTCCCGACCATCAACGCCGCCACCAGTGAATCGGCCAGCCGCACGCCGGCCGACCTGTCGGCCACCGGCCGTGCGCTGACCGCGCGCAGCTATACCGCCACGCTGGGTTTCAGTGCCTACGAACTGGACCTGTTCGGTAGAGTCCGCAGCCTCAAGGAACAGGCGCTGCAATCCTTCCTCTCCACCGCCGAGGCTCGCCGCAGCACCCAGATCAGCCTGATCGCCGAAGTCGCCACCGCCTGGCTGACGCTGGCCTCCGACCAGGACCGCCTGCGGCTGGCCAAGGACACGCTGGCCAGCCAGAGCAGCAGTTACGAACTCACGCAGCGCAGCTTCGAGCTGGGCTCGTCCTCGGCGCTGACCTTGCGCCAGGCGCAGACCAGCGTGGAGAGTGCGCGCGTGGACGTGGAGAGCTACACCGCCCAGGTCGACCAGGACCGCAATGCCCTGGTGCTGCTGGTGGGCAAGGACCTGCCGGAGCGGCTGCTGCCGCAGGGTTTGCCCGATACCGCACTGGCCGCCGCCAGTCCGCTGGCGACCATTCCGCCGGGGCTGCCCTCGGACCTGCTGCAGAGGCGCGCCGACATCGTCGAGGCCGAACGCACGCTGCGTGCCGCCAATGCCAACATCGGAGCGGCGCGCGCGGCCTTCTATCCCAGCATCAGCCTGACCGCCGATGCAGGTACGGCCAGTGCGCGGCTGGCCGGCCTGTTCAAGGGCGGTTCGGGCTCGTGGAGTTTCGTGCCGCAGATCTCCTTGCCGATCTTCGATGGCGGTGCCAACCAGGCCAACCTGGATATCGCCACCATCAGCCGCGACATCAGCGTGGCCCAGTATGAGAAGGCCATCCAGACCGCCTTCCAGGAAGTCTCGGATGCACTGGCCCAGCGCAATACCCTGGGCCGCCAGTTGAAGGCGCAGGAGGATCTGGTGGAGGCCAGCGATGCCTCGTACCGGCTCTCGCAGGCGCGCTTCAACAATGGCGTGGACAGCTATCTCACCGTGCTCGATTCGCAACGCACGCTGTACTCGGCGCAGAAGACCCTGATCGGTACGCGCCTGTCGCGCTGGACCAATCTGGTGACCTTCTACAAGGCGCTCGGCGGCGGCTGGGTGGAACGCTCCGGCAGCCCTGTCGCCAGTGACCTGGCCACGGCCGCGCCATGAGCCCGCGCGCCGGCAAGACCCGCGCCATCCTGCTTGATGCCGCGCTGGCCGCGTTTGCCCGGCGCGGCGTGCGGGCCACCACGCTGGAACACGTGGCGGCCAGCGCGGCTTTTACGCGCGGGGCGGTGTACTGGCACTTTCCGGACAAGCTGTCCCTGGTCAATGCCGTGTTCGATGACCTGGTCTGGCCCTTCGACATCGGTCCGGAACTGGCGGTCTATCGCCAGAGCGAGCAGCCGCTGTTGTTGCTGCGCGAGGTGCTGTGGCTGAAGCTGCTGGATTTCCTGCGCAACGTACAGCAGCGGCGTCGCATGGAAGTGGTACTGCGTTATCGCGGCACGCCCGAGCTGCCGGAGGAATTGGGTGAACGTATCGAGTCGCTGAGCCTGCGCGCCCTGCAGCACCTCACCGCCGCCCTTAATATCGCCTATGAACGCGGCCAGCTGCGGCGCGGGCTCACGCCCATCGATGTGGCGCGCTGCCTGGTGGCGGCCTGCATGGGTGTCATTGCCGAGCACATGGAAGACCCGCAGGCGCGCCTGGAACATTCCTTCCATCTGGCGCCGCTATTGGTCCTGCAAGGCGCTGAAATGGCGTAAAAGTTCAGTGCCGCCCGCTGGCGCGCGCAATCAGGGCGTTGAGGAAAGCGCGCGCCGCATCGGGCAGGGTGCGTCCGGCCAGGGACTGGATTTCCAGCTGCAGGGTGTTCATGTCCTTGTCGCGGATCGGCAGGGCGGCCAGCTGTCCTTCGCGCACCAGCTTGCGGATGGGCAGCGCGGCCGAGAAGCCGATGCCGTCGCCGGACATCACGAAGCACAGCAGGGCACTGATGGAGTCCGCCGCCAGGGTCGGCTCCAGCAGCACGTTGCGGCGGCTGCAGCAGGCATCGATCAGGCGCCGCATGGTGATGTTCTTCTGCGGCATGGCCAGCGGATACGGGGCCAGCTCCGACAGGCTGACCTGCTTGCGATGGGCCAGTGCATGGTCCGGCCGCATCACCGCCATGATGGGCGCGCGCTGGGCGAACTCGACCTTGATGTCCGGATCCGGTGCCATGGTGAAGGTCAGTCCCAGGTCGACTGCGCCTTCGCGGATCTGCTGCGCCACGTGGACTGCATTGCCCACCGAGAGCTGGAAACGGATGCCCTTGTGCTGGCGGCAGAATTGCTCAATGGCCGCTGGTACGAATTCCAGCGCGAAACCCTCAGTGGTCGCCAGCTTCACCTCCCCGCGCCGCAAGCCCTTCAAGGCCGCCAGTTCATTGCCGATGCGTTCGGCTTCCAGTTGCTGGCGCAGCGCGTGCGCGGCCAGCAGTTCTCCGGCGGCATTGGGCCGCATGCCGCGCGAGACGCGCTCGAACAGCGGCGTGTCGAGTTCGGCTTCGAGCCGCGCGATCTGGCGGCTGATGGCCGAGGAGGCGACGTTGAGCGTATTGGCCGCTTCGGTAATGGAGCCGCGCCGCACCACTTCGAGGAAGTAGCGCACGGCGGTCTCCTGCAACACACGGGTATGGATGATGGACATCCATGAATTGTAGGAATGGTTTGCCGATTCGGCAATCACTGGTTCGAAAACTTGTACTTGTGGCAAACCATGTGCAGGCTTAGGATGCGTTCACGGATCGGCGGCAGGGTGCCCGCCGTCGCGTCGCGAGGGAGGCTTCATGGATGCTGCACAGGCTGCAATGACGAAGGCGCAGGGCGAGGGACGCTACAAGTATCTGGTATTGGTGCTGCTGTACCTGGGCTGGTGCGTGTCCTACATCGACCGCGCCGCCATCACCTTCGCCGCGACCCAGATCGCCAGCGAATTCGCGCTCAAGCCTTCCGACCTTGGCATCCTGCTGTCGAGTTTCTTCCTCGGCTATTCCCTCCTGCAACTGCCGGGCGGCTGGCTGGCGGACCGTTACGGTTCGCGTCCCGTCATCGTCATTTCCATCCTGCTGTGGTCGGTCTTCACCGGCGTGACCGGCATGGCCTGGTCGGTGACCAGCCTGGTGGTGATCCGCTTCATCTTCGGTCTGGGCGAGGGCGCGTTTCCGGCCGCCAGCGTCAAGGGCGTGGCAGAAAACTTCAGCCGCGAGGAGCGGCCCAAGATGTCCTCGCTGCTGATGTCCTCCAACTACATCGGCAGCATGCTGGCCCCGCTGCTGATCGCACCGCTGATCATGCATTTCGGCTGGCGCGCGGTGTTCCATACCATCGGCATTGCCGGGCTGGTGTTCGCCCTCGTGTACTGGTTCTGCGTGCGTCCGGTACGGCCCGGCAAGGACGGTCCCAAGGCCATCAACAAGGAAGCCTTCGCGGCCCTGCTCAGGATGCCGCTGATGTGGAAGATCGTGGCGGTATGGTTTGGCCTGTCCATCATCAACAAGGGGCTCGACAGCTGGATGCCGACTTATCTGATGACCGTGCGGGGCCTCAACCTCAAGGCGGTCGGCCTGTTGCTGCCGCTGCCCTACATCATGGCCGGTCTGTCGACCGCCATCGGCGGCTGGGTCATGGTGCGCTTCTTCGATGGCCGCGAGAAGCTGCTGCTGATTGCCTCTTCGCTGCTGACCGCCGTCTTCGTCTACTGCATGTACACTGCCGCGACCGTCGAGGGCGTCATCGCCTGGCAATGCCTGGCTTACTTCTTCAAGTCCTTCGTGCTGGCCACCTGCATCGCGCTGCCGACCAAGCTGCTGCAGGCGCAGCTGGTGGGCAGCGGCGTGGGCATGGTCAACCTGGGCGGGCAACTGGCGGGCTTCATTTCGCCGCTGGTGATCGGCTTCCTGGTCAGCGCCTTTGCCAACTACGATTACGCCTTCAGCTTCCTGATCGGCGCGGCCCTGTTCTCGGTGCTGGTGAGCCTGTTCATCCGCACCAGCAAGACCGGCGGCCAGATGCAGCCGGCCTGATCCACTCACAAGGAAATTCATGTCTGATTCCCTCGTCGAAAAAACTGCCGTCGAACTGCGCCAGCTGATCGGCAGCAAGCAAGTCTCTCCGGTCGAGTTGCTGGACGCCTGCATCGCCCGCATCGAAGACCTCAATCCCCACATCAACGCCGTGACCGCCACCTGCTTCGAGCGGGCCCGCAAGGAAGCGCGGGCGGCCGAGCAGGCGGTCATGGACGGGGCTGAACTGGGGCTGCTGCACGGCCTGCCCATCGGCATCAAGGATCTCGAAGAAACCGAAGGCCTGCTGACCACCTATGGCTCGCCTATCTATCGCGGCAACGTACCCGCACACGACAACGCGCTGGTGGCGCGCCTGCGCGCAGCCGGTGCCATCGTGGCCGGCAAGACCAACGTGCCCGAAATGGGGGCCGGGGCCAACAGCCGCAATACGGTGTGGGGGGCCACCGGCAATCCCTTCAATCCGCTGCTCAATGCGGGCGGCTCCTCCGGGGGCTCGGCGGCGGCGCTTGCGGTGGATCTGCTGCCGCTGTGCTCGGGCTCGGATACCGGCGGCTCGCTGCGCATTCCTGCGGCCAAGTGCGGCGTCGTGGGATTCCGCCCCTCGCCGGGACTGGTACCGAGCGAGCGCAAGCTGCTGGGCTGGACGCCGATTTCGGTAGTCGGTCCGATGGGCCGCAATGTGGCCGATACCGTGCTGCAATTGCGCGCCACCATTGGCCTGCATGCCAGCGATCCCTTGAGCTACGCGGTCGATGACGCGGCGTTCGCGGCCTTGCCGCCGGTGGACTTGTCGCGCCTGCGTATCGGCTATACGGAAGACTTCGGTGTCTGTGCGGTGGATGAGGGCATCCGTGAGGTGTTTCGCCAGAAGATGGCGGCCATCGGCCGTTTCGTGCAGGTTTGCGAACCGGTGGAGGTCGACATGGGCGAGGCCCATCGCGCCTTCGACGTGATCCGTGCCGAAGCCTTCGTGGCCGGGTTCGAGGCCGCCTATCGCCGCGATCCCGCTTCGCTCGGCCCCAACGCCCGCGCCAACTACGAGATGGGTGCGGCCATGAGCCTGTCCGACTGCGCCTGGGCGCAGGGCGAGCAGACGCGCCTGTTCCGCCGCTTCCAGCAGCTGTATGCGCGCTATGACCTGATCCTCTCGCCGACCACGCCGGTCTCGCCTTTCCCGTGGAGCGAGCTGTACCTGAAGGAGGTCAACGGCGCGCCGCTGGAAAATTATTATCGCTGGCTGGCCCTGACCTATGTGGTCACACTTGTTACCAATCCCTCGATCTCGCTGCCCTGCGGCCGCGATCATCGCGGCATGCCCTTCGGCTTGCAGGTCACCGGTGCCTTCCGCGACGATGCCCGTTTGCTGGCCTGGGCCGGCGCGCTGGAGGCGGCGTTTGCGGGCGATGAGACATTGCAGCGGCCACGGCCTGACCTGGCGAAGCTGAAGTCCGTCAAGGCAGCGCTGACCTCCCTGGTTACCCATCCGCCCATCTTTGATGGCGCGGCGACGGCAGCGGCGGCACAGGCTGCGGTATAAACCATTTATATTATTTCATTCTTGAACGATTCCATGAGCACGATCCAACGCTTCAATACCAATGCCCGTATGAGCCAGCTGGTGCTGGCCAACAATTTTGCCTTCGTCGCCGGCCAGGTGGCGGACCATCCGGGTGCGCCCATCCCGCAGCAGGCCAGCGAAGTGCTGGCCAAGGTCGATGCCCAGTTGCAGGCCCAGGGGATCGCGCGCGAGCGCATCGTCAGCGCCAATGTCTGGCTCTCCAGCCCGGAGCATTTCGCTGCCTTCAATGCGGTGTGGGATGCCTGGGTCCCTGCAGGCCATGCGCCCACGCGTGCCTGCGTGCAGGCACTGCTGATGGCCCCTGGGCTGGACGTGGAAGTGGCCGTCATCGCCGCCCTCTGAAAAGATCACGGAGTTTGCCCATGAGCCAGCAAGGCCGCGTCGACTATCTCATCATCGGGGCCGGCATCGCCGGTGCCTCCATCGCTTACTGGCTGGCGCGTCACGGCAGCGTGCTGCTGCTGGAGCGCGAATCGCAGCCGGGCTATCACAGCACCGGCCGCTCGGCCGCGCTCTACATGGAAAGCTATGGTCCGCCGCAAGTGCGCGCGCTGACCTGCGCCAGCCGCGCCTTCTTCGATCATCCGCCGGAAGGTTTTACGGAACATGCCCTGCTCACGCCACGGGGCGCATTGTTCTATGCCACCTCCGCCTTGCGTGACGAACTCGACGCCCATGAGGCCCTGGTGCGTTCGGTCTCCGACAAGGTGCAGCGCCTCGATGCGGCGCAGACCCGCGCCATGGTGCCAGTGCTGCGTGAGCAAGACCTGATCGGTTCGGTCTACGAGGAAGATGCCAGCGACATCGACGTGCATGCCTTGCACCAGGGCTTCCTGCGCGGCGCGCGGGCAGCGGGTGCGCGCGTGCTGTGCAATGCCGAGGTGCAGTCGCTGCAGCATGGCCATGAGCAGGGAGAGAGCACGTGGCATGTGCAGACGAGTCAGGGCGAGTTGCGCGCGGGCGTCATCGTCAATGCCGCCGGTGCCTGGGCCGACGAGATCGGGCAACTGGCCGGAGCCGCACCCATCGGACTGGTGCCGAAGCGGCGTTCAGCCTTCACCTTCGCGGCACCGGCCGATAGCGCCCACTGGCCGATGTTCATGCCGGTCGATGAATCTTTCTACATCAAGCCGGATGCCGGCCTGCTGCTGGGTTCGCCGGCCAATGCCGATCCGGTCGGACCGCACGACGTGCAGGCCGAGGAACTGGATATTGCCATCGCCATCGACCATATCCAGAACGGCACGACGCTGGAGATCCGGCGTCCGGCGCACGTCTGGGCCGGCCTGCGTTCCTTCGTGAGCGATGGCAGTTTCGTCGGCGGCTACGACGCCAAGGTGCCGGATTTCTTCTGGGCTGCCGGGCAGGGCGGGTATGGCATCCAGTCTTCACCGGCGGCGGGCGAGGCCTATGCGGCCCTGATCCTGGGCGAACCGGTGCCGGCGCATATCGCGCGCTTCGGGGTCGATGCCGCGGCCTTGAGTCCGGCGCGGCTCGGCTGAACGGCCGCGAGCACCGACCCCTTGCGCGGCTCAGGCCAGCTTGAGGCTGGCCGTGCTGCGCATCTGCGCTGCCTCTTCCTGTGCCTGCATCGCCTCCACCAGCTTGTGCAGTACCTGGCCGGTGAGGCGAGCGAGCAGGCCCTCGTGATCCTGCTCATACTTCTTCAACAGCCGCAGGCAATCCTGATCCACCCACATCCAGTCGCCGCTGCGGCTCTGCGGCGGCAATTGCGCGCGTGCCGCCAGCGGCAGCGGCGCTATCTCCTCCTGCCAGGCCCACAGGTAGTCGTGACGATGCGAGCGCGTGAAGGGCAGCCCGCAGACCTCGGCTACCAGCGGGTCGTGGCGCATGGTGAAATCGATGATCTCGCGCCGCAGGCTGCCGTCCGGCATCGGATGCAAGGCTTCGATCCAGCAATGGTAATCCTTCAGTTCAGACAGCTTGCGCGCACTGCGCCGTGCCTTGCGGCCCGGATGCATGGCAACGTAGAGACCGCTGCCGCAGTCGATGACCTCGCCGCCCGACAGCGCCGTGTAAGGACGATTGAGCAGGAGGCGCAGCACGCGTGCACCGACCAAGGCGTAATCGGCGCAGCGCCCCAGCGTGCCCATGGTCAGCCGTGCTTCCGCGGCCGCTTCTTCCATGACCGCATTGAGGGCGGCATCGATCATGCCGCGCAGCGCCGGAGCGACCGGCAGCGTGAGGGCGGCACCGTTGGCGGCGGGGGCAGAGGCGAAGGGCACACCGGGACTCATGCGTGCTTCCTCATCGCAGGCTGATGAGCGTCTGCAATACCGTGTCCTGCACCTTGATGGATTGCGAATTGGCCTGGTAGACGCGCTGCGCCACGATCATGTTGACCAGCTCGGCGGTCAGGTCGACGTTGGATTGTTCGACGGCACGGCCCTGCAAGCTGCCGAAGGTGGCCGTGGTGGGGGGGCCGACCAGCGGACTGCCGGCCGCCGCCGTGGCCTGGTAGAGATTGTTGCCCAGCGGCTGCAGTCCGTTCGGGTTGGCGAAGTTGACCAGCACGATCTGGCCCAGCACCTTGGTTTGCTGATTGCTGTAGCTGCCCACCAGGCTGCCATCCTTGCCGATGCTGAAGCTGGAGAGCGTGCCCGGCGGCGAGCCATCCTGCGATTGCGCCAGGTTGGCAAAGGCCGAACCGGTCTGGGTGGAGCCGGCGTAGTTCAGTGCGATGGGCGTGGGGAAGCTGGCCCCGCCCTTGACCATGCTGCTCAGGTCGACCGTCATGCCGGTGCTGGCGGTGAGGGCACCGGTGGCATCGAAGCGCAGCGTGCCCAGCAGTTGCGGGCCGGTGGCCGGTGGCGCGGCGTTGATCAGCTTGCCATCCAGCGTGCCATACACCGACCAGGTGGTCGCGGGCGGGCTGCCGGTCGGCGGGCTCTTCACGTAGTAGGTCTGCAGCGAATACGGATTGCCCAGGCTGTCGTACACGGTCGCGCCGGTGGAATTGTTGTAGCTGTTGGGATTGGCCGGATCGAAGGGACTGATGGTCGGCACGCTCTTGCGCGAGTCGAGGTTGATCTTGGTGGTGATGCGCGAGGTGGCGGTGGCCGGGAGGGTGGCCGTATCGATCTTCAGCGGCACCGGATCGCCGCCTGCGGCACCGGCCGGATAGCCGGTGAGATAGGCTCCGTTCATGCTGGGGTTGATGAGGTAGCCATCCTTGTTCAGCTGGAACTGGCCATTGCGCCCGTAACGCGGTGACTGGTCATTCAGGTTGGCCGCCATGCGGAAAAAGCCGTCGCCGTTGATCGCCACATCCAGCGCATTGTTGGTGGTGGCGATGTTGCCCTGGGTGAAGGCCTGGCTGACATTGGCCAGTGTCACGCCGATGCCGACCGGCGAATTGCCGGAGCGGTTCATGGAGTTGGCATAGGCATCGGCAAATTGCACCTGTCCCTGCTTGAAGCCGACGGTGCTGGCGTTGGCCACGTTGTTGCCGACGACTTCCAGATGTTTGCTCGCGCCCTGCAGGCCGCTGAGTCCCTGTTGAAAGCTCATGGTGGTGGTTCCGTTGAGTGAGGTGGAAAAGGGCGTCAGGTCTTGCGCAGGCGCGCCAGTTGCTGGGTCAGGTAGGACTGCGAGGCCTGCATCCGGGCCAGCGTCAGGTTGAGGCGATTGAACTGGTTGGTGTAGCTGTCGCGCAGGTTGGACAGGCGTTCGCGGGCAGCGGCCTGCTGGTCGGAGACCGTCTTGAGGCTGCTCTGCAGGCCGCGCGTCTTGCCGGCCAGCAGCCCGGTCTCGCCCAGCACCTTGTCCAGCAGGGCCTGGCTGCGCGTGACCACGCCGCCCTTGTCGGTGAACAGGCGCGCCAGCGCATCGAAGCTGGTGCTGCCGGCCTTGCTCAGGCGGGCGTCGTCCAGGGCCAGCGTGCCGTCCTTCTTGAAACTCACGCCAATGGCCGCCAGCGAGCCATGCTCATTGCCGCTCACGGCCCCCAGCACCGCGTTGCGCAACTGCCCCATCAGGGCCTGCACCATCGTTTCGCTGGCCAGCGGTCCCTGTTCGCCGGCCTGGCCGCGCACCTTGGAGGGGACTTGCCGGGTGAGTGTGGCGACCGACTTGGTCAAGGCATTGAAGGCATTGACGAAGCTGTTGACCGCCTCCTTGGCACCGCTGTTGTCGTTGCTGACGGTGAGCGTGAAGCGGTCGCCGCTGCGGGTGGTCTTGTTCAGGTTGAGCGTCACGCCCGAGATGGCATCGCGGATCTGGTTGCCGGGGGCGGTGATGGCCACGCCATCGATGCTGAGCCGGGCGTCCTGCGGGCGTTGCAGCTGTCCCATGGCGCTGGCCGTGAGCACCGCATAGTCGCCGCTGCCGCGCAGGCGAATGGCATCGCTGCCGCCGTTGCTCAGCACCAGCCGTTCCACGGCCTGGTCACCCTGGCCTTCGCGCCGCACCGTCGCGGTGACGCCGGCCTTGGCCTCATTGATGGCGCTTGCCACGTCGGCCAGGCCCGGTGCGGTACCGGCCGTGCTGGAGACTGGTGACAGGCTGAAATTGCGGGTGCCAACCGTGAGGCTCACGGTCCCTGTACCGAAACGTTTTTCCAGCGCGACCGACGCGGTGCTGACATTGCCGGAAGGATCGGAAGCGAACACCGCAAAGTCCCCCGTGCCCGAGACCCGGATGGCGTTTTGCGCGCCGCTCTCCTTGGCGGTGAGCACCAGGTGTTCCTGCTTGCCGTCGCTGACGATGGAGGCATTCACGCCAGCCTCTGCCGCATTGATGGCATCGCGCACGCCGGCGAGGGTGTGGTTGGCGGGTTTGATGAGCGCGGTCGATCCCTGCCCGGTCTTGATCGCCAGCACACCCACGTCGAAAGTGGTGCCGGGGTTGATGCCGGCCGAGCTGAGCTTGTGCGCCTGCGCCAGTTGCTCCACGCTCAGCGCATAGCTGCCGGCCACCGCACGGGTGGCGTCGCGCGCGGCCTGGGTTTGCGTCATGGCACCGGGTCGCTGCTGCTGTGGGTCGAAGCTGATCGCGGAGAGGCTGTTGTTGGATCGTACGCTCAGCGTGTTGGCGGTGCCGCCGGTATTGGATTCCAGGACCAGGTGTTCACCGGCTTCGTCGCGCGTGACGCTGGCGGTCACGCCTGCGTTGGCGGCGTTGATGGTATCGCGCAGCCCGGTGACGGTGGCGTCTGCCTTGAGCGTGATGAATGTCGGTGGCCGGGTGCCGACCTTGATGGCCAGTGAATCGCCAGCCCGGAACAGTTGGCCGCTGGCAAAGCCGCTGGAGCGGATCTTCTGGGCCAGCGCGCGGGTGGAGTCATCGGCGTTGATGTCGGCGCTGATGGCGTCGGCCCCGGTCTTGACCTCGCTGCCACTGCCCGTGGCGTTGCCGCTGTTGCTGACCGCCGCCTTCTGGGCGCTGAACCTGGCGGCCGTCAGCCCGGCCAGCGCGCTCTGGTAGGTGCCGAGCGCCTTGTCGAGGCTGCCATAGGCGGCCAGCAGGGCATTGAAGCCATCGGCCTTGCTGGCCAGCGGCGTCAGGCGCGATTTGCTTTCCACGGCGACCAGCTGGTTGACCAGGTTGGCCACGTCCAGTGGACCCGCCGAGGTGGAGATGGAGCCGGTAGATGTTGCCATGTTGCCTCCGTAGCGCAGTCGGTGTTCAGGTGCCGGTGCGCACCAGCGCGCCGCGCACCTGCTGCGTGACAGCCTGCGTGAGCGCCAGGCGCTGGCGGGCTTCGGCGCGCTTGCGCGAGGGCAGGGATTGCAGATCCGGTGCCGTTTCTTCACATGGCAATTCGTAGTCGCCATCGCTGCGCCTTGCTGCGCCCAGTTCCTGCCAGAAAGCGTCATAGTCTGCGTGGACCCGCCCGCGCTTGCCGTGCCGGCTGGCTACGCGATTGCCATTGCTCACCAGCAGCACGCGGCTGCAGCCATGGCCGGCGCCGATGGCGCGCACCATGCGGATCATCAGCGCCTTGGGACGCAGGCCGAACAGGTCGCGCGTGGCGCGCCGGATCTGCTCGCGGCTGTCAGCGCCGCCGCCGCCCTGCAGGCAGCCGATGCGCACGATCCAGCAGTTCCCTTGGCGGCACAGGGTGAAGGCGGTCGAGAACAGGTGGTCCTGGCCGCGATACAGGTGCAGCGCCAGTTCGCCTTCGTGGTCCAGGCTGTTGATGGCGGCCAGGCGCACTTCGTAGTCCTGGCCCGACTTGCCCTGAAACTGGCCGATCGGGATCTGCTGCTGCGAGGCTTGCAGCACCAGCGGGGCCAGGCCACGGCGGATGACGAAGTCGTAGTGGCTGGTCAGGATCTCCAGCCGTTGCGGCCGGCGCAGGCGCAGAGACTGGTAGGGCCGGTAGATCTTGTGCAGCAGGCGCGGCGTGGCCACGGCCAGGGCCGCATGGGTGGCGGTCAGGTTCCAGAAATCCAGCCATTGCCGTGTCTGGCGCGGGGCCAGCAGGCCGCGTGCGCGCAGCTTGATCTGCCGGGCCAGGCGAGAGAGCGGCGCGCGCGGCTGGTCCGGAGCACTGAGCAGGCTGAGCGGCGCACTCGGGCGGGCCGCACGCAGGCGCGCGGGAACGGCCGCGTTCCAGGCCGGGGAGGGGCGGGCGGCACCGGTACTGGCACGTACCAGCTGCACGCAGCGGGCCACGCCCGGTACCAGCAGGTAACACGCCACGGCCAGCAGCAACAGGCTCAGGCAGGCCAGCAACGGTTCCTGGATGTCCAGCAGCAGCCCGTAAGGGCCGGGGGTATGCGGAACGGTAATGAACGACATGGGGACGACTCCTTGCACGATGAAGACAGAGAAAGGGAGCTCTCTGTCTTGCTTGTGCAACGAGCCGCGCAAAATGACGGTCTGTTACAAATTTTTTTTCAGGGGGGGCGTTGGCAGCGGTCAGGCGCGCTGGCGGAGCAGTTCAGAACTCGACGACATGGGTCAGGGTGAGCGTGCGGGACGGCTCCACGCCGATGGTGGTAGTGGCGAAGTCGCTGTAGAGGCGGCGGTCGAACAGGTTGCGGATGCCCAGCGTGGTGCGGCTGCCGCTGCCGCGATGGTAGAGGCTGGCGTCGACCCGGGTCTGGCCGGCGATGCGTACCTGCGAATTGCTGTCGCTGAAGGCCATGTAGCTGCTGCGTGCGGTGAGGCCGGCCCCGAAGCCCCAGCCGCGCCAGGCCTCGGACTGCAGGTCATAGGTGCTCCACAAGCTGGCGCGATGGTGGGCGAACTGCGCGATCCGGCGGTCTTCTTCGGTGCTCGCGGCCGGACGGAACAGGCTGTAGCTGTAACTGGCGATGATGTTCCAGCCGCGGGCCAGCCGGCCCGACAGGTTCAGCTCCACGCCCTGGCTGACGGCCGAGGGCAGCAGCACGTAGCTGTTGAAGGGCGAGCTGGTATCGGGAAACACGAACTGCAGCACATTGGTATGGCTGGCACGGTAGAGGGCGGCGGTGAAGATGGCACGGCGCTCCAGCAGCTCCAGCTTGAGGCCGACTTCCGCCGATTTGCCGGTGGTGGCGGGCGCACTGTTGATGCCGGGTTTGCCGCCATTGAGGCTGGAGTCCAGCAGCAGCTGGCCCGGGGTGAAACTGCGGAAGGCATTGGCGTAGACGGTGGCGGTGTCGCTGAGCCGATAAGCGATTCCGAGGTTGTAGACCGGGCCGTGCCGGGGCGGCGAGGTGTCGTGCTCGACCCCGTTCATGTCGACGTCCGAAGAGAAATTGTTGCGTTCCTGTTCGTAGCCGATGTTGGCCAGCAGCGTCCAGCGACGCCAGCGCACCTGGTCCTGCAGGTAGAGGTTGGAGGTGTAGATCGCGTCGCGGCCACTGACGATGCCGGGGGTATCGGTGATGGCCGGGAAGTCGCTGGCGACAGGCGGCCAGGTGACTCCGATGACGTTCGAATTGCTGGTGTCGCTGTAGCGGCGCAGGCGTGTGCGCGTGAAGCTGCCACCGGCCATCACCGTATGCTGCCACTCGCCGCTGACGATCTTGCGGGAGAGGCTGTTGTCCAGCCCGATGCTGTCCGAATGCAGCAGCGACTGGTCGCTCACGCAGATGCCGGTGCCTTCGTCGAGATCGACCGGCGAGCAACTGGTGTAGCCGGCGGAGTGGTAGCGCAGCCGCGTCAGGCGGGCCTTGCTGTTGAGACGCCAGCCGTCACCCAGGTCTTGCTCCCAGCGATAAAACAGCTCGCTCTTGGTGGCCTGGCTGTGATCGTCGGGCAGGCCCCAGGGCGTGTTGCGCAGGTCAGGGCCGGGGCCGGTGTCGGTGAGCATGGCGCTCTGGTAGCCGCCGAAGGGAGACCGTGTGACGTGGTGGCTCAGGCCTGCTACCACGGCGGTATCACGGTCCTTGTAGCCGAGCGAGGCGGCGAGGTAGAACTCGCGCGCGCCGTCGTAGCCATCCAGGGTGCGCTTGTCGTGGGTGGCCGAGAGGATCGTGCGATAGGTCCAGGCGCGGTCCTCCGTGAGGCTGCCGCCGAGGTCGAGGGCGCTGCGGCGATGGCCGCGATTGTCCACCTCCAGCGTCCATTCACGCAGGGTATCGGCCACCGGTTGCTTGGTCACGATGTTGACTGATCCGCCCGGTTCCATCGGTCCGCCGACCACGATGGAGTCGGCACCGCCCAGGACTTCGACGCGTTCGATGGCGGCCATGGGCACATCCAGCGAGGTGATGCTGCGTGAGCCGGCGACGCGGCCATTGGTCACGTTGGACAGCGAGACCAGATCGCCCCAGCCATCGCGCATGACCGGGGCGATGAAGCTGCGCACGTAGAGCGTACCGGCCTGGTCGACGCCGTCGCCGCGGCCATGGACCACGGCGCTGATGTTCTGCAGGCTGTCCACCACCGAGCGCGATTGCTGGCTTTCGAGAACGGAACTGGTGATCTCCTGCAGCGACACTGGCAGGGCCGACAGTTTTTCTTCCTGCCGTGTGGCCAGGCGGCTGCCGCGGGCCAGGAAGCCGCTGTCGAGATAACCGTGGCTGCTGTTGCGCTCCTCCCCGGTGCCGGTCTGCATGACCGGTGGCAGCGGCGGATTGTAGCGGGGCAGCACTTCCGGAATGCGGCGTACCCCGTATGAGCCATCGGCCTGCGCGACCAGTTCCAGCGGGCTGTCGGCCAGTGCGCGCTGCAGTGCCTGGGGTAGCGTGTAGCGGCCTTGCACGCCGTTGCTGGCGAGCCCGGCCGTCACCGCCGGATCGAACAGCACGATGCCACCGGCGGTACGCGCGATGGCGGCCAGCGTCGCTTCCATGCTGGCGGCGGGCAACTGGAAGTCGAACTGCGCCAGCGGGACGGAGGCGGAAACGATTTGCGCGGCAGCGGGCGCGGCCAGCAGCGCCAGCGGGCTGGCCGCGAGGCAGTGCGCCAGCAGGAGGGCGAGGCGGGTGGGGCGCATGAAGCAGGCGGGTTCAGGTGCGTGCGCTGATGGTGACCCAGTAGGGGCTCACCCGTGTCACCGAGATGGGCAAGGCGCTGGCCAGTGCCGACAGGGCGCGCTCGCTGTCATCCAGCGGGAAGGCACCGCTGATGCGCAGCCCCGCCACGGCCGGATCGAGCCTGAGGATGCCCGTGCGGTAAGGACGCAGCGCTGCCACTACTTCGGCCAGCGTGTTGTTGGCGGCGGTGTAGTAACCGTCGACCCATGAGGTTTCGCCGCCGGCATTGGCGCGGGCGCTGCCGATGCGGTCGCTGTCGAACCAGAGATGCTGGCCGCCGGCCAATTGGCCACGGGTATTGTTGCGGGTCACCACCCCGACCTGGGCGGCCTGCAGCGCTACCAGTTCGGTGCGGGCGGGCTGCAGGGCCATCGCCAGCGTTCCGCCCAGCAGCTCGGCGCTGCCATGCACGGTCTGGATGATGAAGGGCAGGTCCGCACGCGCCGCTACCTGCAGCTGGATTTCGCCCGCCAGCAAGCGGATTTGCCGCGTGCCCGATGCGATCTGCTGGTCGATGGCGCTGCGCGCGTTGAGGATCAGGGTGCTGCCGTCGGCCAGCAGGGTGCGGCGACGCTCGCCGGTACCGGTGTGCAGGTCGGCGCGCAGTCCTGCCAGCGGGGTGACGCGGTCGGCCAGCAGGCCGGCACCCACGGTGAGGCCGGCCAGAATGGCGATCTGCTTGAGGGCCTTGCGACGCCGGCTCTTCTGTTGCAGCGTGTTGCGCAGCACCTGGGGGGCGGCACCGACCTGGCGCGGAACGTCGAACTGCTGCACCGACTGCGCGAGATTGGCATAGGCCACGGCATGGCGCGGATCAGCCGCTTTCCAGTGTTCGAAGGCGGCTTGTTCGCCTTTGCTCAGTTCGCCTTGTTCGATCTGCAGCATCCACTCGATGGCCTGCTCCACGATCTTGTCTTCGTTCTTCATGCGCGCCGTTACCCCAGCGGCGCGAAGCCGGCGGCCTTGTAGCATTGCAGCAGGCCCTTGGCGACGTAGCGGCGGGCCACGCTGGGCGTGATGCGCAACTGTTCACCGATGGCCTGGTAGGTCAGGCCGTCGAGCTTGTAAAGCAGGAAGGCCGCGCATTCCTTGGCGGTCAGCCCGGCCAGCGCCTGGTCCATGGCGCGCAGGGCCTGCAGCAGTTGCAGCTGGTCTTCGGGCGAGATGGCCTGGGCTTCGCCGTTGGTGTGCGCCAGTGCTTGCAGGCAGGCCTCTTCCAGATCGCGGCGTCGCCACAGCTCGTAGACGATGCGGCGCGAGATCGTGGTCAGCAGCGCGCGCGGTTCGCGCACTTCCTGCGGCGGCGAGGTGAGCAACTGGGTGAAGGTTTCCGCGGCCACGTCCTCGGCGGCAAAGGCATCCCCCACGCTGCGCCGCAGGCGCGTGCGCAACCAGCCATGGTGTTCGATGAACATGGCTTCGATCTGGTGCATGGCGCCGAGCGGATCGGACATCAGAGGTGAACTCATGCGCGGTCAAAAATGCGAGTAATGTTCGAGGGGGAGGCCGCAGTGGCCATGCTGGTCTCATCACCAGTCCGCTCTTGTCGAGGGATGGGATGCGCTGCAAATTATAAGAGAAATTCACAGTTGTGAAAAAACTGCCTGCGACCATGGATGCGCCGTGCATCTGAGCATGCTTTTGATCAGTATCGACAGGCATTTCCGGGCGATTGACTTAGTCCGTTGTGTGACCAAAGTGTAAAGTTTCGATGGAGATTCCGTGACGGGATCGCTCCCGTAGTCAGTGTTTTGTCAGCTGCGGAGACATGTTGGTGATCTCATTCGCACCGGATGTCATTCATTTTTATTGCGAGTTCCTCTTTGATTTCTGCGCACTTCACTACGAATTTCCTGCGGCCGCATCCGGTTTGATCGAAGGCGTTACCGGACGCGGCAGCTGGCAGTCTTCCACCCGGTCGCGGCCGCGTTCTTTGGCGCGATAGAGTGCGCGGTCAGCTCCCGCGAACAGATCTTCGATGCGCATTTCGGGCCGTGGCACGCAGCTCATCACGCCGGCGCTGATGGTGACCACGCCACCGGCATTGCCTTGATGCGGGATCGCCAGTGCGCGCACACCATCAAGCACCTTCTGGGCGATGCGATGAGCATTGTCGAGATCGGTGTCGGGCAGCAGCAACGCAAATTCCTCGCCGCCGTAGCGCGCTGCCAGGTCGCCGTGCCGACGCTGCATCCCGCGCAGGGTGCGGGCCACGTCCTGCAGGCAGTAGTCGCCCTGGATGTGGCCGTACAGGTCGTTGTACTTCTTGAAGAAATCGACATCGAACATCACCAGCGACAGGGCGCTCTTGCTGCGGCTGGCATTGCGCATGGCCAGTTGCAGCTGTTCATCCAGGTAGCGCCGGTTGGGAATGCCGGTCATGCCATCCAGCATGGCCTGGGCCCGCAGGTTTTCGGTGAGCAATTTGAGGGACAGGTTCTTCTTTTCGATCTCTTCTTCGGCGCGATCGCGCATGCGCACCACGCGCAACAGATAGGCCGTCAGCAGGCCGACCAGCAGCGCCGCCGAGACGATCACCAGCAATTGCGCACGCTGCGCTTCGCGCCAGTCGGCCAGCATTTCCTCATGCGCCAGTGCGGCCGTGACGAACAGCGGATAGTCCGGCACCCGGGTGAAATAGTTCAGGCGCAGCACGCCATCCTGGGCCGACTGGATCACCGCCCAGCCCGACTGGCGCTGTTGCGCATGATCGCGATAGAGCGGCAGATCGGCCATGCTCTTGCCGAGGAACTCGCTGCCGTAGGGCCGGCGCAGCAGCATGCTGCCGTCGGTGCTGGCCAGTACCAGTGAGCCCTGCTTGCCGATGTTGAGTTCGTTGAACAGGCGCATGAAGTGGTCCAGGCTCACGCCCACGCGGATGACGCCGGTCGGCTTGCCCTGGCGCAGGCGCGTGCGCGTCACCGGAATGATCCAGCGGCCGGTGACGCTGCTGATGACCGGGGTGCCGATCTGCAGTCCACCGGTCTTGTCCTCCACACGGCGCTCTCCGCGCGCCATGGCCATTGCAGGTTCCATGCCGGACAGACCGGCGGGCTCCGCATGGGCGGGCCAGCGCTGCCGGGTGTGGCCCTGCTCGTCGATGACCAGCAGGCTGTCCAGTTCGGGAAAGAGCTGGCTTTGCCGGGTGAGCAGATCTTGCACCAGGCCTTGCAGTTCAGCCGGGGAGAGGCTGCGGCTGCCTTCCAGTCCGGCGATTTCCTGTATCAGCAGGTCGGCCGCACGAAAGCTCAGGTTGACCTGGGTAGCCAGGCCGGTGGCGAGGTTGAGGGTGGCGGTCTCGCCGCTCTTGATCGCTGCTTCACGGCTGCTGAGGCTGCCGTTGAGCAAGGCATAACCGAACAGCGCGCTGCCCAGGATGGCCAGGACCAGCGAGGTGATCCTGACCTTGTTGTTGAGACGAGTGAGGGGCATGGCTTACTCCGGGGGATGTTGGGTGAACGTGTCAATCTGAAATCAAATTAATCAAATTCACCATTTGTATTTTAATGCAAATGCATTTTGATTTCCTTTATTGCAATAGAAAGCCCCTTTTTAAAGGGCGGAATTTTGATGTGGATTAAGTCGCTTGTTGCTTTTCGGCAGGCATCGATCGATTCGCGAATTTCTCTCATTTCCTTATGGAATGGCTATTTCCGCATGGTAATGCTCACCATTTGTCACGCCTGGATGATTGATCCGGCAACTGTGGCGTGAAAATGCGACGAAATTTCGTCGTTAAAAACATTTTAATCGAATACGTTAAATAAATCGTTTATATTGCTTTCAGTCGGCTGGCAAGTGTCGGCCCGGCACAGGGGTTTCTTGGGATTGGCTCAGGTGTAAAAACGGAGAGGGGATGAAATGAAAATCACGGATATGAAGATCAGCGTCCGGTTGGGCGTGTGTTTCGCGGCACTCATTGCGGTGATGTGCCTGATCGCGGGCGTGGGCGTCAAGAATTTGTGGTCGGTCAGCGATGCCACCTCGGAAATCGTCAATGACCGCTACGTCAAGGTCGCGCTCGGTGCGCAGATGAGCGACAAGATCAACACGGCCGCCCGCAGTCTGCGCAATGCCATCCTGGCGCGCAATCCGGAGGAGGTGAAAAAATACCTCGACCGGGTCGACACCAATACCAAGGATGTCAGCGAGTTGCTCGGGCGGATGGAAAAACTCATCAACACGCCGCGCGGCAAGGAAATCTTTGCATCGCTGACGCAAGCCCGTGACGAGTACAGCAAGCACCGCGTCAAGGTGGTGGAGCTGGTCCTGCAGCAGAAACGGGATGAGGCCACGGCCTATCTGTTCGATGTGACGATTCCTGCTCAGGACAAATATTTCGCTGCGCTCAAGGACATGACCACGTTCCAGGCCGGCCTGATGGACAAGGCGGTGGAGCGCGCCAATGACGCCTCCAGCAATGCGGTCAACATCATGGTGCTGCTGTCGGCCGCTGCCATCGTGCTCTCTGCGCTGTGTGCCTGGCTGATCACGCGTTCCATCACTCGTCCGCTCAACCAGGCTGTGCAAGTGGCGACGGCTGTGGCGGCTGGTGACCTGACGGTGCAGATCGACAATGCGTCGAAGGATGAAACCGGCGCGCTGCTGGCCTCGCTCAAGGCCATGAACGACAACCTGCACCGCATCGTGACGGAAGTGCGCCAGGGCAGCGACACCATCAATACCGCTTCCGGCGAGATCGCCACCGGCAACCTGGATCTGTCCTCGCGCACCGAGCAGCAAGCCGGCGCGCTGGAAGAAACCGCTTCGGCGATGGAAGAACTGACCTCCACCGTCAAGCAGAACGCCGACAACGCCCGCCAGGCCAACACCTTGGCCGAAACCGCCTCGCAGGTGGCAATCCAGGGCGGCAGCGTGGTCGGTGAAGTGGTGCAGACCATGAGCCAGATCAACGATGCGTCGCGCAAGATCGTCGACATCATCAGCGTCATCGATGGCATCGCCTTCCAGACCAACATCCTGGCCTTGAATGCCGCCGTGGAAGCGGCCCGGGCCGGCGAGCAGGGGCGCGGTTTCGCGGTGGTGGCTTCTGAAGTGCGGACCCTGGCGCAGCGCAGTGCCGCCGCCGCCAAGGAAATCAAGACATTGATCGACGCCTCGGTGGAGCGCGTGGAAAACGGCAGTCGCCTGGTCGAACAGGCCGGTACCACCATGGATGAAGTGGTGGCCAGCGTCAAGCGCGTCACCGATGTGGTGGCCGAGATCACCGCCGCCAGCGGCGAACAGAGCGATGGCATCGAGCAGATCAACCAGGCCATCGTGCAGATGGATGAAGTGACCCAGCAGAATGCCGCGCTGGTGGAAGAAGCGGCCGCCGCTGCGCAATCGCTGCAGGAGCAGTCGGGCCGTCTGGTGGAAACGGTCAGCATCTTCAAGCTGAGCCACCAAGAAACGCGTCGCCCGGCACCGGTGGCTGCTACCGCGGCACGCACCGTGGACGTCACGCCCCGTGCCGCAGCACTGCCGCGCAAGCCGGCAGCCAAGGCCAGCGCACCGGCCAAGGCCCTGCCGGTTGCGCAGCCGGCCCTCAAGCCGGCCGCTGCAGAAGGGGATTGGGAACAGTTCTGAAGGGCCAGCTCAATCCCGCAAGGGGAGGGTTTGGCAAGCAGCGTGTCCATTGGGCGCGCTGTTTTTTTTTTATTGATTCAAGCCTGCATTGAGGCCTGAATTCAAGCGTGAATTAAAGCGTGAATTAACGCGTCAATTCACGTGCGAATTCTGAGCGAGATCCTGTACAGAATACTGCCCCGAATTCGGACCGGCCTCACCCCGGTCAACTGTGCTTACGTCAGCGAAATTCCCTTGAAGCGCGCCAGCTTTTGCAGTGCGTCTTCCAGCGGCAGGCGTGCGCGTCCGGCGGCAATGCGCAGTTCCCGATGCAGTTCGGCTTCCTCGGTCGTGTCGTCTTCGCACTGGCGGCTGTAGCGTTCGAATCCGGCCAGTGCCGTCAGCAGTTCGGCCAGATGGCGCGGACATTCACATTGCATGCGATCGGACTGGTCCGACACCGACGCCAGGGCGCTCTCGCTGAAGCGCGGCTCCGGAACCCATTCGTCCTCGCCCGGCGTCTGCGCGGCTGCCGGCTCCATGCGCCGGATCATCTCGCACAGCCACTCCACATCGATCCCTTCCACCGCCTTGCGCACCACCCGATGCCCGGCTTCGCGCAGGCGCACCACCATCTCCGGCGAGCCGAAGCGATACAGGATCAGTACTGGTACCTGCACGCCGTCGCGGCGCAGCCCCTCCAGCCGCTGATCGAGATCGCTGTCGAGGACCGTGCTTTCCAGCAGCAACAGGTCGCCCTCGAACTGCCTGAGGTCGAGTTCATCCAGGCTCTCGACAGACATGATGACGCTCAGTTGCCGATGCGCCAGCGCCTGGCCGACCGCCTTGGTGGCAATCCAGGGGCCGACCAGGGCCAGCCGCGTGGCCGGACCGGCATGCCGCTCGTGGCTGCCGCTGCCCTCGGCAGGCAGGCTCTGCGCCAGCGCCTGCAGGTCCTGCGGGGGCAGCGTGGCCAGCTTGCCGATGCGATGGCCGGCATCCACCAGTGTCTTGATCCAGACCAGGCGTTGCATGTCTTCCTGCGAATACAGGCGCTGGCCGCCGCCGCTGTGCTGCGAGGAGGTGATGCCGTAACGATGTTCCCAGGCACGCAGCGTCTCGACTGCCATGCCCAACTGGCGCGCCACCGCGCCGGGGCGCAGCAGCGGCAGGTCGGACAGCTCGGCTGTTTCTGCCGCGGGAGCCGGTGAAGAGGGGGCTTGTTGGTTCGTCATTGTCGTATTTCCAACGAAAAATATTTTTGTAATGTACGGATATTTTTTAAATATATCTGTTCAGAGTCGTTGCAAAGCAAATTTGTTGCACGCTGAAAAAGATTTTTTACCGTTTGTTTTGGTGATCTTTTGAGTATGTCACGCTTTTGCCTGAATGTGAAACATCGTGATCAACAACAAGAATCGGCCCGCTCCTTGTGGACACGTGTCGATCCATTCGAGAAACCTTGCATCCCCCCGGAAAGAACCATCATGAAAATATCGGACCTGAAAATCGGCACTCGCCTCTATATCGGCTTCGGATTGGTTTCCGCCATCCTGGTCATCCTGGTCAGCGTGGCCTATGCCAATTTTGCGCGGCTGGGTGCAGCCAATGACATGAACATCCATAGCTACCAGGCACGGGCAGAAATGCAGGCGATGCTCGAAAGCCTGATCAATATGGAAACCGGCGCGCGCGGTTTCGCCCTGACCGGCAATGAGGCTTCGCTTGAACCGATGCAGCAGGGCCTGGCCAGTTTCAAAACGCATCTGGACAAGGCCCGTCAGCTCACCGTGGACAACCCGACCCAGCAACAGCGCTTGCAGCAAGTGGCCGAAGCCGAACAGCGCTGGGTGAGCACGGCCATCGAGCCCACCATCGCCCTGCGCCGCGCCGTGCGTGACGGGCGCGAGGACATGAGCAAGCTGGTGGCCCTCGTGCAGGCCGGCCGCGGCAAAGCCGAGATGGACAACATGCGCGCCATCTTCGCCGAGATGGACCGGATGGAAAGCGGTCTGCAACAAGAGCGCAGCGACCAGGCCGATGCACTGGAAGCGCTCACCGGCAAGACCCTCATCATCGGCGGCGTGGTCGCGGTGGTGCTGGCGCTGCTGCTGGCCTGGTGGCTGGCCAACAACATCACCCGTCCGCTGGCCGTGGCCGTGCGCCTGGCACGCCAGGTGGCCGGCGGCGACCTGACCGCCCGCATCGACGTGCGTTCCCGTGACGAAACCGGCGAGCTCCTCAGCGCACTGAAGGACATGAATGCCAGCCTGGTCACCATCGTCTCGGGCGTGCGCCGTGGTACCGACATGATCGCCACCGCCTCCTCGCAGATCGCCAGCGGCAACCTGGACCTGTCCTCGCGCACCGAACAACAGGCCAGCTCGCTGGAAGAGACCGCATCCTCGATGGAAGAACTGACCTCCACCGTGCAGCAGAACAGCGCCAATGCACGCGAAGCCAACCGCATGGCGCAGGCCGCCTCCGACATCGCCAGCAGCGGTGGCGGCGTGGTCAGCCGCGTGGTGGAAACCATGGAAGAAATCAATGCCTCCTCGCGCAAGATCGTCGACATCATCAGCGTGATTGACGGTATCGCTTTCCAGACCAACATCCTGGCCTTGAATGCCGCCGTGGAAGCGGCACGTGCCGGTGAGCAGGGGCGCGGCTTCGCCGTGGTCGCGACCGAAGTGCGCAGCCTGGCCCAGCGCTCTGCCGCCGCTGCCAAGGAAATCAAGGCGCTCATCAGCGACTCGGTGGCCAAGGTCGAATCGGGCAGCGTGCTGGTCAATGAAGCCGGTGACACCATGCGCGAGATCGTCGAGAGCGTGCAGCGCGTGACCGGCATGATCAACGAGATCAGCGCGGCCGGTGAAGAACAGCGTTCCGGCATCGAGCAGGTGAGCCAGGCGGTCGGCCAGATGGATCAGGTCACGCAGCAGAATGCCGCCCTGGTCGAAGAAGCGGCCGCTGCCTCGCAATCGCTGCAGGAACAGGCGCAGGAACTGGCGCAGGCCGTCAGCGTGTTCCGCCTCGATGCACAGGCCGCCCAGGAGATGCCCATCGACGTAGCTGCCGCCGCAGTGACACCGGCACCGGCGGCCATGAAGAAGGCCCCGGCCACCATCAAGCCGCGCATTGCACCGCGCGAGCCTCGCCTGTCGGCACCGGTGCCCAGCCGCAGTCTGGCGGGCGCTTCCGACGAATGGGTTACTTTCTGATCGCCACGCCACCATGCACGCCGACATCCTCCGATTGACCGCCCCCTTGACGGGGCAAGCCGCGCAAGCCGAACGGGAGCGTGAGCGCCTGGCCGTGCTCGATACCTACTGCGTGCTGGATACCCATCCCGATGTGCTGTGTGATCTGGTGACCGAACTGGCCGCCACGCTGTTCGACACCGAGATCGCGCTGGTCTCGCTGGTGGCGGAAAACCGCCAGTGGTTCAAGTCGCGGCGCGGTCTGGAGGCACCCGGCACACCGCGCTCGCAGTCCTTCTGCAGCCACGTGATCGAGCAGGATCAGGTCATGGTGGTGCTGGATGCGACCCAGGACCTGCGCTTCGCCGACAACCCGCTGGTGACCGGTGAGCCCGGCATCCGCTTCTATGCCGGGGCCCCGCTGCAGGCCAGCGATGGCGTGCGGCTGGGGACGCTGTGCGTGATCGGCAAGTCGCCACGCGCCGCCTTCGGTGATGCTGATCGGACCAAGCTGACGCTGCTGGCGGCCATCGTCATGGCGCGGCTGGAGATCCTGCGGGTGTCCAGCTATATCGACAGCCTGACTTCCTTGCCCAATCGCAGCCGCCTGACCGCCGACCTGCATAGTCTCGCTGCGCTGGGGCAGGACGGCGAGGGTCTGTCCGGCAAGTTGACGGCGGTGGCGGTCGACATCTGTGATCGCGTGTATCTGCGCGACATGATCAAGGCGCTGGGCTGGGATTACGTGGAAGGTTTCCTGATCCAGGCCAAGGAACAGCTGCGCCAGTCGCTGGGTGAGGTGGCGCTCTATCGCATCGGCACCACCACCTTTGCCTACCTGGAGCGGCGCGACATCTGGCAGCAACAGGTGGAACAGATCGAACGTGCCTTCGCCGGTACCGTCGAGTACCAGGGTATTCCGCATCGGCTGGAAATTTCCGTGGGCATCGTGCCGCTGGGACAGTGTGAAGACATCGACGAACTGGTGCCCTCGCTGTTGACGGCAGCTGACATGGCACGTGATTGCGGCAGCCTGCAATGCCGCTATGAACAGCCGCTTGGCAAGCAGCAGAAGCATTCCTTCGAACTGCTGTCGGCCATTCCCGGCGCGCTGCTCACGGGCGACCAGCTGTGGCTGGAATACCAGCCCAAGATCGCGCTGGCCTCGGGCCATTGCGTCGGGGTGGAGGCGCTGCTGCGCTGGCGCCATCCGGTGCATGGGCTGATCTCGCCGGCCCTCTTCATTCCGCTGGCCGAGAAGACCGCGCTGATTCGCCAGGTGACACTGTGGGTGCTGCAACATGGCATCGAGCAGGCGGCGACGTGGGCGCGCCGGGGGCGGGCGATTCCGGTGGCCATCAACGTATCGGCCCGCGACTTCGACAATGATGATCTGGTACTGGCACTGGCTATGCAGTTGCAGCGGCATCGCATTCCGGCCGGGCTGATCGAGATCGAGTTCACCGAAAGCGCGATGAGCAAGAACCCCGAGGCGCTCTACGGGCGGATCCAGGAAATCAAGCGCCTGGGCGTGAAAGTGGCCATCGATGATTTCGGGGCCGGCTTCAGCAACCTGAGCTATCTCAAGAACATTCCGGCGGACTACCTCAAAATCGACCAGTCCTTCATCCGCACCATGGAAAGCAATTACTCCGACCAGCAGATCGTGCCTTCGATGATTCACCTCGGGCAGAAGCTGGGCTTTGCCGTCGTAGCCGAAGGCGTGGAAACCGAGAAGTGCCGCCGCATCCTGCATCACCTCGGGTGCGAATACGGCCAGGGCTACGGCATCGCCCGCCCGATGGCGGCCGCCGATACCTGGGACTGGATCGCGGCGCGCGATTGAGCCGCGCCCATCAACGCTGCCGGCGGCGCATGCCCAAAAAGGAGGGGGCTTGCGGTGAGGATTGGTGAGGCGTATATTTCCGGATAGAAATATAAATCTGGAGACTTTACGTGACAATCCGACCGGTTCCCCTCCCGTTCGCATGGTTCGCCGTTCTCGTCTTGGCCGTGGTGCTGCCCCTGATGCTGGGCGCGTGCAGCCGTTCGCCAAAGGAGCAACTGGCGTTCCAGCACGCGGAAGAGCAATACCAGATCAACCAGCGCAATGCCGAGCTCGCGCGCAGCCGGCCCGAGGGGGACGCCTCGCGGGACGATGAACGGAGCCGGGAGCGCGATTAACGCTCGCCTGCCGTCGCTTGCCGCATGGCTTGATCATCGCGGCACAGCGCCTCCAGCCGGTCCAGGTCCGCAGTGATCACCCATTGCCGCGCCAGCACAGCAAAACTTTCATACGCGGGATTCTGCTGCTGCAGCGTATCGCACCAATCCAGCAAGTCCGACACCGCGCCCATCGCGATGAGCGCCAGCGCCTGCTGCAGCTCTTCCGGCGGCGGATGCTGCAAGGGCAGGGGAGCGGCATCGTCACCGGCTGAGGCCGCCTCCGGATGCAAGCCCAGCAGGCGACCGATGGTCTCCTGCAGTTCCAGGAAATTGACCGGCTTGAGCAGGCAGGCATCGAAACGTTCACCCGGCTCATCGCCCGGCGCCGGCTGCAGCGTGGCTGACAGCAGCAGCACCGGCACTTGCGGCAGATGCCGGCGTACTGCTTGCAGCACGGCATCGCCATGCAGGCCCGGCAACTGGTAATCGGTCAGCACCAGCGCCAATGCGGGCGCATCCGGTGCGGCGATCCGGGCGATGGCGCTTTCCGCATCGGCCAGCAATTCCACCGCGAAGCCGACGCTGGCCAGCTGGTCGCCCAGCAATTGCGCGATGTCGGCATGATCTTCCACCACCAGCGCCAGGCGGCCCTGGCCATCGATGAGAAGGCGGCCATTGGCGTCTTCCGGCGCATCATGGCGGGCGATGTCGCGCTCGCTGGCGATGGCGGCCGGCAGGCGCAGCGTCATCGTGGTGCCTTCGCCGGGCCGGCTGGACAGCATCACCTGGCCGCCCATCTGCTGCATCCACTGGCGCACGATGGACAGCCCCATGCCGATACCCGGCTGCGAGCGGTCGGCGTTGGCCCGTTCGAAGGGTTCAAACACCCGGGTCTGGAAATGTGCAGGGATACCGCTGCCGGTATCGCGTACCTGCATCTCCATGACGCCCATCTCGAATTGCGCCGAGGCCGGGTGCCACAGGATCTGCAGCACGATGCGGCCGTCCCGGGTGTACTTGGCGGCGTTGTCCAGCAGGTTGCCGAGGATGCGCCGCAGTCGCCGGGCGTCGATGGCGAGCACGGGTGGCAGCGTCGGGTCCACCTGCAGATGAAAGGAATTGTGCTGGCGCTCGGCCAGCAGGGCCGCTTCCTGGCCGATCTCCTGCAGCAGGGCGTGGGCATAGACCGGGGCAGCGTGCGGCAGATCGGGGCGATCGCCGCGGGCATAGTCGATCAGGTCGTTGACCATGGCCAGCATGTGGCGGGCGCTGCGTACGATGATGCGGCCATGGCGCGCGCGCTCGCCGCCGCCGGTCTGCAGCATGTCGGCAAAGCCGAGGATGGAAGTCAGCGGTGTGCGCAGGTCGTGGCTGATGCGGGTGAGGAATCCGGTCTTGGCACGGTTGGCCTGGTCGGCCGCCGCCAGCGCTTCGCGCAGCTCGCGGGTGCGGGTCGCCACCGCCTGTTCCAGCTTGAGTTGCTCGCGCACGCGCAGATACAGCATGGCCCATTGCATCTGTTCATGCTGCCGATGCAGTTCCAGCGCGCGGCTGATGATCGCCACCGTGGCCAGGCACAGCAGTCCCATCTGGAACAGCGCCGCGAAATGCCAGTCCGCCAGCAGGCTGCGATCGACCAGGCCATTGAGTTCGAGCAGCTTGACCGACAGGCCCAGCCAGGCTACCGCAAAGGACAGCGTCAGCAAGCGGGCATGCGCCAGTCCGTGCCACCACGCGTGCAGCATCGACGCCAGCCAGATCACATAGGCGAGGGCACCGCTGGCATTGGCCAGCGGCGCGGTGACGCGATAATCGCCCAGCGCGGTCCAGGCGATGATCACCGACAGCAGCACGTACAGCGTGCGATAGACGATCTGCCAGCCGCGCAATCGCTCCATTCCGACCAGCACATCGCTCATGCGCACGTAGAGCAGGGTGGCCGCGCATCCCAGGGTGGCCGGGGCACGCACCTGCCATGCACCGCCCGCGGGAAACAGGTAGCGATAGAGATAACCCTGAAACGTCCAGATATAAGCCAGCGCGATGAGAATCCACGCAGCCATCAGCAGAAAGCCACGGTCGCGCCAGGCGATGCCCTGGATCAGCGCATAGCTCACCAGCAGCAGCGCACCCCCCAGCACGAAGGCCTGGATGGCCAGTTCGCGTCCTTCCTCTTGGCGATAGGCGGCCGGTTCCCACAGGGCGAGGTTGAGATCGATGGAGGATTCACCGGCGACCCGCAGCACCCACTGGCGCTGCTCTCCGGGGGCCAGTGTCAGTGCGAACAGCGGTGTGCGGCTGATGATCTCGCGTTGCGCGAGGGCGTGCAGCGTACCGGCGCTGCGTGGCGTGATCTCTGCCGTCGCGACCTCCGCAGGCGTGGCGGGCAGCCAGTACAGGCGCACATCCTGCAGCCGCGCCGAGGCCAGAGTCAGCCAGCGTGTGACAGGCTGGCTGCTGTCGTTGCGCACCGTGCCGCGCAGCCAGAAGGCAGCGCTGCTGTAGCCCTCCTGCAGCATGGGGACGGCGATGGCCTCCCAGTGCGTACTGCCGAGGGCCGCGGCCAGCATGGCGCGGCCTTCAGTGTCGCGCAGTATCTGCACTTGCGGCGTGATGACCACGCGCGAGTCGATCCTCGCCAGCTCGATGGACGGCAGCGCCGGCGTGGCCCGCACAGCTTGGGGCAGCAGGCTCCAGAGCAACAACGATGGCCACAGCAGCGCTTTACGCAGACGTGACATCGTCCTCTCGTCAGCGCCGGAACTGGCTGGGCGGCATGCCGAAGCGTTCGCGGAAGGCCGTGGAGAAATTGGCCGTGTTGCTGTAGCCCAGGGCCAGTGCGATGGCACCGATGTCGAGGGTACTTTCGGAGAGCAGGCGGCGCGCTTCCTTCATGCGCTCCTCGCGCAGGAAGTCGAAGACGGTGACGCCGGCGCAATGCTTGAAGGCGCTGGAGAGGCGGCGTGCATTGGTGCCGACCGCAGCGGCCAGGGCATTGAGTCCCAGCGGCTGGTCCAGCTTGTCCATCATGAGCCGGCGCGCGGCCTGGAACAAGACCATGTCGAACGTGCTGGAGCCGCCCTGCGTTGCGGAACCGGTGGGCGTCTGCGTGATCGGCGGCAGGTCCGCATGCAGGGTTGAACGCAGATGCACGCACAGGCGCAGCCGCACCTCCTCGAAATCGAAGGGCTTGGTGATGTAGTCCACCGCACCCACGCTCAGGCCATTGACCTTTTCCTCGGTGGACGCGGCGGCCGAGAGGAAGATCAGCGGAATGTTGCGCGTGCAGGAATTGGCCTTGAGCAGACGGGCGCTGGTGAGTCCGTCGTAGACCGGCATGCGGATGTCCATCAGGATCAGGTCCGGCCGCACGGTCTGCGCCTTGCGGTAGCCATCCTGTCCGTCGCGTGCCACGTAGAGCCGCGCGCCATGGCGCAGCAGGAAGTCCGACAGCAGCATGCGATCTTCCTCGGCGTCGTCGACGACCAGAATGCGCTGTCCTGACAAAGGCCCGGCATAGACCGGGTGGATTGATTTGTAGACCATGTTCGCCTCATCTTGAATGAGCGGGACGTTACCGCGAAAATTCGAAGACACGAAGCGAAAATGGCCGCCCTGAAAATATTTTTCCCGCGATCAAAACTCTGCGGTGGATGAGCAAAACATCGACGAGAAATTCATCGAAAAAGTTCTATATCGACGACAGGGAGGACACTGCGCCAGCCGTCCGGGAGCGAAGAAATGAGCGCCGCTGACGAGGCCCGCCTGGAAAAAATGAGAGCGCATGGCGACCTGCTGAGAAGCGCTTCCCGGATCGTTGAAGCGATGGATGTCGGCGCACCGAAATATTTTTCCTTGCGCCAGAAAGATGAGACCGGTTCGCAATACCTGCAGGTAAAAACGGAGGGTGTCTTGCGCTAAATTCTTTTCCCGTCATCGGGCTCGCCGACGTTGCAGCAGCACGCCCGGCGGCGAGGCGATGACACCACGAACCCGTGCCCGCAGCAGGTGCGCGGCGTGACGGGAAACGCAATGACATCAGGGGAAATCGCAATGGCCACTATTCTGTTGGTTGAAGACATTTTGAGACACGACCGCAACGCTTGCCTGGCCCGCTTCCTGGAAGACCAGGGGCACAAGGTCAGCCGGATGATGGCGGATGGTGAGGAATTGCTCGCGCCGCTGCAGGATGGCGACATCGCCATCATCCACGTAGGGCGGGCCAGCGCCGCCGGTTATGCGCTCACGCAGCGACTGCGCAGAAGCAACGCGCGCATGGGCATCCTGCTGCTGGCCTCCGAGCACGAGAGCGTGACGGTGCGCATCGCCGGCCTGGAACGCGGTGCCGACTTCTGTGAACCACTGCCGCAGCGGCTGGAACTGCTCAACGCCTATATCGAGACCATGTTGCGCCGGGTGGTGCCGCAGGCGTGGCAGCTGGATGTCGCTGCACGCACGCTGCGCGCGCCGCATCACGATGCGGTGGAAATCAATTCGCGCGAAGTGGCGCTGTTGAAGGCACTGGCCAGCAGCACGCGCCATGCCGCTGACCGCTGCGCCATTGCCCATGCCTTCGGGGTAGAGTGGGTCAGCTTCGACGAGCGGGTGCTGGAGAAGACCGTCAGCCGCCTGCGCCGCAAGTGGCGCGACAGCACCATGTACGATTTGCCGCTGCGCACCTTGCACGGCGTGGGCTACTGTTTTACGGAAGCGATCCAGGCCTGCTAGGGCTGCCGGTGCCGGATATCAGACCTGGCGCGCCTGCTGCTGGTTGCCGGCCACCACGAACTTGCCCGCGCCCAGGTGATGCAGGGTGTGGAGGTCGGCATTGTCCGCCGTGAAGTTCCAGTGGCCGTTCTCGAAGATGCGGGCATCGGCGGCGGCACTGACGACTTCCGCGAACAGGGTGTCGTAGGCATCCTCGGTCTGGCCCTGCGGCAGCCAGCGGCATTCCAGCCAGGCGGCGCAGCCTTGTTCGAGGACCGGCACGCCCAGCACCGGGCCGCTGGTGGCCGCGATCCGGTGACGTGCGAACTTGTCTTCGTCGCGGCCACTGGTGCTGCCGACCGCGTAGCTCAGATCCATCTGTGCCGCACCGGGGATGATCAGGCCGAAGCTGCCCGATTGCCTGATCAATTCACGCGTGAAGGTGCTCTTGTCGATCACCACGGCGATGTGCGGCGGCGTGAATTCCACCGGCATCGACCAGGCCGCTGCCATGATGTTGCGGCGACCCTCATGGGCGCTGGTGATGAGCACGGTCGGGCCGTGGTTGATGAGGCGACTGGCGTGTTCCAGTGCGACGGGGCGGAAGTGGCTGGCTTGTGACATGGACTCCTCGTGCGACAGGAAAATTGGCAAACGCCAAGGATGACACAGAACGCACAGCCTCGCCGGATGCGCGGCAGCAAGCGAGCGCCCAAGAAAAACGGGAGCCTGAGCTCCCGTTTCGTGCGGCATGCCTTGCAGCGGACTGCCTTACTTGCCCCAGCTCAGAACCATCGGATCCAGGCGGCGCGCCACGCGCAGCAGGCCTTCGCGCACCTTGGGGTGCATCGGGGCTTGCGGATGGCGCAGCATGTCGGACTTGATCACGCCGCCTTCGAGCATCAGCGCCTTGCAAGCGGCCAGGCCGCACTGACGGTTCTCGTAGTTGATCAGCGGCAGCCACTGCATGTACAGCTCGGCGGCCTTCTCGGTATCGCCCGCGAAATACGCATCGACGATCTTGCGGATACCGTCCGGATAGCCGCCACCGGTCATGGCACCGGTCGCACCGCCATCCAGGTCGGGGATCAGGGTGATGGCTTCTTCGCCATCCCACGGGCCGACCACGGCGTCGCCGCCCAGCTCGATCAGTTCGCGCAGCTTGGACGCGGCACCGGCGGTCTCGATCTTGAAGTAGGAGACATTGGCGATCTCCTTGGCCATGCGCGCCAGGAAGGGGGCCGACAGCGGCGTGCCGGCGACCGGCGCATCCTGGATCATGATGGGGATGTCGATGGCGTCGGAGACGCGGCCATAGAACTCGTAAATCTGTTTTTCCGAGACACGGAAGGTGGCACCGTGATACGGCGGCATCACCATCACCATGGCGGCACCGGCATCCTGCGCGGCACGGCTGCGCTCGGCGCAGATCTGGCTGCCGAAGTGGGTGGTGGTGACGATCACGGGGATGCGGCCGGCCACGTGCTTCAGGACCGTGTCCTGCACCAGCACGCGCTCTTCGTCGGAGAGTACGAATTGCTCGGAGAAGTTGGCCAGGATGCAGATGCCGTTGGAGCCGGCATCGATCATGAAGTCGATGGCGCGCTTCTGGCCTTCCAGATCGAGCTTGCCGTTTTCGTCAAAGATGGTCGGGGCGACCGGGAATACGCCGCGGTAAATGGGGGTGCTCATGGAGTCTCCGTCGTGGTTGTCATGGGCCATCACAGCGATGGCGGTGTGCAATGGCGCTGAATATACGTGGGGCCCGATGGACTGTATAGTGAAGACTTTCCATCATGTGATCGCTTTTTGGAATCACCCATGAAACCCGCGCCCAGCCAGCAAAGCCTCAACAGTCTCCTGTCCCGCCTGCGCATGAAGCAGCTGCAGTTGCTCATCGCCCTGGACGACCATCAATCCCTGCACAAGGCTTCCAATGCGCTGGCCATGACGCAGTCGGCCGCCAGCAAGTCGCTGGCCGAGCTGGAAGCGATACTGGATGCGCAGTTGTTCGAGCGCACCAGATCCGGCCTGATCCCCAACCAGTTCGGCCACTGCGTGATCCGCTACGCGCGCCTGATGGCCACCGATCTCGGATCGCTCTGCGAGGAAATGGCGCAGATCCGCTCCGGACGCGGCGGACGGCTGGCCATCGGGGCGGTCATGGGGGCCTTGCCGGAACTGGTGGTGCCGGCGGTGGATGCCTTGCAGCGGCGTCATCCGGAGCTGTCCATCGATATCGTCGAAGAGACCAGCGTGCAGTTGCTGAGCCGGCTGGACGAAGGCCATCTGGATTTGCTGGTGGCGCGCGCGAGCGTCTCGGAAAACCCGGGCAAGTATCACTATCAGCCCTTGTCGGAAGAGCCGCTGTCGGTGGTGGTCTCGGGCGAGCACCCGCGCCCGCGCGGCAGGCAGATGAGCCTGGCGGCGCTGGCCGGCTATCGCTGGGTCACCTATCCCAGCCACATGCCGCTGCATGCGGTACTGGAGCGCGAAATGGACCTGGCCGGGGTGAGCATGCCGGGCAATGCGATCTCCACCGCCTCCACCTTCGTGACGGTGGCCTTGCTGCAGCAGGGGACCGACATGGTCTCGATCCTGCCGACGGCAGTGGCCGAGATGTTCGTCAAGCGCGGCATGCTGCGCATCCTGCCGGTGAAGCTGCGGTCGATGTCGCAGACCATCGGCATCGTCACGCGCAAGGGCGGGCAGTTGTCCTCGGCGGGGGAGGCCTTCGTGGGCTTGCTGCGCCAAGAGGCCGGGGCCGCCTGAGCCTGTCCGCCGGCCCGGCCATGGTGCCTGGCGCCGGGCTGGTCTTCGCTTCCCCCCTCTTTTTCCTCCCCCCCACTTCAATGCGCAAAGCTTCACTTGCGTTGCCCAGGCAGCAGCAGGGAGGACGCGTTCGCCCTTGCCTGATGGCCCCGGCCGAATCCTGCCCGGCCGGAAACCGCCGAGTGACGGTGGTTACAGGGCGAAATGAAAGGATATTCACCTCATCCATGCAAAAAATTTGGGCAGGTCAATCTGGTGTAATGGTATAGTGATTATACCAGTTGGCGCTGTCCGGATTTTCGCATGGGTTGCCTGCTGGCAAAGACGAAGCAGCACAAAGAAATAATAAAGAAACAACCAAGGCAGCCAGGCGACCGCGAGGCGCACAGCCCCCGCGTTTCCTGGCCAACCCCGCAGAGGTTGTCGTTGAACAGGCACAGCCTCTCAACCCGACAGGAGACAAGACAATAATGGAGACGCCCCAAAGCGCCGTCGAAAGATCGGCCATCCGCAAGGTCGCAATGCGGCTCGTGCCCTTCGTGGGCCTGATGTTTTTCATCAACTTCCTGGATCGCACGGCGATCTCGTTCGCCGGCCCCAATGGCATGAGCCGTGACCTGGCCCTGACCGCCGCCCAGTTCGGGTTTGCAGCCGGGGTCTTCTTCATCGGCTACGTGCTGCTGGAAATCCCCAGCAACCTGGCCCTGCACAAGTACGGCGCGCGCCGCTGGCTGGCCCGCATCATGGTCACCTGGGGCATCGTGGCGCTGCTCTTCACCTGGGTCAGCAGCGTGGAGGGGCTGTATGTGCTGCGCTTCCTGCTGGGCGTGGCCGAGGCCGGATTCTTCCCCGGTGCCATCCTCTACCTGAGCCTGTGGGTCCCTGCGCGGCACCGCAGCCATATCCTGGCGCTCTTTTACCTGGCCCAGCCGCTGACCATCGTCATCGGTGCGCCGGTGGCAGCCCTGCTGATCGAGGCGCACGGCCTGTTCGGGCTGGAAGGCTGGCGCGTGATGTTTGCCGGGGTGGCGCTGCCGGCCATCGTGGTGGGCGTAATCGCCTGGTTCTACCTGGCCGACCGGCCGGCCGACGCCAAATGGCTGGACCCGGCCGAGCGCAAATGGCTGACCGCCGCGCTGCAGGCCGAACAGAGCAGCAAGCGTGTCGAGCATGTGGCCCATGCCGGTGCCGCGCTGAAGAACCCGCGCGTGTGGCTGCTGGCGCTGGTGTATTTCGGGCTGATCTATGGCCTCTATGCGCTGGCCTTCTTCCTGCCGACCATCATCGGCGGCTTCGAAGCGCAGTTCGGCAGCAAATTCAATGTCTTCCAGAAAGGCCTGATCACGGCCATTCCCTACCTGCCGGCCGCCTTCGCGCTGTTCCTGTGGAGCCGTGACGCCACCCGGCGCGGCGTGCGCAGCTGGCACGTCGGACTGCCCGCCCTGCTGGGGGCCATCAGTATCCCGGCGGCGCTCTACATGCAAAGCCCGGCCACCACGGTGTTGGCCATCACCGTGACAGCCTGCGCCATCTTCTCGGCCTTGCCGGCCTTCTGGTCGATTCCGGCGCGCTTCCTCTCGGGGGCGGCCGCAGCAGCGGGCATTGCGCTGATCAATACGGTGGGCAACGCAGCCGGTTTCATGGCGCCCTTCATCACCGGCGCCATCAAGGATGCCACCGGAAACTACCAGGCACCGATGTTCGTGGTGGGCGCGCTCATGGCGGTGTCGGCCCTGGTGATCTTCGCCATCGGCGCCGGCGCCCGGCAAGAGGCCAGCGAGTTGCAAGGACGCGTGATCGCCGAGTGAGGTCGGCGCACGCAAAGAATCGGCCCGTTCAATGCACGAACGGGCCGCCAACGATCACAGGAGAACTGAAATGAAGGAAAAAATTGCACTCTTCGGCGCAGGCGGCAAGATGGGCGTGCGCCTGGCGAAGAACCTGAAGAAATCCGACTACCGCGTGGCTCACGTGGAAGTGAGTGCAGCCGGCCAGCAGCGCCTGCGCGACGAAGTCGGTGTCGAGTGCGTCAGCATCGATGCCGCGCTGGACAATGTGGACGTGGTCATCCTGGCCGTGCCCGATACCTTGATCGGCAGGATTGCCGCCGAGATCTCGCCCAAGCTGCGCGCCGGCGTGATGGTGATGACCCTGGACGCCGCCGCGCCCTTCGCCGGCCACCTGCCGGACCGGCCGGACCTGGTCTACTTCGTGGCGCACCCCTGCCATCCGCCCATCTTCAACGATGAAACCACGGCCGAAGGACGGCGCGATTTCTTCGGTGGCGGCGCGGCCCGGCAATCGATCACCAGTGCCCTGATGCAGGGACCGGAGTCGGCCTTCGATCTCGGGGAAGACGTGGCCAAGGTGATCTACCAGCCCATCCTGCGCAGCTATCGCCTGACCGTGGAACAGATGGCCATCCTCGAGCCGGGGCTGTCGGAAACGGTCTGCGCCACGTTGCTCTACGCGATGAAGCAGGCCATGGACGAGACCGTGCGCCGGGGCGTACCGGAAGAGGCCGCGCGCGACTTCCTGCTGGGCCACATGAATATCCTGGGCGCGGTGATCTTCAAGGAAATCCCGGGCGCGTTTTCGGATGCCTGCAACAAGGCCATCCAGAACGGCTTGCCGCGCCTCTTGCGCGATGACTGGCTCAAGGTTTTCGAGCACGACGAGATCGCCGAGAGCATCCGCCGCATCACCTGACCAGGAGCGCGCATGGAACGCATCTACGCCAGCTACTGGCTGGAAACCGGCGACGATCCGGCCCGCGCGGCCGAGGTCATCGCGGGCGAACAATCCAGCGGCACCTTCGTGGCCCTGGCCACCGAAACGCCCGCCCTGAAGGAGCGCTCCGGCGCGCGGGTGGAACAGCTGGAGATCCTTGGCCACAGCACCACGCCCAGCCTGCCCGGCGGCATGCCCGCCGCGCGCTATACGCAGTGCCGGCTGGAACTGTCCTGGCCGCTGGAAAACACTGGCGCCTCGCTGCCCAACCTGATGTCCACGGTGGCCGGCAACCTGTTCGAACTGCGCCAGGTCTCGGGCTTGCGCCTGACCGGGCTGCGCTTGCCGCGCGCTTTCGTGGAGGCCTATCCCGGCCCCGCCTTCGGCATCGCCGGGACGCGCAAGCTGACCGGCGTGACCCACGGTCCGCTGATCGGCACCATCATCAAGCCCAGCATCGGCTTGTCGGTCGAGGAGACAGTCGAGCAGGTGCGCGCACTGGTGGCCGGTGGCATCGACTTCATCAAGGATGATGAATTGCAGGCCGATGGGGGCCGCTGTCCCTTCGATGAGCGGGTGCGCGCGGTGATGCGGGTGGTCAATGAGCACGCCGAGCGCACCGGCAAGAAGGTGATGGTGGCCTTCAACCTGACCGGCGACCTCGATCAGATGCGCCGCCGCCACGACCTGGTGCTGGCCGAAGGCGGTACCTGCGTGATGGCGGTGCTGAACTCCATCGGCCTGGTCGGCTTGCAGGAATTGCGCCGCCATGCGCAGTTGCCGATCCATGCGCACCGCGCCGGCTGGGGCTATCTCACGCGCAGCCCGCAACTGGGCTGGGACTACGCACCGTGGCAGCAGCTGTGGCGACTTGCCGGGGCCGACCACATGCACGTCAATGGCTTGCGCAACAAGTTCAGCGAACCGGACGACAGCGTCGTTGCCGCTGCGCGCTCGGTACTGCAGCCGGTGGTGCCGGGGGTGGAGATGGTCAGTACCATGCCGGTGTTCAGCTCGGGCCAGACCGGCCTGCAGGCGGCCGATACCTATGCGGCCATCGGCTGCGCCGACCTGATCCATACCGCCGGTGGCGGCATCTTCGGCCATCCGCAAGGCGTGGCCGCTGGTGTGCAGGCGCTGCGCGAGGCCTGGGTGGCGGCCGTCGAAGGCGTGCCGCTGCGGCAGCATGCGGGCAAGCATCCGGCCTTGCAGGCGGCGCTGGAGTTCTGGAAATGAGCCTGCTGCCCGATCACGACGGCCTGCCGCCGGGTTTGCTGCTGGCGTATTACGGCGATGACTTCACCGGGTCCACCGATGCCATGGAGGTGATGAGCGCGGCCGGCCTGTCCACGGTACTGTTTTTGCGGACGCCCGATGCGTCGCTGCTGGCGCGCTTTCCCGAGGCGCGCTGCATCGGCATCGCGGGGGCCTCGCGCGGACGTTCGCCGCAATGGATGGACGAACACCTGCCCGCTCCCTTTGCCGCGCTGGCCTCGCTGCGTGCGCCGCTGATGCAGTACAAGGTGTGCTCGACCTTTGATTCCTCGCCGGCCATCGGCTCCATCGGCCGCGCCATCGATCTGGGCGTGCGCCACATGGCGGGCGATTTCTCCCCCATGATCGTGGGGGCGCCACGGCTGAAGCGCTATCAAGTCTTCGGCAACCTGTTTGCGGCCGTTGACGGTGAGGGCCATCGGCTCGATCGCCACCCCACCATGGCCCGTCATCCCGTCACGCCCATGGACGAGTCCGATTTGCGCCGCCATCTGCGGCACCAGACGGCTCGCCGCATCGAACTGGTGGACATGCTGCAGTTGCGCGAGGGTGGCCAGGCCGCGCATGCGCGCCTGCCTTCCTTGCGTGGCAAGGATGTGCCGGTGGTGATGATCGATGTCCTCGATGAGGAGACCCTGCGCGAAGCCGGGCGGCTGGTCTGGGAAGAGCGCGGGGCGGGCGTCTTCACGGCCTCATCGTCCGGATTGCAATACGCGCTCACCGCCTACTGGCGTGCGCGTGGCTGGATCTCCCCTCAGGCCGGACTGCCGCAGGCGGGCCCGGTGCCGGTGATCGCAGCGGTCAGCGGCAGCTGCTCGCCGGTCACTGCAGGGCAGATCGGCTGGGCGCGCGAACACGGGTTCGCGTGCCTGCGCATGGACCTGCCGGCGGTCTTGTCCGAGGCCACGCGTGAGGCGGAACTGGCACGGCTGGTCGCGGCCGCCGTGGCGGCGCTGCGGGAACGGCGCAGTCCCCTGGTGTTTTCGGCGGAAGGGCCGGACGATCCCTGCGTGAGCGGCTTTGACGGGATTGCGGCGGCTGCCGGGCTGACGCGACCGGAGGCAGCGCAAAAGGTAGGCATGGCACTGGCGGCCACCATGCGCCGCCTGCTCGAAGCGAGCCCCCTGCAACGCATCGCCATTGCCGGCGGCGACAGCTCGGGCGAGGTAGCCAGTGCGCTCGATATTGCCGCGCTGTCGGTCTGTGCCGGACTGGCACCGGGGGCACCCTTGTGCCGGGCATGGTCGGATCATCCGGGACGCGACGGACTGGAGCTGGTACTCAAGGGGGGGCAGGTCGGCGCACGCAGCTTCTTCGGCGACGTGCTGGAGGGCCGGCGCAGCTGAAAGAAGAGGTTGGTTGGACGGCCGCAATCACAGTGCTGGCGCGGGATTGTGGTAGAGTGCGCGTCCAACGAAACCTACAATTGAGACAGTGCAGCCATGCCGGAACCGATACAGCGACGCAAGTTATACCAGGAAGTCCTGGAGCGCCTGATGGCGCGCATTCATCAAGGGGAATTCCCGGCGGGTTCCCAGCTGCCTTCCGAACGCGACCTGATGGACCAGTACGGCGTGGGCCGTCCGGCCGTGCGCGAAGCGCTGCAGGCCATGGAGCGTTCCGGCTTCGTGGAAATTGCCCATGGTGAACGGGCGCGCGTGGTTGATCCCACGGCCGACCGCCTGATCGCCCAGATCGCGGCCGGTGCCCAGCATCTCTTGCGCACCAAGCCGGACATGCTCAGGCATATGAAGGAAGCGCGCGTTTTCCTGGAAACCAGCACCGCCCGCATGGCCGCCGAACGCGCCACCGAGGAGCAGGTCGCGCGCCTGCGCGAGGCCATCGCCGCACACCGCGCCTCGATGGTCAACCTGGAGGAATTCATCGAACGCGACATGGCTTTCCATCGCGAGATCGCCGACATCAGCGGCAACCCCATCTTCCCCTCGGTGGTGGAGTCGATGTTCCGTTGGGCCAGCGAGTTCTACACCACCCTGGTGCGCGCCCCCGGCGCGGAGGAACTGACCCTGGCCGAGCACCAGCGCATCGTCGACGCCATTGCCGCGCATGACGGCGATGCCGCCGCCGACGCCATGCGCGCGCACCTGATGCGGGCCAATGATCTGTACCGGGAGCTGGGCCAGCAGTAATGGGGAAGCGGCCCTAACGCAGCATGCCGTGCCAGGTCGGCTGTTTTTCTTCGTGATAATAAGGGCGGGTCAGCGGTGCCGACATCACCGCCGCATCGGCCAGCACCGTGACCGTGAACAGGGCGGGCGGGCCGTCATAGCGGCGGCAGGCCTGGGCTGAATTGCGGTTGTTGTGCATGTCCACCACCAGCAGGCGCTTCTCCTCTTCGCTCATGCCCGGCGTGGGCGGCGGGGCCATGCGCTTGGGCGGGATCACCAGGGCATCGCCCGGTTCCACCCACAGGTCGGCCAGGCTGATTTCATTGACGTAAGGACGCCAGCGCGCCACCGTGATCACCAGCGGTTCGGGTCCGCGCGAAAAGAAGATGTGCGCGAAATCGTGATACTCCAGGTCGGTGGCATTCCAGGTCAGCAGCTCGCGGCTGCGGCCATCGCCCAGGTAGGGCGATTCATAGCCGGCCCACTTGCCATAGGTGTAGTCGGCCATCACCAAGTTGTCGAAGGGAAAGTGCAGGCACTGGCCGTCGCGCAACAGGGTCGCGCCGAAAGCCTGGGCGTTCTCCGGGGTGGCTGGCAGGGGCTCATAGCGCACCTCGGGAACACGGAAATCGAATTCGGTAATCTCGTAAGAGGGCCAGTCCTTGGGTGTGACGGTGCGCTGCCAATGGGCGATGTCGCGGTAGGTCGCACCGCGTTCAAGGGCCGGCGCTTCCGGTGCCAGCGTGATGAGCTCGCCCACGGTGGTCTCGCTCTGGCTGCCCACGCCCCTTTGGTTGAGCATGTACGGATATCGTACGGGGTCGAGCAAGGGCGTTGATGGCCCATCCTTGATGAAGAGTACGGGATCGAAATCACTCTGGTCTGGCGGCATGGCTTCCCCTGGTGTTGGTACGTTGGCGCGTTGGCTTGTGGCGATGGCCGTGCGGCCTCCCCCGAGGCGGCGCGGCGAGCGCGATCTTCGCACATTTCCGGCCGTGCCGGCAGTCCCGCGCTTCAGCGTACGGGCAAGCGCCGGATACGATAGACGCAGCGCCGGCCGCCTGCGGGCAGGTGTTCTTCCCGGGTGATGGCGAACTCCTCGCCCAGCACCTCGCCAAAGAGCTGCAGCTCCGAGCGGCAAAATCCCTGGCAAGTGCTGGCGGCGGCGCAGATGGGACAGTGGTCCTCGATCAGCAACCAATCCCTTCCTTGCTTTTCCACCCGTGCCATGTAGCCCTCGGCGGTGCGCAGCTCGGCCAGCCGCTGCAGGCGCTTGCCGGGTGCCGTGATCCCGTCGCACTGCAGCAGGTAGTCCGCACGCATGTCCTGCTCGCGCTGGTCGATCAGCTTGTGCAGGCCTGGTTCGCCAAAGAGCTGGCGGATCGAACCGATCAGTTGCACCGTCAGCTGGGCATGCGTGTCCGGGAAGCGGCGATGGCCGGCACCGGTCAACTCCCAGTCCTGGCGCGGCCTTCCGGCCCGCACGGTAGTCTGTGCCTGGCGCGGGCAGATCAGGCCTTCTGCCGCCAGTTTCTGCAATTGCTGGCGCGCTGCCTCGGGCGTGATCTGCAGTTCGCCTGCCAGTTCGGCGGTGGCCGCCGGTCCGCGTGTCTTCAGGCGCAGCAGGAGTCGTTCGGCCGTGCTGGGGCCGGTGTCGGCAGCAGAGCTTTCATCGCGCATGATATTTTCCAAGTGTTTACTTGTTTAATTAAAAAATTGCTCTTACCATTTGCGGTAATTAAGCAAGAATTGACTTGCATAATATCCCGGTGTCCCATCCTTGTCGATGCGGTCCCGGGCCACGCATCGTGTCCGCTGCATTGAGAAAGGCCTGTTGCCATGACCCGTTCTTCCACCTCATCCCTTTCCCCAGGCGCCGCAACGGCTGCGGCCGGCTGGGGTGAACTGCTGGGCCCGCACCGCTGGCGCGCCGTCGCGCTGACCGGCGGGGTCGCCCTGTATGCGATCAACGTGCACATCGTCACCACCATCCTGCCCTCCGTGGTGCGGGATATCGGCGGCCTGGCGTATTACGCCTGGAACGTGACGCTCTTCGTGGCCGCCTCCATCGCCGGTTCCGCCTTGACCGGCAAGCTCATGGGGGCGCTGGGCGCGCGCGCCACCTACCTGATGGCACTGGCGCTGTTCGGCAGCGGCGCCTTGCTGTGCGGCAGCGCAGGCAGCATGGGATGGATGCTGGCGGGGCGGGCGGTGCAGGGCGTCGGCGGCGGTCTGCTGGCGGCGCTGGCGTATGCCCTGATCCCGCTGGTGTTCGAGCCGCGCATGTGGCCGCGTGCCATCGCGCTCGTGTCCGGCATGTGGGGTGTCTCGACCTTGCTGGGGCCCGCCGTCGGCGGCCTGTTTGCCGCCAGCGGCCATTGGCGCGTGGCGTTCTTTGCCTTGTTGCCCTTGCTTGCCGCACAGGCCTGGCTGGTGTGGCGACAATTGGGGCCGGCGACGGTGCGCAGCGCGAGCGGCCCGGCGCAGGCCGTGCCGCTGGGACGCATCGCCTTGCTGGCGTCATCGGTAGTGCTGGTAGCGCTGGCCGCACAGGCTGATGATGACTGGCTGGCCGCGGCCTGCGTGCTGGCGGGAGTGTTGCTGGCTGTGTGGATGGCGCGTATCGACCTGCGCCATCGCGCGAACCTGTTGCCGCACGCGGCTTATCGGCCGCGCACGGTGATGGGCGGGGTGATGGCCTGCATCGCCTTGCTGGTCATGGGCAGTTGCGTGGAAATCTTCCTGCCGTATTTCCTGCAGGGCTTGCACGGCTACGACCCGCTGGGCGCCGGCTATGCGACGGCGGCCATGGCAGCGGGCTGGAGCCTGGGTTCGCTGGGCGGTTCGGGTCTGAGCGGACGGGCGGCCTTGCGCATGATCCGGCTCGGTCCCTGCATGATGACGCTGGGCATGGCGCTGCTGGCGTTCTTGATGCCGGCGCAATGGCTGCCCGCTGGCGCGCTGGCCGATGGCCTGATCGTGCTGGCGCTGGGGGCGACGGGCCTGGGCATCGGCATGGGCTGGCCGCATCTGGTGGCCCGTGCGCTGCATGCGGCGCAGCCCGGCGAAGAGAACCTGACCTCGTCGGCCATCACGACGGTGCAATTGTTTGCCATGGCGCTGGGGGCGGCACTGGCGGGACTGGTGGCCAATCAGGCCGGGCTGGGAGCGGGCGGGGCAGAGGCCACTGCGCGCGCAGCCTGGGTATTGCTGGCGCTGTTCACGCTGGCACCGGCACTGGCGATCTTCGTGGCGCGCTGTGTGGCGCGGGACCGGTGAGGGTGGCATGAATGCTTCAACACCGTTGACGGAAATCGACTACCACCTGCTCGTGGCGGAATTCGACATGTTGTGGTCGCGTCCGCCCGAAGCGGCACGGCGGGCGCGGATGGATCAGATGATGCGCTTGATCTCGGCGTTCGAAGAGAGCCGGCGAATGGCCTCCTCGGCCTGCGACAGCGCCGCTTCGGGCAAGCGCAGGTGAAGATGGGCCAGGGTGTCGTGGCGGCTGTCCAGCAATTCGTATTTCTGCTGGGCCAGCCAGTGGCGCAGCTGCGGCTCGGCGGAATAGACCACGCCGATCTCGATCTCGGCTTGGGCCACGCGTTCGGTGCGCTCGGTACTCTTGAGCGCAGTCGCAATCGCCTCGGTATAGGCGCGCACCAGGCCGCCTGCGCCGAGTTTGACGCCACCGTAGTAACGCACCACCATGGCCAGCACGCCATCGAGCTCGTGGTGGCGCAGCACTTCCAGCATCGGGCGTCCCGCCGTTCCTGACGGTTCGCCATCGTCGGACATGCCGGACTGGCCCCCGGCCATCAATGCCCAGCAGACATGGGTGGCGCTGCGATGGGCATCGCGCATTCGGGCGATTTCCTGCATGGCGGCTTCGCGGCCGGGCACCGGCGTGACGATGCCGATGAAGCGGCTCTTGCGGATTTCCAGTTCGATCTCGGCGCGCCGGGCGATGGTGAAGGTGGCCATGAAAGAGGGCGCTTCAGTCCTGCTGCGGCGCGGCGCCCTTGAGCAGGGCCAGTTCGGCGCGCAGGCCCTGGTTCTCTTCCGACAGGCGGCTCACGCGCGACTGCAGGGCAGCGATTTCGCGGCGCAGGGTGGCCGTGAGTTCGTTTTCCTGGCCCTCCACCAGCGGGATGGCGTTTTCCGTGATCGCCTCATCGGGCTTGGGTGCGCGCGGGGTGCGGGTGGCAGCTTTCTGTTCGCGTACCTTCTTGGCGGCTTCGCGCAATTCCTTCTTGCCCCCGGCCACGGCGCTGACCTGCGCCTCGCTGGGCAGGGTTGCCACGGCGGCGGCGGCATTGATGGAGATGGCACCATTGCGCACTGCTTCCACCAGCTCGGGCGCGGCCGTCTTGCGGATGCGGTCGATCTGGCCGATGGTGGCGCTGCTGATGCCGGCGGCGCGGGCGATGTCTTCGCGGGTCTTGATGCGGCCGGTGTTGTCGTCGGCGTGCCAGGGATCGTCACTGGTCGCAGGCGCATCGCTGGCAGCTGCACCCTCGTTCTCTTCAGTGCTGGTGTTTTTCGCTGGCGTGGCCTCGGCCTTGGTGCGGGCGGCGATGATGTCGCGCTTGCGCAGGGCCAGCATGCCGCGCTGGAAGTCCGAGACGCTGCGGCGGCCGAGCTGGTTGTCGATCATCCAGAGCAGCACATCTTCCAGCGAGCCGAAGCTGTCGTTCTGGATCGTCTTGAAAGGCAGATCGTACTTGCTGCAGATTTCGTAACGGTTGTGACCATCGATGAGCACGTCGCCCCACAGCACCAGCGCATCGCGGCAGCCTTCGGCCAGCAGGCTGCGTTCCAGCGCCGCGTACTCGTTGGGGGTGAGGGGATCGATGTACTGCTTCAGTTCTTCGTTGATGACGATATTCATGTGCCTATGCTGCCTGTGATGCCTGGATGGGCCGGATCGAAAAGCCAGGGGCCGCATTCTACACCACCGCCTTCCGTGCTCTCCGGACGGGCAGGGCGCTTGCAGTACAATGTCGGGCTTCGTCACTGCTTTCCCTCGCGTCATGCGCCTCTCCTCTCGCTTGATGGCTGCGGCCATCGCTTCGGTATTTCTTCTCTCTGCCTGCGGTACCTCGTCGCTCTTGCCGGGCGGCGCTGGCAACAAGCCCGTGGAGGCCAGCGGATCCACGCCGGCCGGCACCGCGGTTGCGCCCAGCGCCACGGCGGCACCGACGCCACGCCGCATCAAGATCGGCCTGGCATTGGGCGGCGGCGCAGCGCGCGGCTTTGCCCACATCGGCGTGATCAAGGCACTGGAAGCCCAGGGCATCACCGTCGATGTGGTGGCCGGCACCAGCGCCGGCAGCCTGGTCGGGGCGCTCTATGCGGCGGGCAATGATGGCTTCGCCCTGCAGAAGCTGGCGCTGGCCATGGATGAGGCCGCCATCTCGGACTGGTCGGTGCCGCTGTTCTCCAAGGTCAGCGGCGTGCTCAAGGGCGAGGGCGTGCAGAACTACGTCAACAAGGCCGTGCACAACGTCCCCATAGAGAAATTCAAGATCCCCTTCGGCGCGGTCGCCACCGACCTGCGCACCGGCCAGCCCATCCTGTTCCAGCGCGGCAATGCCGGCACTGCGGTGCGGGCTTCGTCAGCGGTGCCGGGGGTGTTCCAGTCGGTCAGGATCGGCGACCACACCTATGTGGATGGCGGGCTGGTGTCGCCGGTGCCGGTGCGCTTTGCGCGGCAGATGGGGGCGGACTTCGTGATCGCGGTCAATATCTCGGCCAATCCGGAGGCGCAGGCGGCCTCCAGCAGCTCCATCGACGTGCTGCTGCAGACCTTCGCCATCATGGGCCAGACCATCAACCAGTATGAGTTGAAGAACGCCGACATCGTCCTGCAGCCGGGCCTGGGTTCGATGAAGGGCAGCGACTTCGCCAGCCGCAACGTGGCCATTCTGGCTGGCGAGCAGGCCGCCACCGCTGCCATGCCGGAAATCAAGCGCAAGCTCAAGCTCATGGCGACCGGCGGCAATTGATGGCTTGGCCGTTTTTGGCCGCGATATGAACGAAAAAAAAGGCCGCTGTCTCCAGCGGCCTTTTGCCATGCGGTCTGCACCGCGATGGTGATTATTTCTGCTCTTCTTCACCCGCGATGATGCGGCGTGCACCATTGAAGCGCTTCTTCCAGTAGGACTCGTCCATGCTCTCGATGCGCACCTGGCCGCCGGCCGAAGGGGAGTGGATGAACTTGCCGTCGCCCAGGTAGATGCCGACGTGCGAGAACCCGCGGCGCAAGGTGTTGTAGAACACCAGGTCGCCGGGCTGCAGGTTGTCGCTGCCGATCTTCTCGCCCACGCGGCTGATTTCCAGCGAGGTGCGCGGCAGGTCGGTACCCCATGCTTCCTTGAAGACGTAACGCACCAGTCCGCTGCAATCCAGGCCGGTATCGGGCGAATTGCCGCCGTAGCGGTAATTGATGCCCAGCATGGCCAGGGCCTGGGTCGCCAGTTCGGAGGCGCGGTTGGTGATGTCTTGCAGGCGGGCGATCGCGAGATTGGTCTTGCTGATCAGCAGCTGGGCTTGCGGGGAGGTGGCTTGGGGAGGGGGAAGATCCTGCGCTGCCAGGGAAAGGTCAGCGGAATAGGCCGATGCACTGATCCAAAGGCCGGCTGCGAGCGCGCACGCACGAGCGGTTTGTCGTCGGATTCGGTCAGATCGGCGTAGGGTCATCGGGATCCTCTCAAAATAGGATTGCGGGACTGTAAGGTAAATCTTACGGCTTGTCAAAAGCTGGATTCGTGCCAGCTTGTCAAACTGAAATCATTTATGGGGCAAAAGCGGGGTATTTGGCGGCTTCTCCCAGTAAGTGTTTTTCCTACACGGGGTAGGAAAATATTTCGGCTAAATGATTTACGTTTTTGCAGAAAGTTTCCTTGACGCATGAGAAAAGCGATCGAGAGGGCCGCGTTGATGCAAAAATCTTCATCTATTGGTGAAAGATGAGTTGGCCGGGCGGGATGTCAAAAAAGACTTTCTGGCCGTACAATCAGCGTTCAATTTTTTCTGCCTATCGGAGCCACCATGCAAACCAAACCGTTCCTGTCGCTGGACGACGTCAAGAAGATCGCTGCCGGCGCTGAAGCCGAAGCCCGTGCCAACAACTGGAACGTGGCCATCTCGGTGGTCGATGACGGGGGCCACCTGCTGTGGCTGCAGCGCATGGACGGTGCTGCCCCGATCTCCTCGCAGATCGCCCCGGCCAAGGCCCGCACCGCCGCCCTGGGCCGCCGCGAAAGCAAGATCTATGAAGACATGATCAACAACGGTCGCGTCTCCTTCCTGAGCGCTCCCGGCCTGGACGGCCTGCTCGAAGGCGGTGTGCCGGTGGTGGTTGAAGGCCATTACGTCGGCGCCGTCGGCGTTTCCGGCGTGAAGTCCTCGGAAGACGTGCAGATCGCCAAGGCCGGTATCGCTGCCCTGGGCCTGTAATTTCCCTTCGACGCCGGCGGCCTTGCCGGCCGGCGTTCCCGCCTTGCTTGCACGCTGTTTCGGTGCAATTTCGGTGCAATTTACGCCAACTTTCGGCAATCTACGATTTGCCGGAGGGAGGCTTTTGCGCTATAATCGAGCGGTTTAGCCAATTTTATCCGCCGTAGCGCATACCCATTCCTCTTCCTCGTTCCCAACAGGCCCAGCCACGCTTCCGTACCGAATGAGTCGGGGTGTTCGCGCCGGTCAGTTTGGCGCGCAAAGGTCTACCGGTCATCCAGCCGCGGCGGTAACAATCTCAGGAGTTACCCTTGCTGCCTCTTCTTTCCGGTCCCGCGATTCCGGCCGTCCTCGCGCTCGCAGACGGGTCTGTCTTCCAAGGTTTTTCCATCGGCGCCGCAGGCAACACCACCGGTGAGGTCGTGTTCAATACCGCGATGACCGGCTACCAGGAAATCCTGACCGACCCCAGCTACAGCCGCCAGATCGTCACCCTCACTTATCCGCACATCGGCAACACGGGCGTGAACCGTGAAGACGTCGAAGCTTCGCAGATCCACGCCGCCGGCCTCATCATCAAGGACCTGCCGCGCCTGCTGTCGAACTTCCGCAGCCAGCAATCGCTGTCGGATTACCTCAAGGAAGGCAACATCGTCTCCATCGCCGGCATCGATACCCGCAAGCTGACCCGCATCCTGCGCGAGAAGGGTGCCCAGAACGGCGCCATCGTCGCCGGTGAAGCTGACATCGCTGCGGCGACCGCCAAGGCACTGGAACTGGCGCGCGCCTTCCCGGGCCTGGCCGGCATGGACCTGGCCAAGGTGGTTTCCACCCGGAAGGCCTACAACTGGACCGAGACCGAATGGCGCCTGGGCCGCGGCTATGGCCAGCAGATCACCCCGAAATTCCACGTGGTCGCCTTCGACTACGGCGTCAAGTACAACATCCTGCGCATGCTGGCCGAGCGCGGCTGCAAGGTCACCGTGCTGCCGGCACAAGCCACTGCTGCAGAAGCGCTGGCCCTGAACCCGGACGGCATCTTCCTCTCCAACGGTCCTGGCGATCCGGAACCCTGTGATTACGCCATCGCCGCATCCAAGGAACTGATCGAGCGCGGCATCCCGACCTTCGGCATCTGCCTGGGTCACCAGATCATGGCCCTGGCCTCCGGTGCCAAGACCCTCAAGATGAAGTTCGGCCACCACGGCGCCAACCACCCGGTGCAGGACCTGGACAGCAAGCAGGTGATGATCACCTCGCAGAACCACGGTTTCGCCGTGGACCAGGCGACCCTGCCGGCCAACTGCCGCGTGACCCACGTGTCGCTCTTCGATGGCTCGCTGCAAGGCTTCGAGCGCACCGACAAACCTGCTTTCTGCTTCCAGGGCCACCCCGAAGCATCCCCTGGACCGCATGACATCGCTCCCCTGTTCGACAAGTTCGTGGCGATGATGGAGAAGAAACAAAATGCCTAAGCGTACTGACATCAAAAGCATCCTGATCATTGGCGCTGGCCCGATCATCATCGGCCAGGCCTGCGAATTCGACTATTCCGGCGCCCAGGCCTGCAAGGCCCTGCGTGAAGAAGGTTTCAAGGTCATCCTGGTCAACAGCAATCCGGCCACCATCATGACCGACCCGGAAATGGCCGATGCCACCTACATCGAGCCGATCACCTGGCAAGCGGTGGAACGCATCATCGCCAAGGAAAAGCCGGACGCCATCCTGCCGACGATGGGCGGCCAGACCGCGCTGAACTGCGCACTGGACCTGCACCGCAACGGCGTGCTGGACAAGTACAAGGTCGAGCTGATCGGTGCGACTCCGGAAGCCATCGACAAGGCCGAAGACCGCTCCAAGTTCAAGCAGGCCATGACCAAGATCGGCCTGGGTTCGGCTCGTTCGGGCGTGTCGCACACGATGGAAGAATCGTGGGCGGTGCAGAAGACCATCGGCTTCCCGGTCATCATCCGTCCGTCCTTCACCATGGGCGGCACCGGCGGCGGCATCGCCTACAACGCCGAAGAATTCGAAACCATCTGCAAGCGCGGCCTGGAAGCTTCGCCGACCTCCGAACTGCTGATCGAAGAATCGCTGATCGGCTGGAAGGAATACGAAATGGAAGTGGTCCGCGACAAGGCGGACAACTGCATCATCGTCTGCTCCATCGAAAACCTGGACCCGATGGGCGTGCACACCGGTGACTCCATCACCGTGGCGCCGGCCCAGACGCTGACCGACAAGGAATACCAGATCATGCGTAACGCCTCGCTGGCGGTGCTGCGTGAAATCGGTGTGGATACCGGCGGCTCCAACGTGCAGTTCTCGGTCAACCCGGCCGATGGCCGCATGATCGTCATCGAAATGAACCCGCGCGTCTCGCGTTCCTCGGCACTGGCCTCCAAGGCGACCGGCTTCCCGATCGCCAAGATCGCCGCCAAGCTGGCCGTGGGCTTCACCCTCGACGAACTGCGCAACGAGATCACCGGCGGTGCGACCCCGGCGTCCTTCGAGCCGTCCATCGACTACGTCGTGACCAAGATCCCGCGCTTCACCTTCGAGAAATTCCCGCAGGCCGACAAGCACCTGACCACCCAGATGAAGTCCGTGGGTGAAGTCATGGCCATCGGCCGTACCTTCCAGGAATCCTTCCAGAAGGCCCTGCGCGGCCTGGAAGTGGGCGTGGACGGCATGAACGAAAAGACCACCGACCGCGAACTGATCGAGAAGGAACTGGGCGAACCCGGTCCGGACCGCATCTGGTACGTGGGCGACGCCTTCGCCCAAGGCTTCTCGCTGGAAGAAGTGCATGGCCTGACCCACATCGACCCGTGGTTCCTGTCGCAGATCAAGGAGATCGTCGACATCGAACTGTGGCTGGAAAAGGATGTGGCGCTGGAGTCGCTGGACAAGGCGACCCTGTTCCAGCTGAAGCAGAAGGGCTTCTCGGATCGCCGCCTGGCCAAGCTGCTGAAGACCACCGACACCGCCGTGCGCGAACAGCGCAAGAAGCTGGGTGTGCGTCCGGTCTTCAAGCGCGTCGATACCTGTGCGGGCGAGTTCTCGACCGATACCGCCTACATGTATTCGACCTATGACGAAGAGTGCGAATCCAACCCGACCGACAAGAAGAAGATCATGGTGCTGGGCGGTGGCCCGAACCGTATCGGCCAGGGTATCGAATTCGACTACTGCTGCGTGCATGCCGCGCTGGCCATGCGTGACGATGGTTACGAAACCATCATGGTCAACTGCAACCCGGAAACCGTCTCGACCGACTACGACACCTCCGATCGCCTGTACTTCGAGCCGGTGACGCTGGAAGACGTGCTGGAAATCGTCGACAAGGAAAAGCCGGTCGGCGTGATCGTCCAATACGGCGGCCAGACCCCGCTGAAGCTGGCGCTGGACCTGGAAGCCAATGGCGTGCCCATCGTCGGCACCTCGCCCGACATGATCGACGCCGCCGAAGACCGCGAGCGTTTCCAGAAGCTGCTGCAGGACCTGGGCCTGCGCCAGCCGCCCAACCGTACCGCCCGTACCGAAGCCGACGCGCTGCAACTGGCACAGGAAATCGGTTACCCGTTGGTGGTGCGCCCGTCCTACGTGCTGGGTGGCCGCGCCATGGAAATCGTCCACGAGCAGCGTGACCTGGAGCGCTACATGCGTGAAGCCGTCAAGGTTTCGCATGACTCGCCGGTGCTGCTGGACCGCTTCCTGAACGATGCGATCGAGGTGGATGTGGACTGCCTCTCCGACGGTGAACGTACCTTCATCGGCGGCGTGATGGAGCACATCGAACAGGCTGGCGTGCACTCGGGTGACTCGGCTTGCTCGCTGCCGCCGTATTCGCTGTCCAAGGACACCATCGAAGAACTGAAGCGCCAGACCGCGCTGATGGCCAAGGGCCTGAACGTGGTCGGCCTGATGAACGTGCAGTTCGCCATCCAGCAAAGTGAAGTCGATGGCAAGACTGTCGATACCGTCTTCGTGCTGGAAGTGAATCCGCGTGCATCGCGCACCGTGCCCTTCGTCTCCAAGGCCACCGGCCTGCAGCTGGCCAAGATCGCCGCACGCTGCATGGTCGGCCAGTCGCTGGACAGCCAGGGCATCAAGAACGAAGTCGTGCCGCCTTACTACAGCGTCAAGGAAGCCGTGTTCCCGTTCGTCAAGTTCCCGGGCGTGGATACCATCCTCGGCCCTGAGATGAAGTCCACCGGTGAAGTCATGGGCGTAGGCAAGACCTTCGGCGAAGCCTTCGTGAAGTCGCAGATGGGTGCCGGCGTGAAGCTGCCGAAGTCCGGCAAGGTGTTCCTGTCGGTGAAGAACAGCGACAAGCCGCGTGCCGTGCAAGTGGCGCGCGACCTGGTTGGGCTGGGCTTCTCGATTGTCGCCACCAAGGGCACGGCGGCTGCCATCAGCGCAGCCGGCATCCCCGTGGCCACCGTCAACAAGGTGGTGGAAGGCCGTCCGCACATCGTGGACATGGTCAAGAACAACGAGATCGCCCTCGTGGTGAACACCGTTGAAGAAAAGCGCAACGCCATTGCCGACTCCGGAGCGATCCGCACTTCGGCCCTGGCCGCCCGCGTGACCACCTTCACCACCATCGCCGGTGCCGAAGCGGCAGTGGAAGGCATGCGCCATCTGGACGCGCTGGACGTCTACGATTTACAAGGCCTGCATAAAGCTATACACTAAACCCACAACACGTTACTTTTGCCGGCGTTAGTTTGATGGGCGCCGGCAGGCAAAGAGGGCATCTGAGCAATCGATGCCCTCTCTGACTTTTGGACGACACCCTGCGGCCACAACATGTTCAATGTTGCAGGGCAGATCCGTCCGGGGACGCTAAGGACATGACGCCATCGGGCCACATTCATTTGGGCTTGCGCGTGGCGTCATGTCCTTAGCGGCTCTGAGTCAGAGCGCGTGTTGTTGAAGAGCTGACGGAATCCTGCAGCAACGGTCCGTTCACCAGCCAGACTGTTCCCGTAAAGACAAGGCTTGTCCGCCAGGTTGGCGGCGCGGCTCTCTTTTTGCGTGTTCAGCGGCCGGCGGACCTTGGATGCGTCTTCCGTGTAACCCTAACCTTGAGCAAGAGACTTATGAGCACAGTTCCCCTTACCAAGCGTGGCGCCGAACTTCTGAAGGAAGAATTGCACCGTTTGAAAACCAAAGACCGTCCGGAAGTCATCAATGCGATCGCCGAAGCGCGCGCGCAGGGCGACTTGTCCGAAAACGCCGAATACGAGTCCGCCAAGGAGCGCCAGGCCTTCATCGAAGGCCGTATCGCCGACCTGGAAGGCAAGCTGGGCGCGGCCCAGATCGTCGACCCGGCCGAACTGAACGCCGAAGGCCGCGTGGTCTTCGCCTCCACCGTGGACCTGGAAAACCTGGACAGCGGCGAGAAGGTGACCTACCAGATCGTGGGCCTGGACGAAGCCGACATCAAGGAATCGAAGGTCTCGGTGACCTCGCCCATCGCCCGTGCCCTGATCGGCAAGAGCGCCGGTGACGTGGTGGCCGTGGAAGCCCCCTCGGGCCTGAAGGAATACGAAATCCTGGAAGTGCGCTACGTCTGATGTAGCCCGCCGCATCCGTCTCGCTCAAGCCTGGCGGATGCGCCAATGATCCTGCCGCAATACCGACGCCGGAAATGAAAATGCCCGCATCAGCGGGCATTCTGTTTTGTGGGCCGCAGCAAGCTGCAGCCCGGCGCGACGGGCGATCGAGGGATCAGCCGAGCGACTTCTTGGTGCTGCGCTGGCGCGGCTTGGCCTTCTTGACCAGGCCACCGGCGGTAATGCGTTCATTGCCCTTGAGCATGACCTTGCTCACCGAAGGGCGCTTGGTGGCGTGCGACTTGACGATGGTCACTTCGCGCAGGCCGCCCTTGGCACCGGCAGCGGCTTTCTTGCCTTCGTCCTTTTGCGGGCGATACAGCACCAGCAGCTTGCCGATGTGTTGGACCGGCGCTGCCTTGAGTTCAGCGCAGATGGTTTCGTAGATCGCGATGCGAGCTTCGCGGTCGTCGCCGAAGACGCGGACCTTGATGAGGCCGTGGGCGTTCAGGCTCTTGTCGATTTCCTTCATGACGGATTCGGTCAGGCCACTTTCGCCTACCATCACGACGGGGTTCAAGCCATGGGCCTGGGCGCGCAGTTCGCTGCGCTCGGCGGGAGTCAGATTCAACATGGGAGTGCGGGTTCGGGACGAGGTCTCGGCGAAGCCAAGTTGTCCCTCAATGAGATAAAACCAGTATTCTACGCGAATGGCAAAGAACAAACTGAACAAAAACTGGTTACACGACCATATCAACGACCCTTATGTGAAGTTGGCGCAGAAGGAAGGCTATCGTGCGCGTGCGGCCTACAAGCTCAAGGAAATCGATGAGGAAGAGCGTCTCATCAAGCCCGGGCAGGTGATCGTCGACCTCGGCTGCACTCCCGGCAGCTGGTGCCAGTACGTGCGCAACAAGCTGGCCGGGGCTGAAGGCGGGGGCATCCACGGCACCATCATCGGACTGGACATCCTGCCGATGGATCCGATTGCGGATGTGCACTACATTCAGGGTGACTTCCGCGAAGATGAGCCAGTACGCCAGCTGGAAGCCTTGCTGCAGGGCCGCAAGGCCGACCTGGTGCTGTCGGACATGGCGCCCAATCTGTCGGGCGTGGCCATTGCCGATGCCGCGCGGGTGGAGTACCTGATCGACCTGGCCATCGATTTTGCCCAGCTGCACATGAAACCTGGCGGCGCTTTGCTGGTCAAGTGTTTCAACGGGACCGGCTACAACGAACTGGTGCACAAATTCCGGGCCGAATTCAAGACGGTGATGTCGAAGAAGCCCAAGGCCAGCCGCGACAAGTCGTCCGAAATCTTTCTGCTAGGGAAAATCCTGAAAAATCCTCGCAGCTAATTCAGTTAAAGTTGATGCAAAACCGGTTCGTCGTCCGCAAACCAGCGCAAAATCTGCTGTGAACACGGCGATTTAGTGAATTTTCCTGCCTTGTTTTGCCCGATTTCAGCCTTATATCGATTTCTGTAAATCGTTAGTTTGTCTGAATCGCAGGCAAGAATGTCTTCCCCGCCAGTCTTCAAGCTGATGTCGGAATGGCAAAGAAATGCGCCAGCAGCCGGGTGTGACGCCTTTTTGTGCGTTGCGCGATGGCACAGTGGGGCAGGGCGAGGCTGGGCGGACGGTGGTTTTCCGTGTAAGGGTGGTTGAATCCGGGTAAAATCGGACGATACAAAGGCAACGTGGCGCGCAGGCGTCGGAGGAGTTCCAGTGAACAATATGTTTTCAAAGGCTGCCATCTGGGTAGTCATCGCGCTCGTGCTGTTTATGGTGTTCAAACAGTTCGACAGCCGCAGCATGGCGACCAATGCCAAGCCGATCGCGTATTCGGACTTCATCTCCGAGGTCAAGGCCGGACACATCAAGGATGCGACCATCGAGGATCGCAACATCATCGCCACCACCCAGGATGGCACCAAGGTCAAGACCGCGACCACCATCCTGGACCGCGGCCTGGTCGGTGACCTGCTCAACAATGGCGTGAAGTTCGACGTGCGCCAGCCGGAAGAGCAGTCCTTCCTGTCGCAAATCTTCATTTCCTGGTTCCCGATGCTGTTGTTGATTGGCGTCTGGATCTTCTTCATGCGCCAGATGCAAGGCGGCGGCAAGGGCGGCGCGTTCTCCTTCGGCAAGTCGAAGGCGCGCATGCTGGATGAGAACAGCAACTCGGTCACCTTCGCCGATGTCGCCGGTTGCGACGAAGCCAAGGAAGAAGTCCAGGAGCTGGTCGAATTCCTGCGTGACCCGACCAAGTTCCAGAAGCTGGGCGGCCGCATCCCCCACGGCGTGCTGATGGTCGGCCCCCCGGGTACCGGCAAGACCCTGCTGGCCCGCGCCATCGCCGGCGAAGCCAAGGTGCCGTTCTTCACCATCTCGGGTTCGGACTTCGTGGAAATGTTCGTCGGTGTCGGTGCCTCCCGTGTGCGCGACATGTTCGAGAACGCCAAGAAGCACGCTCCCTGCATCATCTTCATCGACGAAATCGACGCCGTCGGCCGCCATCGTGGTGCCGGCATGGGTGGCGGCAACGACGAACGCGAACAGACCCTGAACCAGATGCTGGTGGAGATGGACGGCTTCGAAGCCAACTCCGGCGTCATCGTGATCGCTGCCACCAACCGCGCCGACGTGCTGGACAAGGCGTTGCTGCGTCCGGGCCGCTTCGACCGCCAGGTGATGGTCGGCCTGCCCGACATCCGTGGCCGCGAACAGATCCTCTACGTCCACATGCGCAAGGTGCCCATCGCTCCTGACGTCAAGGCCGACATCCTGGCCCGTGGCACCCCCGGTTTCTCCGGTGCCGACCTGGCCAACCTGGTCAACGAAGCCGCGCTCTTCGCTGCGCGCCGCAACAAGCGCCTGGTGGAAATGCAGGACTTCGAAGATGCCAAGGACAAGATCGTCATGGGTCCGGAACGCAAGTCGGCCGTGATGCGCGAGGAAGAACGCCGCAACACCGCTTATCACGAGTCCGGCCACGCGGTTGTCGCCAAGCTGCTGCCCAAGGCCGATCCGGTCCACAAGGTCACCATCATGCCGCGTGGCTATGCCCTCGGCCTGACCTGGCAGCTGCCGGAACATGACCGCGTGAACATGTACAAGGACAAGATGCTGGAAGAGATCTCGATCCTCTTCGGTGGCCGTATCGCTGAAGAAATCTTCATGCACCAGATGTCCACCGGCGCGTCCAACGACTTCGAGCGCGCCACCAAGCTGGCCCGCGCCATGGTTACCCGCTATGGCATGTCCGTGACCCTGGGCACCATGGTGTATGAAGATTCGGAGCAGGATGCCTACTTCGGCCGCATGTCGTCCAAGACCGTCTCCGAAGCCACCCAGCAAAAGGTGGACGCTGAAATCCGCAGCATCCTGGACGAGCAATACGCCCTGGCCCGCCGCCTGCTGGAAGAGAACCGCGAGAAGGTCGACGTCATGGCCAAGGCCCTGCTGGAATGGGAAACCCTGGACGCTGATCAGGTCAACGACATCATGAATGGCGACGAACCGCGTCCGCCGCGCAATGGTGTGCCGGTCAAGAAGTCGCCCTCGGACAACAACCGTTCCGGCGACGTCTCGCCCAACGCCACTGCCCCGGCCTGAGGCGTGCAGCGCAAGGCGCAGGGTGTGAATGCCTGAAGCCGCAGACCCGATGAAGGTGAGGAGAAATCCTCACCTTTTTTATTTGGCGAATGAATTTGGCAGATGAAAAACCGTGCAGCCGATGGCGCCCCTGCCGGACAAAAGTGTAAAGGCGGTCCATCGGCGGTGTATCATGCTGCCGCACAGCGATGGTGCGCGGCGCAGCATGCTTAGGGCCGCCACCTCGGGCAATTCATCCGCATCACCTACCACAGCAAGATGACGCAAGCTTTCCTCAAATGCGGCAGGTTCCGCCTGCCGGTCCAGCCTGGCCGCCGGCCACTGGTCATGGGCATCCTCAACGTGACGCCCGATTCCTTCTCCGATGGCGGTCGCCATCATTCGCTGGAACTGGCCCTGACCCATGCCGAACAGATGATTGCCGACGGCGTCGACATCATCGACATCGGTGGCGAGTCCACCCGCCCCGGCATTGCGCCGCTGTCGCTGCAGGAAGAGCTGGAGCGCGTCATGCCGGTGATCTACGCCCTGCGCGACTGCGGCAAGCCCCTGTCCCTGGATACCTACAAGCCGGCCGTCATGCGCGAAGCGCTGGTCGCCGAGGTGGACATGATCAACGACATCAACGGTTTCCGTGCCGAGGGGGCCATCGACGCGGTCAAGGACAGCGAAGCCGGCCTGTGCGTGATGCACATGCAAGGCCAGCCCCAGACCATGCAGCAAGAACCCCGATATGAAGATGTGGTCACCGAGGTCGAGCAATTCCTGCAGACCCAGGTCGGCCTGATGAAGGCGGCCGGTATCGGACGTGAACGAATTTGCATCGACCCCGGTTTTGGTTTCGGCAAGACTGTGGAGCATAATCTGGCTTTGCTCAGGAACACGCGCCGATTGATCGACACGCTGGACCTGCCGCTGCTGGCCGGCATGTCGCGCAAGTCCATGATCGGTGCGGTCACCGGCAAGCCGCTGGAACGCCGCATGGCCGGCAGTATCGGTGCTGCGCTGGCGGCGGCGCAGCAGGGGGCGATGATCATCCGCGTGCACGATGTGGCCGAGACGGTCGATGCGCTGGCCATGTGGCAGGCAGGACGCGGCGACCTTTGATGCGGGCGGCGCTACGTATGCGAACGTGATCGAAACTCAAGCACGACAACAGATTTCATGGGAAACAGGCCAGTGCGCTCGCCGGGCCTGCAAGACATCAATAAGCAATAAGCGTTAAGCGATAAGGGACCAACATGGCAGGTAAATACTTCGGCACCGATGGCGTGCGCGGTCGCGTGGGCGTGGCCCCGATCACACCGGATTTCGTCATGCGCCTGGGCTATGCGGCCGGCAAGGTCCTGGCCAAGTCCAAGGATGGCGTGGCCCGACCGACGGTGCTGATCGGCAAGGACACCCGCATCTCCGGCTACATGCTGGAAGCCGCGCTGGAAGCCGGCTTCGCCGCTGCCGGCGTGGACGTCTGGCTGGCTGGCCCGCTGCCGACCCCGGCCGTGGCCTACCTGACCCGCGCCCAGCGTCTCTCGGCCGGGGTGGTGATCTCGGCCTCGCACAATCCCTATCACGACAACGGCATCAAGTTCTTCTCGGCCAAGGGCAACAAGCTGCCCGACCAGGTCGAGGCGGATATCGAAGCGGCGCTGGAGCAGCCCATGGAGTGCGTCCCCTCCGAGAAGCTGGGCAAGGCGCGCCGCCTGTCGGATGCGGCCGGCCGCTACATCGAATTCTGCAAGAGCACCTTCCCCAGTGCCATGGACCTGCGCGGCATGCGCCTGGTGGTGGACTGTGCCAACGGCGCGGCCTACAACATCGCCCCGCACGTATTCCATGAGCTGGGCGCGGAAGTCATCACCATCGGCAACCAGCCCGATGGCCTGAACATCAACGAGGATTGCGGTGCCACCGCGCCTAAATCGCTGGTGGCCTCGGTGCGTGAATATCGGGCCGACCTCGGCATTGCGCTCGATGGCGATGCCGACCGTCTCATCATGGTCGATGGCAGCGGCCGCATCTACAACGGTGATGAACTGCTTTACCTGATGGTCAAGGACCGCCTGAGCAGCGGCGCGGTCGATGGCGCAGTCGGTACCCTCATGACCAACATGGCCCTGGAAGTGGCCTTCAAGAAGATGGGCGTGCCCTTCGCACGTGCCAAGGTGGGCGACCGCTACGTGCTGGAAGTGCTGCAGGAGAAGGGCTGGCTGCTCGGCGGCGAAGGCTCCGGCCACCTGCTGGCACTGGACAAGCACACCACCGGCGACGGCATCGTCTCGGCGCTGCAGGTGCTGTGTGCCTTGAAGCGCGCCGGCCAGACCCTGGCGCAGATGACCGGCGACATCACCCTGTATCCGCAATCGCTGATCAATGTGAAGATTCCTGCCGGCTACGACTGGAAGTCCAACACCGCGCTGCAAGCCGAACAGGCCGCCGTGGAAGAGGAATTGGGCGAGCGCGGCCGGGTATTGTTGCGTCCGTCCGGTACCGAGCCGCTGATCCGCGTGATGGTGGAGGCGCAGGAAGCCGAGCTGGCGCGCAGCATGGCCCAGCGTATCGCGGCCAAGGTGCTCTGAGTCAGTTGTTGCGGATCCAAGGACGATGTCAAAAGAGCTCCCTCATATCCTGATGGTCGAAGACGAACCCAGCATCGCGGAGCTGTTGCGCTTCACGATGCAGGGCGCGGGCTTTGCCACCACCATCGCCACCGACGTGGCCCAGGCCCGCAAGCTGATTGCCGAGTCGCTGCCTCATGTCGTGCTGCTGGACTGGATGCTGCCCGACAGCTCCGGCCTGGTGCTGCTCTCGGAGCTGCGGCGCGACCAGCGCACGGCGGCGCTGCCGGTCATCATGCTCACCGCCAAGGGCATGGAAGAAGACAAGGTCAAGGGCTTGAACGAAGGTGCGGATGATTACGTGACCAAGCCGTTCTCTCCCAAGGAACTGGTGGCGCGCGTGCAGGCCCTGTTGCGCCGAAAGGCGCCGGAGATCGGCAGCCAGGCTCTCAAATACCGCGACATCAGCATTGACGTCGAACGCCGCCAGGTGGCGGTGGCGGGCCGGGCGGTGGCGCTGGACCAGGCCGAATTCAAGCTGCTGCGCTATCTGGTGGCGCATCCGGAACGCATCTTCTCGCGTGCCCAGTTGCTGGACAAGGTCTGGGGTGACCACACCTTCATCGAGGAACGCACGGTGGATGTGCACATCATGCGGCTGCGCAAGTCGCTGGGCGATCTGGCGCATTACGTGCAGACGGTGCGCGGGATGGGGTACAAGCTGAGCGCCGAGCAGTGAGGTGAGCTACCCGCTGGCAGCGCGATGAATGAAAAGGCGATCCCCGGATCGCCTTTTTTTGCGTCTGATCAGTCCAGCGGCACGCTGCGATAGCGGTTCACGTCTGACGCCGAGACGAATCCCCCTTGGTTGCCCCAGCTGTTGCGGACATAGGAGACCAATGCCGCCACTTCCTGGTCGCTCAGTTGCGGACCGAAGGGCGGCATGCCGAAGGGATAGGGATTGCCCGCCGTCGACGGCGGGAAGCCGCCGTTGAGCACCGCGCGAATGGCATTGACCGGTTGCGGTCCGCCAATGGCGTGATTGCCGGCCAGCGGCGGATAGTCCGGTGCACTGCCTTGACCCTTGCCGCCGTGGCAGTCCACGCATAACTCCCCATAGAGCTTCTTGCCCTGTTTGAGGATGCGTTCCGCCTCGGCGGGCTCCGGCTGCGCGGCGGCGCTGGCAGCGGGCAGGGGCTGGGCCGGCAGCGACTTCAGGTAGACCGCCATCGCATTGATGTCCTCATCGTTCAGATACTGCAGGCTGCGCCCGACGATTTCCGACATCGGCCCCAGCGAGGTGCCGCGCGGCGAGACGCCAGTCCTGAGCAGGGCGGCGATGTCGGCTTCACTCCAGCCGCCCAGGCCGTGTTCGCCACCATGCAGGGGCGGTGCATACCAGTCCAGCGCGGGGATCATGCCGCCGGCCAGATCCAGCGGTGCGATGCTGGCCGCCACCACGTTGCGGGCGCTGTGGCAGGCGCTGCAATGGCCAGCGCCGCGTACCAGATAGGCACCGCGATTCCACTGGGCGGAGCGCGCCGGATCAGGCTGGTAAACAGCCGGTGTGAAGAAAAACGCACGCCATAGCCCCAGCAGCGGGCGCTGGTCGTAAGGGAAGCGCAAGTCATGTGAACGATTGGGCTGATTTACGGGGGGCAGCGTGCGCAGCCAGGCGAACAGGGCGTCGCTGTCTTCGCGGCTGAGCTGGGTGTAGCTGGTGTAGGGGAAGGCCGGAAAGAGGAAGCGGCCATCGCGTCCGCGCCCGTGGTGCAGGGCACGCCAGAAATCGCCGGCGCTCCAGTCGCCGATGCCGTTGGCGCGATCGGGTGTGATGTTGGTGGTGTAGATCGTGCCGAAGGGTGTCGGCAGGGCGCGTCCCCCGGCATAGGCCGCGCCGCCGCGCACGGTGTGGCAGGCCATGCAATTGCCGGCGCGCGCCAGGTACTGGCCCCTGGTCAGCTGCGCCTGATGGTCGGTCACCGGGACGACCACGCCAGGATCTTCACTGCGCAGGCTTTGCCAGGCGATCACGCCGCCGGTCAGCGCCACCACGGCCAGCACGCTGCCCAGCAGGATTCCCAGGCCCAGGCGCAAGGTCTTGTTCATCGTGCCGCTCCTGCACTGGCGGAGGAACCCGGCATGCTGCCGCAGGCCACCGGCAAAGGTTTGGGCAGCACGCGCTCAGGCGCATAGTCCGCCGGGACCGGCTGGGAGGACAGCCAGCTGCTGGCGGCATTGATTTCTTCCGGGCTCAATGCCCTGGCGATCTCGCCCATGCAATCGGGGGCCTTGGCGGTGCGTTCGCCATTGCGCCAGGCGCCCAGTTGCGCATTGATGTAGTCGCGCGGCAGGCCCAGCAATCCCGGAATGCCGGGCTGCACGCCGGTCAACCCGGCACCGTGGCAACTGGCGCAGGCCGCAATGCCCTGGGCTGGCTTGCCCTGGCTGACCAGCAGGCGTCCGCGTTCCAGCACCGTGGCGCTCACATCGGCCGGCACCGGGGGCGGATAGGGCGGATGCTGGTCGGCGAAGAACAGGGCGATCTGCTGAAGATAATCGTCAGAGAGATGGCCCAGCAGGTAATTCATCATCGGATAGCGGCGTCGGCCATCGCGGAAACTCTGCAGCTGGTTCAGCAGATAGCCCTCCGGCTTGCCGGCGATGCGCGGATAGTAGCCATCGGCCGTGGCGCGCCCTTCCTTGCCATGGCAGGCGATGCAGGCGGCCATGCGTTCGGCCATGCCCGGTATGGCGCGCGGCTTGTCCGCGGGCGTCTGGGCCATGGCTGCGCCGCCCGCGATCAGTGTCCCCAGGGCGGCGGCTGCAAGCTTCTTCATATTTGTTGTGGGCAAGCGCATCGGCCTATTGTAGTCCATGCGCGCGCCGCGCTTGCGGCTTTGCAAGGCCGGGCGCAGCGGATACAATAGCGGCCTTGTTTGCCCCCGTAGCTCAGTGGATAGAGCGATCCCCTCCTAAGTCAAATTGGGCAGCGGATGCCGAAAGGCGCCGCCTGAATGGAGTCAAAGTCGGTGAACCCTGACAGCGCATGCATGCACGTTTGCAGCGGCTGCTGGCAATACCGAGCCAAGCCGGTTTCCTCGGAAGCCGGAAGGTGTAGAGACTAGACGGCTCCGGCCTTCCGACCTTCCCGTCAGGGCTGGGTCCATGGCCAAGGTATAGTCCAGACTACAAACATCCGGTTACACGACGTTCATGTATCTGATGGTGGCGAAAGCCATAGTGGTATGAAGGGATAGGTCACACGTTCGATCCGTGTCGGGGGCACCAGACAAAAGGAAACGGGCACTTCTTCGGAAGTGCCCGTTTTTTTTCGTGCTGCCGATTGACTGAATGAAGTTGCCAGGCCAGTGGCCTGGCATTGCCTCAATGACCCTGGTTGGTATTGTCCAGGAAGCGTCTTGCGCTCTCGCTCTGAGGCCGGTTTGCTGAGCCGCCAGGTGCTCCCTGCGACGTGCCCGGCACGTTCGGTGCCGGTTGCGCATTGCCCGGTGCAGCCGGAGTCTGGCTGGGTGTCCAGCCGAAGAAGTTCGAGATCGCATCCACCACCGTCACGCCCACATTGGTCACCAGGCCGTTGTTGGGCGTGAAGTTGTCGTAATAGGGCTCGCCATCGATGAAGCGGATGCCTTCCGGCACCGGCAGGTCGAACTGCGGCACCCCCTTCAAGGCCTTGGCCATGTAATCGACCCAGATCGGCAGCGCCAGCTGTGCGCCGAATTCCTTGCTGCCCAGGCTCTTGGGCTGGTCATAGCCCATCCAGGCCACGGTGGCCAAAGTGCGCTGGTAACCGGCGAACCAGCCGTCGACGGCATCATTGGTGGTACCGGTCTTGCCGGCCAGGTCGGTGCGGCCGATGCTGTTGCTGCGTGCGCCGGTGCCGCCCTGGGCCACCGCCTTGAGCATGCTGGTCATCATGTAGCTGTTGCGTTCCGAGACCACGCGCGGTGCGCCATTGCCCACGATCAGCGGCTCCGCCTTGGACAGCACCTTGCCGCGCGCATCGGTGATCTGCGAGATCAGGTAGGGCTGGATCTTGTAGCCGCCGTTGGCAAACACCGAGTAGGCGGCAGACAGCTGCAGCGGATTGGTCTGGCCTGCACCCAGCGCCATGGGCAGGTAGGGCGGGACCTTGTCGGCATCAAAACCATAGGTGCCGGTGATGAAGTCCTTGGCATAGGGCACGCCGATGTAGTCCAGCGTGCGGATCGCCACCAGGTTCACCGACTTCTGCAGGGCAGTGCGCACGGTGATGGGGCCGGCCGGGGTTTCGTCATCCTTGGGTTCCCAGTTCGGCTGGCCGGGGCCGGCCGGATAGGAAACCGGGGCATCGTTGACGATGGAAGCCGGTGCAAAACCCTTCTCCAATGCAGCCGAATAGATGAAGGGTTTGAAGGTCGAACCCGGCTGGCGCCAGGCTTGGGTCACGTGGTTGAAATTGTTCTGGGTGAAGTCGAAACCACCCACCAGGGCGCGGATGGCACCATCCTGCGGCACCACCGAGACCAGCGCCGCTTCCACCTGCGGCAACTGCACCACCTGCCAGTTCTGCTTGGCATCCTGCATCACGCGGATCAGGGCACCCGGCGCGATGCGGATATCCTTCTTGGCCTTCTCCGACAGGGCCGCGGCCACGAAGCGCAGGGCTTCGCCCTTGATGCTGATCTTGTCGCCGCTGCGCAGCACCGCATCGATCTGCTTGGGGCTGGCGGCCACCACCACGGCGGCCAGGATGTCGTCGTTGTCGGGATGGTCGTCCATGACGTCGTCAATGGCCGAGGCGCGGTCGTCCGCATTGGCGGGCAGCTCGATGGTTTCTTCCGGACCGCGATAGCCGTGGCGGCGGTCGTAATCCATTACGCCCTTGCGCACGGCCAGGTAGGCCGCCTGCTGGTCGGCTGCATTGACGGTGGTGTAGACGTTGAAGCCCTGGGTGTAGGTGTCTTCCTTGTACTGCGCATACACCATCTGGCGCACCATTTCGTTCACGTATTCGGCGTGGATACTGTACTGGCTGCCCGGTGCACGGACCTTCAGTTCTTCCTTGGCGGCCTTTTCATATTGCGCCTTGGTGATGAAGCCCACTTCCATCATGCGCTGCAGGATGTATTGCTGGCGGATGTGCGCGCGCTTGGGGTTGACGATGGGGTTGTAGGCCGAGGGGGCCTTGGGCAGGCCGGCCAGCATGGCGGCTTCGGCCAGGGAAATATCCTTCAGGTCCTTGCCGAAGTAGGTGCGGGCGGCAGCAGCGAAGCCGAAGGCGCGCTGGCCCAGGTAGATCTGGTTCATGTAGACCTCCAGGATCTGGTCCTTGGTCAGGGCATGTTCGATCTTGTTGGCCAGCAGCACTTCGTAGAGCTTGCGGGAGAAGGTCTTTTCCTTGGTCAGGAAGACGTTGCGCGCCACCTGCATGGTGATGGTGCTGGCCCCCTGCGAGGCACTGCCGCGCAGCACGTCGGTGGCCAGGGCGCGGGCGATGCCGATCCAGTCGATGCCGCCGTGCTCATAGAAACGATAGTCCTCGATGGCCAGCACGGCATTCTTCATGTCGGCCGGGATATCTTCCAGTTTGACCAGGCTGCGCTTTTCTTCACCAAACTCGCCGAGCAGGACCTTGTCCTCGGACCAGATGCGCAGCGGCACCTTGGGACGGTAGTCGGTGATCAGGTCCAGCGAAGGCAGGCGCGGGTTGATGAAGATCAGTGCATACACCACCAGCAGGGCAGCGGCGACGCCGAGACCGAGGATGGACAGACCGATGAACTTGGCGATGTTGGGATTGAGGAAGCCGCGCTGGCGGCGCAGGTCCGGCAAAGAGGAAAAAGGCATGGGATGAGCGGGAATCGGAATGCGCTATCTTACCGCATCGCACCGCCGGCCCGGCGTGCCCGCCACGGGCAATGCTTAACCAGTTGTAACATGGCGCCCGGACGACGGGGAAATTCGAGCTTTTGTCGTTATTTTTCATCAATCCCGTTGCCAAAGTGCAAGCCGCAGCCGTTCCAGCCCATCGGAAGGGGCAAGGGCGCGCTTAAATCAGCATTTGTGCGGCGCAGTCGGTACAATGCCGCTCTCGCGCTTTTTCCTGCATCAAGCGCCTTTCGCATTCATCCTGCGCGGCTTGGGCCGACGCATTCACGCAGATCACGCACGCTATGGCAGTCATTTCCCTCTCCGACGCACAACTGGCCTTCGGCCACGTCGCCCTCCTGGATCACGCCGAATTCTCGCTGGAGACTGGCGAACGCATCGGCCTGATCGGCCGCAACGGCACCGGCAAGTCCTCGCTGCTGAAGATCATTGCCGGCCGTTCCAAGCTCGATGATGGCCTCTTGGTGATGCAGCAGAACCTGAAGATCGCCTACGTCGACCAGGAACCGCATTTCCCGGAAGAGATGACGGTCTTCGACGCCGTGGCCTCCGGCCTGGGCGAGCTGCCGGCGCTCTTGGCCGAATACGAAGCCATCACCGGCCAGTTCGGCGGCGACAATGACGACGCCCTGCTGGAGCGCATGCACCAGATCCAGACCGTGCTGGATGCGGCCGACGCCTGGTCCATCGGCAACAAGGTCGAGACCACCCTGGACAAGCTGAACCTGAACCGCGACGCCCGCATCGGCGAGCTCTCCGGCGGCATGAAGAAGCGTGTAGCGCTGGCTTGCGGCCTGGTCGGCAACCCCGACGTGCTGCTGTTGGACGAACCGACCAACCACCTCGACTTCGGCTCCATCCTGTGGCTGGAAGGCCTGCTGCGCGACTTCAAGGGCAGCATCCTCTTCATCACCCACGACCGCAGCTTCCTGGACAACGTCTCTACCCGCATCATCGAACTGGATCGCGGCAAGATTCTTTCCTTCCCCGGCAACTTCACGACCTACCAGGCCCGCAAGGCCGAGCTGCTGGCCAATGAAGAAGTGGAAAATGCCAAGTTCGACAAATTCCTGGCGCAGGAAGAAGTCTGGATCCGCAAGGGCGTGCAGGCCCGCCGCACCCGCGACGAAGGCCGTGTGCGCCGCCTGGAAGCCCTGCGCGTGCAGCGCAGCGAGCGCCGCGAGCGGCAGGGGCAGGTGAAGCTGGAAGTGGGTACCGGTGAACGTTCCGGCAAGATCGTGGCGGAACTGGAAAACGTCAACAAGGCCTACGGCCCCAAGACCATCGTGCGCGACTTCAGCAGCATCCTCATGCGCGGCGACAAGGTCGGCCTGATCGGCCAGAACGGTGCCGGCAAGACCACCCTGCTCAAGCTGATCCTGGGCGAGGAAACGCCCGACAGCGGCACCGTGAAGCAGGGGACCAAGATGCAGGTCGCGTATTTCGATCAGATGCGCGCGCAGCTGAATGAAGAAACGACCCTGGCCGATACCATCGCGCCGGGCAGCGACTGGGTGGAAGTCAACGGCCAGCGCAAGCATGTGATGACCTATCTGTCGGACTTCCTGTTCGCGCCGGAACGCGCCCGTTCGCCGGTGCGCACGCTCTCCGGTGGCGAGCGCAACCGCCTGTTGCTGGCGCGCCTGTTCGCCAAGCCGGCCAACGTGCTGGTGCTGGACGAGCCGACCAACGACCTCGATATCGATACCCTGGAACTGCTGGAAGAATTGCTGGAAGAATATGAAGGCACCGTCTTCCTGGTCAGCCACGACCGCATGTTCCTGGACAACGTGGTCACGCAGGTGATCGCCTCCGAAGGCAATGGCGTCTGGCGTGAATACGTGGGCGGCTATTCCGATTGGGAGCGCCAGCGCCCGGCGCAGACATCGGCAGGGGCCAAGGCCGCTGCCAAGGCGGCCGACAAGAACGAGGTCAAGGCCGAATCCACCATGGCCGCTCCGGCCGCCGCACCTGCACCGGCCAAGAAGAAGCTGAGCTACAAGGAACAGCGCGAGCTGGAAGAACTGCCCAAGCGCATCGCCGCGCTGGAAGCGGAACAGAAGGAGCTGTCGGCGAAACTGGCCGATCCGGATCTGTACAAGAAGGGGGCCGATGAAGCCGTCAAGCTGAACCAGCGCTTCGCCGAGATCGACGAAGAACTGCTGGTGAGCCTGGAACGCTGGGAAGAGATCGAAGGGAAGCAGTAAGCCCGGAAGACCGGGACGACCCGGTCAGCTCGGCTTGCGCAATGCTTCGCGCAGGTCGGGCAGCATCTCCCGCAGGTTGGGCGCGTCCTCGGCATGGGGACGCAGGGCCAGATAGGCTTCCAGATCCTCCAGCGCCGCCTGGGCTTGCCCGAGGTTGGCATAGGCCAGCCCACGGTCGCGTTTCTCGGTGATTTCCTCGGGCAGCAGGATCACCAGTCTCTCCTGTACATCCAGCACCTGTTGCCAGCGCTGGCTTTCCATGAAGATGGCCTTGAGGTTGCGCAGCATGCGCGCCAGGATCTCGCGTGGATGGGCCGCGCGCAGGTAGGCCGCCAGCGGCAGTTCATCGCCGAAATCTTCTTCCGGCTGATGCGCCAGATAGGGCTCCAGCCGCTCTTCCAGTTCCTGCCGCGACAGGCTTGCGCCATTCATGGGATCGAGCACGATTTCACCCGATTGCACCGACAGCTTCATCAGGAAGTGGCCGGGGAAGGAAACTCCCTTCATCTCCAGGCCGATCTGCTGCGCCAGTTCGATATAGACCACCGCCAGCGAGATCGGAATGCCGCGCCGCGTCGAAATCACGCGGTGGATATAGCTGTTGTCGGGATCGTAGTAATTGTTGACGTTGCCGGCGAAGGCCATTTCCTGGAAGAAGAAATGGTTCAGCATGCGCAGCTTCTGGATCTGCGAGGCATCCTGGGGCAGGCGCTGCCTGAGCTTGAGCGCCAGCGTGTCGAGCGCCCTCTCTTCCTCGGCAAAATCCATTTCCGGATAAAAATCCTGTCCCAGCGTCAAGGCGGATTCGAACAACGGAATCGAATCGTCCTGGCGCACCAGCGAAGCAAAATAGTCGAGGGAGGTGAGCGTCATGTCACCCATGCTATCAAAATATTGCGCGCTGCGTCAGGTCTGCCGGGTGGGGAATGAAATTTCTTGTTTCAGGCCGCTCCAGGCTTGTGCTGAAGCGATCTGCAAGGCTGATCAGCGGCGCGCGATGCGCTTGAATTCACGCAGGTGGAAGCCCATCGCGAACAGCGGGCCGAAATAGGCCACCGCACACACTGCCAGCACCAGCATCAGCGCCCCGATGCGCAGCAGCGGATGGGCGCGCAGGGCGACCCAGTCGAAGTGGCCGGAAATCCACAGCGCCACCCCGGCCATCACCAGCAGCGCGCCGGTCAGGCGTACCAGGAACAGGCCCCAGCCCGGACGCGGCACGTAGATCTGGCGGCGGCGCAGGCCGATGTAAAGACACAGGGCATTGAGGCAGGCCCCCAGACCGATCGACAAGGCCAGGCCGGCGTGCGAGAACAGGGGCACGAAGACGCTGTTCATGAGCTGGGTGGCGATCAGCACGCCCACGGCGATGATGACGGGGGTGCGGATATCCTGCTTGGCATAGAAGCCGGGGGCCAGAATCTTCACCACGATCAAGCCGATCAGGCCCACGCCATAGGCCACCAGGGCGTGGCCGACCATGGTCACCGACAGTGCATCGAAGCGGCCATAGTGGAACAGGGTGGCGGTGAGCGGCTCGGAGAGCGTGGCCAGGCCCACGGCCGAGGGCATGGCCAGCATGAAGGTCAGGCGCAGTCCCCAGTCCAGCAGGGCGGAATACTCATCCATGTCGTCGGCAGCATGGGCGTTGGCCAGGCTGGGCAGCAGAATGGTGCCGAGCGCCACGCCCAGCAGGGCGGTGGGAAATTCCATCAGGCGGTCGGCATAGCTGAGCCACGAGACGCTGCCGTGTTCCAGGCGCGAGGCGATGTTGGTGTTGATCATCAGGCTGATCTGCGCCGCCGAGACGGCGAAGACGGCCGGGCCCATCTTCTTGAGCACGCGCTTGACGCCTTCGTCGCGCAGGCCCAGCAGGGGATTCCAGTACAGGCGCGGCAGCATGCCGATCTTGATCAGCGCCGGCACCTGGATCGCCACCTGCAGGATGCCGCCCACCAGCACCGCGAAGGCCATCGCATAGATGGGCTGTTCCATGAAGGGGGCCACGAAGAGCGAGGCCACGATGAAGGCGACATTGAGCAGCACCGAGGTGACTGCCGGGATCTTGAATTCCTTCCAGGTATTGAGGATGCCGCCGGCCAGCGCCACGAAGGCCATGAAGCCGATGTACGGGAACATGATGCGGGTCATCAGCACCGAGGCCTGGAAGGCCTCCGGGTTGTATTGGAGTCCGGTGGCGATGAAATAGACCACGAAGGGGGTGGCGACGATGCCGGCCACGCAGGTGATCAGCATGACCCACATCAGGGCCGTGGCCACGTGGTCCACCAGGTGTTTGGTCTCCTCGGGACCGCGGCGGTTCTTGTATTCGGCCAGGATGGGCACGAAGGCCTGCGAGAAGGCGCCTTCGGCGAAGAGCCGGCGCAGCAGGTTGGGAATGCGGAAGGCGATGTTGAAGGCGTCGGTGTAGGCCGAAGCGCCGAAGGCGCGGGCGAACAGGATTTCCCGGGCCAGCCCGGTGATGCGCGAGAGCATCGTCATGCCGGAGATGGCGGCGAGGGTTTTATGCAGATTCATGGAGCGGCATTATAGCGGTGGGCAGCGGTGCTTTTGCTGGAGTGGCAAGGATTGGTGCGGGAGCACGACAGGGGGCGGGCAGGCCCGGACACGGGTGGTTCGGAGGCGATATGAAGGAAAAGACAATCCCCCTGCTGCACGGCGCAATAGACTCGCTGCCTTGGCCACAGGTTCGGCGGCAGGGATGAATTTCTTTGCGGAAATCGGAATGAGTGCGGTGGCATCGCAACGGATGGCACCGTGTTTACAGCAGAAGCAGACAAGTTGATTGCCTTGTCACGGGAATCTCGTTATAATCCGATGCTTTACAGAATTTGGCATCGCGAGTCCTCGGGGTTTGCGGCGCAAACGACTCTCGATTTAGGATAATTTTCATGGCAAATACCGCACAGGCACGTAAGCGTGCTCGTCAAGCAGTCAAGCAAAACGCTCACAACTCGAGCCAGCGCTCGACCCTGCGCACCGCAATCAAGGCAGTTCGCAAGGCGATCGCCGCCGGCGACAAGGCTGCAGCAACCTCCGTGTTCCAATCTTCCGTGTCGACCATCGACAGCATCGCCGACAAGAAGATCATTCACAAGAACAAGGCCGCTCGCCACAAGAGCCGTCTGGCTGCTGCCCTGAAGGCCCTGGCTGCTTAATTGCATCTTGGCTTGAACTGAAGCGCGGCGTCGCCCGCTTCAGGCTGCAGTACAAGAAAACCGCTTGATTTCAAGCGGTTTTTTGCGTTTGGGCGGCGTGTTTCAAGCGCGTTTCCAGCCTGGCTGCCGAGATAACGGGCCGCAGCCACGCGCTGCAGCCCGGATGCCTTATTGGGGCAATCCCTCGATCCTGGTACCGGGCTTGATGTTCTTCTGCTTGAACCAGCCCTTGTTCATCTCCAGCGCATAGACCGCCGCGCGCTTGGCACAGTGCGAATCCAGGGTCTGTTCCTTCATTTCCTCGATGTTGATGATGACGCCTTTTTCGTCCATGAAGGCCACCGACAGCGGGATCAGCGTATTTTTCATCCACATGCATACCCCGGCCGGCTGGCCGAACAGGAACAGCATGCCCTCGTTTTCGCCCATCTTCTCGCGGAACATCAGGCCTTGCTCGCGCTCGGCTTCGGTCTGGGCCACTTCAGCCTTGATCAGGTGGATGCCGATATTGAGCTGGGTGGTCGGGAATTTGCGCACCTGCGGCGTCTGCGCGCCGGCGGTGGACAGGCAGCCGACAGCCAGCAGGGCGACGGCGCTGTGCATGAAGCAACGGGAAAGTCGGGAAAGTGAAGATTGGCGCATGTTCTTTATCAATCGGGATTCGGATCGGGCAGGATAGCAGCAGCGGGGCGGGGCGTGTGCACCGGGAGCGGGGCGCTGGCCGGCGTGGATGGCTACGGGGTGCGTCGCCTGAACCGCGCGGACATGAAAAAAGGCAGGACCAGCCTGCCTTTTTTGAGTGCGGACGCTAATTACTTAGCTTCAGCTGCCTTCTTTGCCTTCTTTGCCTTCTTTGCCTTCTTGGCCTTCTTTGCCTTCGGAGCAGCGGCTTCAGCCTTCGGCGCTTCCGGAGCGGCCGGAGCTTGTGCGAAAGCAGCAGTGGCGAACAGACCAGCGATCAGAGCGGCGATCAATTTTTTCATTTTGCGTCCTTCAATTCAACATGTTAGGGATGTGAGGCAAACGATGATTCGTGCGAATCACTGCCAATAACGGCGCGCGCGTATGAAGGTTGACACCATTTCGGATCTTTTTTATGAGGTTTCGGGAAGAAGTGTGCAGCCCTGAGTGCTTCGAACCTTGTCAGATTGTTCACGCAGCGGTCAGGCATCCAGTTCCTGTGGATCGACTTCGCGCCATTCGCCGGGCATCACAGGATGGGTCGCCAGCGAGAACGGGCCGATGGCGATGCGTACCAGTCGCAGCGTCGGCAGGCCCACGGCCGCCGTCATGCGGCGCACCTGGCGGTTCTTGCCTTCGCTGATGGTCAGGGCGATCCAGCTGGTGGGCTGGTTGGCACGCTGGCGGATGGGCGGGGTGCGCGGCCACATCCAGGCCGGCTCCTGGATCAAGCGGGCCTCTCCGGGTTGGGTGACGAAGTCGCCCAGGTCCAGCGGATCGCGCAGGCGCTGCAGCGCCTCCGGCGTGGCCAGGCCTTCCACCTGTGCCAGGTAGGTCTTGGGCTGCTTGCGGCGCGGATGGGCGATGGCGTGCTGCAGCTTGCCGTCATCGGTGAGCAGAAGCAGGCCTTCACTGTCGGCATCGAGACGGCCTGCAGGGTAGATGTCGGGAAGGTCGAGGTAATCGGCCAGCGTCTGGCGCTCGGGATGGGCGGAGAACTGGCTCATCACGCCGAAGGGTTTGTTGAAGAGGATCAAAGGCATGCGCTAGTGTCGCAAAAAGATGGCCTTGCGTAAAATCCTGATGCATAATCAATCAGGCAAGTCATGTGTCTTATATAAGACCTGCTGATTGCAATCCGGAATTTTTCCGGCTGAAAATCCGGAAATCTCTTAAAATTCCCCGCTTGTATGGCAATTCATGCAAGGTCCTTGCCGATGTGCATGGGCTTTGCCGCTGATGCTTCCCAACGCTACCGCCTCAACCGTCGGAGACCACGATGTCGTACCAACATATCCAAGTGCCTGCAGAAGCGTGCAAGATCACCGCCAATGCCGATGACACTCTCAATGTCCCCAACAACCCCATCATTCCTTTCATCATGGGCGATGGCGTGGGCGTGGACGTCACGCCGGTGATGCTCAAGGTGGTCGATGCCGCGGTGGAGAAGGCCTACGGCGGTGCGCGCAAGATCCACTGGATGGAAATCTATGCGGGCGAGAAGTCGACCAAGCTCTACGGTGCCGATACCTGGCTGCCCGAGGAGACACTGGACGTGCTCAAGGAGTATCTGGTCTCGATCAAGGGGCCGCTGTCCACGCCGGTCGGGGGCGGCATCCGTTCCTTGAACGTGACCATGCGCCAGCAGCTGGACCTCTATGTCTGCCTGCGTCCGGTGCGCTACTTCAAAGGCGTGCCCTCGCCGCTGAAGGAGCCCGAGAAGACCGACATGGTGATCTTCCGCGAGAACTCCGAAGACATCTACGCCGGTATTGAATGGCAGGCCGGTACCCCGGAAGTGAAGAAACTGATCGAGCTGCTCACGCGCGAGATGGGGGTCAAGAAGCTGCGCTTCCCTGAGACCTCGGCGCTGGGCATCAAGCCGGTCTCGCGCGAAGGTACGGAGCGACTGGTGCGCAAGGCCATCCAGTACGCCATCGACCACGACAAGCCTTCGGTGACGCTGGTCCACAAGGGCAACATCATGAAGTACACCGAGGGTGCTTTCCGTGACTGGGGTTATGCGCTGGCCGGCCGCGAATTCGGGGCCGAACTGATCGACGACGGCCCGTGGATGCGCCTGAAGAACCCCAAGACCGGCCGCCAGATCGTCATCAAGGATGCCATCACCGATGCCTTCTTCCAGCAGGTGCTGATGCGCCCGGCGGAATACAGTGTCATCGCCACCATGAACCTGAACGGCGACTACATTTCGGACGCCGTGGCGGCTCAGGTCGGCGGTATCGGCATTGCTCCGGGCGCCAACATGTCCGATTCGGTGGCCGTGTTCGAAGCCACCCACGGCACCGCACCGAAGTATGCCGGCAAGGATTATGTGAACCCCGGTTCCAGTATTCTTTCGGCAGAAATGATGCTGCGCCACATGGGCTGGATCGAGGCCGCGGATCTCATCATCACGGCCATGCAGAAGTCAGTCTCGGCCAAGCGCGTGACCTATGATTTCGCGCGTTTGCTGGAAGGGGCGACGCAGGTTTCCTGCTCCGGTTTCGGTGAAGCGCTGATCGAAAACATGTAAGCCGGACGGACTGCTTCTGCAGCGTGATTTGCCGCAAATCAATGATGAAAAAACAACACTCAGCCAGGCATCTGCCTGGCTGTTTGCATTTCGGTTACGTAGTCATTGCGGGCGCAGCAATGGCGGCGCCCCAATGAAAAAAGCCCCGCAAGAGCGGGGCTTTTAGAGAAACCGGGGTTTAAGCGGCGTTCTGGATGTTCGAAGCTTGCTTGCCTTTGGGGCCTTGCGTAACGTCAAACTGGACTTTTTGACCTTCTTTCAGGGTCTTGAAGCCGTTCATCTGGATTGCGGAGAAGTGAGCGAACAGATCTTCGCCGCCGTCATCCGGAGTGATAAAGCCAAAGCCTTTGGAATCATTGAACCACTTGACAGTACCTGTTGCCATAAAAGCATCTTTCAAAATTAACTATTCACACGAGCCGTCAAAGCAAGAAGCATCGCGCGTCACGCAGCCCCCCTTAAACCTGCCCCCTATCGTATCGATGAGTTGTTACATTTAGTAACTACTAATCAATGAATTCCATTGTTCTCGGTCGAAATCCAAAAGTCAAGCAGTTTTCACGTTCCGCTTTGTGGCCCTGTTTGAGCGATGGGGAAAGAAACCCTTGATTTAGGATAAATCATCGTCATCTGCGCAAGGTCCGGAAAACAAGTAATATCTATCTCATCTAGAGGTTACGTGATCATTGTGCGTTGCACAGCTTTGATGGTCGAATAAACGCATGGCAACCAAGCACGAAAATGATGGCGGTACAGTCCTGGAACGGCAGGAGGCAAAACTCAAGCCGCCCCCGATGTACCAGGTTTTATTGTTGAACGATGACTATACGCCGATGGAATTCGTCGTCGCAGTCATCCAGCAGTACTTCAACAAGGACCGTGAAACCGCGACGCAGATCATGCTCAAGGTTCACCGCGATGGGAAGGGAATGTGTGGTGTGTATCCCAAAGATATCGCATCCACAAAAGTGGAACTCGTTTTAACCCACGCTCGAAAAGCAGGGCACCCCCTGCAATGCGTGATGGAGGAAGCATGATTGCGCAGGAACTCGAAGTCAGTTTGCACATGGCCTTTGTCGAAGCCAGACAATCGCGTCATGAATTCATTACCGTGGAACACTTGCTGCTCGCGCTGCTGGACAATCCTTCGGCGGCCGAAGTGCTGCGCGCCTGCTCGGTGAACATTGATGATCTGCGCAAGACGCTGACCAATTTCATCACCGACAACACGCCCACGGTCCCCGGCACCAATGAGGTGGATACCCAGCCCACGCTGGGCTTCCAGCGCGTCATCCAGCGCGCCATCATGCACGTGCAGTCGGCCTCCAACGGCAAGAAGGAAGTCACCGGCGCCAACGTGCTGGTGGCCATCTTCGGCGAGAAGGATTCGCACGCGGTCTACTACCTGCACCAGCAGGGCGTGACCCGTCTGGACGTGGTCAACTTCATCTCGCACGGCGTGCGCAAGGATCAGCAGGCTGATCCGCAGAAGGCCCCGGAAGGCGCGGAAGACGTGCAAGCCGAAGGCCAGCAGAAGGAAAGCCCGCTGGACCAGTTCACCCAGAACCTGAACAAGGCGGCCGCCGAGGGCAAGATCGATCCGCTGATCGGCCGCGATTCCGAGGTCGAGCGCGTCATCCAGACCCTGTGCCGCCGCCGCAAGAACAATCCGCTGCTGGTGGGTGAAGCCGGTGTCGGCAAGACCGCCATCGCCGAAGGCCTGGCCTGGCGCGTGACGCAAGGCGATGTGCCCGAGATACTGAAGAATGCCGTCGTCTATTCGCTGGACATGGGCGCGCTGCTGGCCGGTACCAAGTACCGTGGCGATTTCGAGCAGCGCCTGAAGGCCGTGTTGAAGCAATTGAAGGACAGCCCCAACGGCATTCTCTTCATCGACGAAATCCACACCATCATCGGTGCGGGTTCGGCGTCGGGCGGTACGCTGGATGCGTCCAACCTGTTGAAGCCTGCGCTGTCGAGCGGCCAGTTGAAGTGCATCGGCGCGACCACCTACACCGAATTCCGTGGCGTCTTCGAGAAGGACCACGCGCTGTCGCGTCGCTTCCAGAAGATCGATGTGAACGAACCGACCGTGGAGCAGACCGTGCAGATCCTGCGCGGCCTGAAGTCAAAGTTCGAGGAACACCACGGCGTGAAGTATTCTGCTTCGGCCCTGACTTCGGCTGCGGAACTGGCGGCGCGCTTCATCAATGACCGTCACCTGCCCGACAAGGCCATCGACGTGATCGACGAAGCCGGTGCTGCCCAGCGCATCCTGCCCAAGTCCAAGCAGAAGAAGACCATCGGCAAGCCGGAAATCGAGGAAATCATTTCGAAGATCGCCCGTATCCCGCCGCAGTCCGTGAACCAGGATGATCGCGCCAAGCTGCAGACCATCGATCGCGACCTGAAGAACGTTGTGTTCGGGCAGGATCCGGCCATCGAAGCACTGGCCTCGGCCATCAAGATGGCACGTGCCGGCTTGGGCAAGACCGACAAGCCGATCGGCTCCTTCCTGTTCTCCGGTCCGACCGGCGTGGGCAAGACCGAAGTGGCCAAGCAACTGGCCTTCATCCTCGGCATCGAGCTGGTACGGTTCGACATGTCCGAATACATGGAGCGCCATGCCGTGAGCCGCCTGATCGGCGCGCCCCCGGGCTATGTCGGTTTCGACCAGGGCGGCCTGCTGACCGAGGCCGTCAACAAGAAGCCGCACGCCGTGCTGCTGCTGGATGAAATCGAAAAAGCGCACCCCGACATCTTCAACATTCTGTTGCAGGTGATGGACCATGGCACGCTGACCGACAACAACGGCCGCAAGACCGACTTCCGCAACGTGATCATCATCATGACCACCAACGCGGGGGCCGAGAGCCTGCAGAAGCGCACCATCGGCTTCACCGAGAAGAAGGAAGCCGGCGACGAAATGGCGGACATCAAGCGCATGTTCACCCCGGAGTTCCGCAACCGTCTGGATGCCATCATCAGCTTCCGCCCACTGGACGAGGAAATCATCCTGCGCGTGGTCGACAAGTTCCTGATGCAACTGGAAGAGCAGCTGCACGAAAAGAAGGTGGAAGCCGTCTTCTCGGACAATCTGCGCAAGTTCCTGGGCAAGAAGGGCTTCGATCCGTTGATGGGGGCACGCCCGATGTCGCGCCTGATCCAGGACCTGATCCGCAAGGCGCTGGCCGACGAACTGCTGTTCGGCAAGCTGGTCAGCGGTGGCCGCGTGACGGTGGAGATGGACGACAAGGAGCAGATCAAGCTGGACTTCCCCGAGGGCGACGATTCGTCCCCGCCGGAAGAGCCGCAAGAGAAGCTCGAAGTCGAATAAGCGCATCAAGCAAGCCATCAAGGCCACGTCGGGAAACCGGCGTGGCCTTTTGTTTTGCAGCTTGCTTCACTTTCATTATGCAAACAAAAACGGCGCGGTTTTCACCGCGCCGTCTTCACTTCAACTACTTCATATCACCGCATTTACGGCACCAGCGGCTTGCCCGCCTCCTGCTTTGCCTTCACGATTTGCGTGACCTTGTCGATCATCGAGAGGCGATAAGCGGTAGCCGGATGCAGCGCCGTGTAGCCGTTGGGCACGCTGGCCGGATACTGGTCGGCCAGGCGCTTCCAGAACGCCGGCACGTTGTCGATGCTGTAGCCGGCGCGCGCCAGCAGGTACAGCGAGAGCGTATCGGCAGCTGCATCCAGGTCTTGCGGATAGACGCGGATGCCGGCAGTGCCGGCCGTGGTGGTCGGGTCCGGATGTGGCAGCAGCAGGTTGTCGATCACTTCGGCAATCGTCGAGACCATGCGCTGGCGGATGGCGTGGCCGAGGATATTGTGCGCCATCTCCTTGGCGATCAGGTAGGCCAGTTCATCATCGGACTGGGTGAACTTGAGCATGCCGCGGGTAATGAGCACGCGGCGGCCATCGGCATAGGTGTTGACGTTGTCGGCATTGCCCAGCTCGATGCTGAAGGCGCAGGCGAAGGTCAGCGGCACATTGACGGTGGTGTTCTGGCCGTTGCGCTGCACGCCCAGCGCAATCGGGGCCTTCTTGACCACCAGCGGACTCAGCAGCACGGCGGCCTGGCGTTCGGCATCGGTGCCTTGCGGCATCGGCTTGCCTGCCACCGAGATCAGGAAGTCGCCCCGCTGGATGCCAGCCTGGGCAGCACCGCTGCCGGGCAGCACGCCGGTGACCTGCAGGCGGTCGTCGTAGCCCAGGCTACGCGCGGTTTCTGCATATTCGATGGGGAAGGAATAACGGTTCTTGGCGGTGAAGCCCAGCAGGTTGCGGGCATTGCCACGGCAGAGCTGGGCGTTGCTGGTCAACAGCGGTGCAGCGACGCGGTAGAGCCGGTCCTGCTGCGCGATCAGTTCGCGCAATTGTGCTTGCTGGGGATTGTCGGCCACCGGGCGCGGGGCCTGCGTCGTCGTGGTCACCGGTTTGGACGGCGTGGTGGTGACCGGACCGGGTTCCTGGGTGGCGCAGGCGGCCAGGAAGGCCAGCGGGGCCAGGACGGCGAGGGTTTTCAGTTTCTGCCACTGGGGCAGGGGGGATACGAGCATGCGGTTCTCCATCAGTGTTTGCCTGTGCTGCCGAAACCACCGGCGCCGCGTTCGCTGCTGTCGAATTCATCTACCACATTGAAGCCGACCTGCAGTACCGGCACGATCACCAGCTGCGCCAGGCGTTCCATGGGGTTTAGGACAAACTCGGTACTGCCGCGGTTCCACGTCGAGATCATCAACTGGCCCTGGTAATCCGAATCGATCAGCCCGACCAGGTTGCCCAGCACGATCCCATGCTTGTGCCCCATGCCGCTGCGCGGCAGGATCACGGCCGCGTAATTCGGATCGGCCAGGTGGATCGCCAGTCCGGTCGGGATCAGGTGCGTGGAACCCGGCGCCAGGGTCAGCGGCGCATCGATGCAGGCCCGCAGGTCCAGGCCGGCGCTGCCAGGGGTGGCGTAGGCAGGCAGTTGGTCTTTCATGCGGGGGTCGAGGATCTTGATGTCGATGGTCTTCATGATGCGTAATCGGATTCAAATACAAAACGTACGGAAACGTACAAAAGACACGGCCCGCAAGAGGCGGGCCGTGCACCGTCAGGCCGCCATGCGGCGCGCGATCTCGCGTACCAGCTGGCGGGCCAGGGTCTGCTTGTCCGCACGGGGCAGGGCGCTGTGGCCCTGGGCGTCGAACAGCATGAGCGCGTTGTCATCGCGGCCAAAGGTCTGGTGGCCGATATTGCCGACCAGCAGCGGAATGTTCTTGCGGATGCGCTTGGCCGCGCCGTATTGCTCCAGGTTCTCCGATTCGGCCGCAAAGCCCACGCAGTAGGGACGCTGGGGCAGGGCGGCAACGGTGGCCAGGATGTCGGGATTCTGGACGAATTCCAGTTGCGGGGTATCGTTTTCGTCCTGTTTCTTCAGTTTCTGCTCGCTGGCATTGGCCACGCGCCAGTCAGCGACGGCCGCAACGGCGACGAACAGGTCTTTTTCCTTCACATGGGCTAATACCGCCTCATGCATCTGCAGGGCCGTCTGCACATCCACGCGCTGCACGCCATAAGGCGTCTCCAGCGCCGTCGGGCCGGAGACCAGGGTGACTTCCGCACCCGCTTCGCGGGCAGCACGCGCAATCGCGTAGCCCATCTTGCCGGAAGACAGATTGGTGATGCCGCGCACCGGATCGATGGGCTCGAAGGTCGGCCCGGCCGTCAGCAGCACGCGGCGGCCCGCCAGCAGCTTGGGCTGGAAGGCCGCGACGATCTCCTCCAGCAATTGCGCCGGCTCCAGCATGCGGCCTTCGCCGACTTCGCCACAGGCTTGCGCGCCCGCATCCGGGCCCAGCAGCAGGATGCCGTCGTCGCGGATCTGGCGCACGTTGCGCTGGGTGGCCGGGTTCTGCCACATCTCCACGTTCATGGCCGGGGCCACCATCAGTGGTACCCGCGCCGGACGCGCCACGCACAGGGTCGAGAGCAGGTCGTCGCAATGCCCGTGGGCCAGCTTGGCGATAAAGTCTGTGGAGCAGGGCACGATGACCACCGCATCGGCATCGCGGGTGAGATTGATGTGCGGCATGTTGTTGTCCATGCGCGCATCCCATTGGTCGGTATAGACCGGGTTGCCGGTCAGGGCCTGCATGGTGACGGCGGTCATGAAGTGCGTGGCCGCCTCGGTCATCACCACGTGCACCGTGGCACCGGTGCGGCCCAGTTCGCGCGCCAGCATGGCGGCCTTGTAGCAGGCCACGCCGCCGGTCAGGCCCAATACGATTTTCTTGCCAGCCAGATCCATTGTTTGCTCCTGGAATGCGGCGTACCGCAGGCGTGTTCAGACTTGCGGACTTGCCTTACTTCTTGGAGACGCGGCGCAGTTCGTCCACGACGAACAATACCGCACCCACGCAGATCGCACTATCGGCCAGGTTGAAGGCCGGCCAGTGCCAGTTGCCGACGTAGACGTCGAGGAAGTCGATCACGTGGCCATACACCACGCGGTCGATCACGTTGCCGATCGCGCCACCCAGGATCAGGGCCAGGGCCCAGCAGAACATGCGTTGGCCGGGATGCTTGCGCAGCAGGTGGATGATGAACACCGCCGCACCGATGCCGATGGCGGTGAACAGATAACGCTGCCAGCCACCGCTGGCGGCCAGGAAACTGAAGGCCGCGCCCTTGTTGTAGACCAGCACCAGGTTGAAGAAACCGGTCACCGGCACCGACTCGCCATAGTGGAACAGTTTCAGGATAGTGATCTTGGTGAGCTGGTCCAGCAGCAGCACGATGGTGGCGATGCCCAGCCAGGGCAAGAGCCCTTGGGTGGTGGACGAAGAACCGGAAGAGGAGGAGCGCTTTTTGGTTGCCATGGATGTTCTTGTTGGAGTGGACGGCCCGCTGCATTCAAGTGCAGCGGGCCGCTAGCAAGGCCGTCCCGCCCGGATCAGGCGAACAGGCGCTTTTCGCCCTGGCCGAACAGGTTGCTGTAGCAGCGACCGCACAGGCCCGGATGATCGGCATGAGACCCGACATCGGCGCGATAGTGCCAGCAACGTTCACATTTCTGATGCGCCGACGGCGTGACCACCACCGCTTCCTCTTCCACCGTGGCCACCGGGGTGACGCGGGCAGCCGAGGTGATGAGGACGAACTTCAGGTCATCGCCCAGGCTTTCCAGCAGGGCCGCCTTGTCGCCGGCGACCTTCAGTTCCACTTCCGCCTGCAGGGAGGAACCGATGCTGCCGGCGATACGCACTTCTTCCAGCTGCTTGGTGACCGCTGCGCGCACTTCGTGCAGCACCGCGAACTTGTCCAGCAGGGCCTGTGCATCGGCCACTTCCGGCAGGGCGTAATAGACCTGCGAGAAGATGGTTTCGCCGCTGGCCTCGAAGGCGTCCTTGCCGGCAAAGAAGCGCCAGGCTTCTTCGGCCGTGAAGGACAGGATCGGTGCCATCAGGCGCAACAGCGACTGCGTGATGTGCCACACGGCGGTCTGGGCCGAGCGGCGTGCGGCCGACTCCACGCCGCTGGTGTAGAGGCGGTCCTTCAGGATATCCAGGTAGAAGCCGCCCAGGTCTTCCGAGCAGTACATCTGCAGCTTGGCCACCACCGGGTGGAATTCATAGGTCTCGAAGTGCGCCAGCACCTCCGCCTGCAGGCGCGCCATGTTGGCGATCGCATAGCGGTCGATTTCCAGCATCTCGGCCACCGGCACGGCGTGTTGTGCAGGATCGAAGTCGGAGGTGTTGGCCAGCAGGAAGCGCAGGGTGTTGCGGATGCGGCGGTAGGCTTCCACCACGCGCTTGAGGATCTCGTCCGAGATCGACAGCTCGCCCGAATAGTCGGTCGAGGCCACCCACAGGCGCAGGATTTCCGCGCCCAGCGAATCCGAGACCTTCTGCGGCGCGACCACGTTGCCCTTGGACTTGGACATCTTCTTGCCCTCGCCATCGACCACGAAGCCGTGCGTGAGCAGGGCCTTGTAGGGCGCGCGGCCATTGAGCATCGACGAGGTCAGCAGCGACGAGTGGAACCAGCCGCGATGCTGGTCCGAGCCTTCCAGGTAGAGGTCGGCCGGGAACTGCGACTGCTGTGCGTGCGAGCCGCGCAGCACGGTCTGGTGGGTGGTACCGGAATCGAACCAGACGTCCAGCGTGTCGCGGTTCTTGAGGTAGTGCTCGGCTTCGTTACCCAGCAATTCCTTGGGATCCAGGGCCTGCCAGGCTTCGATGCCGCTCTTCTCGATGCGTTGGGCGACCTGCTCGATCAGCTCCGGCGTACGCGGATGCAGTTCGCCCGTTTCCTTGTGCACGAAGAAGGCCATGGGCACGCCCCACTGGCGCTGGCGCGACAGGGTCCAGTCCGGACGGTTGGCGATCATGCCGTGCAGGCGCGCCTTGCCCCAGCCGGGGAAGAAGGCGGTGTCCTCGATGCCTTGCAGCGCGGTCTGGCGCAGGCTGGGGCCGCCGTCCTTGGGCGTGTTGTCCATGCTGGCGAACCACTGCGAGGTGGCGCGATAGACGATGGGGGTCTTGTGGCGCCAGCAGTGCATGTAGCTGTGGTCGAACATGACCAGCTTGAACAGCGAACCCACTTCTTCCAGCTTGCCGCAGATGGGCTTGGAGGCTTCCCAGATGGTCAGGCCGGCAAACAGCGGCAGCCAGGAGGCATAGCGGCCATCGCCCATGACCGGGTTGAGGATGTCGTCGTCCTTCATCCCGTGCGCCTTGCAGGAGATGAAGTCTTCGATACCGTAGGCCGGTGCCGAGTGCACGATGCCGGTACCGCTGTCGGCGGTCACGTATTCACCCAGGTAGATCGGCGACAGGCGGTCATAGCCGGCATCGACCTTGGCCAGCGGATGATGGAAGCGGATCAGGGACAGCTTCTCGCCGGTGGTGGTGGCGATGATCTTGCCTTCCAGGCCGAAGCGCTGCAGGCAGGATTCCACCAGGTCCTTGGCCAGGATCAGCAAGGTGGCTTCGCCGTTGCGGCTGGTCTCGACCAGCGCGTACTCGAATTCCGGATGGACGTTCAACGCCTGGTTGGACGGGATGGTCCAGGGCGTGGTGGTCCAGATGACGATGTAGCCGTTGCGGGTCGGCAGGTCGGCCAGGCCGAAGGCAGTGGCGATCTTGTCGTGTTCGGCAAAGGGGAAGCCGACATCGATGGCCGGGTCGCGCTTGTCCTGGTATTCCACTTCAGCTTCGGCCAGCGCCGAGCCGCAGTCGAAGCACCAATTCACGGGCTTGAGGCCGCGATAGACGTAACCCTTCTCCAGGATCGTGCCGAGCGCGCGCAGCTCGTCGGCTTCGTTGGAGAAATTCATGGTCTTGTAGGGGGTGTCCCACTCGCCGAGCACGCCCAGGCGGATGAAGTCGGCCTTCTGGCGTTCGATCTGCTCACCCGCGTAGGCGCGCGCCTTGGCCTGCACTTCGGCCACCGGCAGGTTCTTGCCGAACTGCTTTTCGATCTGGATCTCGATGGGCATGCCGTGGCAATCCCAGCCCGGCACGTATTGGGCGTCGAAGCCGGCCATGTTGCGGGCCTTGACGATCATGTCCTTCAGGATCTTGTTGACGGCGTGGCCGATGTGGATGTCACCGTTGGCATACGGCGGGCCGTCATGCAGGATGAATTTCGGGCGGCCGGCCGAGGCCTTGCGGATGCGCTCGTAGACCTTCTTTTCCTGCCATTCCTTGACCCATTGCGGCTCGCGCTTGGCGAGGTCGCCGCGCATCGGGAAGCCGGTTTCGGTCATGTTGACCGGATACTTGGAGGGGGCCTTGCCGGCTTTTTCCGGTTTGCCGGGCTTGGCGGAGGATTCGTTGTTGGACATGACAAAGCTTTCGTTGAATGCAGGTTGATTCCGGGGCCCGGCAAGGCGTCACAAGCAGGGCGCGTTGCGGCAGGCAGGATGCAGGATGGGGCGGCTGGACAGCTGCTGGAGCGGGGCTCCGGCAACCGCCCAGCGTTCAAATTCGGTCGGTGGCCGAGACGGCGAAGCCGGCGTTTTCACGGAACCAGGCGCGGGCATTGTCCACGTCACGGGCAATGGCCGTGGTCAGCGTGGGCAGGTCGACATACTTTTCTTCGTCGCGCAGCTTCTTGAGGAATTCCACCCGCACCAGCTTGCCGTAGCAATCGCCCTTGAAATCGAGCAGGTGCGTTTCCAGCAGTACCCGGCCGCTGTCGTCCACCGTCGGGCGCACGCCCAGGCTGGCCACGGCCGGCAAGGGCTGCTCGGCCAGTCCGTGCACCTGCACTACGAAGATGCCCGAAAGCGCCGGACGCTTGTGGCCCACGCGCATGTTCAGCGTCGGGAAACCGATGGTGCGCCCCAGTTTCTTGCCGTGCACGACCCGGCCGCTGATGGCATAGGGATGGCCCAGCAACTGCTGCGACAGGGTGAAATCGCCTTCGGCCAGCGCCGCGCGCACGGCCGAAGAGGAGATGCGCACACCGGCATTGGTCACCGTGGGCAGGGCATGGACCTCGAAGCCATACTGCTTGCCGGCCGCGATCAGGGTATCGAGCGTGCCGGCGCGGCGCGCGCCGAAGCAGAAGTCGTCACCGACCATCAGCCAGCGCACGTGCAGGCCCTGCACCAGGATCTTCTCGATGAAGTCCTGCGGGGAGAGGGCGGCGAAATGGCTGCCGAAATGCTCCACCACCACGCGGTCGATGCCGGAATTGGAGAGCGCTTCGAGCTTGTCGCGCAGGTTGGCGATGCGCGCCGGGGCGCGTTCGGGGGTGCCGGCCAGCTGGGCGAAGAATTCACGCGGATGCGGCTCGAAAGTCATCACCGCCGCGTCCAGCCCCAGTTTGGCGGCGGCCTCGCGCACGCGCGCCAAGAGAGCCTGGTGGCCCAGATGCACGCCGTCGAAATTGCCGATGGTCAGCGCGCACGGGGCGCGCGATTCGGCTGTGGGAAGTCCGCGAAATACCTTCATTGAGCCGCTGGAAAGATGCGCTGTTGCAAAAGCCTTCCATTATAAATGGTTTCGGAGGCTTTCCTTGATTTGGTGGCGGCTTGGCACGGATCAAGCCGCCTGAAGCGGACAGGCAGCGCAGTTTTTCATATTTCACCTGGGAAATGTTGACAAACTTTCATATGAAAGTTTCTTCCCGGCAGCGTCAGCGGGCCAGCGCCGCTTCGGGCTCCTGGAGCTGGCGTGCCTCGGCCAGCATCCAGATGGTGATCTTTCTGACTTCCAGCTTGCTCTGGGTGATATGGGCGCGCAGCAGGATCTGCGCTTCGGTGGCCTTGCGCTTGGCGATCAGTTGCAGGATCTTGCCGTGTTCCTCGTAGGTGGCTTCGATGCGCTTCTTCTTGAGGAAGTCCAGGCGACGCACGATGCGGATCTTTTCCGTCACCTCGGTATGCACCCGGGTCATCTCCACATTGCCGGCGGCGGCCACCAGGTTGGTGTGGAAGGCTTCGTCCAGCTCCGCCACCTTGACGGCATCGGTATGGCGCGCCTCCGGTTCGGCCAGCCAGATGGCGTTCAACTGCTCCAGTTCTGCCGTCGGCTCCTGCTGGGTGCAGAGTTTCTCCAGCGCGGCCATCTCCAGCACGATGCGCAGGTCATAGAGATTGTCGAGGCGGTCGAAGTCGATCGGGCAGACCTTCCAGCCACGCCGGAATCCCACTTCCAGATAGCCCTCGCGCTGCAGCCTGAACAGCGCATCCCGCAAGGGCGTGCGCGAGACGCCCTGGCGCTGGGCCATCTCGGTCTCGGTGAAATTGTCCCCGGGCAGCAGGCGGAAATTGAAGATGTCGTCCTTGATCCGGTGATAGACCTGTTCGGCGAGCGGGTTGGCGACGGTGACGGTCATGGTGCGGGCATTCTGGTTCGAGGGGGCTGCGGACTCATGCCATCAGGCTGACATGGGCGGCGACGATGCGCCAGCCTTCGTCCATGCGCACCCAGGTCTGCATCTGGCGGCCGATACGATCGGACGTATGGTCGGTGAATTCGGTGGAGACCGTAGCATAGTCGCTGCCGAAGGTGGTGACAACGGTGCGATGCAGCTTGCGCGAGGCCGGCACCGGGGTGCAGGTCTTGCGGTACTGGCGGATCGCCTCGCCGCCCAGCAGCACTTCGCCCACGCCGTAGCGCACCGTTTCGGGGGCATACCAGAACCAGCGGTCGAGGGCCGGGATGTCGTTGATGAGCAGGGCGTATTCGTAATCCGTAAACGCTTGTTCGACCTCGGCCACCACGTGGGGCAGGTTCACTTGCATCATGGCGTTTCTCCGGTATAGGCGGCCACGGCGCTGTGCAGCTGCGCCAGCGGCGTGCGCCAGCCGACGATGCCGCCCTGGGCGGTCAGCATCTCCAGCGTGGCGCGATGAAATTCAGGGAAGTAACTGGCGCAGGCATCTTCCACCACCAGGCATTCATAGCCGCGGTCATTGGCCTCGCGCATCGAGGTCTGCACGCACACTTCCGTAGTGACGCCGGCCACCAGAAGGTGAGTGATGCCGCGCTCCTGCAATTGTGCGTGCAGGTCGGTGGCGTAGAAGGCCCCCTTGCCCGGTTTGTCGATGACGATCTCGCCATCCAGGGGAGCCAACTGCGGCAGGATCTGGTTGCCGGGTTCGCCCCGCACCAGGATCCGGCCCATCGGCCCGACATCGCCGATGCCCAGCGCCGGGTTGCCGCGCAGGCGCTTGGCGCGCGGGCAGTCCGAGAGATCCGGCAGGTGCGATTCACGCGTGTGGACCACCAGCATCTGCGCCTGGCGTGCCAGCGCCAGCAGGGCCGCCACGGTCGGCACGATTGCGCCCAGGGGCCGCACATCGTTGCCCAGCGCACTGCCGAAGCCGCCTTCTTCCACGAAGTCGCGCTGCATGTCGATGACCACCAGCGCGGTGCTGCGCGGATGGAACTGATAGGGATAGGGGAAGGCGTCGATACGGATCATGCGGCCTCGGCGTGGGGTGATTGTTCGGAGTGACCCGCCATCCAGCGGCCCAGGGCGGCGCGGTCCGCTCCTTGCGTGGCCACGTCCTGCGCCACGTGCACGATGCGGCCCTCGGTCATCACCAGGATGCGGTCGGACAGTTCCAGCAGTTCGTCCAGGTCTTCGCTCACCAGCAGCACGGCCGCGCCGCGTGCGCGCGCTTGCAGCAGACGTGCGTGGATATCGGCCACCGAGGCGAAGTCCAGTCCGAAGACCGGATTGGCGACGATGAGCACATTGGCCGCGCCTGCATCGCCCTCTTCGCCGAGCTCACGTGCCAGCACGGCGCGCTGCACGTTGCCGCCGGAGAGCGTGCCGATGGGGCGTTCCGGTGCGGGCGGCTTGACGTTGAAGGCCGCGATCAGGGATTGCGCCTGGCGCTTCATGGCGCTGCGGTCGACGCGCCAGCCGCTGCGCTTGAAGGGGGCGACATCGAAATTGCGCAGCGCCATGTTCTCGGCCACGCTCATGCCTGCGATGCAGGCGTTGCGCAAGGGTTCTTCCGGTAGCGCGAAGACACGCAGCCGTCGCATCTCCTCACGCGTGGCGGCATAGGGCGCATCCTCGATCCGGATCTCGCCCAGCAGGGCTTCCACCAGTTCCTTCTGGCCATTGCCGGAGATGCCGGCCAGGCCCACGATTTCACCACGCTTCACTTGCAGCGAGAGGCCCCGCACGGCAGCCACGCCGCGGTCGTTGTTGACGGTCAGTTCCTTCACTTCGAGCCCGAAGCTGGCGTCTGCTGGCACTGCGGGACGCTCCACCTGCGTTTTCTCGGCGCGGGCGTGGCCCATCATCCAGTGCGCCAGGGCATCCGGCGTCGTCTCGGAAACCCGGGCACTGCCGACCAGGCGACCCTTGCGCAAAACCGTCACATCGTCCGCATAGGCAGTCACTTCGTGGAACTTGTGGGTGATCATCAGCACCGTCAGTTCCTGCTGGCGGGTGAGGGCATGCATGAGTCCCAGCACTTCGTCGGCTTCCTGCGGTGTCAGTACCGAGGTCGGTTCATCGAGGATCAGGAAGCGGCGGCGCAGATAGAGCTGCTTGAGGATTTCCAGTTTCTGCTTTTCGCCGGCGGAGAGACTGCTCACCGCGCGCTCCAGCCCGAGTTTGAAGGGCATGCGCGCCATGAACTCCTCCAGCACGGCGCGCTCGCTGCGCCAGCGGATACGCCAGGGAAGATCGCCGCGTGCCAGCAGCAGGTTCTCGGCCACGGTCAGGCTGGGGGCCAGCGTGAAGTGCTGGTAGACCATGCCGATGCCGAGCTGGTTGGGCACGCGCGCACTGCGGATCTCCACCTCGCGGCGGTCAGCCACGATGCTGCCCTGGTCCAGCGGGCTGTAGCCGACCAGGCCCTTGACCAGCGTGCTCTTGCCCGCACCGTTCTCGCCCAGCAGCGCGTGGATGGTGCCGGCGCGGATCTTCAGCGAGACCTCATCGAGCGCGCGAAAGCTGCCGAAGGATTTGCCGGCATTGATGATCTCCAGCTCCAGGGCATGCATGTCAGGCCCCGATCACATCGATCAGTGCGGCCGCATCGGAGACCGCGCCGAACACGCCACCCTGCATCTTGATCATGGACAGCGCCGCCAGGTGGTTGTTGTGGTCAGTCGCGCCACAGCAATCCGAGAGCATCACGCATTCGAAGCCGCGGTCATTGGCTTCGCGCATGGTGGTATGCACGCAGACATCGGTGGTGATGCCGGTGAGCACGATGTTGCGGATGCCGCGCGTGTGCAGGATCATTTCCAGGTCGGTGGCGCAGAAGGAGCCCTTGCCGGGTTTGTCGATGATGATCTCACCGGCGATGGGGGCGAGTTCGGGAATGATTTCCCAGCCCGGTTCGCCGCGCACCAGGATGCGGCCACAGGGGCCGGCATCGCCGATGCCCACGCCATTGGTGCCGATCTGGCGCGAGCGCCAGCGCTTGTTGGCCGGCAGGTCGGACAGATCGGGACGATGGCCTTCGCGGGTATGGATGATGGTGTAGCCGCCGGCACGCATGGCGGCCAGCACTTTCTTGATCGGTTCGATGGGCGCGCGCGTGAGCGAGAGGTCATAGCCCATCTTGTCGACGTAGCCACCGATGCCGCAGAAGTCGGTCTGCATGTCGATGACGATGAGCGCGGTATTGGCCGGGGTCAGGGCACCGTCATAGGGCCAGGGATAGGGTTCGGCCTGGATGTAGCGTTCGGACATGGTTTCTCCTTGGGGCAAGTGGATTTATCGGGTCAGGCTCAGTTCGCCCGGCGCACTCGAGAGCGTGCGGTCAGGCCGGCAGGTGAGGATCATGATCAAGAGCGTGAGCGCATACGGTGCCGCGTTGAAGAGGTAATAGCCGGAGGTCACGCCCACCGCCTGCAAGGCCGGGCCCAGCGCACCGGCAGCACCGAACAGCAGTGCGGCCAGCAGGCAGCGCCACGGCTGCCAGCGCGCAAAGATCACCAGCGCCACGGCCATGAGTCCCTGGCCGCTGGAAAGTCCCTCATTCCAGCTGCCGGGGTAGTAGAGCGACAGGTAGGCGCCGCCGATGGCAGCCAGGAAGCCGCCTGCGGCCGTGGCCGCAATGCGCGTGCCGGTGAGGCGGTAACCGAGCGCGCGTGCGGTCTCGGCATGGTCGCCCACCAGCCGCAAGGCCAGCCCCCAGCGCGTGGCCGACAGGCCCCACTGCAGCACCAGCGCAAGCGCCACGCCGATGAAGAACAGCGCATTGATCTGCAGTGCATGGTGCAGGCGGTCATTGCTGCTCCACGCACCCAGATCGATTGAGGGCAGCATCGGTGCCTGCGGCTGGATGAAGGGTTTGCCTAGGAAGAAGGCCAGGCCCGTCCCCAGCAGCATGAGCGCGATGCCGAAAGCGATGTCGTTGACGCGCGGCAGCGAGCACACCACGCCGTGCAGCACTCCCAGCAAGAGTCCGGCGCAGCCCGCCGCCAGCACGCCCAGCCAGGCCGAGCCGCTGAAGAAGGAGGCCGCGTAGCCGGTCATGGCACCGCAGACCAGGATGCCTTCCAGGCCCAGGTTCACGCGTCCGCCTTTTTCGGTCAGGCATTCGCCCAGGCTGACGAAGAGAAAGGGCGTCCCCACCCGGATTGCGCCCGCGAAGAGCGCCAGCAGCAGGGTGGTGAGATCGATGTCATGCATGGCCGGCCTCCTTGGCGGGGATGACTTGCGCCTGTTGCTGCCAGCGCAGCTTGAGCGCGGACAGGCGCCCGGTAATGGCTTCCCAGGCCAGCAGGTTGCAGAACAGCAGGCCCTGCAGGACCAGCGTGGTGGCGTCCGGCAGGTCCAGACGCCGCTGCAGCAGGCTGCCGCTGGCTTCCACGCCACCGATGACGAGCGCGCAGACGATGATGGCCAGCGGATTCTGGCGCGCCGCAAAGGCCACCAGGATGCCGGAGAAACCGTAACCGGCCAGCAGCGCACTGGTGGCGCTGCCTTGCACGGCACTGACTTCGAACATGCCTGCCAGTCCCGCTGCCGCACCACCGAGGGCGCAGGCCGTCAGGATCAGCCGATTGACCGGCAAGCCCACCAGCCGCGCCGTACGGACGTTGCCGCCGACCACGCCCATGGCGAATCCGGAGACGCTATGGCGCAGGAACACCCAGGCCGCCACGCAGGCCAGTGCACCCCAGGCCAGGCCCCAATGCACTTCCAGTCCCGGCAGCGAACCCACCAGATACGGATCGGGCAGGGGCAGGGTAGAGGGTTTGTTCAGACTGGCCGGATCGCGCAGCGGTCCTTCGACCAGATGCTTGAAGACGGCCACGGCGAGATAGGACAACAGCAGGCTGGAGATGGTCTCATTGACCCCGCGCCACTGGCGCAGACCGCCGCACAGCGCGATCCACAGCCCGCCGGCCAGCATCGCCGCCAGCGCCATGACGGCCAGCATCACCAGCGAAGGCAGGGCCGGCAGCAGTTGCGGCATCACCGCCGCCGCCAGTCCGCCCAGCGCCAGTGCACCTTCCCCGCCGATGACGATCAGGCCCACGCGCGCCGGCAAGGCCACGCACAGCGCCGTCAACAGCAGGGGCGCGGCGCGTTGCAGCGTGTTCTGCCAGGCGAACAGGGTGCCGAAGGCGCCCTGGAAGATCAGCAGGCAAGCCTCGCCCGCCGGCTTGCCCTGCACCAGCAGGAACAGCACGAACAGCAGCAGCGTCCCGGCCAGCGCGCACAGCGTGGGCAGGGCCGGCGCGCTGCCGTTGAGCAGCGCCGAGCGCAAGCGGTGCCAGGGCGAGGTGGCGGCAGCCGCCACCCCGGGAGCGGGGAGGGATGTCATGAGACCGTCCTGCATCAAGGGTCAGCAATCAGACCTGGCCGACCACGCCGGCCACCAGGTAATTCATCTTCTCCAGCGCCACATCGGTCTGGACCTGGGTGGTGCCGGCCGGGATCACGGTATTGCCCTTGTTGTCCTTGATCGGTCCCTTGAAGATCTGGAACTTGCCGGCCAGCATCTGCGCCTTGATCTCGTCGGCCTTCTTCTTGGCCGGTGCGCTCACGGCTGCGCCATAGGGCGACATCTTGACGAAGTCGTCCTTCAGGCCACCGCGCAGGAAGTTGATCATCGGCTTGCCTTCCAGCGTGGCCTTGACGATCTCGGTGTAGGGCGTGGCCCAGTTCCACTCGGCACCGGTGAGGTAGCCCTTGGGGGCCAGCGAGGCCTGGCTGGCGTGGTAGCCGGTGGTCATGATGCCGCGCTTCTCGGCCGTCTCCACGATCACCTTGGGGCCATCGACGTGACAGGTGATGACATCGCAACCCTGGTCGATGAGGCTGTTGGCAGCTTCGGCTTCCTTGACCGGCAGCGACCAGTCACCGGTGAAGATGACGTGGCAGGTGATGGACGGATCGACCGACTGCGCGCCCAGGGTGAAAGCGTTGATGTTGCGCAGGACCTGCGGAATCGGCTTGGCGGCGATGAAGGCCAGCTTCTTGCTCTTGCTCATGTGGCCGGCCACCACGCCCGAGAGGTATTCGCACTCTTCGATGTAGCCGAAGAAGCTGCCCACGTTCATGGGATGCTTGCCGGCGGTCCACAGGCCGCCACAGTGGGCGATGCGCACCTTGGGATATTTTTCTGCAATCTTGAGGACGTGCGGATCGAAGTAGCCGAAGGAAGTCGGGAAGAGCAGGGTCGCACCATCCTGCTGGATCATGGCTTCCATGGTCTTTTGCACGGCCACGGTCTCGGGCACTTTTTCTTCCTCGATCACCTTCACGCCGGGCAGCTTCTTGATGATGGCGGCGGCTTGCGCATGCGACTGGTTGTAGCCGAAGTCGTCGCGCGCGCCGACGTAGATGAAGCCTACGGTCAGCGGGCCGGCGGCCAGCAGTTCCAGCGGGAAGGCAGCGCCCAGTGCGGCAGCTCCGGACAGTTTCAGAAAATCGCGGCGGTTTTGCATGTTGTTGCTCCAGTGTGATCGTGGATGGTTGGGGTGGGGCAAGACAAATTCGGTACTTCTTTCCGGGCAGGATCCTGTACCTCAGCCTGTACAGGATCCTGTACGGCAATCAGGACAGCGCCAGCGAACCCGGTGCCTGCATGCGCGCCGGCTTGCGCACTTCGCGCTGGAAAATTTCCATGGACAGTTTCTTGGCCGCGATGAAGCCGGGCTGCGACAGCGTCTCTACCGTGCGGGGCCGTGGATCCTGGTAATGCAAGATGTCTGCCACCGCCGTCGGGCGCTTGGTCAGCAGCAGGATCTGGTCGGCCAGGTAGACCGCTTCTTCCGGGTCGTGCGACACCAGCACCATGGTGGTGCCGGTCTGCAAAAAGACCTGCTGCAGCTTCTCCCGGATGAAGAGCGTCATCTCGAAATCCAGCGCCGAGAAGGGTTCATCGAGGAACAGCACCTCCGGCCCCGGTGCCAGGGCACGCATGATGGAGGCGGTCTGCTGCTGGCCGCCCGAGAGTTCATAGGGATAGCGCATCAGGTCGAACTTGACGTCGAAGGACGCCACCAGTTCATCGACGCGGCGCTTGATCTCGGCCTTGGACTTGCCTTCCAGCTTCAAGGGATAGGCGATGTTGTCGATGGTGCGCAGCCAGGGGAACATGGCATCGCGGTAGTTCTGGAACACATAACCTATCTTGGTCTGCGCCAGCGATTTGCCATCGAACAGGATCTCTCCGGCATCGATGGGAATGAGCCCGGCGATCATGTTGATGAGCGTGGACTTGCCGCAGCCATTGGGCCCGAAGACGGAGACGATCTGCTGCTTGGGAATATCCAGGTCGAAGTTTTCATACAGCGGCCAGCCGGCGAAATACTTGGTCAGGCCGCGAATGGTGATGTGGGTGCCTGGCGGCCCGGGAACGAAGGGCGTTTCCGGGGGCAGGTCTACTTTGGGGCTGATCACGACGCTCATCTTCCGCTCCAGTGCACGATGCGTTTTTCAATGACGATGAAGACCACGTTGAGGGCATAGCCCAGCGCGCCTGCCGAGAGGATGGCGGCATACATCTCGCGCACGTTCAGGACCTGCTGGGTATCGATGATGCGGTGGCCCAGGCCGTTTTCGGAGCCGATGAACATCTCCGCCACGATCACGATCACCAGTGCCATCGAGACCGCGCTGCGCAGGCCGACGAAGCTGGCTTGCAGGCTTTCCCAGATCAGCACGTCGCAGAAGATGCGCCAGCGCGAAGCGCCCATCACCTTGGCCGCCATCACCCGCTGCTTGCGCGCATTGAGCACGCCATAGGCGCTGTTGAAGAGCACGATCAGGAAGGCACCGAAAGCTGCGATGGCCACCTTGTTGATGTCGGAGACACCGAAGATCAGCAGGAACAGCGGGATCAACGCGGAGGAGGGCGTGGAACGGAAAAAGTCGATCAGGAATTCCACGCTGCGATAGGCGCGCTCGTTGCTGCCCAGCAGAACGCCGATGGGCAGGCCCAGCACGGCGGCGATGGCAAAGGCTTCCAGCGTGCGGATCACGGTCACCGTGAAATCCAGCAGCAGCGCCCCGCCGGCCAGGCCCTTGAACATGGCCATGAGCGTGGCTTCCGGTGGCGGCAGCAGGATGGCCTTGATCCAGCCGGCGCGCACCACCAGGTCCCAGATCACGAACAGCGCGATGGGGCCGACGATGGGCAGCAGGCGGCCCAGGGCCGGGGCTTTGCGCGGCGCTTTGGGCGCTGGCGCAGCCGTGGACGCCGGGGCGGCGGGCTTGGGTGCCACGGTCACGGCAGGAGCGATGGTCTCGTTCATGATGGCCTCAGCCCTTGTAGATCAGGTTGTCGACCACGATGCGTTGCGAGAACACGCCCTTCTCGACGAACAGGTCGTAGAACTTCTGGAAGTAGGCCAGGTCGCTGGGCTTGAACTCGTTGTAGAGCATGTAGGCCGCCAGCGGCACTTCATTGGTGAGCGACCCTTCGATGGCGGTATAGCCCTTCAGGTAGGTGCGAGCCTGGTCCGGGTTGTTGCGCACGAGCTCAATGCCGCGTGCATAGGCGGCGATGTACTTGCGCGCCAGTTCCGGATTCTTCTTGATGAATTCGGTGGTCAGCGCGGCAGCGCCACCGTGCCAGGGAGCCATCGGATCACCCAGGATGTACTTGGCGATCACGCCTGCTTCCAGCACGCGGGTGGTGTTGTTCATGCGGCCCACGGTGCCGGTCGGTTCCAGCGTGTAGGCGGCATCGACCTGGCCGGCCGCCAGCGAAGCGACGTGCTGGCCGATGGGCAGTTCAACTACGGTTGCGCCAGTAGCACCGGCGCGTTCGAGTACCGTCTTGGCCAAGGTGACGTTCTGGATGCCGGGGCCGGAGGCGACCTTCTTGCCCTTGAGGTCGGCGATCGATTTGACTGGGCTGTCCTTGGGCACCAGGAATTCATCGAGTACGTATTTGGCGTTGCTGGGATTGGTGGCAAAGATCTTGAACAGGCCCGGCTGGGCGATCTCGCCGATGGCCAGGTTGCCGGCCCCGGTGCCGTTGGCCGAACCATCGGCGCGGCCTGCCAGCATGGCTTCCATCACCTGCTGGGCTCCGGCGAATTTGAGGGCTTGCACTTCCAGTCCGGCTTGCTTGAAGTAACCCGCTTCCACGGCGGCGTAGAAGGGCAGGCCGGCGGCCACCGGCCAATAGCCGATGCGGATAGGCACCGTCTGCGCGCGCAGGATGGCCGGGGCACCCGCGATGGCGGCGGTGGCGGCGACGGCGCCCGCCTTGGCGATGAAGCTGCGGCGGTTGGCATCGTGGACAGCGGTGGGGTTGTTCTTTTTCATGAGCAGCTCCGTGGTGAGGGTGTCAGTTCAGCGAATGGAGGTAATTGACCCAGCCGCCGTGGTGGGTGATGTCGGTCGCGCCCGCAATGCCGGCCGGCTCGCAGATGAAGCCCTTGACGCTGCTGCCGTCGGCCAGCTCCACCGTGCCGATGCCCAGCGGGGCCGGGATGGCGGCGACGAAGCCGCCGAACTGGCGCAGCGGCATTTCCCACACTTCCACTGCGATGGCGGCGCCGTCGCCTTCGGTGCGGGCCAGGCCAGGCTTGGGTGGGGTGGTACCCGCCAGGGCGTAGAGACGATAGTGGGCGGCGGTGCGGGTGACGGCCACGCGGCGCGCACCGGCTTCCAGCAATTGCCAGTTCAGGGGCTGGCCGGCCAGGTGCGCGCCGACCACGCAGACCTTGATGGTGCTTTCGTTGAAGGGCAGCGGGGTGGCCGCAATCGCATCGGCTTGCGCCGCGCCGCCCAGTTGCTGCTGCAGGCGTGCACCGGCTTCGGCCAGCAGGTGATCGGCACCGGCCGGGCCGATCAGGGTCACGCCGGCGGGCAGGCCATCGCGCCGCCACACGGCGGGGATGGCCAGGGCCGACATGTCCATCAAATTGACGAAGTTGGTGTAGTGGCCCAGTTGCGCATTGCGCACCACCGGATCGGCCTCGACTTCGGCGATGGTGGGGAAGGTGGTGGTGGTCGGCACCAGCATCAGGTCGCTGCCTTCGAGCAGGTTTTCGGCCTGGCGGCGCAGGTCGGCCAGGCGGTACTGGGCGTTGAAGCTGTCAACGGCATCGTAGTCGTCGGCCTGGGCGGTGATCTGGCGCACCACCGGGTGGATGGCTTCCGGGTTCTCCAGGAAGAAGTCGCCCAGCGCGGCGCGACGCTCGGCCACCCACGGGCCCTGATAGAGCAGCTGCGCGGCCGCGCTGAAGGGGGCGAAGGGGATCTTCGCCAGGCTCACGCCGGGGAGGGCGGCGATTTGCGCCAGGCTGCGTTCCCAGGCTTCCTGGGCGATGCTGTCGCCAAAGAATTCACATTGCTCGGGAATGGCGATGCGATAACCCCGCCGCTTCACGCCCAGCATGGTGGGGCGGCGCGAATAGCCATCCTCGGCATCGAAACCGGAAGCGCTGTGCAGCACGCGCCAGGCATCGGCCACGTCGTGGGCGAAGATGGAGATGCAATCCAGGGTGCGGCAGGCCGGGACCAGGCCGCGCGCGCTGATGAGGCCCTTGGTTGGTTTCAGGCCGACCAGGTGATTGAAGGCGGCCGGCACGCGACCAGAACCTGCCGTATCGGTCCCCAGCGAAAACATGACCTGCCCCAGCGCCACTGCCACCGCCGAACCCGAGCTGGAGCCGCCGGAGACATAGTCCGGCTTGATGGCATTGCGTACCGCACCGTAGGGGGAGCGCACGCCGACCAGGCCGGTGGCGAACTGGTCCAGGTTGGTCTTGCCCACCAGCAGTGCGCCAGCGGCCTGCAGGCGCTGCACCACGGTGGCGCTCTCGCTGGCCAGGCGGCCGAATTCGGGACAAGCCCCGGTGGTGGACATCTCGGCCACGTCGATGTTGTCCTTCACGGCGAAGGGGATGCCGAACAGCGGCATGCTCTCCAGCACGGCTTCGCCCTTGATCTGCAGCATCAGGTCCAGCGCTGCGGCTTGTTGTTTCAGTTGTTTGGACGGCACCCGGCTGATCCAGACTTCATCGCGTCCGGCGCTCTCGATGCGGGACAGCAGTTCGGCCACCACCTTGCCGGGTGTGCTGCGGCCTTCGCGATAAGCCGCCAGGGTGGCGGCGATGGTGGTCGGGGCGGCCTCGGGGGCAGCTTGCTGCAGGGCATGGGAGGTGGTCATATTGGATATTCAAACTTGAATACAAGATTGAATATCTTTAAGCAGGAGGCGTGCCAGCTCCTCCGTCACGCGGCTGAAAAACGGGAAATGGCTTCACCACGCGGGTTTGCGAGGTGAAGTGCCGTAAGGCAAGTTGTGCGAGGGGAAATGAAGAGTTTTGTCAGCGAGACAAAATGGGGAGGCGTGCGCCGAACTTGGACGTCCGTGGTGACGGCCTGCACGGGAATCAGGCAAGTTGATCGTCGATGCCAAGTATGTTCACCGTGGCAACAAGGTTGAGACCCGGGCGGCTGCGCGCGTTTCGTCAAGCGAGGAGCCCCGGGATACTCAGGCAGATTCGATCACACGCATTTCAATGTGCAGGCCGGCGGCCGTGGCCATGTTCACCAGCGCATCGAGTCCGAACAGGCTGATCTTGCCTCGCATCAGGTCGGAGACACGCGGCTGAGTCACCCCGAAGAGCTTGGCGGCTTGGGCCTGGCTCATTTCCGTGCGGGTGAGGTGGTTCTTGAGTGCCGTCATGAGGACGGAACGCAGCTTCATGTTTTCAGCTTCTTCCGGAGTGTCCTCGATGGCATCCCAGATGCTGGAAAATCGTTGCTTGCTCATTGCCCTAACTCCTTCAACAAATCGCGGTAACGCTTTGCGGCCAAGCTGCCTGGAAATCAGCGGTATGAAGCTTTCTTCAAAGCTCTCCCCACACCGCATTCAAGGCGGCCAGCGCCGCCAACCCGGCAGTCTCGGTGCGCAGCACCCGGCTGCCCATGGACAGCATCAGCGCGCCCTGGGCGCAAGCCAGGTTTTCTTCCTCCTCGCTGAAGCCGCCTTCAGGCCCGACCATGACGGTCACTGCCTGAGGCGGATGGTGGCGCGCCCAGCCTGACAGCGGCTCGGTCCCGCGCGGGGAAAGCAGGATGCGGCGATGCAGGTCGCTCTGGGCGATCCAGCGCTTGAAGTCGGTGACTTCACCCAGATGCGGCAAGCGATTGCGGCCGCATTGCTCGGCGGCAGCATGGATGATGCCTTGCCAGTGCGCCCGCTTCTTCTCGGCCCGGTCACCCGAGAGCCGCACCACGCAGCGCTGCGCGGCCAGCGGCTGGAGGGCGGTGGCGCCCAGTTCCACGGCTTTCTCGACGATCCAGTCCATCTTCGATCCTTCAGGCAGGGCCTGGGCCAGGGTCAGCGCATAGGGCAGTTCGGCCTCGCGGGGTGAAAAAGTCTTCACTTCGGCGTGGACGCGCTTCTTTTCGAGGGTGCTCAGGCTGGCGGTGTATTCGCCGCCTTCGCCATTGAACAGGGTCACGGTATCGCCCGGTTGCAGGCGCAGCACCTGGATGTGATGGGCAATCTGCTCGGGCAGGACCAGGGCGGAGCCGATGCCGAGGGGGTGCGGGAAGTAAAAGCGGGGCATGGGGCAGGGTCCTGGAGGAAGAAGATCAAAAAGACATGAAAAAAGTTGTCAGTCCGGTCAGGGGCTGGTCCCGAATTTTAATCCCCCCGGCGCACTCTGGTAAAATACGGGCCCGCGCCGTTACCCGGGCTTCCGGGCCGGCGCATTGGCTTGAACATCCGATTTGTGCGCCTGCGGCGCCCCCCAGCACAGCAAACTCTGACCTCGACATGATTTCCACTCTCCCCACCGACAAGATGGCCAACGCGATCCGCGCGCTGGCGATGGACGCAGTTCAAAAAGCCAATTCCGGACACCCGGGCATGCCGATGGGGATGGCCGAAATCGCAGTGGCCCTGTGGGCCAAGCACTATCGCCACAATCCGTCCAACCCGCACTGGGCCAACCGCGACCGCTTCGTGCTCTCCAACGGCCACGGCTCGATGCTGCAGTACGCACTGCTGCACCTGACCGGCTACGACCTGTCGATGGACGACATCAAGTCCTTCCGCCAACTGCATTCCAAGACCGCCGGCCACCCGGAAGTGCACATCACCCCGGGCGTGGAAACCACCACCGGTCCGCTGGGCCAGGGCATCACCAATGCGGTGGGCATGGCGCTGGCTGAAAAGCTGCTGGCCGCCGAATTCAACAAGCCCGGCCTGGCCGTGGTCGATCATTACACCTACGCCTTCGTCGGCGACGGCTGTCTGATGGAAGGGATCTCGCATGAAGCCTGCTCGCTGGCAGGCGTCTTGAACCTGTCCAAGCTGATCGTGCTGTATGACGACAATGGCATCTCCATCGACGGCCACGTCGAAGGCTGGTTCAAGGACGACACCCCGAAGCGCTTCGAAGCCTACGGCTGGAACGTCATCCCGGCCGTGGACGGCCACAACGTCGAGGCCGTCAGCGCCGCGATCCACCAGGCCAAGCTGGCCGACAAGCCGACCCTGATCTGCTGCCGTACCGTCATCGGCAAGGGCTCGCCCAACCTGGCCGGTACCGACAAGGTCCACGGCGCCGCCCTGGGTGACAAGGAAATCGCCGCCGTGCGCGAAGCGCTGGGCTGGACTTCCGCTCCGTTCGAAATCCCGGCGGATGTTTATTCCGCCTGGGATGCCAAGGCCACCGGTGCTGACTTCGAAGCGAACTGGAAGCAGACCTTCGACAGCTACGCCGCCCAATACCCGGCTGAAGCCGCTGAACTGCTGCGCCGCCTGAAGGGCGAGCTGCCGGCCGCGTTCGAATCGACCGTGACCGCCTACATCAATTCCACGCTGGAAAAGAAGGAAACCATCGCCACCCGCAAGGCCAGCCAGAACGCCATCCAGGCTTACGCGCAGGCGCTGCCGGAATTCCTGGGCGGCTCGGCCGACCTGACCGGCTCGAACCTGACCAACTGGAAGGAATCGGTGGCCGTGCGCGCCGACCAGCGCGGCAACCACATCAACTACGGTGTGCGTGAATTCGGCATGAGCGCCATCATGAACGGCATCGCCCTGCATGGCGGCTACCTGCCCTTCGGCGCGACCTTCCTGACCTTCTCCGACTACAGCCGCAATGCCCTGCGCATGGCGGCCCTGATGAAGACCCGCGCGCTGTTCGTGTTCACCCACGACTCCATCGGCCTGGGTGAAGACGGCCCGACTCACCAGTCGGTGGAACACGTCTCCAGCCTGCGCCTGATCCCCAACCTGGACAACTGGCGTCCGTGCGACACCACCGAAACCGCCGTGGCCTGGGCTGAAGCGATCAAGCGCCACGATGGTCCGAGCACCCTGATCTTCTCGCGCCAGAACCTGCCCTTCCAGGAGCGCACCGACGCCCAGGTCAAGGACATCGCCCGTGGCGGCTACGTGCTGCGCGATGCGGCCGATGCCAAGGTGATCCTGATGGCCACCGGTTCCGAAATCGAACTGGCCACCAAGGCCGCTGACGCCCTGGCCGCCGAAGGCATCGCCGTGCGCGTGGTGTCGATGCCGTCGACCGACGTGTTCGACCGCCAGGATGCGGCCTACAAGGCCTCCGTGCTGACCCGCGGCGTGCCGCGCGTGGCCATCGAGGCCGGCGTCACCGCCTTCTGGCACAAGTACGTGGGCCTGGAAGGCGCCGTGGTCGGGATCGACACCTTCGGCGAATCGGCCCCGGCCGGCGTGCTGTTCAAGCACTTCGGCTTCACCGTCGAGAACGTGGTGGCCAAGGCCAAGGCAGTGCTGGCTTGAGCAGTCTGGTGTCCATGACTGAAGAAGTCCTGTTCCGCCGCGCCAGGAAGGGCGATGCGGCGTCGATCGCCGGCGTGCGCATCGACGCCTGGCGCGCCGCCTATCGCGGCCTGGTGCCCGACAGCTACCTCGATCACCTCAAGCCCGAGGAAAGCGTCAAGCTGTGGGAGCAGGTGCTGGAAGCGTCCTCGGACGCGGCCTGCACCTTCGTCGCCGAAAGCGGGGGCGAGATCATCGGCTTCGCTTCGGGCATGACCCTGGCCGAATCGCGTTTCGGCTGCGATGCCGAGCTGACCGCCATCTGCGTGCTGCCCGATGAGCAGCGCAAGGGGCTGGGCAAGCGGCTGCTGGCCAATGTGGCGGCCACCCTCATCGGTGCCGGTGCGACAGGTCTCATGGCCTGGGTGCTGAGCAAGAACGAAGGCGCCGGGGAATTTTTCGAGTCGCTCGGGGCCGAAAGGCTTTATGAACAAACGTTCACCTGGGATGATGGCAGTGAACTCGACGAGATCGGTTTCGTCTGGCGCAAGCTTCACTCCTGAGCGGGTGAGGGCGGCACGAGATTGAACGGCTGGATCAGCAGGGCAAAGAGGGACGGCAAGAACAACTGAACAAAAAGGCCGGAAAAGAAGGATCCATGTCCGATCGGCGGCCCCGAAGTGGGGCAAGCTGACGGCCTGGTCGCTTTCCCGACTACCGGTTTGCATTGATTTTTACTACTTGAGGAGAAGAGCATGGCAATTCGCGTAGCAATCAACGGTTATGGCCGCATCGGCCGCAATATCCTGCGCGCTCACTACGAAGGCGGCAAGAAGCACGACATCGAGATCGTCGCCATCAACGACCTGGGCGACCCGAAGACCAATGCCCACCTGACCCAGTACGACACCGCCCACGGCAAGTTCCCGGGCACCGTGACCGTGGATGGCGATTCCATCGTCGTCAACGGCGACCGCATCAAGGTGCTGGCCCAGCGCAACCCGGCCGAGCTGCCCTGGGGCGAGCTGGGTGTGGACGTGGTGCTGGAATGCACCGGCTTCTTCACCACCAAGGAAAAGGCCAGCGCCCACATCAAGGGCGGTGCCAAGAAGGTGATCATCTCCGCTCCGGGCGGCAAGGATGTCGATGCGACCGTCGTCTTCGGCGTGAACCACGGCGTGCTCAAGGCTTCCGACACCGTCATCTCCAACGCATCGTGCACCACCAACTGCCTGGCTCCGCTGGTGCAGCCGCTGCACGACAAGATCGGCCTGGAAAACGGCCTGATGACCACCGTCCACGCCTACACCAACGACCAGGTGCTGACCGACGTCTACCACGAAGACCTGCGCCGCGCCCGTTCGGCCACCCAGTCCATGATCCCGACCAAGACCGGCGCTGCCGCCGCCGTCGGCCTGGTGCTGCCGGAACTGAACGGCAAGCTGGACGGCTACGCCATCCGTGTGCCGACGATCAACGTGTCCATCGTCGACCTGTCCTTCGTGGCTTCGCGCGACACCACCGTGGATGAAGTCAATGCCATCCTGAAGGCCGCTTCCGAAAACGGTCCCCTGAAGGGCATCCTGACCTACAACACCGACCCCCTGGTCTCGGTGGACTTCAACCACAACCCGGCATCGTCCAACTTCGACGCTACCCTGACCAAGGTCTCCGGCCGCCTGGTGAAGGTGTCTTCCTGGTACGACAACGAGTGGGGCTTCTCCAACCGCATGCTGGACACCACCGTCGCCCTGGCCAACGCCAAGTAAGACGCGTGTTCTGACGCACCGGCCGGGGTTCCCCGGCCGGGAGCGTCAATTTCAGGGCTGTTTCGGCTTCTTTTCCTCGTATGCAAGCTTGCTTGCCAAGGTGAAAATAGTCGAATCAGCCTGCAAAAGGAGTGAAAGGCTGTTGCAGGCACCGCTTGCAATGGCCTTTTTTCCGTTTGCGCATTGCCTGTCCACAACAAGAGCAACCGACCCAATGAGGGAACGCATGTCAGCAAGCTCATCCCAGGCCCGCCGCCTGTTGGCCAACCTGGCCCTGATTTCCGCCGTCAGCTTCTCGCTGTCCGCGTGCGACTACATCAGCAGCTTTTCCAAGCCCAAGCAGACCCCGGAAGAAGCCAAGGCCGAAGGCATCGCCCTGGGCGCCGGCTGCCGCCAGGCCGGCCAGAGCCTGGAAGACTGCTACCAGCGCAACCCCGACGCCCTGAAGGCCGGTATCTTCACCGGCTGGAAGGACATGCACGAATACATGGCCGCCAAGGGCATCCAGACCGTGACCCCGCCCGCGCCTGCGGCGGATGCCGCCAAGGATGATGCCAAGTCCAAGGATGGCAAGGACGGCAAGGACAAGGACGCCAAGGACAGTGACCGCAGCCGCGCCCGTGAGCGCGACGCCAATCGCGACAACGCGCGTTCGCGTGACCGCGAAAGCTCCTCGTCCTCGCGCGACAGTGGCAGCGACCGCCGTGCCAGCCGCGAAGAGAAAACGCCGCCCAAATATTGATCTCGCATGAACACTGGCCCGGGACAGTTGCAGTCCTGCTTGCCAGCCGGTAACATCTGATGCCCCGCAGGCGCTTGCCGGCGGGGCATTTTTCCATCAGCCGGCAGGGGGAACCGCCGGCGACCCGGATGCCAGCCGCCTCTGCCCGCGCATCCGGCCAGAACAACAAGCACAACGACATGAACTCACATTCACAGCCCTTGCCTCCGGCCATGCCGGAGCACGTTCCGGAGACCGCCTTCGGCCTCTGGTTCCTGCGTACACCGACCTGGACCCTGCACGTGCTGGAACGCGCCCTGCAAGATCTGGAGCGCCTCATTCCCGAGCGGCGCAGCAGCTATGCGGTGGTCGCCGACGTCGGCTGTGGCTGGGGGCGCTCGCTCAAGAAGCTGCACCAGCGCTTTGCCCCGCAGCGCCTGATCGGCATGGACATCGATCCCAACATGATCGCCGCCGCACGTGCCGAGACCGAGGCCGAGGGCCTGCGCGCCGAGTTCATCCAGTGCTCCAGCTCGCGCATGCGGCTGGAAGACAATAGCGTGGACCTGCTGTTCTGCCACCAGACCTTCCATCACCTGATCGACCAGGAAGAAGCCATTCGTGAGTTCTACCGCGTCCTCAAACCGGGCGGCATCCTGCTCTTTGCCGAGTCGACCAGGCGCTACATTCATTCGTGGATCATCCGCTTGTTGTTCCGCCATCCGATGGAGGTCCAGAAGACCGCCGGCGAGTACCTGGCCCTGGTGCGCAGCGCCGGCTTCGAGGTCGCGCCGGAGTCGATTTCCTATCCGTACCTGTGGTGGAGCCGGGAAGACCTGGGGATACTGGAACGCGTCTTCGGCATCAAGCCCAAGGCGGAGCGGGAAGAAACGCTGATCAATCTGGTGGCCGTCAAACCCATGAATTAAAGGGTTTCACGCACGATCCGGTGCAGATGAAGGGAAATGAAAAAACGAGAGGCAACTCTCGTTTTTTTCTTCATCCCGCCGGACATTGAATCAGCCGAAGACCTGCTGCCACAGCCGGATCACGCAAGCCCGTTCATGTTCCACCCGGATCGCATCGATGTGGGCGCGTTCGGAACCCTGCAGGCGGATCTGGTGCTGCAGCTTGCGGAACAGGCGGTAGGCATTGGCCGCTTCCGCCGCCAGCAGCGCATCAATCAGCCCGAGCTGGCCGGCCAGCTTGAGCAGGGCGATGTTGCCGATGTCGCCGGTCAGCTGCGGGTGGTCGCAGGCATGGCGCAGCACCAGGTATTGCACCATGAACTCGATGTCGATCATGCCGCCTTCATCGTGCTTCAGATCGAACATCATGCTGCGATTGGGATGGGCATCGCGCATGCGGCGGCGCATCGACAGCACTTCCTCTTCCAGTTTGTTCACATCGCGCGGCTGGCGCAGTACACGCTCACGCAGTGCCTCGAAACGCTCGCCGATGGCGGGATCGCCCGCACAGAAGCGCGCCCGGGTCAGGGCCTGATGTTCCCAGATCCATGCCGCATTGAGCTGGTACTTCTCGAAGGAGGAGACCGGTGATACCAGCAATCCGCTGGCGCCATCCGGACGCAGGGCGATGTCGATATCGAACAGGGTGCCGGCCGGGGTGTGGCTGGTCATCCAGGTGATGAAGCGCTGCGCCAGCTTGGCGTACAGGCCCGGGGCCTCCTGGTCCTCGTCGTCGTAGAGGAAGACCACGTCCAGGTCCGAGGCATAGCCCAGCTCCTTGCCGCCCAGCTTGCCGTAGGCGATCACGGCAAAGCGCGGTACCTCGACATGGCGCTGGGTGATGGTCTGCCAGATCGCTTCGAGAGTGACCTGCACCAATACGTCGGCCAGGGCCGAAAGTTCATCGGCCAGCTTTTCCACTGACAGATCCCCTTCCAGATCCTGCGCCAGCAGGCGGAACAGTTCGGCGTGATGCAGCTCGCGCAGGATGTCGAGCTGGCGTTCGGTATCGCCCTCGGCCGTGGCCAGCTGGCGACGGCAGGTGTCGGCGAAGGCATTCCAGTCGGAGGCGGCCTTGAGGTTGCGGTCGTCCAGCAATTCGTCCAGCAGCAGCGGGTGGCGCGTCAGGTAGGTGGCGGCCCAGCCGCTGGCACCGATCATGCGCACCAGGCGCTGCAGGGCGTAGGGATATTCGGTGAGCAGGGCCAGATAGGCGGCACGGCGGGCGATCGCTTCGAGGAAGTCGAGCAGGCGGCCCAGCGCCGGCAACTGGTCGTAATGCAGCGCGGCCAGCAGCGGCAGTCCATTGTTGATGACGGTATTGAGCCGGTTGCGGCTGGCCTCGGGCAGGCTTTGCATGCGCGGCGACTGCCAGGTCAGGTGCAGGCGGCGCGCACCGTTCTCGATGTCCTCCTCGGGGAAGCCGACCAGGCGCAGGGCGTCGGTGAGGCCTTCGAGATTGTCGTTCTCGCTCACCGCCACCGTGGGCCCATCGCTTTCGCCTTCGGATTGCTTGTCGGCGAAGATGGCATCGAACTGCGCGGCCACGATGGCACGCTGGTGTTCCAGCGCCTGCAGCAGTGCGGCGCTGTCGGCGTAGCCCATCATGTTGGCCACCAGCAGCAGGTCGTCGGGATTGACGGGGAGGGTGTGGGTCTGCGCATCTTCCAGGTATTGCAGACGATGCTCCAGGTCGCGCAGGAAGGTGTAGGCGTCCAGCAACTGCTCCACCACGTCAGGAGCCAGCAGTTCCTTGGCCGCCAGCGTGCGCAGGGTGGCGCGGGTGGAGCGGTCGCGCAGCTCGGCATCGCGTCCGCCACGGATCAGCTGGAACACCTGGCTGGTAAATTCGATTTCGCGGATGCCGCCCCGGCCCAGCTTGACGTTGTTGCTGCGGTCGGGGTGGAGGGCTTCCTGGCGCTTGACCTCGGCGCGGATCTGGCCGTGCATGGAGCGCAGCGCATCGATGGAGCCGAAGTCCAGGTAGCGGCGGAAAATGAAAGGCCGGCTGATTGCTTCCAGAGTGGCGATGTCTTCCTCGGTGCCGGTCAGCGCCCGGGCTTTGGTCCAGGCGTAGCGCTCCCATTCGCGGCCCTGGCGTACCAGGTATTCCTCGACCATGTTGAAGCTGGCCACCAGCGGCCCGGAGTTGCCGTTGGGACGCAGCGCCATGTCGACGCGGAAGGTGAAGCCATCTTCAGTGATTTCGGCCAGCGCACCGATCAGCTTCTTGCCCAGGCGGACGAAGAATTCATGGTTGGAGAGCGATTTCTGGCCGGGCCCGGCTTGCGTATCGCCATCTTCCGGGTAGACGAAGATGAGGTCGATATCGGAAGAAACGTTCAGTTCACCCCCGCCCAGCTTGCCCATGCCCAGCACGATCATTTCCTGCGGGCGTCCTGATTCTTCACCCAACGGGGTGCCATGGAGGGCGGTCTGTTCCTGCATCAGGGCCGCCAGGTGGGTCTGCACGGCGAAATCGGCAAAACCGGTCATGGTGGCCACCACTTCGGCCAGGTCGGCGCGGCCATCCAGGTCACGCGTGATGAGGCTGCAGATGATCAGGTTGCGCAGACGCCGCATGGCGGCCGGCAGACTCAGGCCGGCTTCCAGGTCGCGCGCCAGGCGCTGCTGCATGGCCTCGCGGTCCATGGGCTGGCGGGCGGCCTCGGCCACCAGGGCCGGGCGGGCCGGATCAGCCTGGGTCCAGCGGGTGTAGTAGCGGGAAGTGGAGGCGTCGACCAGGGAAGGATGATGAACAGGCATAAGAGACCGCAAAGCTCCGCGACAAGGTGTAAAAGGAAGAAAACCGCTGCTCCCCCGGCTTCAGGCCCGTCCCGCCGATGCCGACAATGCAGGCAAGGCGGAGGCCGGGGCAGGTTCCCCGGCATGCCAGCTGACTGCGGACTGACGATGGACGTAAAAAGGAGCGAATCCGGCGATTCTAGCCTCCCTTTTTAAACTTATCGCCGTTTTTGCCCCTCATAGCCCCTTTGCCAAGATGGCATGGGCTGGTTTTCCATGCGATCATGCTGCCTGCCCGATTCCATTTTTCTGCCGAGCCGCCTTGCAACCTGATGTCCCAAGAACAACATAACGCCGCACCGAAGCCTGGCCGTTGGGCGCTGTGCTGGCGATTTGCACGGGGCAGCTATCGGCGCCTGAACCGGGCTACCCACCATGTCCTGGGTTTCACCCTCAAGCTGCTGCTGGCCGCCTACTTCGTCTTTTGCGCGCTGTTTCTGGTGCTGCGCTATGCGGTGCTGCCCGAGGTGGGCCACTACAAGCCCCGCATTGAAGCCCTGATCTCGCACCAGCTCGGCCGTGCGGTCAGCATCGAGACCATTGATGCTTCCTGGAGCGGATTGCGGCCCCAGCTCTCGCTGACCAATCTCACCGTCCACGACCAGCAGGGCGAAGCCGCCCTGAGCCTGCCGCGCGTATCGACCACGCTGTCCTGGAGCAGCGTCCTGGTGGCGTCGCTGCGTCTGGAAAACCTCAGTATCGAAGGGGCCGACCTGGCCATCCGCCGCGATGCAGCCGGCAAGCTGTATGTGGCGGGGATCCCGGTGCCGGCCGGGGGCGATGGCAGCAACCTGGACTGGCTGCTGTCGCAGCGCGAAATCGTGATCCGTCACAGCAAGCTGCGCTGGGATGACGAATTGCGCCAGGCACCCGAGCTGGTGCTGGAAGACGTCAACCTGGTGCTGCACAACCGCTGGCTGCGCCATCGGCTCTCGCTGCGCGCCATTCCGCCGCAGGACATGGCGGCTCCCCTGGATGTACGGGCCGATTTCAGCCATCCGGCCTTTGCGCGCAGTTCCGACATCGCGCGCTGGAAGGGCTTGCTCTATGCCGATCTGCGCAATACCGAGCTGTCGGTCTGGCGCGCCTGGTTCGATTATCCGATCGCCATCAACAGCGGCCGCGGCTCGGTGCGCGCCTGGCTGACGCTGGATCACGCCAAGGTCGCGAACTTCACCGCCGACCTCGGTCTCACCGATTTCAATGCTCGCCTGTCGCGCCAGCTGGAGCCGCTGTCCTTGAAACGCGTCAATGGACGCATCTCCGCCAGTGAAACCCTGGGCCCCAATGCTGAGGACGGCGTACCGACCTTCGGTGCCAACGGCCATCAGGTGACCCTGACCGATTTTTCCATCGAGACCCCGGACGGCTTCGTGCTGCCGCCGACCTCGATTGCCGAGAGCTATGAACCGGCCACGCCCCTGAAGGCCGAGCGCACCAGCGTCAAGGCCACCTATCTGAACCTGCAGACGCTGTCGCAGCTGGCCACCCGCCTGCCGCTGGCGCCGTCCCAGCGCAAGCTGCTGGACGACCTGGCCCCGCGCGGAGAGCTGCATGATTTCACCGTGCAGTGGCAGGGCACTTATCCCGAGCTGAGTTCCTACCGCGTCAATGGCCGCTTCAAGGGCCTGGGGCTGAAGGGCTTGCCGGCCCATGTCGAGCCGCGCAAGAATGCTGCCCAGCAAGCCCGCGCACAGTGGGCGGCCTTCCCCGGTTTCAGCAACCTCTCCGGCGAGATCGATGCCAGCGAGAAGGGTGGTTCGGTCAAGGTCGATGCGCAGCAACTGGCATTCGAGCTGCCGACTGATCTGTTCCGCGAATCCAGCCTGCCCTTTGACAGCCTCAAGCTGCAGGCGCGCTGGCAATACCTGAAGGACCAGACCCTGCAGGTGGATCTGGACCAGATGCAGTTCGCCCAGCCCGGCGTGGCCGGCAGCCTCAGCGGGCAGCACCTGCTGCCGCTGCAGGGCCGTTCGGCCGGCAGCGTCGACCTGCATGGCGAGCTGACCAGCTTCGATGTGAAGGCGATTCGCCGCTACCTGCCGCAACACATGAGCGAACCGCTGCATCGCTGGCTCACCGAGGGCTTGCTGGCCGGTAATCTGAAGGAGGTGCAGTTCAAGCTCAAGGGGGCGCTGGCCGATTTCCCTTTCCACACCAGCAAGCCGGGCGAGCAGCCCAAGGGCGTATTCCAGCTGGCAGGCGAGTTCGAGGGGCTGAAGCTGAACTACACCCCCGGCCACGTTGGCCGGGATGGCAAGGAGCCCGAGTGGCCGCTGCTGGAGGAGGGCCGGGGGCGCATCAGCGTCGATCGCACGCGGCTGGAGATCAAGGCTGACAGCGCCCGTACCTTGGGCGCGCGGCTGGGACCGGTGACGGCGCGGGTGGCGGATGTCGATTCGCATGATGCCGTGCTGGAAATCGATGGCGTTGCCAATGGCCCCATGCCGGTCTTCCTGCAATACGTCAACCAGAGCCCGGTAGCGCGCTGGACCGGCAACGTCATGGAACACAGCACCGCCACCGGCGAGGCGCGTCTGGACCTGAAGTTCCAGATGCCGCTGCACCATGCCATCGATACCCGCGCACAGGGGGCCTTCAACTTCGCCAACAATGACGTCGACCTGCTGCCGGAACTGCCGCCCATCTATCGCACCAGCGGCAAGGTCGAGTTCAACGAGCGCGGCTTCACGCTCAATGGCGTGCGCGGCCAGTTCCTGGGCGATAACCTGGCCATCAGCGGCGGCACCCAGAAGGATGGCAGCAGCCAGGTACGTCTGGACGGTGCCATCAACATCGAGAACCTGCGCAAGCAATACCCCGAGCCTTCGCTGCAGCGCCTGCTGGCGCGCTTCTCGGGCGGCACCCGCTACAGCGCCACGGTGCTGGTGCGGCAGCATCAGCCGGAAGTCACGGTCGAGTCCAGCCTGGCCGGTCTCGGCGTGGACCTGCCGCTGCCCCTGCGCAAGGGCGTGCAGGACTCACTGCCGATGCGCTTCGACCTGCTGCCGCTGGCCTCGTCCGATCCGCTGATCGAACGCGAGGAAATGCGTGTGTCGCTGGGCTCGAACGTGGCGTCGCGCTATGTGCGCGAGCGCGTCGCCGCCAAGGGCAATGAGTGGCGCGTCACCAGCGGCGGCATCAGCTGGAACCAGCCGGCACCGACTCCGGCCTCCGGTCTGAAGCTGGCTTTGGCCACCGACAGCCTGGATGCCGACGCCTGGCTGGCTCTGAAGAAGGACCTGGCGGGCAAGGACGCGGCGGCCGCCGGCAACGGTGCAGCCGCAGGCAATCGCCTGGGCAACAGCGATGTCACGCAATACCTGGAGCCGGACAGCGTCTCGGCCCGCGTCGGCGAACTGAACCTGATGGGCAAGAAGCTCAACAAGCTGATCCTGGAAGCGGCGCATCGCCGCAATGCCTGGCAGATCAACCTGGAGTCCCAGCAAGCCGCCGGTACCGTGACCTGGGACGAACCCGGCAGTGCAAGCGGGGCCGGCAAGGTCACGGCACGGCTGTCCTCGCTGGTCATTGCCAAGTCCAGCCCGACGGCCGACGCGGCCCAGCCCGCCAGTGCCGACAAGACCGACGACAACCTGCAGATGCCCGCGCTGGACATCCGCGCCGAGCAGTTCGAACTGGGCGGCAAGAAGCTGGGCCGGCTGGAACTCGATGCCAGCAACATCCTGACCTCGGTCGGCCGCGAATGGCGCATCAGCCGCCTGCTGCTGGCCAATCCCGACGCGCAGTTCCGGGCAGCCGGCAACTGGCTCACCTTCGGCAGCAATCACACCTCCAACTTCACCTATGCGCTGGATATCGAGGATGCAGGCAAGCTGCTGGAACGCTTCGGTTATCCCGGCACCATCCGCGGCGGGCGCGGCAAGCTCGACGGCGATCTCAGCTGGAAGGCACCGCCCTATGCGATGGACATGGCAACGCTGGCCGGGCAGGTGCACATGGACGTGCATTCGGGACAGTTCCTGAAGGTGGATCCGGGGGCTGCCAAGCTGCTGGGCGTGCTCAACCTGCAGGCCTTGCCGCGCCGGCTGACGCTGGACTTCCGCGACGTGTTCTCGGAAGGTTTTGCCTTCGACACCGTGGCAGGAACCGCCAGCATCGCCAAGGGCATCGCCAGCACGGACAATCTCAAGATGGCGGGCGTGACGGCCTCGGTGCTGATGAGCGGCTCGGCCGACATCGCCCGCGAGACCCAGGACCTGCATGTGGTGGTGATCCCCGAGATCAACCTGGGTACTGCCTCGGTGGTGGCGATGGCGGTCAATCCGGTGGTGGGGGTGAGCACCTTGCTGGCGCAGCTGTTCCTGCGCAATCCGGTGATGAAGTCGCTCAGCTTCGAATACAAGGTGACAGGTCCCTGGAGCGACCCCATCGTGGTCAAGCAGGGGCAGGTCTCGCCGGTGGATGCAGAACGTGCCCGCGAGGTGCTGCAGAAGGGCAAGGGCGGCAAGGAGGATGGCAAGCCTGACAATGACCTGATGCCGCCCTCTTTGCCGGCTCCGGCGCAGCGGCGCGGCGCACCCGCGCCGGGACCGGCCATCAATTCCGGTGCCTGATCCTGGTTCCGTCCCCGGCCTGGCCTGCGCGGCTGGCGCGGATGGGCGATACTGGCGGCATTCTTTCTTCACTCACCACGCTGGCAAGAGGCAGACATGAGCGATTCCTTCAAGGTGGCGGCGATCCAGATGGTCTCCACCCCCGAGCCATTGCAGAACTTCGATGCGGCCAGCCGCCTGGTGGCGCAGGCAGCGCAGCAGGGCGCGCAACTGGCGCTGCTGCCGGAATACTGGCCCATCATGGGCCTGCACGAGCGCGATAAGCTGGCCCATGCCGAAGCCGATGGCAGCGGTCCCCTGCAGGAATGCATGAGCGCCCTGGCGCGCGAGCACCGGCTGTGGCTGGTGGGCGGCACACTGCCGCTGCAGTCGGCGGTTTCCGGCAAGGTGCTCAATACTTCACTGGTCTATGGACCGGATGGCCAGCGGGTAGCGCGTTACGACAAGATCCACTTGTTCAATTTCGTGCGGGGTGAAGAAAACTACGACGAAGCCCGCACCATCGAATACGGCAGCGAAGTGCGCAGCTTCGAGGCACCCTTCGGGCGGGTCGGCTTGTCGGTGTGCTATGACCTGCGCTTCCCGGAGCTGTATCGCGCCATGGGCGAGTGCGCCCTGATCGTGATGCCTGCCGCCTTCACCTATACCACCGGCCGCGCGCACTGGGAGCTGCTGCTGCGCGCGCGTGCCATCGAAAACCAGTGCTACGTACTGGCCTCGGCGCAGGGCGGGCAGCACGTCAATGGCCGCCGTACCTGGGGCCACAGCATGCTGGTTGATCCCTGGGGCGAGATCGTCTCGGTGCTTCCTGAGGGAGAGGGGCTTGTGATCGGCGACATTGATCCCCATCGTCTACAATACGTTCGAGAAAGCTTGCCGGCGCTACGCCATCGCAAGCTTTGACCTTTTTGCCTTCCGACAAGACGCTATGAAATTATTTGAACCCAACATGGGCGCCCTGCAAGTGGCGCGCGACGTGCTGCTGACTCCCTTCGGCCTGGACGAATCCAAGCTGCTCAAGGCCTTGGGCAGCATGTTCACGCACAAGGTGGACTACGCCGACCTTTACTTCCAGTTCACCAAGAGCGAGGGCTGGAGCCTGGAAGAGGGCATCGTCAAGACCGGCAGCTTTTCCATCGACCAGGGGGTGGGCGTGCGCGCCGTGTCGGGCGACAAGACCGCGTTCTCCTATTCGGACGAGATTTCCGAATCGGCGCTGCTGGATGCCGCCGCCGCCACCCGCACCATCGCCCGCCAGGGCAGCGGCAAGATCAAGGTGGCCGGTGCCATGACCCCGGCCGGCGGCCGCGCGCTGTACCTGCCGCATGATCCGCTGACCTCGCTGGACGCCACGGCCAAGGTGCAACTGCTGGAACGCATCGAACGCATCGCCCGCGCCAAGGATCCGCGCGTCAAGCAGGTCATGGCCAGCCTCTCCGGCGAATACGACGTGGTGCTGGTGGCGCGCGCCGATGGCGTGCTGGCTGCCGATATCCGTCCGCTGGTGCGGGTGTCGGTGACGGTGATCGCCGAACAGAATGGCCGTCGCGAGATGGGCAGCAGCGGTGGCGGCGGACGATATGACTACGGCTATTTCTCCGACACCCTGCTGGAGAAGTATGCTTCCGAAGCGGTGGCCACCGCGCTGGTGAACCTGGATGCGCGCCCGGCCCCGGCCGGTCCCATGACCGTGGTGCTTGGCCCCGGCTGGCCCGGCATCCTGCTGCACGAAGCCATCGGTCATGGCCTGGAAGGCGACTTCAACCGCAAGGGCTCGTCCACTTTCTCCGGCCGCATCGGGGAACGCGTCGCCGCCAAGGGCGTGACCGTGGTCGATGACGGCACCATCGCCGATCGCCGTGGATCGCTCAACATCGACGACGAAGGCAATCCGACCCAGTGCACCACGCTGATCGAAGACGGCATCCTGAAGGGCTACATCCAGGACACCATGAATGCCCGCCTGATGAAGATGGACGTCACCGGCAATGCCCGCCGCGAATCCTTCGCCCACTTGCCCATGCCGCGCATGACCAATACCTACATGCTGGGCGGTGACAAGGATCCGCGCGAGATCCTGGCCTCGGTCAAGAATGGCCTGTATGCCGTCAACTTCGGCGGTGGCCAAGTGGATATCACCAACGGCAAGTTCGTCTTCTCGGCCAGCGAGGCCTACATGATCGAGGATGGCAAGATCACCTATCCGGTCAAGGGCGCGACCTTGATCGGCAATGGCCCGGATGTGCTCAACCGCGTTTCCATGATCGGCAATGACATGCGCCTGGATTCGGGTGTCGGCGTGTGCGGCAAGGAAGGCCAGAGCGTGCCGGTCGGGGTGGGGCAGCCTACCTTGCGTCTGGATGGCGTGACCGTGGGCGGAACTGCCTGATCATTCATCGCTGCATCGTTTCTTGTGAAAACCGCCGGTGTCATTCACCGGCGGTTTTTTCATTTATGCGCCGGGAATATGACTTCCGGTGGCAGGGGAAAACGACGTGGCCAGATCAAATATTCACTTTTTTTGCAGGAAAGCCACAGTTGGCAAGACGATGGGGTGCGGGCAAGGCTTGCGCGAGGCCAGATTTTTTATTGTGTTTTGGCGACGCTTATTGGCTATTTAGGCAATAAATACTCAATAAATATATATATATTGAATGAAATATGCATTTGCAGCGCAGCATATCGATTTCGTCTTGTTGCTTGCCAAAGCCCCTGATTTGTAGCACTATGAACGCCTGCTTCACTTAACCCATGACGCCAGACATGTCTTTCGCCCGCGCTTACTTTTATTTTTACTTTAGCTATTCCAGCCCCACGGCGGTGAAAAGCGGTAAGCGTTCGTAAAAAGACAAAACCGATTTCCTAAAAAACCGCCAGTGATGGCGGTTTTTTTTTGGTCAACATTCCAGCTGAATCATTGCAGTACACCAGGAGAAAAAAATGCCGCGCACTGACGATCTTCGCATCCGAGAAATGAAAGAACTGGTCCCCCCCTCGCATCTCATCCGCGAATTCGCCTGCACCGAAAAGGTCGAGCGCACCACCGCTGAAGCCCGCACTGCGCTGCATCGCATCCTGCACGGCCAGGACGATCGCCTGATGGTCGTCATCGGCCCCTGCTCCATCCACGACACCAAGGCCGCCATGGAATATGCGCGCCGCCTGGTGGTGGAGCGCGAGCGTCACAAGAACGAGCTGGAAATCGTCATGCGCGTCTACTTCGAGAAGCCGCGCACCACGGTGGGCTGGAAGGGTTTGATCAATGACCCGTACATGGACAACAGCTTCCGCATCAACGACGGCTTGCGCGCGGCCCGTGAACTGCTGCTGAACATCAACGACCTGGGCCTGCCGGCTGGTACCGAATTCCTGGACGTGATCAGCCCGCAATACATCGCTGACCTGATCAGCTGGGGTGCCATCGGTGCCCGTACCACCGAGTCGCAGGTGCACCGCGAGCTGGCCTCGGGCCTCTCCTGCCCGGTGGGCTTCAAGAACGGTACCGACGGCAACGTCAAGATCGCCGTGGATGCCATCAAGGCCGCGTCGCAGCCGCACCATTTCCTGTCGGTGACCAAGGGCGGCCACTCGGCCATCGTCTCCACTGCCGGCAACGAGGACTGCCACATCATCCTGCGCGGCGGCAAGCAGCCCAACTATGATGCGCCCAGCGTGGAAGCGGCTTGCCAGGACATCGCCAAGAGCGGCCTGGCAGCGCGCCTGATGATCGACGCGTCGCACGCCAACAGCTCCAAGAAGCCGGAAAACCAGATTCCGGTCTGCGCCGACATCGGCCGTCAGGTGGCCGCGGGCGACACCCGCATCGTCGGCGTGATGGTGGAATCCCACCTGGTCGCCGGCCGCCAGGATCTGGTGCCGGGCAAGGAACTGACCTATGGCCAGTCCGTCACCGATGGCTGCATCAACTGGGAAGAAAGCCTGCAAGTGCTGCAGGGCCTGGCGGATTCGGTCAAGCAGCGCCGTTTGGTGGGGGATGAGCGGGACGCGGCTTGAGGGGTGTTGTTGAAGAGAGATTGATGCGCCGGTGATTGCTGGCGTGAGGTAGTGAACAAAGCCTTGGTGGGAGCCAGGGCTTTGTTGTTTTCGGCCCGGCATCCTTTGTTCATGACCCTATCCGATCAATTGCCGACAACATAGCGGGCGAGATACAGCAACGCGGTCATCAATATGAGCGTCGGAAGCCTGCCAATTATCTTTTGTGTCGAAATTATTGCGGGTGCTGATGAGTGTAGAGAAACCACGTTAATGTCAGCATGAGGAAAGCCGATGCAAGCGACAAGCAAATCAAGAGACTGGATGCATGAGGTTTTCCAACGGTGACCGGCAGACTGACTCCCCAAAGAAGTGGCATCGCGGCATAGATTGCAAGTGAAATCCCACGTAGTACGCCAGGGCATGATTCGATACAGACATTGGTGTAGGCTAGGATTTCAAATAGCGAAGGGATCAAGTCGAAAAAGTATCCGATCAGAAGTCCGACGCAGAACAGCATAGTCTTTTTCACAATCACTTCACCTCAAAGAAGAGTATGAGCCTTGACTCTCTGAGGTCAGAGTAAAGGTGAGGCCAAGGCCGATGGATGCCCAGTGTGAATCGTGCGAATGTTTCACATTCTCTGTAATGTCAGCCGAACCAGTCGGCCGTTCTTGAAGATAGCCTGCTCTCCATGACGTCAGTCAGCGACCGATGACGTAGCTTGCGATATAGAACAAGCCAGTCATCGACATTAGAGCCAGAAGCCTGACCAACCTTCTAGATATCGAAATACAAGCACGCGCGCTGAACCATCCAGTCACCGCGAAAATAAGTGATGGTGCAAGCAAATAAGTGATCAACAGCGCTGATATCCACCATGGAACCGAGCATAGGTCTATTTCGTGGCAGCTACCCGAGGCAGGTGGCGACAGATTGAACTTCATATATTCAGGCAAGTGGCTACCCGCGAATAGCGCCGCCCACGTTGTCAGAAGTCCAGCGATGAAGAAAGTTAATGACAAGCCAAGACGTTTCATTGGACTTCCCAGAACAGGATTAGTCTTGCCTTGCTCAGATCCGAATAGCCATAGGAGGTGCCGGGGATATGAGCGCTTGAAATGCCAATTCCGCGACCAAGCATGGCGAGGAAGCTCTCCGTCCCAGCAATTGTCATCCGCTTCCCGTTCCACAGATCAATATGTCCGCCGCTTGCATTGCTGGTACTTTGCCCTTCATGCGTCCAATACGCGTGAAACATGATGATCCCCGTACGCCCTTTCACCTTCGATTCCCAATCTTTTCCTGTGACGTCTTCGGGTTGCTTGGGCAAACCGCAGAACGGCTGCAACTTGAGCCATTCGGCAAGTTCATAAGCCCGCACTGCTGCCGGCTTGCCATCCATCATGACACGCCCCAACGCTTTGGCACCTGGCATCGGCTTAACTGTCTTCTGAGAGAAGGAACGCATTTGAATGCCCACTTTGTGAAATGTGGCACTGACGCGCAAGGCGCACTGGTTGTCGTAGTCCCCTTTATCGTCAGGCCCCGGCTTGAAGGGAGCGCCACTCACGTAGTTGTCCCACAGGTCGGAGAACTTAACGGCAGGAACATCAATTTTGCACACTGAGTCCTTGATGGTGTTCGTCCGCACCTTGGCTTGTTGCACCAGTATCTTGCTCATGTTTGTGCCCCTTCCATCTTGATGAGAGCCTCGTCTCCCCAATAAACGACGTATTCATCTTCCCCATAGGTATCAATGCGCGGTAGCTGGCCGTCGGGCTCGGCCCGGCCAGAGAATGTACGCCCGTCCATCGTCTGGACGGTCCAGGGTACGCCTTCAATGGCCTGCGCAATAAGCTGGGGTTGTTCATCGTAGGGAGCTTCGTATTGCTCCGGCTCTTTGATAGGCATCCAAACGCCCTCAGCGTTGAGAAAGTGCTTTTCGGCGACAGCTTCACCGCCTGCATTGCCTACCCCGTCGATATCGTTGAGCGTAGAGTGCAACGGGCATCCAGCACTGGTCTTCATCCCATGAATCACCTGAGCCCGTCCATTGGTGAGCGTAGAGCGCGGAAAACCATCAGCAATGATGCAGTCCTTTCGGCAAGCCACCCGAGCCCCCTGAAAGGCATAAGCCCGCCCATGGCTGCGGCAAGTCTGGTCACCCTCAATTACCGTCCCGCCGCAGGCAGCTTTATCGCCATAGCGAATCCAGCCGATGATCTTCATGCGGCGTCCCCCATCGGCGCCTGGTAGCCAGCTTGCAGCAGCCCCGGTATGCCGGCATCGTCGGCGTATTCCCGAATTTGTGCCGCGCTTTGCAGACTGCTGGTGATCGTGTCCCCATTGTCGGTCGTGCTGCCGACCATGGCCATCGGATGGCCTTTGCAGGTTAGAGCTGCGCCGGCACCTGAGATGATCCTGCTCTCCGTCCCGTCCTGATATCGCACGATGTCACCGACGCAGGCGATGCGGTGTCCCTTGATGTGCATGCTGCTGCTTGCCGTAGCGACTTCCCCGCCAAGCCGCGTGGCCGAACCCAGCGTCGCCAGCGCGTGGCTGCCCTTGATGGGTCGTTTGTCGATGCCGGCAAGAAAATCGTTCGCCAGGCGTTGTCCGTCAAATTCCTTGTGTTCCATCTTTGCTCCTTCCGTCAGTTGGCCGCTTGCCCAAACAGCCCATCAGCGCTCACTTCAAGAGACGCCGATATTTTTGGGTGGAAGGAGTGTAGATTTGGCAGCGCGGAAACCCGCTTGCCCTCAAGCAACCAGCTGCGTTTACTCGAATACCATCGAGCTGGCGCCAAAAACAAACGCCGGCAAAAGCCGGCGTTGTCGGTACTGCAAAGGCAATTGCCCAGATCAGTCGCGGAAGTTGTTGAACTCCAGCGGAATCTCCTTGATCTCCTTGCGCAGCAGCGCCATGGCCGCCTGCAGGTCGTCGCGCTTGGCGCCGGTGATGCGCACGGCGTCGCCCTGGATGCTGGCTTGCACCTTCATCTTGCTGTCCTTGATGACGCGCACGATCTTCTTGGCATCGTCGCTTTCGATGCCGTTCTTCACCTTGATGACCTGCTTGACCTTGTCGCCGCCGATCTTCTCGATCTTGCCTTCGTCCAGGAAACGCACGTCGACGTTGCGCTTGGTCATCTTGTTGGTCAGCACGTCGCGCACCTGGCTGAGCTGGAAGTCCGAGTCGGCAAAGGCGGTCAGTTCACGTTCCTTCTGTTCGACGCGGGCATCAGTGCCCTTGAAGTCGAAACGGGTGGAGATTTCCTTGTTGGCCTGGTCCACGGCGTTCTTGACTTCCACCAGGTTGGCTTCGCAGACGGTATCGAATGAGGGCATGGCTTGTTCCTTATGTTCTTGCAGCCGGCGAAGGCCGGCGTCTGAGCCGTGATTTTAACGGAGTGAGGCGCCCGCCGCCATCGCCCGGCCACTGACAGCGGATTTGCTCCCGCGCGGGCGATATAATCCCACCCCTATGAGCACTTCTTCACTTCCCGTCCGCCACGACGTTTCCCTGCGCGCCCTCAATACCTTCGGCATCGAGGCCAGTGCCCATGCCTACCTGCCTGTAGAGGGCATCGAGCAACTGCGCACCCTGCGCCAGGACGCCGGCCTCATGGCCTTGCCCCGGCTGGTCCTGGGCGGCGGCAGCAACCTGCTCCTGACGCAAGACTTCAGCGGATTGGTGCTGCATATGCAGAACCAGGGCATAGACATCGCCGGCGAGGACGACAACTTCATCTACGTGCGCGCCGCCGCCGGGGAGAACTGGCACGCTTTCGTCCAGTGGACGCTGCAACAGGACCTGGGCGGGCTGGAGAATCTTTCACTCATCCCCGGCAGCGTCGGTGCCGCGCCCATCCAGAACATCGGTGCCTACGGCATCGAGATCAAGGACCGCTTCCACAGCCTGCTAGCCTTCGACCTGATCAGCGGCGAGCTGCTGACGCTGGACCTCCAGGCCTGCCGCTTCGGCTACCGCGACAGCGTCTTCAAGCATGCGCTGCGCGATCGCGCCGTGGTGCTGGAGGTGACATTCGCCCTCCCTAAGCGCTGGAAAGCCAACGCCAACTACGCCGACGTGGCCCAGGCCCTGCAGGAGCGCGGCATCACCGAACCCGGTCCGCGCGACATCGCCGAGGCCGTCATCGCCATCCGCACCCGCAAATTGCCCGATCCCGCCCGGATCGGCAACGCTGGCAGCTTCTTCAAGAACCCCATCGTGCCGGCCCGCCTGCGCGATACCCTGCTGGCGCAATACAGCAACCTGATCAGCTATCGCGTCGATGACGATCACTACAAGCTGGCCGCCGGCTGGCTGATCGACCGCTGCGGCTGGAAGGGCAAGACCATGGGGCGTGCGGGCGTGTATGAACAACAGGCCCTGGTGCTGGTCAACCGGGGCGGTGCCACCGGGGCGGAAGTCGCCAGGCTGGCCAAGGCGATCCAGGATGATGTGAAGGAAAAGTTCGGCGTCCAGCTGGAGCCGGAACCGGTCTTCATCTGAGCGCACTCCTGTGTTAAGACGTAAAAAAGCCGTCCGGTATCGCTACCGGACGGCTTTTTATTCAGACGCCGAGAAGATCAGCCGAAGTGGCAGACGTAATCCAGGGTTTCGGTCACTTCGATGTCGAAGCTGGAGTTGCCGGGCACGCTGAAGGTGGTGCCTGCGGCGTAGGTGTTCCAGGCTTCTTCACCCTTCAGGCGCACGCGGCAGCTGCCGCCGTTGATTTCCATGATTTCCGGTGCGCCGGTGCTGAAGTTCAGCGTCGAGGGCAGGATCACGCCCAGGGTCTTCTTGGTCCCATCGGCCAGCAGCACGGTGTGCGAGACACACTTGCCGTCGAAGTAGACATTGCCCTTTTTCAGGACGGTGACGTTGTCGAATTGAGTGCTCATCGAATCGCTTCCATTAAACGGTAAAGGTGAATCCAGCAGGAATTACTTTTCGTTCTTGCCCAGCAGCGGCAGCGACACGGCAGTGCTGGAATCCAGCAGGCCGGTGTTCTGGTAGATCGACAGCTTCTGGCGGGTGTCGGCGATGTCCAGGTTGCGCATGGTCAGTTGGCCGATGCGGTCGATGGCGGAGAAGCTGCCTTCGCCCTTTTCCATGGTCAGGCGTTCCGGGTGGTAGGTCAGGTTGGGCGACTCGGTGTTGAGGATCGAGTAGTCATTGCCGCGACGCAGTTCCACCGTCACTTCGCCGGTGATGGCGCGTGCCACCCAGCGCTGGGCGGTTTCGCGCAGCATGATGGCCTGCGAATCGAACCAGCGGCCCTGATACAGCAGGCGGCCCAGCTTGCGGCCGTTGTCGCGGTACTGTTCGATGGTGTCTTCGTTGTGGATGCCGGTGACCAGGCGCTCGTAGGCGATGAACAGCAGGGCCAGGCCCGGGGCTTCGTAGATGCCGCGGCTCTTGGCTTCGATGATGCGGTTCTCGATCTGGTCGCTCATGCCCAGGCCATGGCGGCCACCGATGCGGTTGGCTTCCAGGATCAGCTCGGTCATGCTGGCGAAGGTCTTGCCGTTGAGCGCCACCGGACGGCCTTCTTCGAAGCGCACGGTAACGGTCTCGGCCTTCACTTCCACGTCATCGCGCCAGAACGCCACGCCCATGATGGGCTGCACGATCTTGATGCCGCTGTTGAGGAATTCCAGGTCCTTGGCTTCGTGGGTCGCGCCCAGCATGTTGGAGTCGGTCGAGTAGGCCTTTTCCACCGACATCTTGTAGTCGAAGCCGGACTTGATCATGAACTCGGACATTTCCTTGCGGCCGCCCAGTTCGTCGATGAAGGTGCTGTCCAGCCAGGGCTTGTAGATCTTCAGGTTGGGGTTCACCAGCAGGCCATAGCGATAGAAACGCTCGATGTCGTTGCCCTTGTAGGTGCTGCCGTCGCCCCAGATGTCGACGTTGTCTTCACGCATGGCCGACACCAGCATGGTGCCGGTCACGGCGCGGCCCAGCGGGGTGGTGTTGAAATAGGTGATGCCGGCGGTGGAGATGTGGAACGCGCCGCTTTGCAGGGCAGCGATGCCTTCGTTGGCCAGCTGTTCGCGGCAGTCGATCAGGCGCGCCAGTTCGGCACCGTATTGCATGGCCTTCTTGGGGATGGCGTCATAGTCCGGCTCATCCGGCTGGCCCAGGTTGGCGGTGTAGGCGTAGGGGACGGCGCCCTTCTGGCGCATCCAGGTCAGCGCGGCGCTGGTATCGAGGCCGCCGGAGAAGGCGATGCCGACTTTTTGATTGACCGGGACGGATTGCAGGATGTTGGACATGATCTTGACGTTGCGATGAAGTGAAGTGTTGAGCGTGATTCTTGTGCTGGGGAATGGGCAGCAGGCGGCTTAATCGAAGCGGCCGTGCACCAGGTATTCGAGCAGGGCCTTCTGCACGTGCAGGCGGTTTTCCGCCTCGTCCCAGACCACCGATTGCGGGCCGTCGATCACTTCGGCGGCCACTTCCTCGCCACGGTGCGCGGGCAGGCAGTGCATGAAGAGCGCATCCTTCTTGGCGCGCGACATCTTGGCCTGGTCCACGATCCAGCCATCGAAGGCCTTCAGGCGGGCATTGTTCTCGGCTTCGAAGCCCATGCTGGTCCACACGTCGGTGGTGACCAGGTCGGCATCCTGGCAAGCATCGGCCGGATCGGCGAAGAAGGTGTAATTCTGGTTGCCGGGCGAAACCTGGGCCGGATCGATGTCATAGCCCTTGGGGGTGGAGACGTTGACGTGGAAGCCAAACACCTCGGCAGCCTGCAGCCACGAATAGAGCATGTTGTTGGCGTCGCCGACCCAGGCCACGATCTTGCCCTGGATGCTGCCGCGATGCTCGATGTAGGTGAACACATCGGCCAGCACCTGGCAGGGATGCTGCTCGTTGGTCAGGCCGTTGATCACCGGCACGCGCGAATGCCTGGCAAAGCGTTCAATGATTTCCTGGCCGTAGGTGCGGATCATGATGACGTCGCACATGCGCGACATCACCTGGGCCGCATCTTCCACCGGTTCGCCACGGCCAAGCTGGCTGTCGCGGGTGTTGAGGTAGATCGCTGCGCCGCCCATCTGGTGCATGCCGGCTTCGAAGGAGAGGCGGGTGCGGGTCGAGTTCTTTTCGAACACCATCACCAGGGTACGATCGGCCAGCGTGTGATGGGGCTCGTAATTCTTGAACTTACGTTTGATCACACGGGAACGTTCGATCACGTACTCGTATTCATCAAGCGTAAAGTCGGAAAACTGAAGGTAGTGTTTGATTGCCATAAATAAAAACGGCGGCCAGTGTGGCGCCTGCCGCCGATAGTCGTTAACTCCTTAGATTATAAGGGATTCGGCTTAAAAAGATACCCGCAGTACTTGCTGCAAAGAAACCCCCGGGGTTTCGCGAATTCGGGTCAAAGATGAAGTCCCGCGCACGGCATCGGGGATGCGCTTCGAATTCCTTCGATGCACGTGAAGAAATTTTTCGAAATCCGTATCCAGCTTTTTCGAGGAATGCTCACTAAGTGCGACAAAGAGCCTGATCTCACGCCGCAAATGAGAATTATTGCTATTCAGATGGCTAGAATCCGCAGCTTTCCCTTGCCTGAAAGGAACAGCTGCCATGTCGCACGATTCTTCTTGTCCGCACCCCTTACGGGGTTTGCACCGGTCTTTTTCTTCATCACGTTCCTCGCCGCCCAAGCTGCGCGCCTTGCCGGCGGCGTTGGTGGCGGCCTTGTTCGCGTTTCCTGTTTCCGCTGCTGCCGCCGAGGCCACGGCCGAGCGCGAGGAGAGCGATGCTGCGCGCTTGCCTGCCGTCGAGGTCCGCAGCCAGCGCAATCTGCATGATCCCCGTCCCGGCCCCTTGGGCAGCGCCACCCGCACCGCCACTGATGTGCGCGAGGTGCCGCTGACGGTGCAGGCGGTCGATGCCGCGCAGGTCAGGGCTTATGGCGGGCGCGGGCTGGCGGCGGCGTTGGCCGGGGTGCCAGGCGTCTCCAATGTCTCCGATACGCGTTTCGATGCGTTCCGGTTGCGCGGTTTTTCCAATGCCGGCGATACCCTGCTCGACGGCATGCGCGATGATGCGCAATACGTGCGCAGCCTGGGCAACATTGATCGCATCGAGATCCTCAAGGGCCCGGCCGCCGTGCTCTACGGACGCGGCAGCGGCGGCGGCGTGATCAATCGCATCAGCAAGCAGCCGGAACGTGAAGCCTTCGGTCAGGCCACCGCCATCTGGGGCAGCCGTGGCCAGCAGGGCGGGGCGGTGGACTGGAATCGTCCGCTGGGCGAGCAATGGGGGCTGCGCATCAACGCCGGGCGTGAACACGAAGCCCACTTCCGCCACGACGTCCGCGGCACGCGCCAGTACTTCGCCCCGGCCCTGAAGTGGGAGTCCGGCCGCGACAGCTGGCTGCTGCAGGCGGACTACGATGAATTCGAACGGGTTCCGGATCGCGGCGTACCGGGCCGGGTCACGGCGTTGACGGGCAACGATACGGTTGCAGCCCTTGCCTTGCCGGTGGCGTCGGACCGCGCCTTCTTCGGTGCGGCCGGGCGCGACTTCATCCGCGATACCAGTCTCAGCCTGCGTTCCACCCTCACAAGGTCCATTGCGCCGGACTGGAGCGTGCGGCAGATGGTGAGCGTGTTTGATCTCAACAGCGACTTCGACAATACCTTCGTTACCCAAGGCTACGTCAGCGCCGGCCGCAACCTGGGCAGCGTGCAGCGCAGTCGCTTTCAACAGAACCTGCAGCAGCGCAATGTGCAAGCCAACCTCGAATTGCTCGGCACGCTCAAGAGCGGCCTCTTGCAGCACGAGCTGCTGGCCGGTGCCGAATACGGCTGGCAGAAGCGCGAGCCGCGCTTGTGGATGGCCACTGCGCTGCCCGTCTCGCTGACCGATCCCGAGGTGCGCAACGCCACGCCCCAGCCGCAGCCCTGGCAGATGAACTACCACCGGGTCGATTCCGTGGGCTTGTATGCACAAGACCAGATCGCCATCGGGGCGCAATGGAAAGTCCTGGCCGGGGTGCGCTGGGATCACTTCGAGGTCGATTCCCGCAGCCGCCTGCGCGACATTCGCATCGAGCGTTCCAGCAACGCCGTGAGCCCGCGTGTGGGCGCGGTATGGGAAGCCCTGCCGGCGCATCACTTCTATGGATCGTGGAGCAAGAGCTATGCGCCGGTGGGCGGCGACGTGATCGGCTTGTCACCGGGGGCGAAGGGCAATGGCAATGACCTGGGACCCCAATTCAGCCGCCAGCTGGAAGCCGGGGTCAAGAGCGACTGGTTCGGGCGCAGGATCAGCACGACGCTGGCCTGGTTCGAACTGGAACTCTACAACCGCACCGTGGCCGACCCGGTGCAGCCGGGCGTGTTCACCCAGAGCGGACTGGAGCGCAATCGCGGCATCGAATTGAGCGTGGCGGGGGAAGTGGCGCGCCACTGGTTCGTGCGCGGCGGCTGGACCCAGCAGAATTCAAGGGTGGTGCGGGCTGAGGCGCAGTATGCGGGCAAGCGAGCGTCCGGGGTCTCGGCGCGCAATGGCAGCTTGTTCGTGTCCTATGCGCCGCCCCTGGGATGGTTTGGCGAGGCGGGCGTGGTGGTGGAGGGCGCGCGCTTTGCCGATCGCGAGAACCTGCTGGAGTTGCCCGGCTACGTGCGCTGGGATGCTCTGCTGGGCTACCGGATGGAGCGCACCGAATACACGCTGGCGGCCACCAATCTGGCCAACCGGCGCTATTACGTCAGCGCCACCGGGGCCACCCAGATCGTGCCGGGGGCGCCGCGTGCGGTGGTGTTGACGGCTGCCTACAAGTTCTGAAGAGGGACAAGTCAGTACAAGGTCTGTGAAGATTCATGCACCAGCTGCGCATACAGCTGGTGGCGCATCCCCGCAATCTCGCCGGCCTGCACTGCCTCCAGCACCGCACAGCCCGGCTCGTTGAGATGGTGGCAGTTGTAGAAGCGGCACTTGCCCAGATAGGGGGTGAAGTCGCGGAAGGCGCGTTCCAGCATGCCTTCGGAGAGCTGATACAGGCCGAACTCCTGGAAGCCCGGCGAATCGATGATGCTGGCCTCCTGCTCCATCTGGTACAGCCGGGTGAAGGTCGTAGTGTGCTTGCCGGTATCGAGGGCGGCCGAGATTTCGCGGGTGGCGATATCGGCGTCCGGGACGATCAGATTGATGATGGAGGACTTGCCCATGCCCGACTGGCCGATCAGGATGGTGCTCTTGCCGGCCAACAGCGGCATGAAGGCCGCGCGCGTCTCTTCCGGCTGGGCCTTGGCCGAGACCTCGTGCACCGGATAACCCAGGCGCGCATACACCTGCAGGCGTTCACGCGTCTTGGGCAGGGCTTCGGTGATGTCGGTCTTGTTCAGGATCAGGTGCGCGGAGACACCGGCCGACTCGGCCGCCACCAGCGAGCGCGAGACCAGGTCATCCGAAAAGCTCGGTTCGGTCGCCACCACGATGAAGAGTTGATCCACATTGGCCGCCAGCAGCTTGGACCTGTACTGGTCCGAGCGATAGAGCAGGGTGCGGCGTTCGTCGATGCTTTCCACCACGCCCTGGTCGGCCGAGGTGCGGGCCAGGCGGATGTGGTCGCCGACCGCCACATCGCTCTTCTTGCCACGGGTGACGCAATTCAGTTTCTGTTCAGCGGCCTGCACCAGATAGTGACGGCCGTGGGCGGCAATGACCAGCCCCTGTTCCAGCTCAGCCTTGTTCGTCGCTGATCCTGCCCTGGCGCTGCGTGCGCCTTGCTTGCGGACTCCCATCAGGCCGGGGCGCGCTGGGCGAAAATGGCGTCGACCTTGGCCGCGCAGATGAAGTCATTGGCCGACAAACCACCACGGCCTTCGTTGACGCTGTGGGTGTCGAACTTCACGTTGCAGCGGTTGTAGGTGACGGTCAGTTCCGGGTGATGGTCTTCGGCGTGGATGATCCACGCGATCGCGTTGACGAAGGCCAGGGTCTCGTAATAGTTGCCGAAGGCGAAAGTTCGCGCCAGCTTGCCGCCGTCGATCTTCCAGTCGGGCAGGGCGGCCAGGTGGGCGGCGATGGCGGCGTCGTCCAGCGCAGCGATGGGCTGGACGCTGCGGGAGGCGGCGAGGGTGCTTGCGGTGATGCTCATGGGGTTCTCCTGCGGCGGGCTGTTTCATTCATCCAGCACGCCTTTTAGATGATCAAAAAATTCAGTGGCTGCCCGCGGCGGCGGCTGTTCCCGACGTTGCGCGATGGGCGGCGATGGCAGCGTGCAGGTGCTGGATGCGCAGCGACGCCGGCGGATGCGAATCGTAGAAGGCCGAGTGCAGCGGATCGGGGGTGAGGGTCGAGGCATTGTCCTCGTACAGCTTGACCAGTGCCGATACCAGATCCTGGGCATCGGTGTGCTGTGCGGCGAAGGCATCGGCCTCGAACTCGTGCTTGCGCGAGGAGAGCGAAGACAGCGGCGAGAACAGGAAAGTGAAGATCGGCAGCACGAGCATGAACAGGATCAGGGCCATGGCATCGTTGCTGCCCAGCAGCAGAGGCTCCACGCCCAGGCCGGTGTAGAACCATGCTTGGCCCTTCAGATAGCCCAGCAGCGCCAGGAAGGCCAGCGACAGGCCGAACATGACGACCACACGCTTGACGATGTGCTTGAGCTTGAAGTGGCCCAGTTCGTGGGCCAGCACGGCTTCGATCTCATGCGGGGCCAGGCGCGCCAGCAGGGTGTCGAAGAAGACGATGCGCTTGCCCGAGCCGAAGCCCGAGAAGTAGGCATTGCCATGCGCGCTGCGCTTGGAACCGTCCATCACGAACAGGCCCTTGGAGGCGAATCCGACGCGCTGCATCAAGCCTTCGATGCGGCTGCGCAGGCTGTCATCTTCCAGCGCGGTGAATTTGTTGAAGAGCGGCGCGATGAAGCTGGGATAGATCACCAGCATGAGCAGCTGGAAGGCGCACAGCACGATCCAAGTATAGAACCACCAGAGCGCGCCGGCCTTTTCCATCAGCACCAGCACCACCCACAGCAGCGGCAGGCCGATCACGGCACCCAGCAGGGTTTGCTTGATCATGTCGCTGAAGAACAGGCCGCGCGTCATCTTGTTGAAGCCGAAACCGGCTTCCAGCCTGAACTGGCGGTAGTAATCGAAGGGCAGGTCCACCGCACCGGAAATGAGGCCAAATCCCGCCACCAGCGCGATCTGGTACACCATGCCCGGCTCGCCGGTCCAGCCCAGCAGCAGGCTGGAGAGCCATTGCAGCCCGCCCAGCAGGGTGAAGCCGATCAGCACTGCAGCATTGACGATCAGCGTCACCAGGCCGAACTTGGTACGCGCCACCGTGTAGTCGGCCGCCTTCTGGTGGGCCGACAGCGGGATCTTCTCCGCGAACTCGGGCGGCACCGCCGCGCGGTGGGCGATCACATGGCGAATATGGCGCGAAGCCAGCCAGAAACGCACGCCCAGGCTGATGGCCAGGAATACGACGAACAAAACTGAAAACGAAAGTGAAGACATGCTTTCCCTGTGCGAAAATGGCGGAAGTTCGAGGCCCAGGCCCGCGTCCTGCCCCAGCCGGCAGCGGTGGCAGGCCTGTCGGCCATGCCGTCCGGTGCGATCCGGGCGAGCGAACCCAGCAATGAACCCTGCAGTAGATGGGGCCAGGCCCCATCCCGTCAATAAGGAAGAATTATGTCACAAGCCCCCGCCGCGCCTGTCCGGCCCAATGAAATGAACCTGGTCTGGGTCGATATGGAAATGACCGGCCTGGATCCGGACAAGGATCGCATCATCGAAGTGGCCGTGGTGGTTACCGATGCAGAACTGAACGTGCTGGGCGAAGGCCCGGTGCTGGCCATCCACCAGTCCGACGAGCTGCTGGACGGCATGGACGCCTGGAACAAGGGCACCCACGGCCGTTCCGGCCTGATCGACCGCGTCAAGGCGTCCACCGTCACCGAAGCCGACGCCGAACAGCAGATCATCGCCTTCCTGAAGCAATACGTCCCGGCCGGCAAGTCGCCCATGTGCGGCAATTCGATCTGCCAGGACCGCCGCTTCATGGTGCGCGGCATGCCCAAGCTGGAAGAATTCTTCCACTATCGCAACCTCGATGTGTCGACCCTGAAGGAACTCTGCAAGCGCTGGAAGCCTGAAATCGCCACCGGTTTCAAGAAGCGCCAGATGCACACGGCCCTGGCCGACATCCTGGAATCGATCGAAGAACTGAAGTACTACCGCGAGCACTTCATCAAGGAGTGAGGCCGTAGCATCCGGCCCAGGCAGGGTGGTTGGCAGCAACGCCATCCTGTATGAAACAAAAAGGCGCGCCCGGCATCCGGCGCGCCTTTTTCATGGTGCCGGGTGAATCATTCTTCGGAATCTGCGCCGCAGCACTTCTTGTATTTCTTGCCACTGCCGCAGGGGCAGGCATCGTTGCGGCCGGTCTTGGGCGCATCGCGCTGCACCTGCTCGACCGCCGACTTGCGCTTGGGCGCCCAGTAGCGGTGGATGTGCGGAATGGCCGACTCGATCTCGATGGCCAGCTTGTGGGTCTTGAGCGGGTCGTCGATGAGCTTGGTTTCTTCCTCTTCCAGCTCTTCCGAGCCCAGCAGGTAGATGGGGCGCATCAGCGGGGCCAGGTTGGAGTGGAAAATTTCGTCCCACTGCGCCGCGCGCAACTGGATGCCTTCCCAGAAACCCCAGGCCCAGGCTTCCGCATCCAGCAGCGGCTTGCCTTCGTGCTCGCGCTCGCAGAACAGAGGTTCATATTCCTTGGGGGCGACTTCGAAGGTGATGGCGATTTCGTTCATGGTGCGCGCGATCAGGCTGGTGATGCGCTCGGCTTCCTTGCCGTTCTTGAACTTGGGCGTGTCTTCCGGACGGCTGCCCCAGACGCGCGGCAGCCATTCGGCCATCAGCACTTCCTGCGGACCGATGGCCAGGGCCGTCAGGTAGCCGTGCAGGGTGTCCATGGTCATCACATCGTCGGCGCAGCGATCGGAGAGGAGAAAATCGTCGAGTTCGTCGAATTCGGCGTCGGAAAGGGGCTGGTCGAGATGCATGATGGTTCCAATGACTGATGCTAAAGGCAGGAGTGTAAAGGCATTGGCCCGGGGGCGCGAGTGTTGCCGGTCGGTTGCTGCCCGGAATGCTGCAATCGGTTGGGGCGGGCAGGCTGGTGGACAGTACAATAGACGGATGAATTCCCCCGCCCAATCTGCTGACCTCCCCGACGCCACTTCCTTCGCCACGCTCTCGCCCGATACGGTACTCGATGCCCTCGACGGGCTCGGTCTGTATGGAGATGGCCGCCTGCTGGCCCTGAACAGCTATGAAAACCGCGTCTACCAGGTCGGCATGGAAGACGGCCCGCCGCTGGTGGCCAAGTTTTATCGTCCCTTGCGCTGGAGTGATGAGCAGATCCTCGAAGAACACGCTTTTTCGCAGGAATTGGCCGACGAAGAAGTGCCGGTGGTGCCGGCCATGCGTCTCGACAATGGTGCCACCCTGCATCGCCACGCCGGGTTCCGTTTTGCCGTATTCCGCCGCCACGGTGGCCGTGCACCCGAGCTGGACGATGCCGATACCCTGGAGCGTCTGGGCCGCTTCATCGGCCGCATTCATGCGGTCGGCCTGCGCAGCCCGTTCCAGTCCCGCCCGGCGCTGGACATCGCCAGCTTCGGTGAAGAACCGCGTGACTGGCTGCTGGCGCATGATTTCATTCCCATGGATGTGGCCACGGCCTGGCGCACCACGGTCGAGCAGGCGCTCGATGGCGTGCGGCGCTGCTACGAGCGGGCAGGGGAGATCCGCACCCTGCGCCTGCATGGTGATTGCCATGTTGGCAACGTCCTGTGGACCGATGCCGGCCCGCACTTCGTCGATTTCGACGACAGCCGCAGCGGTCCGGCCGTGCAGGACCTGTGGATGCTGCTCTCGGGCGAACGGCGCGAGATGGTCGGCCAGCTGGCCGACCTGTTGGCAGGATATGAAAGTTTCTGCGAATTCGAGCCACGCGAGCTGTATCTCATTGAAGCCCTGCGCACGCTGCGCCTGATCCATTATTCCGCTTGGCTGGCGCGGCGCTGGGATGACCCGGCTTTCCCGGTGGCCTTCCCCTGGTTCAATACCCAACGTTACTGGCAGGACCGCATCCTGGAATTGCGCGAACAGATCGCGCTGATGGATGAACCGCCCCTGTGGCCGGTGTGAATCCGGCGAAATGAACGAAAACAACATCATCATGACGCAAACACTTGTCCGCTGCGGCTGGGTCAACCTGGCCAATCCCCGCTATGTGCAGTATCACGACCATGAATGGGGCGTGCCCTGCCACGATGAAACACGTCTGTTCGAGATGCTCAACCTCGAAGGTGCCCAGGCCGGACTGTCCTGGGAAACCGTGCTCAACAAGCGCGACAGCTACCGCGAGGCCTTCGACGACTGGGATGCCGAGAAGATCGCCCGTTATGACGAGCGCAAGGTGGCGCAATTGCTGAAGAATCCGGGCATCGTGCGCAACCGTCTGAAAGTGGCCGCCACCATCGGCAACGCGCGTGCTTACCTGCAACTGCGCGAGGAAGTAGGCGGGCTCGATGCTTATCTGTGGGGCAAGGTCGATGGCCAGCCCATCGTCAACCGTTGGGCTTCGCTGGCCGATTGCCCGGCCAAGACGCCGCTGTCGGACGCCATTTCCAAGGAGCTGGCCAAGCGCGGCTTCAAGTTTGTCGGTTCCACCATCATCTACGCCTATCTGCAAGGCGTGGGCGTGATCAACGATCACGTGGTGGATTGCCATTGTCACGGCCGTTGAGGCCGGGCGTGCTCTGCACCAAAAGGCCAGCCGATGGGCGGCGGCAGGGCACCGGTTTGGTTTACACTCGCAGCCTGCGATGCAGCATCAGCTTGCACTGCATGGATTCACGAGGCCGGCTGGCGCACTGCCAGGCCGGTGAAGTTTGGGAGTAGCATGATTTTCGTCAAATGGTTTGGCTGGTCGGTCCTCTGGCTGCTGCCGCTGCTGCTTCGCACGGTAGCGCGCGCGCTCGGCCGCAAGTCCGTCTTCGGCGGGCGCGGTGCCATTCGCCTGTGGTGCGGCAGCCTGCTGCTGCTGGCCGCCAGCAGCGCGGTCGAGTCGCTGGTGCGTTCACAACTGATTGCGGGCGATGATGGCCCGGGCGGAGCGCTGTTCGGCGCGGCCCTGATGGATGCGCTGGGCGGCAAGATCAGCCGTGGCATTGCCGCAGTCCTGATGCTGGGTTTGCTGGCGCTGGGCCTGAAATGGCTGCTGGGTGCCATGTTTGGCCGAGGCGCACCGGCTGGCCGTGATGAGCACCCCGAGCTGGACCTGGGGCCGCCGCGCCGTGGCAGCGCCGAAAGTGAACGATTGCGCATGAGCAGCCTGCACGGCAGCGCCGGACCCGCCCGCAGCAGTTTCCCCGCCAGTACCGAACGCCGTGCCCCGATGCCGCGCACGCCTGCTCCCGGTTCCGCATCGGCCAAGCGCATGCCGCCGGCCTCGCCCTTCGCCCCGCGCCCCCGTCCGGCCCGCCTGACGCCGGCCCCGGCACCGGAGCGTCCGGCCGGGAACGCACCGCGTGACGACTGGAAAGTGCCACTGTCGGCCCTCACCGGCGGCAGCCGCAACAGCCAGCCAACGCCTGCCGGCAGCGCGCAGGGCGGCAAGTGGCCTTCCATCAATCCGCGCCAGACGGACCCGGCGGCCAAACCGCGTCCGGAATCCGAATGGGCCGCCTTCGAAAGCCTGCGTCCGACCGAAGCCATGCTGGCCCGTGCCGCTGCCAGCCGTGCCATCTCGGCGGCCAGCGCGGCGGCCGATGCCAGCCTGTCTCGCGCGGCCACGCCGTCGCCGCCGATCCGTCCGATTCCGCCGTCGATTGCACGCGGCAATCCGGCACCGGCCCAGCCTACCCGCAGCATCCGCATCAGCAGCGTGGGCCGTGCTCCTGAGCCGGGCAGTGTGCCCGGTAAACCGGTCGAGCGTGCCGATGTCGTGCCCACGCGCCTGATGCGTTCCCTGCAGCAGGCCAGCGGCGAGCAGGAAACGCCGCCCGCTGCGCCGTTGCCACCACAGATGCAGCCCATCGTGCCGCTGAGTCCGCAGGGACAGCCCTTGCCGGAATCCTTGGGACCGCTGCCCGCGCCCGTGCCCGTGCCGCCCGCGGCGGTTACCCCCGCCGTGCCACCCTTCATGGCACCGATGGCGGCCCCCGAGCCTGCACCGCCGCTGCCCGAGCCGCAACCGGAACCGATCGACCTCGGCACCTTCAATGCCCCCTGGTTCGACATGCTGCCCGACCCCGCGCCCGAAGCGCCGCCGGCCCAGCCCGCTGCGGCCTTCAGCGTGCGCATGCCCGAAGCGGCGCCAGCCTACGTGCAGCCGGTGGCCATGGCGCCCGAGGGCTACGTCGATGAGCCGCGCGTGGACATCCCCTTGCCGTCATTGGACCTGCTCGATGAAGTCCCCGAATCGCGCATCGAGGTCGACCCCGAGCAACTGCAGGAAACCGGTCGCCTGATCGAACAGCGCCTGCGCGAATTCAAGGTGCCGGTCACGGTGTTGGGGGCCGAGGCCGGTCCGGTGATTACCCGTTTCGAAGTGGAGCCGGCACAAGGCGTGCGTGGCGCTCAGGTGGTGAACCTGGTGAAGGATCTTTCACGTGCCCTGGGCCTGACCTCCATTCGCGTGGTCGAGACCATTCCCGGCAAGACCTGCATGGGCCTGGAGCTGCCCAATGCGCGCCGGCAGATGATCAAGCTCTCCGAGATCGTGCATTCGCAGGCTTATCGCAAATCCGCTTCGCACCTGACCATTGCCATGGGCAAGGACATCACCGGCACGCCCGTGGTGACCGACCTGGCGCGCGCGCCGCACATGCTGGTGGCCGGTACCACCGGGTCGGGCAAGTCGGTGGCCATCAATGCGATGATCCTCTCGCTGCTCTACAAGGCTACGCCCGAGGAAGTGCGCCTCATCATGATCGACCCCAAGATGCTGGAGCTGTCGATCTATGAAGGCATTCCGCACCTGCTGGCCCCGGTGGTGACCGACATGCGCGAGGCCGCGCATGCCCTGAACTGGGCGGTGGAAGAGATGGAGCGCCGCTACAAGAAGATGTCCAAGCTGGGCGTACGCAATCTGGCCGGCTACAACCAGAAGCTCGATGATGCCGCCGCCCGTGGCGAGAAGATTCCCAATCCCTTCAGCCTCACGCCCGACGCGCCCGAGCCGCTGGAAAAGCTGCCCACCATCGTGATCGTCATCGACGAACTGGCCGACCTCATGATGGTGGTCGGCAAGAAGGTGGAAGAGTTGATTGCGCGCCTGGCCCAGAAGGCACGCGCAGCCGGCATCCACCTGATCCTGGCCACGCAGCGGCCGTCGGTGGACGTCATCACCGGCCTCATCAAGGCCAACATCCCGACCCGCGTGGCCTTCCAGGTCTCTTCCAAGATCGACTCGCGCACCGTGCTGGACCAGATGGGGGCCGAATCGCTGCTGGGCCATGGCGACATGCTGTTCCTGCCGCCGGGCTCGGGCTATCCGCAGCGGGTGCATGGCGCCTTTGTCTCCGATGAAGAAGTGCACCGCGTGGTGGAATACCTGAAGTCCTTCGGTGAACCGCGCTACATCGAGGAAATCCTGGCTCCGCCGATTTCGGAAGACACGGCCCAGGCCGACATGTTCGCCGGCGGCGAGGGCGGCGATGCCGAAGCCGACCCGCTCTACGACGAAGCGGTGGCCTTCGTGCTCAAGACCCGCCGCGCCTCCATCTCCTCGGTGCAGCGGCAATTGCGCATCGGCTACAACCGCGCTGCGCGGCTGGTGGAGCAGATGGAAACGGCGGGCGTGCTCTCGGCCATGTCGCGCAACGGCAGCCGCGATATCCTGGTGCCACCCTCGGGGGGCGGTGGCGAAGAATAAGAAGCACAGCCCAAAAGAAAATCGGCGGACCCTTGCAGGTCCGCCGATTTTTTTCATCACGCAGGGCGATCATTGCGGCAGGTCAGGCGACCTGCCCGGCATCAGACATCCAGCTGCGTCACCAGCTTGGTGTTGATGTAGGCCTCGATGGCCTCGGTACCGCCTTCGGAACCGTAGCCGCTGTCCTTGATGCCGCCGAAGGGCAGTTCCGGCAGGGCCAGGCCCAGGTGGTTGATGGTCAGCATGCCGCTTTCCACGCGCGCGGCCAGGGCGTGCTTGGTCTTGGCCGACTTGGCGAAGGCGTAGGCGGCCAGACCGAAGGGCAGGCGGTTGGCTTCGGTGATCACTTCATCCAGGGTCTCGAAGGAATTGATGATGGCCAGCGGACCGAAGGGCTCCTCGTTCATCACGCGGGCGTCCAGCGGGACATTGGTCAGCACGGTCGGCTGGAAGAAATAACCCTTGTCGCCGATGCGCTTGCCACCGGTGCGCAATTGCGCGCCTTGCGAGACGGCATCATCGATCAGCGCTTCCAGCGCCGGGATGCGGCGCTTGTTGGCGACCGGGCCCATGCCCACGCCAGCTTCCAGGCCATTGCCTACCTTCAGCTGTTCGGCATAGGTGACGAACTTGTCGACGAAGGCGTTGAAGACACCCTTCTGCACCAGGAAGCGGGTCGGCGAGACGCACACCTGGCCGGCATTGCGGAACTTGGAGGTGGCCAGGGTCTTGGCGGCCAGTTCCACGTCCACGTCATCGAACACCATGGCCGGTGCGTGGCCGCCCAGTTCCATGGTGGCGCGCTTCATGTGCTGGCCGGCCAGGGCTGCCAGCTGCTTGCCCACCGGAGTGGAACCGGTGAAGGAAATCTTCTTGATCACCGGATGCGGGATCAGGTATTCCGAGATCTCGGCCGGCACGCCATAGACCAGGTTGATGACACCGGCCGGCACGCCTGCATCGGCGTAGGCGCGGATCAGTTCGGCCGGGGAGGCCGGGGTTTCTTCCGGCGCCTTGACGATGACGGAGCAGCCTGCAGCCAGGGCCGCCGAGAGCTTGCGCACCACCTGGTTGATCGGGAAGTTCCACGGGGTGAAGGCGGCTACCGGACCGACCGGCTCCTTGATCACCATCTGGTAGGCACCCGGCACGCGGGCCGGCACCAGGCGGCCGTAGGTGCGGCGGGCTTCCTCGGCGAACCAGTCGATGGTGTCGGCCGCGCCCAGGGTTTCCATCTTGGATTCACCCAGCGGCTTGCCTTGTTCCAGGGTCATCAGGCGCGCGATATCGTCAGCGCGCTCGCGCAGCAGGTCAGCGGCACGGCGCATGATCTTGGAACGCTCGAAGGCGGACATGTTGCGCCAGGTCTCGAAGCCCTTTTTGGCGGCTTCCAGGGCGCGATCCAGGTCGCTGCGGTCGGCGTGGGCGATCTTGCCGATCACTTCCTCGGTAGCCGGATTGACGACATCGATGGTGCGGCCGGAGGCGCTGGCGGTCCATTCGCCGTTGATGAAAAGCTGTACGTCCTTATACATGGGCAATCCTCGTTCGTCAGGTTGGGGAAGGGCCGGCGCTGCCCGGTTCGGCCCAATGGGCTACACGCAGGGCAGGCGCGATGGCCTGGGAAGAATGCAGACAGACCGGCTTGCGCCGCTCTGGTTCACACGCAATGCGAAGCCAGTGAAGCTTGTTGCGAAGACCACCTTTATACCACGCGCTTCATTTTCACGTCGGCCACCGGAGCGCCGACAGCGGCTTCCTACAAGGCTGGACGGGCGGCTCGGAAGCAGGAACAATCGTTCATACGCACCGGTCACACTGCCACAACAATATGCCCAGCCGAGGACTTCATGAGCAGCTCTTCCGACCCGTTTCGTCCCGCCCGCACACCGCCAGCCGCTGCCCGTCCTCAATCCGGGGAGGAGCCGGGCAGTCCTTCCCCGGGCGGCCTGGTCGCCGCTGCCCTGTTGAGCGCCGGCGCAGGTCTGTGGCTGGGAAGAAAGCGCCGCCAGAAGCGCGTGACTGCGTCGCCGACAGCGCGCCGGATGGTGGTCTCCCGTGCAGAGGAGGAGAACAGCAAGGCGCCTACCGGCCATTCCGCGACGGCTCATCACGATGCACTGCCGCAAGGACTGGAACGGGCCTTGCGGCTGGTGACGCTGGCCATGCCGCTGATTGCCGCCTGGCGCAAGGGATCGGCCCGTGCCAAGGCGGCCGCCGCCAAGGCCAAGACCGATACACCGCTGCCGCCGGATGCCCCCGCGCGGATCGACATCATCAAGGCCAAGCTGGAACCGGCGCCCTCGGATTATCTGGACCCGGCGGCCGAGGTCAAGATGATCAAGGGCGGCACGCGCGCCCAGCAGGCCTGGCAGATGACGGTGGCCGCCGTCAATGCGTGGATCGATGACTTCGCTCCCAGCATGGGGGCGGCCATCGCCTACTACACCATCTTCTCGATTGCTCCCATGCTGGTGATCGCCATCGCGGTGGCCGGCATGCTGTTCGGCCACGATGCCGCGCAGGGCGAGATCGTCAACCAGATCCGCGACATCGTCGGTACCGAAGGCGCGTTTGCCATCCAGGGTTTGCTGAAGTCGGTGAGCCAGCCGCGCGAGGGCATGATCGCCGCCGGCATTTCGGTAGTCACGCTGGTCATTGGTGCCACTGCGGTGTTTTCCGAATTGCAGAGTGCGCTCGACCGCATCTGGCGCATCCCCGTCGCCAAGCGCAAGAGTGGTCTGTGGCAACTGGCGCGCACGCGGCTGTTGTCCTTCGGCCTGATCATCGGTCTGGGTTTCCTGCTGATCATCTCGCTGGTGGTCAGTGCGGCGCTGGCGGCGCTGGGACGCTGGTGGGGCGGCTGGTTCGAAGGATGGCAACTGCTGCTGCAGATGCTCAACTTTGTGCTGTCCTTCGTGGTGTTCTCCACGCTCTTCTCGATGATCTACAAGTTCATGCCGCGCGTGACGCTCTCTTGGCATGACGTGTGGATCGGTGCCGTGGCCACCACCGTGCTCTTCATCATCGGCAAGTATCTGATTGGTCTGTATCTGGGCAGCACCGGCATGACCTCCGGCTTCGGGGCGGCCGGCTCGTTTGCGTTGCTGCTGCTGTGGATCTATTACTCCGCGCAGATCTTCCTGCTCGGTGCCGAGTTCACGTGGATCTACGCCAACAACTTCGGCTCGCGCGCGAAACGCCAGCGGCTGGTCAATACGGTGGAAGACCATCACGTGAGCATCGAGCAGGCGCAACAGGTGGTGCGTGCGGGTGACAATCCCCGCTAAGCCGGCAGGATGGCCGCGCACTCTTCGGCGGCCCACAGCCGCAGCGTATCGCCGAAGCCGCCGCGCGCCTTGCTCTGCTTGCGGGTGCTGGTGATCACCCGCACCCGCGCACTCCAGGCGATCTGCGCATCGGTGGCCTGCAAGGCCTGCACCAGTCCCACATCCTCATGACAGGCCAGCGCCGGAAAGCCGCCCGCACGCAGATAGGCCTGGGCGCAGACACCCAGATTGGCACCGTGGATATGGCGATGGCCATCCTCATCGTGATAGTCGCGCGCGAAGCGTTGCTGCACCTCCGGCGGATGATCGCCCCAGTGGTCGGGCGTGACCGTACCGCAGACCGCATCCGCCTTCAGCGCCAGTTGTGCCGCCAGCCAATCGGGGGCAACCCGCGTATCGGCATCGGTAAAGGCTAGCCAGCGTGCGCCCGCAGCGATCAGTGCGCGTGCACCGTGATGCCGCGCCAGGCCGACATTGCGCACCTGCAGCGGCAGCACCGTCACCGGATGGCGGCGTGCGATTTGCTCGGAGCCGTCGCTGCAACTGTCGAGTACCACCACGATACTCACCGCCTCACCCTGCAGCTGAGGATGTGCAGCCGCCTTGCGCACCGCCTGCAGGCAGGCGTGCAGGCTGGCTTCTTCGTCGTGCGCGGGGATGACGATGCCGATCATGCTAGGTTCTCCGGGAAGTGGTGGGTGCAGTGCGGGTCAGATCCTGCGCCAGAGGTCGATGAGGATGTCTTCATCCTCGTAGCAGGCCTGGCGCTTCAGTCGCGCGTGCGCATCGATGAGCTGGTGCATGGGCCGCGTGGCCAGCAGGCGGTCGTCGAAATCCTTCTTCCAGTGGCAGGCCAGCAGGTGTCCGCCCGGCGACAGGCTGGCTGCGGCCAGTGCCGCCATCTCGGCCATGTTGGGCGCATCGAAGTAGTAGCAAAGTTCGGAAAACACGATCAGGTCTACCGCCGGCATGTCATGTTCGGCCGCTGGCCACTGTTCGGGCAGCGACTGCCGGCGCACCTGTACATGCGACAGGTGCGCCGTCTTCTCGCGCGTGATGCGTACCGCTTCCGCGCTGAAATCGGAGGCCATCAGCCACTGGCAACGTGCGGCCAGTTGCAGCGTCAGCTCGCCGCTGCCACAGCCGGGCTCGAAGATGGCGCTGCATTGCTGGCGCGGCAGGATGGCCTCGACCAGGGCACGCTTGCGTTGTTCGTACCAGCTGTCCCGCGTCTTCCACGGATCGTCGCTGGCAGCATAGAGCTGATCGAAATGGCGCGTGGCCGGAAGCTGTGCTGCCCTCATAGGAAGAACACCTCGTAAGGCCGCACGAAATGCGCCAGCACACCGGCCGGCAGCACCGGATCGCGTTCGCCGTCACTGCCGATCTGGCTGTGATAGCAGCGCAGGGCGCGTCGCTTCATCATGCTGGTGCCAGCATCGAAGGCCAGCTTGTGGGCGCGGCCCCAAGGGAATTCTCCACCCAGCGGCTGTGCCCAGTGCCAGCCCCAGATCGGCACTTCCACCAGCTTGCAGCCCAGTTCGTGTTCCAGCTCGGCGGCCACTTCGCCCACGGTCTCGTGGTCGGGATGGCCGTCCAGCCGCCACGGCGCGAAGACGATGTCGGTATGGCGCAATTGCGCGATCAGCCAGGCCTTCAGTTCCAGCCTGTGCTGGCGGATCTGGCCGTCGGGAATGCGCGCGCGCAGGATCTGCGCTTGACCCGCTCCCAGGCATTCTAGCGCGGCCATGCTCTCGGCGGGACGCAGCAGCGGCAGGCGTGCTGCCAGCGGCGACGAGGGCGGGTGACTGCGTTCGCCATCGCTCACGGCGACCACGGCGATCTCGCGCATCATGCCGGCCAGTTGGGCGATCAGCCCGCCGCATCCGAGCGTTTCGTCGTCGGGATGCGGTGCCAGGATCACCGCACGTGATCGCGCGGGCACCAGCTGGCTCAGTTCCAGTTCCGGCAGGGCATGCAGGCGCTGGCAGGATTGCCACACATCCTCGGCGGTGCCGTGGGCGATGTCGATATGGCGCGCAGGAGCGGCCGTCCTGGCCGATGGGGGCGGCTTTACAGTAAGCATGGGGAGGACTCCTCTTCAAGACTGGCCTTGGCCAGCGCGGTCATGTCGCGTTCGGCGTGGCTCTGGCGCAGCCACACCGGCAGATCGGCAAGCAGGCGCGCACTGTGCCGGCTGCCGCAATAGGGATGGGGACCGAGGGCAGCCCCGAGGTCCTCGATGATCTGCAGGCAGGCACGCTCCACGGTCAGGCGCGTGCTCAGGGCGTCCTGCATGGCATTGGCACGCGGATGGGCATCGATGCGCGCGGCGCTCTCGCGCAGGCAGGCCGCTGCTGCATGCCCGGCGCACAGTGCGCTGCCCAGCCGGGCCAGCGCATGGCTGTCCGCACGCTGCGCCAGGCTCTGGCGCAGCACGGAGACCAGCGCGGTAGCAGCGCCGTGCCAGCAGGCGGCAATGCCGATGCCACCCTGCCAAAAACCGGGACGGTCCAGATAGAAGCCCGGACCGCCGATCACCTGCGCGGTGACCGTACGCAATTGCAGGCGCGCAGTGCGGGTGGCAGCCATGCCGATGGCAGCCCAGTCGTCCTCGATGATGCTGACGCCCGGCTGGCTCAGTTCAATGGCCAGCAGCCAATAGCGGTCTTGCTCGTCGCGATGGCCGAGCAGCGCATGCGTGACGGCGGCTGCGCCCGAGCACCAGGATTTTTCGCCGTCAAGGATGACCTGATCAGCTTGCTCACGCAGGTGCAGGCTGCCGGGCCGGCCTTGCGCGCACCACACGCCCCAGATCGAATGCGGTGGTACCGGGGCGTGGGCTTCGGCCAGGATGGCGAGGGCATCGGTATGGGCTTCGAACAGCTTGGCCAGCGACAGATCCTGCGCGGCCACGGCCGCCAGCGCCTGCCAGCGCGCAAGCGTCTCGCCGTGGCCCGGCAGGGGCAGACGGTCCAATCCCGCTGCCACCAGCTGGCGCAGCAGCCGCGCGGCGACGGTGGGTAGCTGGGCGTGCGGGCTTTGGTGCAAGGCAGGCGCAATGAATTCCTCCAGCGCTGCAGGCAGCGAGGGAAAGGGTGGGGCGTAGCGGCGGGTGGAGCTGCTCATCATGATGAGGGGCACAGAGGCGCACGGGCTGTGCAATGGTGAAGAGTATGAGTGCCTTCGCATCTGCAAGCTGTCGGTGCGCTACCGTGTTTGACGTAGGAATTCGGTAAGCGCTCGCACCCCGCCGAGCCCGTGCGCGCAAGCGCTGACGCCATCTGTAGGAATCCAATGCGCTGTAAAACCGTCACGCGCCTACAGCCAAATTGCGCGCTCACTTTCATCATGGCGATCCGGACGCAGAAGTCTTCCATGCGCCGCGCCAAAGGGCGACCACGTGACCATGCAGTGCGCCCCCCACGAATGCATCACGCTCGGAGAAGCGACATGAAAACCAAGGATATCCCCGAAGAAGCGACGTTCGACGAATACAACAATGCCGCCGGCGGCTGGGGCTCGGTCAAGGCGCTGGGTGCCATCCTGCAGCAGGAGCACGTCATCGCCACCGGCACGCGCATCCTCATGAAGCAGAACAAGCCGGACGGCTTTGCTTGCGTCAGCTGTTCCTGGGCCAAGCCGGCTGATCCGCATCTGTTTGAATTCTGCGAGAACGGTGCCAAGGCCACCGCCTGGGAGATTACCGGCAAGCGCGCCACCCCCGAATTCTTCGCCCAGCATACTGTCACCGAGATGGAGAGCTGGAACGATCTCGAACTGGAATCCACCGGCCGCATCACCGAGCCCATGAAATACGATGCCGCCAGCGACCGCTACCTGCCGGTCTCGTGGAACGAAGCCTTCGATGACATCGCGGCGCAACTGCGTGCCATGGATCCGAAGAAGGTGGTGTTCTACGCGTCGGGCCGGGCCTCGCTCGAGACCTCGTACATGTATCAGCTGATCGCACGCATGTACGGCACCAACAACTTGCCCGACAGTTCCAACATGTGCCACGAGTCCACCTCCGTGGCACTGCCGCAGACCATCGGCGTGCCCGTGGGCACGGTCAGGCTGGACGATTTCGAGCAGACAGGGTGCATCCTCTTCTTCGGCCACAACACCGGCACCAATGCGCCGCGCATGCTGCATCAGCTGGAAGAGGCGCGCAAGCGCGGCGTACCGGTGATCACCTTCAACCCCTTGCGCGAGCGCGGACTGGAACGCTTCGTCAACCCGCAATCACCCAAGGAGATGATCACCCCGGCGCACACCGACATCAGTTCGCAATATCTGCAGATCAGGATCGGCGGCGACACGGCGGCCGCCATCGGCATGGCCAAGCGCATCCTGGAACGTGACGAACGCGCCCGCACGCAAGGCTTGCCACGCCTGCTGGACCAGGCCTTCATCGATGAGCACACCAGCGGCTTCGACGAGTTCGCCGCCGCTGCACGTGCCGCCGAGTGGGCCGAGATCGAACGCCACGCCGGCGTCTCGCGCGCAGAGCTGGAGCTGGCAGCCGATACCTATGCCGCTGCGGACAGTGCCATGCTCATGTATGGCATGGGCATTACCCAGCATCGTGAGGCGGTGCGTGCCATCCACATGCTGACCAATCTGCTGCTCATGCGCGGCAATATCGGCAAGCCGGGCGCGGGCATCTGCCCCATCCGCGGCCATTCCAACGTGCAGGGCCAGCGCACCGTCGGCATCACCGAAAAACCGGAGATGGTGCCCAATGACAAGCTGCGCGCGCTCTATCATTTCGAGCCACCGATGGAAAAGGGCCTCAACACGGTGGAAGCCTGCGAAAAGATTCGTGATGGCGAACTGTCCGCCTTCTTCATGCTGGGCGGGAATTTCGTGCGGGCCATTCCCGATCATGGGGTGATGGAACCCGCCTGGCGCAAGCTGCCGCTGACGGTGCAGGTGGTGACGCACTTCAACCGTTCCTGCGTCATCCATGGCAAGACGTCCTACATGCTGCCCTGCCTCGGCCGCATCGAGATCGACCAGCAACGCGGCGGCGAGCAGGCCGTGTCCGTGGAAGACAGCACCGGTTGCATGCATGGCTCGCGCGGGCGGGTCAAACCGGCCTCGCCGCATCTGCTGTCGGAACCGGCCATCCTGGCCGAACTGGCCAAGCGACTGCTGCCGGTCAATCCACAGGTGGACTGGGATGCGTGGGTCGGCGACTACGCCCTGATTCGCGATGCCATCGAGGCCACCTATCCTGACATCTTCCGCGACTTCAATGCACGCATGTGGACGCCAGGCGGTTTCGCGCGCCCGCTGGCGGCGCGCGAACGGCAATGGAAGACTCCCAACGGCAAGGCCAACTTCAAGACTCCAGACGGCTTTGATCCTGATCCCGACATGCCTGGCGATGCCCCCGGCGTGTTGCGGCTCATGACCACGCGCGGTGACAGTCAATTCAATACGACCGTCTATTCGCTGGATGACCGCTTCCGTGGCGTGTGGGGCACGCGTCGCGTGCTGCTGATGAATCTGCGCGATTTGCAGCAGCAGGGATTGGGCGCAGGGGATTTCGTCACGGCCGAGACGGTGTCGGATGACGGCGTGCAGCGCCGCGTCGAGCATTTGCGCGTGGAGCCTTTCGATATTCCGGTGGGCTGCGTGATGGGTTATTTCCCTGAACTCAACCGGCTCATCCCGCTGTTCCACCATGCACGCGGCAGCAAGGTACCGGCGGCGAAGTCGATTCCGATTCGCTTGATTCCGGAGATTGGGGAGCCGGTGTTGTCGTGATTTGTTGTGCGTGCGCGTTCGTCGAACTATCGCGGAAATTGATAGAAACAGAATGAGTCGACTTGCGCTGTTGTCATGAGATTGGCAAGCTCCTGCATTCTTCAGGAGACTGTCATGCATCAGCCATCACGCGATCTCACTTACGTACCCAATGAGGTCGTCGCTTTGATGATCCATCATCAATGGACCGCCATCCGCAGCTGGCGCGAACATCTGAATCTGACCCAGCAAGAAGTCGCTGCCCGCATCGGTATCTCGCAGTCTGCCTATGCGCAGCAGGAAAGCAGCAAACGCTTGCGTCCAATGTCCCTCGAAAGAATTGCCGCGGCGCTTGGCCTGAGTGTCGAACAGCTCGATTTCTGACGCAACCCACCACAAGAAAAAAGGCCCCGCCAAAGCGGGGCCAAGAGGGAACTGAGGAAACCTCAGGGTTACAACACAAAAACACCTTGCGTACTGCTGTTCAGCTATTGGCTGATAAAAAATTTATATTGTTTATAAATTATCGTAAATCAGCCGTCGGAAATTTCTCCGGTCAATACTTCCACATGATCTTCTGCAATTCCTTGGGATCATTGGTGCGGGTCAGGGCCAGCTCGGCCAGGATGCGCGCCTTCTGGGCATTCTGGTCATCGGTCACCACCCAGTCGTACTTGTCATCAGGCTGCTCGCCGTTGCGGATCACCACGCCGCTGCCGGTGCGCGAGGCGCGGATCACCTGCACACCCTTGCTGCGCACTTCCTGCAGCACCGGCACGATCTGTTCGGCCACGCTGCCGTTGCCGGTGCCGTCATGGATGATGGCCTTGGCACCTGCCGCCACGAAGGCGTCATACGCCGTGCGGCTGACGTTGCCGTAGTTGTAGACGATGTCCACGCGCGGCAGGCTGCTGATCTTGTCGATGTCGAACTCGGTCTGCGTGGTGTGCGGACGCGCAGGCAGGCGATAGAAGCTCAGCTTGTTTTCCACCACATAGCCCAGCGGGCCATAGGGCGAGCGGAAGGTCTCGACCTTGAAGGTATTGCTCTTGGTGACGTCGCGGCCGGAATGGATCTCGTCGTTCATCACCACCAGCGTGCCCTTGCCAGCGGCTTCCTTGCTGCCGGCCACCAGCACCGCGTCATACAGGTTCAGCGCACCATCCGCGCCCAGCGCGGTACCGGGCCGCATGGAGCCGACCACCACCACCGGCTTCTCGCTCTTCAATACCAGGTTCAGGAAATAGGCCGTCTCTTCGATGGTGTCGGTGCCGTGGGTGATGACGATGCCGTCCACATCACTCTGCTTCAGCAGTTCCGAAACGCGCTTGCCCAGCTTGATCAGACGCTCGTCATTGAAACTCTCGCTGCCGATCTGGAAGATCTGTTCGCCGCGCACGTTGGCGATCTTGGAAATTTCGGGGACGGCGGCGATGATCTTGTCGACCGGGACCACGGCCGATTGATAGGCGGCGGTATTGACGCTGGAGGCGCCCGCGCCGGCGATGGTGCCGCCGGTGCCGATGACGACCACGTTGGGCTTCTTGTCCTGGGCGTGCGCCGCAAAGGCGCAGGCCAGCGAGAGGATCATGACCGAACCGATTTTCTTGAAGTGTGCCTGCTGCATTGTTATAAGTCTCCTGGTTGACACGATGAGGCCGCGGGCGATCGCCCAATTTTTCTAAGTCTCGGTGCGGCGGATCGCGCGGATGAATTCGCGCACGGGGCGTCGAACGTTGGCGATCATACGAAAGCGCCGCGCTGCTGTCTCATGCTTTTAAAACATGAACGAATGCACGGCATGCATGAGCCCGCCCAATACCCATGCGACTTGCAGGACAGTACATGGAAAATGCGAACGAAAAAAAAAGACCGCTCGCGCGGCCCTGGTACAGGAACGCCCGGCGGTCCGTCAGAAGAATTCCACCGTATCGTTGGTCGTGATGCCCGAACGCAGCACGCCCGAATTCACCAGTTCCTGGTAGTAGCAGATGCGGTTGCGGCCGCTCTTCTTGGCGTGATACAGCGCCTGGTCGGCATGGCCCAGGATCACCACCGGCGTTTCGCGCGCGATGTTGACGAAGCCCAGGCTCACCGTGACCTTGCCGACCTGCGGGAAATCATATTCCTGCACGTTCTGGCGGAAGCGGTCGAAGATCTTGCGCGCATCGGTGAGCGTGGTCGAGCGCAGCAGGATCACGAATTCCTCGCCGCCAAAACGGAAGATGCGGTCATGCGCCCGGAACGAAGCGCGCAGGATGTTGGCCACCAGGATCAGCACTTCATCGCCATACAGGTGGCCGTAGCGGTCATTGACCTGCTTGAAGTGATCGATGTCGACCACCCCCAGCCAGTGGCCCTTGGGTTCGTCATTGCTGTCGTGCCGGCGTTCGTCGCGGTCCACGGAATGGGCTTCGTGCGGCGCGATGGCGAAGGCGTAGCGGGTGAATTGCTCGTCGAAGGTCTTGCGGTTGAACAGGCCGGTGAGCGCGTCGCGTTCGCTGTAATCCAGCAGGCTCTGGTAATTGCAATAGACGTGGAAGATGCCGCGGATCACATCCAGCATGGTCGCTGCAAAGGGCTGCTGGCTGCGGATCTCCAGGCAGGAATTCATCTTCCCATGCAGCCAGACCGGCAGCCACAGTACGTGTTCGCCCTCGGGCGTGGTTTCGTCGAACTCGTTGAGATGATTGCGGATACAGGCCAGCATGGCCGGATAGGCCGACAGCGGTTCCTTGGGATCGTCGCTGGTCAGTTCGGCGATGGTGTGGACCGTGCCATCGCGGATGACCATCTTTTCCTGTACGAAGTATTCATCGCGCAGCGTGAAGATGTCGAGCATGCGGATGGTCTCGACCTCAGTGAGCTGATACAGCGCGGAGATGACGGAGATGGCCAGGCGGGAGTGCTCCCGGTGGGCCGTGATTTCTACCAGATGCTTGAGCAGCGGTTTTTTCATCTCGTCGTCGATGTCCTGCATGAGCCCATTGTTCTATGTATGGTCGGTACTCGGCTGTGCTTGCCCGGCGTCTTCGACAGCGGGCTGGCTGACATGCCATGAAGCCAGTCCGGCCATCGGCAGGAGCGTAGTCAGGAGCAAGGCATGTCGCAGCGGAATGAAGACGATCCCGGTGCAAGATTCACGCCATCAAGCTAGCACGGAAGCACAAGGATTTTACAGGCGGCAAGCATGGGAATGAAGCAGTTTCTGCATGTCACTGCAGAAAATTTGTGCTTTGATTGCCGCGTGGAAACTTTAGATCTCGCGTGACTTTCACTTACGTGGGGCTTGGTGAGTATTGCGTGCGTTCTTGCCAGCCAATCCCGCAGTATCAGGCTGAAGCCCACGCGCATGGCGGAATTGCGGCGATGCGTCATTTTCAGGCAGGCACGTCGTCAGCTTCTCAGCTGCCGAAAATCGATGAGCGGTTTTTGGGGTTTACTTACAAAAAATCGCCGGTCAAGAGCCGGCGATATTTGTTTATATCATTCGTAATAGTGTTCCGGATTTCCGATTGCAGGAGCCCGGTTTGCTGCTTCAGGCATAAATGATCAGCAGCGCCACGGCGATGATCAGAGCGAATTTGGTGATCTTGTAGACGGTCTTGTTCCAGTTCTTGAAGCGGCGGCGATACTGCCCGGCCAGCCAGACGAAGCGGAACAGCTTGTTGACGCGCCCGGTCTGGTCGCCGGTCTCATTGGGCGAGGCAGCGGCGGTCATCATGGTGCGGCCGAGGAAGCCATTGATGGCTTCTGCCCAACGATAGCGCAGCGGACGCTCGACATCGCAGAAGAGGATGATACGGTTCGTCTCGGAGCCGTTCTGTGCCCAGTGGATGAAGGTCTCATCGAACACCACGCTCTGGCCATCGCGCCAGCTGTAACGCTGGCCGTCGACTTCGATGAAGCAGCGGTCGTCGTTGGGCGTGACCAGGCCCAGGTGGTAGCGCAGCGAACCGGCGAAGGGATCGCGGTGCGGATTGAGCGTGCCGCCCGGAGCCAGTTCGGCAAACATGGCGGCCTTCACCGACGGGATGCGCTTGAGGATTTCCACGGTCTTGGGGCAGAACTTCTCGGCCGAGGGATGGCTGGCGTTGTACCACTTCAAATAGAAACGCTTCCAGCCAGCCTTGAAGAAGGAGTTGAAGCCGGCATCGTCATTCTTTTCCGCCGCCTTGATCTTGGCCATCTCGCGCAGGGCCACGGCTTCGTCGCGGATCACTTCCCAGTTCTGGTCGATGAGGGCGAGGTCATCGAACTGCTTCACGGCCGGGTAGGGCACCGCCGGTACGCGCGAAAAGGCGTACATGAACAGGTTGATCGGCGACATGATCGAGGAGTGATCGAAGAACTGCCGCAGGAAGGGCAGGCGCACGCGTCCACGGAAATGGATGAACAGGATGGAAAACAGATAGATGAAGACAATTGCCCACTTCATTGCAGGGTCCTTTGATGTTGCCGGCCTTTTCATATCAAATGAAGGAAAAGGCTGAGACGGATATCCGTCCATATGGGGTCAGGGCCGGGAAGATCAACGACAGCGCTCCGCCAATGGCGGAACGGCTGACAGCAAACCAGGCTGGAAGACGCCGTGATGCTGCAAGATGCGCGATGATGAGCTGAAATCCCGGTGGCTGCGCACGCCCGGCAGGATGCCGGCAACGCAGAGCAAGCGAGGATTCTACACCAAGGGCTCGTCAGAGTTTGTAAGGGCGCTGATTGCCCTATGTGAAGTTTCCTGCAACAAACGCATGCGCTGACCCAGATCAAGCGGGCAAAAAAAAGGACCGGGCAATCCGGTCCTTGCGGGGGCGTGAACTAGAGGCCCTAAAACGCTCAAGCGGCCTGGGTCACCACCTGGCGTGCGCGGTTCCAGCGCGGCAGGCCGGTGAAGGCGAAATCGATTTCCGGCACGTGGCCGGAGACGATCTCGGCGATCGCCCGGCCGGAGCCGCAGCCCATGGTCCAGCCCAGGGTGCCGTGGCCGGTATTGAGGTACAGGTTGGCGAACTTGGTCTTGCCCACGTAGGGGACGTTGGATGGGGTCAGCGGGCGCAGGCCGGTCCAGTAGGTCGGGTTCTCGTAGTCGCAGCCATCCGGGAACAGTTCACGGGTGCGGCGGGTGATGGCTTCGCAGCGGGTGGTGTTGAGTTCGCGGGTGTAGCCGTTCAGTTCGCAGGTGCCGGCCACGCGCAGGCGGTCGCCGAGGCGCGAAACCACCAGCTTGTAGCCGTCGTCGGTGAGCGAGACGGTGGGGGCGGCGTCCGGGTTGGTGATCTGGTAGGTGGCCGAATAGCCCTTGCCTGGGTAGAGCAGCAGGTCGATGCCCAGTGGCTTGACCAGTTGCTGCGAGAAGCTGCCCATGGCGACCACGAAGGTATCGGCCTTCAGGACTTCATGGCGGCCGTCCGGGTTGATGACTTCCACGCCGGTCACGCGGGCGGCAGCGCCTGCGCCTTCGGTGATCAGGCGGGTGATGCTGGTGGAATAGCGGAATTCGACGCCGGCTTCTTCACTCTTCTTGGCCAGGCCGGTGGTGAGCTTGAAGACGTCGCCCGATTCATCGGTGGCGGTGAAGTCGCCGCCGACGATCTTGTTGCGGATCGAAGCCAGGGCCGGTTCGATGCGCACGACTTCATCAGCACCGATGGATTCGCGCGGGCAGCCCAGGTCGCGCATGAGCTTGGCGGCGGGCAGCGAGTCCTGGAATTCCTTTTCTTCGGTGTAGAAGTGCAGGATGCCGCGGGTCAGGTGGTCGTACTGGATGCCGGTTTCGGCGCGCACGGCTTGCAGGGTCTGGCGGCTGTATTCGCACAGGGCGACGATGTTGCGGATGTTCTCGTCGGTGCGGGCGGCGGTGCATTCACGCAGGAAGGCCACGGCCCACTTCCACTGCAGCCATTCGGGACGGAAGCGATAGAGCAGCGGGGCGTCTTCCTTGCCCAGCCATTTGAGCACCTTCATCGGGGCGGCCGGATTGGCCCAGGGTTCAGCATGCGAGACCGAGATCTGGCAGCCGTTGGCGAAGCTGGTTTCCTGCGCCGCGCCGGGCTGGCGGTCGATGACGGTGACGTCGTAGCCCTGCTTCTTCAGGAACCAGGCGGAAGCGGTTCCGATAATGCCTGCGCCCAATACGATCACTTTCATCTCACTCTCCCGGTTTTGCATGAACTTGCTGTGGTTGTTCGGACGTTCGCATTTGCGAATTCAAATGCGAACAATGCAAGCATTGTAAGAAAAGCGTGATTGCCGATGTGATCAATACTGGCTGGAATTTTTATGAATAAAAAGACTGTTGCGATATTTTTATTCAAAAGTAAAAGAATATTCCAGCGAGATTTACATTTTTGAAGATGTGAAGCGCGCCATCTCTTCCGCCACGGCGCGCTCGACCGTTTCGGTGAGCGCATCGCGCAGGCCTTCCCTGACGCGCTGCATCACGATATCGGAAAGATGGTCCAGCGCCAGCGCCATCTGGTCCTGCAGGTGTTGGTGCAGCACAGTATCGACGCGTTCCAGCAGGCTTTGCAGGACGTTTTCGCGGATTTCCTGTTCCCACTGGCGGTATTGTTCGGCGGCCGGGGTCACCGGGGGCAGGGGTGCCATCACCGGGGCCGCCGCTGCGGGCGCCTGGTAATGGGTATTCGCGGGCTGGGTGTGGAAGGCGCCCGGCTGCATGGGGGCGGCGTAATCCGGAGCGGGGGACGCGGCCGGTGCGAGCGGGATGATCTCGGTGAGCAGGGGGATGCTGTTGTCGTCGTGGTTCATGGCGTGAGCGGGCGGGGCGGGCTCAGGCGGCCACGTGGTGCGAGAGGGGATAGCCGCGTTCCTTGTAGAAACGGTAGCGGTCGCGGCCGGCGGCCTTGTCGGCGTCGTCGGCGGAAATGATTTCCAGGAGGCGTTCGAAGCGCGCGAAATGCGCGGGGGTGTCGCTGCCCAGGTTGATGAGGATCTGGTGGTGCGGCAGGTCGGCGCTGTCGTCGGCGGTCAGGATGATGGGCGTCTGCGCGGCCAGCGGGTCGCCGGCCATCACGTGCGGCAGGAAATCCTGCTCGGAAAAGCTCCAGAGCGCCTGGTCCAGCTGCTGCAATTCGGCGCGGTTGGGGGTACGCAGTACCAGGGTGGCACCGGAAGCGCGCGCCTTGCGCACCAGACGGCACACGTAGGCGATCTTTTGCGGGACGTTGCTGTGAAAGTCGATTCGGGTCATCCCGCCAGTATAGTGGGTCGCGGTGCAGCAGGCTATCGGAGTGCCGAAGAAGGCCCCTGTCTGCCGGATTTAGGTACGTCCGAGCGCTTGCGGCCCCCTTTTTTTGACGCGCCGGCCGGATGTTGGTGTGCTCGGGCAATGGTTGAATCGATCAGGACGTGTTCGATTTCCGTTTCATCAGCCATTGCAAGTGCGATTCGCTGCCAGACACCGTTGCGCCTCCAGCGCGAGAAACGCATGTACACGGTATGCCACCGACCGGACTCGACTGGCAGAGCGCGCCAAGGGCCACCTGTGCGAGCGATCCACAGCACCGCTTCGAGAAACCATCGGTTGTCGAGCGCTGTTCGTCCTCGGTCGCCTTCCTCGACCGGCGGGATTGCATCGACCTTCTTCCCTACATTGTCATTTAGCAGTCTTCTAACCATCCCGTTTCGCTCGCACAAAAACACGATGTAAACACATTTCAGCAAATGCAAGCAGACCCTGGTCGCCGCATTTGTTTTGACCGTACGGTAGCCAACGCGGCCAGTGCGTTTATCGATTGTCTCCAGGCACTCCATAGCCAGGCGCATTGGCCGGATCCAGGGCACGGTCGATGTAGTCATTCATCTGCGGGTGATAGGCCTGCCAAAGTGTTGTCAGCTTTCCGATTGGATCGTCGTCTGCCCAGTCCACGCGCAAGTTGACGATGGGCCAGACCAGATCGTCTGCCACGATCAAGGCCGATGAGTGCAGCGGACCTGCCTCTCCGCCGGCATCAAGGCCCGCCTGCATTGCTGCAATCAGGCGATCCGCAAGGTGACCGGGAGCTGACTCGAAAGCCGCTATCATTGCCTCGATCACCGACGGACTCGCCAGCATGTTGCCTGCCGCTACACACTGCTCGCCGGCGACGGCCGCATGCACACCGAGCGTGCGGTTACCGCTGAAGTGGGCCGTGCGGCCCTGATGATCGATGGCGATCAGTTGCCGGAACGGGCTGTAGGCATCGGTAGCGAGCACGTGCTTCAACGCCTCATCCGGGAGGCAGCCCTGCTCCAGCTGATCGAGCGTCAGCGGTCCCAACGCGGGCAACGTGATGTTTTGTGACGAGACCGCGCCGACACCGCTGCGTATCCATGGACAGCGCGCACCCACAGCAATACTGGATGAACTGATGGCGATACCCAGCTGTCCGGTATCGGCGCAGCGGCCGGCAATAGAAAGCGTCATGAAGATGCTCCGTCTAGTTGGGAATGACCGCGATGACATCGATCTCCATCAGCCATTGCGGCTGGCCGAGGGCGACCACCACCAGGCCCGTCGAGATCGGGAATACACCCTTGAGCCACTTGCCAACTTCTTGATAGACGGGTTCACGGTAGCGGGGATCGGTCAGGTAGGTCGTCGTCTTTACGATATGCGACAGATCGCTCCCAGCCTCTTCAAGCAGTTGCTTGACGTTTTTCATGGCTTGCTCTGCTTGCGCACGGGGGTCGCCAAGTCCCACCAGATTGCCCTCAAAGTCGGTCCCGACCTGGCCTCTGACATAAACGGTGTTGCCGGCACGAACTGCCTGGCAAAGATCGTTATCCAGGTTCTGGTTGGGATAGGTTTCGCGCGTATTGAACATGCGAATGCGGGTATGCGTAGGAGTGGTCATGTTGGCTAGGTACTGTCTATCAATGGGCTGATGAAAATCTCGGATCAGGCGACTGCTTGATGGCTTGCAGCGCTGAATTCTTGCGCAGTGCCGTCTTCTTGCGGCGAAGATTTGAGGGCGTGATGCTGCTCATACTGACGCTGTATGGCAATGTGGTCTGCCACATGCTTGGCGTCATGCCACACGCCCCAGATAAAGGCCGAGCCACGGCGGGACAGCCACGGCAGACCGATAAAATAAATGCCGGGCTCTGCACCCACACCTCGCTGGTGCCGGGGCTTGCCATTGGGATGCAGGGTGTCGACCTCCAGCCAACGGTAATCCGTCGCATAGCCGGTAGCCCAGATGATTGACGTCACCCCGGTCTTCTGCAAATCGAGTTCAAGCAAGGGTTCGGTGATGCATGCCGCATCGGCCACACGCTGCCGAGCCTGAGGATCGGGGGGCAAGTCCAGGCCATTGCGGTTGACATAGGCATCGGCCGCATCCAACAGGGAGAAATAGCTGTCGTCACCGCGGTTCAGGTTATCCACCAAATCAGGATTGAAGTTCACTTTGCCGTGTTCAAAGGATGCCGTGTGTCCCACCAGGGTGATGCCACTCTGCGCGAGTTGCCTGAAATCGATAGTGTGACCTCCACGTGCACCACTCACGGTGATGGTGACATGCTCCCGACCGGCTTGCATGGCTTCGGAATCCCACATGCCGAGCACCCCTAGCCACCAGCAGAAATCGCGGTTGCGATAGGAGCGAGGAGGGCGCTCATGCGGTCCGACTGAGAGATACACGTCGCGGCCGGCAGCGTGCAGCTCTTCGGCAATCTGCACTCCGGAGGAACCGGCACCCACCACCAGCACATTGCCTTCGGGTAATTGAGCCGGATTGAAATAGTGCGCGGAATGAATCTGGTACAGCGCCGGATCTGCAGGGGCGATTGACGGCACCACCGGCTTTTGGAAAGGGCCGGTCGCAATGACCACGCGCTTGGCCAGGTAAGTACCTTCCGACGTCTCGACCGTGAAACCGGGACCGCCGGCATTGCGGATGACGCGCTGTACTTCGACGCCGGTATGAATGGGCGCCGATATCTTGTCGGCATACTTTTCAAAGTAATTTACGACCTGATCCTTACTGGCGAAAGCGTCCGGCGGAAGATCAAATTCAAGGCCCGGGAAACGGTCATGCCATGCGGGGCCATTGGCCACCAGAGAGTCCCATCTGCCGGTGCGCCACGCTTCGGCGATACGGTTCTTTTCAAGCACCACATGGGCCACGCCAAGCCGGCCCAGATGCTCACTCATGGCCACACCGGCCTGGCCAGCCCCGACAACGAGCGTGTCAATTTCATGCATTATCTTGGTCATTGCTAATCTTTCGGACAGAATTTTTCACTCCATCGCGGCATCATTGAGCCCAACTTCAATCCAGTTGCCATGTGCAGCGCCGGTCAGAAAACAAGCTTTCACATCGCCGGACGACCAGCTCAATCAGCTAGCGAGGGATCGTCTTTCATCATCAAATATTTCATTTCTTCAAAATGCTGCTGAGAAAAATCCGGTATTTTTTCCCAGCTCCGTGCTGTTTTTTCTGCGACCGCCTCGGACAGAATCTTCAGCGGCTGCCCCGTTGACCATGCCGTTACCAGGATCTGGCAGGCGCGTTCGAGCGTCCATATATCGTCGAACGCTTCACCAATGGTCTTGCCAATCACCATCACGCCATGGTTACCCATCAACAGACGGGTCTTGTCCTGGAGCAGCCCGGCCAATCGGGCTCCTTCTTCGACCGTATCGGCCATCCCTCCGTACATATCATCAACGGCGACGCGGTTGAAATAGCGAGCCGTATTCTGATCAACAGGAGGGATGTGCGGATTTTTCAGCGTGGCCACACTGGTCGTATAGACCGGATGAAGATGCAGCACTGCCCGCGCCTGAGGCAGCTTCTGGTGAATTTGCCCATGAATTGCCCAGGCAGTTGCATCGACATCCGTGCGCTCTCCGCAAGATGGGTCGTCTGTATCCAGCAACAGCAGATCGCTCGCACGGATACGTGAAAAATGCATCCATTTGGGATTCAGCAGGAATTGCTTTCCATCCGCCGACAGTGCCGCACTGAAGTGGTTGGCGACCGCCTCATGCATCCCGAGATGCGCGATGATGCGAAAGGTGGCAGCCAGATCGATGCGCACCTGCTCTTCATGGTTTAACGACATGGTGGTTCGCCTCGCTCAATTCACTCAAGGTTTGGGCATCAGTTCTTGCAGGTCTTTTTCAGCAGGTGCTTCGAACTTGTATTTCTTCAGCAAGGCGGCGTATTCAGGCGATGTCTTGACCTTGTTCAAGGCGTCAACCAGGGCCTTCTTCACTTCGTCGTTGCCTTTTTTCACGCCGAAGCCGTTGAGCACCGGATAAATCAATGTGTCCGAGGAAATGACGATGCGGTCACCCAACTTCTCCACTGCGCCACGTGCCACGGCAGCGTCGGTAATCTGCGCTTCGACGGCGTGCGATAGCAGCGCCTGGGTGGTTTGGGGATCGGTTTGGAATTCGCTGATCTCAATGGGCTTCTTCCCGTTCTTGACGCAATAGTCAGCGGACAGCTTGCGCAATTGCTGCAGCCATGATGTTGCCCCCATGGAGCCTACCTTGCGGCCACAGAAATCCTCTGGCTTCTTGGGCTGATAATCGCTGCCCTTGAGCGCCAGGATCGATTCGCCGCTTTTCAGGTAGGGGATCATGTCGATCACCTTGACACGTTCAGCGGTGATGTACATGGAGGAATTGATGATGTCAAAGCGGTTGCCTTGCAAGCCTGTGATCAGATTCGGGAAGCGGGTATCAATCGTTTCAACTTTGCGTCCCATCACTTTTGCAAGCCCATCGACGAGTTCGATGTCGAATCCGACGGGCTTGTTGTTTTCCATGTATTCATAAGGAAAAAAGGTGACGTCGGATCCCACCGTGATTTTTCCGGGTTGTTGAAAAGCGGCGGCATTCAACGAAGTCAGTGCAATCGCTGCTACGCCCACTGTACGGAAGATAGCCTTGAAAACGGAACGCTGAGTCATGATGGTTATATCCTTGTTGAGATGAGTTGATGCGCTTGATGGTCAGGCCATGGCGTGCTTGGCGGCTTGTTGTTGCACAAAGAACGATGCACCACGAGGTTTCTCGGGCAGACGCAACTGGTTTTCGGTGCAGCGCACGATTCCACTTTCGTTGCCCGATACCAGCAGGCCTGCATGTTCGCTAGGGAGCGGGTTTTCACAAAATGGCAGTGCATCTTCAGCAGCGTAGACGCTGATGAACAGGGTGCGTGGCTGTTCGGTGTTGTTCGGCTTGGAGGCATGCAGCAGGCGGGTATGCATGAAGCACACCGATCCCGATGGGGCATAACAGGCAACAGGCGTCTGGCAATGCGCTTGCACGACGGTATCGTCGACAAAGCCGGTGAACTGGTTGTTTTTCCAGTGGGACCAGAGCGGTCCCTTGTGACTGCCGGGCACCACCAGCAGGGGGCCGTTATCCGGCGTGACGTCACTCACCATCAACAACGCCGTGACCAGGTCATCGTTGCTGTGCGGCGTGAATGGGAAATCCTGATGCCAGTCCACCACCGTCTTGGTATGCGGTAGTTTGGAATTGACTTTGCTGTGGTGGAAGCGGGTACCCGAGCCACCGATCAACTGTGCTGCGATGGCCGCCATGCGCGACTCGAAAGCGATCTTTCGATAGGCAGAAGAAATCTCCGTGGGTGAACTGACACGCCGCAGAGAAGGATGATCAGCCCGGTGATCGTCTTCGATATCGAAGCGGGAACGCCCATCCTGCGTCTTTCCCCATGGCTGTTTTTTCGTCCGGCTTTCCTCCACCCATCGCTCGAAATCGTTGCTCAGCGATGCAACTTCGGTGTCGGACAACACGCCCTCGATCACCAGAAAACCTTGCTGATGATATTGATCGATCTGGTACTGCTCAAGCATTTCAGACTCCCTGATAAATGACAGACGCTAAGCTAAAGAAACATCTTTGAGGAAAGCCTCCACCCGCGCATTGCTTCCTTTTCTGAAGACCTCCGGCGTGTCATCGCACACCACACGGCCTTTTTCCATGAAGACGATGCGATCAGAGACCTTGAACGCAAAATTCATTTCATGCGTCACGATCACCATCGTGATGCCTTCTTTGGAAAGGGCCTCGATGACTTGCAGGACCTCGTTCACTTTTTCCGGGTCCAGTGCCGAGGTCGGTTCATCGAACAACATGATCTGCGGGCGCATCATCAATGCCCGGGCAATGGCCACACGTTGTTGCTGGCCTCCCGATAACTGATGCGGATACTTGAATGCGTGTTCCAACATGCCGACCTTCAGGAGCAGCGCGTAGGCCTGTTCCTTTAGTTCCTCGGTCGGCGCAATTGCGTGATAGCGGGGTGCCAGCAAGAGATTGTTCAGTACCGTCAGATGGGGGAACAGATTGAAGCTCTGAAAGACCATGCCAATATGCCGGCGATGCGCAGTGTTCTCCACCAGCCTTGGCTTGTGAATCCCTTGCCGGAGGAGATGGATGAATGGCTGGCCGTTGATCTTGATATCGCCGTTATCCAGTTTTTCCAATCCGATCAACAGGCGGATGAGCGTTGTCTTCCCCGAGCCAGAAGGCCCGATCACGGAGACCACCTGTCCTGGCGCAATCGACAGGTCAACCGCGCCCAGCACCTCAACATTGTTGTAAGCCTTATGCAATCGGGAAGCTTCCAGGGCGGGGCCTTGCAAATCGCTTTGCTGTCTGAGCCCTTGCACGACCTTGTTCCTGGCCAGCTCAAAGAATGCCGCATCGGGTGTGCGAGCGATCTTGCGTTTGGTGACGTCAAGCAGATGCTCGACTTGTTTCAGGAGGAAATCGAATACCGTGACGATCATCACGTAGTAAATGGCCACCGCAGTCATGGTTTCCATGACCAGGAAATTCTGCGAATACAGTCGTTGACCCACCATCAGAATTTCAGTCAAAGAAATCACTGAAACGAGCGAACTCAGCTTGACGATGGCAATGAATTCATTGGTCAGGGAGGGCAGGGCAACACGGATTGCCTGCGGCACGACAATGCGGCACTGGATGCCAAAGAACCGCAGGCCGAGTGCGACTGCCGCCTCATATTGCCCCTTCGGAATCGATAGCAGACCACCACGGTGAATTTCGGCGATATAGGCAGTCTCGCTCAACACCAGGCCAATCAGGCCGGCCCAAAAGGGATCGTTGAGAACGGCACCACTCGATGGTATCGCCTGGGGCAGGTTATAGATGAAGATCAGCAGCACGAGCAGCGGCAGGCTGCGAAATAACCAGATATAAAAGCGCGCCGGTACGCTGAGAAAACGATTTGAAGATTGCTTGGCCAATGCCAGCACAAAGCCGATGACGACGCTGATGAGCCAGGCACCCATACTCAGCTTGATCACTGTCACTGTCGCGAACCAGAAGTCCTGCTGGCGCAACAGGCTGAACATGTAATTCCAGTCAAATTTCATATTGTTTTTTCAGGACCAGTGGCCACGACAATCAAAGAAAAAAATGACCGAGACGCTAGTGGATCTCGATTGGTGGCCAGTATCTTTCCATGCTTTGAGGTGCGTCAATTAACAAATAGTTATGCGCTGCTTAGGCTCACCCTATACAGATGAACGTGCACAGCGATGTGGAATTTTCGCGCATGAAGGTGCGTCATTTTGGTTGGCAGGGACGCCAATTTAGTGCGCCATTCCCGCTATTGGTGCCACGGATGAACGGCGAAAAGACGCGTTGGAGAGGACGTTGATGAGGACGGAATCCGGCGCTGAAACTATCGCCGTGAGTTGCTGGAGATCCGCCGCCAGTGGGTGCTCACTGGTCGATGGTCGTCATTCAATCAGGGAAAATCTGTGGAAGACGGGAGGAGGGAAGTGAAGGCAGGATGGGTGATCAGGCTACGAAGAAATTCGCCTCTCGTCGATCTTGCTGAGCCGGAGGGGCATTTGCCTCCTCAGGTGGGGCGGCAGGGGGCGTCAGATCCACGCTGTGACAATAGTCCATGAAGAGCCGGGTCGTTGGTGAGGGCTGGCTATTCTTGAGATAGGCCATCACCAGCGTCGATGTGGGCATGTCATCTTCGATGTCGAGCTGCACCAGGCGCTGGCCATCGTAGGTGTTTTCCGTATAGGGCCGTGTCACCAGCAGGGAAAAGCCGAGGCCCTGGCCCACCATACAGCGCACCATCTCGATGGATGGCGAGCTATATGCCACGGTCGGATAGAAACCACGATTCTTGAAAATATCAACGAAGTAGTTGCGACTCGGCACCACATCCAAAAGAATCATTGGCTCATGACTCAATTCTTCCAGGGTAACTGTCGCCTGCTTTGCCAGGCGATGCCCGGCAGGAAGTAATGCGTAAGGCTTGTGTGGCGCATTCAGCGCTTCCTTGTTGATCGAATTGCCCAATTCCAGATCGTAGAGGAACACCAGATCAAATCTTCCGCGGTGCAGCCCTTGCATCAGTTCATGTTGCTCGCCATCCTGAAGCTGTATGGTGATTTGCGGATAGATTTTCTTGAATCCCGAAATCAGTTTCGGCAAGTAGAGGGGCGCGGCCGATTCAAAGCAACCCAGCGCGATAGTTCCCGAGACCAGATTCCATTCAGTCGTTGAATTCTGTTCCAGATCATTGGAAAGCTGCAGCAGTTGCTTCGCCTTTTCATAAACCCTGCGGCCGTTTGGAGTAAGGGACACGCCCTGCGCATGGTGTCGTATGAACAGGGGCTGGTCCAGTATCTCTTCCAGAGACTTGATGGCGACTGAAATGGAGGGCTGAGAAATATGCAGCTTCCTGGCCGCTTCTACGATACTGTCCTCCTCCACCACGGCGACAAAATATTTAATTTGTTTCAGCGTGAAGCGCGAGTTTAGTTGACTCATAGGAGCAGCCCTTTCAGAAAACGGCATTGCATAGTTTTTTCCAAAGCAAGGACTGTACCCGGTGGGTGGCCGGGCTCTGCGTCCAGTTGTGGTGCTCACCAGGGTGGTGCGGCAGGGGAGCGATGCTCAATGCCAAATCGGACTGTGGGTACACCACGCTGGTGCGATTGGGTATCCCGGGTAGCGTATTGAGCTTGTTCGGAGATTGCGCTATGTAATGGGGGGGGCGGGAAGCCTTGGCGCGACGCTTTCTTTCGTCGCTGGAAAAAATGTAAACAGACCCTGGAAAGCTGCCTCGCGCATTTTCGATAATCGTCGTCACTCATCTCTGGGCCGATACAGGTGAGAGAGTCCCACAAACAACAAAGCCCCGGTTTCCACCGAGGCTTTATTTACTTTTACTATATGAAGAACTGGTAACTCAGGCGGCCATGCCGCTATGCCGCAGCAAGGCATCAATGCTCGGCTCCCGCCCCCGGAACGCCTTGAAGGACTCAATGGCCGGACGTGAACCACCCACAGCCAGGATTTCCTGCTGGAAGCGGCGACCGGTTTCCAGCGAGATCACGTTGCCGCTGCCGGCAGCGGCTTCCTCAAACGCACTGTACGCATCCGCCGACAGCACTTCAGCCCACTTGTAGCTGTAGTATCCCGCCGCATATCCGCCTGCGAAGATGTGCGAGAAGGAATGCTGGAAGCGGTTGAACTCCGGCGGGCGGATGACGGCGATACGGTCGCGCACGCTGTCGAGCAACTGCTGCACGGTCTGCTGGCCACCGACCTCATATTCATGGTGGATCAGCATGTCGAACAGCGAGAACTCCACTTGGCGCAGCATCTGCAGGCCGGACTGGAAGTTCTTGGCGGCGATCATCTTGTCATACAGCGCGCGCGGCAGCGGCTCGCCGGTCTCGGCATGCGCAGTCAGCTGCTGCAGCACATCCCATTCCCAGCAGAAGTTTTCCATGAACTGCGAGGGCAGTTCCACCGCATCCCATTCCACGCCGGAAATGCCGGACACGCCCACTTCATCGACCTGCGTCAGCATGTGATGCAGGCCATGGCCGAATTCGTGGAAGAGGGTGATCACTTCATCGTGCGTGAACAGGGCCGGCTTGGTCACGCCATCGACTACCGCGGGTTCGGTGAAATTGCAGACCAGGTAGGCGATCGGGGTTTGCACACCCTGCGCAGTCAGGCGGCGGGCGCGGGCGTCATCCATCCAGGCGCCGCCGCGCTTGCCGGAGCGGGCATACAGGTCCAGGTAGAACTGGCCCACCAGCTGGCCATCACGCTCGATGCGGTAAAACTTCACATCCTTGTGCCACACCGGCGCGGTATCGGGCTTGATCTGCACGCCGAAGAGCTGCTGCGCCACCTGGAAAAGGCCGCCGACCACCTTGGGCTCGGGGAAATATTGCTTCACTTCCTGTTCCGAGAAGGCGTAGCGCTGCTCGCGCAGTTTTTCGGAGGCATAGGTGCTGTCCCAGGCCTTCAGTTCGTCCAGGCCCAGCTTTTCACGGGCGAAGGTCTTCAGTTCTTCGTAGTCCTTCTGGCCGAAGGGGCGGGCGCGCTGGCCCAGGTCTTCCAGAAAGGCGATCACTTCGCCGGGCGACTTGGCCATCTTGGCCACCAGCGACACTTCGGCAAAGTTGGCGTAGCCCAGCAATTGCGCTTCTTCCTTGCGCAGTTGCAGGATCTGGTCGATGTTGCCGCTGTTGTCCCATTCCGGCTTGACGCCCAGTTCGGATGCCTTGGTGGCGTTGGCACGGTAGATCTTCTCGCGCAGCGCGCGATTATCTGCATATTGCAGCACCGGGAAATACGAGGGGAAGTGCAGCGTGAACTTGTAGCCGGGCTTGCCGTCCTTCTCGGCGGCGGCCCGTGCAGCTTGCTTCACATCGGCCGGAAGCCCCGACAATTCGGCCTCGTCCTCGACGAAGAGGGCGAAGTCATTGGTGGCATCCAGCACGTTTTCGGAGAAACGGGTGGTCAGCATGGCCTGCTTTTCCTGGATCTCGGCGAAGCGTTCCTTCTTGTCGTCGGCCAGTTCGGCACCCGACAGGCGGAAGTCGCGCACGGCATTGTCCACCACCTTGCGGCGCGCTGCCGACAGCGAGGCGAAGGCCGGGCTGGCCTGCAGGGCCTTGTACTTCTCGAACAGCGCCAGGTTCTGGCCCAGCGCAGTCCAGAATTCCACCAGGCGCGGCTGGTTCTCGTTGTAGGTGGCGCGCAGGGCCGGGGTGTCCATCACCGAATTGAGGTGGCCGACCACGCTCCAGGCGCGGCCCAGCTTTTCGGTGGCGGACTCCAGCGGCTCGACGAAATTGTCCCAGGTGACTTCGGCCATCGGTGCTTCCAGTTCGGTGACCAGGCGGCTGGCGTCGGCCAGCAGCTTGTCCAGCGCCGGGGTGACGTGCTCCGGCTGGATGGCATCGAACTGGGCATAGCCCGAGAAATCGAGCAGGGGATTGGCGGCGATGTCAGTGGTGGTCATGGGCTCTCGTTTCTCTGAAAACATCCGGCAGCCAGGCTGCCGGAGGGTAATGCGCTAAGGGCGTGCCGATCAGCTGCGTTCGGCGGCTTCAATGGTGTTGACCAGCAACATGGTGATGGTCATCGGACCCACGCCACCCGGCACCGGGGTGATCCAGCCGGCGACTTCCTTCGTATTGGCGAAATCGACGTCGCCGCACAGCTTGCCGTTGTCATCGCGGTTCATGCCGACGTCGATGACGACTGCGCCAGGCTTGACCATGTCGGCGGTGACGATGTTGCGCTTGCCGGTGGCGACCACCAGGATGTCGGCCTGGCGGGTGTGGTGGCCGAGGTCACGGGTCTTGGAGTTACAGATAGTGACGGTGGCACCGGCTTGCAAGAGCAACATCGCCTGCGGCTTGCCGACGATGTTCGATGCACCGACCACCACCGCATTGGCGCCACGCACCGGATAGTCGATCGATTCCAGCATCTTCATGACGCCGTAGGGAGTGCAGGGGCGGAACAGCGGCTGGCCGGTCATGAGCAGGCCGGCGTTGCTGACGTGGAAACCGTCCACGTCCTTTTCCGGGGCGATGGCTTCGATCACCTTGTGGGCGTCGATATGGGCCGGCAGCGGCAGCTGCACCAGGATGCCGTTGATCTTGGGATCGGCGTTGAGGGCGTCGATGCGGGCCAGGAGCTCGGCTTCCGTCATCGAGGCTTCATATTTTTCCAGCACGGAGTGCAGGCCGTTGTCCTGGCAGGCCTTGACCTTGTTGCGCACGTAGACCTGGGAAGCGGGGCTGTCGCCCACCAGGATCACGGCCAGGCCGGGTTGCTTGCCTTGGGCGGTGAGGGCGGCGGCGCGCTGGGCCACTTCGGCGCGCAGTTGTTGGGAGAGCAGGTTTCCGTCGATCAGTTGGGCAGACATGGCAGATAAGGCTTTAGAAAGTGAAGGGCAGGGCTGGGAAGAAGGCGCCCGGTCAGGCCGGGACCACTCGAACTCAAGGCGCAAAGCACCGGAACCCGTGATTATAAAGCCAGGCGGCAGGCCGGACGAAATGCCGGCGCGAGATGGCATATTGCTTGATTGCAAATATTTTTTGCATCAATTTCCTTCATATTGGCATTTGGGGTGGCGCACGACGGGGATTTGCAATTTCGGTTATGCTCCCGCATCCTGAAGCCCCAACTGCTACTAGAACCCATTTCATAAATAGGCGTGAGATGCGTTCTGTCCAGAAAGGGCGCTGGCAAGGCGCGCGACGCGTCGTGTGGCGGTTGCCACACGCAAGGAGCGCAACGCGGCCAGCGCCCTTTCTGGACAGAACCCGCAGGGAGCGGCCCGTTTGGGCGAATTGCTGCGTTACGAATTTGGGTCAAGACGTCCAGTCTTGACCCAAATTCGCGCCTTGCACTTCATCCCAAACGGGACTCGCTCGCACTCACGCCTATTTATGAAATGGGTTCTACATAGCGACAAGAACCAAGGACTACCGCATGACCGATCTCCTCGCCCGCCGCCTGCAACAGCTTTCCCAGCCGCACCATCTTGCGCTGCTGGGCCAGGGCCTGCGCGGCGTGGAACGGGAGACGCTGCGCGTGGACGGCCAGGGTCATCTGGCCCGCACGCCCCATCCGCCGGCGCTGGGTTCGGCCCTGACCAATGACCTGATCACCACCGATTATTCCGAAGCGCTGCTGGAATTCATCACCCCGGCCATGCCCGACATCGCCGATGCCCTGCAGCGCCTGGACGAGATCCACCGCTTTGCCTACACCAAGCTGGACGGCGAATTCCTGTGGAATGCCTCGATGCCCTGCGTGCTGCCGCCGGAAGACGAGATTCCGCTGGCCTGGTACGGCAGCTCGCACATCGGCATGTTGAAGCACGTCTACCGCCGTGGCCTGGCGCTGCGCTATGGCCGCACCATGCAGTGCATCGCCGGTATTCACTACAACTTCTCTTTAAGTGAAGACTTGTGGGAAGTCCTGCGGGACGGCGATGACACCGTCGATCCTTCCCTGTCACGCCGCGATTATCAGTCGGAGCGCTACATTGCCCTGATCCGCAACTTCCGCCGCTACAGCTGGCTGCTGATGTACCTGTTCGGTGCTTCACCGGCGGTGGCGACCAATTTCCTGCGCGGCCGGCCGCATCAGCTGGAGACGTTGTCCGAAGACACGCTCTTCCTGCCCTACGGCACCAGCCTGCGCATGAGCGACCTGGGCTACCAGAACCACGCCCAGGCCAACATCACCCCGCACTACAACAACCTGCCGGCCTACATCCGCAGCCTGGCGCATGCGGTCAGCGAGCCGTATCCGCCGTATGAAGCCATCGGCACCAAGCGCGATGGTGAATGGGTGCAGATCAATACCAACATCCTGCAGATCGAAAACGAGTTCTACTCGTCGATCCGCCCCAAGCGCGTCATCAACAGCGGCGAGCGCCCGGTGCAGGCGCTGTCGGCGCGCGGCGTGCAGTATGTGGAAGTGCGCTGCATGGACATCGATCCCTTCAACCCGCTGGGCATCGGCCTGGAAGCGGCGCGTTTCCTGGATGTGTTCCTGCACTTCCTGGCGCTGGAATCGAGCTGCCTGACCTCGGACGAGGAGGGCGTGGAAAACCGTGCCAACTTCCTGGCCACCGTCAAGGAAGGCCGCCGTCCCGGCTTGAAGCTGCAGTTCAAGGGTGAAAGCCTGCTGCTGACCGACTGGGGCCAGCAACTGCTGGACCGCATGGAACCGGTCGCCGAGCTGCTGGACCGTCATCTCGGCGGCACCCAGCACCGCGACAGTCTGGCCGTGCAGCGCGCCAAGCTGGCCGATCCCGACAGCACCCCCTCGGCGCGCGTACTGCGCGAGATCCGCGAAGCCGGCAATTCCTTCCCGGCTTATACCTTGGCCCACAGCCAGCGCCAGGCCGCCGAACTGATCGCCCGTCCGCTCTCGTCCTCCAGGACGGCTGACTTCGTGGCCATCGCCCAGGCTTCGCTGGATGCCCAGCGCGACATCGAGCGCACCCAGGTCGGCGACTTCGATACCTTCGTGGCCGCCTACCGGGCCAGTACCCTGGGCAATATCGCCATCTGATACCGGACCTTCCGCTTCATTTATGGTGGGCAATCCCTGAACGATATGCAAAATGGCAACGCCTCGTCCCTCGACGAGGCGTTTTTGCTTGTCGGCCGGAAAGGCAGGTCATTGCTGCCTTGGCAATTCTTTCCGTTCACTTTTATGGTGCGAAAAATGCCGTTTGAGGCTCTCCTGGCAGCCTTTGCGGCATTGCAAACAGGGCAAGAAACCCTCGCTCACAGGGGTATATAGTAAAAATACGAGGCCCTGGAAGCCCCTATTCATGCCGCTTTGCAGCATATTTTCGCATTATGAAATTGATTATCGTAATTTGAAAATCAAAAATTCCCTGATAAAATTCGTCGTCCACACGGCTGGAAGACCGTACATTTAAGCCTGTTTCGCCTCCAACGCCTTGCCCCACGGGCCGGGAAGGATTGCAGCACAGGCAACACATGGCGCTTTTCCTGCAACACCTGCCGGCGGCATTGCGTACCGAATGAACCGACCGACCCGCCTGGTCCACCCGACCGGACGGATCTCTCAACAACCAGGAGACATGACATGTCAGCCCAAATCGATCAAGTTCTGGCGCAGGCCGCCAACGATCCAGATGTGATGGAAACCCAGGAGTGGCTTGACGCCCTCGAAGCCGTGATCGAAAAGGAAGGCCCGGACCGCGCCCACTACCTGATGGAACGCATGGTCGATCTGGCGCGCCGCCGTGGTGCCCACATCCCCTTCTCCAGCAACACGGCCTACGTCAACACCATTCCGGCCGACCAGGGCGAGCACTGCCCGGGCAACCTGGAATATGAAGAGCGCCTGCGCTCCTGGATGCGCTGGAACGCCATGGCCATGGTGGTCAAGGCCAACCGCGTGGATGGCGACCTGGGTGGCCACCTGTCTTCCTTCGCGTCGCTGGCCAACATGCTGGGCATCGGCTTCAACCACTTCTGGCACGCCCCGACCGAAGAGCACGGCGGCGACCTGCTGTACATCCAGGGCCACTCCTCGCCCGGCATCTACGCGCGCGCCTTCCTGGAAGGCCGCCTGACCGAAGACCAGCTGATCCACTTCCGCCGCGAAGCCGACGGCCATGGCCTGTCGTCTTACCCGCACCCCAAGCTGATGCCGGAATTCTGGCAGTTCCCGACCGTCTCGATGGGCCTGGGCCCCTTGATGGCGATCTACCAGGCACGCTTCCTGAAGTACCTGCACGCCCGTGGCATCGCCAAGACCGACAACCGCAAGGTCTGGGCCTTCTGTGGCGACGGCGAAATGGACGAACCGGAATCGATGGGTGCCATCGGCATGGCCGGCCGTGAAAAGCTGAACAATCTGGTCATCGTGGTCAACTGCAACCTGCAGCGCCTGGACGGTCCGGTGCGCGGCAATGGCAAGATCATCCAGGAACTGGAGTCCGACTTCCGCGGCGCCGGCTGGAACGTGGTCAAGGTCATCTGGGGCAGCGGCTGGGACGAGCTGCTGGCCAAGGACAAGGACGGCATCCTGCAGAAGGTCATGATGGAAACCGTCGACGGCGAGTACCAGAACTACAAGGCCAAGGACGGCGCCTTCGTGCGCAAGCACTTCTTCGGCAAGCATCCCAAGCTGCTGGAAATGGTCTCCAAGATGTCGGATGACGACATCTGGCGCCTGACCCGTGGCGGCCACGATCCGCACAAGATCTACGCGGCCTTCAAGGTCGCCCAGGAATCCAAGGACCAGCCGACCGTGATCCTGGCCAAGTCCATCAAGGGCTATGGTTTCGGCAAGGCCGGCGAAGCGCGCAACACCGCGCACAACACCAAGAAACTGGACGACGAAGCAATCCGCGCCATGCGCGACCGCTTCCAGCTGCCGATCTCGGACGCCGAACTGCCCAACATCCCGTTCTTCAAGCCGGCTGACGACGCGCCGGAAATGCAGTACCTGCACGAGCGCCGCAAGGCCCTGGGCGGCTACCTGCCGCAGCGCCGTGTCCACGCCGACGAAAAGCTGCCGGTGCCGGAACTGTCGGCCTTCCAGGCCATGCTGGAACCCACGGCCGAAGGCCGTGAGATCTCCACCACCGCCGCCTATTCGCGCGTGCTGACCGCACTGCTGCGCGACCCCAACCTGGGCCCGCGCGTGGTGCCCATCATGGTCGACGAGTCCCGTACCTTCGGTATGGAAGGCCTGTTCCGCCAGATCGGCATCTTCAGCCAGGTCGGCCAGCTGTACGAACCGGTCGACAAGGACCAGGTGATGTACTACCGCGAAGACAAGGCCGGCCAGATCCTGCAGGAAGGCATCAACGAAGCCGGTGGCATGAGCTCGTGGATCGCTGCGGCGACCTCGTACTCGACCAACAACCGCGTGATGATTCCGTTCTACACCTACTACTCCATGTTCGGTCTGCAGCGTATCGGCGACCTGGCATGGGCAGCCGGTGACATGCGTGCGCGCGGCTTCCTGATCGGCGGCACCGCCGGCCGTACCACCCTGAACGGTGAAGGCCTGCAGCACGAAGACGGCCACAGCCACGTGTTCGCTTCGGCGATCCCGAACTGCATCCCCTACGACCCGACCTTCGCCCACGAAGTCGCCGTGATCATCCATGACGGCCTGCGCCGCATGGTGGCCAACCAGGAAGACGTGTTCTACTACATCACCGTGATGAACGAGAACTACGGCCACCCTGGCATCAAGCCGGGCCAGGAAGAGGGCATCATCAAGGGCCTGTACCTGTTGAACGAAGGCGGCAAGGAAAACAAGCTGCGCGTGCAACTGCTGGGTTCGGGCACCATCCTGCGCGAAGTCATCGCTGCGGCCGACCTGCTGCGCGATGACTGGAAGGTCGACGCCGACGTCTGGTCCGCACCGTCCTTCACCCTGCTGGCCCGCGATGGCCAGGATGTGGAGCGCTGGAACATGCTGCACCCGGCCGAGGCCCCGAAGAAGAGCTACTTCGAGCAATCGCTGGAAGGCAGCGAAGGCCCGATCGTGGTCTCCACCGACTACATGCGCACCTACGCCGAGCAGGTCCGTGCCTTCGTGCCGAAGGGCCGTTCCTACAAGGTGCTGGGCACCGACGGCTACGGCCGTTCGGACACCCGCGCCAAGCTGCGTGAGTTCTTCGAAGTGAACCGCTACTTCGTGACCGTGGCCGCCCTGAAGTCGCTGGCCGATGAAGGCAAGATCAAGCCGGAAGTGGTGGCGCAAGCCATCGCCAAATACGGCATCGATCCGAACAAGCCGAACCCGGTGACCCTGTAAGGACTGCCTGACCGACCATCCCCGCCTCAGCCTGCTGATCGCGGGGATGTGTCGTGTCTGGAACTGCCACCCAAGGGGAAGGTCTGCCGCCCGATGATGTGATGGCGCAAGAAGCCAGCGTCGTGCGGCACAGCCAGTACCTTCCCACCTGCGAATACTTCTCCTGGTTCAAGGCCAGGGAACAGAACAACGGAGCGCATCAGATGAGTCAAGTCGAAGTAAAAGTCCCGGACATCGGCGATTTCAAGGAAGTCGAAGTCATTGAGGTGATGGTCAAGGTCGGTGACACGATCAAGGTCGACCAGTCGCTGATCACGGTTGAATCCGACAAGGCCAGCATGGAAATCCCGTCCAGCCAGGCCGGCGTGGTCAAGGAAATCAAGGTCAAGGTCGGTGACAAGGTCGCCGAAGGTTCGCTGCTGGTGATCGTCGAAGGCGAGGGCGCTGCAGCGGCCCCTGCGGCCGCACCGCAAGCCGCCGCCGCTGCGCCGGCCGCCGCGCAGGCTTCCGCACCTGCACCGGCTCCGGCCGCGGCGCCTGCCGCCGCCGGCGGTGGCACTGTCGAGATCGAAGTCCCCGACATCGGCGACTTCAAGGAAGTGGAAGTCATCGAAGTCATGGTCAAGGTCGGCGACACCGTCAAGGCCGAGCAATCCCTGCTGACCGTGGAATCCGACAAGGCCAGCATGGAGATTCCCTCCAGCCACGCCGGCGTCATCAAGGAACTGAAGATCAAGCTGGGTGACAAGGTCGCCAAGGGCAGCATCATCGCCACCATCGAAGCTGCAGGTGGCGCGCCGGCTGCTGCCGCTGCTCCTGCCGCCGCCGCTGCACCTGCAGCCGCGCCAGCCGCTGCCGCCGTGCCCGCCATCGCTACCGCTTCGGCCACCAGCACCGGCGGCAAGGCCCACGCTTCGCCTTCCGTGCGCAAGTTTGCCCGCGAACTGGGCGTGGATCTGTCGCGCGTGCCGGCTACCGGTCCCAAGGGCCGCATCCTGCAATTGGACGTGCAGAACTTCGTCAAGGGCGTCATGGCCGGTTCCACCTCGGTGGCCGCTGCCGCACCGGCGACCAATGGCAGCGGCTCGGGCATGAACCTGTTGCCGTGGCCGTCGCTGGACTTCAGCAAGTTCGGTGAAACCGAACTGCAACCGCTGTCGCGCATCAAGAAGATCAGCGGCCCCAACCTGCATCGCAACTGGGTCATGATTCCCCACGTGACGCAGTTCGACGAAGCCGACGTGACCGAGCTGGAAGAATTCCGCAAGACCTCCAACGACGCCTTCGCCAAGGCCAAGTCGCCGGTCAAGCTGACCATGCTGGCCTTCGTCATCAAGGCCAGCGTCTCGGCCCTGAAGAAATTCCCGGCCTTCAATGCGTCCCTGGACGAGAAGGGCGAGAACCTGATCCTGAAGAAGTACTACAACATCGGCTTCGCCGCCGATACCCCGAATGGCCTGGTGGTTCCGGTCATCAAGAACGCCGACCAGAAGAGCATCGGCCAGATCGCTACCGAAATGGGCGAACTGTCCGCACAAGCCCGCGACGGCAAGTTGAAGCCCGCCGACATGCAAGGCGCGACCTTCACCATCTCCTCGCTGGGTGGCATTGGCGGTACCGCCTTCACGCCCATCATCAATGCGCCGGAAGTGGCCATCCTGGGCTTGTCCAAGTCGATCACCAAGCCGGTGTGGGATGGCAAGCAGTTCGTGCCGCGCCTGATGCTGCCGACCTCGCTGTCCTATGACCACCGCGTCATCGACGGCGCCATGGGCGCGCGCTTCTCGGCTTATCTGGCCGACGTGCTGGGCGATCTGCGCAAGTCGCTCCTCTAAGCCACCACCGAACATTACGGAGTCAGGACAATGAGTCTCTCTGAAGTCAAGGTCCCCGATATCGGGGATTTCAAGGAAGTCGAAGTCATCGAGGTGATGGTCAAGGTCGGCGACACCATCAAGGTGGATCAGTCGCTGATCACCGTCGAATCCGACAAGGCCAGCATGGAAATCCCGTCCAGCCAGGCCGGCGTGGTCAAGGAAGTGAAGGTCAAGGTCGGTGACAAGGTCGCCGAAGGCTCGCTGCTGTTGCTGGTGGAAGCCGCTGGTGAAGCGGCTGCCGCACCGGCACCGGCCGCTGCACCCGCTCCGGCTGCCGCGCCTGCTGCTGCACCCGCCGCACCGGTGGCGGCACCGGCCGCTGCCAGCTTCGGCGGCAGCGCCGACGTGCAGTGCGACGTGATGGTGCTCGGTGGTGGTCCTGGCGGTTACTCGGCTGCCTTCCGCGCGGCCGACCTGGGTCTCAATACCGTCATCGTCGAGCGCGATGCCACCTTGGGTGGCGTCTGCCTCAATGTCGGCTGCATCCCCTCCAAGGCCCTGCTGCACGTGGCGGCCGTGATCGACGAGACCGCCGCCATGGCCTCGCACGGCGTGAGCTTCGGCAAGCCCGAGATCGACATCGACAAGCTGCGCGCCTACAAGGACAAGGTCATCGGCACCATGACCGGTGGCCTGGCCGGCATGGCCAAGGCGCGCAAGGTGCAGGTGGTCCGTGGTGACGGCCAGTTCGCCGGCCCCAACCACATCGAAGTCACCGCCGGGGACGGCAGCAAGAAGGTGGTGCAGTTCAAGCACGCCATCATCGCCGCCGGTTCGTCCGTGGTGAACCTGCCGTTCGTACCGCAGGATCCGCGCATCGTCGATTCGACCGGCGCGCTGGAACTGCGCCAGGTGCCCAAGCGCATGCTGGTCATCGGCGGCGGCATCATCGGCCTGGAAATGGCCACCGTCTATTCCACCCTGGGCGCACGCATCGACGTGGTCGAGATGATGGATGGCCTGATGCAAGGCGCGGACCGCGACATGGTCAAGGTCTGGCAGAAGTTCAACGAGAAGCGCTTCGACAACGTCATGGTCAAGACCAAGACCGTGGCCGTGGAAGCCCTGCCGGAAGGCATCAAGGTCACGTTCGAAGCCGCTGAAGCCGGTGCGACTGCACCCGAGCCGCAACTGTACGACCTGGTGCTGGTGGCCGTGGGCCGCAGCCCGAACGGCAAGAAGCTGTCGGCCGACAAGGCGGGCGTGATCGTCTCCGATCGCGGCTTCATCGCCGTGGACAAGCAGATGCGCACCAACGTGCCGCACATCTTCGCCATCGGCGACCTGGTGGGCCAGCCCATGCTGGCGCACAAGGCGGTGCACGAAGGCCACGTGGCTGCTGAAGCGATTGCCGGCGAGAAGAGCTTCTTCGATGCCAGCGTGATCCCCTCGGTGGCTTATACCGATCCGGAAGTGGCATGGGTCGGCGTGACCGAAGACGAAGCCAAGGCCAAGGGTATCAAGATAGAGAAGGGCCACTTCCCGTGGGCCGCTTCCGGCCGCGCCGTGGCCAATGGCCGTTCGGAAGGTTTCACCAAGCTGCTCTTTGATGCCGAGACCCATCGCATCATCGGTGGCGGCATCGTCGGTACGCACGCAGGCGACATGATCGGCGAAGTGGCGCTGGCCATCGAGATGGGCGCGGATGCCGTCGATATCGGCAAGACCATCCACCCGCACCCGACCCTGGGTGAATCGCTGGGCATGGCCGCTGAAGTCGCAGAAGGGCATTGCACGGACTTGCCGCCGCAGCGCAAGAAGTAAGCGCAGCGTCTTGCATGAACAAAATGGCGGACCCTCGGGTCCGCCATTTTTTTCGTGCATTCACGGTTCAAGCCTGCTTCATTCTCCGGCTAGAGCAACTTGCCCGGATTCATGATCAGGTTGGGATCAAACGCCTGCTTGATGCGCAGCATCAGTTCCATCTCCAGCGGCGACTTGTAGTGCCGCAGTTCGTCGCGCCGCAATTGGCCCACGCCATGTTCGGCGCTGATGCTGCCTTGTTTCTCCGTCACCAGGTCGTGCACCAGCCGGTTGAGCTGCAACGTGGCCTGCCTGACCTCTTCATAAGAAGAGGTCAGCGGGATCATCACATTGAAGTGCAGGTTGCCATCGCCCAGGTGGCCGAAGTTGATGATCTCGGCCTGCAGCCCGCAAGCGGCGATCGCGCGCTCGGCCTGGTCCACGAACCCGGCGATGGCCGAGATCGGCAGGGCGATGTCGTGCTTGATGACCTTGCCCGCCCGTACCTGCGCCTGCGAAATGCCCTCGCGGATTTTCCACAGGGCGGCGGCCTGGGTACCGTTGGAGCAGAGCATGGCGTCAGTGACCAGCGCATCTTCCATGGCTTGCCCGAGCAGCTCCTCCAGCATGGATTGCAAGCCCAGGTCTTCGGTATCGGCCAGTTCGATCAGGGCGTTGTAGCGAGCCGGCTGCGCCAGCGGCGCGCGGGTGTCGGTGACGTGCTGCAGCACCAGCGCCAGCGAGGCGGCCGACATCATCTCGAAAGCCACCAGCCGGTCGCCGCAGCGCGCCCGCGTGCGCGCCAGCAGCTCGGCCAGCTGCGCCAGGCTGTCGCAGCCGACCCAGGCGGTAGCGCGCGCGTGCGGTTGCGAAAACAGTTTCAGTACCGCGCCGGTGATCACGCCCAGCGTACCTTCGGAGCCAATGAACAGGTCGCGCAGGTCGTAGCCGGTGTTGTCCTTGCGCAGGCCGCGCAAGCCATTCCAGATGCGGCCATCGGGCAGGACCACCTCCAGTCCCAGCGCCAGCTCGCGCATGTTGCCAAAGCGCAGTACCGCAATTCCGCCGGCATTGGTGGCCAGGTTGCCGCCGACCGTGCAGCTGCCTTCGGCCCCCAGGCTGAGCGGGAAGTAGCGTCCTGCGGCGCGCGCCGCTTCCTGTGCATGGGCCAGGATCACCCCGGCGTCCACCGTCATGGTGTTGTTGATGGGGTCCACTGCGCGGATGCGGTTCATGCGCGTGGTCGAGAGAATCACCTGGGCGCCGCTGTCGTCGGGTGTAGCGCCGCCACTCATGCCGGTGTTGCCGCCCTGGGTGACGATGGGGGTATGGGTCTGGTGGCACAGGCGCACCACCTCGGCGGTTTGCGCGGTGTCGGCCGGGCGCACCACGACGGCGACGCGGCCTTGCCATTTGTTGAGCCAATCCTTCACGTACGGCGCCTGCTCGTCGGCTGCGGTGACCAGTCCGGCATCCCCCACGATGCTGCGCAGTTGCTCGATCAGTTGCTGGGTATTTTCATTCATATCGGTCCTCAGGCACCATGCCAGTTCATCTTGATGCGGCCGATGGCCATGGCCGCTGCTGCCTGGCTGGGTTCCACCACCGGTATGCCCAGCGCTTCCTGCAAGGCGTCCCGATAGACCGCCATGCCGGCGCAACCCATGACGATCACGTCGGCACCCTGCGTATCGCGCAGGCGCAGGCCCACTTCGCACATGCGGGCCAGCGTGCGGTCGTAGTCGGCCAGATCGGTCACGTTCAGGCCGATGGCCAGTTCGCCCGCCAGCCGTGATTGCACGCCCATCGCGCCATAGGCGCGCAGATGGCGCGGGATCGAGCCCGGCAGGATGGCGATGACGCCGAAGCGCTGGCCCAGTGTCAGGGCCGTCAGCACGCCACTTTCCATGATGCCCAGCACCGGCACGTCCACCGCCTCGCGTACCGCGTGCAGGCCGGGATCGGAATAGCAGGCAATCACGAAAGCCCCCGCATGGGCACGCAAGGAGCGCGCCAGCGCCACCAGCTGCGGGGCCACGTTGTCCACGTCCTGCTGGGTCTGGATGCCGGGCGGCCCCGACGGCAGCGACAGGCATTCGATGGCCGGTCCGCCGGCCATGCGCAGCGGCGTCATGGCCGCATCGATGCCGCGCGTGACGGCGGCCGTACTATTGGGATTGATGACGAACAGGGCAGGGCCGTCGGCCGGGACAAGGGACATGATGGTTTCTCGCAAAACAGGAGTCAGCACAGGCAACGACTCTACCCCAGGCCGACGGGCATGCTCCTTGCTCATTTGTGTGTTCCCCTTAACATGCTGTTATGCGCGATGAGGATCCATGGCACTGAACCTGCGCCAGATCGAGGTGTTCCGCGCGGTCATGACGACCGGCTCCATCAGCGGTGCCTCGCAATTGCTGTTTGTCTCGCAGCCGGCGGTGAGCCGCCTGCTCTCCCACACCGAGCAACGGGTCGGCTTCGCCCTGTTCGAACGCATCAAGGGCCGGCTCTACGCCACGCCCGAGGCCAAGAAGCTGTTCCATGAAGTGGAACATGTGTATCAGGCGGTGCAGCGCGTCAACGAGCTGGCCACCGACCTGTCGGAAAACCGCAGCGGCATTCTCAACATCGTCTCCAGCCCGAGCATCGGGCAGATGCTGATCCCGCAGGCCATCGCGCTGTTCCGCAACCGCCATCCGGAGGTCAAGCTGACCTTCCACTGTCTCAACTATGGCTACCTCAAGGACCGCCTGCTGTCGCGCCAGGCCGACCTGGGCATCATCATCCTGCCGATGGAACACCCCAGCCTGCAGGTCACGCCCCTGTGCAGCAACCGCCTGGTCTGCGTGCTGCCCTACAACCACGAACTGACCCGGCGCGGCACGCTGAGCCTGGCCGATCTGCGGCCATTCCCGCTGATCTCCTACAACCGCGATTCGCCCTTCGGCGGCATCGTCGGACGCTTCTACCAGACCGAGGAAGAGCCCCTGCGCCCCATCATGGAAGTGGGCTCGCCCCAGAACGCCTGTTCGCTGGTGCAGATGGGGGCGGGGGTGGCGCTGGTCGATGAGTTTTCGGTGCGCAGCTGGGCCGGCACCAGCCAGATGGTGGTGCGGCCGGTGGCGCGCGCCCCCATCTTGCGGGCCAACCTGGTGCATGTGCGAACCGAGCCGCTCTCGCAATTGACCCAAGCCTTCATTGCTGAACTGCAGCAGCTGGTGCGGGCGCAGGGATATGGCCTGCCTGATGAAGAAACGAACATATCGGCTGGAACCGGCGATTAACACGACGTTAAGGCAAGCACACAAAAAGGCAAGCGACAAGCGCAGATGACTCCACGACAATCATTTCCAACTTCTCCGGTCCGCCCTCAGGCGGGCCACCGTGTCCACACTCTCTTCATGGAACGTCGCGCATGTCTTCAACTCTTGCCCCTGCTTCCGCGCTGGCCACTGCGCGCGGTGTCTATACCATCTGCCCCACGCCTTTCACTGCCGATGGCGCACTGGACCTGGGCAGCATCGCTACCCTGGTCGAGTTCCAGATCGAAGCCGGCGTCTCGGGCCTGGCCATCCTCGGTTTCTTGGGGGAAGCGCACAAGCTCTCCAATGCAGAGCGCCGCGCGGTGACGTCAACGTTCGTCAAGTGTGCAGCAGGACGGGTGCCGGTCTGGGTCGGCGTGCGCGCCCTGGGCCTGGCCGGTGCCATCGAGCAAGCCACGGAAGCGGCCGAGGCGGGTGCGGCGGCCGTCTTCGCAGCACCCCTGGACATGGCTTCGGATGCGGTGCAGTTCGACTATTACAAGTCGCTGGCTGCAGCCCTGTCCATTCCTGTCGTGATCCATGACTTCCCCGATTCCTTCGGGACCGAGATCAAGGCCGAGGTGATTGCCCGCCTGGGACGTGAGGGCGGCGTCAACTTCATCAAGATGGAAGAACCGCCGGTGGGCCAGAAGATCAGCCGCATCCGCGACCTGGCCGGTGAATCGATGCGCATCTTCGGCGGCCTGGGCGGCGTGTATTTCCTGGAAGAGCTGCAGCGTGGCGCGGTCGGGACCATGACCGGCTTTGCCTTCCCCGAGATCCTGGTGCGCATCTACAACCAGTTCGCCGCCGGTGACCTGGCGGGTGCGGCAGCGACCTTCGACAAGTATTGCCCGCTGATCCGTTACGAGTTCCAGCCCAAGATCGGCCTGTCGCTGCGCAAGTATGTCTATCGCAAGCGCGGCGTCATCAGCAGCGATGCGATCCGTTCGCCGGGCATGCGCATCGATCCCGAGACCGAGCGCGAACTGGAAGCCGTGATCGCCCGCGTGGGCCTGGACCTGGATCAGCGCGGCGCGCTGGCCATCCGCTGAGGAGCCGCCGATGGATCTGGGAATCAGCGGGCGACGCGCCCTGGTATGTGCCTCCAGCAAAGGCCTGGGCCTGGCCTGTGCCATCTCGCTGGCACGCGAGGGCGTGGCCGTGACCATGACCGCACGCGGGGCCGAAGTCCTTGAAGCCGCAGCGCAGCAGGTACGCGCGGCCACCGGGGCCACCGTCACGACGGTGGCCGGCGACATCACCACGCCCGAGGGCCGCGCACTGGCGCTGGCCGCCTGTCCCGCGCCGGACATCCTGGTCACCAACGCCGGCGGTCCCAAGCCGGGCGATTTCCGCGAATGGTCGCGCGAGGACTGGATCGCGGCCATCGATGCCAACATGCTCACCCCCATCGAACTGATCAAGGCCACCGTGGATGGCATGATGCAGCGTGGCTTCGGCCGCATCGTCAACATCACCTCCGGTGCGGTGAAGGCGCCCATCGACATCCTCGGTTTGTCCAACGGCGCGCGCTCCGGCCTGACCGGATTCGTCGCCGGCCTGGCAAGAACGACCGTGGCCCACAACGTGACCATCAACAACCTGCTGCCCGGTCCTTTCGAGACCGAGCGACTGCTGACGACGGCCGCGGCCAGCGCACGCGGCAGCGGCAAGTCGGCCGAAGAGGTGCTGACGGCCCGCCGCGCCGCCAACCCGGCCCGCCGCTTCGGCCAGCCTGCCGAATTCGGCGACGCCTGCGCCTGGCTGTGCAGCGCCCAGGCAGGTTTTGTCACAGGACAAAACCTGCTCATGGATGGCGGTGCCTATCCCGGAACCTTCTGACCTCAAGACTCCCGCATGGACTTCGACCTCACCATCCGCAACGGCCGCATCTCTACCGACCGCGAGACCTTCTTTGCCGATATTGGCGTCAAGGACGGCGTGATCGCGCGCATTGCGCCGCACCTGCCGCCAGGACGCGAGGACATCGATGCCGCCGGACGCTGGGTCCTGCCTGGCGGCATCGACAGCCATTGCCACATCGAGCAGCTCTCCGGCATGGGCATGATGTGTGCCGATGATTTCTATTCGGGCTCGGTCTCGGCGGCTTTTGGCGGTACCACCACCATCATCCCGTTCGCGGCCCAGCATCGCGGCAACCGCATCCCCGACGTGATCGCCGACTATGCGCAGCGTGCCCGCGAAAAGGCGGTGATCGACTATGGCTTCCACCTGATCCTGGCCGACCCCGACGAGCAGGCCCTGCAACACGACCTGCCGCAAGCCATCCGCGATGGCATCACCTCGCTGAAGGTCTACATGACCTACAACGCCCTCAAGCTTGATGACTACCAGTTGCTGGACGTGATGGCGCTGGCCGGCCGCGAAGGGGCGCTGGTGATGATCCATGCCGAGAACCACGACATGATCCGCTGGCTCGCCTCGCGCCTGTTGGACCAGGGCCATACCGCGCCCAAGTTCCACGCAGTGGCCCACGACCCGCTCGCTGAGGCAGAAGCCAGCCAGCGTGCCATTGCGCTGTCGCGCCTGATCGGTGTTCCGGTGTTGATCGTGCACGTGGCCGGGGCCGAAACGGTGCAGACCATCCGCAATGCCAGACTGCTTGGCGCGCAGATCTATGCTGAGAGCTGCCCGCAATATCTGTTCCTCACGGCCGAGGATATCGATCTGCCCGGCGTGGAGGGCGCCAAGTATTGCTGTAGCCCGCCGCCGCGCGATGCCAATGCCCAGGAGGCGGTGTGGGCCGGGCTCAAGGATGGCACGCTGGGCATGTATTCCTCCGACCATGCGCCGTACCGCTTCGACGAGAGCGGCAAGCTGCCGCGCGGTGAAGACACCACCTTCAAGGAAATGGCCAATGGCGTGCCGGGCATCGAGCTGCGTCTGCCGCTGCTGTTCTCCGAGGGCGTGCTCAAAGGCCGCCTCGACATCCACGAATTCGTGCGCCTGACGGCCACCAATCACGCCCACATGTATGGGCTGTCGCACTGCAAGGGCAATATCGCCGAGGGGCTCGATGCCGATCTGGTGATCTGGAACCCGGAACGCGAGACCACCATCACCGCAGCGCTCCTGCACGACAACGTCGGCTATACGCCCTATGAAGGACGGCAGATCAGGGGGTGGCCGGAAGTGGTCACCAGCCGCGGCCGCGTGGTGGTCAGCGAGGGGGAATTGAAAGTGGCGCGCGGCTCGGGCCGCTTCATCGCACGCCACTGTCCGGCACCGGCCAGTATTGCGCAGCGGCCGACGCGCAGCCATCTGCCGGGCTTGCTCGGCCTCAAGGGAAAGGCATGGGAATCGCAATGAGCAACAAGGACAATCGCTTCGGCCTGGCCGTGGCGCAGATGGGGCCCGTGCAACTGGCCGAGGACCGGACCACTGTGGTGCGCCGCCTGCTGGAGATGATGCGCGAGGCCGCAGCCCGTGGCGCGAAGATGGTGGTGTTTCCGGAGTTGGCGCTGACCACGTTCTTCCCGCGTTACTGGATGGAAGACCAGGCCGAGGTCGATGCACGTTTCTTTGAGGCCGAGATGCCGGGCCCGCAGACACGGCCCTTGTTCGAGCTGGCCGCGCAGCTCAGGATCGGTTTCTACCTCGGCTATGGCGAACTGACCCCCGATGGCCATCACTACAACACCGCTATCCTCGTGGATGAAACAGCCCGGATCGTGGCGCGCTATCGCAAGATCCACCTGCCGGGACACAGCGACCACAAGCCCGATGCACCCTTCCAGCATCTGGAAAAGAAGTACTTCGAAGTCGGCAACGATGGCTTTGGCGTCACCGACATGCTGGGCACCCGCATCGGCCAGTGCCTGTGCAATGACCGGCGCTGGCCCGAGACCTATCGCGTCATGAGCCTGCAGAGCGCACGCATCGTCACGCTGGGCTACAACACGCCGTCCTGGAACATCCACTGGAACGAGCCACCCCATTTGCGCATGTTCCACCACCTGCTGTCGCTGCAGGCCAATGCCTACCAGAACGGCTTGTGGGTGGCGGCCGCTGCCAAGTGCGGCTTCGAGGATGGCTTCCACATGATCGGCGGCTCGGCCATCGTCGCGCCTTCCGGCGAGATCGTGGCGCAGGCGCAGGGTGAAGAGGATGAGGTGATCTTCTCCAGTTGCGATCTGCACCTGGGTGAAACTTTCCTGCAGCACGTCTTCAATTTCGCCAAGCACCGCCGTCCGGAACATTACCGCCTCATTGTCGAGCGCACCGGGGCCGGTGCGCCGCTGGCACCGTCCGAGCTGTCTACCTGAATCACTGTCCACCTTCCACCCAATCGAGGAGTGTTGCGATGTTTCCGTTCCTGGTCCTGCCTTCCAAGTCTTCCCTGAAATACTCCCTGCTGGCCGTCCTCTCGGCCAGTGCACTGCTGTCGGCCGGTGCCATGGCTCAGGGTGGCCCGCTGCGCACCGGAGTCGATGCCACCTTTGCGCCGCATGCGATGGTCAAGCTGGGCGGCGGCCTGCAAGGCTTCAACATCGACCTGGGCGAAGAACTGGCACGCCGCCTGGGCCGCAAGATCGAAATCGAAGGCACGGAATTTTCCGGGCTGGTGCCGGGCCTGAATGCCAAAAAATATGACTTCGTGCTGGCCCCCGTCACCGCCACCCCGGAGCGTGCCAAGGCCATGCTCTTCACCGAAGGCTATCTCGATACCGACTACACCTTCGTCATCAAGAAGGGGGCAGCCCCCATCAATGCGCTGGAGGACCTCAAGGGCAAGACCATCTCGGTCAACAAGGGCTCTGCCTATGAACTCTGGGCGCGCGACAACGCCCCCAAGTACGGTTTCAAGTACGACGTCTATGGCAACAATGCCGATGCGGTGCAGGCGGTGCAATCCGGCCGCGCCGATGCCAACCTGGCCGGCAGTACGGTAGCCGCCTGGGCTGCCAAACAGAATCCTGCCGTGCAGACCACTTACACCGTCAAGACCGGTCTGGTGTGGGCGCTGGCCTTCCGCCTGGACGACAAGGCCGGCCGCGATGCTGCCGGCATGGCGCTCAAATGCATGAAGCAGGATGGCACGCTGGGCAAGATCGCGCAGAAGTGGTTCGGCTATACCCCGGCCGCCGATGCCACCGTGGTCAAGGTCGGCGTGGGGCAGGGCGTGCCTGGGCTGGATGGTTACGACCCGACCCCGGTGACGCTCAAGTGCAACTGATGCAACTGATGCCACTGAGCCGACACTTCACGCCGACCGCCTGAACCGAGACAGAAGCCTCCATGAACCTAGCCGCTCCCATCCTAGAAATCGTCGGCCTGCACAAGTCCTATGAAGGCAATACCGTCCTGCGCGGGATCGACCTGCGCGTGCGGCCGGGCCAACTGATCTGCGTGATCGGTCCTTCCGGTTCGGGCAAGAGCACCATGCTGCGTTGCTGCAACCGGCTCGAAGAACCCAGCGCCGGCCAGATCGTGGTGGATGGGCAGGACATCATGCATGCCCGTACCGACCTCAACGCCGTGCGCCAGAAGATCGGCATGGTGTTCCAGCAGTTCAACCTGTATCCGCACATGAGCGTGCTGGGCAATGTGATGCTGGCGCTGAAGAAGGTCCAGAAGCATACGCATGCCGAGGCCGAGCGCCGCGCGCGGCGCGCCTTGGAACAGGTGGGCATGCTGGAGAAGGCATCTGCCTTCCCCGGCCAGCTCTCCGGCGGACAGCAGCAGCGCGTGGGCATTGCCCGGGGCATCGCGCTGGAACCCAAGGTGATGCTCTTCGATGAACCCACCAGCGCGCTCGACCCCGAACTGGTCGGCAGTGTGCTGCAGGTGATGCGGCAGTTGCGCGAGGCTGGCATGACCATGCTGGTGGTCACGCACGAAATGGCCTTTGCCCGGGCGGCGGCCGACCGTGTGGTTTTCATGGACGGTGGCGTGATCGTCGAGGAAGGGCCGCCCGAGCAGATCTTCGGCGATCCGCAGCAGGCTCGCACCAAGGCCTTCGTGGCGCGCTTCGCACAGCACGGCTGAGCCATGGAGCAATTTCTCTTTACCTTCTTCAATGCCGAGGTCGCTGCGCGCTACTGGCCGGACATCCTGCGCGGCATGGGCGTGACGGTGCTGCTGAGCCTGGCGGTGATTGCCTCCGGCCTGCTGCTGGGGCTGTCGCTGGCGGTGCTGCGTGCGACCGGCAAGCGCGGCCTGGTGTGGCTGGTGGTGGCCTTTGCCGATGTGATGCGGGCCTTGCCGCCGCTGATCCTGATCATCGTGCTCTTCTTTGCGTTTCCGTACATCGACCTGGCCATGTCGTCCTTCACCGCGACCTGGCTGGCGCTGACCCTGGTACTGGCGGCCTATGCCGAGGAAAGCATCTGGGCCGGCATCGCCTCCTTGCCGCGCGGCCAGAGCGAAGCGGCGCGCTCGACCGGCCTGTCATGGGGACAGACCATGGTCGCCGTGATCCTGCCGCAGGCACTGCGTATGGCGGTGCCGCCGCTGACCAACCGGGTCATCTCGATTACCAAGAACACGGCACTGGGATCGGTGGTGGCCTTGTCGGAGATTCTCAATACGGCCCAGGCCGCCAGCAGCAATGCCGGCAATCCCACACCCCTGATGCTGGGTGCGGCGGCTTATCTGGTGATCTTCATTCCGGTGGTCTTGTTCGCGCGCTGGCTCGAAACCCGCTGGCGCTGGAAACGATAGGAGAGGACCGTCATGGATGCCTTGCTGCAGAATTTCTTCAACCTGGAGGTCTATCGCCAGGTCCTGCCCTTCCTGCTGGGCGGCTTGTGGACCACGGTGTGGCTGTCGCTGCTGGTCATTCCCATCGGCGTGGCTTCGGGTTTGCTGCTGGCCTTGCTGGCCACGCAGAGCCGCTCGCGCACGGTGCGCATTGCGGTGGCGGTGTATGTGGATTTCTTTCGATCCTTCCCGCCGCTGGTGCTGCTGATCCTGATCTATTTCGGCGCCCCCTTCCTCGGGCTGGAACTGCCCAAGCTGCTGGCCGTGGCGCTGGGCTTCATGTTCAACAATTCCAGCTATTTCGCCGAGGTGCTGCGCGCCGGCATAGAAAGCGTACCGAGCGGCCAGATGGAAGCGGCCCGTTCTACCGGCCTGTCGCGCACTCAGGCGCTGGCCTGTGTGATCGTGCCGCAGGCCGTGCGCAACGCCTTGCCTGACCTGGTCGGCAATGGCATCGAGGTCATCAAGCTGACCACCATTGCCAGCGTAGTGGCACTGCCTGAACTGCTGCGCGTGGCGCGCGATGCGCAATCGCTGGTCTACAACCCTTCGCCCATCGTGCTGGCAGCCTTGCTCTATCTGGCGCTGTTGCTGCCGCTGGTGCGCTGGCTGTCGCGGCTGGAGCACCGCGGCCGCACCTTGCACTGAGGGCGGCCGCAGGCGCTGCATCAAGCTGCGCTGAGCAGACCCATGCGCGGATGAATCGCGGTCTCGCGTGTCGGAGCCACGGCAGGCTGAACCTGTTCCAGCCGGAACACCGACACCGCATCCCGCAGACTGTCAGCCTGTTGCGCCATGGATTGCGCCGCACTGGCCGACTCTTCCACCAGTGCCGCATTCTGCTGCGTCACTTCATCCATCTGCGAGATGGCGATGTTGATCTGGCTGATCCCCGAACTCTGTTCGCTGGAGGCGGCAGTGATCTCGCTCATGAGGTCGTTGACCTGCTGGATCGATTGCACCACTTGATCCATGGTCTGGCCAGCTTCATCGACCAGTTTCTGGCCAGCTTCCACATGTTCCACCGACGACTCGATCAGGCCACGGATTTCCTTGGCCGCCGAGGCGCTGCGCTGGGCCAGCGAGCGCACTTCGCTGGCGACCACCGCGAAGCCGCGTCCCTGCTCACCGGCGCGCGCCGCTTCCACCGCAGCATTCAAGGCCAGGATGTTGGTCTGGAAGGCGATGCCCTCCACGGTGGAAATGATCTCCGTGATCTTGTAGGCACTCTGCGAAATATCCTTCATGGTATCGACCACGCGTTCCACCACTTCGCCTCCCTTCTGCGCGTGCAGCGAGGCCGCGCGCGCCAGCTGGTTGCCCTGGCCGGCGTTCTGGGTGTTCTGCTCGACGGTGGAGGTGATCTCTTCCATGCTGGAGGCGGTCTCTTCCAGCGAAGCCGCCTGCTCTTCGGTACGGCGTGACAGATCCAGATTGCCCACCGCGATCTGGCCGGCGGCAGTGGAAATCGATTCGGCGGATCGCTTGATGCCGTCGACGATGCTGGTGAGCTGCGCACGCATGTTGTCGAGAGAGGCCATCAGACTGTGCTGGTCGCCCTTGGCCAGCGGGATGCTCACCGCCAGGTTGCCCTGGGCGATCTGCGCCGCCAGGGCCTGGGCATCTGCAGGTTCGCCACCCAGCTGGCGCAGGACACTGCGTACGATCAGGAAGGCTGCGCCCAGGGCCAGCAGCACCGAGCCGGCCACCAGGGTCCAGATGGTCGTGGCGATGCGTTGATAGGTCGTTTCGGCATCGGCGGCGGCCTGATCATTGAGATCATCTTCCAGACGGCCCAGCGCATCGAGATTGTCCAGCCACTTGGCCTGCACCGGACGAATCTTCTGAATCAGCAGGCTGGTCAGCTCGCTGCTCTTGTTCTCCTGGGCCAGAGTGACGGCCTGTTTCAGCAGCGGTTCGGTGTCGGCGGCGTTTTGCGCGATCTGATCGAAGAACTCGTGCTCCTTGCGGGTGGTATCGGGCGCGTCAAAGAGCTTGCGCAGCTTGTCACGGGCTTCCTGATAGCTTTTTTCCTGCACCTTGATGCGTTCGATTTCTCCGGCGACCAGCGCCGGGTCCTGGAACAGGGCGATGTTGCGGATGGCCAGGGCACGAATACGTACGCTGTTGTTCATGACGTCCGCCAGACCACCTTGCTGGTTGTTGGCGACGATGTTGCTCAGATTGCTCTTGACCGTGGACAAGCCCCACATGCCGACCAGCGAGATGACGAGCAGCAGGACGATGACGCCGGCAAAACCTAACGCCAGGCGAGTGGATACCTTCAGTTTGTTCATGAAAAAGCCCCTGTGGATGAAATGTGCTGCCGATTGGGTTGCAAAACCCCCCCTTCAGGCCTGCCATGGCTGTTGCCGCCTTGTGCAGGTTTTGTGACTTTTCCCGTATATAAGTGGTGCAAAATGGCTTTTCACCATGTTGGTGCGGTGGCTTTTAGCCAATTGCATGGCTTATTGCCATCACTTCCTTAGCTTTCGAAACGATTGCACGGGTGTTGTAACGCTATTGAGTAAGCTCAGCCAGAAAAGATCCATCAGGATGTGATTATTTTTCTCTGGCACAAGTGCGCTCCGTTCTCCTGTGCGAGGCGATTGCCAGCGCAGAGGGCGTCGCATCGCTACCACAAGAGCCACGACGGTGCGAAGCCTGCACCGTGCGCAGGCGAAGGAGGGAGATTTCGGGGCGAATTTACTGCTTGCCCCGAAATGACGGCGCTCAGATGCTGCCTCCACTGCTGGTACGCGAATTGCTTAATCGTTCAAAACGGTTTCTATATAAATCAGTAGTTCATATATGGAACAAAATAAGTTATTCGGTGCCGAGATATCTGCTATATTGGCGTTGAATATCTCTCATATATAAAGTGCTGTTTCATATATGGAACAATTTGGTGCCCGGCAGGAGGCACCCGTCCACCAGTGACGGCAGCCGGGAAGACTAGCCGGGGCGCACTCGCGCGCTGGGGCAATCAGCAGAGGCAACATGATCGAAATCGAATTCCGCAAGGTCGGCAAGAGCTTTGTCGATCGCCAGACAGCGCAAGCGCGCGCTGCCGTCACCAACGTCAACCTCTCCATCAGGAGTGGCGAAGTGGTCTCCATCATCGGACCCTCGGGCTGTGGCAAGAGCACCCTGCTCAACATGGGGGCCGGGCTGTATCTGCCGAGTGAGGGCGAAGTCTTCGTTGGCGGCGAGAAGGTCATCAAGCCGGTGCGCAAGGTGGCCTTCATGCTGCAGAAAGACCTTCTCATGCCCTGGCGCAATATTCGCGCCAACGTCACCCTGGGTCTGGAGATTGACGGCATGCGCGAGGCCGAGCGTCGCCGCATTGCCGACGAGTTGCTGGCCAAGTGCCACCTCAGGGGTTTTGAGGAGCATTACCCCTATCAGCTTTCCGGCGGCATGCGTCAGCGTGCCGCTCTGGCACGAACGCTGGCGGTGGATCCGCAGGTATTGCTGCTGGACGAGCCTTTCTCGGCGCTGGATGCGCAGACCAAGATGGTGCTGCAGCAGGACCTGGCCAAGATGCTCTATGAAAAGAAGAAGACTGCGCTCTTCATCACCCATGACCTGGTGGAAGCCATCGCCCTGTCGGATCGCCTGCTGGTCATGAGCGAACGTCCCGGCACCATCGTCGAGGAAATCGAGGTCAACCTGCCGTTCCGCGACAACCCGCTGGAGCGCCGCAAGCTGCCCGAGATCGGCCCCTTGCAGGGACGCCTGATGGAACTGCTCAAGGTGGGCAAGGAAACCGCCGAACTCCACTGATTCACGCTGCATCTTCACCCGTCTTCACCCCGTCAACAGAGAGACCTCAAGGGAGAGCCTGAAACATGAAGAACCTGTTTGCATCCGCCACGAGTGCACTTGCCCTGGTCGCTGCCGTCGGCGCGTTCGTCGTCCCGGCGATGGCCCAAGCGGCACCGGAAGAAGTGACCTACCTGCTGCCCGCTCCACCGAATTCACCGGCCTTCGCGCCCTGGGTACTGGCACAGCACAAGGGCTATTACGCCGATGAGAACCTCAAGGTCAGTTTCATCGTCGCCAAGGGCGGCGTCGATGTGGCCAAGCAGATCGGTGCCGGCAATGCCGTCATTGGTGGCGCCATCGGTGATACCCCCATCGTGGTGCGGGCCAATGGCATTCCGGTGAAGGCCATCGCAGTACTGGGGGCGGGTTCGGTCACCATGGTGGCGGCCAATCCGGCTGAGGGCATCAAGACCCTGAAGGATCTGAAGGGCAAGACCGTCACCGTCATGTCCTATACCGATACCACCTATTACGCCTTTCTCGGCAGCCTCAAGACGGCCGGCCTGTCCAAGACCGACGTGCAGATCCAGGCGGCCGGCCCCTCCGGCGTGTGGCAGCTTTATACGTCCGGCAAGTCGCAGGGCTTTGCAGGCGTACCCGACTGGGTGGTCAATGCCACTGATGCCGGCGCAAAACTGGAGTTGCTGGACAACGGTGGCTTCAAGAGCATGGCACAAGCCATTCTGGCCTCCGATGACACCATCAAGAAAAACCCGGAACTGTTGAAGCGGCTGGTGCGTGCCACCCTGCGCGGCATGCAGGACATCATGAAAGATCCGAAGGCCGCAGCCGATGACTACGTCGCCGCGCTGCCCACCTACAAGGGCAAGGAGGTCAGCATCCAGACTACCTTCGAGATGTACAACAAGTATGTCTATGCCAGCCAGAAGACCTTGGGCCAGATTGATCCCTCACGCATGGACGCGGTACAGAAGTTCTACGTCAGCGAAGGCATCGTGAGCAAGGCGACACCGGTCAATGAACTCTTCACCAACCAGTTCGTGGGAGTGGCCAAGTAATCATGAACACCACGACAGCCAAAGACCTGACCATGTCCAGTTCCGAGCCATCCGCAGCCGCTCCTTCCCGTCCGCGCCGCCAGTTCCTGAGCGATAAGGCGCAGACCGTGTGCGGTAGCCTGGTGCTGCTGGTGCTCTTCATCGCCGCCTGGCAATGGGGCCCCGGCATGCTCGGCATGCCGGAATACATCCTTCCCAACTTCATGCAGGTGGTGCGTGAAGGCGTGGTGATGTGGAACAACGCGCAGCTGCTGCAGCACTTCGGCATCACTGCCATGGAAGTCGTGTTCGGTTTCCTCTTCGGGGCCCTGCTGGGGCTGGCAGTAGGGGTGGCGCTGGGCTTGTCGCCGCGTGCCGAGGCGATGCTCTCGCCTTACATCCTGGCACTGCAGATTGCACCCAAGGTGGCGTTTGCGCCGCTGTTCGTGATGTGGCTGGGCTACACCATCTATCCCAAGATCATCGTGGCGGTATTGATCGTGTTCTTCCCCATCATGATCAATGTGCTCTCGGCAATCCGTACCGTCGACCCGGACATGGTCAACCTGGTGCGCACGCTCAACGCCGGCCGCTGGCAGATCTTCCATCTGGTCGAGTTCCGTTCGGCGCTGCCGGCTCTGTTCTCCGGCTTGCGCATCGCCTCCACGCTATCGGTGATCGGCGTGACCGTCGGCGAGCTGGTTGGCGGCAATCAGGGGCTGGGCTATCTGCTGGTCGATGGCGAAGGGCAGGGCAATACAGCTGCCGTGTTCGTCTCCATCGTCGCATTGACGCTTATCGGTGTGGTCACCTACGGGGCCGTGGTGTGGGCCGAACGCAAGGTGCTGCACTACCTGCCCAAGGCCAATACCAGCACCGTCTGATATTGAGCGCGATTTCCCGATCGGTAACAGGAGCATGAACATGTCAGCAACAAGTACGGCGACTCTTCTGCCAGGACGACGCATTCTGGTCACGGGCGCGGCACGCGGCCTCGGCCTGGCGTTCGTCGAGGCCATCGCCGCTGCCGGTGCCAGAGTGGCCATGGCCGATATCCTGCAGGACACGCTGGCAGCATCGGTGTCGACGCTGCAGCAGCGCGGCCTGGCGGTCGAAGGTTTTTCACTGGATCTGGCCGATCCTGCCTCAGTGCAGTCCTGTGCACAGGCTGCCATCGCCTGGATGGGCGGGCTCGATGGCCTGGTCAACAACGCCGCCATTACCAATTCCGGTGGCAAGAGCAGCGAGCAACTGGCGCTGGAAATGTGGGATCGCGTCATGGATGTCAACGTGCGCGGCACCTGGCTCATGACCAATGCCTGCCTGCCGGCACTGCGGACCTCGGGGCGCGGCGCTATCGTCAACCTGTCCTCGGATACGCCGTTGTGGGGGGCGCCGAACCTGCTGGCCTATGTGGCCAGCAAGAGTGCAGTCATCGGCATGACCCGTTCGCTGGCGCGTGAAGTCGGTGCCGACAACATCACCGTCAATGCCGTGGCGCCCGGGCTGACGCTGGTGGAGGCCACTGAGTATGTGCCGCAGGCGCGCCACCAGCATTACCTGGACGGCCGTGCCCTGCAGCGTGATCAGTTGCCCGAGGACGTATGCGGTGCCGTCGTCTTCGCGCTGTCGGATATGGCGCGTTTCTTTACCGGCCAGGTGATGGCCGTCAATGGTGGCTTCGTGATGCATTGAAGCGGCCTGTATGGCAAGTCAACTCCGTGCAACCGGATCAATTCAGGACCAATTCAAGGAGAAAAGCATGACCGATATGTCCGAGCAGGAAAACATGGGCCGCAGCTGGGATCGCCCGGCAGGGGCCAGCTTCGCCGACTGGATGGAATCGCGCGTGGCGCGTCTGTCGACCCGCAAGTACGACTGGAACGCGCTGAAGTTCCAGGCCGACTACGACCCCAAGTACCGCCGCGCACAGATGCGCTACATCGGCACCGGCGGCACCGGCGTGGCGCACGATGCCAACGTGATTCCGTCGGAGCACTTCACCTTCTCGACCATGATCATTCCGGCCGGCCACGAAGGTCCGTCGCACCTGCATGTGGATGTCGAAGAAGTGTTCTTCGTGTTGCGCGGCAAGCTCAAGCTGGTGCTTGAAAAGGACGGTGAACGCTTCGAAACCATCCTCACCGACCGCGACGTTGTTTCGGTACCGCCGGGCGTGTATCGCGAGGAAATCAACATCGGTGACGAAGATGCGCTGATGTGCGTGATGCTGGGGGCCAAGAAGCCTCTCACGCCGACCTATCCGCCCGAACATCCGCTGACCTCGGTCAAGCGCTGATCGTCCCGGGAGCGAGCATGTCCGCCATCTTGCCCGCCGGGTCCGCCACGTCATGCGAGGCGCTGTCCGCGTCGCTGGTACTGCTCGATCGCCATTTCCCCGAGCAGCGCGTGGCGTTGCCCGATGGGCAGGTCAGTTATCGCAGCGCTGGCCGCAGCGACCGCGATCAGGTGGTGGTGCTGCTGCACGGCATCAGCTCCGGCGCGGCATCCTGGCTGCATATGGCATTGGCGCTGGCGAACGACGCCCGCGTGATCGCCTGGAATGCGCCCGGTTATGGCTGCTCCACAGCGCTGCCGATGGCCATGCCCAGGGCCAGCGATTACGCGGCACGCCTGCAGCAGATGCTGGCGGCGCTGGAGATCAGTCAATGCGTGCTGGTCGGTCACTCGCTCGGGGCCTTGATGGCCGCAGCCTATCTGGCTCGAGGTGATGGCCGCGCCACATGCACGCTGCTGGCCGACCCGGCCCTCGGCTATGGCGGGGCAGGGCAGCAAGAACGGTCAGTACAGGTTCGCCAGGAGCGCCTGGGCGCATTGCAGCGGCTCGGTGTGGCTGGCCTGGCCGCGCAGCGTACGCGTCTGCTGTCGACGCAGGCCAGTGACGAACAGCACGCCTGGGTGCGCTGGAACATGCAGCGGCTCGATGTGGCGGGTTATACCCAGGCGGTGCACTTGTTGTGCGGTGACGATATCGCGACTTATTTGCAGGCAGCGCCACGACGGGGGCTGTCGGTGGCCTGCGGCGCAGAAGACATTGTCACCACCCCACAGGCCAGTGAAGGGCTGGCCCGGCAATTTGAAATTCCCTTTCAATTGGTGGACGGCGCCGGCCATGCCTGTTATATCGAGCAGCCGTTGTCCTTTGCCGCGCTGGTGCGCGCGCAATTCACCTCAACCAACCAGAACAGATAATCATCATGAACAAACCAGTGATGCCAGAAGAAGAGTCGCAAGACAAGTACTCCGTCCCCGGCCTGGAACGCGGCCTGCGCCTGCTGTGCGAATTCAGCCGCCAGGACAAGACCCTTTCCGCTCCCGAGCTGGCGCGGCGCCTGGATATTCCACGCTCCACCGTGTTCCGCCTGCTGGCCACGCTGGAACGCATGGGCTTCGTCGAACGGGCCGATGGCGGCCGCGACTATCGCCTGGGCATGTCTGTGCTGCGCCTCGGCTTTGAATACCTGGCCTCGCTGGAACTGACCGAGATCGGCCGTCCGCTGCTGGACCGCCTGCGCGACGAGATCGGCTATTCCTGCAACCTCGTGGTACGCGATGGCCGCTCCATCGTCTATGTCGCCAAGTCGGTCACCCAGACCGCCTTCACCAGTCACGTCAACGTCGGTACCCGTCTGCCGGCGCATGCTACCGTGCTGGGCCGCGTACTGCTGGAAGACCTGACCCTGCCGCAACTGCGCACCCTGTATCCGGAAGAACACCTGGAAGTCTTCTCCAGCAATACGCCCAAGACCGTAGTGGAACTGTTCGACATGGTGCAGGCCGACAAGGAGCGTGGCTTCGTGTTGCAGGAAGGTTTTTTCGAAACCAGCATTTCCACCGTGGCGGCTCCCGTACGCGATCACTCCGGCCATGTTGTGGCCGCCCTGGGTGCCACCATTCCGTCGCCGCATATCGACGCCAGCCAGCTCGATGTGATCGTGTCCCGCGTACGCGAGACCGCTGCCGAACTCTCGCGTCTGCTCGACCATGCACCGGAGCGTGGGGCCAAGGTCGTCAACATGTGGCGAGGCTGAGATGGCGATGACTTCTCTCCAGGGCAAGGTGGCGGTGGTCACCGGCGGTTCCTCCGGGATCGGCTTGGCCACCGTGGAACTCTTGCTGGAAGCGGGTGCAGCGGTGGCCTTCTGTGGTCGCGACGGTGAGCGTCTGCAGCATGCCGAAGCTGCGCTGCGCGAACGTTATCCCGCGGCGCGGTTGTACAGCGCGCCCTGCGACGTACTGGTGCAGGAGCAAGTGCGGGCCTTTGCCGCCTCGGTGGAAAACACGCTGGGCCCGGTTTCCATGCTGGTCAACAATGCTGGTCAGGGTCGCGTCTCGACTTTTGCCGACACCCCTGACGAGGCCTGGAGCGAAGAGCTGCATCTCAAATTCTTTTCGGTGATTTATCCGACGCGTGCCTTCCTGCCGCAACTGCAGGCCATGAGTGCGCAGCATGGCGATGCCGCCATCGTATGCGTCAACTCGCTGCTGGCGACCCAACCTGAGCCGCACATGGTGGCCACATCGGCCGCCCGCGCCGGCGTGCACAACCTGGTACGTTCGCTGGCCACCGAACTGGCCTGCGGGGAGGCCGCCCGCGTGCGCGTCAACGGCATCCTGATCGGACTGGTGGAATCGGGCCAATGGCGCCGCCGCTACGCCGCTCGTGGTCCGGAGCTGCAGGACCAGAGCTGGGCCCGGTGGACCGCTGCGCTGGCCGCAAGAAAACAGATCCAACTCGGCCGTCTCGGCCTTCCCCGGGAAGCTGCGCAGGCGATCGTATTCCTCGCCACGCCGCTTTCCTCGTACACCACAGGCAGCCATATCGATGTTTCAGGAGGACTTTCCCGCCATGCCTAATACCCAACCCAAAGTCACCGTCGGCTGCGCGATCGCGGCTTTCCTCGAACAGTGCGGCGTCAAGGCTGCCTTCGGTGTGATCTCGATCCACAACATGCCCATCCTCGATGCCTTCGGCGAGCGCGGCAAGATCCGTTTCATCCCGGCGCGCGGTGAGGCCGGCGGTGCCAACATGGCCGATGCCTATGCACGTACCACGGGCGGACTGGGCGTCTGCCTGACCTCGACCGGTACTGCCGCCGGCAATGCCGCCGGTGCCATGGTCGAGGCGCTGACCGCCGGCACACCGCTGTTGCATCTGACCGGCCAGATCGAAACGCCTTATCTGGACCAGAGCCTGGCGTACATCCATGAAGCCCCGGACCAGTTGAGCATGCTCAAGGCGATCTCGAAGGCGGCCTTCCGCATCCGCAGCGTCGAGACGGCCATCAGCACCATCAAGCTGGCCGTGCAGACCGCATTGACGCCGCCCATGGGGCCGGTCTCGGTCGAGATTCCCATCGACATCCAGGCGGCCATGATCCCCCGGCCGATCAATCTGCAACCGCTGGCCATTCCGCAAAGCGTACCGTCGGCGCGTGCGCTGGACGAACTGGCCGAGCGGCTGATGAAAGCCAAGCGCCCGCTGCTGTGGCTGGGCGGCGGTGCCCGTCACGCTGGAGCGCAGGTACAGCGTCTGCTGGCATTGGGTTTCGGTGTCGTGACCAGTACCCAGGGGCGAGGCATCGTGCCCGAGGATGATCCGCGCTCGCTGGGTGCCTTCAACCTGCACAAGCCGGTCGAGCAGTTCTACCAGAGTTGCGACGCCATGCTGGTGGTCGGTTCGCGTCTGCGCGGCAACGAAACGCTGAAATACGAACTCAAGCTGCCACGTCCCCTGTACCGGGTCGATGCCGATCCGGCGGCCGAGGGCCGCTGCTATACCAGCGACTATTTCGTCTGCGGAGATTCCGCGTTGGTGCTGGCGGGACTGGCGGATCGCCTGGCGGCACTCAAGGTCGATCCCGATTTCATGGGCGATCTCAAGAAGGCTCGTGACACGGCGGTGCATGGACTGGTCGATGGCCTCGGTCCCTACAGCGCGCTGGTGGAGCAACTGCAGCAGGCCGCCGGTCGCGAATTCAATTGGGTGCGCGACGTGACGGTCTCCAACAGCACCTGGGGCAACCGCCATCTGCGCATCTTCGATCCCCGCGCCGGCGTGCATGCGCTGGGTGGCGGCATCGGCCAGGGATTGGCCATGGGCATCGGTGCGGCCATCGGTGCGGCGGTCACCCAGTCCGGCAAGAAAACCTTCACGCTGGCCGGCGACGGCGGATTCATCCTCAACCTGGGCGAGCTGGCCACGGCCGTGCAGGAACAGGCCGACATGGTGATCGTACTGATGAACGACAAGGGCTATGGCGTCATCAAGAACATTCAGGATGCGCAATACGGCGGCCGTCGCCATTACGTGGACCTGCATACGCCTGATTATGCCGAGCTGTCCTCGGCGCTCAAGTTGCGACACAAACGCGTGGGCGATCTTGCCGAAGTCGCAGCCGGACTGGACGAGGCCTTGTCCTCCCCGGGGCCGTTCCTGCTGGAAATCGACATGCTGGCGATCGGCAGCTTCAAGACCGCTTTTGCCGGCCCGCCGGTCAACGAAAAGGAAAAGGCCGCTGCCGCGGCGGCGGCTGTCGTTGCGGCTGCCGCGACAGCGGCCACGGCCTGAGGAGAAAGGCATGCTGCACGTATCGATGATCGGATGCGGTGCCATTGGCGCAGGCGTCATGGAAATCCTCAAAAGCGATCCCGAGGTGGCGTTCGACATGGTGGTGGTGCCCGAGGCCCACATGGAGCGTGCCCGCAGCACCGTCTCCACGCTGGCACCCGCGGCGCAGGTAGTGTCGCGTCTGGGCGAGGAGCGTCCCGACCTGCTGATCGAATGCGCCGGCCACCAGGCCATCAGCGAACACATCATTCCGGCTCTCGAGCGCGGCATTGCCTGCATGGTGGTGTCCATCGGTGCCTTGTCCGAACCCGGTCTGGTCGACAAGCTGGAAGCCGCCGCCCGTGCCGGGCGCACGCAGGTGCAACTGCTGTCCGGCGCGATCGGTGCCATCGATGCGCTGGCCGCCGCCAAGATCGGCGGTCTGGATGCGGTGATCTACACCGGACGCAAGCCCCCTCAAGCCTGGAAAGACACGCCAGCAGAGTCGGCCTTCAATCTGGACACGTTGCAGGAAGCCACGATGATCTTTGAAGGCAGCGCCCGCGAAGCCGCTCGCCTCTATCCCAAGAATGCCAATGTCGCGGCCACGCTGTCGCTGGCCGGGCTGGGGCTGGACCAGACACAGGTGCGGCTGTATGCCGATCCCGGCGTGAGCGATAACATTCACCACGTGGATGCCAGCGGTGCCTTCGGCGGTTTCGAGCTGACCATGCGCGGCAAGCCGTTGGCCGCCAATCCCAAGACATCGGCGTTGACCGTCTACAGCGTGGTGCGTGCCCTGGGCAATCGCGCCCATGCGCTGTCGATCTGAACCGGGCCAGGAGAAGTTGACCATGTTGAATCTGAATGACATCCAGCCCATCTGCATTGCCGGCCAGTGGCGTCCGGGAGCCGGTGATCGCTATGCCACGCTCTATCCCGCCACCGGCGAAGCGGTGGCCAGCCTGCACGCGGCCAGCGTGGCCGATGTGGAGGAAGCCATCCTTGGTGCCGACCGTGCGTTTCGCACCAGTGGCTGGGCGCAGAAGAAACCGCACGAACGCGCTGCCGTGCTGTTTCGCGTGGCGCAGCTGATCCGCGAGAACGGCGAAGCGCTGGCGCAATTGCAGCGCCTGGATAATGGCAAGCCCATCAGCGAGACACGCAACCTGGTCGCCAGCGCTGCTGCCACCTTCCAGTTCTTTGCTGCTGCCTGCGAGACCCTGGAAGAATCGCTGACCCCCATGCGTGGCGACAACCTGACCATGAGCGTGCATGAGCCCATGGGCGTGGTGGCCGCCATTACGCCATGGAATTCGCCCATCGCCAGCGAAGCGCAGAAGATGGCGCCGGCGCTGGCGGCTGGCAATGCGGTAGTGGTCAAGCCGGCGGAAGTCACGCCGCTGGCCGCGCTGGCGCTGGCACGTTTGTGCATCGAGGCCGGCGTACCCGCAGGCCTCATCAGCGTACTGCCGGGCAAGGGCTCGGTCATCGGGGATGCCATCACGCTGCATCCGCTGGTCAAGCGGGTTTCCTTCACTGGCGGCACCAGCACCGGCAAGCATATCGCCCACATCGCCGCCGACAAGATGATGCCGGTGTCGCTGGAGCTCGGTGGCAAGTCGCCGACCATGGTGTTCGAGGATGCCGACATTGATCATGCTGTCGCCGGCGTGCTCTACGGGATCTTCAGCAGTTCCGGCGAATCCTGCATTGCCGGTTCGCGCCTGTTCGTGGCGCGGTCCTTGCATGAACCGTTCATGGAGCGACTGGCGGCGGGTGCCGCTGCGCTGCGCGTGGGCGATCCGGCGGACGAACGCACCCAGATGGGGCCGCTGATCACCGCCCGTCATCGTGAGGGCATCGAGCGTTACGTCGATATGGGCGTCACCGATGGCGGCCGCATCCGCACCGGTGGCGTGCGTCCCAAGGGCCCCGCCTTCGAGCGTGGCTACTTCTATACGCCGACCATCATCGAGGGAGTGCGCAATGACCAGAGGATCTGTCAGGAAGAGATTTTCGGGCCGGTGCTGGTGGCCATGCCTTTCGACGATGAGGAGGATCTGATCCGGCAGGCCAACGATAGCGTCTACGCCCTGGCCGCCGGCATCTGGACCCGCGACTACAAGCGTGCCTGGCGCGTGGGCCGTGCGGTGCAGGCCGGCAATGTCTGGATCAACACCTACAAGCAGTTCTCGATCTCGACCCCTTTCGGGGGCTGGCGCGACAGCGGCCTGGGCCGCGAGAAGGGACGGCTGGGCATCCTCCAATACATGGAGCAGAAAGCCATGTACTGGGGCCTGAACGAACAGCCGCTGCCCTGGGCCGGCTGAACACGCAATGGAGAATCACATGGACGTTTTGGGTATCGACGAAATCATCTACGGCGCAGACGACCTGCCGACCTGCCGCCGTTTCTTCCTCGACTGGGGCATGGTGCTGGAACAGGAGAGCGCAGCCGAGCTGGTCTTCGTATCGCAGAACGGCTGTCGCGTCATCGTGCGTGACAGCGCCGATCCCGGCCTGCCGCCGGCCATCGAGGCCGGTCCGACCCTGCGCGAAGTGGTGTGGGGCGTGTCCTCGGCGGCGGTGCTGGACAAGTTCGCCAGTCGCATCGGCGGTCTGCCCGGTTTCCTCAACGACGGCCGGCGCGTGGGCTGTACCGATCCCAACGGGCTGGCGGTGCGTTTCCAGGTCTCGGTCAAGCGCGAGGTGGAGCTGCAATGCGCCCGTATGAACACCTGGAACGAGAAGAACCGCATCAACCAGCGCAGCCCCATATACGAGCGCGCTGCGCCCATCGAAGTAGGACACGTGGTGTTCTTCGTCAAGGATGTGAAGGCCTGTGAAAAATTCTATTGCGAGCATTTCGGCTTCGTTCCCTCCGACCGTTATCCGGAACGCGGTGCCTTCCTGCGCTGCGCCGACGTCGGCGGCCATCACGACATCTTCCTGCTGCAACCGCCGGAGGCGCGCGCGGGCCTGAACCACGTGGCCTTCACGGTGCGCGACATCCATGAGGTCTTCGGTGGCGGGATGCACATGTCACGCCAGGGCTGGGACACGCAACTGGGGCCGGGCCGCCATCCGATCTCCTCGGCTTATTTCTGGTACTTCAAGAATCCGGCCGGTGGCCTCATCGAGTATTACGCCGACGAAGACCAGCTCGATGCGCACTGGGAACCACGCGACTTCGAACCCGGACCGACGGTGTTTGCCGAATGGGCCATCGATGGCGGTATCGACGGCAATACGCGGCGCCAGAAGAATGCCCAGGGACCGAGCGGCAAATTCCTCACCGACCGTGCGGCAGCGGACAAGTAAATCATTGACCAAAGGAGATCAACATGTCCTTCAAGATCGGAGTCCTCGGTGCCGGCATCGGCGGCCTCACGGCAGCCATTGCCCTGCAGCGCGCCGGACATGAGGTGGTGGTGTATGAGCAGTCACGCCAGTTCCTGCGCGTGGGTGCAGACATCAACCTGACGCCCAATGCGGTCCGCGCACTGGACGGGTTGGGCATTGGCGAGGCCGTGCGCCGGACCGCGGCACGTCCCACGCATCGCATCAGCCGCACCTGGAATAGCGGCGAGGAAACGTCGCGCTTGACCATGGGCGACACCGCCGAACAGAAATATGGCGCGCCGCAGCTGACCATCCATCGCGCCGATCTGCTGGCAGCGCTGGCCGGGGTGTTCCCGCTGGAGCAGGTGCGCTTTGCCAAGCGTGCTGAAGCAATCCGCGCGGAGGGCGATGGCATTGACCTGCACTTCACCGATGGCAGCACCGATCGCGTCGATGTGCTCATCGGCGGCGACGGTATCCATTCCGCCGTGCGCACAGCCATGTTCGGCGCGGAGAGCCCGCGCTTCACGGGTGTGGTGGCTTTCCGTGCCGTCGTGCCTGCAGCGAAAGTGGCCGGTGTCCCCAACCTGCAGGCCTTCACCAAATGGTGGGGACCGAACCCGGAAAGCCAGATCGTGACCTTCCCGTTGAATCGCGGCGAGGACATCTTCATCTTTGCCACGACCGCCCAGGAGAGCTGGCATCTGGAATCGTGGACCACACCGGGCAACGTGCAGGAACTGCGCGACAGCTATGCGGGCTTCCATCCCGACGCCATGGCGCTGCTGGACGCCTGCGACGAAGTGCTCAAGACCGCGCTTTATGAACGCGATCCGCTGCCGGCCTGGGCCAGGGGCAACATGGCCTTGCTGGGAGATGCCTGTCATCCCATGATGCCCTTCATGGCGCAGGGGGCCGGCATGGCCATCGAAGATGCCGTGGTGCTGGCACGCTGCCTGGCCACCGTGTCCGCCCTCGAAGACGTGGCCGCTGCTCTGCACCGATACGAGCAGTTGCGCATGGAGCGTGCCTCGACCATCCAGATCGGATCGCGCGGCAACAACTGGCTGCGCGCAGGCGGCAATGCCGACTGGGTCTATGGCTACGATGCCTGGCAGGTACCGCTGCAGCCGAAAGTTGCAGCCGTTGCTGCATGAGACAGGGCGTGCCAGTGAAACCGGAAGACCCCGCCGACACCATGCTGCTGACCATCGTCCTGAAGCATGACCAGTCCATGAATCTCGACCGGATTCAGGCCCACATGAAGACGATGGACTGGTGGGAGCGATTTCCTGTTGCCGGAACGCGCGTGGTGTCCTGGACCGTGGCCATGGGCCTGGGCCAGATCGTCACGCTGGCGCTGCCGCCAGCGCTGCTGCCGCAAGTCAATGTCGAGCTTGAACGCTCGGCCTGGGGCGTGTTCCGTACCGAGTGCTACCCCACTTACGATTTTGTTCCCGTGCGCGAGCGCATTCGCGAGCGCGTCAGAAATGGAGGCCAATGATGGTTGCAACTGTTACCGATGTCTATCTCAATCCGCACCAGGCGCGCCGCCGCCCGCCGACCCAGTTCGAAGATCTGCTGGGCGATTCCATCGAGCGCGCCTACGCCGCCGGAATCCACGAATTGAGCGCGCTGGTGGCGCATCTCAATCGTACCGGTCCGAGCTGTCCGTACAACGCCGGTGTCTGGACCGAAGCCAATTATCAGGAAGAGATCGCCCGCCTGGCCGCCTGATGGCGACCGCCAGCCCTTACAGGAGAGTACCCAAATGAGAACTGCTGCCCATGATCCCGTCGATGCCGTCCTGGCTGTCGGCCTGAAAGACCTGTGGTATCCCGTCTGCCCATCCGAGTTCGTGGCTGAGAAGCCGGTTTCGCTGCGCCGCCTGGGCAAGAAATTCGTGTTCTGGCGTGAGCCCTCGGGCAAGCTGCATGCGCTGGAAGATCACTGTCCGCATCGCGGTGCACCGTTGTCCATGGGCATCCCCATGGGAGACCGCATCGCCTGTGGCTATCACGGCGTGCAGGTGCGTTTCGACGGCGTGGTCACCAGCGTGCCCGGCAGCCCCGGTTGCAAGCTGGAGGGTGCCAAGGCTACCCGCCGCTTCCACGTGACTGAAGCGGCCGGTGCCATCTTCCTCTACAACAGCCTGGAGGATGTCGACACGCCACCGCCGCTGCGCCTGCCCGAGGAACTGACCAGCCCCGAGTATTCCAATTTCCTGTGCTACACCGAGTGGAAGGGCGACTATCGCTACGTGCTGGACAACGTGATGGACCCGATGCACGGCACTTTCCTGCACAAGCAGTCGCACTCCATGGCCGAGGGCGACAATACCGCCAGCTTCGGCATCCGCGAGACCGACATCGGCTTCGTCTTCGAAAAGGAAGGCCAGCGTGACGTCAATTTCGACTGGACTGAATGGGGCGATACCGGCCTGCACTGGATGCGCCTGGCCATTCCCTATCCCAAGACCGGCGGTCCCGGTGGCAGCTTCGTCATCATCGGCAGCTACACGCCCGTCGTCGACAACATCGCTGCCGTCTTCCACTGGCGCTGCCGCAAGCTCTCGGGCTGGCAGCGTGATACCTGGCGCTTCCTCTATCGCAACCGCCTGGAAGCGCGCCACTGGAACGTGCTGGAGCAGGACCGGGTGGTGCTGGAACTGATGGAGCCGGATGCCAACCAGCGCGAGATGCTGTACCAGCACGATATGGGCATCGTGCGTCTGCGCCGTCATCTGCGCGGACTGGCCAAGGCCCAGCTGGCGCGCGAGGAGGAACTGGCGGCGGCCAGGGCACCGGTACGCGCGGCATGAGCGACGCCGCCCGTGGGCCCGCCATGCGTCATGTGAAGTGCGCCAGCGTGCCGGAGCCGGACGCTGCGACCTGGTCAAATTGCCTGGTGATCGGCGAGGACATCGTCTTGTCTGGCATGACGGCGCATCCGGCCACGCGGCAGCAGACGCTGGATACCTATCGGCAGACGCTGGTGGTGCTCCGCAAGATCGCCGACCTGGTGAGCGCTGCCGGAGGAACACCGGACAGCATCACCAAGCTGGTGATCTACCTGACCGATATCGCGCACAAGGATGAGGTGGGACGGGCGCGCCGTGACTTCTTCGGCGAACAGGGACCGTATCCCTGCTCCACGCTGGTGGAAGTCAGCGCTCTGGTGTTTCCGGAGCTGACGGTGGAAATCGATGCGTATGCCCGGCTGGGTGTGGATCTGCGGCAGGCTGTGCGCGTGACCGTATGAGCGTGTTTGAACGAATCTGAATTGATGGTGGTGCATTCATGAGCAGTCCTCTTCTTTCCGTCCGTGTGCAGGCCATGCGCTTCGAGGCGCAAGGCGTTGTCAGCGTCGAACTGTGCCTGCCCGACGGCGGCGAGTTGCCGGCTTTCGAGGCCGGTGCGCACATCGACCTGCATCTGGCCAACGGTCTGGTGCGCAGCTATTCGCTGTCGAATTCACCGGCCGAGCGTCATCGCTATGTGGTTGGCGTGCTGCACGACCGTGCCAGTCGCGGCGGATCGCGCTATGTCCACGAACAATTGCGGGTCGGGTCGACGCTTTCCATCTCGGCTCCGCGCAACAATTTTCCGCTGGAGGAAGCGGCACCCCTGTCGGTGCTGATCGCCGGCGGTATCGGCATCACGCCGATCTCCTGCATGTATCACCACCTGCGGGCCCAGGGCAAGGAAGCGGTACTGCACTACTGCGCCCGTTCCCGCAAGGAAGCCGCTTTCACCGCCCAACTGCTGGGGCAGCCGGGCGTGAGCAGCCATTTTGATGACGAGGCCGGTACCGCGCCTGATCTGCGTGCCGTATTGGGGGCTTATCCGAAGGAGTCGCATTTCTATTGCTGCGGACCGACTCCCATGCTCAACGCCTTTGAAAGTCTGTGCGAAGAACTGGGTCTGCCCAACGTGCACATCGAGCGCTTCGCCGCCGAGAAAGTGGCACCCGTCCAACACGGCAGCTATGTCGCCGAACTGGTGCGCAGCAAATCCAGCCTCACGGTGCCGGCCGGCAAATCGTTGCTGGATACCCTGCTCGATGCTGGCATCGCGGTCGACCACAGCTGCCGCGAAGGGGTCTGCGGTGCCTGCGAGACGCGTGTGCTGGAAGGCGAACCGGAGCATCGCGACGGCGTCCTCAGCAAGGCCGAGCGCGCCGCCGGCAAGACCATGATGGTGTGCGTTTCCGGCTGCAAGGGGCAGCGCCTGGTGCTGGATCTTTAGCCACTGCGGCACAGAACCATGCCCGTGCTCCGGCACCGGGCATTTTTTTGAGCCTGGAAAATTTTTGGAACGGTGATCCATAGGTGAAACAAATATCACCGGACCCGGGCCACCCGGCAAGCCTGTGCTGACCGCTGACCATGCAGCGGCGGCCTTGCCGGCAGAAGTCACCTTTCCTGCGCACGGGGCACAGGGGAGCAGTGAGTGAATGCGGCCTGGCCGCGTGTTTGGACTTTATTCGTTGAAGGGGAGTTTGATGAAGAAGTTAATGATGGCCGCAGCGGCCTCCTGTCTGTCGGCAGGAGCCTTTGCGCAGAGCAGCGTGACCATCTACGGCAGTCTCGATGCTGGCGTAGCCTATATCAACAACCTCAATGGCGGCTCGGTATCGCGCCTGGATCAGGGCACGATGCAGCCGGACCGCATCGGCTTTCGCGGGACCGAGGACCTGGGAGGCAACCTGAAGGCCATCTTCCAGCTCGAAGCCGGCTTCTACACCGATAGTGGTGCTACCCCCAATTCGTCCAAGCTGTTCAACCGTTACAGCACCATCGGCCTGTCAGGTGACTTCGGTGCAGTCACCCTGGGCCACATGCCCGACGTCGTGTTCGACTACGTGGGCAAGTTGTCCAACGGCTTCCAGTTGACCAACTGGTATCTGTTCCATCCGGGTAACCTGGACAGCCTGGCCAACACCTACCAGTTCGACAATGCCGTGCGCTATACCTCTCCAACCCTGGGTGGTTTTCAGGGCAGCCTGATGTACGGCTTCGGTGAAGTGGCAGGGGACAGCAGCAATGGCCGCAACGTCAGTGCGGGCGGTACCTACACCAATGGTCCGTTCCGTGCGGCGCTGGCCTATTCGAAGCTGAACAATCGTGCTGCAGGATTTGCCGGTACCTTCCTCACCAGCGTGGGTCTGGGCAATGCGGGGACGGTCTTCAACAGTCTGACTACGACGGCCGGCGGCCTGGGCTACACCATTGGCAACGTGCGTCTGAATACGGCCTACACGCAAGTCAAGCTGGCCCTGCCCAGCGGTGCCACGCCCAAGCAGAAGAACCTGGATCTGGGTGCGGCGTGGCGCTACGCAACGCTCGATACCATCAACTTCGGCTACGGTCTCTCCAAGCTGGAGGGCGCACGCTGGAACACCTTCAGTCTGTCTCATGTGCATGAATTCTCCAAGCGTACCCAATGGTACGTGCAAGCGGCTTACCAGCGTGCCGGTGGCGATGCACGCTTTGCCGTCATGAACGGTACCGGCGCCTCCGGTGCCACCGGAGTCTCCGGTGGGCAGGGCCAACTGGTCACCACCATCGGCATGCACCACTCGTTCTGATGTCCGGAACAGGCTCTCATGCCGAGGGCCGCTTTACCTTCTGTGAATAGTCTGGTCTTGCGTGCGCCCCTCCTGGAGCGGATGGGCGCTTCGTAGTGCCTTGGGCGGAGAAGCAGTTTTCTCCGCCATTTTTTTATCCATACCGGATTGATTGCCGGACGGCACCGCTGCCGCGTCCGCCGGCATTCTTGCGTCGCGGAGAGTCTTCATGCTTGCACACCTCAAACTGGGTACACGTCTTTCGCTGGGCTTCGGCCTGGTGCTGGCGCTGCTGACCGGCATTACGGTCCTGGCCATCGCCAGTCTGTTCACATTGCACCAGGATACGCGCCGCATCGTCGAGGACCGATACCCGCAGGTCCTGCTGGCCAATGACGTGCTCTTGCGCATCAGTGAAAACGCCAGCGCCATGCGCAACCTGCTACTGCTGGACGACCATCAGAAGCTGACCGAGGAGATTGCCCGCATCGCCAAGGGCGAAGCGGCCATCACGGCCACTCTGGACCAGTTGCAGGCGCGCCTGTCCAGCGAGCAAGGCCGCAAATCATTTGCCGACATCCTCGCCTTGCGTAGCAAGTATCACGAGGGACAGCAGCGCTTCCTGCAACTGGCTTCCACCGGTGCCACCATGGATGCCACCGAATTTCTGCTGACCACCCTGCGCCAGGATCAGGAGAACACCATCGCGCGGCTGAAGGGCTACATCGCCGTTGGTACGCGAATGATGGAGCGCAGCGGTGAAGAAGCCGCCGCGCAGTATCACCAGAAGACACGCATCATGCTGGCCATCGCCCTGCTGGCAGTGGCATCCGGCGGTGCGTGCGCGTGGTGGATCACGCGTTCCATCACCCGCCCGGTGCGGCATGCGGTCGGGGTGGCGCAGCAGGTGGCCCATGGCAACCTCGACAGTCGTATCGAGCAGGGGGGGCGGGACGAGCTCGGCCAGTTGCTGGAGGCGTTGCGCCAGATGAATGGCAGTCTCACCGGCATCGTGGGCGAGGTACGAAGGGGGGCCGAGACCATTGCCACTGCATCCTCCGAGATCGCCGGCGGCAATCTCGATCTCTCTTCGCGTACCGAGCAGCAGGCAGGTTCGCTGGAGCAGACCGCCGCCGCGATGGAAGAACTCACCTCCACCGTGCGCCAGACCGCGGACAACGCCAAGGCGGCCAACCAGCTCGCAGCCGAAGCCGCGACAGTGGCTGCGCGCAGCGGTGCGGTGGTGCAGGAGGTGGTGGCAACCATGGCGGGTATCAGCCAAGCCTCGAGCCGCATTGTCGACATCATCGGCGTGATCGATGGCATCGCCTTCCAGACCAACATCCTTGCCTTGAACGCAGCGGTGGAAGCGGCACGCGCCGGTGAACAAGGTCGGGGGTTTGCGGTGGTCGCCTCGGAGGTGCGTTCGTTGGCCCAGCGTTCCGCCGGCGCCGCCAGGGAAATCAAGGCGCTCATCGATGATTCGGTGGCGCAGGTGGATGCCGGTGGACGTCTGGTGGAGCAGGCCGGCTCGACGATGGAAAACGTGGTGATCAGCGTGCAGCGCGTTTCGCACATCGTCGGGGAGATCAGTGACGCTACCCAAGAACAGCGTACCGGCATCGAACAGGTCAATCAGGCCATCGTGCACATGGATGAGACGACGCAGCAGAATGCCGCACTCGTGGAACAGGCGGCTGCGGCTGCGCAGTCCTTGCAGCAGCAGTCGCAGCGGCTGCGCGAACTGGTGGGCGTGTTCCGGCTGCCGCTGCTGCCACCGGAAGAGGCCGCTCAGGCAGTGGAGCTTGCGGATGCCGTTGCCGGTTTGCCCCGATACAGCACCAGCGTCGCGATCAGCCCGCAGACCGCCGCAAAGCTCATCCAGTAACCAGGGGCGGCCTTGTCGCCGGTCGAATCGATCAGCCAGGTCGAGACCAGCGGCGTGAAGCCGCCGAAGATCGCGGTAGCCAGGCTGTAGGCCAGCGAGAAGCCGACCGTGCGCACGTGCGCCGGCATCACTTCAGTCAGCGCCACCACTGCCGCGCCGTTGTAGCTGGCATAGAGGAAGGACAGCCACAGCTCGGTGATCAGCAGGTTCTTGAAACTGATGTCGGCGACCAGCCAGGACATCATCGGATACGCCGTCAGCAAGGTCAGCAGCGTGAAGGCCACCAGCACCGGACGACGGCCCACGCGATCCGACAGTGCGCCCATGACGGGCAGCCAGCAGAAGTTGGACAAGCCCACGCAGAAGGTCACGATGAGACTGTCGGAGGCCGACAGCTTGAGCACGGTCTTGCCGAAGGTCGGCGTGTAGACCGTGATCAGATAGAACGACACGGTCGTCATCACCACCATCATCATGCCGGCCACCACGATCTTCCAGTTCTGGGCGATCGAGGCCATGATTTCCGCAAAACCCGGATGGTGCTTGCGGGCCATGAATTCTTCCGTTTCCTGCAGCGAGCGGCGGATGATGAAGATGGCCGGCACGATCATGCAGCCGATGAAGAAGGGGATGCGCCAGCCCCATTCGCTGATCTGCACCGGCGACAGCCACTGGCTGACCAGATAGCCGATCAAGGCGGACGCCATGATGGCCGCCTGCTGGCTGGCCGACTGCCAGCTCACGTAAAAGCCCTTGTTGCCGGGCGTGGCCATCTCGGCCAGATAGACCGACACGCCGCCCAGCTCCACCCCCGCCGAGAAGCCCTGCAGCAATCGTCCCGTCAGCACCAGGATCGGTGCCGCGATGCCGATGGTGGCATAGCCGGGCACGAAGGCGATCAGCAAGGTGCCGATGGCCATGATGGCCAGCGTCACGATCAAGCCCTGGCGACGGCCTACCCGATCGATGTAGCTGCCCAGGATGATGGCGCCCAGGGGGCGCATCAGGAAGCCCGCACCGAAGGTGCCGAAGGTCAGGATCAGCGAGACGAATTCGTTGTCCGACGGGAAGAAGGTCCTGGAGATGTAGCTGGCATAGAAGCCATACAGGAAGAAGTCGAACATCTCCAGGAAGTTGCCGCTGGTCACCCGCAGGACGGTGGACAGCTTGGAGTGCTTGGCGGTGCTGCTTGTTTTGGTTGTTGTGTTCATGTCGGTCTCTCTCTTTCTCTCTTTGAGGCAGTACTTGGACGCCTTCCTTCACATTCTTCAGCGAGGCGCGGGGTCCAGACCGGATGCCTTGATGGCGTCGATGGCTTCGGGCGAGGCCAGGAAGTCCAGCAGTTCCCTGGCGGCCTTGGGCTGGTGGGTGCCGACCACGACGCCACCGGAGAAGGGGGTGATCTGCTGGGCGCTCTCGGGGATCGGTCCGATGATGTCGATACCCTTGACCGGCTTCAGCTCGGAGATTTGCTGCAGGCCCACTTCGGCATCGCCGCGGGCGATCACTTCACCGACCGGTTCGGCCGGAATCATGCGGCCCTTGTAGGCCATCTGCTGGTCGATGCCCAGGCGCTTGAAGAGCTTGGTGGAGAGGAACACGCCGCTGGCGCTGTCGGAGTAGACCACCGAATGGGCGGTCAGCAGGGTGCGCTTGAAGGCGTCGATGCTGGAGATGTCAGGCTTGGGGGCACCGGCCTTGACGGCCAGGCCGATGCGCGAGAGGGCCAGCAGCTTGTGCTCGGACTTGGAAACCTTGCCTTCGGCCACCAGCTTGTCCAGCGAGTCGCCGACCATGATGACCACGTCGATCTGTTCGCCGCGTTGCAGGCGATTGGGAATGGCTTGCGGGGTTTCTCCCATGGATGGGCCCCAGCCGGAGATGAGTTTGTGGCCGGTCTTCTTTTCGAAGGCGGGGGCCAGTGCCTTGTAGGCGGCGGCAAAGCCACCCGAGCTGACCACGTGCAGGTCGGCGGCAGAGGCCAGCGAAGTGACGGCACCCAGCGCCAGGGCCAGGACACTGCGCTGCAAGCGGGAGGTGCGCACACTGCGTGCGGTGGAGTTGGAACGGATCATGCGGATCTCCTGATGACGATGTATTTCGTCGTGGTGAGGGATGAAACCCGGCAGTTTGCGTAGAATCCGTTGAAAAGTTAATTGCAATTATTCTGGGGATTGATAAAAAATGCGCATCAATATCGAGACCGCCGAATTGCAGGCCTTTCTCGCCGTCGCGCGCCAGTCAAGCTTTCGGGCGGCGGCTGAGGGACTGTTCATCACGGCACCGGCACTGAGCCGCCGCATCGAGAACCTGGAGCAGGCCTTGCAGGAAAGACTGTTCGATCGCACCACGCGGCGGGTCTCGCTCACGCCTGCCGGTGAATTGTTCCTGGTGCACGCCCAGGCCGTGATGGATGAACTGGAGCTGGCCGTCAGGAGCGTGGAGCAGGGCATGGCGCATCGGCGCGAACACGTGACGGTGGCCTGCGTGCCCTCGGTGGCCAACAATTTGCTGCCGCTGGTATTGAAACCGTACGCGCGCACGCATCCCAATGTGCGGGTGCGCATCATCGACGAAAATGCGGCGGAGGTGCTGGAGAGCGTGCGCAAGGGCGAGGCCGATTTCGGCGTGAACTTCATCGGCGCGCAGGAAGCCGAGATCGATTTCCAGGAATTGACGCGCGAACGTTATCTGGCGGTGATGCCGGCCCATCATCCGCTGGCTGCGCAGAGCAGCTTGCACTGGAAGTCCCTGGCGGGGGAGAAGCTGGTGTCGGTCTCCTCCAGCAGCGGCAACCGCAGCCTGATCGACAATGCCTTCTCGCGGGTACCGCAGCGGCCGGTGATCCAGTATGAGACCAATCACGTGGCCGGGGCCATCAGCCTTGTCGCGGCCGGGCTTGGGGTGGCCTTGCTGCCGGAGCTGGCCATTCGCAATGCGCCCTACAAGGGCATTGTGGCGCGGCCGGTGACCAGTCCGGTCTTGAGCCGGGCGATGGGCTTGATTACCTTGAAGGGACGAGTCCTGAAACCGGCGGCCGCGACGCTGGCGCAAGCCTTGCGCGAGGCGATGGCGAGCAAGCCGCGTAAATGATTTTCTGGTACACAGGGCTGCCTAAATTTTGTGCGGTTTATTGGGAGGGCAGGCGGGGACGGCACTTGCGTGGGGTGAAAATGGCTTATCCACAAGTTTATGCACATAAAACGGGGATAAGTTTCCAGCGTTGGCGCGGTTTCTGGCGGGGTTGCGCAAATTGTTTGCAAAACCGTTGGCCATAAAAAAGGCCCTCGCAAGCGAGGGCCTTTTTGTTTGTATTCTTTGCAATCCGGACCTGCGGTTGATGCTGTTGTCCGTGACTCGCTGCCTGTCGAAAAACGGGGTGGCGGCATGCGCTGGAGGGCGCAGTTGCGGCGGTCTTTTTTCGAAGAGGGGGCGATTATATAGCCGTGGGCGGAAAAATGATACTGCTTGCTGCAGAAAATTATTTTCGCTCCCGAGAGGGCGGGCCTTCCCGGACAAATGGATAGCCAGCCGGACTGGTACAGGATCCATCCTTGGCCCTGCTGGCAGGCGATCTCGCGATACATGAAGAATGAAGTCCTTGACGAACGGCGCAGGTCAACGGAAATCATCCATGGACAGACAGCGGTAGCGACGGCGAGCCAGTCTTCGGAGAAATCATTCTCGAGTTGCGCACCAAAAAACTTTTACGTCTTCCGGGGCCAGGAAGAACGCTGATGCCAGGTCCCTGGACGGACTTGAACAACAAAAAGCCCGCAGTGTCATCGGACACTGCGGGCTTTCAAACATCTCGGTACTGCATCAAACAATTCTGTGGTGCCGGGAGCCGGAATCGAACCGGCACGCCTTGCGGCGCGGGATTTTGAGTCCCGTGCGTCTACCTATTCCGCCATCCCGGCGACGCGAGCCAGCGATTATTACCGATTTCGCTCCGCCGGGCAAGCCCTGAAGGTCCCGCCGCATCGCCGATGTGAAAATTATTTACCGCACACCGCCTCAATCGCCCGTTCCCCCGTCGAACCAGGTATCGGATCCTGCAGCTTCACGTCCGAATAAGCCAGCTGCGGTGCCAGCAGCAACTGGCCCTTGCCATCGGCCTGCGCATACATCTTGCGGCTGCCAAAGCCGAGCTGGCGCGCCGTGCAGTCAAAGTAGGCGGTCGAGATCTCCGACAGGTAATACGTCTTGCTGCCCTGGCCCATCAGCAGCTGCGGACGGTTCCAGTTCAGCAGGATCTGCGCCTGCCGCACGCTGCGCGTGTTGACGATGCTGCCCTTGTCGATGAAGAAGCTGCCGATGTTGTTCTCCCCCAGCGGCATCCACTCGGCATGCGCCGGCAGGCAGGCCGCAGCCAGTGCCGTCGCCAGCAGAAGGGACAGGCGTGGAGCGGAGAGGAAAGAAGAAAAGCGTGGATCCATGTGGGGCAGGGCGTCGCGTCAGGTCAGCATCATGGCCAGCATGGCGACATCGTCCTCCAGCAACAGCACCAGCGTGATGCTCCAGAAGAGCAGCTCCGCCAGCAAGCGGTGTCCTGTCATGCGCAGGCTTGCAGCCATGTCCAACTCATCGATCGCGAAAAATGAAAGTGCGGCCATCCTAACATGCCCTTTACGATTGAACATGGTCCCACCGCATGAAATGCCCCACGAAAAAATGGCCCGCACCAGGCGAGCCACTTGTTGCTGCAATGAAGACCGGTCAGCGATCAGATCGCTGCAGCAATCGCCTTGCCCACTTCCGTCGTATTGCTCTTGCCGCCCAGGTCCGGCGTGGTCGGTCCATTGACCAGCACCTCCTCGATGGCCGCCAGCATGGCGTCGTGCGCCTGGCGATACTTGCCTTCTCCATTGCCCAGGAAGTCCAGCATCATCGCACCGGACCAGATCGTGGCCACCGGGTTGGCGATGTTCTTGCCGAAGATGTCCGGCGCCGAACCGTGCACCGGTTCGAACAGCGACGGCAGCTCGCGCGTCGGATTGATGTTGGCCGAGGGCGCAATGCCGATGGTGCCGGCGCAGGCCGGGCCGAGGTCGGAGAGGATGTCGCCGAACAGGTTGGACGCCACCACCACATCGAAGCGGTCCGGGTTCAGCACGAAGTGCGCGGTCAGGATGTCGATGTGGTACTTGTCGCGGCGCACGTCCGGATACTTGGCGCCCATGGCTTCCACGCGCTCATCCCAGTAAGGCATGGTGATGGCGATGCCGTTGGACTTGGTGGCCGAGGTCAGGTGCTTCTTGGGACGGCTCTGCGCCAGGTCGAAAGCGAACTTCAGGATGCGGTCGGTGCCTTTGCGGCTGAACACCGATTCCTGGATCACGGTCTCGCGCTCGGTACCTTCAAACATGCGGCCGCCGATGGCAGAGTACTCGCCTTCGGTGTTCTCGCGCACCACGTAGAAATCGATGTCGCCCGGCTTGCGGTTGGCCAGCGGGCAGGGCACGCCAGGCATCAGGCGCACCGGACGCAGGTTGACGTAGAGGTCGAAATCGCGGCGGAATTTCAGCAGCGAACCCCACAGCGAGACGTGATCGGGCACCGTGGCCGGCCAGCCGACCGCGCCGAAGAAGATGGCTTCAAAACCCTTCAACTGATCGAACCAGTCATCCGGCATCATCTTGCCGTGCTGCGCGTAATAACCGCAGTGCGCCCAGTCGAAATGGCTGAACTCGATGTCGATGCCGAACTTCCTGGCAGCGGCCTCGACCGCGCGCAGGCCTTCGGGCATCACTTCCTGGCCGATGCCGTCACCGGCGATGACGGCGATCTTGTGGGTCTTGCTCATCGTTGCTGCTCCTCTGGAGAAAGGGGAAACCGGCATGCCGGGTCTGTAAAGTGCAGCCATCATAAATCGCTTCCCGCGCCAGATCATCCACGAACTGGTGATTTTATAAAACACGATTCGTGAACAGTGCCGAAAACGTCAGCCATGAAAAAAGGCAGTGCCGTCATGACAGCACTGCCTTTTTCGGGTGAGTCTGCTGCGAGGGCCGCGTCAGCCGCCCAGCGTCTCGCCCCAGAGGGTCACGCCCATGGTGTGCTCGGCGCCCGGTTCCAGTTCCACCAGATCGTCCATCACGTTGGCGGTCTCGATGCACAGCATGCGCTGCCAGGCATCATCGGCAAACTGCGACAGGCGGCGCGCCTTGCTCACCCACGGGTTCCAGACCACGGCCGAGGTCGAGCCGCTGGCCTCGATGTGGATGCGGCGGTTCCAGCCCTCGTCGCGGATGGCCAGGTGCGGCGGCAGGTCCAGGTAGATGCGGTCGGTCTCGCTGCTGACCACCAGCGGACGCTTCTGCTCGCGCTCGGCCCAGCCTTCCAGCGTTTCGATATAGCGCTGGCCTTCGAGGCCATCGACCGTCACGTTGTGGATGCTGCTGACCGCAAAGTAGCTGTGCAGCGCTTGCGTGAGGGCGATGTGCTGTTCGCTGCCATTGCGGGTGGTGAGTTTCAGGTGCAGGCGGTCATCCAGCAGGATCTCCAGTCGCAGTTCGATGCCCGGCGGCAGGTGGCGCAGGGCCGGCGATTCGGTCGACGGCGGGATGGCCAGGACCAGGCGCACGGTATCGCCTTCGATGGCGTTTTCCATCAGCAGCCAGGGAATGCCGCGCACCAGGCCGTGCGCCGGCAGGCGGCCACCAGCGTGCAGCGCTTGTACTTGCGGCGGGTTGCGCATGAGGTCGCCGAACCACGGCCAGCACACCGGGATGCCGCCACGTATCGAATTGCCGGCTTCGAAGGCGGCTTCTTCGCTCATCCAGATCACCGGTTCCTGGCCGTGTACCTGGTAGCGCAGCACCTGCGCGCCTTGCTCGGCGATCAGCAGTTCGGCGCGCTCGGTCTGCACGCGCAGGCAATGCAGCTGATTGACTTCGATGCGCTGGATATGAGGGAGATCGGGCGGGACTTCCTGTTCGTCGATGAGGCTCATGCTGCTACTCCAAGAGAATTCGTTGCGATTGCGCAAGACTGCCACATTTCGGGCGCTTGCGGGAAATTGGCCGCTGGGGCAGGCGATGCGCTGCGTCTCGCGAGGTTGGGGGAGGAGGGCGGTCCGGGACTATAATCCACAGATCGTGGACTCCAATGCCTACATATCGTGAACAATTCTCCCCTGCTCGAAGACCTGCGCCTGTTCTGCGTGGTAGCCCGCCACAGCAACTTTGCGGAATCGGCACGTGAAGTGGGTGCCTCGCCGGCCTACATCAGCAAGCGCATCGCCCTGCTGGAACAGGCGCTGGGCGTGCGCCTGTTCCATCGCACCACGCGCAGCGTGGTCATGACCGAGGACGGCGGCAATGTCCACGAATGGGCGCGCAAGATCCTCGACGATGTCGAGCAGATGATGGAAACGGTCAGCAGCGCCAAGCGCGTGCCGCGCGGGTTGTTGAAGATCAGTACCAGTTTCGGCCTGGGGCGCAAGGTGGTGTCGCCGCTGCTGTCGCGCTTTGCCAGCGAACATCCGGAACTGAAGATACAGCTGGAGCTGGTGGACCGGCAGATCGATCTGGTCAACGAGGGCATCGACCTCGATATCCGGGTGGGCGCGGGGCATGAGCCGCACCTGTTCTCCAAGCGCATCCTGCCCAGCCAGCGCGTGCTGTGCGCCAGTCCGGCGTATCTGAAGAAGCATGGCGCGCCCGCCGACCTGGCTGCGCTGCGCCAGCACCAGTGCCTGGTGATCCGCGAGCGCAACCAGTCCTTCGGGATCTGGCGCATGATGGGCCCCAAGGGACAGGAGACGGTGAAGGTGTCCGGTGGACTCGCCTCCAACCACGGCGAGATCATCCACCAGTGGGCGGTGGATGGGCACGGCATCATCCTGCGTTCGATCTGGGATGTGGCCGACAGCCTCAAGCGCGGGCGCTTGGTGCGGGTGCTGCCGCAGTATTTCCAGGAGGCCGACCTGTGTGCGGTCTATCCGGTGCAGTTGAAGAATTCGGCCAAGGTGCGGGAATGCGTGCGCTTCCTGCAGAAGCATCTGGATGTCACGGCATCGTCGGCGACGGTGTAGCCGAGCGGTTTCAACGTCCGTCGAATCGCTGCCGCACGATGCGCTCCAGCACCTGTGCCACCAGCGCCACCGAGGCATCTTCCGCGTGACGGCGATGCTGCAGCAAGCGCAGCGGCGGGGCCTCCAGCGGCAACGGCGGGCGCAGACAGGTCAGTGCCACCGGATGCGCAGCGGTAGCGGCCGGCACGCAATGCATGGGCATGACCGCGATCAGGTCCGAGCCCTGCAACAGTGCCGGAGCCATCAGGAAATTCGGGATCACCATGCCCACGCGACGACGCAGGCCCTGCATGGCGATCTGCTCGTCGATCATGCGGTTGAGCGTGTCGTGGCAGGTGATCTGCAGATGCGGATACGAGAGCCAGCGCGACAAGGTCAGCGCATGCGCTGCCGGATGATCGCGCCGCATCACGGCCACGCAGCGCTCCTGCAGCACTTCACGTCCGCGCAGCTGGCCGGTCGGCCTGGTTGCACCCAGGACCAGATCGGTCTGCCCGCGTTCCAGACGGGCGGCGGCATCGGCATCGCCCAGCCAGGTCTGGAATTCCAGATCCAGTGACGGCAGCTCGGCAGCCAGTTCCAGATACAGCGCATGCGCTACCACCTGCGCCGGATAGTCCGGCATGAGAATGCGCACGCGTTGCGCAGCTGCGGCTTGCAATGGGGCGTGCTGCGCCGGGCTGGCCGTCTGCGCCTGCGCATCGCCGGCCAGCAGCTGGCGCACCGACTCACGCAGCGCCTGTGCCGTGGCCGTCAGCCGCATCTGCGTGCCGCCATCTTCCAGCAGCGGATCACGCAGCAACTGACGGCATCGTTCCAGCGCACTGGCCGCAGCCGGCAGGGGCAGGCCCACACGCGCCGCGGCACGCGCCAGATGGACTTCATCGAGAACGGCATCGAGCAGGCGCAGCAGACGCGCATCCATGCCCGCCAGTGCAGGCAAGGCAGGAGACAGGGCGGGGGAATGGCTTGCAGCGGAATTCATGGCGCAGGGAGGCGTGGCAGCGAAAAGAGAAGCGCCTGCTGCCAGGACGGCAGCAGGCCAGGGGCGCGAGTGTAGCCGCTTCGCCCCACGCCCACAAGCGGCGCTTGGTGCAGTGTGGCCTCGGGCCGGACCCGGTCAGCCGAAGGCTTCCTTGATGGTCTGGATCTTGCCCATGTCGTTGGCGTCATAGCCGGCCAGGTTGTTGACCACCTTGCGGAAGCTGTCCGATTGCAGGATATCGATCACCGAGCGGATCAGCGGATCCTGCAAGGACGCCGCCGGCAGCGCGAAGAAGTAGCGCTCGCGCACCAGCGGGATGAAGCCCAGGCCGAAACGATGCGCCGCCGTCTGCACGCCGAAGCCGACATCGGCCATGCCGCTGGCGATGAAGGCGGCCACCGCCGAGTGCGTGAACTCGGTGTTCTCGAAACCGTTGATCTTCTTGTGGGGGATGCCGGCACCATTGAGCATCAGTTCCAGCAGCATGCGCGTGCCCGATCCGGCTTCGCGGTTGACGAAACGCAGGTCGGTGCGGGTGAGGTCGGCCAGGCCGCGCAAGCCCTTGGGATTGTCCGGCTCGACGAACAGGCCCTGGTTGCGGATGGCCAGGTGGATCAGGCAATCGCTGCGCTTGTTGAGCCACTTGGCATAGGTGGCGATGGCCGGTTTCTCGAATTCGCCCAGCGGCACATGGAAGCCTGCCAGATCGCATTCCTGACGCGACAGCGCCGCCACCGCATCGGTGCTGTGGCGGTAGCGTACCTCCACCGGCAGGCGGCCTTCATTGATCTTGTTGAGCAGCGCCGCCACCGCAAAGCCGTGACTGGCGTTCAGGCGCACCTTCTCGGATTTGCCTTCCACCGTCTTGCCCAGCTCCACCTCCAGCTCCGAGGCCAGGCTGTCGAGGGTAGGGGAGAGACGCGCCGTCACCAGGCGATCGGCCCACAACAGCTTGCTGGCGAAATCGGTCAATGTGGTGCCGCGGCCACGCCCGCTTTCAATGAGGGCGTTGCCGAACAGGCGCTCGGCCTCGCGCAGCAGGCCCCAGGCGTGGCGATAGGAATAGCGCGTCAATTGCGCGGCACGCGCAATCGAGCCGCTCTGCTGGATCGCGGTGAGCAGGGTCAACAAGTTGGCCGTGTCCAGCGCCGCCTCGTTGTCGTAGGCGATTTCCCAGTGAGGTTTGATGTGGACTTTGAACATTTATGTGAAAGAAAGCATATTGAAACGGCCGTTTATCGGTGATAATTTCGCGTCACTCTGCATAAATGATAGAAAATATATGCGGTGTTGTACATAAATAAATAAACGAAAAGAGAAGGATATCGCCGCAAAGATGGGTCGGTGTCACGATCCGCCCCTACCGGCTTTGCGATGCAGTCCTTCCTTCGATTTGCCCACATCACACACTCATAAAATATTCGGAGGAATAATGGCTTTCGATTTCCTGAACAAGGAACACACGGTCGCCAAGCCTGGCTTCAATCGCTGGCTGGTACCGCCAGCAGCGCTCGCAATCCACCTGTGCATCGGCATGGCCTACGGTTTCTCCGTGTTCTGGCTGCCGCTGTCCAAGGCCCTGGGCGTGACCGCGCCCATCGCTTGCGGTGCCGATATCGGCTTCTTCGCGCAAGTCTTCTCGTCCACCTGTGACTGGAAGATTTCCATGCTGGGCTGGATGTACACGATGTTCTTCGTCCTGCTGGGCATCTCCGCTGCGCTGTGGGGCGGCTGGCTGGAACACGCCGGTCCCCGCAAGGCCGGTGTGGTGGCTGCCATCTGCTGGTGCGGCGGCCTGCTGATCTCGGCCCTGGGCGTAAAGACGCACCAGATCTGGCTGATGTGGCTGGGCTCCGGCGTCATCGGTGGCGTCGGTCTCGGCCTGGGCTACATCTCGCCGGTGTCGACCCTGATCAAGTGGTTCCCTGACCGTCGCGGCATGGCCACCGGTATGGCCATCATGGGCTTCGGCGGTGGTGCCCTGGTCGGCACCCCGCTGGCCGATGCGCTGATGAAGAAGTTTGCCTCCCCCACCTCCGTGGGCGTGTGGGAAACCTTCGTGGTCATGGCCGTGATCTATTTCGTCTTCATGATGGCCGGTGCATTCGGCTACCGCGTGCCGCCCACCGGCTGGAAGCCGGCTGGCTGGACCCCGCCGGTGGCCAAGTCCTCGGCGACCATGATCACCCAGAACCACGTGCACGTCTCCAAGGTCTGGGGCATTCCCCAGTTCTGGCTGGTGTGGCTGGTGCTCTGCCTGAACGTGTCGGCCGGTATCGGCGTCATCGGCATCGCTTCGCCGATGCTGCAGGAAGTCTTCGGCGGCAAGCTCTTGGGCGTGGACATCGGTTTCAATGACCTGTCGGTCGAGCAGAAGGCCGGTATCGCGGCACTGGCTGCCGGCTTCACCGGTCTGATCTCGCTGTTCAACATCGGTGGCCGTTTCGCCTGGGCTTCGTGCTCGGACTTCTTCGGCCGCAAGATGACCTATGCCATCTTCTTCGTGCTGGGCTTCGTGCTGTACGTGAGCCTGCCGTGGTCGGCCAAGGCCGGCAACATCCCGCTGTTCGTCGGCGCAGTCTGCATCATCCTGTCGATGTATGGCGGCGGCTTTGCCACCGTCCCTGCTTACCTGGCCGACCTGTTCGGCACCCAGATGGTGGGCGCCATCCACGGCCGCCTGCTGACCGCGTGGGCGACCGCCGGCATCCTGGGCCCGGTGGTGGTGAACTACATGCGTGAGTACCAGCTGTCCCTGGGCATGCCCAAGAACGAGGTCTACAACACCACCATGTACATCCTGGCCGGCATGCTTGTGCTGGGCCTGATCTGCAACCTGCTGATCCGCCCGGTCGCTGCCAAGCACTTCATGACGCCGGAAGAACTGGCCCGTGAAAAGCAGCTGGCCCACGAAAAGTCGGCCGCCGATGCAGCCGTCACCGCCGGTTCGGGCGACATGTCGCAGATCGGCAGCGGCGGCAACCCGGTCGTCATCGGCCTGGCCTGGGCGGCTGTCGGCATTCCGCTGATCTGGGGTATCACCCTGGTGCTGCAGAAGTCGGCCGTGCTGTTCCGCTGATTAAGCAATACCTCGACGACGATGTGATTTCTGGTTACGTAGTCGTGTGAATTTGTAGTCAAGTCATTGTTACATCCGCAGGCCGGCTCCACCCGGCCTGCACGCAGGACCGCAGCGGCGAAAGCCGCTGACACAAGCTGCCATGGCCCCGTGAACCAGGGCAGCTTGTGTCAGCGACTATCAAAAAACAGGAGCATGGCCCGTCCCGGCAAGGGCAGGCCAGCATCCGCAGTGTTCACACCAACCCATCAAGGCAGGGCGAACATGCAACAACGGAGACCAGCTGGTTCATCTCGCACGGCCGTGCGCACCCTTCACCAGGGCAGCGTCATGCCGCCGCATTGTTCTCCCCATCCTTTGATCTGCTTTCCACAGGCTGCTCCTCCCTAGGCGCAGCTCTTTCCTTTCATTCGTCATTTGCGCGGTCCACAGAAGATCCTCCGGGAGAAGGACAAGGACCGCATCGAAGCAACACAGGAGGCAACAATGAAGAGGCAACAGGTTTTCGACGTGGCGGCGGTGCGCGGCATCATCGCCGAGCGCAAGGACATGGCCGGTGCCATGCTCCCCATCCTGCACGGCATTCAGGACAAGGTCGGCTACATCCCGGCCGATGCGGTCCCGATGATTGCGGGCGAGCTGAACGTCTCGCGCGCCGAGGTGCATGGCGTGATTTCGTTCTATCACTTCTTCCGCCAGGAACCGGCCGGCCGCCACGTGGTGCAGGTGTGCCGTGCCGAGGCCTGCCAGGCGCGCGGAAGCGAAGCGTTGGCTGAACATGCGCAGAACGTGCTGGGCTGCGGTTTCCATGAAACCAGCGCCGATGGCCAGTTCACGCTGGAACCGGTGTATTGCCTGGGCCAGTGCGCCATCGGTCCCAACCTCACCCTCGACGACGAGCTGCACGCCCGCGTCGATGCCGACAAATTCAAGCGCCTGATCCAGGCCAAGCGGGAGGCATGATGAGTACCCATGAACCCGTGACCATCTATGTTCCGCGCGACTCGACCGCGCTGGCCCTCGGGGCCAACGAAGTCGCCGCCGCCATCGCTGCCGAAGCGCAAAAGCGCGGCCAGTCCATCAAGCTGGTGCGCAACGGTTCGCGCGGCATGTTCTGGCTGGAGCCGCTGGTGGAAGTGGCCACCGCAGCCGGCCGCGTGGCCTACGGGCCTGTGTCGCCGGAGGATGTCAGCTGCCTCTTCGATGCAGGGCTGCTCGCCGGAGGCCAGCACACGCTGCATCTGGGCCTGACTGAAGAAATCGGCTTCCTCAAGAATCAGGAACGCCTGACTTTCGCGCGGGTCGGCATCATCGATCCGCTTTCGCTGGAGGATTATCTGGCCCATGAAGGTTATGCCGGATTGAAGAATGCGCTGGCCAAAACACCGGAGGCCATCGTCCAGCAGATGATCGATTCGGGTTTGCGTGGCCGGGGCGGTGCCGCCTTCCCGACCGGCATCAAGTGGCAGACGGTGCTGCGCGCACCGGCCGCGCAGAAGTACGTGGTCTGCAATGCCGATGAGGGCGACTCGGGTACCTTCTCGGATCGCATGATCATGGAAGACGATCCCTTCACGCTGATCGAAGGCATGACCATTGCCGCCGTCGCGGTGGGCGCGACCGAGGGCTACATCTATGTGCGCTCCGAATATCCGCATGCGATTGCGACGATGAACGAGGCCATCGCCATCGCCACCGCGCGCGGCTACCTGGGCGATGACATTCTGGGTTCCGGCAAATCCTTCCGGCTGGAAGTGCGCAAGGGCGCCGGAGCCTACATCTGCGGCGAAGAAACCGCCATGCTGGAAAGCCTGGAAGGCAAGCGCGGCGTGGTGCGCGCCAAGCCGCCACTGCCGGCCATCGAGGGCCTGTTCGGCAAGCCGACCGTCATCAACAACCTCATCTCGCTGGCCTCGGTGCCGGTGATCCTGGCGCGTGGTGCGGACTTCTACAAGAACTATGGCGTAGGCCGCTCGCACGGCACGCTGCCCTTCCAGCTGGCCGGCAACATCAAACAGGGTGGCCTGGTGGAGAAAGCGTTCGGTCTCACGCTGCGCCAGTTGCTGGAAGACTTCGGCGGCGGGAGTGCCTCGGGCCGTCCGATCCGCGCGGTGCAGATGGGCGGACCGCTGGGCGCGTACCTGCCGCCCTCGCAATTCGATACTCCGCTCGACTATGAAGCTTTCGCCGCGATCGGCGCGATGATCGGGCATGGCGGGCTGGTGGCGTTTGACGACAGTGTCGATATGGCCAAACAGGCTCGCTACGCCATGCAATTCTGTGCCGTCGAATCCTGCGGCAAGTGCACGCCTTGCCGCATCGGCTCCACACGCGGCGTGGAAGTGATCGACAAGATCATCGCCAACGAGGAGCGGCCGCAGCAGATCCATCTGTTGAAGAGCCTGTGCGACACCATGGTCAATGGTTCGCTCTGCGCCATGGGCGGCATGACGCCGTTCCCGGTGCTGTCGGCCCTGAACCATTTCCCCGAAGACTTCGGCGCGCCCGGCGAACAGGCAGCCTGATCCCATCAGCGATTTAGCGCATCAGCGCATCAGCGAATGCAAGGAGTTGCACCATGAATCAGCTCAACGAAACGGATTACGGCACCCCCGCACGTGCCTCGGAAAACCTGGTCACGCTGGAGATCGACGGCGTGGCCGTGACGGTCCCGGCCGGCACCTCGGTCATGCGCGCCTCGGTCGAGGCCGGCATCAACGTGCCCAAGCTGTGCGCCACCGACAGCCTGGAACCGTTCGGTTCCTGCCGCCTGTGCCTGGTGGAAATCGAAAAGGATGGCCGCAAGATGAAAGGCTATCCGGCCTCCTGCACCACGCCCTGCGAACCGGGCATGAAGGTGCAGACGCAGACCCCCAAGCTGGCCGAGATCCGGCGTGGCGTGATGGAACTCTACATCTCGGATCACCCGCTGGATTGCCTGACCTGTCCCACCAACGGCAACTGCGAACTGCAGGACATGGCCGGCGTGGTCGGCCTGCGCGAAGTGCGCTATGGCTACGAGGGCGAGAACCATACCACCATGAAGAAGGATGAATCCAATCCCTACTTCACCTATGACCCTTCCAAGTGCATCGTCTGCAACCGCTGCGTGCGCGCCTGCGAAGAAACGCAGGGGACCTTTGCGTTGACCATCAACGGCCGTGGTTTCGAGTCGCGCGTATCGGCGGGGCAGATGGAAGCCTTCATGGAATCCGAATGCGTCTCCTGCGGTGCCTGCGTGGAGGCCTGCCCGACCGCGACGCTGACGGAAAAGACCGTCATCATGCTGGGCCAGGCCGAGCACAGCAAGGTCACCACCTGCGCCTATTGCGGCGTGGGTTGTTCCTTCAAGGCCGAGATGAAGGGCAATGAAGTGGTGCGCATGGTGCCGTACAAGGATGGCAAGGCGAATCAAGGCCACTCCTGCGTCAAGGGCCGCTTCGCCTGGGGCTATGCGACCCACAAGGACCGCATCCTGAATCCCATGATCCGCAAGAGCATCAACGATCCCTGGCGCGAAGTGTCGTGGGAGGAAGCGCTGTCGTATGCGGCCAGCGAGTTCCGCCGCATCCAGGCCAAGCATGGCAAGGATTCCATCGGCGGCATTACCTCTTCCCGCTGCACCAACGAAGAAACCTACCTGGTCCAGAAACTGGTGCGCGCCGCCTTCGGCAACAACAACGTCGATACCTGCGCCCGTGTCTGCCACTCGCCGACCGGGTATGGCCTGAAGCAGACCCTCGGTGAATCGGCCGGGACGCAGACCTTCGAATCGGTGATGAAGTCGGACGTCATCCTCATCATGGGAGCCAATCCGGCGGCGGGACACCCGGTGTTCGCGTCGCAGATCAAGCGCCGTGTGCGCCAGGGCGCCAAGCTGATCGTCATCGACCCGCGCACCACCGAGATGGTCAAGTCGCCGCACCTGAAGGCCGACTATCACCTGAAGCTGCGCCCCGGCACCAACACCGCCATCATCACGGCGCTGGCTCATGTGATCCTTTCGGAAGGCCTGCAGAACGAGTCCTACATCCAGGAACGCTGCGACCTGCAGTCGTACCAGGACTGGAAGCAATTCGTCCTGCGCGAAGACAATTCCCCCGAAGCCATGGCCGCCATCACCGGCGTGCCCGCCGAGATCATCCGTGGCGCGGCGCGCCTCTATGCCACCGGCGGCAATGCCGCGATCTACTACGGACTGGGCGTGACCGAACATGCGCAAGGTTCGACCACCGTGATGGGCATCGCCAACCTGGCCATGTGCACCGGCAACGTCGGCCGCGAAGGCGTGGGCGTGAACCCGCTGCGCGGGCAGAACAATGTGCAGGGCTCCTGCGACATGGGTTCCTTCCCGCACGAATTGCCGGGCTATCGCCACATTTCAGATTCCACCGTGCGCGGCCAGTTCGAACAGGCCTGGGGCGTGACGCTCAATCCGGAGCCGGGCCTGCGCATTCCCAACATGTTCGATGCGGCCCTCGATGGCAGCTTCAAGGGCCTGTATTGCGAAGGGGAAGACATCGTCCAGTCGGACCCGAATACGCAGCACGTCGCGGCGGCCTTGCAGGCCATGGAATGCATCGTGGTGCAGGACCTGTTCCTGAACGAAACGGCCAAGTATGCGCATGTCTTCCTGCCCGGTTCGTCCTTCCTGGAAAAGGATGGCACCTTCACCAACGCCGAGCGCCGCATCTCGCGCGTGCGCAAGGTGATGCCGCCCAAGGCCGGCAAGTCCGACTGGGAAGTCACGGTGGCGCTGGCCGAAGCGCTGGGTTACCCGATGCCGTACAATCACCCCTCGGAAATCATGGACGAGATCGCCGCCCTGACCCCCAGCTTCCACGGCGTGAGCTACGACAAGCTGGAGAAACTCGGCAGCATCCAGTGGCCCTGCAACGAGGCAGCGCCGGAAGGCACGCCCATCATGCACGTAGGCAGCTTCATCCGTGGCAAGGGCAAGTTCATCAACACGCAGTATTTCGCCACCGACGAGAAGGTGACGCAGCGTTACCCGCTGATCCTGACCACCGGCCGCATCCTGTCGCAGTACAACGTGGGCGCGCAGACGCGCCGCACCGAGAACTCGCAATGGCATAGCGAAGACCGGCTGGAAATCCACCCGCACGATGCCGAGGACCGTGGCATCCGCGAGGGTGACTGGGTCGGCGTGGAGTCGCGTGCAGGCCAGACCGTGCTGCGCGCGACGGTGACCGAAAAGGTACAGCCGGGGGTGGTCTATACCACCTTCCACTTCCCCGAATCGGGTGCCAACGTCATCACCACTGACAACTCCGACTGGGCTACCAACTGCCCCGAGTACAAGGTGACGGCGGTGCAGGTGATGCCGGTGACGCAGCCCTCGCAATGGCAGCAGCATTACGAGCGCTTCAACCGTGCGCAGCTCGATCTGCTCAAGGGCGAGGTGCCGGCGGAACCCCTGGTGACGAAGTAAGCGGCGCGGGCCTGACGGGCCCGTGCCGGCGTGATTTCCGCAGACACGAGCCCAACCCATCCGCATCCAGCAGGACAGCATGAACACACGCAACAGCAGCAGCCCCGTCATCGACGACACCACCGGCGACTACGCCACCTTCGCCCGCGTGCAGGTAGATCGCTGGCGCGATGGCCAGCGCGAGACGGTAGAGGATGTCGTCGCCGAGGAAGTGCCCATTGCCCTCGAATACAACGGCATCTCGCATGCCGTGATGATGGCCACGCCCGCCGACCTGGAAGATTTCGCACTGGGCTTCTCGCTCACCGAAGGCATTCTGGCCGCCCCGGGCGAGCTGTATGAATGCGAGATCGTCCCCGGCTGCGAAGGTGTGCAGGTACAGATGCGCATCGCCACCGAGCGCTTCGTGGCGCTCAAGGAGAAGCGCCGCAACCTCACCGGGCGCACCGGCTGCGGCCTGTGTGGTGCGGAGACGCTGGAGCAGGCGGTGCGGCATCCGCAGGCAGTGCGCGGTGGCGCGGTGTTTTCGGTGGAGCAGGTGCATGCTGCTTTTGAGCAGATGCAGGCCGGGCAGCACTTGCAGCAGGCCACCGGTGCCACGCATGCGGCCGCGTGGATGGATGCGTCGGGCCGCATCGTGCTGGTCCGCGAAGATGTGGGCCGCCACAATGCGCTGGACAAGCTTATCGGCGCGCTGGCCGAAGAGGAGGCCGATTTTGCGCAGGGCGCGGCCATCATCACCAGCCGCGCCAGTTACGAGATGGTGCAGAAGGCGGCCACGGTCGGCATCGGTTTCATCGCTGCCGTGTCAGCCCCGACCGCCTTGGCGATCCGGCTGGCCGAAGAGACGGATGTGACGCTGCTGGGCTTCGTGCGCAAGCAGGGCCACGTGGTATATGCGCGGCCGCATCGTTTGCGGTGAGCTGGTGGCGCGGATGAAGAGTTGACGGACAATCGATGAACAGAGCAGGAGGAGACGCACCATGAATATCGAACACCTGGTCAAGATGGCCAACCAGATCGGCAGTTTCTTTTCCACCATGCCGGACCGCGACCAGGCCATTGCCGACCTGGCTTCGCACCTCAAACGTTTCTGGGAGCCGCGCATGCGCAAGGCCTTCCTGGAGCATATCGAGAAGACGCAAGGGGAGGGACTCGATCCCATCGTGCTGGAGGCAGTGAACCGGCATATGCAGCAGTTGGCGGTGTAGGACAGCTGTCTTCTTGTGATTCAGGTGAAAACCGCTCAGTTTGCTGAGCGGTTTTTTTATTTGGCGAGAGCAGGGGGACACTCATGGCCGGACGCCGGGAATCGCTTCTGTTGGGTGAATTCCACAAGTGTAAATTCATCAGCCGTTTGTCAGGCAAGGCAGGCAGCATCCGCCTGATCCTGCATGGGATGCATCGTTGTTGGCAAGATTCTCCCATGCTGTCAGGAATACTGATGTATTCGCCCACTTGTTTCCAGGAGAGATCCGAGTAATGAAGTTATTTCTTGCCTTGCCGATACTCGTCGTCACGTCACTGTCTTCCACAGCCTATGCGATCAACTGTCAGCGTGCTTCGAGTGACGTTGAGCATCTTATTTGCAGCAATCCGGCCATCGTTCGCGCAGATGCGGACATGAACCGCGCCTATGCCGCCATCTTGAAGGCAGCTCCTGATGCTGAGATCCACGACATGCTGGTCGCCAGCCAGAAACGTTGGATCGCGGCGCGGGAGGCAGCGTTTGGGGATCTCGATCGCGCTACCAATGGCCAGACCGGTGAGACCTATCCGAAGGATATGCAGCGCAAGATGGTATTGAAGGCGATCAGGGGGCGCACAGATCAACTCAAGCGGCGCTCAGATCATGAGCCGGGGCAGTTTCACTTTATTCAGGCGGCACTGGATCAGCGGCGTTATGCAAGCCAATTTCCCCGAGGGGATTTCACTGGCTTTGCCACCGAGTGCTTCTTCTATCCGCGTAATCAGAATGGCTCTGGCGATAACTATGGCTATGCCTGCCTGGGCACAATCCAATACCAGAACAAGGAACGGATTTGTAGCGAGACAAGTGAGTGGGCAACCTACCGCGTGTACACCACCAGGACGGTGGCGACACTTGTCGCGGGTATCCCCAAGATCGTAGCCAGCTGCAAGGATGAGACGTGTTCGGGGCAGGGTGGGGAAACAGCCTCAGGAGCACAAGCCGAGGCGGCGGGCGGCGGTATCGTGTTGGATCCGCCGCTGCCCAAGCTGGATGCTGAGGTAAGTGGATCGCCTGCCGACGATCATGATTCGTGGATTAATCCTTGCCTCACCGACAAGAAGTTTTCGTTGATGTAATTCGACCGTCAGCGAACACACACCACAACGGAGATCAGCATGGGAGGCAGTGCGGCCATTGCGCCGTCACTGCCTGGAATGCGCACGGCCCTCGCCAGGGCGGTACGCGGCGGTATCACGCGCAAGGTGGGCTCATCACTTCAATGGGTTTTTGTGATCCTCAGTGAAGATGAATAATTTTTGACTTGTTTTTTTAGTAGTTAATACTCGCTTTTGTAAATCGAGTCTTTCTGTGCTGGCCGCCGGCATCTGCCTGCATTGTCTTTCTCGCACTGATTTGATCATCAAGCGCTGACGATCTCCCTCCTTTTCCTTCCCGCCGCCTCCTCGGCGCAGGCACTACGCCTGGCATATTACGTGTTGATACCAGTCCTGATGGGGCTTCATGCGGTTGTATTCACCTTTGCGGCCGATTGGTTCAAATTAAATTAATTAACCCGAAATCGCCTATTTGTTTCATCGATTCAGTGGCATGGCGTCAGTTATTCGTCAGCCTTTCGTCATTGATGGTCTATATGATCTGATCCGTCCTTACAAAACTTAACGCCATCAAAGATAAAAAGCTCGCTTTTTTGAAGAAGTGAATTCGCAAAAATATGAATCAGAAAAAATTAAGAAAAAATTGGCGTCGCTTTGTCTCGCTCATTCCTGGCGAAATCCATCCGGTGAGTCCGGTGAAGCTTGCTTTTGATTGCATCGCTGATCCCAAGGCATCGAGAGCGAATGCACTTTGTGGGCTGGTCCGTATGTATCGAATGATCTGAGCCATTTGGCCAGAGCTGCCCTGAGACAGGTTGATTGGGAGTGCCAGGCACCGTGACGACGTGTTGATGAAGTGGACTCGTCCCTTGCTTGGATACGCTCCGGCGACTTCCCGCTCATGTCATGCAGTCTCAACTCGTGCCGATTGCTTATCCAGGTGCAAATGAGGTGAGCAGCCTGCCGCTGCAAAGACCGCAGACGCCCGGATGCTGCAGGAGGCCTTTTAAAAAACAATTTCAGAATGGTGAATGGATGAAACGTAGCTACATGCAAGCATTGCTTGCCGGCTTGGTGTTGATGATGTCGGGCTGTGCCACCATTGCCCCCGAACGTAATGCTGCGGAGGAGCTGATGGGAAAAGATGTCGCGGAGGCTTACCAGGTGTTTGGTACGCCTTGGTCGATAGATATCGATACCAACAAGTGGAAGATCAGCAAGTTGTATGGGCAGAAGCATGTCACGTTCCGTCTGATCAAAAGCAATCCGTACACCAGAGAAGAGCTGGCTGGCTCTTACATGGATGCAACCAGAAACCCTCCTACGATCGTGTACCAGTATGAAACCAAGACCTATCAGGACGTTTGCGTTGTTCAGTTCTGGGCCGACAAGGAAACCGACATCATCTTCTATTATGACGTTCAAGGAACTTGCGGATGGCGGGGATGGGGCTTTGGGCAAACAGGCATATTGCACCGCATGGGTATGTGACGGGCACGTGCAAGGCAGTTGTATTTTTACGGCGCTTGTCAGGTCTGCCCGGACAAGCGCATCGCCACGGCGTCTTTCAATGAACGGAGAATGAAATGAAATTTTTGAAATGCTTGATGATCCTGTCGATGTTCAGCGTGGCCGGATGCGACACGATTGCCGAAAAAACGAACATCTTGAGCGATGAAAAAATCAAGTCGCAGGCCGCCGGCAATCTCGGTTATTCCCCTTCTGATCTCACCATCATTTCGCGGCGCACGGACGGTACCAATACCTTTGTGAACGTCGTGACCAACGACAGAAAGGAATTCAATTGCATCATCAATGGCGGCAATCTGCTTACCATGGGCATGTCCAACCCGGCGGCCTGCACGCCGAAAGGCCAAGCTTCAAAGGCTTCGCGTTGAACATGGGTTTCGCTGCTGTGGCAGGAAACTTCATGGAGAAAAATGGGGGCGACCCATGTTCAACAACCTCCCTCGCAGCGACGTCATTCTTGCACGTCGGATGACTCATTACACACAACAGAATCAATACCAATTGGATCTTGGCGATGAATGATATGAAATCCCTTTTTTACAGCGCATTGAGCTTCACGCTGCTCACCTTGTTCAGTTTGTCTGCACAGGCTGAGACGAAGGACTTTGGCGATTGGTCAGTAAGTATTTCGCCCTCCGGTTTTCCTTATGCCGCGACGACAAATTCAGCAGGAGATCTCTTGATCAAGACGTGCAATATCAGCTCAGGCACATGCAGTTGGTTGCAGGCCTCGAAAATAGCTTGCGAAGAGGGAAGCACTGCCGTTGCTCTGATCAACTCTCCGACCGGAGCGGCTGTCAACAAGATGGTCTGTGAGGGCGCGTATGCGAGCGACAGGCAGACCCTCTATAACTACAGTCTGGAAAAACCCGATGAGTTTGATGGCATCGTTGCCAAATCGAGCGGCCTTGTCGGGATTGCGCATCCCTTGGCATCTGGCCAGTTTGAGGTCAGCCGGTTTTCCCTGAACGGCGCACGGCAGGCTGTCGAATTTCTGATGAATCTGGCCGTAGAGATGACCAAGAGAAGAAAATCGTCCTTGTCGCGCGAACGACTTTAAGAAGACGTGTCGGGCGGGCTGCCATCAGCAGGCACGAGCCCGATTGACAGCATTTCCTGGTGCAATCCATATCACCAGTCTCACCACGCCGTCTCGGCATATGGCCAGCCTTGGTCGCAGCGGCACTTCGGCCATTGCGGGCAAGTGCAAGCGGACGAGGGGCTGGGATTGCAGTGAGCTGCGGGCCCATTTTCAAGAAAATGAATAACTTTCCATCCTCAAAGAAAATCTCCATCAACAGGTATATCTACTTTGTTGCAACCATCCTCGCTTTGACGTTGGGAGGCGCTGCTGCTTTCAGTACCTACAAGATCTTTGATGCGACCGAGAAACTCAAGTTTGTCATCGACCATGATGTACGACTCGCCCGCGCCGCAGAACGATGGAGCTTGCTGGTGCAGCAGAATGTGGCAAGAGCGTTTGTTCGCGCCAATGTTGAGTTGGGCGGATACAAAGCAAGCTTTGAGAGCGATTTTCAAAAGACCTCGAAGATCATCGGCGACACGCAACAGGAAGTCGCCGCATTGATCACTGACAGGAATATTCGAGAGGCCTTCGATACTGCTGTGGAGGTCAGGAAGAAAGTGGTGGCGATCACCGACAACATCGCCAAAGTCAAAAGCAATGGCACCGCAGAAGAGATACACAACTATATCCAGCAGCAATACGAACCTCAGGTGCGCTCCTATCTCGGCACGCTGGCCACCCTGGCCAGAGTGGCCAGCGATCATGCCGATCTGAAGATTGCGGAGCTGGAGCGTTCGAATCGCAAGATTGTTGCCGGCATCTCGGTTGTCATCCTGATGGCAATGCTTACCGCAGCGTTGGCCACCGTCATGTTGAAGAACCTGATTGCCAAACCACTGAAAAATGCCATAGACAACTCACGGGCCATCAGCCGCGGGGATCTGACGGTGATCATCGGCGAGGAGACCACTTCCGAGTTTTCGGCCTTGTCCGATGCGTTGATCGCGATGCAGTCATCGATCAAAGATATCGTGTCCGAGATCCAGAAGACGACCAATCAGGTCAACCATACATCAGGTGAAATCGTCGACGGCAACGTCAATCTTTCCAGTCGGACGGAAAAGCAGGCGATCTCGATCGAAGAGACAGTATCGACGATGGCGCATCTGACCGACACGGTCAAGAGAAATGCAGACAGCGTGCAAGAGGTCAATCAATTGGCGTTCCAGGCCTCCGGGATCGCCAGCGCCGGAGGCAAAGCGGTCAGCGAGGTGGTCTCTACCATGAATGCGATCAACGAATCCTCTCTCAGGATTGTTGACATCATCAGTGTCATTGATGGCATCGCATTCCAGACCAATATCCTGGCATTGAATGCTGCAGTGGAGGCCGCACGGGCCGGTGAGCAAGGCCGGGGATTCGCCGTGGTCGCTTCCGAAGTCCGCTCGCTGGCACAACGCTCGGCCTCTGCGGCGAAAGAGATCAAATCCTTGATTGACGACTCGGTCGCCACGGTGAGCTGTGGCAGCAAGCTGGTGGAGCACGCAGGCGTGACCATGAGCGAGGTCGTCTCAAGTGTGCAGCGGGTAGCCGATATCCTCGGCGAGGTGGGCAGCGCGATCCGCGAGCAAAGCGCCGGCATTGTCGAAATCGGTCAGGCCATCAACGTGATTGATGATGGCATACAGAAAAATGCAGCGTTGGTTGAACGCTCAGCGGCCTCTGCAAGCTCTTTGCGTGACCAGGCGTCAACGCTCTCGGGCTTGGTTCACCGTTTTGTCTGCGTGACATAAGACTAAGACGCTGGTCTGACCCGAGCTCACTCCGGGCCGCGGCTTTGTGCAAATTGAGCAGGTTCGGTATTTGCTGCGGAACCCCGTACTGCGCGGGGCATCCCGGAAGAGGTCACTCGCTATTGCGCGTTGTTGAGTGTATGCATCATCGTGCGGTGTCCGATACGCGCATGCTTTCCATTGCGTTGGTTTATCAGGATTTGAGACCATTGAAGGAGATCGCTTGTGAATGGCAGTGAGAAGACGAATCCCGGCGGCCGAAAGATGAGCGCTGTGCCACGCATCCTGGCCGGTGCGGCAGGAGTCGTGTTGTTGGGCGCGTATGCTTTATCCGCGTACGTAATGTACGGAATGAATCGTGTATATTTTCACGATCCCCATTGGCCTCGTATCGGCTGGGCTGACGTGCTCTGGCTCGTTATCGCTATATATTTTTTGCTTGTTGGTCTTGTCGGACGGTGGCGCTTGCTGCGCCGGTAAAGCCGACATGTGCAGCAGTTGGCGTTGTCGGGCTGTTGCCTTCCCGTGATTTCGATGAAACCGCTCAGTTTGCTGAGCGGTTTTTTTCGTGATAGACCGGGCTGCCATCATTCCCCTCACGCCGCCAACGCCACCTCCGCCGCAATCCGGTGAAAGCGCCGTCCAAAATAAGCCAGCCCATCAGCTTGTGACGCCGCCAGGCGAATATGCCGGATCTCCACGAACAGCACGCTGTGCGTGCCCGCCTGTTGCTGCAATACGATGTCTCCTTCCAGCACCGCCAGCGCATCGGGCAGCACCGGCTGGCCGTAGTCGCCGGTCTCCCAGCCGACCTGCGCCATGCGCTCCTCGGCCGCCAGCCCGGTCATGCCGGCGATCATGCGCGCCACCTCTTCATGATGTCCCGCCAGGATGTTGATGCACAAGCGTCCGTTGCCCACCAGGATAGGATGGGCAGCGCTCTTGACGTTGATGCACACCAGCACCGTGGCCGGTTCGTCGGAGACCGAACTGACGGCGCTCACCGTCATGGCGGCGCGTCCTGCAGGACCATCGGTGGTGATGATGTTGACCGCAGCCGAGAGACGCGCCATGGCGTCGCGAAAATCTTGCTTCATGGTAGGTCCGTCCAAAAAAGAGATGACATCCGGCACAAGGCTTCGTATCCTTTGCGCCATCAGCAAGGTCGTCTGCGGCGCCGTCAGGCGGATGTCGATCAGCAGGTGAGAGGGAGAACGCATCGCCGATGAAGGCCTGCGTCCTGGGATGAACAATAGACCCTGCACAAATGACGGGTCAAATGATTGTCTGGAATGTTCCGCATGAAGCAAATGAATATCGGCGCAGTCGACTTGAACCTGCTCAAGACCTTCATCGTCATCTGGGAGCTGCGCAGCCTGACCGCTGCCGCCGACCGCCTGCACCTGACCCAGCCCGCCGTGAGCCACGCCCTGCGCCGCTTGCGCGAAATGTTCGATGATCCGCTCTTCGTGCGCAGTACCAGTGCCATGGTGCCCACCGAAACCGCGATCCGCCTGCATGAACCCATCTCGCGCGCCCTGGGCATCATCCACGAAGCCTTGCATACCCACGCCAGCTTCGATCCGGCCACGGCCACGCGGACCTTCCACCTGGTCATGTCGGACATGTCCTGCAGCCACGTGCTGCCGTTGCTGATGGAAGAGCTGGCCCATGCTGCCCCGCACGTCTCCATCGAAGTCCAGCAGATGGCCATGGAAAATCTGGGTGCCGCCATGCGCAACGGCGACATCGACCTGGCCTTCGGCTATCTGCCGGGCCTGCCCGAGGATTGCCAGAGCCAGCTGGTGCTCAATGACGACTACGTCTGCATGCTGCGCAAGACCCATCCCCAGGCCAGCGAACCGCTGACCATGGAAAGCCTCCTGCAGCTGCGCTACGTCTACGCCAACACCAATACCACCGGCCACCAGCTGGCCGAGGACGTGCTGCGCAACGCCGGCGTGAAGCGCGATTTCGCGCTGCGCATGCCGCATTTCACGGTGGCCCCGCAGATCGTGCGCGATACCGACCTGGCGCTGTTCCTGCCGCGCAGCATCGCCGAGCGCCACAACGTCGATGAGGCCTGCGTGCTGCTGGACCTGCCACTGGAAATGCCGCGCATCCCGGTGAGCATCTACACCCATACGCGTTTCTCGGCGGACTCGGGCATCCAGTGGCTGCGCAGCCTGCTCATCGAGATGTTCGGACGCGAAGCCGAGAACGCCTGATCCTTCCCCGTACTGGAGTCACATCATGAGCATTGCCGTCACCGGAGAGGTTCCCTACTACGCCGTCATCTTCACATCCCTGCGTACCGAGGGCGATCACGGCTATGGCGAGATGGCCGAGGCCATGGTGGAGGCGGCCTCGCGCCAGCCCGGTTTCCTGGGGCTGGAGTCGGCGCGCGAAGAGGTGGGCATCACCGTGTCTTACTGGGCGAGCCTGGAGGCCATCGCCGCGTGGAAGCGCGACCTCGACCACCAGCTGGCCCAGCGACTGGGACGGCAGCAATGGTACGAGGCCTACAAGACACGGATCTGCAAGGTTGAGCGCGATTACGCCTTCACCCGCGATTGAAACTCAGCAACTGCGCTGCAGGAAATCCATCACCGCTTCAGCAAAGGGGCCTGGCATCTGGTCCGGCATGGGGACCATGCCGTCTTCCAGCGTCCGCCACTGGCTGCCGGCAATGGCCTGGGCGATGCGTTCGCTGTAGGGCGCCGCATGCGGATCGCGTCCCGCCCGCAACACCAGCGTGGGTGCGCGTACCAGGCCGATGCGATCTTCCATGGGATAGTTGCGGACCACGATATGGCCATGCGAGGCCATCGGTCCGGCCTTGAGGGCATCCACCATGAAGCGCGTGAGCAGGTCGGTATCGCCTTGCGGATAGAAGGGCTGGCGGCGCTGCCACAGTTCCTGCAGGTGCGCGCCATCGGTGCGGACCTCCACATCGTCCACCGTACGCTTGCCCGCGTGCGCGCTACGCCGTGCTGCGTCGTTGTAGGGACAGGAAGACAGCACCAGCGCCGCCACCCGCTCAGGAGCCGACGCAGCGATTTCCATGGCCGTGACTGCGCCGGTATGGTGGCCGACCACGGCGGCCTTGCGGATGCCCAACTGGTCCATCACTTCCAGCGCCAGGCTGGCCCAGCGCTCGATGCTGTGCTCCGCCGGTGGCGGCTTGCAGGAATCGCCAAAGCCGAGCGTATCGATGGCGATGGGGCGGTAGCGCTGCGCCAGCAGGGGCAGCACATCGCGGAATTCGTCCCAGGAACGCGGGGTCTGGTGCAGCAGCAGTACGGGCAAACCTTCGCCCATGCTGGCCACGTGCAGGGGGCCGGCGCTGGTGGGGATGAACTGGCGCACGAGGGCGGGAAGGGCAGGGGACATGGGAATGGCTCTCCGGCACGGTGAAGAGGCCGCAGCCTCTTCCCGGTCATCTCATCAACAACGAACAGCAGCGTGAAACGCCAAACGATATAAATGATTTGTATCGTTTGAAGAATGCAGCGCTTCGTTACTTCATCAGCACCGAATAGGTCGGCACATTGTTGGCCCAGCCTGAAGCCAGCGGCGCCACAAACACGTTTTCGGTACGGGTGCGTGCGATCTTCCACACGCCATCGACCTTCTTGAACAGGTTGTTGAGTCGGCTGGAGCGCAGCAGCGATGAGCCATCGCCGAAGATCCACGGCTGGCAGTGCACCCACTGGCCATCGGCGTGCGTGCAGTCGGCATTGACGTGGATCTGTTCCGAGGTCAGGTAGTGCACGTTCAGGAGCAGTTCCGGATCCTTCTTCTGGCCCCAGAAAGCCTGGAAGTGCTTGCGGATCGCTTCCTTGCCGACGGCCTGGCCGAACTGGCCCTCGTAGTAGGAGCCGACACCTTCCCAGATGGCGTCTTCGGCATAGAGCTCGAGGATCTTCTCGATGCGTTCGGCGTCATCGGCCACCGGCTCGGGGCAGGGCGTGTCGCACAGGAACATGTAGCGTGCCTGGATGCGGCGGATGTCGGCCTCGGCTTCGAGGATGTCGAGGCGGCGTTTGAGTTGCTGGATTTCCTGGGTGAAGTCGGTCATGGTGCGTGGTCTCTCGTGATCTTGATCTTGTATGGATGGGAAAAGCCAACCCTGCATACAAGCGCAGGGTTGGCAGCGGCGATCAGTGCATCGCCGCCAGGAGGGGCTTGGGGCTTACAGGTAGCGCGCCAGCAGCTTGCGGGTGGCGATGCGCAGTACGCGGTCGAACAGGTAGCCCAGCAGGCCCAGCGCGATGATGCCCACGAACACCCACTCGGTCCGGCTGAAGTTGCGCGCCGTCCAGATCAGGGCGCCGAGGCCTTCGCGGGCCGAGACGATTTCCGCCGAGACCACCGTCAGGAAGGAATTGCCCATCGCGATGCGGGCACCGGTGACCATGAAGGGCACGGTCGAGGGCAGGATCACGGTGGTCAGGATCTTCCATTGCCCGGCACCCAGCGAGGCCGCCGCACGCAGGCGCAGCGGGTTCACCGCCTGCACGCCGGCGATGGTGTTGAGCGTGACGATGAACACCGTGGTGTAGAAGATCAGCGCGATCTTCGACAGCTCGCCGGGGCCAAGCCAGATCACGGCGAGGGTGACGAAGGCGATTGGTGGAATGAAGCGGAAGAACTCGATGTAGGGATCGAGCAATTGCCGCACCAGGTCAAAGCGGCCCATGAAGATGCCCAGCGGTACGCCGATGGCTACGCCCGCACCCCAGCCGGCCAGGATGCGTCCGGAGGAGGCCAGCACCGACTGCTGCAGGGTGCCGTCACTGATCAGTTCCAGTGCGGCGGCCCAGGTCATCGATACCGAGGGCAGGAACAGCGGCGAGGTGGTCATCGAGACCAGTTGCCACAACACCAGGCCGCCGACGATGGCGACCACCGAGATCAGGAACGGACGGGCTGCTTTCATGCGACGACCCAGGCTGGATGGCATGGCCGACTCTTGTGCCGTCGGGGAGGCTGTCTGTGTGAGCTGGGTCATTGTACGGATTCCTCTTCAATCAAACCTTGTGCGCGCAGCACGCGCGTGACTTCTGCACCGATGTCGTCGCGGATGCGGGCATACAGTGCCATGCAGGCCGGGTCGGCCGGATCGCGCGGATGCGGCAGGTCGACTTCTTCGATGGTCTTGATGTGGGCACGCGGACCTGCCGTCATGGTGACCACGCGGTCGGCCAGGAGGATGGCTTCCCAGATGTCGTGGGTGACGAAGACGATGGTACAGCCGGTGCTTTTCCAGATGCGGTCCAGCTCGCTTTGCAGCACCTCGCGGGTCTGCGCATCGAGGGCGCCGAAGGGCTCGTCCATCAGCACCACTGACGGTTCATTGACCAGCACCCGGGCAATCTGCGCACGCTGGCGCATGCCGCCGGAGAGCTCGGCCGGGAACTTGTCGATGGCGTGCTTCAGGCCGACCAGCGAGACATAGCGTTCGGCGGCGGAGCGGCGTTCAGCGGCCGGGATGCCGCGCAGCTTGAGACCGTACTCGACGTTCTCGCGCACCGACAGCCACGGGAACAGCGCCTCGGACGACTGGAACACGACGCCGCGATCCAGCCCCGGTCCCTTGACGCGCTTGCCGGCCACGCTGATCTCGCCGGCCACATCCTGGAAGCCCGCAATCGCATTGAGCAGGGTGGACTTGCCGCACCCCGAGGGGCCCAGCAGGCAAATGAATTCTCCTGCGCGGATATCGAGGTCGATGCCTGCCATGATCTCGTTCTTGCCGATGGTCAGGCCGACGCGCTTGATGGAAACTGAAGATCCATGTCCCATGGCTTACCCCTTGTAGAAACCGCGTTGCAGGATCTTGCTCATGTCCACCGGTGCCTTGATGGCCTGCTTGGAGAGCAGGAATTCGCCGATGGCATTGGCGGTCTTGAGATCGGTGTCGGTGAAGTCGCGCACGATCGGTTCCATGTCCTTGAGCGAATTGAGCGTCTGCGGCACCGGGATGCGGGTGATGGCCTGCACCGATTGCGCCGCGCGCGGCGGATCCTTGCGGGTGATCTCGGAGGCTTCGGCCAGGGCCTTGAGGATGTTGCCGGCCACTTCCTTGTTGGCGGCCAGCCAGTTGGCATTGGCCGAGAGCCACAGGGTGCTGGTGTAGCCGACGTCGCCGGCGGTCATGAGGATGTGGCCGCCTTGCTGCACGCCCAGCGTGGGCCACGGTTCCCAGACGAAGTAGGCATCGATGTCGCCGCGCGCCAGCAGGGCCGGCAGTTCCGGCGGACCGGAGCGCACCATCTCGACCTTGGCGGCGTCGATGTTGAGGGTCTTGAGGGTCAGGCCGGTGACGTATTCCGAGACCGAGCCGGCGACGATGCCGAATTTCTTGATCTTGTCGGCCGAAGTGATGGCCTTGCGTGCCACCAGCTTGACGTAGGTTTTGGATTGATAGGTCACGGCCAGCGGACGCAGCTCGGCGCGCGAGAGGCGCACGATGTGCGTGGGTTCGCCGGCACAGCCCAGTTGCACCTGGTTGGCCACCAGCGCGTTGAGCGCCTCGCCGCCGTCGGTGTAGGACTGCACGGTGACGTTGGGGGCGCCGTATTTGGCGAACAGTTTTTCGTTGGCGGCGACGTAGAAGGCCGTGAAGACGGGATCAGCGCCGACGCCGATGATGACGGGCGCGCCCTGGGCCAGGGCTGGCAGGGCAGGCGCAGCGCCTGCAGCGAGCATGGAGGCGGCGCCGAGCAGCAGCTTGCGGCGTTGTGGCGAAACGGTGGAGTGGGTCACGGGCTGGGTCCTCTTTGTAAAGTTGGTGAAACGCCAGTGGAGATGGCAGGCACGGCAGTAACAAAGGCAAAACACGGGGAGCGCTTGCGCCTGCAGCGCAGGCATGAGCGCAGGCAATTTTTCAGGAGGGGAGGCGCATCAGCGCTTGATTCCCAGCTTTGCAAAAAGCGCGCCAGCGCTTTCGTAATTCAACTCCGACAGCGCCGCGTGCTGCGTGACCACCATCGCATCGCGCACGATGCGCTGCAGGCGATGGGTGCGCTGGATGGCGGCCATGCCCGCGGCCTGGTAGGCGTCGTTGACGACTTCCATCGAGACCCGTGCGGCATAGGTGGCCGAGAGCTTGAGCATCATGTCGATCTCTTCGGTGACGGGATTGCCCGCCACGATTTGCTCCCAGGCTTGTTCGCAGGCGTCGTAGAAGAACATGCGGGCACTGCGCCACTTGGCTTCGGAGACGCCGAGCTTGATCTTGTAGTACGCGCGGTCGGCCAGGCGCAGCGCACCCGGCATGATCTTGGCGCCACCGGCCATGTCGGTGACGATATCGAGCGCGGCCCGGGCCAGGCCGATGTTGACGGCAGCGTGCACTTCGGCCTGGTAGGCCAGGGCCGGATAGCGATACAGCGGCTCATCGATGAGGCCGGCCGCGCCCCGGGCACAGGTCCATTCATGGGCCACGAACTTGTCCTTGAGACGGGTATCGTGGCTGCCGGTCCCTTGCATGCCGACCACGTTCCAGTTGTCGATGATCTCGATTTCAGAAGCCGGCATCACGGCCATGAGCGCGGGCTTTGGTGTGCCGTCGTCGGGGCCGCTGCTGTCCTTGATGCCCACGCCGATCCAGTCTGCGCCCTTGCAGCCGCTGGCGAAGTGCCAGCGTCCGGTGATTTCCCATCCACCGGGGACGGCCTTGGCTTCCTGCAGCGGATAGAGGCCGCCGGCATAGACCTGGTCGGGGCCGCTTGCGTAGATCTTGCGCTGGGTTTCGATGGGCAGGGCGGCGAGATAGGTGTTGGCCGAACCGAAGGCGGCCACCCAGCCGGCCGAGCCATCGGCCTTGGAGATGCGTTCGACCATGGCCAGGAAGGGCGCCGGGGCCAGGGCTTCGCCACCGAACTTGCGCGGTGTGCCGCTGCGGAAGATGCCGGCCTTCTTCATGGTGGCCACGAGGTCGCGCGGCACGTGGCCGAGCTGATCGAACTCGTCGCGGCGTGCGGTCACTTCCGCAATGAGCGTATCCATTTCGGGAGAGTCCGCATGCGGTGGGGCAGCGGTGACGATTTTTTTCTGGACGGGATAAACATCGAGCGTGATCGAATTCATGGCACACCACTTTGATTGAAAGGAGGTAGCTGAGTGTCGTCCTGGGTCAAATCAGGGTCAAATTCTATTTAGGAATTGGCCGAATGAATATTAGTAATAATGATTAGGCTGCTCCGGGATGGCACGCAGGCTTGTGCATGGTGCACCCGCATGATGCGCGAAACCCGCACGGGGAGGGCGTTTGGCGCGATCCTGCACCAAACGCGAGAGCGTGGATGCCCTGCTTGGAGAAGTATTTGCAGTATTGATGCGGCTAATCGGCGGTGCGGATTTGCCTGCGGTGGAAGGGACTGACTACCATGGGGGCCGAGATTGAAAGGAAACACTGTTCAGTTTCGTCATAGGCTCCTTCTGGCCTTCATTTCGGGCGGACTTCTTCGGGAGTCCGCCACTTTTCTTTTGCTTTTTCTTTTCCTCTTTCCCTGCAGTCCTTGCGGTGAGGGGATGTCTTCTTTTTTTCTATTGCGTGTTGATTCAATGTGCCGGTGCGGCGTAACGCCTAACGCCAATGCGCATCGGCACAGCCGTGCTGCGCGATGGTCTGCAATTGATCTTGTATGGATTCGCATGGAAGAATGTCAGTGGGCATTCCCCATACATGAATGATTGCATCGCAGCTCGCCGCGAATGAGCCATTCATGTCGAATCATTGGATAAAAAAATCGGCCGCATGAAAGCGGCCGATCTTGAATCACGAGAAGGCGGGACAGGAGATCAGTAACGATACCCCAGCGTCAGCAAGATGGTCCGGTCATCCCCCAAGGCCACCGCCCGCGCCAGACCGCCCGCGTAGTAGTGCGTATTGAAGATGTTCTTGACGTTGAGCGCAGCGCGCCAGCGTTCGGCGTTGTAGGCCACGCCGGTATCGGCCAGCACGTAGCCCGGCAGGGTATAGCCGTTGGTACGCATCATGCTCTGGCCGTGCACGCCGCCGTTCCACTCCCATCCGGCCAGTTGGCCCTTGAAGCGATAGCGGGCGCTGGTGGTGAAGTTGTGGCGCGGGACGTTGTCCAGCCACTGGCCCACGGTGGTGCTGCGCTGGCCGCCGTCGTCGGTCACGATGGCCGCCGTATAGGAGTAGCCCGCGTTGAGGCTCAGGCCATTGCGCAAGTCGGAGGTCACGCTGATCTCGCCGCCCTGCGAACGCTGTTCACCCACGGCAATGTTGAAGCCGGTGTTGTTGGGATCGCTCACCAGCACGTTGCGGCGGCGCAGGTCGAACACGGCTACGTTGAGACTGGTGCGGCCTTCGTCGAGGTCGAACTTCACGCCGGCTTCCCATTGCTTGCCGGTCTCGGGCTTGAAGGTGCCGCCGCTCACATCGGTGCCGCTGTTCGGATAGAACGAGGTCGCGTAACTGATGTAGGGACGTACACCACGCAGCAACTCATACATCAATGCAGCCGAGCCGGTCGTGGCGCTGGCCGGAGTGTCGGTATGCGCGCCGGTGCGCAGATTGGTCGAGTAGGTCGAGACGTTGTCGTAGCGCAGGCCGGTCAGCAATTGCCAGCGTTCGCCGAAACGGATGTTGTCGCGTGCATACAAGCCGGTATCGCGGATGCTGGTCGAGGTATAGGTATTGGGTGTGGCCGGGCAATTCAGTCGCGCACCATACACCGGGTTGTAGACGTTGAGCGCCGCCACCGTGCAGGTGTAGGAGAGCGTGTCTTCGCGCGAATTGAGATAGTCCGTACCCAGCGTGATCTCGTGCTTGCCGAAGCCGGTGTTGAAGCTGCGCTGGACATTGGTGTCGATGCTGAAGGTCTGGCCTTCATAGGTCTGGTCGGTACCGGTGCGCGTGAGGCTGCGGCCGGTGCTCGACAGGACGTTGTTGGCCACCAGTTGCCCGCTCATCTCGAACTGCTGGTAACGCACGTTGTTGTTGAGGGTCCAGCCGTCATCGAAGCGGTGCGTCAGCGCATAGCCGACGCGGGTTTCATTGGCCGCATACGGACGCGCGCCCGGCTCGCCGATGAACAGGCTGCGCGGCAGCGCGCCGTTGACGTTGCTGTTGATCGAGCCCGACAGCGGCAGACCTTGCTGGCGCACGTAGCTGCGTTCCTGGTAGCTGGTCAGGATGGTGAAGTCGGTACGCGCACCCAGGTCCAGCGACAGCGAGGGCGCGATGTAGCGGTTCTTGAACCACACGTTGTCGGTGGCGTCGTTCGAATTGGAAATGAGACCGTTGATGCGGAAAGCCTGCTTGCCGTTTTCCGACAGCGATTTGTTCATGTCCACGGTGGTCTGGTAGAAGTCGTGGCTGCCCACGGTGACGTCGACGTTGGCGAAGTCATTGCCTTGCGGACGCTTGCTGACCATGTTGACCAGCCCGCCCGGCAGCACCAGGCCATACAGCAGCGAGCCCGGTCCCTTGAGCACTTCCACCTGCTGCAGTCCGAACAGCTGCTCGGCCACGCGCGAGCTGGCGGTGGTGCGCAGGCCATCCAGATACAGCGAATCGGAGGCGACCTGGCCACGGATGATCAGGTCATCCCAGCCGCGCCGGCCATATTGCTGCGCCACCACGCCGGGCACGTTCTCCAGCGCATCGGCCAGAGAGACGGCCTGCTGGCTGTCCAGCATGGCGCGCGTGACCACCGACACCGATTGCGGGGTTTGCGACAGCGGCGTATCGGATTTGTTGACCTGGCTTTGGGTGGCCTTGAACCTGGTGTCGTTGACGCCATCGGCGACCACATCGACGGTGGGCAATTGGGTTGATGCCGCACTGTTGTCCGTGCTGGCAGTCTGCGCCAGGACGGAAGAAGCGGGCAATACGGAAAAAGCGAGCAGGACGGCGAGAGCGCCGGGGGAGAGCGAGGGCATGAATCAGACAATAATGAGAATAATTACTATTCATGATATCGCATTCTTGTGCTTGGCAACAAATATTTACTGATCGTTTGCATCTTGTCGCCTGGCGCGCGTACAGGGTGTTTGGCGCGTCGCATCAATCAGGAGCCGGGCTTCAGACCTTGAACGGCGGGAATGAAGCAATCGCCCGAAAGCCCCCGTCTCATGCGCTGATCCATTCATATTGCCGTGCGAGAACGTGAGCGCGCCGTTCATGGCATCTGCTCAAATTTTTCATCTGAAATAAGTTTGACCCGCCCGGATCCCGCTGCTATCTTGGAACCGGTTCCAAAAGATTCATATAAATGAGCAGCCCGGAGCCTTCAGACAAATCAACCGACGCAGTTCAACGATTTGGCGGGCAATAGTGAGACAACACACCAAGACCGGCACCGACCGGGTCACCATCGCGCAGGTTGCGCGGGAGGCCGGGGTGTCGAAGACCAGCGTATCGCGTTACCTGGGCGGCGAATTCGACGCGCTCTCGGCACCGCTGCGCGACCAGATCAGCAAGACCATCGAGCGCCTGGGCTATCAGCCCAGCCAGATGGCGCGCGGGCTCAAGGGTGGCCGTACGCGGCTCATCGGCATGCTGGTGGCGGACATTCTCAATCCCTATTCGGTGGCCGTGCTGCATGGTGCGGAAGCGGCCTGCCAGAAGCATGGCTACACGCTCATGCTGTGTAACACCGGCAATGACGAGGCGCGCGAGAAGCAGTCGCTGGCCGCCCTGCATTCCTACAGCGTGGAAGGCCTGCTGTTCAACACCCAGGGCCGCAACGTGACGCCGCTGCGCGAGCTGGGGCAGGCGGCCTTTCCGGTGGTGCTGCTGGACCGGCACGTGGAAGGCTGCGACTTCGACCTGGTCGGCCTCGATAACGTCAAGGCCGCGCAACTGGCCACGCATCACCTGTTGGCGCAGGGTTATACGGATATTGCACTGGTGGTGCAGCCGCTGTTCGGCGTGAGTTCGCGGCAGGGGCGGCAGGCGGGATTTTTGCAGGCGATGGCGCAACGTCCAGATTGCCATGGCGAGACGCTGGAAGTGGATGTGGACCAACCCGGCCATGTGGCCACGGTCGTGCGCGAATATTTCCTGCGCCGGGCGGCCGCCGGCAGCTCGGGGCGAGTGGCCCTGCTGGCCGGCAACGGCATGGTCTCGCTGCAGATCGCGCTGGCCTTGCAGAGCATGTCGCTGCGCTTTCCGGATGACGTGGGCCTGCTGTGTTTCGATGAACTGGCATGGTCGCCGCTGGTGGGCAGCGGCATCAGCACCATCGAACAACCGACCTATGACATCGGCTTTACGGCCATCGAACGCTTGCTGGTCCGCATCCACGGCGAGCGCTCGGTGCGCATGGAAATGCTGCTCGATCCCCGCCTCATCTGCCGCGGTTCGACCGCCAGTGTGGACGGCCATCCGCAGCGCGCGCTGGTGAGCGGCATCGTGAGCAAGCTCCGGCCCGCGCCGCTGGCGCAAACAAGCGGCAGTTAAATCCAGCGCTGGAACCGGTACCAAGTTGCAGGCCTTTGATCGTGGCACTGCGCACTACTGGTAAGACCTTGTAACAGGACTGCAGAGCTGTTCAGTAAAGATGGCGCTCGTATTTCAGCAGCACGCAACCGTATTACGGCCTTCCGGCCGCATCACAGACCTGCAAGCGGGAAGCACAAGCAGGCAGCAACAAAGAGGGGCAAGCGAGTCCCTGCGGCCGCGCACCAGCGGGCAGCGGGATTCGGTGCCTGTCGCACTCAACGGACTGCCGTCCACACGGCATTGATTGATCAGGAGACCAGGATGAGCATCAAGAACATTTTCAACGCAAAATTCGTCGCACTGACGCTGGCCGCTGCCTGCGCAGTGGCAACCGCCGCCAGCGCCAGCGCGCAGAGCATCGCCGAGCTGACCAAGAAAGGCAAGATCACCATCGGTGTGGTCAGCGGCACACCGCCCTTCGGTTCGGTCGATGCCAAGGGCGTGCCCATCGGTTATGACGTCGATGTGGCCAACCTGATCGGCAAGTATCTCGGCCTGCCGGTGGAGATCGTGCCGCTGGTGCCGCCGGCCCGTATCCCGGCGCTGGAATCGGGCAAGGTCGACATGCTGGCCGCCACCCTGGCTCCCACGCCTGAACGTGCGAAGTCGGTGCTGTTCACGATTCCCTACAGCGGTTTCGAACTCTCCATCGTCGGTCCGGTGGGCAGCAACTTCAAGAAGCTCGATGACCTGGTCAAGAAGAAAGTGGGCGTCTCGCGCGGCTCCACCAACGACACCGCACTGACCCGCCTGGCGCCTCCGGGCACGGTGCTGGTGCGTTTCGAGGATGACTCCACGGTGACCCAGGCGCTGCTGTCGAACCAGGTCGATGCCATCTCCATTCCCAATACCATGGCCAATGAAATCGTCAAGAGCCGTGGCCAGGGCAAGATCGAAGTCAAGTTCCCGTACTCGGTGCAACCCAATTCGATGACCGTGCGCAAGGGCTCGTATGAGCTGCAGCAGTGGCTCAACAACTTCATCTACTACGTCAAGCTCAACGGCGAACTCGATGCCATCTCGCGCAAGTGGGCCGGCCCGCTGCCCAACCTGCCGGTGTTCTGATTCCGTCCTGCGGAATCTGTCTTGCAGAAGCGGCTGCGCAGCCATGAACTGCGCAGCCTGAGAAGAACAGATCACGCGCCGTTCAGGGGATGAGCGGACGGCGCGGGGTTGTCGGAGGAGCACACGATGCATTACGATTTTCAGTTCGCGTTCATCTTCCAGCACCTGGATCAGTTGCTGGTCGGCGCACTGCTCACCATACGGTTGAGCGCGCTGTCGATGATCTGCGGTTTGGCCGTCGGCATTTTCGGCGCCATCATTTCCATTCATGGCAGCGCACCGGCGCGGCTGGCGGTTACCTCCTACGTGGAGCTGATCCGCAGTACGCCGTTCCTGGTACAGCTGTTCATCATCTTCTTCGGTCTGCCTTCCATCGGCGTACAGGTCAATGCCAACATCGCCGCGCTGGTGGCCATGACGGTCAACCTCGGGGCCTACTCCACCGAGATCGTGCGGGCCGGCATGATGGCCATCCACCCTTCGCAGATCGAGGCGGCGCAGGCGCTGGCCATGACGCGCGGGCAGGTGATCCGGCATGTGGTGCTGACACCCGCGCTGGAAAAAGTCTATCCGGCACTGGCCAGCCAGTTCACGCTGATGATGCTGGCCTCCAGCATCGTCTCGGCCATCTCGGCTGAGGAGCTGACGGCCACGGCCAACCTGCTCGATGCCGAGACCTTCCGCAGCTTCGAGATCTACCTGGTGGTGATGGTGCTCTACATCCTGCTGGCATTGCTGTTCCGCCTGGCCTTCTGGCTGATCGGACTGGTGGTCTTCAAACGCCGTCGCCGCCTGGGCGTGGCTCGTCCGAGGAGGATGTGATGCTCGCTGAATTTTCCTTCGATAATTTCATGTTCCTGCTGGAGGCGGCGCGCTGGACGCTGCTGCTCTCGGCACTGGCCTTCATCGGCGGCGGCATCGCCGGCTTCATCGTGGCCCTGATGCGTACCTCGCACCTGGCCCCGCTGCGGCTGCTCTCGGCGGTGTACATCCAGATCATCCAGGGCACGCCGGTGCTGATCATCCTGTTCCTGTCCTTCTACGGACTGGCGATCTTCGGCTACAAGCTCCCGCCCATGGTGGCCGCCACCATCGCCATGACGATCTATTCCAGCGCCTATCTGGGCGAGATCTGGCGCGGCTGCATCGAGGCCGTACCGGTGCCGCAGTGGGAAGCGTCAACTGCCCTGGCCATGACGCGCTGGCAGCAGCTGCGCTACGTGATCCTGCCGCAGGCGGTGCGTATTTCGCTGCCGCCGACCGTGGGCTTCCTGGTGCAGATCGTCAAGAACACCTCGATCGCCTCCATCATCGGCCTGGTGGAACTGGCGCAGGCCGGCAAGCTGGTCAGCAATGCGACCTTCCAGCCTTTCCTGGTCTTCCCCATCGTGGCCGGTATCTACTTCGTTTTCTGTTATCCGCTGTCCCGTTTCGCTTTTGCCCTGGAGAGGAAATACCATGCCCATCGTTGAGATTGACAACATCACCAAACGCTTCGGCAGCAACCAGGTGTTAAACGGCATTTCGCTGTCGGTCGAGCGCGGCCAGGTGGTGGCCATCATCGGCCGTTCGGGCTCCGGCAAGAGCACCATGCTCCGCTGCATCAACGGGCTGGAGACCATCGATGGCGGCAGCATCACCGTGGCCGGCCACAAGCTGACCAACAAGCACGAACACCTCATCGAATTGCGCAAGGATGTGGGCATGGTGTTCCAGCATTACAATCTCTTTCCGCACCTGACCGTGGAGGAGAACATCATGCTGTCACCCCGCATCGTCAAGAAGACCGCCACCGACACTGCCCGCGAGACGGCCATCAAGGTCTTGAAGCAGGTCGGCCTGGATCACAAGCGCGACGCCTATCCCGAGCAGCTCTCCGGCGGCCAGCAGCAACGCGTGGCCATTGCCCGCTCGCTGGCCATGGAGCCGCAGGTGATGCTGTTCGATGAAGTGACCTCGGCGCTGGACCCGGAACTGACCGCCGAAGTGCTGAAGGTCATGGAAGAGCTGGCACGCGGTGGCATGACCATGCTGCTGGTGACGCACGAGATGGAGTTCGCGCGCCGGGTGGCGGACCTCACCGTCTTCATGCACCAGGGCAAGGTGTGGGAAGCGCGGCCTTCGGAGGAATTCTTCGCCGATCCGCAGACCCCGGAAGCCAGGCAGTTCATCGGCGCAGGGGCGCTCAAGTGAGTCCGGTCCTGGTCGCCGCCTCGGCCTATGGGGCGGACCTGGTGCGGCGGGTCGGCCATGCCGACCTGGTCCCGATGGTGGCGGCGGCCGGGGCGGCTGGCCTTGAAATACGGCGTGAGCTCTTCGATGGCCCGCAGGACCTGCCGGCCTTGCGCGCCTTGCTGGAGCAGCACAAGCTGTTCTCGGTGTATTCCGCGCCGTTGGAATTGTTCCGTGCCGACGGGCGATTTGATCGTGAGCAGATCGGCCAAGCAATGAATGAGGCCGAGGAGATCGGAGCACGTTTCCTGAAGGTATCGCTCGGCCATTTCTCGGTAGCCAGTGATCTGCAATCGCTGCTGCGCTTCCTCTCGCATTCCCCCATCGAAGTCCTGTTGGAGAACGACCAGACCCCGCAGGGCGGGCGGCTGGAGCCCATCGTCAGCTTCCTGGCGCTGTGCACCGGCAATGGCTATGCCTTCGGCATGACCTTCGACATGGGCAACTGGCACTGGCAGGGCGTCGATCCCGAGACCGCCGCACGCTCGCTGGCACCGCATGTGCGCTACGTGCACTGCAAGGGCGTGCAGGAGGACAAGGGCAAGCTCAAGGCCGTGCCGCTGCAGGCGCAGGATACGCACTGGCCGGCCATGCTGGCGCATTTCCCCACGGGCATCCTGCGGGCCATCGAATTCCCGCTGGTGGGCACGGATCTGGAAGAAACGACGCGCCGCCACGTGGCGATGCTGGCGGCCGTCTGAGGACAAGCACAATGACGATGCAACTGGATGTGGTGACCTGGGGCGAAGCCCTGGCCTTGCTGGTGGCCGATGAAGTCGGCCCGTTTGAAGAAGTGGAAAAATACACGCGCCGCCTCGCCGGTGCCGAGACCAATGTGGCCATCGGCCTGGCGCGCCTGGGTTTGAAGGTGGGCTGGGCCAGCCGGGTGGGTAATGATGCCTTCGGCCGCTTCATTCGCAAGCGGGTGGCGCAGGAAGGCGTGGAGGTCAGCCGCGTGCTGACCGACATGGAATTCCGCACGGCCATCCAGTTGAAGGCCAAGGCAGTCGATGGAGCAGACCCCGCCATCGAGTATTACCGCAAGGGATCGGCCGCCAGCCATCTGTCGCTGGAGGATTTCGATCCGGCGTATTTCGGGGCGGCGCGGCACCTGCACGCCACCGGCATCGCGCCGGCCTTGTCGCCCACGACGATGGCCTTCGCCCATCACGCCATGGAGTTCATGCGGGCGCAGGGCAAGACGATTTCCTTCGACCCCAACCTGCGGCCGATGCTGTGGCCCTCGCGCGAAGTCATGGCGCAGCAGTTGAATGCGCTGGCCTTCAAGGCGGACTGGGTGCTGCCGGGATTGTCGGAAGGGACGCTCCTGACCGGATATGAAGATCCGCGCGCCATTGCCGGCTTCTACCTGGAGCGCGGTGTGAAGATGGTGGTCATCAAGCTGGGCGCGGAGGGCGCTTACTGGCGCAACAGTGAAGGCGAGGGCAGGGTGGCTGGCGTGCCGGTGAAGGAAGTGGTCGATACCGTCGGCGCCGGGGACGGCTTCGCAGTGGGTGTCATCAGCGGCATGCTGGAAGGCTTGCCGGTACCCGAGGCCGTCATGCGCGGCAACCGCATCGGCGCGTTCGCCATCCAGGTGGTAGGCGACATGGAAGGCTTGCCCACCCGGGCCGAGCTGGAGGCGGCCTCGGCCTGATTTGACTCTCACAGGAATCGCCATGAAGCCGCACGTAGTCGTCTACAAAAAATTGCCCGAGCACCTGCTGCAGCGCCTGCAGGCAGAATGCGACGTAACGCTCTTCGACCGTATTACGCAAGATAACCGCGCCGATTTCCTCGCGGCACTGAAGACCGCCCACGGCATGATCGGTGCCAGCTTGCCCATCACCAACGACATGCTGGAGGGCGCGCCGCAACTCAGGATCGCCTCCACCATCTCGGTGGGCGTGGACAATTTCGACCTGGATTATTTTCGCCGGCGCGGGCTGATGCTGGCGCATACGCCCGGCGTGCTCACCGAAGCCACTGCCGATACCATCTTTGCCCTGATCCTCTCCACTGCGCGCCGCGTGGTGGAGCTGGCCGAATACGTCAAGGCCGGTCGCTGGAAGGGCAGCATCGGCGAGGCCCAGTTCGGCGTGAACGTGCACGGCAAGACGCTGGGCCTGATCGGCATGGGCCGCATCGGCTCTGCGGTGGCGCGGCGGGCGCATCATGGTTTCGGCATGCCCATCCTGTATCACAACCGCCGCCCCGATCCCGAGGCCGAGCGCGAACTCGATGCGCGCTACGTCAGCCAGGATGAGTTGCTGGCCCAGGCGGACTTCGTCTGCGTCATGCTGCCCCTGAATGCCGATACCGAACGCCTGATCGGCGCACGCGAATTCGCGCTCATGAAGCGTAGCGCCATCTTCATCAATGCCTCGCGCGGGCGCATCGTCGATGAGGCGGCGCTGATTGAGGCCCTGCAGGACAAGACCATTTATGGTGCCGGCCTGGATGTGTTCGAAGTCGAGCCGCTGCCCGCCGAATCGCCCCTGCTGCAACTCCCCAACGTGGTGGCCTTGCCCCACATCGGTTCGGCCACCCATGAAACCCGGCTGGCCATGGCCGAGCTGGCCGTCTCCAACCTGCTGGCCGGCCTGCGCGGCGAACCGGTACCCCACCTGGCGGTCTGAACAGCGCGGTGTTGCCTGCGGGCAGGCCGCGCTTCAATTCCGCTGCATGAAGTTTTTTCAGCTTCTCTTCATTTCCTCTTCCGCTCACGTGAATCTTTGGTGTATGCTGCGAACATTAAAAAGAACGATCGTGCTAAAAACCGGTAGGCACCCCGTTTTGCTTTTATAATCCTGCGGAAGTTTACGTTTACGTCAATTCCTTTTTGCAAGGGCCATGCGATGAAAGTATTAGTACCAGTCAAGCGCGTCGTGGATTACAACGTCAAGGTGCGCGTCAAGAGCGACGGCAGCGGCGTCGATATCGCCAACGTCAAGATGTCGATGAACCCGTTTGACGAAATCGCGGTGGAAGAAGCCGTGCGCCTGAAAGAAGGCGGCAAGGTCACCGAAGTGATCGCCGTCTCCGCCGGCGTGACCCAGTGCCAGGAAACCCTGCGCACCGCCATGGCCATTGGTGCCGATCGCGGCATCCTGGCCGAAGTGGCGGCCGATGTCGAACTGCAACCGCTGGCCGTGGCCAAGATCCTCAAGGCCCTGGCCGAGAAGGAACAGCCGCAGCTGATCATCCTGGGCAAGCAGGCCATCGACGATGACTGCAACCAGACCGGCCAGATGCTGGCAGCGCTCTTGGGCTGGCCGCAAGCCACCTTCGCTTCCAAGGTCGTGCTGGAAGAGGGCAAGGTCACCGTGACCCGTGAAGTGGACGGCGGCCTGGAAACCCTGGCCCTGACCCTGCCGGCCATCATCACCACCGACCTGCGCCTGAACGAGCCGCGTTACGTCACGCTGCCCAACATCATGAAGGCCAAGAAGAAGCAGCTCGATACCGTCAAGCCCGACGAGCTGGGCGTGGACGTGGCCCCGCGCGTGAAGACCCTGAAGGTCACCGAGCCTGCCAAGCGCAGCGCCGGCGTGAAGGTGCCGGATGTCGCGACCCTGGTCGCCAAACTGAAAAATGAAGCCAAGGTGATCTGATCATGACCGCACTCGTTATTGCTGAACACGACAACGCCAGCCTCAAGGGCAGCACTCTCAACACCATCACCGCGGCAGCGCAAGCCGGTGGCGATGTCCACGTCCTGGTCGCAGGTGCCAATGCCAAGGCCGCCGCTGACGCTGCCGCCCAAGTGGCAGGCGTCGTCAAGGTGCTGCTGGCCGATGCCCCGCAATTCGCCGACGGCCTGGCCGAGAACGTGGCCGAGCAAGTCCTGGCCATCGCCAAGGATTACAGCCACATCCTGGCGCCCGCCACCGCCTACGGCAAGAACATCCTGCCGCGCGTGGCCGCCAAGCTGGACGTGGGCCAGATTTCCGACATCACCAAGGTGGAGTCGGCCGATACCTTCGAACGTCCGATCTACGCCGGCAACGCCATTGCCACCGTGCAGTCGATCGACCCGATCAAGGTCATCACCGTGCGCACCACCGGTTTCGATCCGGCCGCGCAGGGTGGTTCGGCGGCCGTGGAAAGCATCCCGGCCGTGGCCGATTCGGGCAAGTCCAGCTTCGTGGGCCGTGAAGTGGCCAAGTCGGATCGTCCGGAACTGACCGCTGCCAAGATCATCGTCTCCGGTGGCCGTGGCATGGGTTCGGCGGAAAGCTTCAAGATCCTGGAACCGCTGGCCGACAAGCTCAACGCCGCCATGGGCGCCTCCCGCGCTGCGGTCGACGCAGGCTATGTGCCCAACGACTGGCAGGTCGGCCAGACCGGCAAGATCGTCGCGCCCCAGCTTTATATCGCTGTCGGTATCTCCGGCGCGATCCAGCACCTGGCTGGCATGAAGGACTCCAAGGTCATCGTCGCCATCAACAAGGACGAGGAAGCGCCGATCTTCTCGGTGGCCGATTACGGCCTGGTGGGTGACCTCTTCGAGGTCGTCCCCGAGCTGGTCAAGCAGCTTGGCTGATCTGTCCTGAACCGTAGTATTCGCCCCGGCTCCGGCCGGGGTGTTTTCGTGCAAGCAAGGAACGCCGGCAGAGCGTTCCGCATTGGAGGTTGGAGATGAGTTACACCGCGCCCGTGAAGGATATGTTGTTCGTCATGAACGAACTGGCCGGTCTGGCAGCCGTGAATGCGCTGCCGGGCTGCGAGGATGCCACGCCGGAAACGGCCGAGGCCATTCTCGAAGAAAACGCCCGTTTCTGCAGTGAAGTGATCGCCCCGCTGAACCATTCTGCCGACAAGGCCCCCAGCAGCTGGGCCGACGGCAAGGTCACCACCAGCCCCGGATTCAAGGAAGCCTTCCGCCAGTTTGGTGAAGCCGGCTGGCAAGGCGTGCAGCATCCCGTGGAGTTCGGCGGACAAGGCCTGCCCAAGCTGCTGGCCACGCCCTGCATCGAGATGCTGAATTCGGCCAATCTCTCCTTCGCGCTGTGCCCGCTGTTGACCGATGGCACCATCGAAGCGCTGATGACGGCCGGCACCCAGCAGCAGAAGGAAACCTTCATCGCCAACTTCATCTCCGGCAAGTGGACCGGCACCATGAACCTGACCGAGCCGCAGGCCGGCTCCGACCTGGCACTGGTGCGTACCCGCGCCGTGCCGGAGGGGGACGGGACCTACAAGCTCTTCGGGACCAAGATCTTCATCACCTATGGCGAGCACGACATGGCCGAGAACATCGTCCATCTGGTGCTGGCCCGCACGCCCAATGCGCCCGAAGGCGTGAAGGGCATTTCGCTGTTCATCGTGCCCAAGTTCCTGGTCAATGCCGACGGTTCGCTGGGCGCGCGCAATGACGTGCACTGCGTTTCCATCGAACACAAGCTGGGCATCAAGGCCAGCCCGACCGCCGTGCTGCAGTTCGGTGACCATGGCGGCGCCATCGGTACCCTGGTCGGCGAAGAGAATCGCGGCCTGGAATACATGTTCATCATGATGAATGCGGCGCGCTTTGCCGTGGGCATCCAGGGGCTGTCGGTGTCGGAGCGTGCCTATCAGAAAGCCGTGTCCTATGCCCGCGACCGCATCCAGTCGCGCGACCTGGCCGGCTCGCCCGGTCCGGTGGCAATCATCCACCAGCCCGATGTGCGCCGCATGCTGATGTCCATGCGCGCCCAGATCGAGGCGGCGCGGGCCTTGTCCTATGTGGCCGCGGCCACGTCGGATGCGGCGCACTTCAGCGATGACGAAGCCACCCGCAAATCCAACCAGGCCTTCTACGAATACCTGGTGCCCATCGTCAAGGGCTGGATCACCGAGATGTCCATCGATGTGACCTCCACCGGCGTGCAGGTACATGGCGGCATGGGCTTCATCGAGGAAACCGGCGCGGCCCAGCATTACCGCGATGCGCGCATCCTGCCGATCTACGAAGGCACGACCGCCATCCAGGCCAATGACCTGGTGGGCCGCAAGACCGTGCGTGACGGCGGCGCTGTTGCCAAGGGCATCATCGCCCAGGTGCGCCAGACCGCGGCCGAACTGCAGGGCGATGCGCAACTGCAGCCCATCGCGGCGCGCCTGGCCGAAGCCGCCGATGCGCTGGAACAGGTGGTCGGGTATGTGGTGGCCAACGTCAAGAGCGATATCAAGGCGGTCTTCGCGGGCAGCGTCCCGTATCTGAAGATGGCCGGCGTGGTGCTGGGTGGCTGGCAGATGGCGCGTGCAGCGGCCATCGCGGCGGGCAAGCTGAAATCCGGCGAGGGCGACGGCAAGTTCTACGAAGCCAAGCTGGCGACCGCGCGTTTCTATGCCGAGCAGATCCTGCCGCAGGCGCTGGCCTATCGCACGGCCATCGTCGATGGCGGTGCAGCGGTGATGGCGCTGGCCGAAGAGCAGTTCTGATCCCGGCTTCAAACAAAAGCCCGGAACATCGTAGACGATGTTCCGGGCTTGTTCATTGGGATCGTGAGGGCAGGGCAGCAGCTCAGCCGAAGGCCCCGCCAGTGAAGAGCAGGTCGAAGCTGCGCGCCAGCAGGGCGATCACCCCCATGGCACCCAATCCCACGGTCAGGACCAGGATCAGTGCCAAGATCCAGTGCGATTCAGAACGCTTGCCGCTGCCGGCGTTGTAGCGCGCATCCCACTTGTCGTCCGGCGTGAGGCCGAGCACCAGCGCTTCCAGGCAGGCAATCAGCGCCGACAGCACGAAGGGCAGTCCGGTGAAGAGCTTGGGCGCGTCCGGCCGTGCTGCCATCAAGGCCAGCGACAGCGGAATGGCCAGGATATGCAGCCAGCCGAAGCGATCACGGCCGCCGTGGAGATAGAAACGGTGCAGGCCGATGCTGCCGAAAGCGGTGGCCAGGAAAGTCGTCAGGGTCTTGTTCTTGTGGCGGGGTGCGGAAGGCAAGGGCATGCTGCGCGTCTCTTTATTCTGTTGTAAGCCGCCAGAGATGACGCTGGCGGCCGTGTTGTGGTCAGGTCTGGCAGCAGTATAGCCGAGCCCCTGGCGCAGGGTGATTTCCGTCAGGACAAGCTGCGATGCGGCAGTCCTCGCTGGAGGTGGGGCAAAAGTGATGCCAAAAGACATCACTTTTGCCGTGTTTTGGGGAGTTTGCAGGGCGTTGTGCGTTGGTCTATGGCACAAAAGCGCCAAGCAACTTGCCCGGGTGTGCGGAAGTCCGTTATAATCTGCGGCTTTTCCGTGTCCGTATTCTTACTGGAACCATTATGGTCGTTATTCGTTTAGCTCGTGGCGGCGCCAAGAAGCGCCCCTTCTACAACATCGTTGCAACCGACTCGCGCAATCGTCGCGATGGCCGTTTCATCGAGCGCATCGGCTTCTACAATCCGGTCGCTTCCGGCAAGGAAGAAACCGTGCGTATCGCTGCTGACCGTCTGGCTCACTGGCAAGGCGTTGGCGCACAACTGTCGCCGACCGTTGCTCGCCTGGTCGCTGAAGCCGGTTCCAAGGCTGCTGCTTAATACAGGTTTTCCTGTCTGATTCCGCGCCGGTTCTGCTGGCGCATGGATGAAGAACAGGTCTGGTGTACTCATGACTCATCCAGCCCAAGCGGGGTTCTCCGCACCCGACGATCTCGTGACCGTCGGCCATGTGACCGGAGCCTACGGAATCCAGGGCTGGATTCGCGTGCGTCCTTATTCTTCCGAGGCAGATGCCTTGTTGAATGCCAAGACCTGGTGGCTGGAGAAATCCGGCCAGCCCAAGCAGGATGTCGATGTCATGCAGTCCAAGGGGCACAGCGGCGATGTCGTTGCGCGCCTGACCGGGGTAGCGGACCGCAATGCGGCCGAAGCGATGAAGGGAACGGTGGTCTCCATCTCCCGCAAGCACTTCCCGGCGCTGGATGACAATGAATTCTACTGGGTCGATCTGATCGGCTCGGCAGTGGAAAATCTCCAGGGTGAAGCCTTGGGCGTGGTGTCCGACATGATGGACAACGGCGCCCATCCCATTCTGGTGGTGAAGGCCCCGGTGCAGGAAACTGCGCCCGAGCCGCAACCGCAACCCGCTGCCGACGCAAAGCCGAAGAAGGGTGCCAAGGAGAAATCCGCGGCGGCGCCCGAACTGCTGATTCCGTTTGTCGACCAGTTCGTCAAGACGGTGCAGCAGAGCGAAAAAAAGATCATCGTCGACTGGGACAAGGATTACTGACCTTCAAGGTCAGTTTTTTCTTTTCCGGCTCGCTGATGTGAGCAGATTCAAACGATTCAAAAGAACCCAGGAAATGGAGGCGTGATGCAGTTTGATGTCGTCACTCTGTTTCCCGAGATGTTCGCCGCGCTGACGCAGTCCGGCATTACCCGCAGGGCGCTGGAGCAGCAGCGTTGGGGCTTGCAGTTGTGGAATCCGCGTGAATTCACCACTGACAATCACCGCACCGTGGATGACCGCCCCTATGGCGGTGGCCCCGGCATGGTGATGCTGGCCAAGCCGCTGCAGGCTGCCATCGAGGCGGCGCAGCAGCGGCAGCAAGCGCTGGGTCTGGCCCGGCCGCGTGTGATCTATTTGTCACCGCAGGGCGCACCGCTGACGCATGAGCGCGTGGTGCGGCTGTCGCAGGACAGCGGGGCGGTGCTGCTGTGCGGACGCTATGAAGCAATTGACCAGCGTCTGCTCGACAAGTGCGTGGACGAGGAAATCAGCATCGGGGACTTCGTCCTCTCCGGCGGTGAATTGCCGGCGATGGCGCTGATGGATGCAGTGATCCGGCTCTTGCCGGGTGCGCTCAACGACAGCGCCTCGGCAGTGGAAGACAGTTTCGTCAACGGATTGCTGGACTCGCCCCATTACACGCGTCCGGAAGTCTATGAAGGTGAACCGGTGCCGTCCATCCTCCTGGGTGGGCACCATGCCGAGATCCAGAAATGGCGCCGGCAGCGGGCACTGGAAGCCACGCAGAGCAAGCGTCCTGACCTCATCGTCAGGGCCCGCGAGCAGGGCTTGCTGAGCAAGGCCGATGAAAAGTTTCTGGGCAGTTTGCCGCAGCAGTAAGCCGGCACGCGAGCAGATCGCCCGAGTGAAGTTTTAGCAGCAAATGCAGTACCGCAGGCCCGGCAACGGACCTGCACCGTGCGGTGGCCGATGTCACCGTGTTTGAAACCCCATCCTCTACCGGGCTTTACAATCCGCCCTCGTGGCAATGGCGCCGGCAAGATGGTTACAGGAGCAAAAAATGGATCTGATCCAGCAACTCGAGCAAGAAGAGATCGCGCGTCTCGCCAAGAACATTCCCGACTTCGCCCCCGGCGACACCGTGATTGTCAACGTGAACGTGGTTGAAGGTACCCGCAAGCGCGCTCAGGCTTACGAAGGCGTCGTTATCGCCCGCCGTAACCGTGGTCTGAACTCCAACTTCATCGTCCGCAAGATTTCTTCGGGCGAAGGCGTTGAGCGTACCTTCCAGCTGTACTCGCCGCTGATCGCCTCGATTGAAGTCAAGCGTCGTGGTGACGTGCGTCGTGCCAAGCTGTACTACCTGCGCGAACGTTCGGGCAAGTCGGCACGTATCAAGGAAAAGCTGCCCAGCCGTGCGGCAAAGGCTGCTGCTGCCGAGTAATCGGTCGCCTGTTGATGCGTCAGGAAAAGGGGTGTCTCGCGACGCCCCTTTTTCGTTTCTGACACCCGATTGAAGTCCTGACAACCTCACGATCAAGCGAGCACAACGTGGCCAGTTTCGATCCCGTCAATCTGCCTGTAGATGCCGTCGCCGGCGAAACTGCGCTGGAGGCCGCGCGCCTGAATGCCGACTGGCTGCGCCAACGCTTCGCCGACCCGCCGCGCTGGGAGCCCGAGCACAGCGGCGACCAGATGGCGCGCCTGGCCGAGTCCAAAGGACGCTTCCGGCTCGCTTCGGTGCTGATCCCGATCGTGCTGCGCGAGGAGGGGATGACGGTGCTCTTCACTCAGCGCACAGCTGACCTGAAGGACCACGCAGGACAGATCAGTTTCCCCGGTGGCCGCCGCGAAGACTATGACGGCTCGGCCATCGAGACCGCCCTGCGTGAGACCGAAGAGGAAATCGGCCTGGCGCGCCAGCACATCGAAGTCATCGGCTCGCTGCCCGATTACTTCACCGGCACCGGTTATCGGGTCACGCCCGTGGCCGGACTGATACAGCCGCCTTTCGAGGCCGTGGGCGACCCGCGCGAAGTGGCCGAGATCTTCGAAGTGCCACTGGCTTTCCTCATGGATGGATTGAACCATCAGCGCCGCTCGGTCGAGTTGCCGGCACCGGTAGGCCGGCGCAGTTTCTACACCATGCCCTATGACCGTTACTTCATCTGGGGCGCGACTGCGGGCATGCTGCGCAACCTGTACCACTTCCTGCGCAGCTAGTGGCAGCATTTGTCGCCTCGCAGATACGCAATGTCGCTTTTAATGTTCAAATAAGTAAAAATCCGTGACATCACGCTCTTGATTGTGATCAACGAATCAATTGTTTGATTCCCCTCTTGCACTGCGCTATCGTACGGGCTACAGAGACACCTAAGGCAGCTTGATGACATTTCTTTCCATTCTCTTTGCGCTGTTAATCGAACAACTCAAACCACTGCGCGCAGACAATCCGGTATACGCGTCGATCAAGTCTTTCGCGGCCACCATTGAAGGCTGGTTCAACGCCGGGCACGCTCATCATGGCCGCCTGGGCTGGGTGGTGATGGTGGGGGCGCTGACGGTGCCGGTGGCGCTGATCTATTGGCTGCTGCTGCATGTGAGCCTGGTGGCGGCCTTTGCCTGGAACGTGCTGGTGGTCTATATGACCCTGGGCTTCCGCCATTACAGCCATTACTTCACCTCCATCCAGCTGGCCCTGAACACGGGCGACGAAATGACCGCCCGCACCCTGCTGGCCGAATGGACCAAGCAGGACACCACGGCGATGGATGTGAGCGAAATTTCACGCATCGCCTCCGAGCGCGCACTCATCACCACGCATCGTCACGTTTTTGGCGTGTTCTTCTGGTTCCTGATGCCGGTCGGCCCGGCGCTGGCGGTGATGTACCGTGTGGCTGAATACCTCTCGCGCGCCTGGAACGAGCCGGATCACATGAAATATGAAGCTTTCGGCCGCTTTGCCGCCCAGGCCTTCTACTGGATCGACTGGATTCCGGCGCGCCTGACGGCCGCTGCCTTCGCCGTGGTCGGGAACTTCGAGGATGCCATCTATGCCTGGCGCAACTTCGCCAGCCGCTGGGACGACGAAGCCGCCGGCATCATCCTGGCCGCCGGTGGCGGCGCCATGGGCGTGCGTTTCGGTACCGAGAAGGAAGCGGCCGCCGGCATCATCCTGCCGGCCGATGCTGCCACGGTCGATTCCATGCCGGAAGAAACCGACGGCCTGCCCGGCGATACCCCCTCGCCGCGCACCCTGCAGAGCACCGTGGGCCTGGTCTGGCGCGCCTTGCTGCTGTGGATGTTCCTGTTGTTGCTGCTGTCTGTGGCAGTGTGGATGGGCTAGGCGACACTGGTCATTCAAGAAGCGGGCTCAGGCCCGCTTTGTTTTTGGGAACGCGATTGCCGCCAACCCGGTATACTTCCGACTTCACTTCAGAAGGCCGCCACGTGCAGGAATGCATGGTTTGCCCGCAGGGCATGAGCGGCACGCAGTAGCCGGGGGAGACCGGTAGAAGCCAAGTCTTCTATAAGATATAATACTCAGTACCGCAGGCACCCAGGCAGTGGATCGCCGAGGCACCGCGGACTCCAGGGCTCCGGTCCCACCAGGACAAGGGCATTCGGTTGCAAGCGCTTTAGAAGAATGCATGTATGGCTGATCCCATCAAACCCGCAAACGCACCGGCCAAAGAATTCATCATCCTGGGCAAGACCTCGGATGGCCGGCAGTTCCGCCCCAGCGACTGGGCGGAGCGCCTGTGCGGCGTGATGTCGTGCTTCCGTCCCGAAGGCAGTGGCGGTCGCAATGCACACCTGAAATATTCTCCCTACGTGCTGCCCACCCACATCGATGGCGTGCGCTCGGTGGTGGTCAACGAAGCCCTGCGCGAGCTGGAGCCGCTGGCCTATCACTTCGTGGTCAACTTCGCCAAGGACAACGACCTGCAAGTGGTCGAGGCCTGTGTGCTGCCGGATCCGCCCAAGGACAACAAGGCCGGCTGATTGCCTGCCGCGCATTGCCGTACCCTCGCCAGCTTCACGCCGCGGCTTCCTGCGGGCGGTCCCGCCAGCCGTTACACTAGACGTCATCTTGTCGGTCTCGTCGGTGACTCAGCCTTCAGCTTGCGCCAGAGTCTCACGGGATCATCGGGCCGCCTGCGGCCCTCTCATCACGGAGAACCAGCATCATGAACCACCGCATGGAGCGCGATACCTTTGGCCTGATCGAAGTCCCTGCCGATCGCCTGTGGGGCGCGCAGACCGAACGTTCGCTGCACCACTTCCACATTTCCACCGAGCGCATGCCGGCCGAGCTGATCGTGGCGCTGGCCGCCGTCAAGCGTGCCTGTGCCGCCGTCAACCGCGACCTGGGCAAGCTGGACGGCAAGAAGGCCGACGCCATCATCGCGGCGGCCGATGAGGTCATCGCCGGCAAGCATCCGCTGGAGTTTCCGCTGTCGGTCTGGCAGACCGGTTCCGGCACCCAGAGCAACATGAACATGAACGAGGTGCTGGCCAACCGCGCTTCCGAACTGCTGGGCGGCGTGCGCGGCGAGGATCGCCTGATCCACCCGAATGACGACGTCAACCGCGGCCAGTCCTCCAACGACATCTTCCCGACGGCCATGCACGTGGCGGCCTGCATGGCGGTGGCCACGCACCTGATTCCCTCGCTGCACACCCTGCGCGCCACGCTGGCGGACAAGTCCGCGCAGTTTGCCGACATCGTCAAGATCGGCCGCACCCACCTGCAGGACGCCACGCCGCTGACGCTGGGCCAGGAGTTCTCGGGCTACGTGGCCCAGCTGGATCATGCCGAGTCGGCCATCATCGCCACCCTCAATGCCATCTCCGAGCTGGCCGCTGGCGGCACGGCGGTCGGCACTGGTTTGAACGCACATCCCGAATTCGGCGAGCGCGTGGCGGCCGAGCTGGCCAAGTACTTCGGTTTCCCCTTCAAGACCGCGCCCAACAAGTTTGCAGCGCTGGCCGGGCACGATGCCCTGGTGGCCGCGCACGGCGGACTCAAGACCCTGGCGGCAGCCATGATGAAGATCGCCAACGACGTTCGCTGGCTGGCTTCCGGTCCGCGTTCGGGGCTGGGCGAGATCACCATTCCCGAGAATGAGCCGGGCAGTTCCATCATGCCAGGCAAGGTCAATCCGACCCAATGCGAAGCCATGACCATGCTGTGCGCACAGGTGTTCGGCAATGATGTGGCGCTCAACATTGGCGGTGCCAGCGGCAATTTCGAGCTCAATGTGTTCAAGCCGGTGATCATTCACAACTTCCTGCAGAGCGTTCGTTTGCTGGGCGACGGCATGGCCAGCTTCGAGGAGCACTGCGCGCGCGGCATCGAAGCCAACCACAGCCGCATCGGCGATCTGATGGAAAAGTCGCTCATGCTGGTGACGGCCCTGGCCCCGCACATTGGTTACGACAAGGCTGCCAAGATCGCCAAGCAGGCGCATCACGACGGCACTACCCTGAAGCAGGCGGCGCTGGCGCTCGGTTATGTGACGGAAGAACAGTTTGCCGAGTGGATCAAGCCTGAGCAGATGACGCGGCCGGGTTGAGCGTGAGATGGTTAGTTGGTTGCAGGAGCGTTGGAGGCTTTAAGTTACCCAGGGCTACGACCATAAACGGCCTTGAAAAAGGCCGTTTTCTTTCAGGTCTTGCTTCCATGCGACGGTGCTTGCTTATTCAAAAGCCAAAGCACGCATCTTCACCGACCGGCTTGCCTTGCCGGATTTCGTATTCGCACGTGGGTTGTTGTGCTGCATCGGTAGTCACCCGCGTTACGGACCGTCTGATGTTATCAGCGGATTGCGTGTCAATCGCCTGATCGATGAGTTGATCATGCAGACGTATCTGGCATTCTTGGTAGGTGTAGCGATTGATGATCTGTTTGCTGGCGCTGTCGTAGAGGACTTCGACCAGAAGCCGGGTTTGCGTATCCAGCATGAGGGGTGCATGATTTCCGAGGAAGCAGATGCTTGTCTTGGTAATGCCGTAGTAAGCGATGGAAGGGATTCTTCCCCGCGCATCCAGCGTCAATGCAAGGATCTGAACATCTCCCCAGTTGGTTTGCGCCACGGAGAATGAAGGTCGATGGGCTCCTGGAGGGGGAAGAGTGATTTCCCGAAGTATTGCTCCGATCTTGATGTTCGCCTTTTTGATGCGTCCGCTTGCGGGGACCGTCTTGACGAGCGCTATCTTCTTCTTTTCGATGTCTGTGGCGACAGTAGCGCAGGGCACGAAAAAAGCGAGAAAAATGGAGAATGTCATCCTTTTCATTTTTTTCTCACTTCAGTAGCAATTTGCTGATCAAGCGGAATTTGTCCAGCCGATCCTCTCTGCTAAGGGGCGGATACTCAGGCAGATCTCTCCGTCCGGGGCCGCGATTGATCACTCTTCCCACCTCGTCAACCACTGCCTCCGACTCGCCTTTTCTGGCAGATCGCCTTACGTCGTTGGTGCGCCAGTACCAGCACGAGGCCGTAAACGAAAGGTAAGAGTCGGAACTCAGAATTTCGGGGGCACTGGCCACATCGACTGTCCTGATGTATCGATTCAGATAAAGGTTGAACGCCTTGTAATTGATTTCAGATGTGATTTGAACAAAGCCTCTGCCCTTGTAGCGGGAGGCACTGCTGGCATACTTTGACGGGAGTTCCGTCATCAGTCGCATCCCCGCTGATTCGTGAACGCCTTGCGCCAGGTAATGAGCCTGCTCCAGACGATCCGTTACGCCCCATTGCAGCATCGTTTTGTTGAGGTTGATGCGATGTGTCTTGAAGGTCTCCTGATCGGTATTGGGCATGATCCGCATAAGTTCAGCTTCACTCAGCCACATGCATTTTGCGAGTTGTTCGATGAATCGCAGGGGATGTGCATGCCAGACACGTTTGGAATCAGGAAGACCCGCTACATCTTCCCAGAAGGCAATACGTTCGATGTGCTTCGTCAGCGCGGCAAATTGATCCATGGTGAGTTTTTGAGCTCCGAACTCATCTGTGGTTACCCGCTGGAATCGAACCGGAATGTCCGTCTTGCTCCATTCTGTCGGATGACTGGCGATCAGGCCGCTGATTTTTTCTTCGTTTTTGCCAGCGATCCTATTGATGCCAACCGACGAATCAGTTTCTGATGTCGATGGTTTTGTCAGAGCTAGTAGACCTTCATCATCAATTACGCCGTCCAAACTGTTTTGAGCGGCTGTCTCTGCAAAGGCCTGGAAGCCCGCCCAGTCTGCGTCACTGGTGAACTTGATGTCATCCGCTTTAGTCCAGTACCGCCTGTCCTTGTCTGGCACATAAAGCGGGATCCAGAATGTTCCTCGATACTCCCGCTTGATAAACTCTTCATCCTTCAGCCATGGAGCCATCCATGGCACCACCACCGTTCCGGCCGGCAAGATGTGCTCGTTTTTAAGGGGGTTGTTGGCGAACGCGATCAGGCTGTCGGTTTTGGGGAGGAACTGCTTTACGATACGTTTTTTGCCTTTTTGGTGCAAAGACGATGATTCGACCATTTCCTCCGCGATCTGATCTTCGCTGACCCAATAGTGTTCACTTTTCATCCGTATTTTGTAATAACCCCCCTCCGGCTGATGCGGCGCGACTTCAAGAGGCATGGAGGTATCTACAGCAAACATCTGTTCGGTCAGCAAGTCATTCAGAACGGATTGCGCCTGCGTGAGCAGACATTTTCCCCATATGGTCTTGTTCACGTTCTTGAGGAATGCGTTGTCGCCAAAGAAAATTTCAAAGTGGAAGCCTTTGGATGGCGTGGTCAGGTTGTCGGGAATGCTCCCGCAATAACCAAGGATGTCGCCTCTGCGGACGCGTGCCGAGCCGATGCCGGAAATGACTGCGCCATTCGCGGTTGGCTCGATGACCTCTTCGCGGGCTGGTTCGATGACCGGGCGTTTCTTCTTGTCAAACACGGGCTGCCCGTCTTTTACCAGCGGCCGGGCCGGGATGATTTTCCGGATGAAATTCAGACCAGGAAGTTGGCCCGTTTTGAGTTCTTGGAATGCACGTAAATGCATATAGAGGGAATAAAAGACCAAGCTGCTCGTTCCCAAGACTGTTTGGCCGAGTTCCGCTTCATGCTTTAACAGCACAAAACTCCGCGAATAGGTCGATTGATTAAAAAACGCATCTGAGGTGTCGTTCGCATCGTAACGATAGGCGACCAGTTCACCGTCTGCGATTGCCCGTATCGGCGCATTTCTGTCGGTGGGGTGGATATGGAGGCCGCCGTGCCAGAATCGGTTCTTGCCAATCAGGTAGGGACCGCTGAGAATTCCGCTGTTGTTAAAAAGAGTGTCAGGTACGACTCGTTGCTCGTTGCCAGCGACATACGGCAGTTCAATGGGGTAGGTGATGATCATGGTGTTGAATTGGGCGAAGCTGAGGAGTAGGTAGGCGGCAGGGGGCAGGCGCGTGCCACATGCTGCAGCTGGCGGCTCACATCATCATGGGACACCACGAAGCGGACGAGCCGAATTTGCGATACTAGAAGGCAAAACGTCAGTTCAGGCTGGTCGGAGGCGAAGAAAGCCGTGTGAACGGAATTTTTTCGATCTGGTGGAAGCCATAGTGATGGCAGCGAGGCAGAGGAAGCGGAAAAACGACGACAAGCTCTCCTGCATGTTTTGCCTTGGCTATTTCGAACTTGCAAAGCCTTTTCAACCCCGTGTATATCTCTGTTGATTAGGGTTACGAATTGAAACATCTCAAGATTTCACCGCAGCCCCGGCGTATATTGCTTTCCTGCGCCAGATGCGTCTGCAAGCCGCACCAGGCAAGGATTACAGGCTGATACGGCTGCGTGGGGAACGCGGCCTTGATGCCATCCGGCAAGCATTCCAGACCTTCCAACTATTCTGAGACACCCCCGAGGGCAACAACATGAAAAAACTAGCGGCAATTGGCGTCTGTGGCGTGCTGGCGGTAGCCGGCCTCGTCGCCAGCGCTTCGGCCTATGCGCACGGGCGCTTCTATGGTGGCGTGGTGATCGGTGGACCAGTGTGGGTGCCGCCCCCGGTCTACTATCCGCCGCCGGTGTATTACCCGCCGCCGGTCTACGTGGAGCGGGCCCCCGCACCGGTCTACGTGGAGCCGCAGCGCCAGGACTACTGGTACTACTGCGCCGAGTCCAAGTCCTACTATCCCTACGTCCAGAACTGCCCCAGCCCCTGGATGAAGGTCGTGCCCAATACGCCGGGCGTGCCGGGCAGTACGCCGCCGCAATAAGCCTTGCCTAAGCTACGTAATTCGTCGATCCCCGATAAAGGAAACATCGTGAAACCCCTCTACAAGACCGCCGCGACCGTGACCGCCGTCGGCGCCATGCTGGCGCTGGGTGGCTGCGTGAGCGTGCCGACCGGCCCGTCGGTGATGGCCATGCCCGGCAAGGACAAGACCTACGAACAGTTCCGCGCCGACCAGCAGCAATGCCAGCAATACGCCCAGGACGCCATCGGCGGCCAGGCCGCGCAGACCCAGAACAATGCCGCCAACAGCGCCGCAGTCGGCACCGCCGTGGGTGCCGTGGCCGGTGCCCTCATCGGCGCGGCCTCGGGCAATGCCGGTGCGGGCGCGGCCATCGGCGCCGGCGGCGGCTTGCTCGTAGGTAGTGCCGCTGGCAGCAACGCGGCCGCCGGAGGCAATTACTCGATGCAGCAGCGCTACGACATGACCTATACCCAGTGCATGTACAGCAAGGGCAACCAGGTGCAGCAGCCAGTGCAGACCACCACCGTCTATACCTATCGCCCGCGCTACTACGCACCGCCGCCGCCCCCGGGGTATTACGGCCCGCCGCCGGTGTATTACGGTCCGCCACCGGGTGCGTATTGAACCCGCGCACAAGCCGAGCCCAGCGCCTGAACCGCCTCCTTGCAGGCGGTTTTTTCTTATGCAACGCAACATGGCGCGCTGCCGGTGCTATACTCGCCGCCATGCTTTTCCGAAAAGATCAACTTGCGAAAACCCAGCATTGGTGGCGCGCCTGAACGAGGCGGCCCGTTTTCACACAGCTTGACCATGTGACCATGATGCCGCCGGTTCCGGCGGCATTGTTTCTTCAGCTTCGGGACCGGCGGCATTCCAGAGATTAACGATCAGGAATGACCATGTCTTCGAACGCCACGAGCTCCACCCCCACCACCAGCAGCCTGCCCGTCGTCCTCACCGGCGATCGTCCTACCGGTCCACTGCACCTGGGCCACTACATCGGCTCGCTCAAGTCGCGCGTGGCGCTGCAGGAAAGCTCGCGCCAGTTCCTGCTGCTGGCCGATACCCAGGCCATGACCGACAACGTCGGCCGCCACCAGAAAGTCACCGACAACGTGCTCGAAGTGGCGCTGGACTATCTGGCCGTGGGCATCGATCCCGAGAAGTCGACCATCTTCATCCAGTCCCAGGTGCGTGAGCTCTACGAGCTGTCGATGGTGCTGCTGAACCTGGTGACGGTCTCGCGCCTGGAACGCAACCCCACCATCAAGGAAGAGATCCGCCTGCGCGGCTTCGAGCGCGACATCCCGGCCGGCTTCCTGACTTATCCGGTCAGCCAGGCCGCCGACATCACCGCCTTCAAGGGCCAACTGGTGCCGGTGGGCAGCGATCAGTTGCCCATGATCGAGCAGACCAATGAACTGGTGCGCAAATTCAACGCCACCGTGGACCGCGAAGTGCTGGTCGAGTGCAAGGAAGTGCTCTCCGAAACCGGCCGCCTGCCCGGCATCGACGGCAAGGCCAAGATGAGCAAGTCGCTGGGCAACTCCATCGCCCTAGGCGCGACCCCGGCCGAGATCAAGCAGGCCGTGCACCGCATGTACACCGACCCCAACCACCTGCGCGTGGATGATCCGGGCCAGGTCGAGGGCAATGTGGTCTTCACCTTCCTGGACGCCTTCGACCCGGACCGCGATGCCGTGGCCGAACTGAAGGCCCACTACACCCGCGGCGGCCTGGGCGACAGTGTAGTCAAGCGTCGCCTGGAAGGGATCCTGCAGGAGATGCTCGAACCCATCCGCACCCGTCGCGAAGAATTCGCCAAGGATCGCGGCGAAGTGCTGGCCATCTTGAAGCGCGGCACCGAACGCGCCAGCGCCGTGGCCGCGCAGACCATGTCGGAAGTCAATGCCGCCCTGGGCCTGAACTACTTCGGGTGACCCGGCTCGGCGCTTTTTGGCCGATAAATGAAAACCGCCGCATCCCAACAGGGTTTGCGGCGGTTTTTTACATGCCTGGGTGAAGTTTTTTACCGATTTTTGGTCGGCGTCATCGGCGGCAATTCCAGCAGCACTTCCAGTCCGCCTTCGGCCAGGTTGCGCAGGCGCAGCTGGCCGTGATGGTTCTCGGCGATATTGAGCGCGATGGTCAGCCCCAGCCCGGTACCGCCGGTATCGCGCGAGCGCGAGGCCTCCAGGCGATAGAAGGGTTCGAACACCGCCTCCAGTTCGGACTCCGGAATGCCCGGCCCCTGGTCGCGGATGCGGATGGCGATCTTCTGCTGTTCCAGCGCGATGGACACCCGCGCCGACTTGCCGTACTTGCAGGCATTGTCGATCAGGTTGGTCAGGCAGCGCCGCAGTGCGCCCGGCTGGGCCAGCACGAAGGCGCGGGTGCTGCCTTGCAGGGCCACATCCTGGCCGGCATCGGCGGCGTCGGCACAGACGCTGTCGAGCAGGGAATCGATATCCAGCGCCTGGATCTTCTCGGAGGAATCCATGCTGCGTGCCAGGTCCAGTCCTTCCCGCACCATGCCGTGCATCACGCCCAGGTCGTCGATGAGCTTCTGCTGCAGCGGGGCATCGGTGACCTTCTCCAGCCGCAGCCGCATGCGCGTCAACGGTGTCTGCAGGTCATGCGTGATGGCCGCCAGCATGTGGGTACGATGCTGGATCTGGCGGCGGATGCGCGCCTGCATGGCATTGAAGGCGTGGGCCGCCTGGCGGATCTCGGTCGGTCCCGTCTCGGGCAGCGGTGCATGGTCGATGTCGCTGCCCAGGCGCGAAGCGGCTTGCGCCAGCTGGCGGATCGGGCGCGTGGCCATGCGCGCCACCAGCCAGGCCAGCATGGCGATCAGGACCAGGAACAGCAGAATGTATTGCAGCCCGAACAGCCCGGCCGGCCCGCCCGGCCCACGCCCGCGCAGGGCAGGGGGCTCGCCCGGCTGGTGCAGGCGCAGGCGCATGAGCGCCTGGTCATGCAGGCTGATGTAGATGACGCGGCAGGTATCGCGGCGCGGTCCTCGTCCGTCGTCGGCACGCAGGGGCGGGCACTCGCTCTCGCGCTGCACGGCAATCTTGCGGTCCTCGCCCAGGCGTGCCTGCAGCATCTCTATCAGCGGGCTGGTGCTGGCATTGGGCCCGATGGCGTCATTCATGTCCTCCACCATGCGTGCCTCGAAACCGAAGTTGGTGGCGGCCTGCAGGACGATGGGGCGCTGCGCCGGCGGGATGTCGTCCACCGCCTGCACGATCTGTTCGACGCGGTCGGCCAGGTGCTGGAAGCGCAGCTCGCGCAAGGTATTGCGGCGCTCGTTGCCAGCCAGCCAGTTGGTGGCGAATACCGCCACCACGATCCCGCCCAGAAGCAGGAAGAAGATGCGGTTGCCGATGGAGCCAATGAAATTCTTCATGCCGTCCGGCCTGCGCCTTCGGCTGTCACGGTCGTGGCCAGCACGTAGCCCTCGTTGCGCACGGTCTTGATGATGGTCGGCGTGCGCGCGTCATCGCCCAGCTTCTGGCGCAGGCGGCTGATCTGGATATCCACCGAACGGTCGAAGGGATCGGATTCACGGCCTTGCGTGAGTTCCAGCAACTGGTCGCGATTGAGCACGCGGTTGGGATGGTCGAGGAACACCTTCAGCAACCGGAACTCGGCCCCCGACAAGGCCACCACCACGCCATCCTTGTTGACCAGGTGGCGTGCGGTGAGGTCCAGCGTCCAGCCGGCAAAGCGCATGGTGGCCACATCCGGCTGCGCCATGTTGGGCGGCAGTGCCTGCGTGCGGCGCAGGACGCTGCGGATGCGGGCAAACAGTTCGCGCGGCTCGAAAGGCTTGGCCAGGTAATCATCGGCCCCCATTTCCAGTCCAAGGATGCGGTCCAGCGGCTCGCCGCGTGCAGTCAGCATGATGACCGGCACCGAGGAGGTGGCGCGCAGGTTGCGGCAGAGGGTGAGGCCGTCCTCGCCCGGCAGGGTCAGGTCCAGCACGATCAGGTCTACCCGCGATTCTTCCAGCACGCGGCGCATTTCGCTGCCATTGGTGGCGGTGAGGGTGCGCAGGCCGTTGCTGTCCAGGTATTCGGCCAGCAGGGTGCGGATGTCGCGGTCGTCGTCGACGACGAGGATGTGAGTATTTGTATCCATGGATCGCATTATGCCGAACTTGTCCGTGCGTGCAGGGCGGATTTGTATCGGGTCTTTACAAGGGGCGGGGCAGAAATAAAACGATACCTGGGCAGCTCCCGTATATACAAAGCGATACAAATGACGCCACAGCGGACAAACCGTTGATACACGCCGCCGGTTTAATGGGAACCATGCCAAGGCAGCACGTCGCTGCCGAACGCATCAGAGCACCATCCCCTGAAAGGAGCAAGCCATGTTGACAATGAAAAACCGTATCCTGGCCGGCATCGCCGCCGTGAGCATCAGCGCCGTGACCCTGTCGGCCTTCGCCCAGATGCCCCCGGGCGGCCCGGACGGCCCCCGCGGCCATGCCCCGAGCCCGGAACAGATCGCCAAGTTCGAGCAGATGCGCGCCAAGCACCAGGCCGAGCTGCACGACAAGCTCAAGATCACGGCCTCGCAGGAAGCCGCCTGGAAGCTCTTCCTTGACAAGACCAAGCCGGCCCCCTTCGACCAGGCCGGCCGTCCCAACAAGGATGAATGGGCCAAGCTGTCCACCCCGGAACGCCTGGACAAGCAGCTGGACATGATGCGCAAGCGTGAGGCCTTCGCCGAGCAACGCATCGCCGCCACCAAGGACTTCTACGCCACCCTGTCGCCGGAACAGCAGAAGATCTTTGATGCCGAACACGCCAAGATGGAACGCCATCGCTGGGAAAAGATGGAGCACATGCGCCATGGCGACCGCAAGGGCCCCCCGCGTGACGGCAAGCCGGCACCGGACGCCCCGCCGGCCAAGTAATCCCGGCCAGGCAGGACTTGCCGCTGCGCCGCAGGTGGGCGGATGCCTGGTGGCGGCGCAGCGGGCAGTCCCACCCTTGCAGCCTTGCGTCTCCCCGCAAGGCTGTTCTTGTTGGTAGCCCGTGCAAGCCGGGCAATAGCTGGGTACACTGCGTGCCAGCCCGGACGCGGGGGGCTGTCCGACAATGTTGCACGGCTGTCAGGCTGGTCGGAGAGAATGACGGCGGGCGGCCTTGCTCCGGCAGGAGGGGCCGCCTTCCCTTGTGCTTTCAGCTGGCGTTTTGCCTGTCCTGAAAGACAGAAAAATGTACAGAATCCTGCACAGATTCCTGTGCAGAACGTTGTACAGAAAAAAGAGCAGAAGGCAGTACAGAAATCTGTACTGAAAGAAATACATAAAAAAGCGCAGATAAATGCCGGCGGGCTGCCATGGTGGCGGCCCCGCTGACGTGATTACTTGATGACGTGATCGGTTCACTGGTTTTCCTGACATGACAAATACTCCCAATTCCAAGCAGCCGTCTCCCTCCAACGCATCGTCTCGCGGCAGCATCCTGCGCCGCTGGTGGTTCTGGGTCCTGGTGGCGGCGCTGGCGGCCGGTGGCGGCTACAAGTGGTGGTCCAAGAAGAAGGCCGATCAGGAGCAGATGGCTGCCATGGGCGGCCCGGGCGGACGCCCCGGCGCAGGCGGCCCCGGTGGACCGGGCGCGCGCCGTCCCGGCGGTCCCGGCGCCTTCGCCGGCCAGACCATGCCGGTCGGCGTGGCCAAGGCCCAAGTGCAGAACGTCGATGTCTTCCTCAATGGCCTGGGGGCCGTGACCCCGACCGCCACGGCCACCGTGCGGGCCCGCGTGGATGGCCAGCTGATGAAGCTGCATTACAAGGAAGGCCAGGTGGTCAAGGCCGGCGACCTGCTGGCCGAGATCGATCCGCGCTCGCTGCAGGCCGCGCTGACCCAGGCTGAAGGGCAACTGGCGCGCGACCGCGCCTTGCTGGCCTCGGCCCGCCTGGATCTGAAGCGTTACCAGACCCTGCTGTCGCAGGACTCGATTGCCAGCCAGCAGGTCGATACCCAGGCCGCGCTGGTCAAGCAATACGAAGGAACAGTCAAGGCCGATGAGGGCAGCGTCGCCAGCGCCCGCCTGCAACTGTCGTTCACCCGCGTGACCGCGCCGATCAGCGGCCGCCTCGGTCTGCGCCAGGCCGATGTGGGCAACAACGTCACCACCAGCGATACCAACGGGCTGGTCATCATCACGCAACTGCAGCCGATCACGGCCATCTTCAGCATCCCCGAAGACAATATCCCCAAGGTCTTGCAGCAACTGCAGAGCGGCCGCAAGCTGCCGGCCCAGGCCTGGGACCGCGAGCAAAAGAAGAAACTGGCCGACGGCGTGCTGCTGACCATCGACAACGTGGTGGATTCGACTACCGGCACCGTCAAGCTCAAGGCCCAGTTCCCCAATACCGATTACGCGCTCTTCCCCAGCCAGTTCGTCAACATCCGCCTGCAGCTCAAGACCGAGGAGGGGGCCATCGTGATCCCGACGGCGGCCATCCAGCGCGGGTCGAAGGGCCTGTTCGTGTATGTGGTCAAGGAAGACAACACCGTCACCGTGCGTCCGGTCAAGACCGGTCCGGTGCAGGATGACCAGACCGTCATCACCGATGGCATCGCTGCCGGTGAAACCGTGGTCATCGATGGGATCGACCGCCTGCGCGAAGGCGCCAAGGTGGAAGCGGTGGCCCGCGGCGGCGCGGATGATCCGGCCAACAAGCTGACCACCGAGAATCCGGAACGCCGCCATGGCAAGCGCGGCCAGGGTGGCCAGGGCGGTGAGGCAGGACAGGGCGGGCAGGGCGGTCAAGCCAACCTGAGTCCGGAAGAACGCCAGAAACGCTGGGCCGAAATCAACAAGCGCATCGACGCCGGTGAATTCGGCGAAGAGATCAAGAAGCTGCCCGAAGACCAGCGCCGCCAGAAGATGATGGAGCTGCGCCGCCAGCGTGAAGCGGCTGCCGGTGGCGGCAACGGCAACAGCGCCCCCGCCAGCAACGCAGGCAACGCCAACGGCACCAAGTAAGCACAAGGCTCACGCATGAATCCCTCGCGCCAGTTCATCCTGCGGCCGGTCGCCACATCCTTGCTGATGCTGGCGATCCTGCTGGTGGGCATCGTGGCCTACCGGCTCCTGCCGCTGTCGGCCCTGCCCGAAGTCGATTACCCGACCATCCAGGTGGTCACGCTCTATCCCGGTGCCAGTCCGGACGTGATGACCTCCTCGGTCACCGCGCCGCTGGAACGCCAGTTCGGCCAGATGCCGGGCTTGAAGCAGATGTCTTCCACCAGCTCCGGCGGGGCTTCGGTGATCACGCTTCAATTCAATCTGGATCTGAGCCTGGACGTGGCCGAGCAGGAAGTGCAGGCCGCCATCAACGCCGGCAGCAACCTGCTGCCCTCGGACCTGCCGATGCCGCCGGTCTACAGCAAGGTCAATCCGGCTGATACGCCCATCATCACGCTGGCGGTCACCTCCAAGACCATTCCCTTGCCCAAGGTGCAGGACCTGATCGATACCCGCCTGGCGCAAAAGATTTCGCAATTGTCCGGCGTCGGTCTGGTGAGCCTGTCGGGTGGCCAGCGTCCGGCCGTGCGCATGCAGTTGAATCCGCGTGCGGTTGCCGCCCTCGGTCTCAACCTGGATGACGTGCGCACCGCCATTGGCAACGCCAACGTCAACCAGGCCAAGGGCAGTTTCGACGGCCCCACGCGCGCCTCCACCATCGATGCCAACGATCAGCTCCGTTCGGCCGATGAATACCGCAATCTCATCATCGCCTACAAGAACGGTGCGCCCATCCGCGTCTCGGATGTGGCCGATGTGATCGATGGTGCAGAAAACGTCCGCCTCGGCGCCTGGGCCAACCAGCAGCCGGCGGTGATCGTGAACATCCAGCGCCAGCCGGGTGCCAACGTGATCGCCGTGGTCGACAGCATCAAGAAGATCCTGCCGCAGCTGCAGGCCAGCCTGCCGGGTGCCATCGATGTCCACATCCTGACCGACCGCACCACCACCATCCGCGCTTCGGTGGAAGATGTGAAGTTCGAACTGCTGCTCTCGGTGGCGCTGGTGGTGATGGTGATCTTCGTCTTCCTGCGCAATGTGCCGGCCACCATCATTCCCAGCGTGGCAGTGCCGCTGTCGCTGGTGGGTACCTTTGCGGTGATGTACCTGGCGGGCTTTTCGATCAACAACCTCACGCTCATGGCGCTGACCATTGCCACCGGCTTCGTGGTCGATGATGCCATCGTGATGATCGAGAACATCTCGCGCTACATCGAAGAGGGCATGAAGCCCATGCAGGCCGCCTTGAAGGGCGCGGAGCAGATCGGCTTCACCATCATCTCGCTGACCTTCTCGCTGATCGCGGTGCTGATCCCGCTGCTCTTCATGGGCGATGTGGTCGGCCGCCTGTTCCACGAATTCGCGGTCACGCTGGCGGTCTCCATCCTGATCTCGGCCGTGGTCTCGCTGACCCTCACGCCGATGATGTGCGCGCGCCTGCTGCGCCACCAGCCGGAAGAACAACAGGGCTGGTTCTATCACAAGAGCCAGGCCTTCTTCGACCGCATCATCGCGCGCTATGGCGTGATGCTGGAATGGGTGCTGGAACGCCAGAAACTGACGCTCCTGGTCGCCGTCGCCACCCTGGGCCTGACCGTGCTGCTGTACGTGTTCGTGCCCAAGGGCTTCTTCCCGCTGCAGGATACGGGCGTGATCCAGGGCATCTCGGAGGCCACGCAATCGATCTCCTTCGGTGCCATGGGCGAGAAGCAGCAGCAACTGGCCAAGGTGGTGCTGGAAGATCCGGCGGTGGAAAGCCTGTCCTCCTTCATCGGTGTGGATGGCACCAACGCCACGCTCAACAGCGGCCGCATGCTCATCAACCTGAAGCCGCATGAGGAGCGCGATGTCTCGGCTTCGGACGTGATCCGCCGCCTGCAACCCAAGCTCACGCAGGCGGTGCCAGGCGTGACGCTCTACATGCAGCCGGTACAGGACCTGACCATCGAGGACAGCGTCTCGCGCACGCAGTACCAGTTCACGCTGGAAGATGCTGATCCGGGCACGCTGAGTACCTGGGTGCCCAAGCTGATCGCACGTCTGCAGCAGGTACCGCAACTGGCCGACGTCGCCACCAACCTGCAGGACCAGGGCCTGCAGGCCTACATCGAGATCGACCGCAATGCCGCTTCACGCCTGGGCATCACCACGGCCGCCATCGACAATGCGCTCTACAACGCCTTCGGCCAGCGCCTGATTTCCACCATCTACACGCAATCGAACCTGTATCGCGTGGTGATGGAGGTCAAGCCGGAATTCCAGCGCGGCCCCGAGGCACTGGACAGCATCTTCCTGGTCACCTCGGCCGGCGGCAAGGTCCCGCTGTCCTCGATTGCCACCGTCACCGAACGCACGGCCCCGCTGGTGGTGAACCACATCGGCCAGTTCCCGGCGGCCACCGTCTCCTTCAACCTCGCCAAGGGCGCATCGCTGGGCGAGGCGGTCAAGGCCATCAAGGCGGCCGAAGACGAGATCGGCATGCCCGACTCCACCATCACCAACTTCCAGGGCGCGGCACTCGCCTTCCAGGCCTCGCTGTCCAATACGCTGTGGCTGATCCTGGCGGCCATCATCACCATGTACATCGTGCTGGGCGTGCTCTATGAGAGCTACATCCATCCCATCACCATCCTCTCCACTTTGCCCTCGGCGGGCGTGGGCGCGCTGCTTTCGCTGATGATCTCGGGGACCGATCTCGGCATCATCGGCATCATTGGCATCATCCTGCTGATCGGCATCGTCAAGAAGAACGCCATCATGATGATCGACTTCGCGCTGGAAGCCGAACGGCACCAGGGCAAGAGTCCGCGCGAGGCGATCTACCAGGCTTGCCTGCTGCGCTTCCGTCCCATCCTGATGACGACCATGGCCGCGCTCCTCGGTGCGCTGCCGCTGATGCTGGGCACCGGTGTCGGTTCCGAGCTGCGCCAGCCGCTGGGCATCACCATGGTCGGCGGCCTGCTGGTATCGCAGGTGCTGACCTTGTTCACCACACCGGTGATCTATCTCGGCTTCGACAGCCTGGGTCGCCGTCTGCGTGCGCGCTTCGGCCAGCGCGCGCCGGGCCATGGCGGCGAGGATGATGATGACGGCAAGCCGGCCACGCTGCCGCCGGCGGTGTAAGCGGATGCGCGCATGAATATCTCGCTTCCCTTCATCAAGCGTCCCATCGCGACCACGCTCCTGACCATCGGCATTGCGCTGGCGGGCATGGTGGCCTTTCGCCTGCTGCCGGTCTCGCCGCTGCCGCAGGTGGATTACCCGACCATCTCGATCTCGGCCTCGCTGCCGGGGGCCAGTCCGGAGACCATGGCGGCGACCGTCGCTACCCCGCTGGAACGCGCCATGGGCGCGATTGCGGGCGTGACCGAGATGACCTCGACCAGCTCGCAGAACTCGACCCGCATCACCCTGCAGTTCGACCTGAACCGCGACATCGACGGTGCCGCCCGTGACGTGCAGGCCGCGCTCAATGCCGCGCGCAACCTGCTGCCTACCGGTATGCCGAGCAATCCGACCTATCGCAAGGTCAACCCGGCCGATGCGCCCATCCTGATCCTGGCCATGACCTCCGACACCATGACCCAGGGCCAGATGTATGACGCTGCCGACAGCATCGTGGCGCAGAAACTGTCGCAGGTGCGCGGGGTGGGGCAGGTGAGCGTGGGCGGCAGTTCGCAGCCGGCGGTGCGCATCGAGCTCAATCCGACGGCGCTCAACAAATACGGCATCGGCAGCGCCGACGTGCGCACGGCCGTGGCCGCCACCAATGCCAATCGCCCCAAGGGTTTGCTGGAGGATGACGGCCGCAACTGGCAGATCTACGCCAACGACCAGGCCAAGACCGCCGCCGAATATGCGCCGCTGATCGTCTCCTACCGCAACGGCACGCCGGTGCGGGTGCAGGATGTGGCCGAGGTGCGCGACTCGGTGGCCGATGTGCGCAATGCCGGTTCTTCCAACGGCAAGCCTTCGGTGCTCATCATCATCAACCGCCAGCCCGGCGCCAACATCATCGAGACGGTCGACAACGTGCGCGCCTTGCTGCCGCAGCTGCAGGCCTCGATCCCCTCGGCCATCGACATGAAGGTGGTGCTGGACCGCACCCCGACCATCCGCGCCTCGCTCAAGGAAACCGAGTTCACCCTGATGCTGTCGGTGGCGCTGGTGATCATGGTGGTGTTCCTGTTCCTGCGCAATGCGCGGGCCACGCTGATCCCGGCGGTGGCCGTGCCCGTCTCGCTGATCGGGACCTTCGGCATCATGTACCTGGCCGGATTCAGCCTCGACAATCTTTCGCTCATGGCGCTGACCATTGCCACCGGCTTCGTCGTCGATGATGCCATCGTGGTGCTGGAAAACATTTCGCGCCACATCGAAGCCGGCATGAAGCCTTACAAGGCGGCCTTGCTGGGCGCGCGCGAGGTGGGCTTCACGGTGCTGTCGATGAGCATTTCGCTGATCGCCGTCTTCATTCCCATCCTGATGATGGAGGGCATCGTCGGGCGGCTCTTCCGCGAATTCGCCATCACCTTGTCGGTGGCCATCCTGGTCTCGCTGGTGGTGTCGCTGACGACCACGCCCATGATGTGTGCGCAGCTGCTGCGCCATGATCCTGAGGGCGATGCAGCGCGCCGCGAGCGCCGCCACCCGTGGCTGCAGAAGATTGCCGACCAGAGTGCGGCCATCTTCGAGGACATGCTGCTGGCCTACGAACGCACGCTGGCCTGGGCGCTGCGCGCTGCGCCGCTGATGATGCTGATCCTGCTGGGCACGATTGCATTGAACGTTTACTTGTACAAGGCGATTCCCAAGGGCTTCTTCCCGCAGCAGGATACCGGCCGCCTGGTCGGCGGCATCCGGGGCGACCAGGCCATTTCCTTCCAGGCCATGCGCACCAAGCTCAACGAGTTCATCGACATCGTCAAGGCCGATCCGGCCGTCTCCGATGTGGTGGCCTTCACCGGCGGACAACGGCGCAACGGCGGCTTCATGTACGTGACGCTCAAACCGCTCTCTGAACGAAAAGACAGTGCCGACAAGATCGTGGCGCGTCTGCGTATCAAGACCGCCAAGGTGGCCGGTGCGCGGGTGTTCCTGGTGCCGGTGCAGGACATCCGCATCGGCGCGCGGCAGAGCGATTCGCAGTATGAGTATTCACTCAAGTCGGACGATGTGGGCCTCTTGCGCATCTGGGAGCCCAAGATCCGCCTGGCGCTGTCCAACCTGAAGGAGCTGGAAGACATCAGCACCGACCAGCAGGACAACGGCCTGCAGACCACGCTGACCATCGACCGCGAGACCGCCATGCGTGCGGGGGTCACGCCGCAGCTGATCGATTCCACCCTGTCGGACCTGTTCGGCCAGCGCCAGATCTCCACGATCTACAGCGGCATGAACCAGTACCACGTGGTGATGGAAGCGGCCCCGCAATACTGGCAGAGTCCGGAAACCCTGCGCGATACCTATGTCAGCCTGGCCGGCTCGTCCAATCTCTCGCCGACCACCTCCAGCCTCTCGACACCGCCGGCGCTGTCGGCGGCCGGCAAGTTGAATGCCAATACGGGGCTGGCGCAAACCATCTCGACGGCGGCGTCGACACAGATCCCGCTGGCGGCCTTCGCGCGCTTCGAGCCCACCACCACGGCGCTGTCGGTCAGCCATGAGGGCCAGTTCGTGGCCTCCACGCTGTCCTTCAACCTGGCCGAGGGCGTGTCGCTGTCGCAGGCCACCGCCGCCATCGACCGCGCCATGGCGCAACTGGGCGTGCCGACCAGCGTGCTGGGCACCTTCGCGGGCACGGCCAATGCCTTCCAGGCCTCCACCTCCAGCCAGCCCATCCTGATCCTCACGGCCTTGCTGGCGGTGTACATCGTGCTGGGCATCCTGTACGAGAGCCTGATCCATCCCATCACCATCATCTCCACGCTGCCCTCGGCGGGGGTGGGCGCGCTGCTGGCGCTGATGGTGACCGGCACCGACTTCAGCCTCATTGCCCTGATCGGCGTGATCCTGCTGATCGGCATCGTCAAGAAGAACGCCATCATGATGGTGGACTTCGCCATCGATGCCGAACGCAACCGCGGCATGTCGCCGCGCGATGCCATCTTCGAGGCCTGCAAGCTGCGCTTCCGTCCCATCATGATGACCACCATGGCAGCGTTGCTGGGTGCGATTCCGCTGGCCATCGGCCACGGCGATGGTGCGGAGTTGCGCCAGCCGCTGGGCATCTCGATCGTGGGCGGGCTGGTGGTGAGCCAGCTGCTCACGCTCTACACGACCCCGGTGGTGTACCTGTACATGGAACGCCTGAGCGCCTGGAGCCGCCGCCGCTTCGGCCGCAAGAACAAGACAGAAACCTCGGCGGCCTGAGGCTGCCGCCATGGAGAAACGCATGACGCATCAAGACCTGTTCAAACTCAAGCCCCTGCTGACCGTGCTGGCGGCCAGCTTCGCGCTGGCGGCCTGCTCGGTCGGGCCCGACTACGTGCGCCCGCAGATGGACATCGGCCCCGCCGTCTTCAAGGAAGGCCAGAACTGGAAGCCGGCCCAGCCACGCGACCTCGCTGCCGACGGCAAGTGGTGGGAAATGTTCGGCGATCCGCAATTGAATGCGCTGGCCGAGCAGGTCGACATCTCCAACCAGAACCTGGCGCTGGCCGAAGCCAATTTCCGCAACGCCGTGGCGCTGGTGCAAAGCTCGCGCTCGGCCTATTCGCCGACGCTGGCGGCTTCGGCCGGTGCGTCGCGCGGACGCTCGGGTTCGGCGGGTTCGTCTTCCAGCACGTCCACTTCGTCGAATTCATCGTCCGGCAGTTCCAGTTCGGGCAGCGTGCGCAATTCCTACACCTTCTCGCTGACGGCCTCGTGGGAAGCCGACATCTGGGGCAAGGTGCGGCGCGATGTGGAATCCAGCCAGGCCAGCGCCCAGGCCAGCGCGGCCGATCTGGCCGGTGCGCGCCTGTCAGCGCAGGCACAGCTGGCGCAGAACTATCTGCAACTGCGCGTGCTGGACGCCCAGCAGCAATTGCTGGAAGACACGGTGCAGGCCTACCAGCGTTCGCTGCAGGTCACGCAGAACCAGTATGCCGCCGGGCTGGTGGCCAAGTCCGATGTGATCCAGGCGCAGACGCAACTGAAATCGGCGCAGGCCTCCGCGCTGGACAACGGCGTCACGCGAGCACAAGTGGAGCATGCCATCGCGCTGCTGGTGGGCAAGACGCCCGCTGAATTCTCGCTGCCGCGCGCACCGCTCACGGCCGTGGCCCCGCCGGTGCCGCAGGGCGTGCCGTCGATGCTGCTGGAGCGCCGTCCCGATGTGGCCGCCGCCGAGCGCCGCGTGGCCTCGGCCAATGCCAAGATCGGCGTGGCCAAGGCGGCGTATTTTCCCAGCCTGACCTTGTCGGCCTCGGGTGGGTATCAAAGCTCGACCTTCGCCGACTGGTTCACGCTGCCGGGACGCGTCTGGTCGCTCGGTCCGCAACTGGCGCAAACGATTTTCGATGGCGGTGCGCGCGCAGCGGCCACCGACCAGGCCATTGCCACCTATGACGGCACGGTCGCCACCTACAAGCAGACGGTGCTGACCGCCTTCCAGGATGTGGAAGACAACCTGGCCGCGCTGCGCATCCTGGAGCAGGAAGCGGCGGTGCAAGGCGAAGCGCTGCAGGCCGCACGCCAGGCCGTCACGCTGGTGACCAATCAGTACAAGGCGGGGACGGTGAGCTACGTCAACGTCATCACGGCACAGGCCACCGCGCTGTCGGCCGAGCTGACTTCATTGAGCATCCTCAACCGCCGCATGGCCGCCAGCGTGCTGCTGGCCAAGGCGCTGGGCGGGGGCTGGGACGGGCATAGCCTGGATGACCTCGGCCCGCTGCAACAGCAGGTGGCCGACAAGGCCAAGGGATTGAAGGACAACGCAGCGCTGCGTTGAGTTGAATTGGGTGTGTAGTCGGGTCAGGCGGTGACCAGCACCGCTGGCACGGCACCGCGCAAGGCGTTGCAGACCACGATTTCCTCTGCGGCCAGCAGGTCGGCGCGGGTGATGACCGCTTCCACCGCATCCCATTGCGGGTCGTCCAGCAGCACGCGCCGCATCACGCCCGGCAGGACGCCGCAAGCCAGCGGCGGCGTGCACCAGCGGCCGCCGATCCTGACGAAGACATTGCTGCGGCCGCCTTCGGTCAGTTCATCCCGTTCATTGAAGAAGAGCTGGTCAAAGCCGCCCCGTCGTTCGGCCTCTTGCCAGGCGGCGTCGTAGCGGGCGCGCTGGCTGCTCTTGTGACGCAGGAAAAGGTCGCTGCTGTCGGTGGCGGTGTCGGCCAGGAAGACCTTGACCGGCGCGGTCAGCGGGTTCAGGGGCGCATGCTGGATCGTGATGCCGCCCTGGGCATCCAGCGCCAGCCGCAGCCGATAGGACGTTTGGTCAGAAAGTTCAGCACAGGCCGCATCGAGCCGCAGTGCAATCGCCGTCGTATCGCAGGGATAGCCCAGCTGTGAAGCAGAATTCTTCAGGCGCGCCAGATGCAGCGCCAGATGGCGGCAGCCAGCGCGCGTGGCGTGGATGGTTTCAAACAAGCTGACGCTTTGTGCCAATTCGGTAAGGAAGCCTGACTTCAACTGGCATTCTGCAAATTCGGACGCAGCCTCGCTGTCGTAGACGATGCCTGCACCAACCCCCATCACACCCTGGCGCACACCGTCCTGGGCTGCCTGCAATTCCAGCGTGCGGATCGGTACCGAGAGGCAGAAGTCACCGATGGCCGGACCCTCCGCACGCGGCGGCGCGAACCAGCCGATGGCACCGGTATAGAGTCCGCGCGGCGCGGTCTCCAGTTCATCGATGATCTGCATGGTGCGGCGTTTGGGCGCACCGGTGATCGAGCCGCAAGGGTAGAGCGCAGCCATCGTGTCGGCCAACGTGGCGTTTTCGCGCAGGCGGGCGCGGATGGTCGAAGTCATCTGCAGCACCTGCCCGTAGCGGCGCACGTCGAACAGATGCGGTACCTGCACCGAGCCCGGCACTGCGACGCGGCCCAGGTCATTGCGCAGCAGGTCGACGATCATGAGGTTTTCTGCACGGTTCTTTTCATCGTTGGCCAAGGCCAGGGCACGTTGGGCATTGAGCGTGTCCGCACCTTCCTGTTCGGCCGGTACGGCGCGCGCGGTGCCTTTCATGGGCTTGGCCTTGAGCGTACCTTGCTGATGGGCGACGAACAATTCCGGCGAACACGAGAGCACCATGCCGCCCGCGCCATCGCGCACCAGTGCGCCATACGGCACCGGCTGGCGCGCACGCAGGCGACGGTACAGGGTGATGGGATCACCCAGCACATCGAAGTGCAGGCGATAGGTGTAGTTGACCTGGTAGGTATCACCGGCCGCGATGTACTCGCGGATACGGTCGATGGCTGCAGTGAAGGCGGCCTCATCGACGTTGCTGCGCAGACGTGTAATGCCCGCGTTGCCAGATTGCACTTGCGCAGACAGCCATGCATCCACTTCGGCGGCCGACAAATGCGCGCAATGCGCAAACAAGAGCACGCGCGCCAAAGGGCCAGAGAGCGCACGATGCGGCAAGCCCTGCAGCGCCGCGCCCAGTTCATAGCTCCACAAGGCCACGGCGTGCTGCCCCTTGGACAAGGCCGCCTGCATCGCTCCCAGCATCGCCGGGAAGCCCGCCGCATCCGCGCAGGCCAGCGTGCGCACATGCCCGGTGTAGAGGCGCGAGCGCGGTTCGGCCGGGCTGGCCTGGTGGTCGTCGAGGAGGGCGAAGCAATCGTTCATGAAGGGCAGTGCAAACAGAAGGGCAGGGAAGGCCGCCGGGGCAGGGATGCCTTGGGGCAAGCCCTCGCGGCGCGCCGGTGGGGCGCGGTCGGCAGCATGATAGCGTAAAAGGTATACTTGAAGGCTTGCCGGGCGGCACGCAACGTCGGTCAATTGCCGGTCAATCGCGCTGCACGCCGCCTTCGCACTTTTACTCATCACCCTTGACGATGCCCATACCCCGCACCTTCATCATTCCCCTGATCGTCGCCTGTGCGCTGTTCATGGAACAGATGGATTCCACCGTCATCTCGACTTCCCTGCCAGCGCTGGCGCTGGACATGAAGGTCGATCCGATTTCGCTCAAGCTGGCGCTGACCTCCTACCTGGTCTCGCTGGCGGTCTTCATTCCGATCTCTGGCTGGATGGCCGACCGCTTCGGCTCGCTCACCATCTTCCGCACGGCCATCTGCGTGTTCATGCTGGGCTCCATTCTCTGCGGGGCGTCTTCGACCTTGCCGCAATTCGTCGCCGCGCGTTTCCTGCAGGGCATAGGCGGGGCCATGATGGTGCCGGTCGGAAGGCTGGTGATCCTGCGCAGCGTGGAGAAGGTCAACCTGGTCAAGGCGCTGTCCTATCTCACCATTCCGGCCCTGTTCGGCCCGGTGCTGGGGCCGCCGCTGGGCGGCTTCATCACCACCTATTTCCATTGGCGCTGGATCTTCTTCATCAACATTCCCATCAGCATCCTGGGTCTGTACCTGGCCACGCGCTTCATTCCGGATCTGAAGGCGGAACAGGTTTCACGGCTGGACATCGTCGGCTTCATCCTCTCGGCGCTGGGCTGCTCGCTACTGATGATGGGGCTGGCGACGTCCGGCCGTCACCTGGTCTCGGGGGATATCTCGCTGGCCTGCGTGGTAGCGGGTGTGCTGTTCCTGTGCGCCTACGTATGGCACGCGCGCCGCGCCACGGCACCGCTGATCGACCTGGCGCTGCTGAAGATCCCCACGCTGCGGGCCGGCGTCTTCGGCGGCTCGCTGTATCGCGTGGGCATCGGTGCCATTCCCTTCCTGCTGCCGCTGATGCTGCAGCTGGGCTTTGGCTATACGCCTTTCCATTCCGGCCTGCTGACCTGCGCTTCGGCTGCGGGCGCGATGTTCATGAAGACCATCGCCGCGCGCTTCCTGCGCCGCTACGGATTCCGCAGGGTGCTGCTGGTCAATGGCGCGCTGGGCGTGCTGGGCTTGTGGGCGCTGGCCACCTTCACGCCGCAGACGCCTTATCTGGTGATGCTCATCATCCTGCTGGTCGGCGGCTGCTTCCGCTCGCTGCAGTTCACCAGCCTCAATGCGATTTCCTATGCCGATGTCGACAAGGTCCGCCTGAGCCAGGCCACCAGCATGGCCAGCGTGGCGCAGCAGTTGTCGATCGGCATGGGCGTGGTGCTGGCCGGTTTTGCGCTGCAGATGTCCAACGAGATCCAGGGCCATGCCACGCTGGTGGCGCAGGATTTCTGGCCGGCCTTTCTGGTGGTGGGGGCGGTGTCTGCGCTGGCCTTGCTGATGCTGCGCCAGCTGCCACCCAACGCCGGGGCCGAGATGGCCGGGCAGCAAGAAAACAAGCCGGCCTGATGCAGCGTCATCAGGCCCACGCATAACGAGGAGAACCATGCAGCCCATGACGTACAAGTCCCTGTGGTTTCCGCTGGGTGCGGTCCTGATCTGGGCCGGCAATACCGTCATCAGCAAGATGTCTGCGGGCGTGATTGCGCCGGAGGATATTTCCTTCTATCGCTGGGTGCTGGCGGCGCTGCTGATGTCGCCTTTCCTGGCGCGGCCGACCTGGGCGGCGCGCGCGCAGATTCGTCCTCATCTGGGCAAGATCCTTGTGCTGGCCTTGCTGGGCATGGTGCTGTTCCAGAGCCTGGCGTATTTCGCGGCGGCTACGGCGTCGGCCACCAGCATGGGCATCATCGCTTCGCTCATGCCGCTGCTCACGCTGGTACTGAGCATCAAGCTGCTCTCTGAACCACCGACGGTCGGCACCCTGGCTGGCGGCATCCTCTCGCTCTTCGGACTGGCCGTGCTGATCGGGCGCGGCCATCCGCTGGCGCTGTTCGACCAGGGCGTGGTCACGGGCGACCTGCTGATGCTGCTGGCCACCATCGCCTACGGTCTTTATGGCGTCATGCTGCGCCGCTGGGCGCTGCCGCTGCGCACCTGGCAACTGCTGTACATGCAGGTGTTGATGGCGGTGGTGCTGCTCTTTCCCGGCTATGTGCTGGGCCATCATTCGCCGCTCACGCGCGAGAACCTGCCGATCCTGCTCTATGCGGGCATTGCCGCCTCCATCCTGTCGCAGTTCCTGTGGATGCGCGGGGTGCAGTATCTGGGGGCGAGCCGCTGTGCCATTTTCGTGAACCTGATGCCGGTCTTCACTGTCATCATTGCGGTGGTGGCGCTGGGCGAGCAATTGCACGGCTATCACGCCATCGGTGGGCTCATCACGCTGGCCGGCGTGATCATGGCCCAGGTCTTCAAGCAGCGACTGCGCTGGCGCACCGGCTGATCTCATAAAAAACAGGAACAGGAAAGAGACATGATCGATCCCGCCATGATCGTCAACTGCACGGTCTACAAGAAGGGCAAGAAGCTGCGCGACATCAGCCTCGATGAAATCAGCGACGTGCTCGAAGAAGAGGGCACCTTCGTCTGGCTGGGCTTGCTGGAGCCCAATGTTGAGCTGATGAACAAGATCAAGGAAGAATTCTGCCTGCACGAACTGGCCGTGGAAGATGCCTACGCCGCGCACCAGCGGCCCAAGATCGAGGAATACGGTGACACCCTCTTCGTGGTGCTGCACACGGCCCAGCTGGCCGGCGGCGAAGTGCTGTTCGGCGAGACCCACATCCTGACCGGCCCGCGCTTCGTGGTCACGGTGCGCCATGGTGCCTCGCGCAGCTATGCCAAGGTGCGCGAGCACTGCGAGATGCTGCCCGAGCGGCTGGTGCGCGGCCCCAGTTTCGTGCTGTATTCCATCATGGACTTCGTGGTCGACAACTATCGTCCCATCATGGACGACCTCGAAACCAAGTTCAGCCAGTACGAGGAACAGCTCTTCAATCCCGGTGCGCTCAGCGGCAAGGCCTACCTGCAGGAGCTGTACCAGCTGAAGCGCCAGCTGATCCGCCTGCGCTCGGCGGCCACGCCGCTGCTGGACGTGTGTACCCAGCTGCTGCGCTTCCATGAAGGGCTCATCACCAAGGAAGGCAAGGCCTACTTCCGCGACATCTACGATCACGTGGTGCGCTTCATCGATACCGGCGACCGCCTGCGTGAAATGGTGGAGTCGGCCGTGCAGATCAACCTGGCCCAGGTCACCATCCACCAGAACGAGATCGTGCAGACCCTGGCCGGCTGGGGTGCCATCCTGGCCATCCCGACCATGATCTTCAGCCTCTACGGCATGAACTTCGCGCACATGCCGGGGCTGTCCTGGCAATGGAGCTTCCCGCTGGTGCTGGGCGGCATCATCACCGCCTGCACGCTGCTGTGGCGGCGTTTGCGCAAGGCGGGCTGGCTGTAGCGCGCTTTTTTTGAAACCTGTGTAAAGACCTTCGGTGGGTGCGACAATATGTCGCACCCACCGGCTCGTTTGCGTCGCTAGACTGTGCAAGGCGTCTTCTGCAGGCCACATTTCGTCCCCCGATACCGGACTCGCATCCTGAATGCGATTCATTCTTCTTGATAATTGCAACAAAGTTGCATTAGAATCCCGCCCTGACCGCGCACGACGGTCACTCCATCGCGGTCAGGCAGCCACGCACCCAGCCGCAGCATAACGACATCACAAGGGAAAAGATGAAAATGACCGCACTGCGGGCGGCCGTGCTGGGCGCGCTCGCCATGGGCCAGAGCCAGCAACTGGCCTGGAGCGCCGATAACGACGCCAGCGCCGACAAGGGCCTGGGGCAGGTAGTGGTCACCGGCGCCGGTGAACGCCAGCAATACCGCCAGAGCGCCACCTCCAGCGCCACTCGCACCGAGACCCCGCTGCAGGAACTGCCGCAGTCGGTGCAGGTGGTCTCGCGCCAACTGATGGATGACCTGGCCGCCACGCGCCTGGATGATGTGCTGCTTTACGTGAGCGGCGTGGCCAAGCAGAACAACTTCGGCGGGCTGTGGGACAACTACTCGATCCGTGGATTTTCCGGCAGCGAGAATGGCGGCATGAACATTCTCTGGAATGGCTTCGCCTCCAATCGCGGCTACGCGCCCCCGCGCGATACCGCCAACGTCGAGAGCATCGATTTCCTCAAGGGACCGGCCGCAGCGCTGTATGGCAACAGCGAGCCGGGCGGCACCATCAACGTGGTCACCAAGAAGCCGCAGTTCAAGGCTGCGAATTCGCTGGATCTGTCGGTGGACAGCCGCGGCGGCTACCGCAGCGCGGTCGACTCCACCGGCGCGCTCAACAGCGAAGTGGCATACCGGCTCAATGCGGCCTTCGAGCACAAGAACAGCTTCCGCGACAACGTCAGCAGCGACCGCGAATTCCTGGCACCGGCCTTTACCTGGGTGCTCAGCGACCGGACCATCCTGAACTATGAAGGCGAATACCTGCGCCAGAAGGCCCCGCTGGATCGCGGCATCGTGGCCGTCAATGGCAATCTGGGCGTGCTGCCGGTCTCGCGCTTCCTGGGCGAGCCGCGCGATGGCGACATCAAGATGCAGAACACCAACCACCTGCTGACGCTGGAGCATCGCCTGGACGACAACTGGCATCTGCGCACCGGCGTGTTCCACAAGGATGGCACGCTGGATGGCTACTCCACCGAAGCCTCGGCCCTGCAGGCCGACAACGCCACCCTGCGCCGCCAGCGCCGCTACCGCGATTACAGCTGGCACGACACGTCGCTGCAGGCAGAACTGGGCGGCAAGCTGCAGACCGGGGGCATGCAGCATGAAGTGCTGGTGGGCACGGAAGTGGACTGGCTCACGCTGGACCAGCGCATGCTGCGCGTGAACCCGACCGCTGCCGCGCCCTACGCGCTCAACATCTACAACCCGGTCTATGGCCAGCCGCAGCCCACACCCGCGCCCAACACCGATACCAGCGAACGCCAGATCAGCACCGCCCTCTATCTGCAGGATCAGGTGAGTCTCGGCGATCGCTGGAAATTGCTGGCCGGCCTGCGTGCCGACGGCTTCCGCTCCACGCTCAACAACCTGCGCACCGGTACCACCACCCGCCAGGACAAGACCGCCTATTCCCCGCGCCTGGGCCTGACCTATCTGTTCACGCCTGCGTGGTCAGCTTACGTCAGCGCCAGCAAATCCTTCCGTCCCAACAGCGGCAGCGATGTCAGCGGCAACGCCTTCAGTCCCGAGACTTCGCGCGCCGCCGAAATCGGCCTGAAGTTCCAGAGTGAAGACCAGCGTAGCGGCGCGACGCTGGCCGTGTTTGACATCACCAAGCAGAACGTGCTGACCACCGACCCGGCCAATCCGTCCTTCTCGATTGCCGCCGGCGAAGTGCGCAGCAAGGGCGTGGAGCTGGATGCGAACGCACGCCTGGGCCACCACTGGCGCCTGACCGGCAACCTGGCCTATACCGACGCTTACGTCAGCAAGGACAACACCCTGACGGTGGGGTCGCGGCTGATCAACGTGCCGCGTGTATCGGGAAGTGTACTGGCGGTGTTTGAAGATGCGTCCGCAAGTGGCTCGCCCTACGGTATCGGTGGTGGCCTGAACTACGTGGGCAACCGTACCGGTGACCAGGCCGGCAGTTTCAAGCTGCCCGCCTACGTGACCGCGCGTGCCCTGGCTTACTGGCAGTTCACGCCCAAGATGAAGCTGTCGCTGGACGTGAACAATCTCTTCAACAAGCGGTATTACAGCAGCTCCTACAGCAACGTATGGATCATGCCGGGCGATGAGCGTACCGCTACGCTGGCGCTCAACGTCAAGTTCTGAAGGAGCGCCACTTGGCTTGTTCACCCCCCGCGCCGCGCCGGCGCGCCTTGCTGGCGCTGCTGGCAGCGAGTCCGTGGCCGCTGGCATGGGCGCATGGCGATGAGGCCGGGCCCCATTCCCACGCCATCACGCAAACCGGCAGCGATGTCCTGACCGTGGTCGGTCCGTGGGAACTGACCGGGCTCGACCCTTCGCGCTCCGGCTACATGTTCGCCCGCATGGAGGTGCTGCAGACCCTGCTGGAAGTCGATGATGCCGGCCAGTTGCGGCCGGGACTGGCCACGGGCTGGCAGGTCAGTGCCGATGGCCTGCAATGGCGCTTTGCCCTGCCACGTGCACGGCGCTACCACGATGGCAGCGACGTCACGCCCGCCAGTATCCTGGCCTGTCTGCAGCGCGCCGCTGTCCGGCCAGGTGTACTGCAACTGGCAGGGATCACCGGGATGGCTGTACAGCAAAGTGAACTGGTACTGTCCCTGCGCCGGCCCTTTGGTCCGCTGCCTTATCTGCTCACGCATTACTCCACGCAGATCCTGGCCCCGGCCAGTTTCGATGCGCAGGGCAATGTGGTGGCCATTCTCGGTACGGGGCCGTTCCGCATCAAGTCCATCAGTCTGCCGCAGCAGTTCGATGTCGAACGGGCGGAGGCCGCGCCGGGCAGGGCGGTGCAGCGGGCCCGCTACATCAGCGTCTCGCGTGCGGAAACGCGCACGCTGCTGGTCCAGAGCGGGCAGGCCGACCTGGCCTTCTCGCTGGATCCGCCCAGCATCCGCGCCTTGCAGGACAGTCCGCGTGCCGTGCTGCTCTCGGCCATGCTGCCGCGTACCACCCTCCTGAAGCTCAATGCCGGTCATCCCTTCCTGGCCGATGTACGCGTGCGCCGCGCCATTGCCCTGTGCATCGAGCGCGAGGGCATCGCACGTGCCTTGCTGCGCGATGCCGACCTCGGGGCCACGCAACTGCTGCCGCCTTCGCTGGCACGCTGGCATGACACTCGCCTGCCGCCCCTGCACACCGATCTGAAGCAGGCCCGCCGCCTGCTGGAAGAGGCCGGCTGGCGTCTCGGTGCCGACGGTACGCGCTGGAGGGACGGCCAGAAGTTGCAATTGACGTTGACCACCTTTGTGGACCGTCCCGAGTTGCCGCTGATCGCCACCGCCTTGCAGGAAGAGATGCGCCAGATCGGCATCGCCGTGCGCGTGACCATCGGCAATTCCAGCGACATTCCCGCCGGCCATCGCAGCGGCCAATTGCAGATGGCGCTGGCCGCTCGCAATTACGGCAACCTGCCTGACCCGGTAGCCAGTCTCCTGCAGGACTTCGGCCCGCAGGGCGGTGACTGGGGTGCCATGGGCTGGCACAACCAGGAAGTGCCGGCCCTGCTGGCCAAACTGGCCGCCACCCCGGCCGGTGAGGCCGACAGCGGCCGCGCCGAACGCGCGCGCATCGTGGCGGTACTGCAGGAGCAGTTGCCGGTGATCCCGGTGGTCTGGTATCGCCAGACCTGCGCCGTCAGCCGCCGCCTGCGCGGTGCCAGCATCGATCCCTTTGAACGCAGTTACCGCATCGCTTCCCTGCAATGGACCTGACCCGCCTCCTGACCTTACCCCCGGCCACGCGCCGGCAACTGGCCAGCGCCCTGGGCCAGCGCTTGCTGCAAGCGGCGCTGGTGGCGCTGCTGGTCGGCACGCTGTGCTTCTTCATGACGCGCCTGCTGCCCGGCGACATGGCCTATCGCATCGCCGCCGGCCGCTATGGCTACGACATGGTGACCACCGAAGCGGCCCTGGCCGTGCGCGCCGAACTGGGCCTTGATCAGCCCTGGTTCATGGCCTTGAGCGAGTGGTGGAGCCGCCTGCTGCATCTGGACCTGGGCGTGTCGCAAGTGACGGCACTGCCGGTGCTGGTGGAAATCACGCATCAGCTGGGCCCGACGCTGCGTCTGTCTTTCCTGGCGATGGTGCTGTCGCTGCTGATCGGTCCGACCATGGGTGTGCTGGCGGGACTGCATCCCGGTGGCTGGCTGGACCGCGCCACGCTGGCGGTGTCGGTGTTGTTGCGGGCCTTGCCGTCCTTCCTGCTGGGACTGGTGCTGGTGTTGCTGTTCTCGGTGCAATTGGGCGCCTTGCCGGCGGCCGGGCACACCGACCACGGCGGCATCCTGCTGCCGGCACTGACGCTGGCCCTGGGGCTGGCGGCGGTGTCCTGCCGGGTGGCGCGCGATGCCATGGTGCAGGTGCGGGGCTCCGAGTATTTCGCCTTCGCGCTGACCAAGGGCCTCACTCCCGCGCAGGCATTGTTGCGCCATGGCGTGCGCAATGTCGCTGCGCCGGTCACGGCCTATCTGGGCGTGCAGCTGGTGATGCTGGTCGAAGGTGTGGTGCTGGTGGAAACCATCTTCGCCTGGCCGGGCATCGGCCACGCGCTGGTGCATGCCATTTTCGGACGCGATGTGCCGATGATCCAGGGCACGGCGCTGGTGCTGGGCCTGCTCTTCGTTCTTTTCAACGCGCTGGTGGATGCCGCCTGCGCCTTCATCGATCCGCGTCGCCGACCATGAGCCTGTCTTCCGACTATTTGCTTGAACCCGAGGCGCGGCGCTGGAGCACCGCGCAGATCGCAGGCGTACTGCTGCTGGTGCTGATCGTGCTGTTCGCGTGGCTGGGACCCTTGCTGATCGATGCCGATCCGGCGCGCCAGCAACTGGCGCGCTTTTTGGAAGCACCCAGCCTGGCCCATCCGCTGGGCTATGACCAGCTCGGCCGCGACATGCTGGCGCGACTGGTGCACGGCACCCGGCTGTCGCTGTCGCTGGCGGTGGTTAGTGTGCTGTCGGCAGCCATTCCCGGTGTGCTCATCGGTTTGCTGGCGGCCTGGTGCGGCGGCTGGATCGAGCGCGTGCTGGCGGCCTTCGCGGACGCCGTGCTGGCCTTGCCGGGCCTGCTGCTGGTGCTGTTGCTGGCGGCGTTTGCGCCGGGCGGGTTCTGGCCGCTCTATGTCGGCATTTCGCTGGCCTTGTGGGTGGAGTATTTCCGCGTGGTGCGTGCGGCCAGCCGCATCCTGCTGGCCAGCCCGCAGGTGGAAGCCTCGCGCCTGCTGGGCTTCGGTCCCGGCTACATCGTGCGGCGCCACCTGCTGCCGGCGCTGCTGCCACGCCTGTTCACGCTGATGCGCTTCGGGCTGGCGGGGGCGGTGCTGGCGATGTCGGCACTGGGTTTCGTCGGCGTCGGCTTGCAGCCGCCCACGCCGGAACTGGGCGTGATGATGATCGAACTGCTGCCGTATTACCGCGAGGCGCCGTGGCTGCTGGGTGCGCCGGTAGGGGTACTGTTCCTCACCTTGCTGGGTTTGCTGTTGTTGTCACCACAGAAGGGACAGGCATGAACACACTTTCCCCGGATGCGGCTTTGCGGGTGCAGGACCTGTCCGTCTGGCACGGCCAGAGCGCGCTGGTGCAGGGCATCGATTTTTCCATTGCGCGCGGCGGGGTGATGACCCTGCTGGGCGAGAGCGGTTCGGGCAAGTCGCTGCTGGCCCAGGCCATCATGGGCAATCTGCCGGGCAGCCTGCGCTGCAGCGGGCAGATCGAGATCGATGGCCAGCGTAGTGATGCGGCCGATAGCGCCGTGCGCCAGCGCGGCTGGGGTCGGCGCATTGCGCTCTTGCCGCAGGAACCCTGGCTGGCGCTGGACCCGACCATGACGGTCGCGCGCCAGGTGGCCGAAACCTATGAACTGGTCAGCCATCCCGCCGCCGATAGCCAGGACGACAGCCTGCGCGCCGCACGCAAAGAAGCGCGCACCCTGGCCGGGCAGGCACTGGCCAGCCTGGGGCTGCAGGACGCGGCCGACAAGTATCCCTTCATGATCTCGGGCGGCATGGCCCAGCGTGTAGCCTTCCTGGCCACGCACGCGGCGGGCGCGCCGCTGCTGATCATCGATGAGCCGACCAAGGGGCTGGATGCGGACCGGCGCGGCGAGGTGCTGGCCTTGCTGCAGGCGGCGCAGCAGCAGGGCATGAGCCTGCTGTGCATCACTCATGATGTATGGCTGGCGCGCGCGCTGGGCGGTGAACTGGCGGTGATGCTCAACGGATGCCTGGTGGAACGCGGTCCGGCCGACGCGCTGCTGGCCCGGCCACAGCATGCCTATACGCGCCGCCTGCTGGCGGCGGATCCGGCCTGCTGGACGCCACCGGTAGCAACTGGGGCGAGCGCCGGCCCTTCATCACCGGTGATCGTCGAGGTCAGCAAGGTGGCCAAGCGCTTCGGCCAGCAGGCGCTGTTCAGCGATGTCAGTGCCCGTATCCATGCCGGCGAAATCGTCGCCATCAGCGGACCCAGCGGGGCCGGCAAAACCACCTTCGGCAACATCGTGCTGGGCCTGTTGTCGCCGGATGCGGGGCAGGTCACGCGCGCCCCCGGCCTGGCGCTTACCGCCTTCCAGAAGATCTATCAGGATCCGGCGGCAGCGTTCGCGCCCGCCGTCACGCTGCGTCAGTCACTGCGCGATCTGGTGCGCCTGCACGGCCTCGACTGGCAGCGCCTGGAAGCGCTGCTGGCGCGCATGCGTGTCTCGCCCGCGCTGCTGGAGCGTCTGCCGCGCCAGGTGTCGGGCGGCGAGCTGCAGCGCATCGCGCTGGCGCGCGTGCTGTTGATGCAGCCGGCGCTTATCTTTGCGGATGAACCGACCTCGCGTCTGGATCCGCTGACCCAGCAGGAAGTCATTGCCTTGCTGGTGGAAGAAGCCAGGCAGGCGGGCAGTGCCGTGCTGCTGGTGACGCACGATGCCGATATCGTGCGTTGCGTGGCGGATCGCCGCTTGCACCTGGGGCCGGCGGCGCAGCCTGCCTGAGTGGCGCAATACAGTCTGAGCCGGGCGTAATACAGCGGGGCGCTGACCGCCGGCCGCTCAGGCGCTGTCTTCGTCGCGGCCTTCCGGGTGCAGTGATCCGGAGGCCATCTGGCCGCTCAACAGCACGCTCTTCCACTTGCCCTGTGCCGAGGTCGCGCCCTCGGGCAGAAGCATGTAGGACAGGCTCTGCAAGCCGCAATACTGTTCCAGATAATCGCGCGCATGCGCCATGCGCGCACGCAGCTGGGTGATGCTGTCCTTGCCGCCGGGCTGCATGGGCAGAAATTCAAACACCACCTCCGGATGCAGGAATTCGGTCAGGTGCCGGATCACCTGTTCGGCATCGGATGCTTCGGTGATGAATTCGTGATGGGCCGGACTGGCTTCATCACGCAACTGGTAGCGGATCAGGCAGCGCATCGTTCACCTCAGGCCAGGATAGTCGGAGATCACGGACAGGCGGGGATAGTCATGCTGGATGGCGCGGTCGCGGCCTTGTTCCTTGGCGCGATAGAGGGCGGCGTCGGCGGTGTCGATCAGTTCGCGTGCATCGACCTGCGCACCCTTGCCGCTGGCCAGGCTGGCGGCGCCCACGCTGATGGTGACATGGCCGACCGAGCTGCCTTCGTGCGGGATGTTCAGGGCGCGCACGGCCTGAACCAGGCGGCTGGAAATGGCGCTGGCACTGGCGGCATTGCAATTGGGCAGGATCAGCGCGAATTCCTCGCCGCCGTAGCGCGCCACAATGTCGCCCTGGCGGCGCGCCACGCTGTTGAGGGCGGCGGCCACCTGCTTGAGACAGATGTCGCCCGCAGCGTGGCCGTAGGTATCGTTGTAGCGTTTGAAGTGGTCCACATCCACCATGATCAGCGAGAGCGATTCGCCGGAGCGGTTCAGGCGCGCCAGTTCGGCCGTCAGGGCGGCATCGAAGTAGCGGCGGTTGAAGACGTCGGTCAGGCCATCCTTCTGCGACTGCGCTTCCAGGGTGCGATACAGGCGTTCCAGTTCGGTCCGCGCGGAGATGGCTTCCAGTTCCGCATTCTCGCGTCCGGCCACTTGTGCCACCAGACGGTTGCCGCCATAGGCGATGATGATGAGCAACAGCATCACGGCGATGCCGCGGATCCACACACGCCGCGTCCAGTCTTCCAGCACGTCGTCCTTGGCCAGCGCCACCGCCACGAACAAGGGATACAGGCTGCAATGCTGGAAGCTGGTCAGGCGCACGATGTCGTCGCGCGGCGAGCGCAACTCGAAGCTGCCTTGTTCGGCCTTGCTCAGGTAATTGGTGACCAGCCTGGACTTGGAGATGTCCAGCCCGATCGAATAGCTCAGCAGCGGCTGGCGGTAGATCACGGTACCTTCCTTGAGTCCGAACAGGATGGCGCCATCGCGGCCGATGGCGAACTGTTCGTAATAGCGCTGGAAGTGGGAAAGATCGACATCGGCCACCACCACCCCGGCAAAGCTGCCGTCTGCATGGTTGATGCGGCGGCTCATGGTCACGATCCACTGGCCGTTGGTACGGCTGCGCATGGGCTTGCCAATGTAGGCCTGGTCGGTGCGCAGGCGCTGGTGATGCAGGAAATAATCATCCTGGATGTAGCGGTGTTCCAGGGTGGCTTGCGAGGTGCCGATGGCCAGACCCGCTTCGTCATACACCATCAGGCCGGCCAGTTGCGGCACGGCGGCCACCGAGGCCACCATGAATTCGTGGGTGCGGCGACGGCCGGCCACGCCGGGGCCGTCATATTCCATGTGCTCCTGGATGCCCAGCAGCACCACGTCGATTTCCTTGAAGGATTGGTCGGCATGCTGGGTCAGGGCCAGCGCCATGTTGGATGCATTGCGAATGGCCTCGTCGGTGGCCACTTCATAGGCTCGCCAGGCCGACCAGGCCTCCAGTACCACGATGATGAGACAGACCACGACCACGAACAGCTTGGCCGTCTTGGATGCGCGCTGAATTCTTTGTTCTGGCATGTTGTCGCTTTCCCCCGGAAACGGCGTTTCCCCCCCCCGGCACCTTTCTTGCCCGATTGCATTGTTGTTGAAGCTGTTGGGCACGTCTATCAGGGATGTCCTGAACTTGTACGGAGATTAACAGATTCCCCCCTCGCAAGGGCAAGCGTCCCCGTGCTGCACGTGCGGCAGCGGGGCCCCTGTTGCCCGCTGCCGTGGTGTGCCCGCCTCAGTCGTAACGGCGGCTGAAGAGGATGTTCAGGCCATTGATGGTGCCGGCGCGCGCCACTACCGACCAGCGCCGCGAGATCTGCCAGGTGGCCTTGGCCACGCTGGCGGCCCCCTGCAGGCTCTGCTCGTAGCCCAGCGTGATCTTCTCGGTGATGGCCTTGCCCAGGTTGACCACTTGTTCGTCCGTCAGTCCCGATTCGCTGGAGCCGATGCTGAACTGGTCCAGTCCGATATCCTTGGCGATGCGCTTGCCGCCCATGTTGCCCACCAGCGCCAGCGCCTGGCTGCTGGCGGTACGCTGGCCGATGCTGGAGCTGTCGGTGCCGTGGCCGAACATCATCCAGGACAGTTTTTCGTCATCCGGCACATTGGGTTCGGACACCAGCTGCACGCGCGGCTGGTTGGCATTGCCGGTCACCGAGACCCCGGCTTCGACATCCTGGTTGCGGCGCATGGCCAGGATGTTGATGTTGGGATTGGCGATCGGCCCCTGGAAGTTGATGATGCCACGCTCGATATTGAGTTTTGTGCCAAAAGCTTCATAACTGCCCTCGGCCACGTTGATGGTGCCCGTGGCGCGCAGCGGCGAGAGCGGTTCGCTGCGAACATTCATATCGCCCCGCAAGCGCAGGTCTGCGCCGCTGCCGCGGAAGCGGAAGTCGTTGCCCAGGTCGACCGCCAGGTTGATGACCGGGGCGAACTTGCTGGCCGGTTTTTCGGTGGCCGCTTCCAGTTTCTGTTGCGAGGAGGCTGCCGCACCGACGCGGTTCTTGCCGCTGCGGCTGACGATGACCACGTCATCGCCCAGCTTGGGGGCGCTGCTCTTGGGCAGGTCGAACAGGGCACGGTCCACGGTGAACTTGCCATCCACCCGCAACTGTTCGTTGACGTTGCTGATCTTGCCTTCGCCGGAGAGCATCAGCTGGCGGTCCGGGCTGGCGAACAGTTCCAGATGGTCGGCGGTGAGGGTGGCGTTGAGGTCGGGATTGTCGGCCCCCAGCTGGATCTTGCCGCCGGCGCGCAGGGTGCCGCGTCCGCCATGGAATTCGATCTGGCGCAGTTCGATCACGTTGCTGTCCATGACGATGCGCACGATGCCATCCTTGAGCTGGATGCCCTGGTCGAATTCGGTCACGGCCAGGTTGTCGCCATTGATGGCCCCGGACAGACGCGGCTGCGCCAGCGTGCCGCCGGCATTGAGGCTGGCGGCCAGCTTGCCGTTGAGGCTCACTTGCGGACCGATCAGGTCGCCTACGCGCTTGAGTTCCGGTACATCGAGACTGGCCTTCAGGTTGAGCGGCGATTCGGGGGCCAGCGCCAGCAGCGACTCTACCCGGCGCAGGCCGATATCTCCGCCGAGGTCCAGCGTGCCGATGCGGGCGGCGTTGACGCGGCCGGTCACGTTCATGCGCTCGCCCTGGAACTGGCTGCGCAGCTGCAGTTCGGACAGGCCCATGGCCGCTTCGCCGACGCTGGTGGTCACCCGCACATCGCCTGACTTGCGCGCGATCTGCAGATAGCCGCTGGCGGTCTCGGCCAGGCTGAAGTCCCAGTCGCTGTCCAGCACCAGGTCGGTCTTGACCGGTGGCGGCGTGCCGGTGAACTGCTGTACCAGTTCCAGCACCCGGCCCACATCCAGCGCGCGTACCTGTCCGGCGGAAGCCAGACGGCCCTGGCGGTAGGACAGGCGCTTGAGATCCAGCGCGGTACGGTCGATCTCGATGCGGGTGCTGCCGGCCTCGATGCCCTCGGCCGAGGCGTCCAGCGTGAGCGGGCTGGTCATGGCGATGCGCGGCAAGCCCTGGTTGCTGAACTGGTCGAGACTGCCGGCCCAGCCATAGTTGCCACGGGTCTTTTCAGTGACTTTCCCGTGCGCGGCCAGGTTCAGGTCCAGCACCTGATCAGCCAGCTTGCCCTTGGCTTGCAGGGCCAGCGTGTGGCTGGCGTAGGTACCATCGAGCTTGAGCGACAGGCGCGCCAGTTCGGCTTGCGGGCCGCTGTAGCCATCGCCTTCCAGGCTCAGGGCCAGGCGGTTGTCGGGCGAAGCCACGCCGGCAGCCAGGTTGCTGTGCAACTCGCTCTGGCCGGACAGGTGATGCAGCTTGTGCGGGCCGAAGGCCAGTTGCTCGGCCTGGAAACTGGCCAGCAGGTTGGGGCGTTCGCGCGTACCGCTGAGGATGCCGTCCACCCGCAACAGCCCGCCCAGGCCATAACCCAGGCGCGCCAGTTGCGGCGCATCGACCTTGAGCTTGAGCTTGTCGCGGGCGGTGCCGAAGCTGCCGTCCAGATCCAGCGTATTGCCGGCGATCTGTACATTGGCGCGGCTGGGCAAGAGGCGCATGCCGGCCAGGTTGATGTCGCCCTGGCCGCTCATGGGCAGGGCGTCGTAGGTGCTGTCATGGATGCGGAAGCCCAGCTTGAGCTTCAGCTCAGGCGAGAGTGCACCGGCGGCATTGAAATCCATGTTGATGCGCGCCGGCACCGGTTTGGAAGCCGCTGCTGCGGTACGTTTGCGACCCTTGCCCGCACTTGCGGGCGGCGGCGTCACTGCCTGCAGCACGGCGGTCGGATCGAAGTCCACCAGGCGGCCCTTGAAGGCGTACTCCATGGCAGCGGCGGTCTGCAGCGTGCCGGAGGTTTCCAGGCGCGACTTGCCGGCCGTCAGCGAGGCCTCGCGCAGTTGCACGCGATCTTGGCCGATCACGCTGTCCACATGCAGCTTCAGCGTGCTGTCCTGCAGGGTCAGCAGGACTTGCTGCGCGTCGGGAGCGAGCGTGAGGTCGACCGGACCGGACAGCCGGGTCGGGCGCACCTGGCGATGCAGCTGGTTCAGGTCCAGATCGCTCACGCGCAGCTTGAACTGTCCGGACAGCGGTTCCTGCTTGCCGGGCTCGCTGCTGCCGGGCCGGAACTGGCCGCTGCCTTCGATGCGCCCTTGCTGCGGCAGACGGATCTCCAGCCGTGACAGGGTTTGTTGCTGCAGGTCCAGTTTCAGGTCGGCGCTGGCCGAGAGCAGCGGCAGGCGTTGCTGGTCCAGACTGCCGGGACGGGCGTTGTCGATCTCGACGCGGCCGGCGACTTGCAGCGGTGCGTCGGCAGCCAGGCCGGCGGGCGGCGCGAGGTCGGCGCGCAGGTTCAGGTCGGCGGCTGGTGCGGCGGCGTTGAAGGCTTGCGGATTGAGGTGTTGCAGGTCCACCTTGGCGCGCTTGAGCGGCACGCTGGCAAAGGGCGTGGCGACGATGTCGGCCTGGCCCTTGAGCTTGTCGCCGCCGGCGGTGAGCGCGATGCCCAGTTCCTGCAGCGAGCCAGACAGTTGCGCCGCCAGCTGGTATTGCTCCTTGCTTTCGCCATATTGGTAGGCACCGGCCAGTTCCAGCCCGCCGCCGATGGCGAAGGGCTGCTTGCCGTTCAGGTGCAGCAGGGCGGTGGCGTCACCGAAAGGCGTGGTGAGGCTGTCCAGCACCAGCGTGTGCTGCACGCCGTCGGAGTTGCCGTGCAATTTCAGTTTGGAGAGTTCGGTGGTGGAGGTGCCCTGGGTCAGGCTGAGACTGGCCAGACTGATCTCGCGGATGTCCAGTGCCAGCGGGATCTCCAGCGAGCCCGGCATGCTGCTCGGTTCTGACGGCGAGGGTTGCTGGTTCAGGCGCACCTTGCCGACGCGCAGGTAATCGATACTGAATCTGCGTTGCAGCAGCGCCAGATGCCAGCGCGCATCCACGCTGTCGATGTCGAGGATGCGCTTCTCATCCTGGTAATGCAGATCGCGCAGACGCAGACCGTCGGCCACGGTACCGCCCAGCAATTGGCCGGAGAGTTTGCCGTCGAACGTCTTGACGGCGGTATTCCAGAGCAGGCGGGCACCGCTCTCGGTATGGGTGGCATACAGGGCGGCACCGGCGGCGGCCAGCACCAGCAGGGCCACGGTGCCACCGCTCCACGCGGCGATACGGCGGCCGCGGCTGGCGCGACGGCGCGGTGGCGGTGCGGAGGGGGCTTGCTGCGGATCGTGTTGCGGTTCGCTCATGCTGGTGGGTGATTCGAATTCAGTTCATCGGGAGGCGGCGCGGATGCTGCCCGGGCGCTAGAAGGCGATGCCCAGCGAAATGTGCGGCCGGATCTGGCGCTTCTGGATGCCATAGGCCAGGTCCAGATTGAGCGTGCCGACCGGGCTGCGCCAGCGCGCACCGGTGCCGACCCCGTGATAGAAGGTCTTGTTGTTCCAGTTGTCGGCCGCGGCACCGACGTCGTAGAACACCGCCGCGCCCCAGTTCTCGCTGAACCAGCGCTGGTATTCCGAGCTGCCCACGGCCAGGTACTTGGTCGGGTAGACGGTGCCGTTCTGCTCGTTGCCGATGCTCTGGTAGCTGTAGCCGCGCACCGAGTCATTGCCGCCGGTACGGAACAGCAGCGAGGGCGGCACCGCGCCGGCACTGCCTGCGGTGAAGACCCCGCCCAGCTCGGCGCGCAGCACCACGATGTCGCGCTTGCCGACCGGGAGGAACTGCTTGAAACGCCCATACAGCCGCGAGAAGCTCTGGTCGGTCAGCAAGCCCTTGAGCGCGAAGCCGGCTTCCAGCGTCAGCAGATTGCCTTTACGCGGGAAGATCGGATCATCCACATTGCGGCGCGACCACGCGAAGCCCGGCACCAGCGCACGGTGCTTGCCGGGCGTGACGATGGTGTTGGCGGGCAGGGTGCTGCCATCTTCCTGGCTCAGCTCGTCGCGATAGTAGGTGAGCGAGTAGGTGGTGTCGTAGTTCTCGCTGTTGCGGGCCCGCTTGAAACCGACCTGCTGGCTGCGCAGGTCGATGCCTTCGAGCTTGGTACGGTCGTAAGAAGTGTTGATGCTGTTGACGAAGGCCTTGTCATCCGGCGGCATGGCCAGCGACAGCACGCCGTACTGGCGCTTCTGCTCCAGACGCAGCTGGCTGTCGAAAACGTAGGCCTTGTTGAACACGTTGTAGTGCGAATAGCGGCCTTCGACCTGGGCACCGGTATCGGTGCTGTAGCCGACACCGGCACGGACGCGCTGGGTCGGGAATTCGGTGACCTGCACCTTCACCGGCGTTTGTTCGGGGTGCTCGGGATCGTCATCGATGGCCACGATGGCATTGGAAAAATACGGCGTGTTCTGGATCTGCCGCTGCAGGGCCAGCAGACGATTGACGTCATAGGGCTCGCCCACGGTGAGCGGATTGACGTTGCGGATGATGCTTTCCGGATAGCGCCGCGTGCCGGTGATCTGCAAGGGGCCCAGCGTGAACGCCGGGCCGCTGTCATAGCGCACGGCCAGGTCGGCCTGGTGTTCGTCCGGATCGACACGCGCCTCGGAGCTGGCGATGCGGGCGGCGGCGTATTTCTTTTGCTGCAGCTTTTCCAGGCCGGCGTTCTTGGCACGGTTCCAGTCTTCCTGGCGGAAGGGCTGGCCCACGGGCAGCGACCAATCCTCGCGCAGGCGGGCCACGGTCGCCTGATCGTCGCGGGCGGCCACGCCGGTGACGCTGACCTCGGCCGAACTGATCTCGGTGCGCGGACCGGGGTCGACGCTGATAGTGATGCGGCGTACGGCCTGCTTGCCTTCGGCACCGGCCTCGGTCTGCGCGCTGACCTTGGTGACCGGCGTGAAATAACCCTCGGTGGAGGTCAGTTCGCGCACCTGGTCGCCGGCGGTATCCATCATGAACTTGAGCTGTTCATCACTGATGTCGTCGCGGTCCTGGTAGCGTGAAATATCCAGGAAATCCTTCAGCAGCGACTGCACCGGCTTGGGCGCGTCGATCTGTACCTTGTAGGCGGCATGGGCGGTGTCGGCGGCGCAAAATAAAAAGGCGATGGCCAGGCTGCGGGTCCAAGTCATTGATTCACTGCATCATCGGTTGTCGGTTGAGGCGGCCAGCCTGACGCGCCGTGGGGCAAGTCGGGTAGGATGAGGGCTGGCGGCGCACGCCACTCAGGCCTGACCCGCGCGCGGCGCGGATAGTTCCTGGCCGGTGCAGGCGGCGAAAGCTTCATGTCCGGGTCGTCCCGCGTGTCTCTCGTGACACTGGTTCGTTGCCCCGCCGCTTGCGGTCGTGCCGGAGCAAGGGCTGGATGGCCCTCGCTCCTGTTCATCCCGCTATTGTAATGCCCCGGCAGTGGTTGCCGCGCGGGCAATCTGGCAGCACATCGAAGGAGAATGCAGTGAGCAGCAGTGTCAGTGTGAGTATTGATGCGTATTCGGAAAAGGCGACCTGTGAGCGCCTGATATGGGTACATCGCTGGACCGACAAGCTGTTGAGCTTCCGCACCACGCGCCCGGCCGGCTATCGTTTCACGGCAGGCCAGTTCGCGCGCCTGGGACTGGAGATCGACGGCGAGGTGGTCTCGCGTGCCTATTCCATCACCTCGGCGGAAGGGGACGACTATCTGGAGTACTACGCCATCATCGTCCCTGAAGGAAAATTCACATCGCGCCTGAACCAGCTCCAGCGAGGCGATGCCGTCTGGGTCGAGAAGCTCAGTTATGGCTTCATGACGGCCGACCGTTTCGTTGATGGCCGGCAGGTGTGGATGCTGGCCACCGGTACCGGGCTGGGGCCTTATGTCGCTATCCTGCAGCAGCCGGAGGTATGGCAGCGGTTCAGCGATCTGGTGGTGGTGCACGGGGTGCGCCAGCGCGAGGAACTGGCCTACGCCGAGACCTTCGCCCGCCTGCAGCAACAGGCCCGTGCGCAAGGGTGGCCGGCGCGCCTGCAGCTGCTGCGCTGCGTGACGCGTGATCCCGCTCTGCCGGACGAGCCGGGCTGGCTGGCCGGACGCATCACTACCCTGCTCAAGGACGGCCAGCTGGAGCAGGCCAGCGGACTGACCCTCGCACCAGAACACAGCCGCGTGATGGCCTGCGGCAATCCGGACATGGTCACCGAGGTGCGTGAGCTGCTGCGCGAGCGCGGCATGACGCCCTTGCGGCGCACCGGGGGCGGACAGTTCGTGACCGAGGATTATTGGTGAGATTGTGCTGTGACAGGTGAAGCAACTGAAGCGAGTGAGACAGGTGAGACATCGAAGAAGAGGGTGCGTGAAAACGCAGGTGGACTTCAAACGATGTCGAGCCTTTCAATAAATATCTTTTAGATATCTCCGCTATAAGCCGTAGATAGAATAGTTTCTATTGACACGTCGAATTTATTCGATTTTTTGTGGGAATAACGCAGTTTCCTTTCTATTTTCTCCAGATTTTCTCTATCTCCTAGGAGTGGAATTTTTCGCGATGCCGTTGCGGCATCGCCCTGGGCGGGGGAGTCGACATCGATGCAGACAAATCGAGGGCCGCAAGTCGAGGCGAACCAGGGGAGGATGAGCGAGGGCAATGATGTCGCGGCGTCGCCACCTGTCAGTCAATTGAACCATTTGGGGGTAGCATGAATTTGAAGAAAGTCCTGCACGTTGCCATTGCCGATGATCATCCCATCGTGCTGGGAGCGCTTCGGGGTGAGCTGGCGCGTTTGCCGGAAATCCGCATCGACCTGGAGGTTGAGAATGGCGAGGCGCTGATCAGTGCGCTGAAGCGTTCGCCGTGCGAAATCGTCATTACCGACTTCGCCATGCCGGCCGATGACAGCGACGAGTCGGATGGTTTTGCGCTGGTCAAGCGCTTGAAGACCGAGCATCCGTCGACCAAGGTGATTGTCTACACCGCGATGAACAATGGTGCGGTGATCCGCCGCTTGTATCGCATGGGCGTATTTGCCGTCATCAACAAGCGCGAGAAGACCGACGAGCTGATCAATGCCTGCCTGGCCACGCAGAGCAGCAAGCAGCTGTATTTTCCGGTCTCGCTGCGTGGCGAGCTGGAGATGAGCTGGGCGCAGGGTGAAGGTTTCGGCCTGGTGCGCGAATTGACCCAGAGCGAACTGGAAGTAGTGCGCCTGTTCGTGGAAGGCCAGTCTCTGGGTGAAATCTGCGTGCGCCTGTCGCGTACGCCCAGCACCATCAGTACCCACAAGAACAATGCCATGCGCAAGCTGGGCCTGAGTACGGATGCTGAGCTGATCAAGTATGCGTATTCGACGGGGATGATCAACTAGGGCACTGCTTGGTCCGGCCGCAAGATGTCGGAGGTTTTGCAGAAACCACTCATCATTCATTGGTCGCGGATGATGCGTCAAAATATATCAAAAAAGAGATAAAATAAGAATGTGGCATCTCGATTTATTGCCGCAAGCTCATGCGGAGCTGCTTGGGCTGCCTGCCGACCTGCAGGCACGCTTTCTCCGCATCGCAGAAATGTTGGAGCGATTTGGCCCGCATGCGGTCGGTATGCCTCATGTGCGTCCCATCGAGGGCAAGCTATGGGAAATGCGCTTGACTGGGCGTGACGGGATTGCAAGGGCGCTTTATGTGAGCGTTTCGCAGCGCAGGCTTGTGGTGCTGCATGTCTTTGTGAAAAAGACTCAAAAGACTGATCGGCATGCCATCGAGACCGCATTGACCAGAATGAAGAGGATGGAAAAATGACTGACCTGGCTACCCTGAAGAAGCATTTGCTCTCCAATGCTGCGGTCCGCGAGGAATACGATCTGCTGGCAGGCGAATTTGCCTTGGCGCAGGAGTTGATCGCGGCGCGTGTGCGGGCCGGCCTTAGCCAGCAGGAACTGGCGGAAAAGATGCAGACGTCGCAGTCGGCGATCGCGCGTTTGGAAAGCGGCCGCAGCATGCCATCCATGCGAACCTTGGCGCGCTATGCAGCGGCTACCGGAAGCAGGGCTGTGGTCCGGCTCGAAGTTCCCACGTAAAGGCAGCGGACTCTGAAAACAAAAAGCCCGGTCACCAGGACCGGGCTTTTTGCATGAATCTTTGGGGTGGCTGATGGGACTCGAACCCACGACGACAGGAATCACAATCCTGGACTCTACCAACTGAGCTACAGCCACCGTCGACTGTCAGACAGACTTGCGTCCGTCATCAAGTAAGCAAAAGATTATACAAACACTTGCAGGGAATGGCAACATATTTCAATGCAAATTGGCAATTGCCCTGAAATTTCTTTCCGCAACCCTACCCATCCGCGTCAGCCGCCCGTTTGCGGCTGCAAGGCCTGCACCGGCGGATCAAGCTTGAGCAGTCCCCGGAAAGCCTGTTCCAGCGTCGAGCGGCTGGCCGTGGTGAAGCCGGCCAGCGAACCGGTCGCTGCTTGCGCTTCCAGGCCTTCGGTGGCCAGCAGGCGTTGCAACTGCCGGGTCACGGCCTGGCCGGTATCGATGATGTCGGGAACGCCGCCCGCCAGGCGCTGGCAGACGCTTTCGATGGCTGGTCGCACGAAGGGGTAGTGGGTGCAGCCCAGTACCAGCGTATCGGCCCCTTGTTCCAGCAGCGGACCCAGGTAGCGCTCCAGCAATTGCACCGTGGCCGGCGAATACAGTTCGCCTTTCTCGATCAGGTCCACCAGCCCCACGCAAGCCTGGGGCAGGTAGCGCACCTGATACCGGGCTTCCATCTGCTGCTGCAGCAAGGCAAAGCGCTGGCTGGCCAGGGTGCTGCGGGTGGCCAGGACGCCGACGGTGCCGCTGCGGGTTTGCTGCGCGGCCGGCTTGAGGCCGGGTTCGATGCCTACCACGACCAGTTGTGGCCAGCGCGCGCGTATCGCCTGGATGGCCGCCGCCGTAGCCGTGTTGCAGGCCACCACCAGGGCCTTGATTCCCTGCTCCAGCAAGAAGGACGCGATGGTCAGCGAGCGCTCCACGATCTGTGCCTCGGTCTTGTCACCATAGGGTGCATAGCCGGAGTCGGCGAAGTAGATCAGCTGTTCACGGGGCAGGGTGGAATGAATGTGCCGCAGCACCGACAAGCCGCCGATGCCGGAATCGAAAATGCCGACCGCAGCGTTGGCTGCGGCCGGCATCGGGCTACTGCTGTCGGACCCGGCGGCAGAAGGCGCACTGACCTGCTTGACGGCTTCATTCATGGTGCTGCGCGCGCTCCTGCAACGGGCTCGGCCTGGTATCGAATCAGGCCGTGGTGACGGGAATCTTGGACAGGGACACGCTCTGGGCGATCTTTTCCTTCCATTCGGCCGGCCCGGTGTTGTGCACCGAGATGCCGTTGGCGTCCACGGCCACCGTCACCGGCATGTCCTTGACGTCGAACTCGTAGATCGCTTCCATGCCCAGGTCGGCAAAGCCCAGCACCTTGGCCGACTTGATCGCCTTGGACACCAGGTAGGCCGAACCACCCACGGCCATCAGGTAGGCCGACTTGTGCTTCTTGATCGCCTCGATGGCGGCCGGGCCGCGCTCGGACTTGCCGATCATGGAGATCAGGCCGGTCTGCTCCAGCATCATGTCGGTGAACTTGTCCATGCGGGTGGCGGTGGTCGGGCCAGCCGGACCCACCACTTCGTCGCGCACCGGATCGACCGGGCCGACGTAGTAGATCACGCGATTGGTGAAGTCCACCGGCAGCTTCTCGCCCTTGGCCAGCATGTCCTGGATGCGCTTGTGGGCGGCATCGCGGCCGGTCAGCATCTTGCCGTTCAAGAGCAGGGTCTGGCCCGGCTTCCAGGAGGCGACTTCTTCCTTGGTCAGGGTGTCCAGGTTGACGCGCTTGGACTTCTCGGTGTCGGCCACCCAGTGCACTTCCGGCCAATCCGACAGCGACGGCGGTTCCATGTAGGCCGGGCCCGAACCATCCAGCACGAAGTGGCCGTGACGGGTCGCGGCACAGTTGGGGATCATCGCCACGGGCTTGGAAGCCGCGTGGGTCGGGTGCATCATGATCTTCACATCCAGCACGGTGGTCAGGCCGCCCAGGCCCTGTGCGCCGATGCCCAGTGCATTAACCTTCTCATAGAGCTCGATCCGCAGCTCTTCGGTCTTGTTCTGCGGGCCGCGCTTCAGGAGCTCGTACATGTCGATGTCTTCCATCAGCACTTCCTTGGCCATCAGCATGGCCTTCTCGGCCGTGCCGCCGATACCGATGCCCAGCATGCCCGGCGGGCACCAGCCGGCGCCCATGGTCGGGACCGTCTTGAGGACCCAGTCCACCAGGTTGTCGGAGGGGTTGAGCATGACGAACTTGGTCTTGTTCTCGGAGCCACCGCCCTTGGCGGCAATCTGCACGTCCACGGTGTTGCCGGGCACCAGTTCCATGTGGATCACGGCCGGGGTGTTGTCCTTGGTGTTCTTGCGCTCGAATTGCGGGTCGGCCACGATGGAGGCGCGCAGCACGTTGTCCGGGTGCGAGTAGCCACGGCGCACGCCTTCGTTGACGGCGTCGGCAATCGAGCCCGAGAAGCCCTCGAAGCGCACGCCCATGCCGATCTTCAGGAACACGTTGACGATGCCGGTGTCCTGGCAGATCGGGCGCTTGCCCTCGGCGCACATGCGCGAGTTGGTCAGGATCTGGGCGATCGCATCCTTGGCGGCCGGGCTCTGCTCGGTCTCGTAGGCGCGCGCCAGATGCTGGATGTAATCGGCCGGATGGTAGTAGCTGATGTACTGCAGCGCGGCGGCGACGGATTCGATGAGATCGTCTTGCTTGATGATGGTCATGGCTGGTTCTCTCGGTTTGGATGAGGCAAAGTCAGTGCGGCTTGTCGGAGGGTTCGGAAGGATGCACCATCAGCCGGTCGCAATACGCGATGGCCATGGCCGACAAGAGGAAGGCGATATGGATGCCGGTCTGGGCGATGAGCGTCTTGGCGTCATACAGATTGGCATTGATGAAGGTTTTGAGGAGGTGGATCGACGAGATCCCGATGATGGCCGTGGCCAGCTTGACCTTCAGGACAGAAGCGTTCACATGCGAGAGCCACTCGGGCTGGTCCGGATGGCCTTCCAGGTTCATGCGCGAGACGAAGGTTTCATATCCGCCCACGATCACCATGATCAGCAGGTTGGAAATCATCACCACGTCGATCAAGGCCAATACCACCAGCATGATGGTTTGTTCATTGAGCTTCTCGGGGCGGGTGGCGCCGGGAATGGCGACCGCATCCAGAATGTGGTCCAGCGAACTGGCGCTGCCCATGGCCGCGCCGATCAGGTCCACCAGCTCGACCCAGAAGTGATACACGTAGACGCACTGCGCCAGGATCAGGCCCAGGTAGAGCGGCAGCTGCAGCCAGCGGCTCATGAAAATCAGGTTGGGCAGGATGCCGATCTTGCGGGGAGGCTGGGGCGACGAGTTTTTCATGGGTGTCCGTGCTACGCGTGATTCTGGCTGAGGATGACGATATCCGGTGCGCCGCTGCTGCTGCGTTTGCGTTCACTGTCCGGCTCCGGATTTGGGGCCGTATTCTACACGCCCTTGGCCCATTTCCGGGGCCTGCCCTGCATCCCGCGTGCGCAGTGCCTGCGGGAAACATCGACCTGTGCCAGAATGCCAATATGTTGTCTTGAACACCAGAGAACATCGCAGCGATATGAAGGTCTGCGTCCATGGAGCCAGCCGGGTGCGGTCCTGCCCGGGTTGGCGCAAGGGGGCAGCCATCGCTGTCCCAGCCCTGATGCAAGCGGCCTCCCGCCCGACAGGGGCGCTGCTTGTGTAAGGACTGAGTAAGTGAAACGGCCTATGTTTTGCGGAAAGCAAAAACAAACCTACTGGAGACTACCGTGGCAGACATCGAGACATTCAAGCAAGAGAACCGCGTATTCGCACCCCCGGCCGAGCTGGCCCGTCACGCCGCCATTTCGGGCATGGACGCCTACCAGGCCCTGAACGCCGAATTCGAGAAAGACTACGAAGGCACCTGGGCCAAGCTGGCCAAGGACAACCTCAACTGGCACAAGCCCTTCACCCAGACCCTGGATGAATCCAACGCCCCGTTCTACAAGTGGTTCGCCGATGGCCAGGTGAACGTCTCGTACAACTGCCTGGACGTCAACCTGGAAAACGGCAATGCCGACAAGACCGCCGTCATCTTCGAAGCCGACGACGGCAAGGTGACCCGCGTGTCCTATCGCGAACTGCACCAGAAGGTCTGCCAGTTCGCCAATGGCCTCAAATCGCTGGGCATCAAGAAGGGCGACCGCGTGGTCATCTACATGCCCATGTCGGTCGAAGGTGTGGCGGCCATGCAGGCCTGTGCCCGTATCGGCGCGACACACTCGGTGGTCTTCGGCGGCTTCTCCGCCAAATCCCTGCACGAGCGGGTGATCGATGCCGGTGCCGTGGCCGTGCTGACCGCCGACTACCAGGTGCGCGGCGGCAAGCAGCTGCCGTTGAAATCGATCGTCGACGAAGCCCTGGCCATGGGCGGCTGCGATACCCTGAAGCACGTGGTGGTCTACAAGCGCGCCGGTGCCGAGATCAACTGGGTCGAAGGCCGTGACCTGTGGCTCTCCGACGTGGTCGCGAACCAGCCCGACACCTGCGAGCCGGAATGGGTGGATGCCGAGCATCCGCTGTTCATCCTCTACACATCAGGTTCCACCGGCAAGCCCAAGGGCGTGCAGCATTCGTCGGCGGGCTACCTGCTGTGGGCCGTGCTGACCATGAAGTGGACCTTCGACATCAAGCCCGACGATGTCTACTGGTGCACCGCCGACATCGGCTGGATCACCGGCCACACCTACATCGCCTACGGCCCGCTGGCCGTGGGGGCGACCCAGATCGTCTTCGAAGGCGTGCCGACCTATCCGAACGCCGGTCGCTTCTGGGACATGGTGGCGCGCCACAAGGCCACCATCTTCTACACTGCGCCGACGGCGATCCGTTCGCTGATCAAGGCGGCCGATGCGGATGAGAAGGTTCATCCCAAGCAATACGACCTGTCTTCGCTGCGCATCCTCGGTTCGGTGGGCGAGCCCATCAATCCGGAAGCCTGGATGTGGTACTACAAGAACGTTGGCCGCGAGAACTGCCCCATCGTCGATACCTTCTGGCAGACCGAGACCGGCGGCCACATGATTTCGCCGCTGCCGGGTGCCACGCCCCAGGTGCCGGGTTCGTGCACGCTGCCGCTGCCGGGCATCACGGCGGCCATCGTCGACGAGACCGGCAACGACATCCCCAACGGCAATGGCGGCATCCTGGTGGTCAAGCGTCCGTGGCCGTCGATGATCCGCACCATCTGGAATGATCCGGAACGCTTCAAGAAGAGTTACTTCCCGGAAGAACTGGGTGGCAACATCTACCTCGCCGGCGACGGCGCGGTGCGCAACAAGGAGACCGGCTACTTCACCATCACCGGCCGTATCGATGATGTGCTCAACGTGTCGGGTCACCGCATGGGCACCATGGAAATCGAATCGGCGCTGGTGGCCAACAGCATCGTGGCTGAAGCGGCCGTGGTGGGCAAGCCGGATGAAACCACCGGCGAATCGATCTGCGCCTTCGTGGTGTTGAAACGTCCGCGCCCGACCGGTGAAGAAGCCAAGCAGATCGCCAAGGAATTGCGCGACTGGGTGGCCAAGGAAATCGGCCCCATCGCCAAGCCCAAGGAAATCCGCTTCGGCGACAACCTGCCCAAGACGCGCTCCGGCAAGATCATGCGTCGTTTGTTGCGCGTGCTGGCCAAGGGCGAGGCGATCACCCAGGACGTTTCCACGCTGGAAAATCCGGCCATCCTGGATCAGCTGAAAGAAGCGCAGTAAGCCTGAAGCCGCCGCAGCAAGGCGGTGACAGGCTAGCCGGCAGGGCGGGGCGTTGTCGTATGGATGCCGGGTCCTGCTGGTTTTTTCATGGTCTTTTTGAAAAAGATGCAGAAAAGACTTGGCTTCGGCGAGAAGCTTGCTATAATGCATGGCTTCGCTGAACGCGAACCCGAATCTAGGAGAGGTGGATGAGTGGTTTAAGTCGCACGCCTGGAAAGCGTGTATAGGTTCATAGCCTATCGGGGGTTCGAATCCCCCCCTCTCCGCCACAATGAAAAACCCGCTGATACGTCAGCGGGTTTTTTTATGTCCCGGCGTGATGCCTGGTTCATTCGTGCTCGTCGCGGGTCAGTGCATCATCCCCCCTGCACCCGCACCAGCCTCATCGCGCAACGCCAGTTCTTCCCGCTCCTCGATGAAGAGCAGGAATTCCATATGATTGCGCGCATGCACCCACGCCGCCAGCGTGCGGTCGCTGTGTACTTGCAAGGCGTGGATGTGACTGGCGATCAACGCACCCAGATGTTGACGGATCTCGAACGATTCCGCCCCCGCCGCGTGCATGCCCACCAGGCAATTGCGGGTGGCATTGCGGATGAGGTCACCGACGATCAGATTGGCCCCGGCCATCTCGGCCAGTTTCCTGACGATCAATACATATCTGCCAGCGATATCCTCTGCAAAACTGTTTAGCATCATTTCTCCTCTGCCCAGACCTTACCGCGCTTTGTTGACGCAACACCATCGGGATAATCCTGATCCGCCTTCTCATCAAGCGGGAGACGGCCCGTCTCTTCTCAGGCAATCTCTGATGGCGAGGCCTGCCGGTGCGAACAATAATGGCACCACGAGACGTCACCGTTCAGGGGAGAACCATGCAAGCGTGTCCGATCAAGGTGGCGTCCAGAGCGGCCAAGGGCTTCGTGGCCGCCGTCTGCATCATCATCCTCATTCTGGAAGCCTGGACCAGCTGGCATGAACACACGGCCGAGATGGAGGAATCCTTCCGCTCCACCGCCAACATGGCGCTGGCGCTGTCCCAGCACGCCGACCAGGCGCTGGACGAGGTCGACATCGTCCTCAAGGCCGTGATGGAGCAGGTACCGGGCAAGCCGCTCGCCGTGGCCGGCAATGAGCGGCTGCACAACTTTCTGGTGCGAACCGTCGGCGAGGTGCCGCAACTGGCAGGCCTGTTCATCTATGACGAAAAAGGGAAGTGGCTGGCCTCCTCGCAGCCGGTCCTGGAAACGCGCTTCAACAACAGCGACCGTGATTATTTCCGTCACCATCAGGCCAATCGCCTCGATTCTCCCTTCATCGGCAAGCCCATCCGCAGCAAGTCCACCGGCCACTGGGTGCTCACCATGAGCCGCCGCATCAACAAGCCCGATGGCTCGTTCGGCGGCGTCGTCCTGGCCACGCTGGACATCCAGTTCTTCGAGCGCTTCTATCAGAAGTTCGATATCGGCCAGCAAGGCGTCGTGCTGTTCGGTGCCAACGACGCCACCATTCTCTATCGCCGGCCGCTGCGCCCGGACTCCATGGGCAAGTCACTCGCGCAATCCCCCCTGATCCAGCAATACGTCAAGCTGCAGGACCAGGGAGTGGTCGAGCTGCGCTCAACGCAGGATGGGGTTCTGCGCATCAACGGCTTCAAGCATCTCAGCAATTACCCGCTCTTCGTCATCGTCGGCCTATCGAAGGAGGAGATCCTGCAGAGCTGGACACGGCACATCATGGTGCGTGCACTGGGCATTGCCTTGCTGCTGTTCGCCATCTGGTACGGCGGCAACAAGATGGTCGCGCAGGTAGCGCTCAGGGAGCGCGCGCAAGCCGAAGCAGTGCGGGCACAAGCCGAGCTGGAAACCATGTTCGAATTGCTGCAGAAACAGTCGCGCCGTGACGGTCTGACCGGTGCCATCAATCGCCGTCATTTCGATGAATTGCTGGAGGTGGAAGCGGCGCGTTTCGCGCGCGTGGGCGGGGCGTTCTCACTGCTCATGATCGATGTCGATCACTTCAAGCAATACAACGATCACTATGGCCACGTGGTGGGCGATGTCTGCCTGCGCAACATCGCAGCGGCCATCTCCGGGGCGGCACAGCGCGAGATTGATACGGTGGCGCGTTACGGTGGCGAAGAATTTTCCGTACTGCTGCCGGAATGCGGCAGCGCCGGTGCCATCGTGGTAGCGGAACGAATTGTTGCGGCCGTCAGGGCCATGGGCATTTCGCACGCGACCAGCGACAAGGGCCGGGTCACGGTCAGCATCGGCATCACATCCATCACGTCTGCGGAGGGCTTCTCCTATCAACCGCGCGAACTGATCGAAAACGCCGACAAGGCGCTCTACCAAGCCAAGGACACAGGGCGTGACCGGGCAGTCTTCCGCGAATTCATCGGCCGGAAACCGATGCTGGCCTGGTCGGCCTAGTCAGGAAAGCCGGGCCTTATTCCGGCTTCTGCTCCTGCCGCTCATCGTCGGCGGCATTCGGGCTTTTCTCCACCAGCACGCCGCCCCGTCCCATGCGCTGGATGCCGGCCGGGGCGTTCAGTGGCGGCTGTCCACCTAGCGTACCTTCATGGCCCTCGGGCTCTTTCTCGAAATGGGTCTGCGTGGCCCCTTCCTTGGGGCGTCGTGGCTGGTTCTCGTCACGTTCAATGTCATGCCGGTCAGTATGGTCAGGCTGGTTCATGATGGTCTCCTTGAAATCACAAGGTAGACCGTTCGCTTGCATCGCGTTATCGGAGTCCCCAGCACAATGGCGTCAGCCAGGCACCGACAAGCCTCAATCGGCGTCGTCCATCACGCGCAAGGCGCGTTTCCGGATCTTTTCCATGGCGCGCATCAAGGCCTCGCGTTCGCTGCAGCTCAGCGCTTGCAGGAGATGGGCTTCGCGCTCTTCCACCATCGGCACGATCTTGCGGTACAGCTTGCGCCCTTGGGCCGTGGGCTTGACGATGCGCGCGCGAGCGTCATCCGCGCTGGGCTGCCGCAGCACCAGGCCATCCTGTTCCATGCGCGCCAGCGCGCGGCTGACCTGCATCTTGTCCAGTGAAGTATGGGGCACCAGATCACTGGCCTGCATCTGGCCCTCTTCGGCCAGGGCCGCCAGGATGCGCCATTCGTCGCGGCTCAGGCCGAAGCGATCGGCATAGACCTCTGCCACCGAACGGCTCACCGCCTCGGCCAGCTGGGCCAGTTGATAGGGGAAAAAATCTTGCAGTTTCATTCCGACATGGTAACAGACGTTACCAAGTCGACACGGCAGCGGCACGCTTGATCCACATCAATGACCCTGCACGCGAGGACCTTCCTGCCCCTGCCGCACGTTGACCCTGATCGAGCCTCGTCAATATAGTAACAACCGTTACTAATTCAAACACAAAGACGAAGCCCTCAAGGAGACTGCCATGAAGATCGATCGCATCCATCACGTTGCCTACCGCTGCAAGGACGCCAGAGAAACCGTGCTCTGGTACCAGAAATATCTGAACATGGATTTCATCCTGGCCATCGCCGAAGACCAGGTACCCTCGACCAAGGCCCCCGATCCCTACATGCACATCTTCCTCGATGCCGGGCAGGGCAATGTGCTGGCCTTCTTCGAGATCCCGAATTCACCGCCCATGGGGCGCGACTCCAATACCCCGGCCTGGGTGCAGCACATTGCCTTCAAGGTGGACAGCGAGGCCACCCTCAGGGAGGTCATGCAGCGTCTGCAGGCCGATGGCATCGAGGTGGTGGGCATCACCGATCACACCATCTTCAAATCCATCTATTTCTTCGATCCCAGCGGCCACCGCGTCGAACTTGCTGCCGATTGCGCCAGTCCGCAGCAGCTGCAGCGGCTGGACGAAGTCAAATGGGACATGCTGGACGAATGGTCACGCACCCGCCGCGCACCGAAACATGCCGCCTGGATGCATGTGCAGGAATTCACGGCAGCCGGTCACTGATCCGATAAAAAATTGACAGCGCCATCCCCCCCGATGATCCCAAGGAGACACCATGCAAAGCACCTACACCTATCCCCGTTTCGCCTATCAAGCCTCGGATGAGCAGCGCAGCGGCCAGCCGCAGCGCCACCCGGTGGTCATCATCGGTGCCGGTCCCATCGGCCTGACTGCCGCCCTGGAGTGCGCCGCGCGCGGCCTGCCCGCCGTCGTGCTGGATGACAATGACACCGTGAGCATCGGTTCGCGTGCGGTCTGCTATGCCAAGCGTCCGCTGGAGATCTGGGATCGTCTGGGCGTGGCGCAGCGCATGGTGGACAAGGGCGTGGGCTGGCAGCTGGGCAAGGTATTTTTTGAAGATCGCCAGGTCTATCAGTTCGACCTGCTGCCCGAGGCCGGCCACAGGATGCCGGCCATGATCAACCTGCAGCAATACTATCTGGAAGAGTATCTGGTAGAAGCCTGCGCGGCGCATCCGCTCATCGACCTGCGCTGGAAGCATGCGCTGGTGGCCCTGAAGCAGGATGATGACGGTGCCACCCTGACCGTGGAAACACCCGACGGCAGCTTCACCATGCAGGCCGACTGGATCATCGCCTGCGACGGAGCCAACAGCGATACGCGCAAGATGGTCGGTGCGCAGTTCACCGGCCAGTTCTTCCAGGACCGCTTCCTCATCGCCGATGTCATCATGAAGGCGGACTTCCCGACCGAGCGCTGGTTCTGGTTCGATCCGCCTTTCCATCGCGGCCAGAGCGTGTTGCTGCACAAGCAGTGCGACAACGTCTGGCGCATCGATTTCCAGCTCGGCTGGGACGCCGATCCCGAGGAAGAAAAGAAGCCCGAAAACGTCATCCCGCGTATTCAGGCGATGCTGGGGCCAGAGGTGGAATTCGAGCTGGAATGGGTTTCCGTCTACCAGTTCGCCTGCCGCCGCATCGACAACATGCGCTACCAGCGCGTGCTCTTTGCCGGTGACGCTGCGCATCAGGTATCTCCCTTCGGGGCGCGCGGTGCCAATACCGGCGTGCAGGACATCGACAACCTGATCTGGAAACTCAAGCTGGTCATCGATGGCCAGGCCCCGGTCAGCTTCATCGACAGCTATCACGAAGAGCGCGCTTTCGCGGCCGACGACAACCTGCGCCAGTCCACCCGCTCCACCGATTTCATCACACCCAAGAGCCGTGCCAGCCGCGTGCTGCGCGATGCCGTCCTGACGCTGGCCGAGCACGAACCGTTCGCCCGCACGCTGGTCAACAGCGGCCGCCTGTCCACGCCGACACCTTATGTGAGTTCGTCCCTGAACACCCCCGACAGCGTGCCGTTCGGCGAGCGCATGGTCCCCGGCACGCCCTGCGCGGATGCGCCGGTGCGGCAGGGGAGCCGGCCCGGATGGCTGCTCAGTCAGCTGGGCGAAGGCTTCACGGTGCTGGTATTCGGTGCGGGAGATTTCCCCGTCAGTCTGCAGGCAGCGGGTCTGGAGATTCCGGTCAAGACCATCGGTCCCGCCGGTTCCGGGGCCCTGCTGGAGGATGTGCAGGGACTGGCCGCGCAGCGCTATGCTGCGCACGAAGGATGCGCTTACCTGATCCGGCCGGACCAGCACGTGGCGGCCCGCTGGTCGCGCTTCGACCCGCTGCAGATCGCTGCCGCCGTCAACCGCTGCGTCGGTCACTGCATGGTGCAGGCCGCCTGCGCCTGACGGGCGCGCTTGAGGTGATACATGCCCTGGTCGGCACAGGCCAGCAGGGCATCCATCGACTTGCCGTCATCGGGATAGCGTGCATGGCCCAGGCTCGCGCTCACCGTCAGCATCGTATGGCCGATCTGGAAGGGGGCAGCGAGCGCCTGGGTGAGCTTGTCGCGGATGATGCGGATGTCGCCGCTGGCGACGATGTCGGTGAGCACCACGAATTCATCACCGCCAATGCGGGCGATGGTATCCGCATGCCGCAGGCTCGCCCCCAGTCGTTCGCCGATCTGCAGCAACAGCAGATCACCGGCGGCGTGGCCGTGGCGATCGTTGACCAGCTTGAAACCATCCAGATCCAGGAACAGCAACGCGAAGCTGCCCTGTGCGCGCTCGGCGCGGGCGATCGCAGCGGCGATGCGTTGCTCCAGCAGGCTGCGGTTGGGCAGGCCGGTGAGGCCGTCGTAGAGCGCCTGCTGGCGCAGGCCGTCATTGGCGGCGCGGGCTTCGCGCAATTGCCGGTGCAGCTCGCGGCAACGGCCGCGCGCGGATGCCAGCAATGCGCCCAGCGTGCCCGCCAGGCCCAGTGAGGCGACGGCACCGAGGCCATCCAGTGAAGCGCCGGTCCAGACCCGCTGGACCAGCCTGAACCATTCGCCGTTATCCATCCCAAACATAAAAGACCGCGCTTTCTTTCATTGCCACGCAGATGAACCCTCTGCCATAGATGTTCCGGATCTCGAAACGGGCATGCGCCAATTGCCCCAGCTTCTTCCGGAGGCGATAGATGATGGTGTCGATGCGATGCGGATCGATGATCTCGGCCGTGATGTTGAGCGCATGCATCAGGTGTTCCACGCTGACCGGGAAGTGCGGGCTGAGGAACAGCGTCGTCAGGACCGCGCATTCCCGCTCGCTCAGCGCCACCCGTTCGTTGTGCGGACTGACCAGCGTGCCGCGGCGGCGATACAGGGTCCAGGCTTCTGCACTGCCTGCGGTCGGCGCATGGAGGATGCGCAGGCGTCGCAGGAAGGAGCGGATGGTCGCCAGCAGCAGGCCTTGCCGGATCGGTTTGTGCAGGATGTAATCGGCACCGTCGTGCAGGGCTTTCTCCTGCGCATCCTCGCTGAGCTGTTCGCCGATGACGACGATGCCGAGCATCGGAAACTTCTGCCGCAGATCGGCCACCAGCGGAAGCAAGCTGATGGTGAACCGGTGCGTCTCGATGATCAGGACAGCAGGCTTTTTTTTTGAATCTCGCCTTCCAGTTCCGACAAGGCCGCCACCGCCCGTACCGGCAAGCCGCTGGCATGCAAGGCCTTGAGCACAACGCCGGCTCCCTCGCCTGGATGCTCTACGATTAACACTGCCACGTCGTTCACATCCCCAAAATGAAACAACCCTGATAGTCCGCTCTTAACGGATGAGTATCATTATTGGTTACGTTATACCTGCTTTTGTGTAGCGGGAGTTTCACAGAAAATCTCGATTTTGTTATCAATTTGAAAGGCGCGGCGCGATCATTCCGCGCCTTGTGGCCGACCGCAAAAATGCGCCCATTGGCGTTTGCAGGCGAAAAAAAACGGCAACCCGCAGGTTGCCGTTCTTATGTTGCAAGCTGCCGGGAAGGTGGCAGCCAGGCGACAGGCGTGCTGTCGAAACACACGCAAGGCTCAGTAGATGTCCAATCCGAAATACTGTGCCACGTCGCCTTCGGTCCAGTCCTTGATGACATCGCGCTCCAGCAGCACGCGATATTCTGAACGCTGCAGGCCGTCGTTCTGCTGGACGATGCGGCTCTCCAGCGTATAGATGGTCTGGTGGATGCGGGTGGTCATCGAGGCATGTTTGATGATGCTGCCCGCTTGCGGTTCTTGTTGTTCGTCATTGGCAGGGATATCCATCAGCGTCCTCTCATTTCATCTGTGCGCGCCGCGCCAGGATCTTTTCGATCTTTTCCTTGAGCGTGGTGGCGTTGAAGGGTTTGACGATATAGCCATCCGCACCTTCCTGGGCTGCCGTGACGATGTTTTCCTTCTTGGCTTCGGCCGTGATCATCAGCACCGGCAGATGCGCCAGAGAAGGGGTGGAGCGGATCTTCTTGAGCAGGGTCAGGCCATCCATGACCGGCATGTTCCAGTCGGTCAGGACGAAGGTGATGTTGGAGGCGCCGGATTCCAGAATCTTCAGGGCCGTGGAGCCGTCATCGGCTTCCACGATCTTGGTGTATTCGAGTTCCTTGAGCAGGCCGCTGACGATGCGGCGCATCGTCGAAAAATCATCGACGACGAGAAAGTGTTGGTCTGTATCAGCCATGGTGAAAGCTACCTTGAGGGAAAGGTGGGGTGCGCAACAAACAGCAAATCGCGTGCCGGTGCTCCATTGAATGGCAGCGCCGACGGAACCGGCCGGCGCTACCGTTCAATGGAGCACCCGGGCCGGCCGGAGCGATTGCCGCGCAGCGCGCGGTCGTGGAGGATCAGCGGATCAGTTGCTCAGTGCCCACTTGCCTGCGCTGTTCTTGCAGTAACGCAATTTCAGCGGTTCGGTGCCACGCTTGCTGGTGACCACCAGGTCCACATTGGCGCAGGGCGGGGTGCTTTGCTCGAAGGCCGGGGTGATCTTGGCCGTGGTGGAGGGCTTGGGACCATCGGTCCACTGCGAGGTCTTGCCGCTCACGCCGGCGTCCAGGGACGCGGTGATGGCGGCATACAGGGAATTGATCTGTTCTTTCTTCAGATCGGCCACGGCCGTGTTGGAGAAGAAGTCCAGATTGGCCTGCGCGTGTGCCTGATGGCTCAGGACCGCGGCGCAGATCAGGCCAGCGTGGGCGGCCAGCTTCAGGAAGCGGAAGCGGGAGAGGGTACGCTTGTTCATGGCTTGCTCGTTTCTCAATATCGGGGGGTAAGTGGCGTCATCCGCCATCGGGGGGAATGGCGGCGACGTTCCAGCCACTGTTTATACCAGAAGTCACGGTGCGCCCAAACTTGTGCTTGCACGGTAAAGGTCCCGCTTTTCCTGCTTTGCGCTACGATGCGGCTCGTCATAATGCGCCAGACTGATGTCGTTACGTACACGATGCTTGCGCCGCAATTGCTCCGTGCACAGGCCATGCAAACGATTGCAGTGATTCATTTCCAATACAAGAAAAGGGGAAGCGATGAAGTCATGTCTGATGCGTGCCGGCCTGGTCCTGGGCGCACTGAGCGCCATGTTGTCCATCCTGCCAGTTGCGGCATCGGCCCAGGCCCCCGCCACCCCGGCGGTGCAGGCGGTGGCCTCCGGCGTTCGCTATCAGCTGATCGGCCGCTGGGATGTTGACAAGCTCAACACCATTTTGCAAAAGGATACGCTCGCATTCTCCGGTGTCCCCGTCAATTACTCCCCCGCACGCAATGCCGTGCGGCTCTATCGCATCACGTATCCTTCCGTGATTCCGGAGCGCGGCAACCAGCCTATCCTGGCCTCGGGCTTGCTGGCGTTGCCGGATACGCCTGCCCAATCCTATTCGCTGGTGTCCTATCAGCATGGCACCGTGTATGAAAGGCAGCAGGTGCCGTCCTTCCCCGAACAATCGCCCGAAACGCAGTTGATGATTGCCCAGTTCGCCGGGCAGGGCTATGCGCTCATCGGTGCCGATTATTTCGGCATGGGCATCTCCAGCGAGCCGGAAGGCTACATGGTCAAGGGCAGCCACCAGCAAGCCACCTATGACATGCTGCTGGCCGCGCGCAGCGTGCTGGCCAGCATGGGGGTGCGCGAGGACAAGCTGTTTCTCTCCGGGTGGTCGCAGGGTGGTTTCGTGACCATGGCCTTCCTTGAAAAACTGGAAGCGGCCGGCGTCAAGGTCGATGCGGCCACCACCGCCAGTGCGCCGCTGGACGTGTTCGCGCTGCTCGAAGGATTTCTCACTTTTCCACGCCCCAATGATGCGGCCTGGCTCAACAGCATCGTCATTCTGTCAGCCTTTGCCTTCGAAAATTATTACGGTGTGCCCGGGTTGGCGCGCTCGGTGCTCACTGATGCGGCCTACCCGGTCGCCAAGAATGCCTACGATCGGCAGCCCTTCAATGTGGCCGACATTCCGACCGACCTGCACAAGCTGATGCGGCCGGAATATTTTGACCCGCAGTATTTCGCCCGGTCCGCCTATGGCCGCCTGATCGCGACCACCCAGGCCTATCGCTGGGTGATCCGTTCCGACGTGCGCAATTACTATGGCGAAACGGATGAGGCCATCACCCCCGGCGTGGGCCGTATGGCCATGACCTATGCACAGGCCATGGGTTCGGGGAACACGCGGGTACAGGCGGTCTCCACCGGACCGACTACGCATCGCGGCACCTTTGCCACCGCAGTGCCAGCGTGGAAGCGCTGGTTCGATGAGAAGGTGGCGGGCCGGTAGCGCACCGCCTGAGGAGGTGGTGGCGCAGGCCGGATGGAAGGACGCAAGGGCCGAGCAGACCTGTCTCTGCCCCTCTGTTCCGCCCTGAGGTGGGAGCTCGGGAGGATTATCATTCCGGCACCGGTACCCCCGCCGGCCTCGACTCTTCTTACTCCACAATCCACATGAATCCTCTCCGCCGTCTCCGCCTTGGCCCCCGCCTGGCTGCGGGCTTTGCCGCCCTCCTGCTGTTGCTGGTGATCATCACCTTCATCGGCATCACTCGCATTTCTTCGCTGGACACTACCTCGTCCCAACTGAGCGGTGACATTTATCCCAAGGTCAATGCGGCCCAGAAGATGCAGTACCTGATGATGAATATCGCCCGTTCGGCGCGCAACATCATCATCCTGGACGATGATGCGCAGATGGCCAGCAACAAGCAGTCCATCGACAAGGACCTAGCGGAATTCCAGAAGGCGCTCGAATTTGTCCGCACCCACGTGGTGACCGACGAGGGCCGCCGTCTTGCTGCCCAGGCCGATGAGCAAAGCAAGGCGTATTTCGCTTTCACGGGCGATGTGGTGGCCCTTGGTCTGAAAAACCAGAACATCGAAGGACAGCGCCTGCTGTTCGGTCCGCGCTACAAGACCCAGGGTGATCTGCTGGCCACGCTGCAGCAACTGGTGACCCTGTTCGAGGGACAGATGCGTTCGGCCACCGAGGCCGCCCATGCGACTTACGTTACTTCTGCAACTATCCTCGGCGTCTCGGCGGCGGTGGCGATTCTGCTGGGCCTGATCGCTGCACTGGCCATCAGCCGCTCCATCACCGTACCGATGGCCGATGCCGTCGATGCGGCTCGCAAGGTCGCCAATGGCGACCTGACCAAGACCATCACCGACAGCGCACCGGATGAAACCGGCGACCTGCTCGGTGCGTTGCGCGAGATGAATACGTCACTGGTCGACATCGTTTCGAACGTGCGCACCGGTGCCGATACCATCGCCACCGCGTCGCAGGAAATCGCTGCCGGTAACCAGGACCTGTCGGCACGCACCGAACACCAGGCCAGTTCGCTGGAAGAAACCGCCTCTTCGATGGAGGAGTTGACCTCCACCGTACAGCAAAACAGTGCGAATGCCCGCCAGGCCGCGGAGATGGCACAGGCCGCTTCCAACGTCGCCGGGCAGGGTGGTGCCATCGTCGGCGACGTGGTCAGCACCATGGATGCCATCGATGCCTCCGCCCGCAAGATCGTGGACATCATCGGCGTGATCGACGGCATTGCCTTCCAGACCAACATCCTGGCGCTCAACGCCGCGGTGGAAGCGGCACGTGCAGGCGAGCAGGGACGCGGCTTTGCCGTGGTCGCTACCGAAGTGCGCAGCCTGGCCCAGCGTTCGGCGGCGGCCGCCAAGGAGATCAAGGTCCTCATCGGCGACTCTGTGGAGAAGGTCGACTCGGGTGCGCAACTGGTCAAGAAGGCCGGCCAGACCATGGATGAGATCGTGCAGAGCGTGGCCCAGGTCAATACCATCATCGGCCAGATCAGCGCCGCTGGTGAAGAGCAGCGCGCCGGCATCGAGCAGGTACACCAGGCCGTGGCGCAGATGGATGAGGTTACCCAGCAGAATGCGGCGCTGGTCGAGGAGGCGGCCGCCGCTTCACGCTCCATGCAGGGACAGGCCGCCGAACTGGCCGAGAAAGTGGCCGTCTTCCGCTTGCCACAGCAGGCAAGGGGTGCGTAGGGATAAGTCGCCGGGACGGCTCAGGCCGCCTAAGCCCCAGGAAAGCTGTCCAGATATCGGGCAGCTTTTTTTATGGGTGAAGGACGCCGATCACGCGCCATCGCCCGAAACGGCATGAGGAAAGGAATGGGGAAGAAAGCCGCAACCGGAACCGGTTGCGGCCAGGATGCATCAGTTGTCGGGCAGTTCGCCCTTGGCGGCCAGGTCGATGGCGCGCACGATGGCGACGGCTTTTTCGATCACTTCCGCCTGGCTGGAGACGCGCATGCTCTTCTTGAGGTGATGGATGTGATCGCGGGTCTTGCGGCTCACCGGGACGTTGAGGAAGCCATCCGGTTCGGTCAGGAACTGCGGCGGAACTACCACGACGGGCTCGATGGTCTTGGAACGCTTGGGCATGGGTATCTCCCTTGTGATTGGTCTGGAATGACGTTGGTAGAGTGCCTGCGGCAATATAACTTTGATCGTAAAGACAGAAGAACTTATTTCTTCGATTTTACGATTTTTATCTGGCCGCTCTTATCAGGCGGGAATACTGAGGCTGATCTTTGGCGGGATCGCAACAGCGACGATGCCCCCGCTTTTTATTCCTGCTTGGAGATCGTGTCAAGCGAATTTCTAAAGGTTTTCCCTTGTGGACAGGTTTCGCAATGCTTAGATTTTGTACCGCTATCATTCCTGCAGCGGATGGGCTTGTGTTCCGGCTTTCGCTCGGGGGACGCGCATTGGGGGGCGTGCAGACCTCGCATGCTTGTTTTCGGAAACCTTATAACTTGATGCAGTACGCTGACTGATATCCGGAGCGATATCAAAGTTCCGGGGCAGAGTCCGGTCATGGAAATGATTTACACCAGCCCCCGGCGGCTGGCATGCTCCTTGCAGAGTCCGGATGGCATGCTGGCGGTCCTGCTCCTGAGCAACGGCCCCGGAATGCGCGCACAGTCAATCGCGTGATTTTCTAAGTGTTTGTACGCTGCCCCGTTTTTGCACGCCACGTCCGACATCCACGACAACAAGGGAACCCTCATGAAGTTCGTCAAGACCATCCTCGCCCTGGCCGCTCTGGCCACCCTCACCGGTACCGCCTGTGCCGACAACCTGGCTGACATCCAGAAAGCCGGTGTGGTCAAGATCGGTGTGCCGCAGGACTTTGCGCCCTATGGCTCGGTCACGTCCGACCTGCAGCTGCAGGGCCTGGACATCGATGTGGCCAAGCTGGTGGCCAAGGGGCTGGGCGTGAAGGCCGAGCTGGTGCCGGTACCGATCTCCAGCCGCATGGCTTTCCTGCAGACGCACAAGATCGATCTCATCATTTCCACGCTGGGCAAGAATGCCGAGCGCGAAAAGGTGATCGATTTCTCGCAGGGCTATGCGCCCTACAACAACAGCGTCTTCGGCGTGGCCGCGATCAAGGTTGCCGGCCCGGCCGACCTGGCCAACCAGACTGTCGGGGTCGCCCGCTCCACCTTCGAGGACCTGATGCTGACCGACAGCGTGCCCAAGAGCACGGTCATCAAGCGCTATGAAGACAACAACGGGCTGATCTCGGCCTATGTCTCGGGCCAGGTGCAGATCGTTGGTACGGGCGACTTCGTGGCCTATGCGCTGGCGGAGAAGACCCCCAACAACAAGCCGCTGCTGAAGTACATCATCAATGTCTCGACCTGCTATGTGGGCATGAACAAGGGAGAGCCGGCGCTCATGGCCAAGGTCAACGAAGCGTTGACCGCCTCCAAGAAGAGCGGGGAGCTCAACGGCATCGTCAAGAAGTGGCTCAACGTGCCGCTGCCGGAGAAGATGGCGACCACTTACCAGTAAGCAGTCATCCCTCAGTGAACGGCCCGCATCGAAGTGCGGGCCGTTTTGCTTACTGGAAGGTAGTGGCCATTTTGGCGGGCAAGGGGACGTTCAGCCATTTCTGCACGATGGCATTGAGTTCGCCGCTTTTCTTGGCTGCCGTGAGGACCTCATTGACCTTGCCGAGCAGGGCGGCTTCGCCCTTGTTGAGTCCGACGCTGCAGCTCGATTCATTGATGATGTACTTGAGCACGGGCTTGTTGCCCGGTGCCTTCTCCGCCAGTGCATAGGCGACGAAATCGCCCGTGCCGACCAGTTGCACCTGGCCGGAGACATAGGCCGAGATCATGGCATTGTTGTCCTCGTAGCGTTTGATGGTGGCGCTCTTCGGGGCGGTATCGGTGAGCTGCAGATCCTGGAAGGTGCCACGTGCCACGCCCACGGTCTTGCCTGCCAGATCGGCCGGACCGCTTACCTGTACCGAGGCCACCCCAAAGACGCTGTTGTTGTAGGGCGCATAGGATTGCGAGAAATCGATCACCTTTTCGCGCTCGGCGTTCTTGCCGAGGGTGGAGATGACCAGATCCGCCTTGTGCGTCTGCAGGTAGGCGATGCGGTTGGCGCTGGCCACCGGCACCAGCTGCACCTTGACGCCCATCTTCTGCGCGATCAGCTTGGCTACGTCGATATCCAGCCCTTGCAGCTGCAGGTCGGAGGTCACCGAACCGAAGGGGGCGAAGTCCTGCGGCACGGCGATGCGCACCGTGCCCGCCTTCTGGATATCGGCCAGTGCATCCGCCTGCGCGACTTGGGTGGACAGGCCCAGCAGGGCCAGCGAGACGGCGAGCACCGGTTTGGCAAATTTCATGTGATCCCTTTCGTTGAATGGACTGTATCGTGCCGGGCGGGTTTGCAATGACCATGCCAGCAGGCGTGCGGCTACTGAGCAACTGAAGTTGGTTGAGCGTGCACGCTGGCCGCATCGATGCGGGCGATGCTGATCCGGCATGGCGTCATGCCGATTGGGACTGGCTGATGGCGGGGCGGGGAGGGGCGATCTTGGGGCGGGGGTTCACCAAGTTTGCGCTTGTCCCGCTGCTCGATAATTCGGGATGGTTGGACGAAAAAAAGCCACGGATCACTCCGTGGCTTGCAGTAAAACACACCGGCCTGCCGCTATGCACGCTTCTGCGGTGCTCCCGGCTCTGCGGGACACACCGGCGGTGTGACAGGGAGACGGTGCAGTCTGCCCGAGTGCATCAGAAGGCCGGAACGACTGCGCCCTTGTACTTCTCTTCGATGAACTTCTTCACGTCCGGGGTATTCAAGGCGGCGGCCAGCTTCTTGATGGCGGCGCTGTCCTTGTTGTCTTCACGCGCCACCAGCAGGTTGGCATAGGGCGAGTTCGCATCTTCGATGAACAGCGAATCCTTGACCGGGTTCAGCTTGGCTTCCAGCGCATAGTTGGTGTTGATCAGGGCGACGTCGACCTGGTTCAGCACGCGCGGCAGGGTAGCCGCTTCCAGGGCGCGGAACTTCAGCTTCTTGGGGTTTTCCACGATGTCCTTCTGGGTCGAGGAAATGTTGGAGCTGTCCTTGAGCTTGATCAGGCCATTGCGGGCCAGCAGCAGCAGGGCACGGCCCGAGTTGGACGGATCATTGGGGATGGCGATGGTGGCACCGTCAGGAATGTCGGCGACCTTCTTGAACTTCTGCGAGTAGGCGGCGAAGGGCTCGACGTGGACCTTGGCTACCGGCACTTCGATGTCGTTCTTGTGGCTCTTCTTGAACTGGTCCAGGTAGGGCTGGTGCAGGAAGAAGTTGCCATCGACCTGCTTCTCGTTGGTCTGTGCGGCTGGCTGGATGTAATCGGTGAAGACCTTGACCTGCAGTTCAATGCCTTCCTTGGCCAGGGCCGGCTTGATGTGTTCCAGGATCTCGGCATGCGGCACGGGTGTGGCGGCAATCACCAGCTTGTCGGCGGCGTGGGCGCCCACGCTGAAGGCCAGGGCGGCACCGGCCACCAGTTGAGGGATCAGTTTGCGGATCATGGTTCTCTCCATTCTTTTGTAATGACTATCGATTGAACGTCGGTTGACGTGGTGTGGGAGCTTCCCTCGTGGGGAGCGCACCCGGAAAAACATGGACTGCCGTTTCTTGCTGCCTTACTTGCGGGTGAAGCGCAGCACCAGGCGGTCGCCAAAGAACTGCAGCAACTGCACCAGCACTACCAAGATGGCCACCGTGACCACCATCACTTCGGTCTGGAAGCGCTGGTAGCCATAGCGAATGGCCAGGTCGCCCAGGCCGCCGCCACCGATCACGCCCGACATCGCGGCATACGACATCAGGGTGATCGCGGTGATGGTCACCGCCGCCAGCAGGCCCGGCAGGGCTTCGGGCAAGAGCGCGCCAAAAATGATCTGGCGACGCCGTGCCCCCATGGCGGTACAGGCTTCGAGAATGCCGCGGTCGATTTCGCGCAGCACGCTTTCTGTCAGGCGGGCAAAGAAGGGGGCCGTACCGATCACCAGCGGCGGAATGGCGCCGGTCACGCCCAGCGAGGTTCCGACCAGCCACAGCGTGAAGGGGATCAGCAGGATCAGCAAAATCAGGAAGGGTACCGAGCGCAGCACGTTGACCACCAGCGACAGCACCCAGTACAGCCCACGTTGTTCCAGCAACTGGCCGCGGTTGGTCAGGAACAGCAGGATGCCCAGCGGCAGTCCCAGCAAGACCGTGAAGAACAGCGAGCCGCCGGTCATGGCCAGGGTTTCCACGGTGGCGTCGCCGACCTCGCTCCAGTCGATGACCGACAGGTCGATCTGGCCCACCAGGGCAGACAGGGAAGACAGCGCGCTCATGCCAGCACCTCATGATCGATACCGGAATCGCGCAAGCGCGCCAGGACTTCTCCGACAGCCTCATCACCGCCCGAGAATTCCACCAGCAATTGTCCATAGGGCGTGTCCTTGATGCGCGAGACGGTGCCGCGCACGATGGTGGCCAGCGCGGTGGTTGCCGCCGTCAGTTGCGACAGGATGGGTTGTGCCGCCACTTCACCGGCATAGGTCAGACGCACCAGCGCGCCATCGGGGCGGCGCTGGTAGAGCGTGTCGCTGGCATCCCAGGCGTGGCTTTCGGCCAGCAGCGAACGCGTCACGGCGTGCTGCGGACGCAGGAAGATGTCGACCACGCGGCCCTGTTCGGCCAGCGCGCCCTGGTCCAGCACGGCGACACGGTCGCAGATGCTGCGGATGACTTCCATCTCGTGCGTGATCAGCACGATGGTCAGGCCGAGCTTGCGGTTGATATCCAGCAGCAGGCGCAGGATGGACTGGGTAGTCTCGGGATCCAGCGCCGAGGTCGCTTCGTCGCACAGCAGCAGGCGCGGCGAATTGGCCAGCGCGCGGGCGATGCCCACGCGCTGTTTCTGGCCACCGGACAATTGCGCCGGATACTGGTCGCGGTGCGCGTCCAGCCCCACCAGCTCCAGCAGTTCAGTCACGCGCGCGGCGCGCTGCTCGCGCGTATAGCGGCCGGCAATCTTGAGGGGCCAGTCGATGTTCTGTGCCACCGTCTTGGCATTGAGCAAATTGAAATGCTGGAAGATCATCCCCACGCGCTGGCGCAGGCCCAGCAGGGCTTCATGGCCCAGGCCGGTGATGTCTTCGCCGTCGATGATGACGCGCCCGCTGTCGGGGCGTTCGAGGACGTTGAGGGTGCGGATCAGGGTACTCTTGCCGGCGCCGGAGCGGCCGATGATGCCGAAGATCTCTCCCTGGGCGATATCCAGGTTGATGTCCTGCAGCGCGATGATGTCGCGCTGGCCGGCACGGTAAGTCTTGTGGAGTTGCTCGATGCGAATCACGTTGGTCAGTTCTAAGGAAACGGCCCCGAGTCTAACCGGGCGTGACCCACGTGAGAACTTATAAAAAGTTCTTAGCTTATGAGAGAAAAAGCTAGTTGAAACCTAACAAGCGGGAATGATGGAGACGGCGCGCATCTTGTCTGAAAACTAAGCTCGCCGCTCCATCCGTCTTAATGCGCCGCCAGCAGTTCCGCCTCGACCTCATGCGCCAGCACCTGCCGCACGGTGGCCACGACGTAATCGATCTCGGCCTCGGTCGTGCCGCGCCCCAGCGAAAAACGCACGGCATTGCGTGCCACGTCGGGCGAACGACCGATGGCCAGCAGCACGAAGGAGGGCGCCGCAGCCGCCGAATTACAGGCCGAACCGGCCGACACCGCGATGCCCAGCAACTGGCTGCCCAGCGTGCCGTAGCGTGTGGGCGGGAAGCTCACGTTGAGGTTGTGCGGCACGCGCGCCTCGGCGCTGCCATTCAACTGCACGCCCGGCAGGTCGGCCAGGCCGGACCAGAGGCGGTCACGCAGGGCGCGGATGCGGCGTCCTTCTTCTTCCAGCAAGTCACCGGCCAGTGCAAAGGCTTCGCCCATGCCCACGATCTGGTGCGTGGCCAGGGTACCGGAGCGCATGCCGTTCTCATGGCCGCCGCCGTCGATCTGGGCTTCCAGCTTCAGGGCCGGATTGTGGCGGACATACAGCGCGCCTACGCCCTTGGGGCCATAGACCTTGTGCGCCGAGAAGGACATCAGGTCCACCTTCAGCTGCTGCAGGTCGATGGCGATCTTGCCGGCTGCCTGTACCGCATCGACGTGAAAGACCACACCGTGCTCGGCACACACTTTACCCAGCTCGGCAATGGGCTGTATCACGCCGATCTCGTTGTTGACATACATCACCGAGGCCAGCAGCGTGTCCGGCCGCAACGCCGCACGGAACTGGGCCGGCGTGATGAGGCCATCGGCACCGGGCTGCAGGTAGGTGACCTCGAAGCCGGACTTTTCCAGCGTATGCATGGTGTCCAGCACGGCCTTGTGCTCGGTGGCCACCGTGATGAGGTGCTTGCCGCGCCCCTGGGCGCGCAGCGCGTGGGCACAGCCTTTCAGGGCCAGGTTGTTGGATTCGGTCGCGCCCGAGGTCCAGATGATTTCATCGGGACGGGCACCGACCAGGCCGGCCACCTGGGCACGCGCCTTGTCCACCGCGCGCCGCGCTTCCCAGCCAAAGGGATGGGAGCTGCTGGCCGCATTGCCGAATTTTTCGGTGAGGAAGTCGCACATGACACGCGCCACGTGCGGATCGACCGGCGTGGTAGCGCCGTAGTCCAAGTAGATGGGGAAGCGAAGATCGGCCGGCGGGCGACAGGGAGCAGGGGCGTTCATGACGGTGTTCCGGAGAGTCCAGAGGGTTCCAGTTGAGCAGGGTGGCCAGGGGCCTGGTCATACAGTAACGCCGCAGCCGTTATTTGGAAAACGACTTTGCGCTTATTTGTATATACGAAATTCGAAAATTGCCCGCAGGCATTCCATTTGGCCAGGCCGCAAGGCAGGAGGGCAGCGGGATTCCCGGTCACATGCCACCTCCTGCATTTGCTTATACAAAATTATTATACTGAAATAGAATACAAGCAAACCTATAATTCGAAAATCATATGCAAGGACCTTGATCAAGGAATGCGATTTCGATGGATCTGAATCAGCTGGAGGCATTTGCGGCCGTAATGACCCTGGGGAGCGTGACCGGTGCCGGCCGCAGCCTGGGCCGTTCGCAGCCCGCCGTCAGCAAGGCCATCGGCGAACTGGAGGCCGAGCTGGGCTACGCCCTGTTCGACCGCAACGGTCCGCGCGTCACGCCCACGGCCAAGGCCTTCCTGCTCTATGAGGAAGTGGAGCGCTCACTGGTGGGCCTGCGCAGCATCCGCGAACGGGCGCAGGAAATCGCCCGTGAAGAAGTCCATCCGGTCCATCTGGTCGCCACCCCCGCGCTGGCCTCCACCATCGCCCCGGCGGCCCTGCAATTGCTGGCCGCCGACAAGGAGCGCGCCTTCCCCGAACACGTCCACCTGCGCAGCGCGTCAGCCGAGCAGGTCGTGCATGCGGTCCTGCATCGTACCGTCAGCCTGGGGCTGACCTCGTTACCGGTGGCCCATCGCGGGCTGGACCTGCACTGGATCGGCGAAGCGCCTTGCGTGGCGGTAGTGCGCGCCGACCATCCGCTGGCGGGCAAGGACAAGCTCACCCGCGCCGCGCTGCGCGGCCAGCGCGTGATCACCATGTCCAACCGCTATCGCCTGCGCCAGCGCGTGGAACTGGCGCTGGGCGAGGACAGCCAGCTCGACGTCGCCATCGATACCAACACCTCCTTCAACGCCATCATGGCTGCCCGCGCCGGGCTGGGGGTGGCGCTGGTGGAACCGGCCACGGCCTACGGCATGCCCATCGAGGGCATGGTGGTCAAGCGCCTGGCGGTGGAGATTCCGTTTTACTTTGGCGTGGTCACGCCCTATGGCAAGCCGGTCGAGGGCGTCACGCAACGCCTGATCGATGCCGTGGAGATGGCCGCCCGCAGCACCTTGCAGGGCTTCGTCAAGCGCGATGCCAGCCTGCATGACGAATTGTTGTAAATGATTTCGCAGCACGCAGTACCGTAGTAAAACCCAAGCAAGCAGCGTCAACCGGGAAGGGCGTTGCATCACAAAACCCGAATCGAGACGATCGCTGGCCTGTGCCGGCGACGTCTCTTCATGCTTTTGACGAGGCGCTATGCACGACACCGAACCGACTCTGATCTCCGTTGCTCCCCCGCAAGGACTGGCCGCCCTGGAGGCGCGCGTACGCCAGGACCTGCAATGGCTGGCGCTGCCCGGCAAGTCCTGGACCCCGGCCACCCTGCGCGACGGCGTGCCGGTGATCGACGTGGCCATCATCGGTGGCGGCCAGGCCGGCATGGCCGCTTCGGTGGCGCTGTCGCACCTGGGCATTCCCAATGTGATCTATGACCAGTCGCCCAAGGACTTCGAAGGCCCCTGGGCCACCACTGCTCGCATGGAAACCCTGCGTTCCCCCAAGACCCTGACCGGCCCGGCGCTGGGCTTCCCGGCGCTGACCTTCCGCGCCTGGTTCGAGGCCCAGTTCGGGCTGGAGGCGTGGGAAGCGCTGGACAAGATCCCGCGCCTGCAATGGATGGATTACCTGCGCTGGTTCCGCCGCGTCATGCAGCTCGATATCCGCAACGAACACCGCGTGCTGGCCGTGCAGCCGCGCGCCGACGGCATCGTGGCGCTACAGCTGCAATCGCCTGCCGGTACCTCGACCGTGCTGGCGCGCCGCGTGGTGGTGGCCACCGGCCGCGATGGCCTGGGGGGCGCCAGCGTACCGCCGCTGGCCGCGCAGCTGCCGCGCGAACGCTGGGCGCATTCCTCGGACGTCTACGACTATGCCAGCCTGAAGGGCAAGCGCGTGGGCGTGGTTGGCGGTGGTTCGTCGGCCATGGACAGCGCCGCCACGGCGCTGGAAGAGGGCGCGGCGCGGGTCGACCTGCTGATCCGCCGCAAGGAACTGCCGCGCATCAACAAGGGCAAGGGCGCGGGCAATCCGGGCCTGGTCAACGGCCATCTGCATCTGCCCGATGCCTGGAAATGGCGCATCCGCCATTACGTCAACGTGCAGCAGGTGCCGCCGCCTTCGGGCAGCACCCGCCGCGTCTCGCGTTTTGCCAATGCCCGCTTCCTGCTGGGCACGGCGATTCAATCCGTTGAGGTCAAGCCGGATGGGGCGCTGCTGCTGCAGACCAACCGTGGTCCGCTGGAACTGGATTTCCTGTTCTTCTCCACCGGTTTCAAGATCGACTGGAGCCTGCGCAGCGAGTTCAAGGACATCGCCCCGCACGTCCTCAACTGGAGCGACCGTTACACCCCGCCTGCCGGTGAGGAAGACCAGGAGCTGGCCGACTCGCCCTACCTGGGTCCGGTGTTCGAGTTCCAGCAGAAGACGCCGGGCAGCCTGCCGGGGCTGGAGCGTGTGCACTGCTTCTGCTATCCGGCCGCTGCCAGCCATGGCACGGTCTCCGGCGACATCCCGGCCATCAGTGATGGAGCCTACCGCCTGGCGCAGGGCATTGCCGCGCTGATGTACAGCGAGGACATCGACTACCACTACCGCAACATCCAGGCCTATGAAGAACCGGAACTGGAAGGCGACGAGTGGACCGAATCCCCGTGGGAGCTGCCCGCATGAGTGGGGCCATCGCAAAGAGCGTGCTGCAGGCGCTGATGATGGTGCTGTTGATGACGGTGATCGTCTTCTTCGGCCTGCACATGATCGGCAACCCGGTCGATATTCTGATCGGCCAGGACGTGGACCAGGTGGACCGCCTGCGCATCATCAAGGAACTGGGACTGGACCAGCCGGTGTGGCGCCAGTACCTGGCCTTCCTCAATGGCGCGCTGCACGGCAACCTGGGCAACAGTTTCGTCTACAACACCCCGGCCATCCTGCTGATCTTCCAGCGCCTGCCGGCCACGCTGGAACTGGCCGTGGCCGCATTGCTGCTGGCCCTGGTCGTGGGCGTGCCGCTGGGGCTGTTCGCAGGCATGAAGCCGGATCATCCGTTCTCGCGCCTGGTGATGACCACCAGCATTTTCGGTTTCTCGCTCCCGACCTTCTGGATCGGCCTGATGCTGATCATGGCCTTCTCGGTCACGCTGGGCTGGCTGCCTTCGGGCGGACGCGGGCAGACCGCCGAACTGTTCGGCGTGCAATGGTCGTGGCTCACCGCCGATGGCTGGCGGCACATGATCCTTCCGGCCATCAATCTCTCGCTGTTCAAGATCTCGCTGGTGATTCGCCTCACCCGCGCCAATGTGCGTGAGGTACTGCCGATGGACTACGTGAAGTTTGCGCGTGCCAAGGGCTTGTCGCCGGCACGCGTGGTACTGATGTACGTGCTGCGCAATACGCTCATTCCGCTGGTCACCGTGGTCGGGCTGGAGTTCGGCTCCACCATTGCCTTTGCGGTCGTAACAGAAAGCATCTTTGCCTGGCCGGGCGCGGGCAAGCTGATCCTGGACAGCATCAATGCATTGGATCGTCCGGTCATCGTGGCTTACCTGATGGTGATCGTCTGCATGTTCGTCACCATCAACCTGGTGGTGGATGTGCTCTACAAATTGCTGGATCCGCGCGTGCGGGTGGAGGCCCGGGCATGAGCGCGCCGCAGACCGAAGTGACCATGACGCAAGAACAGGTGCGCGCCCGCGTAGCCGAACTGTCGGCCTTCCAGGCTCCGCGCCGCGAGTCTCCGTGGCGGCGCGTGATGCGCCACTTCGTGGCCTCGCGTTCGGCCATGCTGGGGCTGGTGATCGTGCTGCTGCTCATCGTCGCTGCCATTGCTGCACCCTGGATCACGCCGCAGAATCCCTATGACCTGATGCAGCTGGATGTGCTCGATGCGCGCCTGCATCCGGGTACGCCCAATGGCGCCGGCACCTTTACGTATTGGCTCGGCACCGATGGCCAGGGCCGCGACCTGGTCTCGGCCATTCTTTACGGCCTGCGCATCAGCGTGGGCATCGGTGTCGGCTCGGCCCTGATCGCGGGCGTGATCGGCACGCTCATCGGCTTGCTGGCCGCGTATGCGGGCGGCAAGGTCGATACGCTGCTCATGCGCTTTGCCGACCTGGTGCTGTCCTTCCCCTCGATCCTGGTGGCGATGCTGATCCTGGCATACGTGGGCAAGGGCATCTTCAACGTGATGGCCACGCTGGTGGTACTGGAGTGGGCGTATTACGCGCGCACTGCGCGCGGCCAGGCGCTGGTGGAACGGCGCAAGGAATACGTGGAAGCCGCAAGAGGCCTGAACCTGTCGTCCTGGCGCATCATGGTGCGCCACATCCTGCCCAACTGCCTGCCGCCGCTGATCGTCATCGGTACCCTGCAGGTGGCACGCGCCATCACCCTGGAAGCGACGCTGTCCTTCCTCGGCCTGGGTGTGCCGATTACCGAACCCTCGCTGGGCCTGCTCATCTCCAATGGTTACCAATACATGCTCTCGGGCGAATACTGGATCAGCTTCTATCCCGGCATCACGCTGCTGGTGGTGATCGTAGCCATCAACCTGGTCGGCGACCGCCTGCGCGACATCCTCAATCCACGGTGGCAGAAATGAGCGCGCTCACACTTGAAGTGCGCAACCTGCGCACGCATTTCTTCACGCCCGAAGGCGTGCTGCCGGCGGTCGATGACGTCTCGCTGTCGGTCGGCCGTGGCCGCATTCTGGGTCTCGTGGGCGAATCTGGATCGGGCAAGAGCGTGACCGGATTTTCCATCCTCGGCATGGTCGATGCGCCGGGCCGCATCGTCGGTGGCGAGATCCTGTTCCAGGGCCGCGACCTGGTCAGCATGGACAAGACCTCCTTGCGCGAACTGCAGGGCAACCGCATCGCCATGATCTTCCAGGACCCGATGATGACCCTGAACCCGGTCCTGAAGGTGGAAGCGCAGATGGTCGATGCCGTGCTGGCGCACAGCAAGCTCAGCCGCCAGCAGGCGCGCGAACTGGCGCGCGATACGCTGGGCATGATGGGGATCGCCAGTCCGGAAGAGCGGCTGCAGGCCTATCCGCATCAACTCTCGGGCGGCATGCGCCAGCGCGTGGCCATTGCCATCGCGATGCTGCACAAGCCCGACCTCATCATCGCCGATGAACCGACCACGGCACTGGATGTGACCATCCAGGCGCAGATCCTGTCGGAAGTGCAGAAGCTGGCGCGCCAGCATGGTACGGCGCTGATCTGGATCACGCACGATCTGTCGGTGGTGGCCGGACTGGCCGATGAAGTGGCGGTGATGTATGCCGGGCGCATCGTCGAGCAGGGCAGTGTGGATGCGGTGCTCGATGCGCCGCTGCACCCCTACACGCAAGGCCTGATCGGCAGCCTGCCCAGCAACAACCGGCGCGGTGCACGGCTGCGCCAGATTCCCGGGATGACGCCCAACTTGCTGCACTTGCCGCCGACCTGCGCCTTTGCTGCACGCTGCGAGCGCCTTTCCCAGCAGTGCCTGGTGGCCCCGGCGATCAGCGAACCGCTGCCGGCGCACCGGGTGCGCTGCTATCACCCGACCCCGAGCACACAGAGCAACGAGCACCATGGATAAGGCCGTCATTCCCCTGATCGAAACCCGTGCCGTCAGCCGTCGCTTCGGCGAGCGCCGCCAGGGCTGGCTGGAACGCCAGTTGCAGGCGCGCGGCTGGAGCCGCCCGCCGGCCGTCACCCATGCGCTGGACCAGGTGGACCTGAAGGTCTTGCCGGGTGAAGTGGTGGGGCTGGTCGGTGAATCCGGCTGCGGCAAGTCCACGCTGGGCCGGGTGGCCTGCGGCCTGCTCGATCCTTCCGATGGCCAGGTGCTGGTCAACGGCCGCGACCGCGCCAGCCTCAGCAGCAAGGAAGAAGCCGAGGCCCGGCTGCAGGTGCAAATGATTTTCCAGAATCCCTATGCCAGCCTGAATCCGCGTTTGCGCATTGATCAGATCGTGGGCGAAGCGGCGCAAGTGAACGGAAAGGTCGAGGGCGACCTCGATGCCTATGTCTGCCAGCAGTTGCTGCGCGCCGGTCTTGATCCGGCCCTGCGCGACCGTTATCCGCACCAGTTCTCCGGCGGCCAGCGCCAGCGCATCGGCATTGCGCGCGCGCTCGCGGTGCAGCCGCAGATGCTGGTGTGCGACGAGGCCGTGGCGGCGCTGGATGTGTCGATCCAGGCGCAGATCCTCAATCTCTTCATGGATCTGCGCGAGCAACTGGGCCTGACCTATCTTTTCATCAGCCATGACCTGGGCGTGGTGGAGCACGTGTCGGACCGCGTGGTCATCATGTACCTGGGCCGGGTGGTGGAGAGTGCGCCGGTGGGCGAATTGTTCGGCCAGCCCAATCACCCCTATACGCAGGCGCTGCTGGCCGAGGTGCCCCGCATGGGCGCGCGCAAGAAGGAATTCACCGCCATCAAGGGCGAGATCCCCAGTCCGCTGAACCCGCCGACCGGCTGCCACTTCAACCCGCGCTGCCCGCATGCCACGCAGCGCTGCCGTGAAGAGCAGCCCTTGTTGCGCGAGATCGCACCGGGGCACCTGAGTGCCTGCCATCTCAATGATGGCCGCTGAGATGATATGAAACGATAGAAACGACAGAAACGAAGAACCGAGCAGTCAAGAACTTGGCACCCCCGCAGTGCTTCCACCCTGACCACAGAGGAACCCGACCATGAAGAAAACTCTCCTGACCCGCCTGCTGGCCGTCGCCCTGACCGGTGCCGCGCTGGCTGCCGCTGCCGATGCCGCGCATGCGCAGAACCTCAACATCGCCTTTGCCGATCCGCTTTCGTCGCTGGATCCGCAACTGAACAACCACGCCGGCGACCGTTCGGTGGACCTGCATTTCTGGGACCTGCTGGTCCAGAACGATTACAACAAGCTGGTCCCCGGCCTGGCCGTGAGCTGGAAGAACATCGACCCCAAGACCTGGGAATTCAAGCTGCGCCCCAACGTCAAGTGGCAGGACGGCAAGCCCTTCACCGCTGACGATGTGATCTTCTCCTACCAGCGCGCCCGTGCCGTACCGGGCAGCGTGGCCACCTTCGCCGGCTACTTGCGCACGGTGGAATCGGTCACCGCCAAGGATCCGCTGACCCTGGTCATCAAGACCAACATCCCCAACCCGGACCTGCCGCTGAACCTGGCCTCGGTGCACATCGTCAGCAAGCACGTGGGCGAAAAGTCCACCACCGAGAACTACAACAGCGGTGCGGCCGTGGTCGGTACCGGTCCCTACAAGTTCGTCTCCTACACCCCGGGCGACCGCGTGGTGATGCAGCGTAACGATGACTACTGGAACGGCAAGGCCGTGTGGGAAAAGGTCAACTACCGCTACATCAACAATGGCGCGGCCCGTACTGCCGCACTGCTGTCGGGCGACGTCGACGTGATCGACAAGGTGTCGGTGTCCGACCTGGCCAAGCTGAAGCAGTCGCCCAACGTCAAGGTCTACCCCTACAACGGCCTGCGCGTGCTGCTGATCCAGCCGAGTTTCCATGAAGGCCCCAGCCCCTTCATCACCGACAACAACGGCAAGCAGTTGGAGAAGAATCCGCTGCTGGACGTGCGCGTGCGCCGCGCCATGTCGCTGGCCATCAACCGCAAGGCCCTGATCGACCGCATCCTGCAGGGTGCGGCCACCGAAGCCAACCAGTGGATGCCGGCCGATACCTTCGGCTACAACCCCGAGATCAAGAACATTCCCTTCGACGCTGCTCAAGCCAAGAAGCTGCTGGCCGAAGCCGGTTTTCCGGAAGGTTTCAAGCTGACCATCCACGTGCCCAACGATCGCTATCCGCAAGCACCGGAAACCCTGCAAGCCGTGGCGCAGTTCTGGACCCGCATCGGCATCAAGACCCAGGTCGAAGTGCTGCCGTGGGCCTCCTATTCCTCGCGTGCCAACAAGAACGAGTTCGCCGTCTCGGTGCTGGCGTGGGGTAATGGCACGGGTGAAGCCAGCTATGCGCTGGTCAACGTGCTGGGCACGGTCGATCCCAAGAAGGGCATCGGCGCCTCCAACTGGAACCACTACAGCAGCCCGGCCGTGGACAAGGCCCTGGCCGATTCGACCGCTGAATTCGATGCGGCCAAGCGCGAAGCCATCCTGCGCGGCGCTGCCAAGACCGTCTCGGATGACGTGGGCGTGATCCCGCTGTACCACTACCAGAACATCTGGGCTGCCAAGAAGGGCCTGAAGGTCACTCCGATCAGCAGCGACCGCACGACGGCCATGATGGTGACCCAGGACAAGAAGTAAGGACATGCCCAACTTCTCCATCGAGGTCAGCCCGGCTGACGACCTGATCGACGTACCCCGCCGCATCATCGTGCGGGGTGCGCATCCGGGCGAGCCGGTGCGGATCTCTTCCTCCACCCTGCGCAACGGCGCGGAGTGGCGCAGTACGGCGTGCTACATCGCCGATGCCTATGGCCACGTCGACGTGAGCATGAATCCGGCCATCGATGGCGATTACTACGGCATCGATCCCATGGGTTTGCTGTGGTCGCAGAAGCCGGTGCAAGCCGGCCGCCGCGACAACTTCCACGCCGATGTCATGGCACCGCTGGTGACTACGCTGACCGTTTCCTCACTGGACCAGCCGGGCCTGGCCCCGTGCGCGCCGGCCAGTACCGAACTGGTACAGCGGCTGGCCGCTGCCGGGGTGACCCGGCGCGAGGTGCGGGAAGAGGGGCTGGTCGGTACGCTGTTCCTGCCGGCCACGCCGGGACCGCATCCGGCGGTGATGATCCTCAATGGTTCCGGTGGCGGCATCAACGAACCGCGTGCGGCGCTGTTTGCCTCGCGCGGGGTGGCCGCGTTTGCGCTGGCGTATTTCAAGGCGCCGGGCCTGTCGGATTACATTTCCAATACACCGCTGGAGTATTTCGAGCGCGGACTGGACTGGCTGCGTGCCGAGGTAAAGCCGCTGCACGATTTCGTCGCCATCAGTGGCCAGTCGCGCGGTGGCGAGCTGGTGCTGCTGCTGGGGGCGACCTTTCCGCAGAAGGTGTCGGCGGTGCTGGCCTATGTGCCCAGTGCGCTGGTACACAGCGGCCAGAATGCGGCCGATCCTGCCGTGGGCCGCGAAGGCCCGACCTGGCTGCTGCGCGGCCAGCCCTTGCCGCATCAATGGCAGGACAACCGCAGCGCCAGCTGGGTACCGTTTGACGAAGGCCCGGCACCGCATCGCCATGAACTGGCCATGCTGACTGCCTTGCAGGACGAGGAAGCGGTGGCGCGCGCCCGTATTCCGGTGGAGAAGATCGCCGGACCGGTGCTGTTGCTGTCGGCCACCGATGACGGCTCCTGGCCTTCCAGCCTGTATTGCGCGATGGTCAAGGACAAGCTGGCGGAAGTGTCGCACCCGTGGCCGGTGGTATGGCGCAACTATGCGCATGCCGGCCATTCGATCCTGTTCCCCTTCGTCCCGACCACGCAGACCACGTATGCGCATCCGGTGTCGGGGCGCATCAGTACCGGTGGCGGCGAACCCGCCGCCAATGCCCGCGCCGATCTCGACGCCTGGCAGCAGGCGCAGCACTTCCTGCGCGACGCGCTGGCCAGGCATTCATCCACAAAGGAAAACGCATGAGTACCCCCGTCTACGACATCAGCAAGGATGTCATCGACCAGCTGGCCGGCCTGGCCGCTGGCAGCCCCCTGCACGGCCTGCGCCATCAGCGCGACAAGGTGGCCGTGGCTTCGCAGGGCAGCTATGACACGCTGTTCGACCCGGCCCTGGAAGGCATCGGCCTGGATGAGCGCCTGCTGGTGGCGCTCTACGCTTGCCGCCTGGCTGGCGCATCCGATCTGGCCGCGCATTACCGCGCGCGTGCAGAAGCGGTACCGGCCGATGCTGCGCAACTGGCGGCGGCTGACAGCGGTGAGCCCGAGCAATTACCGGAGGGTCGTCTGCGCGCCATGCTGGTCTTCACGCGCGCGCTGACGCAGCGCCCGGTGGAAGGCGACAAGGCTGCGATCGAAAAGCTGCCGGCCGCGGGCATCAGCACGCCGGCGGTGGTGGCACTGTCGCAGCTGATCGCTTTCGTGTCCTATCAATTGCGCGTGGTCGCGGGTCTGAAGGCCATGCGTGCTGCGGCGGTCCAACAAGGAGAATCGGCATGAGCGAGATCATCAAGGCCAACGGTTTTACCAATGAGTCCCTGGAATGGGATGCCTGGCTGGACGTGATCCAGCTGGACGCGGCCAGCGAAGACCAGGTCAAGGTGCTGGAAGAAAGCCATCCCAAGGCCAAGACGTCGGACTACTACCTGTTCCTGGCGCACCAGCCCGATATCCTGCGCCAGCGTTCGGCGGCCTTCAACGCCATCATGTATGCGCCGGGTGGGCTCTCGCGTGCGGAGCGCGAATTGGGTTCGCTGGTGGTTTCGCGCATCAATGGCTGCGTGTATTGCGCTTCCGTTCATGCGCAGCGTTTCGAGCAGCTGGCCAAGCGTAACGATACGGTGCGCCAGGTGTTCGATACGCCTTACGGTGCCGGTGTGGATGCGCGCGAGCAGGCCATTGCCAAGTTCTCGGCCGAGCTGACCGAGACGCCGGGCGAGATCGGGGCGGCGCAGATCAAGGCCCTCTATGACGTGGGCTTGAGTGAACTGGAAGTGCTGGACCTGATTCACTCGGTGGCCATCTTTGCCTGGGCCAATCGCTTGATGCTCAATCTGGGCGAGCCGGTGTTTGCCGATGGCAGCCAGGCTGAGGCCAAGTAAATTATTTCCATGAGGAGACAGTGATGCACATTCCGGATCATCTGGTCTATGCCGAGACCCATGAGTGGGTCAAGCTTGAAGACGATGGCACGCTGACCATCGGTATTACCGATTTCGGCCAGGAGCAGTTGGGGCCGCTGGTGTATGTCGATATGCCGGCCGTGGGCAAGGTGTTGGCGAAGGGGGCCGAGTCGGGCATCGTCGAATCCAACAAGACGGCGTCGGATTTGCATGCGCCCGTTGATGGCGAGGTCATCGCCATCAACTCGCTGCTGGTAGAGTCGCCTGACGCCATCAATGGTGAGCCGTATGAGCAATGGATCTTCAAGCTCAAGCCGGCCGCGCCATTTTCGGCGGAGGGTTTTCTTGATGCGGCGGGTTACATCAAGCTGATTTCCTGAGGCGCTTTTTGCGTTCAGGAAGCCGATGCGGCGGCGCGGATATCGAAGGCGCCGCCGGTTTGGGCACGGTCACGCAAGGTGACCGCGTTCTTGCCCAGCAGGGGGAAGACCAGTTCGGCAAAGCGTATCGCTTCTTCCAGGTGCGGGTAGCCGGAGAGGACGAAGGTGTCCACGCCCAGGTCCGCATATTCCTGCAGGCGTTCGGCGACGGTGGCCGCATCGCCAACCAGCGAGGTGCCGGCACCGCCGCGCACCAGTCCCACGCCGGCCCACAGGTTGGGGGCGATTTCCAGTTTGTCGCGGCGGCCGCCGTGCAGGGCGGCCATTCTTTGTTGTCCTACTGAATCCATCTTGGCGTAGTTCTGCTGGGCGCGGGCAATGTCTTCGTCGGTGAGTTTGCTGATGAGGCGTTCGGCGTCGGCCCAGGCTTCGGCCGTGGTTTCGCGCACGATGGCATGCAGACGCACGCCGAATCTGACGGTGCGGCCTTGCTTGGCGGCGCGTTCGCGTACGTCTTCGATCTTCTGTTTGACGGCGGCGGGTGGCTCGCCCCAGGTCAGGTAGGCGTCCACATGCTTGGCGGCGAGGTCGTGCGCAGCAGGGGAGGAGCCGCCGAAATACAGTGGGGGGTAGGGCTGCTGTATCGCCGGATGGAACAGCTGGCCGTTGCGGATGCGGAAGTGCTTGCCTTCGTAGTTGACGGTCTCGCCCTGCAGCAGCTTGCGCCAGATGGTGAGGTATTCGTCAGCAGCTTCGTAGCGTTCGTCGTGCTTAAGGAAGACGCCGTCGGCTTCCAGTTCCGTGGCATCTCCTCCGGGCACCACGTTGAGCAGGAGGCGGCCGTTCAGGGCCTGGTCCAGCGTCGCTGCCTGTCTCGCCGACGGGCCCGGGCCGCCCAGAGACGTCCTCAGTGCCACCAGCAGCTTGATGCGCTGAGTCACCGGGACCAGGCTGGCCGCCACTACCCATGGGTCCAGGCAGGACGCTCCCGTCGGGATCAGCAATCCATCGTATCCCAGCGCTTCACTGGTCACCGCTATCTGGCGCATGTAGTCCAGCGTGGGGGCTCGGCCGAAATCGGATTTGCCCAGGTAACGTGTGTCGCCCGACGTAGGGAGAAACCAGAAGAGTTCTAATGACATGCCAGAGTTTCCTTTTGCATTTTTCGCTTTGGCGTTATTAGAGCGCTCTGTTCTCTTTGTGGCTAAGAATGTTTTCTTCTTTGCTTAGTTGGTTTTTGGTTTTGTTTTCTTGGCTGGGTGCTTTTCTGGTTTTTTTGTATGGGGTAGTCTGCACGGAAATCTTTCCTGCGCTCTAGCTTAATTCTTATCTTTCTCCGGTCGGAAGGACGCGCCGGGAGCGGCCCGGCAGCCGCTCACTTTTCTTGTCTCGCCAAGAAAAGTAAGCAAAAGAAGGCGACCCCAAAGAGCCAGCCCTCCTTCGGAGGGTCCCCGCCGCAGCAGAGCGAAAAGTGGGAAGGATAGAGTCGCTTCGCTCCCACTATCCTTCTGATCCACTTTTCGCTCCGCTGCGGCGGCTGGCTCTATGGGGACAACACCCCCACGGGCTCGCCTTCGGCCTCGCCGCGTCTCCAACTCGTCTTCGGCTTTGGGTTGGCTCGCCTGCGGCATCGACCTTTTGTTCGTTTCCACTCCCGCTCTGGTTTTTGGGTTTTTCCTTTTTTGTTCTTTTTTTTTGTTTCTTTGTTTCTTTGTCTTTTTGTTTTTTTGGTTTTTGTTTAAATAATTTCCGTCCGTTCGTCCTGAGTAGTCGCGCAGCGACGTATCGAAGGCTAAAGAACGCCAAGGCAAAGCCGGAGGCGAGTAGGAGGGGGTGCGAGGCCGAAGGCGAGCCGTCTCAGTCGTCCGCATCTGCGCCGCCGCTTCAGTACCCAATAAAACGGATCAGAAAAATAACCGGAGCGAAGCGACTTTATTTTTCCCGTTTTATTGGGTACTGAAGCGGGGACCCTCCGAAGGAGGGCGGCGGAGTTGCGGTCGCCTTCTTTTGCTTACTTTTCTTGGCGAGACAAGAAAAGTGAGCGGCTGCCGGGCCGCTCCCGGCGCGTTCTTCCGACCGGAGAGGGAAAATAATTAAGCTAGAGCGCAGGACAGAATTCCGTGCAGACTACGCCAAACCTAACAACCAGAAAAGCACCCAGCCAAGACAGGACAAAACAAGACAACACAAAACCAAATCAACCACCGATCAAACCCCGCGATATTCCCCAAGCCATTTGGCAAACAATTGCGCCTCAGCTCCTGCCTGCAAGCTGATCCCGAGGTAGTAGGGTGCGAGGTTCAAGCGCAGATCAGGAAAGGGGCAAACCAGCCGCCCCGAGCGCAGATCGTTATCCGCAAGTGATACAGGCGACAAGGCCACCCCCAGCCCATCCATGACCGCCTGCAGTACAAAATGCACGTGATCGAAATGCAGCATTGCCTGGGAACGTGAGCGTTTCAGGCCGGCCAGCTTGCGCCAGTCCTCCCAGTCATTGCGCCGACTGCGCGACACCAGCACCGTATGCCGCGCCAACTGCGACACGTCCTCCAGCGGCATGGATTGCAGCAGCGCAGGAGAAGCCACCAGCACCAGCTCATCCTCCATGAACCGCTGCACCTTCAGGGTCTCAGGCCAATTGGTCTCTCCCCGCCGGATCGCGATATCAAACGAAGAGCCCGCCTTGCCCACGGTCGCCGTACTGGTCACCACCTGGGGCGCAATCCCCGGATACCGCTCCACGAAATCGGACAGATGCGGAATCAGCCAGCGCACCGCAAAGGAAGGCCGCACATTGATGACCACCGTGCGCGTAGGCGCATCCCGCATCACCCGCCGCGCCGCATTGGCGAGAATATCGAGCGCCGGACTGGCCTCCTCGAAGAACTGCCGCCCACGCTCGGTCAGCAACACCTGCCGCGTACGCCGCTCGAACAAGGGCATGCCCAGATAGTCTTCCAGGTTCTTGATCTGGCGACTGACCGCGCCATGTGTGACATTGAGCTCCTGCGCCGCAAGCGTGAAACTCTGGTGACGGGCCGCTGCCAGAAAGGCGCGGATGGCATTGAGCGGAAGAGTGAGATCGGCCATGCGTCAAATATTATCACGCATGCCCGGAATTAATATCGTTTGTCAGCCCACCCCACGCGGCGCATCATCGGCCTCCATGACCACGCCAGACCACCGCCAGGCCGATATCGATTCGCGCCACGCCGCCATGTCGCTCTCGGCCGCCTTGCCCTGCGATATCGTCCTCTACCTGCTGCTCCCCATGTACGCCGCCCAGTTCCACGTCAGCCTCGCCGAGGCCGGCGTGCTGCTCGCGGCCAACCGGCTGGTGCGCATCGCCGGCTATCGCTGGGTCGCCAGCTTCTACGCACAACGCGGCGATCGCCCCACCTGCACCCTGGCTGTCTGCGCCGCCATCCTCTGCGCCCTCGGCTATACGGTCGCCAGCGGCTTCTGGGCCCTGCTGCCACTGCGCCTGCTGTGGGGTATGGCCTTCGCCGGACTCAACCTCTCCACCCAGGCCATGTCCACCGCCAACCCCCAAGGCGCAGCCCGCCGCTCCGGCCGCTCGCGCGGCGTCATCGCCATCGGTCCCATGCTCTGGCTGCCTGCCGCCGCACTGCTGGCCCCCCACATCGGGCCGCGCATGGTGTTCGCCCTGGTGGCGGCCACCGCACTGCTGGGCCTGCTGGCCGCACGCCGCCTGCCTCAGCACGCCTACGCACCGCCCCAGCCACGCCGCTGGAAACTGCCCAATGCCCTGGACTGGTGGTCCTTCCTCGAAGGACTCACCCTGGATGGCCTCTTCATCGTCGGCCTGGCCTACATGAGCAAGCAATCCTTCGGCGCTGATGGCGAACTGGTCGCGGGGGTATTGATGGCGCTGCGCTACGCGGGGGAAATCGTCCTGAGCCCTCTGGGCGGATGGCTGGCCGAGCGCTTCGGTGCGGTCAAGGTACTGGTGACGCTGTCACTGGCCACCTGCGTGGCGCTGGTCGGTTTCGGCGGGGGATTGCTGTGGCTGTTCGCCGGGCTGATCGTGATCCTGCGCGCCCTGCAACTGCCGCTGCTGGCCCCCATCGTCGCAGCCCGCACGCCACCGGCGCAGCGTGTGCATGCGCTGGCTGGACGTGCGATCTGGCGCGATATCGGCGCAGGCATGGGGCCGATGCTGGCCGGCCTGCTGCTGCCGGTGATGTCATCCCTGTGGCTCTACAGCCTCGCGGCCTCGGCCCTGGCGCTGGCAGCCATCGCCTGCGGACGCCAGCCGGTACCCGTGCCGCCAGCGTCCCTCTCCGGTCAGCCCTGAGCAGGGCGGGGCGCGCTTTATGCGGTGAACAGATATCGATCTGCCCATTGCTTCGTTCACAGCAGCACGCAGCTTGACTAGCATGGCCCTGATCCCTTCCTTGCCGGACTCAGGAGCCTCCATGAACGATCACCACATCTACCAGGAACTCGGCCACTTCGCGACTGAACCGCTGCTGCCCGCCGAAGGCCGTGCCATCGGCGCTGCCTTCGTCATTGGCCTGTCCGTGCTGGGTGCGCTGTACCTCCTGCAACACTGGCTGGGCGCAGCTGGTTGAACGAGCGGCTGGTCAGGGCTGGCGGCAGTCGCTCAGCATCTCCGCCTGCGAGATGTTGCTGCCCGCCGGCACGCTGTGCGTGAGCCACACGTTGCCGCCAATGACCGACCCTCGCCCGATGGTGATGCGGCCCAGCAGCGTCGCGCCCGCATAGACCACCACGTCATCCTCGACGATGGGATGGCGTGCAATCCCCTTGACCAATGAACCGTCCGGCTCCTGCGGAAAACGCTTGGCACCCAGCGTCACGGCCTGGTACAGGCGTACGTTGCGGCCAATGATGGTGGTCTCGCCGATCACCACCCCGGTGCCGTGATCGATGAAGAAACTCGGCCCGATCTGCGCCGCCGGATGGATGTCGATGCCGGTGGCCGAATGCGCGATGTCGGCAATCAGCCGCGCCAGCAGCGGTGCTCCCAGCTGATGCAAGGCGTGCGCCAGACGATGATAGATGATCGCCGTGGTGCCCGGATAACACAGCAAAATCTCCGAAATGCTCGACGCCGCCGGGTCGCCGTGATACGCCGCCTGGATGTCGCTGACCAGGATATCGCGCACGCCCGGCAACTGGTGCGCGAAGTCGCGCGTGATGGCCGTGGCACGTTCCCGCAGCAGACCATCCTCTTCCACATCGCTGCTGAAATACAGACTGCGCCGCACCTGCTCGCGCAGAATGGACAACGCAGCATTCAACTGGCTTCCAACGAAATAATCGATGGTCTCATCGGATAAATCGGTGTGCCCGTAATGCGTGGGGAACAAGGCGGCCTGCAGATGCTGCAACAGCTTCTGCATGGCTTCCCGCGAGGGGAGTTCGCGGATCTCGCCGCGGTAGCGGATCTTGTTGGTGACTTCGCGCGAGGTACGCAGGCCGGCGACCACGGCGGACAAGCCCAGGCCTGCAGACTCAACCGAGTCAGACAATGCGTTCAGTTCGGGGATGTAATCAGGTTCCATGCCCGCATGCTATCAAAAATGCGCGCGGGGTGCCGGACAGGGCAGGGAAGCCATCGAAGAGAAAAACCAGGCGGGGAAACACGGGAAGAGAGATTCGCGGTGCCCAGTTCTATCTGAAAAGTGGCACCGCTGTTGAATCTGCTCTGGTCATGGACTTTACCCGCGAATTAAGGTTCCTGCAAAGTATCATTGCGCATATCCTCATGCGCATTTGATCTGCCGCAAATCCGCACCACGCTTGCCTGGCCAGCCGACGCCGTGAGACTTGATGAATATCTCACGACATGATGCATTTATATCATTCAGGAAAATCCTGACGCAAAAGCGCGTCACCTCAGGAAGCTCCCGATATTGGGTGGAACAACAAAAACTTAAAGTCTCGTCATACCAGCTGCAGCAAGAAGTCCGAGCGAGGGGCGAGGACCAGGCAGCCAAACCAGGAGAGACTCGATGTTCCACGCCAAGAAAAACCGCTTCGTTGCCGCCACCGTCGCCGCTGTCGTGCTGGCCTCCAGCGCACCGGCCTCGTTTGCCGCCACCGCAAGCGGTACGCTGACCATCAGCGCTTCGGTCGTGGCCTCCTGCACCGTGGTCGGTTCGGCCATCGCCTTCGGCGCCTACAGCCAGAGCCTGGTGAACCAGTCCGGCACCATCACCGTCCTGTGCACCAACGGTACTGCCTACAACGTCGGTCTTGACGCCGGTACTGGAACCGGTTCCACCGTCAGCAGCCGCAAGATGAGCGCGGCCGGCGGCGGTACCCTGAACTACGCGCTGTACCGCGATTCGGCCCGCAGCAACAACTGGGGCTCGACCATCGGCACCGACACCGTCACCGGGACCGGCTCCGGCCTGACCCAGACGCTGACCGTCTACGGCCAGATTCCTGCCGCCCAGACCCCGTTGGCGGGCGCTTATTCGGACACCGTGACCGTCACGCTGACCTACTGATGTTGCGCCACATGCGGCAGCAGGCCAGATTCCCTGCGCCCATCGTGGCTTTTAGGGCCTGTTCACATTCAATCTGTGAGTGCGAGAGGTCGCCAAGCGTTGTCTGCCTAGGCGCGGCGACGCGCCGTGGTGGTGCCACGGCAAGGAGCTGCAACAACGGCAGGCGACGCTTGGCGGCCTCTCCCGGAGGGTTGCCTCCAGAAGGCGCGCTGGCCGCGTTGCACGTCAGGGCTGGTGGCACCACCACCAGCCCTGACGCGCGCCTTGCCAGCCCGCCTTCTGGGGGCAACGCATCTCACAGATTGGATGTGAACAGGCCCTAGTACCTCGATTACCGGGAAGCCCTGAGGGGGGCTTACTTTTGGGCGTACTTCCGCAAGGAGGTGCGCCCTTTTTTTGTTTGTGATGCAATACGGGCTCGATCCGACAGATCCAACAAGGGAGGCCTTTCCATGCGCGCACCGCGGTTTTCATCGTTCCACCTTGCGCTTCTTTCTCTGCTGTCCAGTCTGCTGCTGTCCGCCGCAGCGGCCCGTGCGCAAGTCCCGGTGCAGGTGCCGGCCGCCGTCCCGGTGCCGGCCAGTACTGCTGTCCCTTCGCCGGTGGCCAGCGACATCACCCGCAGTTGCGCGGCGGGCAGCGGCTGCGTGCTGACCTGCCTGAACATGGCGGCCGAAACGGTCATGACCGAGACCGCCACGCGTGCGGTCCGCATCATCTCGCTGGCCAACGGCAACAGCGAATTCCGCATGGACAACGGCAATGCCGGTATCAACGTGATCCTGGTCTCGCATGACAACCTGATGTGCAAGCTCAGCGGTGGCGTCTGAGCTGCAGTCAGACGAGGCTTCAGCTTCCCAGCAATTTTTCCCGTACTGATTCTTCCTCGGCATGGCTGGCACTGGCACGTGCCAGATCTGACAAGGACAGCACGCCGACCAGCTGTCGGCGTTCCGGTCCATTCACCACCGGCAGGCGCGCCACCCCTTGTCGCGCCATCGCTCCGGCAGCCGCGCGCGCACTCAGATGGGGCAGCAGGTAGCCGGCCTCGGCTTGCATCAGGGTGCCGCAGCCTGCGGCCGGATCGGCGGCCTGCAGGCGGCTCAGCGCAACCATGCCGAGCAGGCGGCCATGCGCCGTCACCGGATAGTAGCGATGCACACGCTCTGCCGCGCGGCACCGCGCCAGCGCTTCACCGGCCGGCAGCGCCGCTTCCAGCGCCTGCGGGGCGGACATCAGGTCTTCCACATGCACCCGTTCCAGCGGATCGACACCATATTCGCGATGCACATGCAGGCCGCGCCGTGCGATCTTCTCGGTCATGATGGAGCGCTTCATCGACAACACGTTGACGCCATAGGCAACGGCCGTGGTGGCAATCAGCGGTAGCAGCGCATTGCCCGCGTGGGTCAGGCCGAAGGCGAAGACGATGGCCGTCAGCGGCGCACCGAGCACGCTGCCCAGCACACCGGCCATGCAGACCAGCGGCCATAGTCCCGGCGAGCCGCCCGGCAGCCACGGTGCGAGCACCAGGCCCAGACCGGCCCCCATCATCAGCAGCGGTGCCAGCACCCCGCCCGAGGTCCCCGACCCCAGCGCCAGCAGCCAGATTACCGCCTTCACCAGCAGCAGCGCCAGGGTCGCCGACACCAGCATGTGCTGGTTCAGCAGGTCGGCGATGACGTCGTAGCCCACGCCCAATGCGCGTGGTTGCAACAACCCGCCGAGCCCGACGGCGATGCCGCCCAGCGCCGGCCACCACATCCAGTGCAGCGGCAAGCGATGGAAGCCGTCCTCAATGCGATACAGGGCCAGCGTCAGCAGCGCCGCCAGCACACCGCTGGCCAGGCCGGCGGCGAGGCAGGACAACAGGGCGATCGGCGCGGCCGGTGCCACTTCCAGCGGAAACAGCACGCCACCTTCCATCAGCCACGGCCGCAGGAAGCCTGCGATGGCGCAGGCCAGCGCGACCGGCAGCAGACTGCGCGGGCGCAGTTCGAACAGCAGCAGTTCCACCGCCAGCAGCAGAGCGGCCAGGGGCGTGCCGAAGATGGCCGTCATGCCGGCACAGGCTCCCGCGACCAGCAGGGTCTTGCGCTCGGCCGCAGTCAGGTGCAGCCACTGCGCCAGCAGGGAGCCGAGCGAGCCGCCGGTCATGATGATCGGCCCTTCGGCACCGAACGGACCGCCGCTGCCGATGACGATGCCCGATGACAGCGGTTTCAGCAACGCGACCTTGGGCGACATGCGGCTCTTGCCGAAGAGGATGGCCTCGATCGCTTCCGGAATGCCGTGGCCCCGGATCTTGTCGCTGCCGTAGCGCGCCATGAGTCCGACGGTGAGACCACCGATCACCGGCAGCAGGGCCGCCATCCAGCCCAGTGTATGCGCGGCAGGCGAACTGGCCTCGAAGGACAGGCGCTGGAAGTAGAACAGGTTGGTGAAGAGCGCAATGAGCTTGAGCAGCAGCCAGGCCGCGCCCGTGGACAGCGCGCCGATGGCCGCCCCGATGGCGCATAGCAGGGGCAGCCGCCGGTCGGCGGTGTAGTCGCGTTTGTGTTTCATTGAATGGCGAATTTGAGAGGTAGTGGTGACGACCTCATCGTGGAGAAGAAGTCGCATGGATAAATGGATAGGGAATAAATATATCACAACGTGATATAAAATATTCGACCAGGAAGAGGCCGGGTGTTGCATGCACGGCGCGACTTATCCGCTTTTCTTCTATGCACAGGAGGAATGATTCGTTCGCAGCATGAGGAGGGCTCGCTACCCTGTGAGCCAGGAAATATCGACCTCAACCATGAATGATGGAGTCCCCATGCCGCAGTACGAAGACAAACGCCAACGCGCCCTCGCCACCGTGGAATTGAACAGCAAGCGCCGCCGCCTCATCGGTGCCGGACTGGCCCTGGGTGCGGCCGGTGCGGCTGCGGCGTTCAGTCCGCGCCTGGCACACGCGGCCACGCGCCAGTTGCGTGTGGGTTATCAGAAAGGGGCGCTGAGCATCATTCGCGCCCATGGCACGCTGGAGCAGCGGCTGGCATCGCTGGGGGCGACCGTGAAGTGGGTGGAATTCAGTGCCGGCCCGGTGCAGCTGGAAGCGCTGGGGGCGGGCTCGATCGATTTCGGCGACGTCGGCGAAGCGCCGCCCATCTTTTCGCAGGCGGCCGGCACGCCGCTGGTCTACGTGGGCGCGACGGTGCCGCGTCCTTATGTGGAAGCAATCCTGGTCAAGGATGACAGCCTGCAGAAACCGGCGCAGCTCAAGGGCAAGCGCATCGCCCTGAACAAGGGTTCCAACGTGCATTACTTCCTGGTCAAGCTGCTGGAAAAGCATGGCCTGCAATACGGCGACGTGACCCCGGTCTGGCTGGCACCGGCCGATGCGCGCGCTGCGTTTGAACGCGGCTCGGTCGATGCCTGGGCGATCTGGGAGCCCTATCTGGCGGCCGCCCAGCAGACCCTGAAGGCGCGCATCCTGGCCGACGCCGACGGGGTGGTCAAGAATCGTGCCTATTATTTTTCGACCCGTGATTATGCGCGGGACAATGCCGACCTCATCCGCATCGCGCTGGAAGAGCTGGCCAAGGTAGATGAGTTCGCCAAGACGCGCCCCGATGACTACGCCAGCGAACTGGCCGGCATCCTGGGGCTGCCCAAGGGCGTTCTGGACGTGGTGGTGCGCCGCTACAACTACGGTACGCTGCCGATCACGCACGCCATTCTCGACGAGCAGCAGCAGATCGCCGATACCTTCCTCGATCTCAAGCTGATCCCGAAGAAGATCAACCTGCGCGAGACGGCACCACCCTGGCTGGCGTAAACCATCCGCGCACGGTTCGTCACACCATGAACAAGGCCGCCGCAGGAAAACCCTGCGGCGGCCTTGTCGTTCTCGCGTAGCGGTTGATCAGGCCTTGAACTGCAAGGCGTTGGTCAGGTCGCCCATGGGCTGCTGGCCGCGCGCGATCATGGCGTCGTCACGTTCCTTGAGGCCATTGAGCTTTTCCAGGCCGAAGGTGCGGGTGATGAGGCGCAGGATGGAGGCGGTGTCATAGACGGTGTGATCTACCGTCCCCTTGCGGGCGAAGGGCGAGATCACCAGCGCGGGCACGCGCGTGCCCGGCCCCCAGCGGTCGCCCTTGGGCGGGGCCACGTGATCCCACCAGCCGCCGTTCTCATCGAAGGTGATTACCACCACCATGTTCTTCCACTGCGGGCTGGCCTGCAGGCTCTTGACGATGTGGGCGATGTGGCGGTCACCCGAGGCGATGTCGGCGTAACCGGCGTGCAGGTTGAGGTTGCCCTGCGGCTTGTAGAAGGTCACCGGCGGCAGGCGGCCCGCCTCGACATCGGCCAGGAAGCGGTTGGTGCGCGACTCGTCGCCCAGGCCGCCATCCCGCAGGCGCTTGTTGCGCTCGGCCGGATTTTCCGGACCCAGGTTCTTGAAGTAGTTGAAGGGCTGGTGGTGATACTGGAAATTGGGAATCTTGGGGATGCCCTTGGAATCCTTGAACTCATCCAGCGTGGCCTGCCATGCACCCGCATACCAGGCCCAGTCGATGCCCTTCTTGTTGAGCTTGTCGCCGATGTGTTCATGCGTCTGCGGCACCAGCACGCTGGGCTGGTTGGGTTCGGCGTAGGCCGGATTGTTGCGGTCGCGGCTCCAGGTCGGCCAGTACGGCGGGGCCATGGTGTTGACGGCGTAGCCGTCCGGCGTCAGTGCGCTGGGGCCGAACTTCGGCGGACCTTGCAGGGCGCTGGCCGGGCTGCCTTCGGCCGGCACCAGTTCCGGCGAGAGCGGATCATTGTTTTTGGTCTTGGCCACTTGCGTGCGTGAGACCGAGCTCATCACGTTCGGATAGTAGGGCGCAGTGGCGCAGATCAGGTACTGGTGGTTCAGGAAGGAGCCGCCGAAGGCCCCTTGGAAGAAGTTGTCGCACAGCACGAATTCGCGCGCCACGTCCCACAGGCGCAGGTTGTAGCGGGTGTCCGCATAGTGGCCCATGGTCAGGCCACCGGAATCGGCCCAGGCCACGAAGCCATCGTTCTTGCCGCCGTTGATCTGCATCTGGTTCTGGTAGAACACGTGCCACAGGTCGCGCGTGACCAGGCTCAGCGGCAGCGCTTCGCCTTGCGGGCCCTTGAGCGCATAGGGTGCATTGGGCAAGCTGGTCTGGTATTGCTTGCCGCCGGCATAGTTGACGCCTTCCACGCTCTGGTCCTGGATCAGCACGCCGTTCCAGGCGGGCGGCAATTCCTTGAGCAGGCTGCCGTCGCGGTCACGCTGCTGGTAGTCCGAGGGCTTGAGCGAAGAGAGCGGCTTTTCCAGGCCGGGGAAATCGGCGAAGAGATTGTTGAAGCTGCGGTTCTCGGCGTAGATCACCACGATGGTCTTGACGTTCTCGCGCAGGGCGCGGTCCAGCGCGGCGGACTCGGCCGGGTTGCCGCTGGGGTAGGGCACCGGTCCCTGGCCTTCGGTGGCGCAGGCGGCCAGGGTGGTGCCGGCACCGAGGGCCGCCATGCTGCCCAGGAAGCGGCGGCGGCCGGGTTGTTGCGGGATAGGGGGCGTTTCGCTGGACGCAGGCTGGCTGCCGGCGATGTCGTCGTCGTGCTTGCTCATGGATGAATTTCCTGTCGGATATTGTTGTGGGGTTTGGCGCGTTGCGGGGGCAGCATAGCGCGACCGTATGACAAGGATGTGTCTTTTCCATCATGCTGGCAATCAAGAAAGTGACAAAACCGGCACCAAGAGACAGTGAAAGTTTGAGTAAAAGAAACGCTAGGATGGTGCTCATGCGTGGCGAAGGCCATAAAATGCGTCGACCGCACCGGTTGGGGCCACGCATCTCGCGGCCCGGCGACCGGGTCAGGTGAGTCCGGCAGGCCAGGGGATGGCCGGTTCGGCGCTCATGTCAAGGCGGTCTTGTTTGACGAGGGAATCATGGTGCTCAAAACTTTCCAATACCTGCTCATCGGTGCGGGCTTCAGTGCGTGCATGGTGTTCATGCTGGCGCTCGCCATCACGGAGCCGCTGACCTAGTGGCCTGGCGGCAGGGCCGGACGCGCAGTCCGGCCGCCCATCATCAGTACGTCCTATTTGCCTTGCAGCACCGGTTTTCCTGACCGGTTGACGGCGATGAACAAGGCCATCAACCCGACGAACGCGCCGAACAGCAGGGTGGCGTTCAGGATCACGCGCGGATAGCCGAGCGCGTTGACGTCGATGAAGGGGTAGGGATAGAAGCCCGACAGTGCCCCTCGCCACAGCGTCACCATCAGATACCCCAACGGGTAGACCAGCCACAGCAGTGCCTTCTTCAGCGAGGCCTGGAATACCGGCACGAAAAAAATCCAGTACACGATCGCCAGCAGCGGCACCACCGTATGCAGGCTCTCATTGACCAGCGCGCGAAAGCCGGTAGGCGTCCACAAATGGCGCAGCAGCAGGTTGTAGGCGATGCCGACGAAGGCCAGGTACGTGACCACGGCCGAGATCACGGTGGGCTGCCGGAAGAAGCGGCTCATGGGCGATCTCAGCGAGAGCGCCAGCGAGGTAAAGCACAGCGCGCTCATGAGGATGGTGAGGTTGGTCAGGTACATGGTCAGCCGGTCCAGGCCATCCAGGATGCCGCCGCCGCGTGCCAGCAGGCGGTTGATGGTGATGTCGGTCTGTGCCACGAAGGCGAACCAGCTGATCACGGCGATCAGGCCGGCGACCGTGCGGGCTGCAGCCGAGTGGCGGCGCGCCGGGAAGAGATGTGCGCCAAAGGAATCCAGCGATTCCGGCGAGGGGATCCTGTCGTTGCTCATGGTGTGGTCTGCGGGAGGAGAGAGGGCTGCTGCCGCCGGACGGGTGGAGCTCCGGCGGCAACCGGCAATGGCTCCATCATAAATCGGGCGGGCATGGTTGTGCTTGCCGCATGACATTCATTTTCAACGCTTACATCAAGACACATCGCCGATGCCCTTTGCGAGGGGCCTGTCGCATTCATGGTTGCGAGAACGCATGGCGGATGCGGCAGGCTCCTTCTTCGGGATGAAGCTGGCTCATCCATGCGGTGAATTGTGCTCATCAATGCGCTCAGTGGGGGAAGAGTGTGGCCTTGAAAGGTGGGGGAAATTGACCGGTTGAATTTCTAAGTTTTTTCTCTGTTGCAGCCGATCGATGTGGCCGCACCAAAATGGGAGAGGTTCTCTACAAGCCATATCCGGAGCGGACTTTGCGGAAGAGGGTGTCGCCTTGTGGCGACGCATGCTCTCTAACAACTGTTACATTTTTTTTAGTTACAAGGCGCTTCAAAATATAAATAATTTGCCCTGTATTCGCTGTGTATTCACTGCAGAAAAACGGTGCTTCCGGCGATGCATTCACTGTTACAAATTTGCGGTGAACTTTGCAAAAGGCATCCTGCCGAATCGCACAGGTTTCCTCCCGGACAACGCTTGGATGCTTCGCGTTCGGGCAGTCCATTCCCCTCTCATGGACCTCGGGAGGAGCCGCTTCCGTCGACCTTGTCGACGTTCCGACGCGCCGCTCGTGTTGCCGGTCTTTCCGATGATCGTGCAGGGCGGCCTGGCACCGCGCAGGCGGTGCGCGTCATGACGCTGTCGTGCGCACCTTGGCGCAGGCTTATTTTTCGCGCGTAGATTTTTACGCATCAGGCACTACCATTTCAGGAGATCACATGCTTCGCTCGGAATCCCTCTTCGGCAAACGCGAAACCAGTTCGACCAATTCCCCGTTCAGCAGTGCGGGCAACGTCTCTTCTACTACAGGCGGCAATGTGACCAGCGTGAACAAACCTACCCAATATCCTTCTTCCGTCTCCAATACTGCGCCTGCGGCGACCGAGGAGAGCGGCAGCAAGCTGACCGTCGGCCCCAACATCAAGGTCAAGGGCGAGATCGAGGACTGCGACACGCTCGTCGTCGAAGGCAAGGTGCAAGCCACGATCAACTGCCGTGTGGTGCAGATTGCCGAGCGTGGTGCCTTCAAGGGTTCTGCCGAAATCGACCTGGCCGAGATCCGTGGCGAGTTCGATGGTGATCTCACCGTGCGCCAGAAGCTGGTGATCTATTCCAGCGGCAAGGTGACCGGCAAGATTCGTTACGGCAAGCTGGTGATCGAAGAGGGTGGCCAGTTGGCCGGCGATCTGCAGGTGGGCGGCGGTCACGAGCAGAAGGATCTGTTGCAGAAGACCGCATGAGCTCCCCTGCGGGTGGTGCCGAAGTCGCAGTCTCGCGCGCCATCCGGTGAGGAGGCCTCTTGAGGCCGGGCCAGTGGTGTGTCTTGCTGGTCTCGTTTCTTTTTGGAAATAATTTTCGGGGCGAGGCGCGATTTGTTGTCAAATCGTGCCGATCTGCCGTGATTTTTGTCGGAATGACCTCGCTTTGACGCGTCCGGCGTGCGTTTGCGCGTGCCGGATTTGTCCGCATGGCCCGGCCGTGCGACAATAGCGCCTTTCGTCCTTTTGCCCGAAAGCCGGGCCGGTAGCGTCCCTGCGTGGGGCTGCCGACGGGACGCTGGCGCTTCTCGGTTTCATTCCTCAGTTCACTCATGGCTCACCCGGAATACATTCTTACCTTGTCCTGCCTGGACCAGCGCGGCATCGTGCATCGCGTCTCGGGCTTCCTGGCCGATCACGGCTGCAACATCATCGATTCGGCGCAGTTTGGCGATGCGCAGTCCAAGCTGTTCTTCATGCGCGTGCATTTTTCTTCGGAAGATGCCGGGGTGTCGGATGCGGCCTTGCGTGCGGATTTCGGCGTGCTGGGCGATTCGCTGCAGATGAACTGGCAGTTGCATGATGCGGGCAAGAAGCCGCGTGTGATGCTGATGGTGTCCAAGATCGGTCACTGTCTCAACGATCTGCTGTTCCGCTACAAGAGCGGTTTGCTGCCGGTGGAGATTCCGGCGATTGTCTCCAACCATACTGATTTCTATCAGCTGGCTGCGAGCTACAACATTCCTTTCCATCATCTGCCGCTGGCTACCGGCTCTTCCATCGAGACCAAGCGGGCCCAGGAGCAGCGGATCATGGAAATCGTCGATGCCAACCAGATCGATCTGGTGGTGTTGGCGCGTTACATGCAGATCCTCTCGCCTGAGATGTGCGAGGCCTTGCGCGGACGGGCGATCAATATTCACCACTCCTTCCTGCCTAGCTTCAAGGGCGCCAAGCCTTACTATCAAGCGCATGATCGTGGCGTCAAGTTGATCGGGGCAACCGCGCACTTTGTTACCGGCGACTTGGATGAAGGTCCGATCATCGAGCAAGGCGTCGAACGCGTCGATCACTCCATGGGGCCGGATACCCTCACCGCCATCGGACGCGATATCGAATGCGTCGTGCTGGCGCGCGCTGTCAAATGGTTTACCGAGCATCGTATCTTGCTCAATGGACATAAGACCGTGATCTTCAACTGATCCGCTGCTTGTCTTCGCCTTGGACGCCGTCCGGCCTTTGGTCGGGCGGCGTTTTTGGTTTTGTTTTTGGTTTTGGTTTTGTTGTCTTGGCTGAGTGCTTTTCTGGTTGTGCGGTTTGGGGCAGTCTGCACGGGATTTCTTCCTGCGCTCTAGCTTAATTCTTATCTTTCTCCGGTCGGAAGGACGCGCCGGGAGCGGCCCGGCAGCCGCTCACTTTTCTTGTCTCGCCAAGAAAAGTAAGCAAAAGAAGGCGACCCCAAAGAGCCAGCCCTCCTTCGGAGGGTCCCCGCCGCAGCAGAGCGAAAAGTGGGAAGGATAGAGTCGCTTCGCTCCGACTATCCTTCTGATCCACTTTTCGCTCTGCTGCGGCGGCTGGCTCTATGGGGACGGCACCCCCCACGGGCTCGCCTGCGGCCTCGCCACATCTCCGACTCGCCTTCGGCTTTGGGTTGGTTCGCCTGCGGCATCGACCTTTTGATCGTTCCCATTCCCGCTCTGGGTTTTGGGTTTTTCCTTTTTTGTTCTTTTTTTTGTTTCTTTGTTTTTTTGTTTTTTTGGTTTTTGTTTAAATAATTTCCGTCCGTTCGTCCTGAGTAGTCGCGCAGCGACGTATCGAAGGCTAAAGAACCCCAAGGCAAAGCCGAAGGCGAGTCGGAGGGGGGGCGATGCCGAAGGCGAGCCGTTTCGGCCGTCCGCATCTGCGCCGCCGCTTCAGAGCCCAACAAAACGGATCAGAAAAATAGTCGGAGCGAAGCGACTCTATTTTTCCCGTTTTGTTGGGCTCTGAAGCGGGGACCCTCCGAAGGAGGGCGGCGGAGTTGCGGTCGCCTTCTTTTGCTTACTTTTCTTGGCGAGACAAGAAAAGTGAGCGGCTGCCGGGCCGCCCCCGGCGCGTTCTCCCGACCGGAGAGAGAAAATAATTAAGCTAGAGCGCAGGAAAGATTTCCGTGCAGACTACCCCATACCAAAAACCCAGAAAAGCACTCAGCCAAGACAAAACAAACCAAAAACCAAGAAGGATCACCCCCCAACCGGATACTGCTCCCGCATCACCCGCTTGTTGAGCTTCCCGACGCTGGTGCGAGCCAATTCAGGAACAAACCGCACCCGATCCGGCACGCCATAACGAGAGATGGTCCCAGCCTCGGCAGCAGCCATTACATGCTGCCGGATATCCTCTTCAGAAACCGCAGCCACATCCTTCTTCAGGACGACCAGCGCAACCGGCCGCTCCCCCCATTTACCGTCCTGCACCCCGATGACGGCCGTCTCAGCCACGGCAGGGTGTCGCGCGATGATGTCTTCGATCTGCAGCGAAGAGACCCACTCGCCCCCGGTCTTGATGACATCCTTGATCCGATCCGTGACCTGCAGATAGCCTTCGGCATCGAGATGCCCGATATCCTGGGTATGCAACCACCCCCCACGCCACAATTCTTCAGAGGCTTCCGCCTGATGCAGATACCCCTGCGTCAGCCAGGGCGCGCGTACCACCACTTCACCGGTGCTCTTGCCATCCCGCGGACAATCATTCATATCGCCATCCACCGTGCGCAAGGCCACCAGCGGCACCGGCCGCCCGGTCTTCACGCGCAGGACGGCTTCACGCTCGCTGCCCAGGTCCTCGGTCGGCACCTGCGCCAGCGTCAATATCGGACAAGTCTCCGACATCCCGTAACCAGTAAAGACATCAATCCCCCGATCCCGCGCCATGCGCGCCAGACTGCCCGTCATCGCCGAACCACCAATGATCATCTTCCACCCTGACAGATCCACTTCCCGCGCCTGCTCGGAGGTCAACACCATCTGCAAAATGGTCGGCACGCAATGCGAGAAGGTCACCTTCTCCTCACGGATCAGCTTGCAGATCGTGTCCGGCACATAGCGCCCCGGATACACCTGCTTGACCCCCGCCATCGTCGCCACATAAGGCAGCCCCCAGGCATGCACATGGAACATCGGCGTCAACGGCATGTAGACATCATCCCGATGCAAACGCCCCTGCTGCGGCGCCAGCGCCAGTCCGGCCGTGGTGCCCAGCGTATGCAGGACCAGTTGCCGATGGCTGAAATACACGCCCTTGGGCAAGCCCGTGGTGCCGGTGGTGTAGAAGGTCGTCGCGCGCGCGTTCTCGTCAAAATCCGGGAAGTCATACTGCGCAGCCGCCTGCGCCAGCAACGCTTCGTATTCGCCCGCGAAGCCCGGCCCCTGCGGGCAGGGACTGCCATCGTCGGTCAACAGCACGCAGCGCGTGAGGGTGTTCAACTCACCACGGATCTGCTTCAACACCGGCATGAAATCCGAATTCACCAGCAAGACATCAGCCTGCGCATGATTGAGCGTGTAGGCAATCTGCTCCGGCGACAACCGTACATTCACCGTCTGCAACACGCAGCCCATCATCGGCACCGCAAAGAAACACTCCAGATAACGATTGCTGTCCCAGTCCATCACCGCCACCGTATTGCCGGCCTGCACGCCCATTTCCTTGAGCGCATTGGCCAGCCGCTGCACGCGCTCGTAAAAACCGGCATAGGTCAGCCGGCGCGCACCGTAAATGATTTCCTGCTCGGGGGCGGTGGCCAGGGCGCTGTGCAGCAACTGCTTGATCAGGAGCGGATAGCCATAGGCCGACGGGGTTTGCTCGATCGTTTGGGGCATGCCGGAGTCTCCTCTGTTGTGCGGCAGCAGGGCCGCCTCTTATGGATGGGATGGATGAAACGAACTCCGATGATACCGCCAAGTCTCCCGCAGGATGGTCGCCGGGACGACGAAATTGTGGGTCGTCCCGGCACTCCTTGAGTGGTCAGCGCTTTTCTTCCAGCGAGGTCACGGTCAGCACACCATCGACCCGGTCGGCGGTGAAGCTGATCTTCTCGCCTTCGCGTGCCCGCGCCAGGATCTCGGGATCGGCCTTGAACACCATCGTCATGCCGCCCATCTGCAGATTGGGAATCTCCGCATGGCGGATGGTGAGCTTGCCCGTGCTGGTGTCGACCCTGCGGATTTCGCCATCCACTTTGGGTGCATCACCCTGTGCGTGTGCCGCCAGCGCGGTAAAACAAAGGGCCGTGGTGAGGAGGAGGGAGCGCAACATGGTCTTTCCTTTCGTGAAGTCGTCAGCGACGCAAGGTCGCTGATCCAAAAACAATGATGTAAAAATATGATGATAGAGGTGATCAATAAGTCATTTTTTCAATGATGTCCTTGATGCCCTCCCGGCTTGATGACCTCCAGCGTGGCTGGCGCAGCCGGGCCCGAAGGCGCGGCCCGCCGGGTCTCGGGCATCTCGCCCTGCCATTCCCGCGCCACCGTGCCGGCCGGTGCGCGATACCAGCCCGGATCCCGGTAATCATCCCGCGCCAGGTTGCGCCGGACTTTCACGGTGCTGAACATGCCACCCATCTCGATGGGGCCATACGGTCCGCGTCCGGTCATCATCGGCAGGGTGTTGTCGGGCAGGGGCATCTCCATCTCGCCCATCGATCCCCCCTTGTCACCCATGGCCATGTAGTCGGGAATGAGACGGCTGATCTTGCTGACGACCTTGGACTGGTCCACCCCGATCATGGTCGGCAGGTCATGGCCCATGGCGTTCATGGTGTGATGCGCCTTGTGGCAATGCAGGGCCCAGTCGCCTTCTTCGGTGGCATCGAACTCGATGGCCCGCATCTGGCCCACCGCAATGTCGGTGGTGACCTCGGGCCAGCGCGCCGCCGGCGGCACCCAGCCGCCATCGGTGCCGGTCACGCTGAACTCGTGGCCGTGCAGGTGCAGCGGGTGATTGGTCATGGTGAGATTGCCCACGCGGATGCGCACGCGGTCGTTCTGCCGCACCACCAGCGGGTCGATGCCGGGGAAGGCCCGGCTGTTCCAGGTCCACAGGTTGAAGTCCAGCATGGTGCTGACCTTGGGCACCGAGGCGCCCGGCGCGATGTCGTAGGCATTCATCAGGAACACGAAATCCCGATCTACCCGCATGACGCCAGGATCCTTGGGATGCGTCACCCAGAACCCCATCATGCCCATGGCCATCTGTACCATCTCGTCGGCATGCGGGTGATACATGAAGGTGCCGGCGCGTTTGGCGGTGAACTCATACACATAGGTCTTGCCCGGCGGGATGGCCGCTTGCGTCAGGCCCGAGACGCCATCCATGCCATTGGGCAGGCGCTGTCCGTGCCAGTGCACCGAGGTCGCTTCGGGCAGCTTGTTGGTCACGAAGATGCGCACCCGGTCTCCTTCCACCACCTCGATGGTCGGGCCGGGGCTCTGGCCGTTGTAGCCCCACAGCCTGGCCTTCATGCCGGGCGCGATCTCGCGCTCCACGGCTTCAGCGATCAGGTGGAATTCCTTGATGCCGTGCTTCATGCGCCAGGGCAAGGTCCAGCCATTGAGCGTGACCACCGGCTGGTAAGGGCGGCCAGTGGCGGGTTGCAGCGGGGGCTGCGTGGCGGCGCTGGTTTGCAGCGGGGCTTCAGGCAGACCGGCGGCACCGGCTCGGCTGACGGCACCGGCAGTTACGGCGAGCGCCGCGCCTTGCAGGAAGTGGCGGCGCGCTTTGTCGTTCGGGTTCATGGTTGCTTTCCTGGTTGGGGACGGCCGCCCAGCGCCTGTTGCAGGCTGGCGTCGGCGATCCAGAAATCACGCTGGGCATCGATGGCGGCATTGACCGTGGCCGCCTGTTCGCGCGCATCCGCGAGCAAGGCGAAGACGCTGATGAGCATGCCGTTGTAGCGCAGCAGATTTTCTTCGGCGATGCGCTGGCGCAGCGGCACCAGTTCATCCTGGTAGCGCCGGGCCAGCGCATAGGCATCCTGCCGCTCACGCCAGGCCAGGCGTGCCTGGGCGCGTGCATCGAGAAGAGCCGCAGCCAGCTTGTGCGCACCCTGCAGGTAGATGGCCTCGGCCTTGGCCGTGCGCGCCTCGCCCCAGTCGAAGAGCGGAATCTCCAACGAGATCTCGTAGCCGTTCTCATTGGGCTTGCCGCTCTCGGTGGTGCGTACCGCGCCCAGGTCCAGCACGTTGATCAACCGGGTGGCGCGTGTCAGTCCCAGCGAAGCTTGCAGGCCCTCCAGTTCGGTGCGGGCGGCCTGGACGTCGAGGCGCTGCTGCAGGGCTTGCTGCTCGATGTCATCGACCGCCTCCAGCTGCCTGGGCAGGGGCGGCAATTGCGCCGGTAGCGCGAAATCCGGTGGCAGCCCCAGCAGGCGGGCCAGCGTTTCCTTGTGCTGCGCCGCTTGCCGGCGCGCCTGCTGCAGGCTGGCTTGCGCCTGGCCATAGAAGAACTGCTCGCGCGCACCATCGAGCTGGCTGATATTGCCCAGCCGCGCCATCTGCGCCGCCAGTTCATGCGCAGCTTCGGCCGCATCGGCCACCTGCTCCTGATACTGCAAGCCCTGCTGCGCGGCCACCGCCTGGTAGTAGGCCTGGCGCGTCTGCGCTGCCAGCGTCAGCACGCGCGCGGCCAGCGACAGGCGCACCTGCTCGAAGCGCCGCTGTTCGATGCGCGCCGCCGCCGGCAGGGTGATGAGGCGCATCAGGCCCAGTGACAGGCTGCGCTCGATCTTGAGATCGTCGCCCGCATGGGTGCGCTTGAAAGAGAAACCGGGATTGGGCAGGCGGCCGGCTTGCACCAGGTCGGCCTCAGCCACGCCCAGTCCGGCGAAATCGGCCTGCAGATCAGGATTGTGGAGGAGGGCGATCTGCACCGCATCGTCGGCACTGGCCAGTCGCGCTGCGCCGCTTGCAGGATCGTGCAGCAAGGCGCGTACGCGCTCGCTGCTGGCCTGGGTCTGTTGCGGGCTGCGGTTCCAGGCCGGGGTGTGGCCCAGGCGCTGCTGGCTGGTCTGCTCGACCTGGCCGAAACCGCCATCCGGCGACAGCTGCGCACAGCCGGCCAGCAAGGCACAGGCGGCCACGGCAGCGGCCCGCCAGGGACGTGAAACTTGGGGAATCATGGAATCCTCGTCTGATGATGATCGTCACGCCACGCGCGCACTGACGTCAGCGCGCACGAGGCTCAGGCGCACGCGAAGGTGCGCAGGGCAGGATCAGGCGAGGGCAGGGGGACGGTCGGGGTTTTCCGGCAGATAGCCGACGAAGCCGGAAGCCGGCAGCGCAATGAATTCGCGCGAGGGAAGATCAGGCGCAGGCGGTGCGCTCAAGGCCAGCGGCAACAGGCCACCGACGGTGCAGGCGGCGCAGAAGCTGCAGGAGGAATGCGTGTGATGTTGCTGATGGGGCGTGTCGGTGGCGTCAGCAGAGGTGAGCTGTGTTGCCGCGCCATGATCGGCGTGATGGCCTTGATGGGCCTGCTGGTCATGATGCTGATGCTGCTCATGCTGCATCTGAGGCGCTTGCACTGCGGGCGCATGATGCTGTACCGCCTGCTGCTGCGTCGGCGCGCAGGCCTGCAGCACGGCGGCGAAGCCCTGGACGGGAATCGCCAGCGCCAGCAGCCAGAGCAGGAGGAGTTTTGCGCGCAGCATCATGGGCGGCAGTATAGACCGGGGCCATCCCTGCGATCAACCTGTACGGCCGGCTTCAGGCCGCAGCCTTGCGCTGGCGCAAGCCGCGCACCAGGCGCAGGCCGTTGAAGACCACGATCAGGCTGGCCCCCATGTCGGCAAACACCGCCATCCACAGTGAACTCATGCCCACCAGCGCCAGCGCCAGGAACACCGCCTTGATACCCAGCGCAATGCTGATGTTCTGCACCAGGACCGTGTGGGCCTTGCGGCTCAGGCGAATGAAATCGGGGATCTTGCGCAGGTCGTCATCCATCAGGGCCACGTCGGCCGTCTCAAGCGCGGTGTCAGTACCGGCCGCGCCCATGGCGAAACCGATGTCGGCCCGCGCCAGCGCCGGGGCATCGTTGATGCCGTCGCCGACCATGCCCACCCCGCGCACGCCATGGCGCGCACTGAGTGCTTCGATGGCCTTGAGCTTGTCTTCCGGCAGCTGGTCCCCGCGCGCATCGGCAATGCCGGTCTGGCTGGCAATGGCCTGTGCGGTATGGCTGTTGTCGCCGGTCAGCATGATGACTTCCACGCCCAGCGCACGCAGCTCGGCCACCGCTTCCTTGCTGCTGGGGCGCACCGTGTCGGCCACCGCCACCAGCAACTGCGGCTGGCCGTCACGGCACAGCACGGTGGTGGTCTTGCCCTGCTTCTCGAAGGCTTGCAGGCGCGCCTCCAGCTCCGGGCTGCACTGGCCCAGCTCGTGCACCAGGCGGTGGTTGCCCAGGTGCAGCAGTTGTCCGCCGATGCGCCCCTGCACGCCGCGTCCGGCCAGGGCGGCAAAGTCGCTCACCTCCAAGGTGACGATGTCTTCCTGAAGCGCAATGGCGCGCGAGACCGGGTGGTCCGAGCGCGATGCCAGCGAGACCGCCAGTTGCAGCAGCGCCTGTTGATCCGCCCCGGCCTGCAGCGAGACCACATCGGTCACGGCGGGCTTGCCGAAGGTAATCGTGCCGGTCTTGTCCAGCGCCAGCGCGCGCAATTGGCGGCCCTGCTCCAGATAGACGCCGCCCTTGACCAGGATGCCATGCCGCGCCGCCGAGGCCAGTCCGCTGACGATGGTCACCGGCGTGGAGATCACCAGCGCGCAAGGGCAGGCGATCACCAGCAGGACCAGGGCCTTGTACAGCCACGGCTGGAAGGGGGCACCCATCAGCAGCGGCGGCAGCACGGCCACCAGTACCGCCATCAGCACCACCGCCGGGATGTAGTAGCGCGCGAAGTTGTCCACGAAGCGCTGGGTCGGGGCGCGCTGGCCCTGCGCCTGCTGCACGCTCTTGACGATGCGCGCCAGGGTCGAGTCGCCTTGCACGGCTGTCACGCGCATCTCGAAAGCACCCTGTTCATTGATGGTGCCGGCAAAGACCGGGTCACCGGGCCGCTTCTGTACCGGTATGCTTTCCCCGGTGATGGGGGCCTGGTTGATGCTGGTGCTGCCTGACAGTACCAGGCCATCCAGCGGTACACGTTCCCCGGGGGCGACCCGTACAGTTTCATCCACTGTCACGGTACGAGCCGGTACAGTTGACCAGACACCGTCCGCGCCACGCCGGGTCGCCATGTCGGGCGTCATGGCCATCAGTCCGGCGATGGCGTTGCGGGCGCGGTCCAGCGACAGGGCTTCGATCATCTCGGCCAGGGTGAACAGCACGATCACCACTGCCGCTTCCGGCCACTGGCCGATGACCGCCGCGCCGATCACGGCCAGCGACATCAGGAAGTTCATGTTCAGCGAGAAGTTGCGCAGCGCAATCCAGCCCTTCTTGAGCGTGCCCAGGCCGCCCAGCAGGATGGCGGCAAGCGCCAGCGCAATCACCGGCAGGGAGCGCTCATCACCGCTGGTCCAGGCCAGCACCTCGGCCCCCAGTGCGGCTACGCCCGCCAGCCCCAGCAGCGCCCAGCGGCGCGCCGGGATGCGGTAGGCAGCGGCCTGGTCGGGGGCATCGCGGCCGGCGTCGGCATCCAGTGAATCGGACTTCACGGCCGGCAGCATGTCCAGCGCCTTCAAGGTCTCCACCAGCGGCGCGATGGAGGGCAGTTGGTGCTGCACCGTCAGCTCGCGCTGGATCAGGTTGAATTCCAGCGTGCCCACGCCCGTCATCTGCGAGAGCCGTTCGCGGATCAGCTTTTCTTCGGTCGGGCAATCCATCTTCTGGATGAAGAAGACGGCTTCCTCGGTCTTGCCCTCCAGGTGCGCTGCGGGGACCGGGGCAGGGGCCGCTTCATTGCTGGCGCAGGCATGGCCGGAACAGCAGCCGTGTGCTTGCTGCGCGTGGGTATGGGCATGACCATGGTCGTGCTCATGCTCATGCGCGTGGTCGTGCGAATGGTCGTGATCGTGCTTGTGGGAATGTCCAGCCATCGAGGCCTCCTTGTGCAGCCAACAGGTTTCAGGGGTATATTAAAAACCCTGAAGTAACTACAAGGTCAAGCGAGGATCCCATGGATACGTTGAAGATCGGCGAACTGGCTGCCCAGGCAGATTGCCCGGTAGAAACCATTCGCTATTACGAGAAGGAAGAGTTGCTGCCCGAGCCCACACGATCGCAGTCGAATTACCGGCTCTATGGCGCGCGCCATGTGGAGCGGTTGCAATTCATCCGCCATTGCCGTTCGCTGGACATGACGCTCGATGAAGTGCGCGAACTGCTGCGCCTGCGCGACGCACCCGAGCAGAATTGCGGCGAAGTCAATGCGCTGCTGGACAAGCATATCGGCCACGTGGCCCAGCGCATCCTGCAGTTGCAGGCCCTGCAGGAGCAATTGCACCAGCTGCGCGCCCAGTGCGAGGTGGAACAGCCGGCGCGCGACTGCGGCATCCTGCAAGGATTGGCCAGCCTGCCCGACGACATGAAGCCGGCCAATCTTGGCAGCCATGGGGGCGGCTGCCACTGAAGTCCACGTTCAGGCCGGGCGCGCCAGCCAGGCCAGCACTTCCTCGACGACTTCTTCCGGTTTTTCGCGCTGGGGGAAATGCCCGGCCCCCGGGATGAGCACGCGGCGGTAGGCGGCCCCGAAGTAGGGCTCGCGGTCTTCCGAGGTCGAGGGATGATTGGCACCATCCTCGGTGCCATGCAGCACCAGCGTGGGCACCATGATGCGCGGTGTGTCCTGCAATTTGGCCTCCAGCGCCGCATAGGCGGGATCGCCCTCGGCAAAGCCCCAGCGGTGCCGGTAGGAATGCACGCAGATCTCGGCCCAGTCGGGATTGTCGAAGGAGGCGGCGGTATTGGCGAATTCGCTCTCGGCAAATTTCCAGGAAGGTGACCAGGTATTCCACATGAAGCGCGCGAAGCCACGGCGGTCCTCGCGCAATTCGGTTTCGCCGCGCGGGGTGGCGAAGAACCAGTGGTACCAGTAATTGCGCGATTGCTGCAGCGACAGCCGCTGCCCCGGCGTATTGGTGCCCCAGCCCACCGAGAGGGCGATGCAATGGGCGATGCGTTCGGGGGTCTGCGAAGCGGCGATGTAAGCGGCCCGTGCACCCCAGTCGTGGCCGATGACGGAGTAGCGCGCCAGGCCCAGGGCATCGGCAAAGGCCATCAGGTCGCTGCCCAGCGCGGCCAGCTGGCCGCTGCGGGGTGTCGATTCCGAGAGGAAACGGGTCGGGCCGTAGCCGCGCAGGTAGGGGCGGATCACGCGGTAGCCGGCCGCCCGCAGCGGACCGAGGAAGGCGTCCCAGGTGCGCACGTCGTCCGGCCAGCCATGCAGCAGTATCACGGCGGGGGCCTCTGGCGGGCCACTGGTTTCAAAGCCGATGCGCAGTGTGTCGGTCTCGATGAACGTCAGGTGATTGCTCTGTGGCATGTCGGACGGCCCCCCCGTGATTTTGATGTTGTTGGTACTAGCTGGATAACGTAATTTTTAGTGATATATGAAGGGTAATTATCATCTCAAGTCGGGATGCGTGCCGCGAGCCATGCATTTTTCATGCAGGTGAAGGATTTCACCGATTTTCCAGGATCGCTTCCATCATCCACGCCGTCTGCGCAGCGCTGTCGCCACAGGATGGGTGAGGCGCACCTCCGCTCAAGTGCCGTTGCAGGTTGGCCACGTGGTGTTGCTGGATATGTTCCGGATTGGGGATGGCCAGCTCGATGCGTTCGGTCGGCGTAGTCAGCACCAGCGGCCGTTCCTCGAAGATGGAAAATTCCAGCTTGCCCGCACTGCCCGTAATCTCCACCCGGTCCGCCCGTTCAAAGCTGCCGAAGTGCCAGCTGCCGCTGCCGGTGATGCCACTGTGATAGCGCCAGCTGGCCGCCACCGCATCCCGGGCGCTGTAGATCCCTTGCTGGTTGGCGCTGGCCCCGGCTACCTGCGCCACGTCGCCGAAGAAGTGCGAGAACAGGTTCAAGCCATGGCTGGCGAGATCATCGAAGTAGCCGCCCGGTGCGATGCGGGCATCGGTACGCCAGCGGTAGCGCCCCTGCAGGTCATCCGGATGCGGGGTGCGCGCCAGCTGCCAGTGCACGTGGCGCGGCGTGCCGATGCGGCCCTCCTGCAGCCATTGGCGCAACTGCTCGAAACGCGGCAGCGAGCGCCGGTAATAGGCCACGAACAGCGGTTGTTGCGCCGCCTCGAAGGCCTCGAGCATCTGCAGGCATTCGGCATGGCTGGGGGCCATCGGCTTCTCGACGCAGCAGGGTTTGCCTGCGGCAGCGACCTTCAAGGCATAGTGCAGGTGCGTATCGGGCGGGGTGGCGACGTAGACGGCATCGATGCCGGGATCGCCGATGAGCGCATCGGCATCGTCGAACCAGCGCGGCACCCCGTGGCGCTGCGCGTAGTCGGCGGCCCGGGCGGCGTCGCGGCGCATGACGGCGGCCAGTTCGAAACCGGGCGTGCTGCGATAGGCCGGGCCGCTTTTCTTTTCGGTGACGGCACCGCAGCCGATGATGCCCCAGCGCAGTACGCTCATGCCTGTGACTCCGCATGGGCGCAGCAGTCCGGCTGCGCGCCGAGGGCATCGAGAATGGGGCAGTCGGGGCGATGGTCGCCATGGCAGTCCTGCACCAGGCGTTCCAGCGTGCCCTTCATGGTCTGCAGTTCGCGGATGCGCTGCTCCAGTTCGCCGATATGGGTCTGGGCCAGCTGCTTGACCTTGCGGCTGGAGCGCGACTGGTCCAGCCACAGCCCGATCAGGTCGCTCACCTGGGGCATGGAAAACCCCAGTTGCCGCGCCTGGCGGATGAAGCGCAGCAGGTGCACGTCGCGCTCGGCATAGACGCGGTAGCCGGCATCGGTGCGGCCGGCCTTGGGGATCAGGCCCGTTTCTTCATAATGGCGAATCATCTTGGCCGAGACACCCGAGGCAGTAGCGGCTTCTCCGATATTCATGTTCACTTCTCCATTTTTGCGGGGCCATGCGGACGCCAGCGGCGCAGCAGCAGGGCATTGCTGACCACGCTCACGCTGGAAAACGCCATCGCCGCCCCGGCCAGCATTGGGTTGAGCAGGCCCAGCGCGGCCAGCGGAATCCCGACCAGGTTGTAGATGAACGCCCAGAACAGGTTCTGGCGAATCTTGCCGTAAGTGCGGCGCGAGATGTCGATGGCGTCTGCCGCCAGGCCGGGATCGCCATGCATCAGCGTGATGCCGGCAGCCTGCATGGCCACGTCGGTGCCCGTGGACATGGCGATGCCCACATCGGCGGCAGCCAGCGCAGGGGCATCGTTGACGCCATCGCCGACCATGGCCACGACATGCGCGCCGTTTTCGCGCAGGGCAGCGACGGCTTCGGCCTTGTCGCCGGGCAGCACTTCGGCGCGCACATCCTGGATGCCCAGTGTGGCGGCCACTTGTTGTGCGGCTCCCCGGTTGTCGCCACTGAGCATGGCGGTGCGGATACCCAAGGCATGCAGGGTGGCGATGGCTTGCTGCGCGCCGGGCTTGATCTCGTCGCCGAAGGCCAGCAGGCCCAGGATGCGCACATGGCCTGCCTCACGTTCGGCCAGCCACGACAGGGTACGGCCCTGTGCCTGCAACTGGTCGGCACGCGCTTGCAGGGCCGGGGCGCTGGCTTGCAATTGCTGCATCCAGCGGCTGCTGCCCAGGCAGAGTGCGCGGCCATCGACATGGCCTTCGATGCCCAGCCCGGCCACGCTGCGGACCTGGTCGGCTTGCGGGATCGAGATGTCGGTGTGTGCCGCAGCTGCCTCCAGCACGGCCCGCGCCAGCGGGTGTTCGCTGCGGGCTTGCAGGGCGGCGGCCAGGGCCAGCAAGGCATTGTCCTGTTCCTCTCCGGTGGCGTCAGCGGCGTGCAGTTCAGTCAGGCGCGGACGGCCCACGGTGAGCGTGCCGGTCTTGTCGAAAGCGATCACGTCGACCCGATGCGCGATCTCCAGCGCCTGCGCATCCTTGATGAGGATGCCGTGGCGTGCGGCCACCCCGGTGCCGGCCATGATGGCCGTGGGGGTGGCCAGGCCCAGTGCGCAAGGGCAGGCGATCACCATCACCGCCACCGCATTGAGCAGGGCCTGTTGCCAGTCGCCTGCCGCCAGGCCCCAGCCGAGGAAGGTGAGGGCCGACAGCAGCAGCACCGCAGGCACGAAGACCGCGCTGACCTTGTCCACCAGGCGCTGGATCGGCGCCTTGGCCGCCTGCGCCTGTTCCACCATGCGCACGATGCGCGCCAGCATGGTTTCGGCACCGATGGCGGTGGCTTCGAAGACCAGCACCCCTTCCGCATTGATGGCACCGGCGGCCAGATGGTCGCCGGCTTGCCTAGCTTGCGGGCGGCTCTCGCCGGTCAGCAGGGCTTCATCCAGATGGCTGCGGCCCTCCTTGACGATGCCATCGACCGGGACCCGCTCGCCGGGACGCAGCACCACCAGATCTCCCACGCGCACCTGGGCCAGCGGCACGTCGACGTCTTGTCCGTCGCGGCGCACGCGGGCACGGTCGGGACGCAGCGCATTGAGGGCGGCGATGGCGTCGGCCGTCTGGCGCTTGGCGCGGCCTTCCAGCCATTTGCCCAGCAGGACCAGGGTGATGACCACGGCCGAGCTTTCAAAGTAGAGATGCGGCATGGCCATGGCGTGATCGCCCATGTCCGGCATGCTCAGCCATTGCCAGACCGATAGCCCGTAAGCTGCACTGGTGCCCAGCGCCACCAGCAGATCCATGTTGCCCGAACGCGCGCGCAGCGCGCCCCATCCGGCGTGATAGAAACGCCAGCCCAGCCAGAACTGCACGGGCGTGGCCAGCAGCCATTGCCACAGCGGGGGCAGGCTCCAGCCGATGCCCAGCGGGGCCAGCAGCATGGGCAGCAAGAGCGGCAGCGACAGCGCGGCCGAGACGGCCACCGGCCACCAGCTGGGCAGCTGTTTCTTGGTGCTGGCCGGCGCGGCGGTTTCTTCAGGGATGTGCTGGTGCGCCTGATAGCCGGCCTTTTCAATGGCGGCAATCAGGGCAGCCGGGGCCACGGGTAGGGCCGTGGCGATGCTGGCGCGTTCGGTGGCAAGGTTGACGCTGACTTCGGTCACGCCAGGGATTTTCTTGAGCGCCTTTTCCACGCGCATCACGCAGGAGGCACAGCTCATGCCTTCGATCTCGAGGCTGATCTCGGCGGCAGCAGGGGAGGAAGAGGGCATGGCAACGACTCCGGAAGGATGGATCAAGGCCTGCATCATCATCCTTCCCATGATGGCAAGGTCAAGCCTGATTGTCGCATGGATGCACAAAGCTGCGCTTGACCTTGCCGTGGTGGGAAGGTTTAAGCTTCCATCATTGACTTCATTTCATGAAAGGAAACGCCATGAGCACCACCTTCACCGTCAACGACATGACCTGCAACCACTGTGCAGGCGTCATCACCAAGGCTGTCAAAGAGGTGGATGCCAATGCCAAGGTCGACATTGCAGTGGCCGACAAGCGCGTGGTCATCGACAGCAGCCTGCCGGCGCAGCAGTTTGCCGAGGCCATCGAGGAAGCGGGCTATACCCCGGTAGCAGCCTGAGCAGCTACTTGCTGAGCAATCGCATCGCTCCCTCCAGCCCATCCATGGTCAGCGGGAACATGCGGTTGTTCATGAGCTGGCGGATCAGTGCGATTGATTGCCGGTATTGCCACAGGCCTTCCGGCTCGGGATTGAGCCAGACGAAATGCGGGAAGGTACTGGTAAAGCGCTGCAGCCACTCGGCACCCGCCTCCGCATTGTTGTATTCCACCGAACCGCCCGGCTGCACGATTTCGTAAGGACTCATGGTGGCATCGCCCACGAAGATGAGCTTGGTGTCCGGCGTATATTTGCGCAGCACATCCCAGGTCGGGAAACGCTCGGCGTGGCGGCGGCGGTTGTTCTTCCACAGGTAGTCATACACGCAGTTGTGGAAGTAGAAGAACTCCATGTTCTTGAACTCGGTCCGTGCCGCCGAGAACAATTCTTCGGTGCGTGCGATGTGGTCATCCATCGAGCCGCCCACATCGAAGAGCATCAGCACCTTGATCTTGTTCTTGCGCTCGGGCTGCATGCGGATGTCGAGGTAGCCGGCGTTGCTGGCGGTGGCGCGGATGGTGTCGTCCAGCGCCAGTTCTTCGTCCAGTCCTTCACGCGCAAAGCGGCGCAGGCGGCGCAGCGCCACCTTGATGTTGCGGGTGCCCAGTTCGCGTTCGCCGTCGTAGTCCTTGTATTCGCGTTCTTCCCACACCTTCACCGCGCTGCGCTGGCCACCCTTGCCGCCGATGCGGATGCCCTCGGGGTTGAAGCCGCCGTGGCCGAAGGGAGAAACCCCGCCGGTACCGATCCACTTGCTGCCGCCTTCGTGGCGTTCCTTTTGTTCTTCCAGCAGTTGCTTGAGGCGATCCATCAGCTTGTCGTAACCGAACTTCTCGATGGCGGCCTTCTGCTCGGGCGTGAGGTCGCGCTGCAATTGCTTGACCAGCCATTCCAGCGGAATCTCCGGCCGCTTCTCGAAGATCGTTTCTATGCCCTTGAAATAGGCCCCGAAGGCGCGGTCGAACTTGTCGAAGTGCGCCTCGTCCTTCACCAGCGTGAGGCGCGAGAGAAAGTAGAACTCATCCAGCGAGGGCGAAATGACCTGCTTGTCCATCGCCTCCAGCAGGGTCAGGAATTCCTTGATCGAGGCCGGCACGCCGGCCTGTTTCACGGTGTAGAAGAAATCGATGAGCATGAATGCAATCCCGCAGCGGCCTCAGCGGCCCAGCTTGAACTGGAGATGGCGGCGCACCGTCGGCCATTCCGATTCGATGATGGAAAACACCACCGTGTCGCGATAGGAGCCATCGGGCATGCGCTGGTGATTGCGCAGGATGCCGTCCTGCTTGGCTCCCAGCCGCGCAATGGCCGCACGCGACTGCTGGTTCATCCAGTGGGTGCGGAACTCCACGGCGATACAGTGCATGTCTTCGAAGGCGTGCGTGAGCAACATCAGCTTGCACTCGGTATTGATGCCGGTGCGCTGGGCACTGGCGGCATACCAGGTGGAGCCGATCTCCACGCGCCGGTTGGCCACATCGGCATTCATGTAGGTGGTCATGCCGCACAGCGCACCGGTGTCATTGCGGCGGATCACGAAGGGCAGCATGCTGCCCTGCTGCTGCAGGTGCAGGCGGCGTTCGATCTCGGCGCGCATGTTTTCCGGCTTGGGGATGGCGGTGTACCAGAGCTTCCACAGCTTGCCGTCCGACACGGCGGCAATGAGCGCATCGTGGTGCTCGGGATGCAGCGGCTCGACGGTGGCGAACTGGCCCTTCAAGGTGATCGGCGAGAGAAATTGCATGGCGGCTCCCGGTGGTTGGCGGCAGGTTCAGCGGTTGTTGCGCGACATGAAGACCAGCCGCTCGAACAGGTGCACATCCTGCTCGTTCTTGAGCAGCGCGCCATGCAGGGGCGGGACCACGGCCTTGTTGTCCTGGCTGTGCAGGGCTTCGGGCGGGATGTCCTCGGCCATGAGCAGCTTGAGCCAGTCGATCAGTTCCGAGGTCGAGGGCTTCTTCTTTATGCCCGGTACCTCGCGCACCTGGTAGAAAGCGTCCAATGCCCGCGCCAGCAGGTCGCGCTTGATGTGCGGGAAGTGCACGTCAACGATCTGCTGCATGGTCTCCTTGTCGGGGAACTTGATGTAGTGGAAGAAGCAGCGGCGCAGGAAGGCGTCCGGCAATTCCTTCTCGTTGTTGGAGGTGATGACCACCAGCGGCCGGTGTCTGGCGCGCACCAGTTCGCGCGTCTCATAGACGTAGAACTCCATGCGGTCGATTTCGCGCAGCAGGTCGTTGGGGAATTCGATGTCGGCCTTGTCGATCTCGTCGATCAGCAGCACCACCGGCTCCTCGGCCGTGAAGGCCTGCCACAGCACACCCTTGACGATGTAGTTGTGGATGTCCTTGACGCGCTCGTCGCCCAGCTGCGAATCGCGCAGGCGCGAGACCGCATCGTATTCGTAGAGGCCCTGCTGGGCCTTGGTGGTGGACTTGATATGCCACTGCAGCAGCGGGCGGCCCAGGGCGGCGGCCACTTCCTCGGCCAGCATGGTCTTGCCGGTGCCGGGCTCGCCCTTGATCAGCAGCGGACGCTGCAAGGTGAGCGCGGCATTGACCGCCAGCTTGAGGTCGTCGGTGGCAACGTAGTTGTCGCTGCCGGTGAATTTGCCTGGATGGGATGAAGCGGCGGAATGATCTGGCATGGATGCTGTCCTTGTCAGGTTGCTGTGGTTGGATTGCCGGGAAGATGCGGCATTGCAGCAGCCGCGCCGGACATTTCATCGAGTATAAGGGAAAAGCCGGCCAAATCCGGCGCACCTGCGCCGGCTTGAATTCTGCTCAATCGTTCCTATATCAAGGGCTACGCATGCAACAAACTGACAGCGCCCCAGGCGCTCACTGCCCATGAAATTTCTTTTCTTCAAGATGCTGGTGGTGTGGAGACGAATGCATCACGGCATGCAGGCGCGTTACATGGACCGGCATGATGTCGGCCGGCAGCTGGAAGTCCTGATGCGCCGCATCGACCCGGCTGCCAGCTGGCACGAGCGGGCCAACTGGATGATCGACGTGGCTGAATGGCTGCGCCATCGCCCGGCGGTGTCGCTGCTGGACCGCCAGGCCTGGCACCAGGTGCGTCGCCAGCGGCTGGCCATCATGCTGGACTGGCTGGACCAGCACCGCGACGTGCGGCGCGCGGTCCAGAACGCGCTGCAGAAGACCCTGCGCGAAGCCACCGGCCCCGAACTTTTCTCCACCACTGGCCTGCCGCACGAACCTGGCTTCTTCGGCGAACTGAGCGAACGCCTGGCCCGGCTGATCCTGCCGCGCCACCTTTCGCCCACTGACCTCTCTTCGCTGTTCACGGCCATGTTCCCCGATCCGGACGACGCAGCCTGGCTGCTGGAGCTGGACAATGAACTGCTGCAGCGGCTGTGGAAGCTGATGGCCGATGATGGCATCTCCCACATGTACTGGCAGCAGATCGAGGAAGCCATCACCTATCTGACCACTACGGTGGTGGCCGATGGCATCAGCCCGGCCTTCCGCCAGCGGCTGGAACCCAAGATGCCCATGCGCGCCACGCCCTTCCTGGCGCTGCGGCGCGAGATGGAAGCCTGGCTGCGCGCCCAGCCGGGCGACCTCGGCGCCTTGCGCAGCGTGCGCATGCTGGTCGCGGTGTGCCATGCGCAGACCGACCGCATCTATGCGCACCTGGATGAATACGGCGTCTCGGTGAGCCTGGTGTATCGCGTCGAACGCATGCGCGCGCACTTGCAGCGCATCGGGCGGCTCATCGATGTGCGTTCCGGCGTGCCTGGTCCGGTCATCAGCCCGGCCGTGCCCGGCATGGTGGCGCGGCCGGCGGCGCTGGCCGGAGCCGGACGCATGCAGCTGCTGCTGTGCGACCTGATCTCCGCCCACCATCACCGCGATTCGGTACGCGGCCTGATGCGGCGCAGTTTTGCCCTGCTGGCGCGCAAGATGGTCGAGCGCAATGCCGATCACCGGGAGCAGGCCATCGCCCGCGACGGTGCCGGTTATCGCCGGGTGATGCGGGCCGGTCTGGTGGGCGGTGCGGTCATCGCCGCCACGGCGCTGGTCAAGCAGAGCCTGTCGACGCTGGGCGTGGTGCACTTCGTCGATGGCGCGCTGGCTTCATTGAATTACGCCGCCAGTTTCCTGCTCATTGCCGCGCTGGGCGGCGTGCTGGCCACGCGCCAGCCGGCCGTGACCGCACCGGCCCTGGCCTCGCGCATGGGGGACCTGGATGCGGAGGGCATGCGTGACCTGATCGCCGAATCCGGCCAGCTGCTGCGTTCGCAGTCGGCGGGTATCTTTGGCAATCTGCTGGCGGTGATTCCGGTCACCGCCGCGCTGTGTGCCCTGGGCTGGTTCGCGCTGGGCAGCCAGCCGATGCCGGCCAGCGAGGCGCGCCAGGCCATCGCCGCGCTCTCGCTGGTAGGCCCCACACCCCTGTATGCCGCGCTGACCGGCGTATTGTTGTGGCTGGCCAGTCTCGCGGCCGGGTTTGCCGACAACTGGTTCGCTCTGCGCCGGGTGCGGGAAGTGGTGTCCAACCATCGCCGCCTGGTGCACGGTCTCGGCGCCATGCGCGCCCAGCGCTGCGCCGCCTGGCTGGAGCGCAACGTGGCCACCATTGCCGGTAGCCTCTCGCTGGCCGTGCTGCTGGGGCTGGCACCGGTGGTGGTGGCCTTCTTCAGCCTGCCGCTGGATATCCGCCATGTGACCTTGGCTGCTGGTACGCTCACCGCCGCAGTCTTCAGCCTCGGCTGGGAAATCCTGATGACGCCCGCCTTCTGGCTGGCTGCCGGCGGTGTGGCTGCGACGGCCCTGTTGTCGGTGGCGGTGGCCTTCGCCTGCGCACTGGCGCTGGCGCTGCGCTCGCGCGACTTGCCGCGCCGCGCCCGCAATATCGCCATGCGGGCGGTGTTGCGCCGTTTCGTCGTCCGGCCCTTGTTCTTCATTCTTCCGCAAAAAACGGATGCGGCAGTGCAGGATGACGCCGGAGAAGACGAGGACGACGACGATGACGGCCAGGGCGGCGCGCGCCAGGACAACCGGCAACCGCGCCTGGCTTCACTTGAGCCTGGGCAAGATATGCACGTCCAGGCTACGCGGCATGTCGCCTAGCGTTGGCATCAGCCAGATGCCATAGCGGTAATATTGCAGTGCATATAATGCGTCGATCGCCCGCCCGGCCTTGCCTGGCGGGCGATTGCGTCTGTCGGGGAGGGTTTGTGCGCAGGGATGACGCTGCCGGTTTTATTGGTTAGAATCGAAAGCGTTTTTTGCGCAAGGCAGGGGGAGTGGAGAGACAAGCTTGAGCCGAAACACCGGTTGAGCCATAGCAGAAGAGCCAAACCTGCAATACCAGGGCAATCGAACAAGCACGATAAAGTTTGCCGCTGGCAGCAAAAGATGCGTTTCGTCGGGTGTCCGCCGCGCCGAGGTTGAGGCGGGGCGGATGGGAAGTCCAATCACTTACCCTGCTCACATGAAAAAACACCTCGTGTTTCTTGCCTTGGCTGGCGTGCTCGGCAGCGCGTCCGCGGCCGACATCGTCGGCAATGCCAAGGCCGCTGAAAACAAAGTCTCCATGTGCATTGGTTGCCATGGCATCCCCGGCTACAAAGCCAGCTATCCCGAGGTCTACCAGGTGCCGATGCTGGGCGGGCAGTCCGCCAAGTACATCGAGAACGCGCTGCGCGCCTACCAGAAGGGGGAGCGCAAGCATCCTTCGATGATGGGCGTGGCCGCCAGCCTGTCGGACCAGGACATCGCCGACCTGGCCGCCTACTATTCGCAGCAGAAGTAAGGGGAACCACGAGATGAAGAAGAACCTGATTGCCCTGTCGCTGCTGGGTGCTACAGCCCTGCTGTCGCAAGCTGCCAGCGCTGCTGATGTAGCCAATGGCCGTGCGCTGGTGGAGAAGTACAACTGCGCCTCCTGCCACGGCAAGGACTACAACTCGCCCATCGATCCGGGCTATCCGAAGCTGGCCGGCCAGCATGCGGACTACCTCAAGCATGCCCTGACGGCCTACCGCCGGGGCGACACCGCCATGAATGGCCGCAACAACGCCATCATGTCCGGCCAGGCCAAGCCGCTCACGGATCGCGACATCAACGATATCGCGGCTTATCTGCACAGCCTGCCGGGGAGCCTTGTGGTGCGCAAGTAAGCTGCGTCTGTTGGTTGCGTATGAAAGAAAGCCACGCCGCAAGAGAGTTGCGGTGTGGCTTTTTGTTGTGCGCGTGAAGGCTTATCCCTGCGCCCGCCGCTTGATATTCTCGATATAAGCCGCCCCATCCGGCGGCAAGCCATTGCGCTGGGCGTTCCAGATCATCTCGCCCAGGGCTTCCATGATTTCATGATGGGCATCGTGTTCCGAGCCGCGGCGCTGGGCCAGCAGCTGGAAGGCGCCACGGATGCCGGGGGGCTGGTCGATGGAGATCTGTTCCGTGATCGACAGGTGCATCGACAGGTGCAGGAAGGGATTGCTCTGGCCGCGTTCGATCGAATAGTCGGCCGCGAGTGCTTCGTCCACGTCGCGCAGGGCATCGTGGTATTCCGGATGCTGCAGGATCCAGTCGCGGGCGATGGCTTCCAGGGGCGTCAGGACCTGGTTGCCCTGGTGCTTGCGGTAGGCTTCGCAGAAAAAGCGGCGGACATCGTGCTGGGACGGCGTGAACATGGCGGTGCATCAATCGGGGATAAAGCGCTATTCTACGCTGGTCTGCCGCCCGCTTCAGGAGGCCGGCCAAGGCCTGCGGCACGACAGGTCCAGATGAAGTAATATTCTTTCCCTACGACAAGCATCTGAATAATCCATCCAATGCAGTACCCGGCCGCATCGCCTTGGCGCGATGGGGGGAAACGCAAGGCCGGGCAGCGAGAAGGAAGCATGCATGCTTTTTGGCGGAAGCCTGATCCGGCCTGTGCGCCGTCCACGGACATGGACGCGGCCCTTGCTCTGTATCGCGCTGGCCCTGCTGGGCTGCTGCGCGCAGGCCGCGCTGGCGGCTCCTTCGGCGTCGGCCAAGGCGAGCATGGCCAGCGACGAGCAGCCGGCCGACGAATCCATCCTGGCCATCGGCTTTGCCGGCCCCTTGAGCGGCCCCTCCATGGGGGTGGGCCGCAGCATGCGCAACGGCGTGCAACTGGCGCTGGATGAGGCCAACCGGCGCGGTGTGGTCATCGCCGGCAAGCATTACCGGCTCAAGCTGGTATCCCAGGATGACAGGGCGGACCCCGGTACGGCGGAGTATGTAGCGCGCTACCTGGTCGGCCAGCGCGTCATCGGTGTGGTTGGCCACTGGACCAGCGGCACCAGTCTGGCAGCGGCCCCGGTCTACCATGCCGCCGGCGTGATCCAGGTGACTCCCTCGGCGATGAGCCGCAAGCTCACGGCCCTGTCCTATCCGCGCATCTTCCGCACCATTCCCAACAATGAGAGCATCGGACGCTGGTCCGCGCGTTACGCGGTCGACAAGCTGGGGCTGCGCTCCGTGGTGACCATTGACGATCGCACGCCCTTCGGCGAGGGCCTGGCCGAGCAGTTCGCCCGCGAGGTGCAGGCGCAGGGCGGCAAGGTGCTGGCGCGCTACAACGTCAGCGACAAGACCTCCGATTTCAACGCCCCGCTGATGCAGGCGCGCAGCCTCAAGCCGGACCTGATCTTCTTCGGTGGACTGGACTGGCAGGCCGGCGTGCTGGCCAAGTCCATCCGCCGGTTGAAGCTGGAAGCGCGCCTGATGGCCTCGGCCGGGACCTTGGGTTTGCCCTTCCTGATGCGTGCCGGACCCGATGCCAATGGCGCGCTGGTCCTTGAACCCGGCCCGCCACAGGACAAGATGCCCGGCTGGCGGCAGTTCCGCCAGCGCTACAGCGAAGCTTTCGATTCCGACATCGACCTCTATGCGGTTTTCGCTTATGAAGCGGCGCAGTCCATCCTGCTGGGCCTGCGCCAGGCCGGCAGCACCGATCCAGATGCGGTGGCCCGTGCCATGCACCGCTTGCGCTTCGAGGGCGTGAGCGGACCGGTGGCCTTCAACGAGGAAGGCGACCTGCTCAACCCGACTTTTACCCTGTATGAAGTTCAGGACCAGCGCTGGGTGCCGGTCACCCGTCTGCACGGGCTTCCACGCTAGAGCGCTCTCAGACGCCCTTGGCCGGAAGTGGCGTTTTCTGCTTGAATTCGCAGAGATCGGCGATCAGGCAGTTCCAGCATTGCGGCTTGCGCGCGATGCAGGTGTAGCGCCCATGCAGGATCAGCCAGTGATGCGCATCCTGGCGGAATTCCGGGGCGACGAACTTGATGAGCTTGCGCTCGACTTCGTCCACATCCTTGCCCGGCGCGATGCCGGTGCGGTTGGAGACGCGGAAGATGTGCGTATCCACCGCGATGGTGGGATGGCCGAAGGCCGTGTTGAGGACCACGTTGGCGGTCTTGCGGCCGACTCCCGGCAAGGCTTCCAGCGCTTCGCGCGACTCCGGTACCTCGCCGCCGTGTTCCTCGATCAGGATGCGGCAGGTCTCGATGACGTTCTTGGCCTTGGTGCGATACAGTCCGATGGTCTGGATATAGGGCATGAGCTGGTCCACGCCCATGCGGTAGATGGCCTCGGGCGTGTTGGCCACCGGATAGAGCTTGCGCGTGGCCTTGTTCACCGACACATCGGTCGCCTGGGCTGACAGCAGCACGGCGATCAGCAGCTCGAATGGCGTGGTGTATTCCAGTTCGGTAGTGGGCGTGGGGTTGGCCTGGCGCAGGCGCTCGAAGATCTCGCGGCGTTTGGTCGGATTCATGGTTGTGGGCTGTCGGGCTGGGGGCTGGCTTGTTCGGCTTGCAGTTTCTTCAGGCGCGCGCGTTCCATGGCGGCCTGGATGATGGCTTTCTTGCGGGCCAGTTCGGCTTGTTCCTCGGGCGTGCCGGCCGCCGCTGCTTCCACTTCCTTGAGCTTGGCCGCGGCCTTGGCGGCCAGACGGGCATCGTTCTCTTCCTTCTCGCGCTGCAGGCGCAGGGTGCGCCAGTCATGTCGCGCGCGGGCGGCATCGGCTTGCTCCTGGCTCCAGGCTTGCCAGCCGGTGCGCCCCGGCGTGGCTTCGACCATGCTGATGCAATCGACCGGGCAGGGGGCCACGCACAGGTCGCAGCCGGTGCAGAGCGATTCGATCACCGTATGCATCTGCTTGGCCGCACCGGCAATCGCATCGACCGGGCAGGCCTGGATGCAGAGCGTGCAGCCGATGCAGATGGCTTCATCGATCAGCGCCAGGCGGCGTGGCTGTTCGCTGCCGTTGGCGGGATTGAGCGGGATCACCGGTTTGCCCAGCAGTTGTGCCAGCCGCGCCACGCCTTCCTGGCCACCGGGCGGGCACTGGTTATAGGAAGCAAGTCCCTCGGCCATGGCCTCGGCATAGGGACGGCAGGCCGGGTAGCCACATTTGGTGCATTGGGTTTGCGGCAGCAGGTCTTCGAGGCGGTCGGCCAGGGTGGCAGAGGCGGTGATGGCGGATGGCGGCACGGCGGTCAGGCAATTCAACGGGACAAGGGCGCTATTATCCGGCCAAACCGCCGTCAAGTCATGCCGCAGCCACAAAGCAAAACGGCACCACCGTGGAGACGGGGTGCCGTTGTTGCCGCAACGCGCTGCCTTACGCGTTGGCGCGGATGAATTCGCCGATCTTCGGACAGACGATTTCGCGCCAGCGGCGGCCCGAGAAGATGCCGTAGTGGCCTGCCTTGGGCACCGTGAAATGCTGCTTGCGTGTCTTCGGGATGCTGCTGCACAGTTCCTGCGCCGCCTGGGTCTGGCCGGAACCGGAGATGTCATCGAGCTCGCCTTCGATGGTGAACAGGGCGACCGACTTGATGTCCTGCGGGCGCACCAGCTTGCCTTCGATTTCCCAGGTGCCACGGGCCAGGTTGAAGTCCTGGAACACCACCTTGATGGTCTCCAGGTAGAACTCGGCCGGCATGTCCAGCACGGCGTTGTACTCGTCGTAGAACTTGCGGTGCTCTTCGGCGGAGGCATCGTCGCCATCGCGCAGGTGCATGTAGAAATCCCAGTGGCTCTGGGCGTGGCGACGCGGGTTCATGGCCACGAAGCCGGCATGCTGCAGGAAGCCGGGATAGACCTTGCGGCCGAAGCCGGGGTAATTGGCCGGCACGCTGTAGATCACCGTGTTTTCGAACCAGGAGAAGGGCTTTTCGGTGGCCAGGTCGTTGACGGCGGTGGGCGACTTGCGGGCATCGATGGGGCCGCCCATCATGGTCATGCTCTTGGGCAGCTTGGGATCGTTGGCGCTGGCCATGAGCGAAATGGCCGCCAGCACCGGCACGGTGGGCTGGCAGACGGAAATGACGTGCACGTCCGGGCCCAGGGTGCGGATGAAGTCCTGCACGTAATAAACATAATCGTGCAGGTGGAATTCACCGGCTTCGACCGGCACCATGCGGGCGTCGGTCCAGTCGGTGATGAAGACGTCATGTTCCTGCAGCAGGGCGCGCACGGTCTCGCGCAGCAGGGTGGAGTGGTGGCCGGACAGGGGCGCCACCACCAGCACGGTAGGCTGCTTCAAGGCGGCGCTCTGGCGGGCCGACAGGTCCTTCTTGAAATGGATCAGGCGACAGAAGGGCTTCTCTTCGACCACTTCCTCGGTGATGCCGACCGGCTTGCCGTCCACGGGCACTTCACCGATGTTGAAGAGGGGCTTCTCGTATTCCTTGGAAAGGCGATAAAGCAACTCGTAGCCGGCGGCGATACGTTGCGAGAAAGGGGTGTGGGCGAGCGGGGAAACCGGGTCCGAGAACAGTTTGGCCGAGGTTTCGGCCCATTGCATCATGGGGTTCAGGAACGCGCGATTGAGTTCATGCAGTTGATAAAGCATAGCTGACCTTTATACAAGCACCGGCTGGCTTTCCCGTCCGGATGGATAACCCGGACCAGGTGCGCAGCAAGCATGTGCCACAAACGTTTGGCGACGATCATCGGCTGACAGACTTCATATTATGTCTACTCTGTCAACTTTTTCCTTGTTGCGACGCGGTAGCATAGCACGCTTTGCCTTACGCCCCGCTTGCTGGTCAGACCAGTGGTGCGGGCCCCACAGGTTTCTGCAAAAACCTTCATAAACAAAAAGCCCCCGTACCGGACGGGGGCTCTGCAGGCCGCTTGCAGCGGCACGGGTGGTCAGGCGACGGAAAATCAGTCGAAGACCGGGCTTTCCACGCCCAGGATCTTGTGCAGCTTGGGCGAGGTGGTGGTGTACTGCATGTGGATCTTCTTTTCCGGGAAGATGTAGGGCGCAGCGCCGAAGGCGGCCAGCGCGGCTTCGTGGAAGCCCGACAGGATCAGCTTCTTCTTGCCCGGATAGGTGTTGATGTCGCCCACGGCGAAGATGCCCGGGACGTTGGTCTCGAACTTCTCGGTGTCCATCACCTTCAGTTGCTTGCGCTCGATTTCCAGGCCCCACTCGGCGATCGGGCCCAGCTTGGGCGACAGGCCGAAGAATACCAGCAGCATGTCCAGCGGCAGGCGGCGGGTGACGCCGTCGGCACCCGTGACCTTGACTTCGGACAGCTTGCCATCCTTGATCTCGGTGCCGGTGACCTGGCCGATGACCAGCTGCATCTCGTACTGTTCGCACAGTTCCTTCATCTTGGCCACGGACGCGGGCGCGGCGCGGAATTCTTCACGGCGGTGCAGCAGGATCACCGATTCAGCCTTGCCCACGAAGTTCAGGGCCCAGTCCAGGGCGGAGTCGCCGCCGCCGCAGATGACGATGTTCTTGCCTTCGAACAGCGCCGGGTCCTTGACGCGGTAGAACACCTGCGAACCTTCGAACTGCTCGATGCCTTCGACCTTCAGGGTGCGCGGCTGGAACGAGCCCACGCCGGCCGCGATGAAGATGGTCTTGGTGATGAACTTGGTGCCGGTGGAGGTTTCGACGTCGAAACGGCCATCTTCGCGCTTGTTCACCAGGGTCACTTCCTGGCCCAGGTGGAAGGTGGGCGAGAAGGGCTCGATCTGCTTCAACAGGTTGTCGGTCAGTTCCTGGCCGGTGCACACGGGCACGGCCGGGATGTCATAGATGGGCTTGTCCGGATACAGCTCCACGCACTGGCCGCCGACCACCGGCAGCGAATCGATCACGTGTGCCTTGATTTCCAGCAGGCCGAGTTCGAACACCTGGAACAGGCCGACCGGGCCGGCGCCGATGATGACGGCGTCGGCATCGATGACACCGTTGACTGCCGCAGTCTGGACATTGTTTTCCATGATTTTCTTGATATTCCTGTTTCAGTAGATCAGATCAGTAGAGCGGCTTTTCCCTCTTGCGCTGGGCGCTGGCTGGCGGCGGGGCCGCTGGCGGGGGAGAGGCCAGGTAAATGCGATGCGAAATGCTTGCCGAGAGCGCCACAGGACGGTAAGGCAGCGGGCAGTTCAGCCCGGCCATGAGGCTCTCAGGGGTATTGCTGGCGGCCAAATGCAAACGGCTGCGCATCTGGCGTGGCGATGAAACTGCCGGGCTGGATGCGCAACCGCCATGGCTGGCCGGGACAGGCCCGGCCAGCTTGATTCTTCGCAGGAATCAGCGCTGCAGGTATTGCAGCTTGTCGGTCTTGTCCTTCCATTCCTCGGCTTCCGGCAGCGGTGCCTTGGTCTTGGTGATGGAGGGCCAGCTGCGGGACAGATCGGCGTTCAGGGCGATGTATTGCTGCTGGTCGGCCGGCACGTCTTCTTCCGCGTAGATCGCATTGACCGGGCACTCGGCCACGCAGACGGCGCAGTCGATGCACTCGTCCGGGTCAATCGCGAGGAAATTGGGGCCTTCGCGGAAACAATCCACCGGGCAAACATCCACGCAATCCGTATAGCGGCAACGGACGCAGGAATCGGTGACAACGTGGGTCATAACTGTCCTATCTGTAAAATTTCTTCAAACCGATGGCTAACTGCGCCGCAATTGATGGCAATATGGCACGGTTAAAATCATGTTGCGGCTGGTCAACCTGTGGTTGAGGTGCTTGGGCCGGCATCCGGCGTCTTGTGGACGCTGTCGTGAAGGACTCTGGAAGCCTCTCATGATGCTGCTGCGCAACCCGCCGCAAAGCCTTGTATTTTAAGGTAATTCGATTTTTCCCACAAATGAGGCTTATACAGATTACGTATAAGTAAATAAACAAGCTCGCGATAAGCCCAGCCGCCGCCAGGGTCTTGTGGCCTGCGGTTCCAGCCCATGGAGCCAGGTCCGCCGGCATGGCGCCGCTTGTCGCACATCACCAGAAGGAAGTCCCGGCGTGAACGCTGCAGGCCCCCAGTCCTCCCCCCGATTCCGTCTTTCGCTGCTGCCGGCCTTGCTCGGTGCGCTGGCAGTGGCCATGTCCCTTGCGCTGCCCGTGGGCGCTGTCGCCGCCGAGCCCATCCGCATCGGCGAGATCAACAGCCAGGGGCGAGCCTCCACCGCCGGCCAGGCCTATCGCAATGGTTTGTCGCTGGCGCTGGAGCAGATCAACGAGTCCGGCGGCATCCATGGCCGCCCCTTGCAGCTCATCAGTCGCGACGACCAGGGCGATGCCGACCAGGCCGCCCGCAATGCCCGCGAACTGGTCAGCAAGGAGCATGTGGAGGTGCTGACCGGCACCATGCTCTCCGATGTGGCCCTGGCCGTGGCGCGCGAAGCCGCGCGCAGCAAGACCGTGCTGGTGGTGGGCGATGCCCTGTCCGATGCGGTCACGCTGGACAAGGGCAATCGCTACACCTTCCGCGTGCGTCCCTCGACCTACATGCTGGCCGCGATGCTGGCCGAGCAGGCCGCACGCATGCCGGGGCGGCGCTGGGCCATGGTGGCGCCCAACTATGAATATGGCCAGAGCGCCGTAGCCAGTTTCAAGATGCTGTTGAAGCAGGCGCGTCCGGATGTGGAGTTCGTCAGCGACCAGTGGCCGGCCATGGGCAAGATCAAGGCCGACGATGTGGCGCGGGCGATCCGCCAGTCGCGTCCGGACGCCATCTTCAATGCCACCTTCGGCGAGGACCTGCAGAAGTTCGTGCAGGCCGGCAATCGCCAGCAGTTGTTTGCCGGCGTGCGGGTGGTGTCGATGAGCTCGGCCGGTGCGCAGAGCCTCGATCCCAGCCAGAGTGAAGCCATTCGCGACTGGGTGGCCGTAGGTTACCCGTGGGACCAGATCAATACGCCCGAGCATCAGCGCTTCCTGGAAGCCTATCTGAAGAAGTTCAGCGAACGTCCGCAACTGTCGGCGGTGCTGGGTTACAGCACCATGATGGCCATTGCCGGCGGCCTGAAAAAGAGCGAAGGCGGGGATGGCGAAGTGCTGCTGGAATCCCTGCGTGGCCTGCACTGGTCCTCGCCGCTGGGTGAGTTGAGCTTCCGCGCGCTGGACCAGCAATCCACGATGGGTGCTTTCATCGGCCTGGTCTCCCAGAAGGACGGGCGCAGCACCATGCGCGAATGGCGCTACCTCGATGGTACGGCCTACCTGCCGCCGCCGACCTATGTGCGTGGACGCCGTCCGGCTTCAGCGGGCAAGTGATCCGGTCTTTCGCCGCCCTCGGCCCTGTCAAAGCCCCCTCATGGCAGGGGGCTTTGCTTTGTGCGATCTCGGTTAAGATAGCGGTCGCGACGCTTCAGGGCGTGGCCAACGCATGACGCGGCGCGCTCCGGGGCAGCCCTCATGCACGTGGACCATCAACATGGCAGCATGCGGCATGTCCGCATCCGGACTTCATGATCATCACATCCTTACTCGACACCGACCTGTACAAATTCACGATGATGCAGGTGGTCCTGCATCACTTCCCCGGCGCGCAGGTCGAATACAAGTTCAAATGCCGCAACGAGCACATCGACCTGACGCCCTATGTCGACGAGATCCGTGCCGAGATTGCCGCACTGTGCCGCCTGCGTTTCAAGGAAGATGAACTGAATTACCTGCGCGGCCTGCGTTTCATCAAGAGCGACTTCGTCGACTTCCTCGACCTGTTCCACCTGAACGAAAAATACATCACGGTCCAGCCTGATCCGGCCGGCAATGGCGAGATCGAGATCCAGGTGAAGGGGCCGTGGCTGCACACCATCATGTTCGAAGTGCCGGTGCTGGCCATCGTCAATGAAGTGTATTTCCGCGCGACCCAGCGCTCGCCCGATCTGGAAGAGGGCAGGGCGCGCCTGCGCAAGAAGATGTCGGTCATCACCGATGATGCCGAACTGGCCGGCTGCAAGATCGCCGATTACGGCACCCGCCGCCGCTTCTCGCGCAGCTGGCATGCCGAGGTCATCGACGAGATGAAGCAGCACATGGGGGACCACTTTGCCGGTACCTCCAACGTGATGTACGCCATGCAGCATGACCTGACCCCGCTGGGCACCATGGCGCATGAATACCTGCAGGCCTGCCAGGCACTGGGTCCGCGCCTGCGTGATTCGCAGACGTTCGCCTTCGAGATGTGGGCGCGCGAGTATCGCGGCGACCTGGGCATCACGCTCTCGGACGTTTATGGCATGGATGCCTTCCTGCGCGACTACGACATGTATTTCTGCAAGCTCTTCGACGGCGCGCGCCATGATTCGGGCGATCCGTTTGAATGGGGCGAGCGCCTGATCCAGCATTACCGTGACAACCGTGTCGATCCGTCCAGCAAGGTGCTGGTGTTCTCCGACAGCCTGGACTTCGACAAGGTGCGTGCGCTCTACCTGCGCTTCAAGGATCGCGCCAAGGTGGCCTTCGGCGTGGGTACCAATCTCACCAATGACCTGGGCTACACGCCCCTGCAGGTGGTCATGAAGATGGTCCGCTGCAATGGCCAGCCGGTGGCCAAGCTGTCCGATACGCCTTCCAAGAACATGTGCGATGACCCGGCCTATGTGAATTATCTGCGCCAGGTGTTCCAGATCAAGGCCTGACCGGAGACGGAGTGATGCGGCATCGGGGAGGCGGGGCTTGAAGAAGCCGATGTTGTTCCGTCGGGTACGGACGCTGCGGTTGAGCCGCAAGATCAGCCATCGGGGCTTCCCGCGCCTGTTCATGCTGCTGCTCATCACGCTCGCCGCCAGTCTCGGATTGCTCGCCTCGGCATGGATGCTGCGGCATGGCTGGCACAACATGGGACTGCGCTATGGGCTGGCCTGCCTGGTGGCGTATCCGGGTTTCCTGTTGATGCTGTCGGTCTGGCTGTGGCTGCTGCGGCGGCGCGACCGGCGCAGGGCGCTGGCCGGGACCGGGGTGGCGGCCAGCGCGGGCGCGCAGTTCGCGTCAGGCGTGCAGCCGGAGCAGGACGGGCGCAACCGCCGCAATGACGGCTCCGGAATCGACGCCGGTTTCGTCGGCGATATACCCCTCAATATTTCTCTGTCCAAGTCTGCGCAACAGTGGCAGGGCGGTGGTGGCAGCTTCGACGGCGGCGGGGCCAGCGCCAATGTGGATTTCAGTCTTGCTGACGGGGGCGATGCGGCGGGCCTGGCGGACGGCATCGACCTGGGCGAAGCACTGGGCTTGTTGATCTTCGCAGTGTCGGTGGTCTCGCTCATCGCTGCCGCGCTGTATTCCGTCGTCACCATGCTGGGCATGGCCCCCGTGCTGTTTTCCGAACTGATCTTCGACGCATTGCTGGCGGCCGGGCTGTATCGGCGCTTCGGCTACCGTACCGATCGCCACTGGCTGGAGACGGCCGTGCAGCGCACCTGGCGACCCTTCCTCGCGGTCCTGCTGCTGGTGAGCGCGAGCGGACTGTTGCTGTCCTTGATATGGCCCGATGCAGTCACGCTTGGTGAGGTGTGGCGCCAGCTGCGCAGTTGACGCAGGGGCATGCATACTTGAAATTTTTTCGCATGCCCGGCTTTCGCTTCGGACGCGCTCGCGTGGCTGGTATAGTGTGGCTCCCTCTGGCCGCAGATTCTCGCGTGACGGCCACCACCTCTATTTGCCATCAGGACCTTCATTTGCAGATCAGAGCTCTCACAATTCGTCTCTCCGCAATCCTGGCATCGATGCTGCCCGCCGTTTCCCAAGCCGCCGATCTGGACGGTGCCGGGCTGTCCCTGGCCTGGGCCTTGCCGTTCGCGGGCGTTCTGCTGTCCATTGCCGTACTGCCGCTGCTGGCCCCGGCCATGTGGCATCACCATTTCGGCAAGATCGCCGGGGCCTGGGCGCTGGCCTTCCTGCTGCCGTTTGCGGCCCTGCATGGTGCGCATGCGGCCCTGGCCATCAGCGTGCATGCGCTGGTGGCGGAATATCTTCCCTTCATCATCCTGCTGACCGCGCTCTTCACCGTGGCCGGTGGGATCTGCGTACGCGGCAACCTGCATGGCACGCCCGCACTCAATACCGGACTGCTGGCACTGGGCACCTTGCTGGCCAGCGTCATGGGCACGACCGGTGCGGCCATGCTGTTGATCCGCCCGCTCATCCGCGCCAACGATGACCGCAAGCACACGGTCCACGTCGTGGTGTTCTTCATCTTCCTCGTTGCCAATGCGGGCGGCTCACTGACGCCGCTGGGCGATCCGCCGTTGTTCCTGGGCTTCCTCAAGGGCGTGGATTTCTTCTGGACCGCGCGCCATCTGCTGGGTCCGATGGCCTTCCTGTGCGGTGCGTTGCTGCTGATCTTCTATCTGCTGGATCGCCATTTCTATCTCAACCACGAAGAGCGCCGCCCGCTCGATCCCACGCCGGACTCGGCGCTGCGGCTGGAAGGCAAGTTCAATTTCCTGCTGCTGGGCGCAGTGGTCGGTCTGGTACTGATGAGCGGCTTGTGGAAACCTGGTGTGGCGACCGAGGTGCTGGGCACGCCGCTGGAGTGGCAGAACCTGCTGCGCGATGGCGCGCTGCTGGGCGTGATCCTGCTGTCGCTGTGGCTCACGCCCACATCTGCCCGCGCTGGCAATGACTTCGGCTGGGGGCCCATGCTGGAAGTGGGCAAGCTTTTTGCCGCCATCTTCCTGACCATCGCCCCGGTGATCGCCATGCTGCGGGCGGGCGAGCAGGGCGCGTTTGCCGCCGTGGTGCGCGCCGTGACCGGTCCGGACGGCAAACCGGACGACGTGATGTATTTCTGGATGACGGGCGTGCTGTCTTCCTTCCTCGACAATGCGCCGACCTACCTGGTGTTCTTCAACACCGCCTCCGGCGATGCGCGGGAACTGATGGGGCCGCTGGCCTCGACGCTGGCGGCCATCTCCGCCGGCGCCGTCTTCATGGGGGCCAACAGCTATATAGGCAATGCGCCCAACATGATGGTCAAGGCCATCGCCGAGGAGCGCGGCATCCGCATGCCGAGCTTCTTCGGCTACATGGCATGGTCGGTGGGCATCCTGGTGCCGCTGTTCATCGTCATGAGCTTCCTGTTCTTCTGAGTGCTAACCCCGCTTTCTTCCGATAACGAAACCGAGACCACGAGACCCGCATGAAACCCAAGATCTTCGTCGCCCGCGCCGTCTTCCCTGAAGTCCTGGCGCGCCTGGAGCAGCATTTCGAGGTCGAATCCAACCAGGATGACCGCATCTACAGCGCCGATGAGCTGCTGGCCAAGGCCAATGGCAAGGATGGCCTCTTCACCACCCCGAGCGAGCCGGTGACGGCCGCGCTCTTCGCCGCCAATCCGCAACTGAAGGCGGTCTGCAACATGGCCGTGGGCTACAACAACATCGATGTTGCTGCCGCTACAAAAGCCGGCGTCATGGCCACCAACACGCCCGACGTGCTCAATGAAACCACCGCCGACTTCGGCTGGGCCCTGATGATGGCGGCTGCGCGCCGCATCACAGAATCCGAGCACTTCCTGCGCGCCGGCAAGTGGAAGAAGTGGAGCTATGACAGCTTCGTCGGCCCCGACATCCATGGAGCCACCCTGGGCATCATCGGCATGGGCCGCATCGGCCAGGCCATCGCCCGCCGTTCGCTGGGCTTCGACATGCAGGTGCTGTACCACAACCGTTCGCGCCTGGCACCCGAGCTGGAAGCGCGCGCCAACAACGCCCGCTACGTCAGCAAGGAAGAGCTGCTGCAACAGGCCGACCACGTCGTGCTGGTGCTGCCTTACTCGAAGGACACGCACCACACCATCGCCGCCCCCGAGCTGGCGCTGATGAAGCCGACCGCCACGCTCACCAACATCGCGCGCGGCGGCATCGTCGATGATGCAGCGCTGATCGCCGCCCTGCGTGAAGGCCGTATTGCTGCCGCCGGGGTGGATGTGTTCGAGAATGAACCTTCGTTCAAGCCGGAATTCCTCGACCTGAGCAACGTCGTGCTGACCCCGCACATCGCCAGCGCCTCCACCCCCACGCGCCTGGCCATGGCCAACCGTGCGGCTGACAACCTGATCGCGGCGCTGTCGGGCCAGCGTCCACCCAACCTGCTCAATCCGGACGTGGCGGCACGCTGATTCGCCGCGCCTGCTGAAGCATCAAACAAAACGGGCGCACCTGAGACCAGGTGCGCCCGTTTCTTCATCGACAGGCGGCGGGCATCCGGGGATGCCGCCGTCATGCCCGCATCAACCCTTCAGTTCATTGAAGATGTCGATGTATTCCTGCTGCGCTTCGGCTTGCGGCTTGCCCTTGAGGGCGGCCCAGGCGTCGAACTTGGCGCGGGCCACGAAGTCGGTCATGCCGGGGCGCTCGCCCTGCACGTCGCCGTTGCTGCCCTGCTTGTAGAGGCCATACATCTTCAGCAGGGTCATGTTGTCGGGACGCTCGGGCAGGCTCTTGGATTCTGCGACCGCGGCTTCGAACTGTTCTTGCAGGGTACTCATGTCTCTCCTCCCTCGGGCTCAGACGGCCAGCAGTTCGACTTCGAAGATCAGGGTGGCATTCGGGGGGATCACGCCGCCCGCGCCACGGGCACCGTAGCCCAGGCCTGCCGGGATGATCAGCTTGCGGGTGCCGCCGACCTTCATGCCTTGCACGCCTTCATCCCAACCCTTGATGACGTGGCCAGCGCCCAGCGGGAAGGCGAACGGGTCATTGCGGTCCTTGCTGGAATCGAACTTGCTGCCGGCGGTGCCGTCCGTGTTCTGCAGCCAGCCGGTGTAATGCACGGTGACGTGGCTGCCGGCCTTGGCTTCATCGCCAGCGCCAACGTTGATTTCTTCATATTGCAGCCCGGAAGCTGTGGTGATGATGGACATCGGTTTCCTTTCGGTGAGGGGATCGGTTGGCGGCCGCATGGCCAGATTCCTGACGACTGCTGACCATGCAAAATGCTTCATGGAAACATTGCGTGTGCCAGACCGTGCATCAGGCGTCGCAGGTGCGTTGCGACTGGCGTTCAGGCCGCCCCGGTGGCGTCATGCGACCGGATCGGCAGGCAGTGTAAACCAAAAATCTAGAAATTTTTCATATTGCTTCAGTGGGCTGTCAGCGGGATCGTTGCAGCGAGCGTTAAGAGCCGAGGACGTGCTCCAGGGGCTGCTCTGGCACGATAGATCAGGCATTTTTGAGTAAAGTTCTTCATGTTGCGTCGATTCAGCCAACTTTTATCCCTTTCCCTGCGCGCCGCCTGTGTCTCGGCCGTGCTGGCCTGTATGGCCGCCCCGGCCCATGCCAACGTCGTCGTGGTACTCAACTCCGGTGACGCTTCGGTATCGCTGCTGGACGAAACCGGCGAGAAGGAGTTGTCGACCTTCTCGGTGGGCAAGGAGCCGCACCACCTGATGGCCACGCCGGACAACAAGTCCTTGATCGTGGCCAGCGCCACCGGCAACCAGTTGCTCTTCCTCGATCCCAAGACCGGTGCTGTGCAGCGCAAGCTGCGCGACATCATCGATCCCTACCAGATCGGCTTCACGCCCGACCAGAAGTGGTTCGTTGCCACCGGCCTGCGCCTGGACCGGGTCGATGTCTACAGCTATGACGGCCAGGACCTGAAGCTGTCCAAGCGCATCCCGCTGGCCAAGACCCCCAGCCACATCGCCTTCGACAACGCCAGCACCACCGCCTTCATCACCCAGCAGGGCAGCGACCAGATCAGCGCCATCGACCTCGCCACCCAGCAGGTCAAGTGGACCATGCCGGTAGGCAAGCTGCCGGCCGGCATCATCATGACCCCCGACAACAAGTACCTGATGGTCGGCATCATGGGCAGCGACTACGTCGAAGTGATCGACTGGCGCACCCAGAAGATGGTCAAGAAGATCAAGACCGGCATCGGTGCCCACAACTTCCGTGGTCAGGGCGACAAGCGCTACGTCTACGTCTCCAACCGCGTGGCCAACACCATCAGCGTGGTCGATATGACCACTTTGGAGAATGTCGGCACCATCAAGGTCCCCGGCGGCCCGGACTGCATGGAAGTGACCGCCGATGGCAAGACCATGTGGGCCACCCTGCGCTGGAGCAAGAAGGTCGCCGTGATCGACCTGGAAACCCGCTCGGTGACCAAGGTGATTCCGGTAGGCCGCTCGCCGCACGGCATCTACCTGTACAACCGCGCGCCGGATCTGTAATGGCGGACGCATCGTGGAGGACCTGCCGATGACGTTGCGTCCTTTGAAACCCTCCCTGCGCGGCCTGTGCCTGTTCGCCATCCTGGCGGCCGGCCAGGCCGTTGCGCAATCGGCGGCGCCGGAAGCACCCGCCTGCAAGGGCAGGATCTACCTCACCTTCGATACCGGCAGCCAGTCCCAGGCCGAACTCATCGAGCAGACCCTGCAGCGCCACCACATCAAGGCTACTTTCTTCCTCGCCAACGAGAAGACCATCCACGGCGACTATTCCCTGGATCCTGCCTGGGCACCGCTGTGGAAGCGGCTGGTGGCCGAAGGGCACGCCTTCGGCACCCATACCTTCGACCACGTCTACGTGGTGCGCGACCTGCCCGAGGGCAAGATCGAGGTACGTCCGCAGTTCGGGGCGCAAGCCGGCAAGAAGCTGCAATGGACGCCGGCCCAGTATTGCGAGGAAATGAAGCGTGTCGATCAACGCTTCCAGCAACTGACCGGCCACAAGCTTGATCCGCTCTGGCGTGCGCCCGGTGGCCGACTGACCCACAACCTGCTCAAGGCCGGCGAAGCCTGCGGCTATGCCCATGTGGCCTGGGCCCCCGCTGGTTTCTCGGGCGATGAACTGCCCAGCGACAAATTCCCCAACGAGATGCTGTTGAAGAAAGCCCTGGACGGACTCAAGGATGGTGATATCTTCCTGGCCCATATGGGTATCTGGTCGCGCCAGGATCCGTGGGCGCCAGCCGTGCTGGAGCCGCTCATCAGCGGGCTGGAGCAGAAGGGGTTCTGCTTTGCCACGCTGCGCGAGCATCCGTCCTACCGCCACCTGTTCGCTGCCGGGAAGGAACACTGACCCCGGACACCAGTCCAAACCGGCGCCGGCCCAGGGGAGGGGAGCTGCCGCCGCCACCGTCACACCGAATCAACGCTATCCATGATCCAGACCATTTCCGACCTCTTTGCCACCGTCCAGGGCTGGCTCTTCGAAACCCTGGTGCAACCACTGGTGTTCTTCATCGGCATGGGGGAATTCGTCGAAGAAGCTTTCACCGGCACTGAATTCGTCCTGGTAGGCATCTGTGAGCTGGTGATCCTGTTCCTGATCCTGCGCCCGCTGGAGTCTGCCATCCCGGTGCATCCCATCACCGACCCGCGCGCCCGCTGGAACGATTTCATCTACACCGTGCTGCAGCGCCTGGGCATCATCCCCATCATCGCCTTCCTGCTGCTCGATCCGGCGCTTTCGTATCTTTCCGAAGCCCTGCACCTGGAAGGCTGGGGCACCTTCAACCTCGACCAGGTCTGGCCCGGCGTGACCGACCGCGCGCTGGTGAGCTTCCTGCTCTACATGGTGGTGCTGGACCTGTGTGAATACATCTACCACTGGGCCCAGCACAACGTGCGCTGGATGTGGGCGCTGCACAGCCTGCACCACAGCCAGCAGAACATGAACCTGTGGAGCGACGACCGCAACCACATGCTGGACAACCTGGTGCACGACATCATCTTCGGTCTGATTGCCGTCCTGATCGGCGTGGAACCCTCGCAATACATTCTGCTGGTGTCGCTCTCGCGCATGCTGCAAAGCCTGCAGCATGCCAACGTGCGCATCCACTTCGGCCGCCTGGGCGAATACCTGCTGGTGTCGCCGCGCTTTCACCGCACCCATCACGCCATCGGGCTGGGCCATGAAAGCCGGGGCCGCAATTCGCTGGGCGGACACAACTTCGCGGTGCTGTTCCCGATCTGGGATGTGCTCTTCCGCACCGCCCACTTCAGCCAGGGCTTCGCCATGACCGGCGTGCGCGACCAGCTGCCGCCGCCGGCCGGCAAGGGACGCGACTACGGACGCGGCTTCTGGGCGCAGCAATGGCTGGGTTTGAAACGCCTGGTCGAATTCACCCGCAGGAAGCCCCGCTGATGCGCCTGTTCATCGCTTCCTTCGGGCGTGCCCTGCTGGCGCAATTGCATATCCGCATGTTGTGGCTGACAGTGCTGCCCTTCGTCGTGTCGCTGGGCTTGTGGGCGGTTTGCCTGTGGCTGGGGCTGCAACCCATCATCGACTGGCTGCAGGGCTACTTCGTCTCGCACGGCATGTTCGGCGAGATCGGTGGCATGCTGGCCTGGTTCGGCATGGGGGCGCTCAAAACGGTATTGGTACCCTTGCTGGCCATGTGGACGCTGCTGCCGCTGATGATCCTGACGGCGCTGGTGTTCGTCGGCTTGTTCACCATCCCTGCCATCGCCCGTCACATCGGCATGCGCCACTATCCCATGCTGGACAAGCGCCACGGCGGCAGCGTGGCCGGCAGCCTGTGGACCTCGCTGTGGTGCTTCGCCGTCTTCACGGTGCTGTGGCTGGCCACGATCTGGGTATTCCTGATCCCGCCGCTGGCCTTCGTCATTCACTCGCTGCTGTGGGGCTGGCTGACTTATCGCGTGATGGCCTATGACACCCTGGCCGACTACGCCAGCACCGAAGAACGGCGTGCCGTCCTGCACCTGCATCGCTGGCCGCTGCTGGCCGTGGGCACCATCGCCGGTGCGCTCGGTGCGGCACCGACGCTGCTGTGGCTGGGCGGGGTGCTGTCGGTGATCCTGCTGCCGGCGCTGGCGGCGGTGGCGATCTGGCTGTACGTCGTGGTGTTCGTCTTCACCGGCTTGTGGTTCCAGTTCTATTGCCTGGAAGCGCTGCTGCGTTATCGCAGCGGCCAGGCACCCGATGGTCCTGCCGACACCAACGTCATCGACGTGACGCCACGTTGACGCCGGTTTGATGGTCCCTGCCCGAGACGAACCCGGGGCAGGGCAATCCGTCCCGGCCCGAATCGGGCATAATCGCCGCAATGTTTCATCAACCTATCGGGCAGACAGACTCATGGCATTCGGACTCATCATCATCGGCGACGAGATCCTCTCGGGCCGCCGCATCGACAAGCATTTCCCCAAGGTCCTGGAGCTGCTCAGCCAGCGCGGACTGCAACTGTCCTGGGCCGAGTACCTCGGCGACGACCCCGAGCGCATCACCGCCACCCTCAAGCGCACTCTTGCCACTGGCGACGTGGTGTTCTGCACCGGCGGCATCGGCGCCACCCCTGACGACCACACCCGCCAGTGCGCGGCCGCTGCACTGGGCGTGCCGCTGGTGCTGCATCCCGAAGCCAAGGATAAGATCCAGGAGCGCATCGCCGACATGGCCCGCGAAGCCGGGACCACGCCCGACTTCAACGCAGCGGACAACCTGCACCGCCTCAAGATGGGCGAATTCCCGCAGGGCGCCTCCATCATCCCCAACCCCTACAACAAGATCCCCGGTTTCTGGCTCAAGAACACCAGCGGCACCGGTGCCCATTACTTTGCGCCGGGCTTCCCGGTGATGGCCTGGCCGATGTTCGAATGGGTGCTGGAGACCCATTACGCCGACCAGTTCCACCGCCAGGCCTGGGCCGAGCGCTCCATGCTGGTGTTTGAAGCGATGGAGTCGACCCTGACCCCGCTGATGGAAGCCATCGAAGCGCAATTCCCGCTGGTGAAGGTGTTCAGCCTGCCGCACGTGGGCGACGACAAGACCCGCCGCCACATCGACCTGGGCGTCAAGGGTGACCCGGCCCAGGTGGAACCGGCTTTCGAGAAGATGCAGGAAGGTCTGCGCGCGCTGCACGCCGAGTATCAGATCAGCAACTGAGGCCGCTGCCGGCGTTGGCGCAGGTCAAAAAAAATGCCCCGGCCAGACCGGGGCATTCATTTCTGCGGGAGAACCCGGAGATTACTTCTTGGTTGCGCGGGTCACCTTGGCGCCGGCCTGGGAGATCTGGTCCACGGCGTTGGTCACGTTGGCTTCCAGCACTTCAGCGGCTTGCTTGGCGTTCTTGGTGAACTGCTCGTAGCCGGCGCTCATGTTGCCGATGGCCGACTTGAACATCGAAATGGCCTGCTCGGAACCGGCGGGGGCGTTCTTGGCCACTTCGTCGATCATCGCCACGACCTTGCGGTTGACTTCGGCGATCTGGGCTTCGGCAGCCTTGGTCAGTTCAGCCTGGGTGCTGGAGAAGATGCCGCTCAGGTGACGGCTGTAGGCCACCGACTTTTCCAGCGTCGGCTGGGCGTGCGAGCTGGTCAGGGTGAAGAATTCCTGCGGGTCCTTGGCCGAGAACAGCTTTTGCGCAGCAGCCTGGGTTTCTTCGAGCGAGGACTTGGCAGCCTTCAGGTTCAGGTCCACCAGTTTTTCCACGCCTTCAAAGGTCTTGCTGGCCAGCTGGTTGAACAGGGCGATTTGCGCTTCAGCGTTGGCTTTGGCAGCGGCGGAAAATTGCTCGGTGTAGGTCGTCATGTTGAAACATCCTTCTCGTTGATGGGTTGATGAACAAGGCAGCGACAGTGATTGCTTACGGACCGATCAGTGTTGACAGGTGGATCCCCGATGTAATTTCTTCTTTGAATATGATGCGATGCACAAGGCGGATTCTAGTTCAATCGTGCATAAAGTCAAACGTTTCAATGCACGGGAATCATAAAAAGCGCTTCAAAATTGATCCAAGTCTAATCAAGGACTTAGCGCTGTTTTAGGAATTTTCTGAAAAGAGATGCCATTCCGGATGAGCTTTTGCGTCGCAGCATCAAAAGCGGTTATCGTTGCGGGGCGCGCAATCGTTTGCGCTGCGCAGCAAAGCGTTTTGTTGCAATGCGGCAATCACATCAACGTAACGGAAAATCAATGTGAAAGCGTACTACAGTGATCACTTCGTTTTACCCCTGCCACCGGGCCACCGCTTCCCGATGGTGAAGTACCGGATGATCCGGGAGGCGGCTGCGGCTGCCGTGCCGGATCTGGACTTTCACGAGGCTCAGCCCGCCAGCGACGGCGAACTGGCGCTGGCCCACCATCCGGACTATATCGCCCGCGCCAGTGCCGGCCAACTGTCCGCCGTCGAACAGCGCGAGATCGGCTTCCCTTGGTCGCCGCAGATGGTAGAACGCTCGCGCCGCTCTTCCGGTGCCACCATTGCCGCCTGCCGCGCCGCCTTCAGCGAGGGAATCGCGATTAACCTGGCCGGCGGTACGCATCACGCCTACGCCGATCATGGTGCAGGTTTTTGCGTCTTCAATGACGCCGCCATCGCGGCCCGGCTGATGCAGGCGGAACGCCGTGCGGCGCGGGTGGCCATCGTCGATCTGGATGTGCATCAGGGCAACGGCACCGCTTCCATCCTGGCGCGTGATGATTCAGTGTTCACCTTGTCGCTGCACGGAGAGAACAATTATCCTTTCGAGAAAGAGCAGAGCGACCTCGACGTGGCCTTGCCAGATGGCGTGGGGGATGCCGATTACCTGCAAGCTCTGCGCGACGCCCTGCACACCCTGCAGCAGCGCTTCGCCCCGCAGTTGCTGATCTACCTGGCCGGGGCCGACCCGCATGAGGGCGACCGCCTGGGCAAGATGAAGCTGACCCTGGGCGGACTGGCGGCCCGCGACGAGACGGTCTTCGCCTATGCCCGCGAGCATAAAATCCCGGTTGCGGTTACGATGGCGGGCGGTTACGGACGAGATATCGAACAGACCGTCGCCGTACACATACAAACGATAAGACTCGCCAGCCTCCACGCTGCCCGCTGGAGCGCACGTTGAGATGACCCGGGCAGCACCCCCGTGCGCCCGCTGATGGAAAAGAAATGATGCAATCCGCCGCCGGTGCCCGCCGGCCTCGCCAGCTCCTGATGAGCCTGGTGCCTTTGTTGTTCGTGCTGATCTGGAGTACCGGCTTCATCGTGGCCAAGTTCGGCCTGCCGTATGCGCCGCCGTTGACGTTCCTGCTGCTGCGCTTCACCGGGGTGCTGGTGGTCCTGCTGCCGCTGGTGCTGTTGTTCCGCGCCCCCTGGCCGCACGGCCGCATCCGCCATGTGGCGGTGGCCGGTGTGCTGCTGCAGGCGGGTTACCTGGCCGGGGTCTGGTGCGCCATCAAGGTCGGCATGCCGGCCGGCTTGTCGGCCCTGATCGTCGGGCTGCAACCCATCCTCACCGCCTTCGCCGCCCCCTTGCTGGGCGAATCGGTGAAGGGCCGGCAGTGGATTGGCCTGGCGCTGGGCCTGTGCGGGGTAGGGCTGGTGGTGGCCAACAAGATTTCACTGATTGGCCTGTCCACTGCCAGCATCGCGCTGTGCGTCTTTGCCTTGCTGTGCATCACGGCCGGTACGCTGTACCAGAAGCGTTATTGCGCCCACTTCGATTTGCGCACCGGCACGGCGATCCAGTTCATGGCTTCCATCGTCGTCGTCTTGCCCTTTGCCGTGGCCGTCGAAGGACTGGACTGGCAGTTGAGCAACGTCCATTGGACACCGCAATTCATCGGCGCACTGCTGTGGTCGGTGCTGGCGCTGTCGATTGGCGCGATCTTCCTGCTGTTTGCGCTGATCCGGCGCAGTGCTGCCACCAGCGTCACCAGTCTGCTGTACCTGACGCCGCCGACCACGGCCGTCATGGCCTGGCTGATGTTTGGTGAAGCGTTCAGCCTCATCGGTGCGCTGGGCATGCTGGTAGGCGTGATCGGCGTGGCCTTCGTGGTGCGCAAGTAAGCCGACCGGTGCCTTGCCTTCTTCAGCCGGGCGTCATCGCGCCCGGCATCAGCGTCACCAGCTTCAGGTCGGGGCGGTTGGCCACGCGGAAATTGACCTGACGGTACAGCAGTTCCCCCAGCTGCGGATGCTGGAAGCGGCGCTCGCCGCCTTCACGTTCGATCACATCCTGCAGGTGCCAGGCCCGCTGGAAAAGCGGGCTGGCGGCCGACAATTCCTCCACCAGCCCCAGCAGTTCCGGATCATCCAGCAGGCTGGCGCTATCGGCGCGGAATTCGGCCACCAGCCGCCGCGCCCGTTGTTCCCATTCCACCGTCAATGATTGCGCGGCCGCGCTGCTGAACATGAAGCGCAGCAGGTTGGGCGGTTTTTCCTTGCCATCCAGCCACCCTGCAAAGAGCTTGCGCGCGGCCGGATTCCAGGCCACGGCATTCCAATAGCGGTCCAGCAAATAGGCCGGGGCGCGGAACTGGCTGACCACTTCCAGGATTTCCGGCGCCACCGCGGTGGCGGCCTGCTGCTCCGGCAACACCGGATCTTTCTTTCCCGCCAATTCAAACAGATAGGCCCGTTTGGCACGCGGCAGGTGCAGCGCATCGGCGATGCGCGCCAGCGCCTGGGGCGAAACCGAATCCGTGCGCCCCTGTTCGATCCAGGTGTACCAGGTCACGCTGATGCCGCACAGTTGCGCCACTTCCTCACGCCGCAGGCCGGGCGTGCGGCGTCGCCCATGGGCCAGATGCGGCAGGCCGGCCTGGGCCGGTGCGGTCTGTTCGCGCTGGGATTTGAGGAAGTCGCCAAGGGCGCGGCGGGCGAGGTCGGGTTCCATGAAGGCGGGCAGGGTGGTGGTCGGGGTAATAGTATAAATGCTTCACTTGTAACAGGATAAGAATTCGCTAGACTGGCGTTTCCTTCACAGCACTGCTGTCTTTTCCTTCATATCGCCCCGGAGCCCCGCCATGCGCAGCCATCAGCAAGTCGTCACCGAACAGTTCGGCAGTACCGCCGCCGCCTACCTCACCAGCAGCGTCCATGCCCAGGGAGCCGACCTGCAGGAGCTGGCGCAGATTGCCGCCTCCATCCCCGGTGCACGCGTGCTGGATCTCGGCTGCGGTGGCGGCCACGCCAGTTTCGCCGTGGCACCGGTGGTGGAGAAGGTGATTGCCTATGACTTGTCCGAAGAGATGTTGAAGGTGGTGGCCAGCGCCGCAATCGAGCGCGGCCTTGAGAATCTGGCCGTGCGCCAGGGCAGTGCCGACCGGCTGGATTTTCCTGATGCCAGCTTCGACCTGATCTGCACGCGCTTTTCGGCCCACCATTGGCGTCAGTTGCCGCAGGCCTTGAATGAAGTATTTCGCGTGCTCAAGCCGGGCGGGCGTTTCATCGTCATCGACACCGCCGCGCCGGCGGATGTCCTGGCGGATACCTATGTGCAGGCCATCGAATTGTTGCGCGATACTTCACACGTACGCAATGTCAGCCTGAACTCCTGGCGCAAGCTGCTGCGCGGCGCCGGCTTTGCCATCGCCAGCGACAAGACCTGGAAGCTGCGCCTGGAATTCGATTCCTGGGTGGCCCGGATGCGTACTCCGCAAGACAGCATCACTGCCATTCGTGCCCTGTGGCAGGCTGCGCCCGGCGAGGTGAAGGAGTATTTCGACCTCGACGCGGCTTGTTCCTTCTCCATCGACGTGGCCATGCTGGACGCCCGCAAACCTTGACCGGCCAGTGCCGGTGCCTGCGATTCGGGCCAATGGAAACGCCCCGTCCCCCGCCCTTGAAGGCAGGAGACGGGGCGTCAACGATATGTGACACTGCCTCGTTATCATTTCACTTTGGATTATGGTAAAGCGAACATCTGGGGTCAGTATTGCCGTCTGTTATCGTGATTGTGACCGAAAGCTGACAGCTAGACTGGTAATATGCCGTGTCGTTGGCCTGGGTTTTGCTTGAGAAAATTCGAAAAACATCGAGCAGCCACCCGGCAAATTTGCAGTAAATCCCGAAAAAGTGTGGGGCACCGGATCGGGCGCGGAGATAGAAACGCGTTTAAAAAAATGCGCTAACGTCTTAATTCTCTTGCGAAAAATCTGCATTTTGCTACACTGCCAACGTTTCTCTTGTGTACTTTCAGGGTAAATTGGGGGGAGTTCCACCTATGATCAAATCAGCGCTGGCCATTTTCACATCACTACTGTTCATCCACGCTGGTTTGGCTCCTGCCGCTGCCCAGACGGTCAACAATGCCGCCAAGAAAGCGCCGGCCAAGAAAGTCGTGGCCAAACGCTCGGCCCAAGCCGTCAGCAAGACGGTGGCCAAAGGCTCCCTGAACAACCGCGAAAAACTGGTCCGCAAGGTCAGCGTGGTCAAGGGCAAGCGTCACATCAGCTACCAGCGCGTTTCGGCCGCGCCGTCCATTCCGGTGGTGCCGCCGGTGATGACCGCCGGTGATCTGGCCGGCCTCAATCTCACTCCTGATCCGGTCGGCCTGCGTTCCAACGTGGCGCTGGTGATCGACCAGGCCAGCTCGCAAGTCCTGTTCGAGAAGAATTCTTCAGTTGCGCTCCCCATTGCCTCGGTCACCAAGCTGATGACCGCGCTGGTGGTGGTCGAAGCGCGCCTGAACATGGAAGAAACCCTGACCGTCACCGATGACGACGTCGACCGCGAAAAGCACAGCAGCTCGCGCCTGCGCGTGGGCGCGACCCTGAGCCGCGATGACATGCTGCACATCGCCCTGATGAGCTCCGAAAACCGTGCTGCCTCCGCGCTGGGCCGCAACTACCCGGGTGGCCTGCCGGCCTTCGTGGCGGCCATGAACGCCAAGGCCCGTTCGCTGGGCATGACCGATACCCGCTATGTCGATTCGACCGGCCTGTCCAGCCAGAACGTGGCCAGCGCCCGTGACCTGGCCAAGCTGGTGGTGGCGGCGTACAACTATCCGATCATCCGCCAGTACTCCACCGATCCCAAGTACATGGTCGAGCCCAGCGGCCATGCCATGCAGTACAACAGCTCCAATCGCCTGACCTCCAACAAGGAGTGGGATATTGGCCTGCAGAAGACCGGTTTCATCAACGAAGCCGGCCACTGCCTGGTCATGTATACCCGTATCGAAGGCCGTCCCATCGTGATGGTGTTCCTCGACTCCAAGGGCCGCCTGTCGCATGTGGGCGATGCCGCGCGCATGCGCAAGTGGCTGGTGGAAGACCAGCCCAACCTGACCCGCGTGAAGATGGTGCGGGCGGACGAGGGTTGATTCTTTCTTCATCTGCTTCACCGGCTGCAAATAAAAAGCGAACCTGATGGTTCGCTTTTTTAATGCCCGTCGTTTGCCATGCAAGCTTTGTGATCACGCCTGAGTGTCCGAAACGCTTGTATCAATTCAATATTTCAACAATAATTGAAATGTTGAATTAACAGGAGAAGCGTATGGAAACCGGCCCCGTCATTGCGGCCTTGGCGGCCCTGGCCCAGGAATCGCGACTGGCGATCTTCCGTCATCTGGTGCAAGTCGGGCCCGCGGGCAGCGCCGCCAGCAAGATCGGCGAGGCCTTGGCCATCGCACCGTCCTCGCTTTCCTTCCATATGAAGGAACTGTCGCACGCCGGACTGGTGACTTCCCGCCAGGAGGGGCGCTTCGTCATCTACGCGGCCGATTATTCCCGCATGAATGAAGTCTTGCGCTTCCTGACCGACAACTGCTGCGGCGGCAATCCCTGTACGCCCGTTGCCGCCTGCTGCGAACCCTCCAGCGGCATCGCTGGAGCGGCGGCCAAACCGTGTTGAGCCAGGAGAGAACGTGCTGACCGCTTTATTCATCTTCCTGCTGACCCTGACGCTGGTGATCTGGCAGCCCAAGGGACTGGGCATCGGCTGGAGCGCCTGCGGTGGTGCCGCCCTGGCGCTGGCCTGCGGCGTGATCCACCTCGCCGACATCCCGCTGGTCTGGCATATCGTCTGGAACGCCACCGGCACCTTTGTTGCCATCATCATCATCAGCCTGTTGTTGGACAAGGCCGGCTTTTTCGAATGGGCCGCCTTGCACGTGGCCCGCTGGGGCGGCGGACGTGGCCGCATGCTGTTCGTGCTGCTGATCCTGCTGGGGGCGGCGGTCTCGGCCTTGTTCGCCAACGACGGCGCCGCGCTGATCCTCACGCCCATCGTCATCTCGATGCTGCTGGCACTGCGCTTCTCGCCAACGGCGACACTGGCCTTCGTCATGGCGGCGGGATTCATCGCCGATACCGCCAGCTTGCCGCTGGTGGTATCGAACCTGGTCAATATCGTTTCGGCGGATTTCTTCAACATCGGCTTTGCGCAATACGCTTCGGTCATGGTGCCGGTCAACCTGGTCTCGGTGGCGGCAACTCTTCTGGTGCTGCTGATCCATTTCCGCCGCGACCTGCCAGAGCGCTACGACCTGGCGCAGCTGCGCACGCCCGCCTCCGCGATCCGCGATCGCGCCACGTTCATTGCCGGCGGCTGGGTGCTGGCGCTGCTGCTGGCCGGCTTCTTCTGGCTGGAAGGAAAAGGCTTGCCGATCAGTGTGGTGGCGGCTGTCGGGGCATTGATCCTGTTGCTCGTGGCCGGCAGAGGGCGCGTCATTTCCACCCGTGCGGTCATCAAGGGGGCACCGTGGCAGGTGGTGTTCTTCTCGTTGGGCATGTATCTGGTGGTCTATGGCCTGCGCAATGCCGGGCTCACCAACGCTCTCACCGGTGTACTGAATGAATTCGCCACGCACGGCGTCTGGGGTGCCGCCCTCGGCACGGGTGTGCTGACGGCCTTGCTGTCGTCGATCATGAACAACATGCCTACGGTGCTGGTCGGTGCGTTATCCATCGACGCCACGTCGGCGCAAGGTGTGGTCAAGGAAGCGATGGTCTACGCCAACATCATCGGCTGCGACCTCGGCCCCAAGATCACGCCCATCGGCAGCCTAGCGACCTTGCTCTGGCTGCATGTGCTGGACAGCAAGAACATTCATATCTCCTGGGGTGCCTACTTCCGCACGGGCGCCTTGCTGACGCTGCCGGTGCTGCTGGTCACCTTGTCGGCACTGGCGCTCAGGCTGGGTGCCGGGGCCTGATCATCCCGGGATGCAATCCACTTCAACACGGACCTTCACCATGACTACCATCTATCACAATCCTGCCTGCGGAACCTCCCGCAATACCCTGGCCATGATCCGCAACAGCGGTGAAGAACCGACCATCATCGAGTACCTGCAGCACCCGCCCAGCCGCGAACAATTGGAGACGATGATCCGCGAGGCTGGTCTTGCGGTGCGCGAAGCCATCCGCCAGAAGGGGACGCCTTATGCCGAACTGGGCCTGGACCATCCGGCCTTGACGGACGCGCAGTTGCTGGATGCGATGCTGGCCCATCCGATCCTGATCAACCGGCCCTTCGTAGTGACTTCGAAGGGGACGCGCCTGTGCCGTCCTTCCGAACTGGTGCTGGAGATCCTGCCGCATCCGCAGCAAGGTCCGTTCACGAAGGAAGATGGGGAAGTGGTGGTGAATGCGGACGGCCAGCGCGTTGCTGCCCGGTGAGTCTGCAGAGGGTCGTGCTCAGCCGCGATCCTTGCGATACCCCAGTGCCGAGGAAATCTGGCTGGCCGTGCTCACCAGGTCATCCACCCATTCATCCTGCAGGCGGTCGGCCGGGGCCGAGATCGACAGGCCCGCCACCAGCTTGCCGCTGTCGTCGCAGATGCCGGCGGCCATGCAGCGCACGCCCAGTTCCAGTTCCTCGTTGTCGCGCGCATAACCCAGCGCGCGCACCATGGACAGTTCGCGCTCCAGCTTGGTCAGGTCGGTAATGGAGTTCTTGTTGTGGCCAGCCAGCCCGGTGCGGGTGGCATAGGCGCGCACGTTCTTGGGATCGTCCACCGACAGGAACAGTTTGCCGGTCGAGGTCAGGTGCAGCGGCGCGCGGCCGCCGATGGCGCGTACCACCTGCATGCCGGAACGTTCAGAAAAGGAGCGGTCGATATAAACGATTTCATCAGCCTGCCGCACCGACAGGTTGATTGTCTGGTGCGTCTTGCGATGCAGCGCCCGCATGAAGTCCAGTGCCGCTTCCCGCACCGACAGCCGGCTCTTGACGATGTTGCCCAGTTCCAGCAGGCGCATGCCCAGGCGATAGGTGCCCGGCTCCACGCGGTCGACGAAGCGCTTCACGACCAGGTCATTGAGGATGCGGTGCGCCGTCGACGGATGCAGGTCGGTCGCCGCCGACAATTCCTTCAGGCTCACCGGGTCGGGATACTCCGCCAGCGCGTCGAGCAGCGACACCATGCGCTCGATGACCTGGATTGAAATCTGTTCTGTCTCGCCTGCAGCTTCTTTTTTCATGGCGCGGCCTGGTGCGTTGCAATATGAAGGTTATACCACAATGTGAAAAGAACAAAAAGTCCGGTCGTGCTTTTCTTGCGTGACGGGAGCTTCACATGGCCCGATGTGAGGGGCGCAAAGCCGCGTCGGGCGGGGAGGGCGGCCTGGTACGATTTCAGCACGCTCGTCCCCTCAACCAAGACTTTGGTTATATAAACCGGGATCCTTATTCCGGCGCCGTGTTCTTTCATATCTGTTTTTCGCATATCGAGAGAAGAAAGTATTCGTTCTTTTTGGACAGCAGGCTCATTAACCTGTGTGCTCCAAAACAACAGAACATTCGGGAACGGATATGCTGAAGAAGATCATCAAATCGGTCGCTGCCGCTCTGGTGCTGGCGCAAGCCGCCTCGCTGGCGCACGCGGCCGATATTTCGCTGCTCAATGTCTCTTATGACCCGACGCGCGAACTCTACGCCGACTACAACAAGGCCTTCGCCAAGTACTGGAAGGAAAAGTCCGGCGACAACGTCACCATCAAGGCCTCTCACGGCGGCTCCGGCAAGCAGGGCCGTTCTGTGATCGACGGTATTGATGCCGACGTGGTGACCCTGGCCCTGGCCTATGACATCGACGAAATCTCGGAAAAGGCCAAGCTGCTGCCGGCCGACTGGCAAAAGCGCCTGCCGCACAACAGCTCGCCCTATACCTCCACCATCGTGTTCCTAGTGCGCAAGGGCAACCCCAAGGGCATCAAGGACTGGGGCGACCTGATCAAGCCGGGCGTCTCCGTCATCACCCCCAACCCCAAGACCTCGGGCGGTGCCCGCTGGAATTACCTGGCGGCCTGGGCCTATGCCAAGCAGAAGGGCGGTAGCGACGACGCCGCCCGCGACTACATCGCCAAGCTCTTCAAGAACGTGCCGGTGCTGGATTCCGGTGCCCGTGGCGCCACCATCACCTTCGTCGAGCGCGGCATCGGTGACGTGCTGCTGGCCTGGGAAAACGAAGCCCTGATCTCCTTGAAGGAATGGGGGCCGGACAAGTTCGACATCGTCGCTCCCTCGGTTTCCATCCTGACCGAGCCGCCGGTGGCCGTGGTGGACAAGGTGGCTGACCGCCGCGGTACTCGCAAGGTGGCCGAGGAATACCTGAAGTACCTGTACTCGGAACAGGGCCAGGAAATCATCGCCAAGAACTACTACCGTCCCATCGATCCCAAGATCGCCGCCAAGTACGCTTCGCAATTCCCCAAGCTGAACCTGGTGACCATCGACAAGGATTTCGGCGGCTGGCAGAAGGCGCAGAAGACGCACTTTGCTGACGGCGGTACTTTCGACCAGCTCTACGCTCCCAACAAGAAGTGATCTGAACCTGCAAGAGGGACCGGCCCGGCCGGTCCCATCCACCCCTCAGCACAAGCACACGACATGACCATCCTGTTACTGGCCGGCAGCCCCTCGGCGCCTTCCCGCTCCACCCGTCTGTTGCACCACGTCGGCGACAAGCTGGCCCATCTGGGCCACCGCTATGCACGCTTGGATGTGCGCGACCTGCCGGGACAGGCCATCCTGCGCGCCGACTGGAACGATCCGGACATCAAGGCGGCCCTGGCTACCGTCGAAGAAGCCTCGGCCGTGGTGGTCGCCACCCCGGTCTACAAGGCGGCCTACAGCGGCATCCTGAAGGCTTTCCTGGACCTGCTGCCGCAGTTCGGCCTGACCAACAAGCTGGTGCTGCCGCTGGCCACCGGTGGCAGCCAGTCGCACATGCTGGCGCTGGACTATGCGCTGCGCCCGGTGCTGTCGTCGCTGAACCCCAAGCACGTGCTGCCCAGCATCTACGCCACCGAGGCGCAGGTGACCTGGAGTGAAGAAAACGGCCTGGTGCTGGATGCGCCCATCGAAGCCCGCGTCAATGAAGGCGTGGAGCAGCTCTCGGCCAGCCTGCAGGCCCTGCACAAGGTGGCACCTGAACAATTCCGCGAGATTCCCTTCTCGCAGTTGCAATACAGCGTTTCCTACTGAACCTGGCCGGATTCATTCCGGCTTTGCCCTCGACTGAAAAATCACCGGCTGGTGCAGCGGAAGGCCCGCTGTACGCCTGAATTTCTGGAATCTGGAGAAAACATCGTGTCCGCCAACAAGAACAAGACCCTTCGTTCCCCGCGTCGCCGCACCCTGCAGCGCCTCTCTGCCATCGCTTTGGGCGCACTGGCCTTCTCCCTGGGCGCGGCCCCGGCCCAGGCGCAGGAAACCAAGCTGCTGCGCATCGGCTATCAGAAAGCCGCCAATACCCTGGTGCTGCTCAAAGCCCACGGCGCGCTGGAAAAGCGCCTGCAGCCGCTGGGCGTGGAAGTGAAGTGGGCCGAGTTCGCGGCGGGTCCGCAACTGCTGGAAGCGCTCAACGTGGGCTCGGTCGATTTCGGCTACGTCGGTGAAGCGCCGCCGGTCTTTGCGCAAGCGGCCGGTGCCGACTTCGTCTACACCGCCTATGAAATCCCGACCCCGGATGCCGAAGGGCTGCTGGTGCAAAAGGATTCACCGATCAAGAGCGTGGCCGAACTGAAGGGCAAGAAGATCGCCTTCAACAAGGGTTCGGACGTGCATTGGCTGGTAGTGGCCTTGCTGAAAAAGGCCGGTCTGCAGTACAGCGACATCCAGCCGGTCTACCTGGCCCCGGCTGACGCCCGTGCCGCCTTCGAACGTGGTGCGGTCGATGCCTGGGCGATCTGGGATCCGTTCCAGGCCGCCGCTGAAAAGCAGGTCGGCGCACGCCGCCTGGCCTCGGGCGTGGGGGCGGTCAGTCACCACCAGTTCTTCCTGAGCGCGCGTCCCTTTGCGTCCAAGAATCCACAGGTCCAGAAGATCCTGCTGGAAGAGATCACCCGTGAAGGCGAATGGGTCCGTACCCACACTGCAGAAGCCGCCGCCCAGCTGGCGCCCATCCAGGGTCTGGATGCCGACATCATTCAGACGGGCCTGAAGCGCTATGCCCACGTCTACAAGCCGGTCGATGCCCAGGTGCTGGCCGAGCAGCAGAAGATCGCCGACGCCTTCTTTGAGCTCAAGCTGATCCCCAAGCAGCTCAAGGTCAGCGACGCCGTCCTCAAATAAACAACATAGTGATCGAACACCCCTAGTCCAGCAGCACAGGAGTCAAGCATGAACGTTTTCTGGTTTATCCCTACCCACGGCGACAGCCGCTACCTCGGCACCTCCGAAGGAGCGCGCCCGGTGACCCACGACTACATGAAGCAGGTCGCCGTGGCGGCCGATACCCTCGGGTATGACGGCGTGCTGCTGCCCACCGGACGTTCCTGCGAAGACGCCTGGGTGGCTGCGGCCAGCCTGATCGATGCGACGCAGCGCCTGAAATTCCTGGTGGCGGTGCGTCCCGGTCTGACGGCGCCCACGCTGTCGGCGCGCATGGCCGCGACCTTCGACCGCCTTTCCAATGGCCGCCTGCTCATCAACGTGGTCACCGGTGGCGATCCGGTCGAGCAGGAGAGCGATGGCATTTTCGGCAGCCATGCCGAGCGCTATGAAATCTCTGACGAATTCCTCAAGATCTGGCGCGACGTACTGGCAAAAACCCGTACCGGCGAAGAGACCAACTTCGAGGGCAAGCACCTGAGCGTCAAGGGCGCCAAGGCGCTCTACCCGCCGGTGCAGACACCCTATCCGCCGCTGTACTTCGGTGGCTCCTCGGACGAAGCCATCGACCTGGCCGCCGAGCAGGTCGACGTCTACCTGACCTGGGGCGAACCCCCGGCGGCCGTGGCCGAAAAAATCGCCCGCGTACGCGAACGCGCCGCCAAGGCCGGCCGCACGCTGCGCTTCGGCATCCGCCTGCACGTGATCGTGCGCGATACCAATGAAGCCGCCTGGCGCGCCGCCGACGAACTCATCAGCCGCCTGGACGACGAGACCATCGCCAAGGCCCAGGCCAACTTCGCCCGCATGGACTCGGAAGGGCAGCGCCGCATGGCTGCCCTGCACGGCGGCCGCCGCGACAAGCTGGAAGTGAGCCCCAACCTGTGGGCCGGCGTCGGCCTGGTGCGCGGCGGTGCCGGTACTGCGCTGGTGGGCGATGGCCCGACCGTGGCTGCCCGTATCAAGGAGTATGCGGACCTGGGCATCGATACCTTCATCCTCTCCGGCTATCCGCACCTGGAAGAATCCTACCGGTTTGCCGAACTGGTGTTCCCGCTGCTGCCGCGCACCCAGCGCGAAGGCCTGGCCGGTCCCTTCGGCGAGATCGTCGGCAATACCGAACTGCCCAAGCCCGCGCCGGTGCGCGTGTCGGCAAGCTGAGGCCGGCATGACCAGTGCATCCAATCCCGTGCTCGCCAACACTGCTCCGCAGGAGCAGGCGCGCCCCAAAGCCGCTGCCAAGGCCGCACGCAAGCCGCGTGGCGCCTGGGTCGGCTGGCTGCTGCCGGTCCTGCTGCTGGTGTGGTGGGAGATCGCGGCACAGGCCGGCTGGCTGTCCAGCCGCATCCTGCCGGAACCGTTCGCGGTGTTGAAGGCCGCGTGGAACCTGTCCGCCTCCGGCGAGCTGTGGCGCCACCTGGCTGTCTCCAGCGGCCGTGCGGCTTCCGGCTTTGCCGTCGGCGCAGGACTGGGACTGATCCTGGGCCTGCTCTCCGGCAGCCTGCGTTCAGCCGAACTGCTGCTTGATACCACCCTGCAGATGGTGCGCAACATTCCGGCACTGGCCCTGATTCCACTGGTGATCCTGTGGTTCGGCATCGACGAGACGGCCAAGCTGTTCCTGGTCTCGGTGGGCGTGTTCTTCCCGGTCTACCTGAATACCTTCCACGGCATCCGCTCGGTGGACCAGGGTTTGATCGAGATGGCCAAGAGCTACGGCCTGTCGGGCTGGCCGCTGTATCGCGACGTGATCCTGCCGGGCGCCTTGCCCTCCATCCTGGTCGGCCTGCGCTTTGCGCTGGGTCTGGTGTGGGTGCTGCTGATCGTGGCCGAGACCATCTCGGCGCAGGCCGGCATCGGCTACATGACCATGAATGCCCGCGAATTCCTGCAGACCGATGTGGTGCTGGTGGGCATCCTGCTCTACGCCTTGCTGGGCAAGCTGGCCGATACCGCGGCGCGGGCACTGGAACGCTTCTTCCTGCGCTGGCACCCCGGCTACCAATGACGAGCCCCATGAATGCATCAGGAAACCATCATGCGCAATGACACCCAGGAACACCAGCAAGTCAGCCGTGCCGCCGGCCGGGGCGTAGGCCTCAGGCTGCGCGCCTTGTCGAAGTCCTTCAGCGGACGCACGGTGCTGCACGACATCGACCTCGACATCGAACCCGGCGAATTCGTCGCCATCGTCGGCCGCAGCGGCTGCGGCAAGAGCACCTTGCTGCGTCTGGTGGCCCAGCTCGATGGCGCCAGCGGCGGCGAGGTCGTCTATGAACACGAAGGCAGCGGCGAGCCCGAGATCCGCATCATGTTCCAGGATGCGCGCCTGCTGCCCTGGAAACGGGTGCAGGCCAACGTCGCGCTGGGCTTGCCCAAGCAGGCCGCGCCGCAGGCGCTCAATGCCCTGCGCCAGGTCGGCCTGGACCAGCGTGCCGGCGAATGGCCGGCGGTGCTCTCCGGCGGCCAGCGCCAGCGCGTGGCCCTGGCGCGCGCACTGGTCCACGACCCGCAATTGCTGCTGCTGGACGAGCCGCTGGGCGCGCTCGATGCGCTCACCCGTATCGAGATGCAAGCCCTGATCGAATCGCTCTGGCGCGAACGTGGTTTCACCGCCTTGCTGGTGACCCACGACGTGCAGGAAGCCATCGCCCTGGCCGACCGCGTGCTGCTGATTGAGGACGGCCACGTGGCACTGGACCAGCGCATCGACCTGGCGCGCCCGCGTTCACGCGGCCAGGCCCAGTTTGCCGCGCTGGAGGAAGCCATCCTGGCGCGCGTGCTGCGGCACCCCGGCAGCGAGGCGGCTACGGAGCCATCTGAAGATTTCTTCACGCCACGCGGCGTACATCAGGTGCAGTGGGCGGTGTGAGTTTGACCGCATGAAGGTTTGACCCGATTTTCAGTTTTTTAGTGGTACCCCATTTCAACCCATGCGGCGCGGCAGGTGCCGACGCCGTTTCATCAAGGAGCAGAGCATGACCATTCAAGCAATCAACGTCCGTAACCAGTTCAAGGGCAAGGTCAAGGCCATCATCGAAGGTTCGGTGGTGTCCGAAGTGGATGTGGAAACCCCGGCCGGTATCGTGACCTCGGTCATCACCACCCGCTCCGTGAAGGACCTGGGCCTGACCATCGGCAGCGAAGTGGTGGCACTGGTCAAGGCCACCGAAGTCTCGATCGCCAAGCTGTGATCGTCTGGCCGTCCTGGCCGGTGATGCCGGCCGGGCGGTGTCTTTTTTTCAGGAGCAGGCCCGATGGCATATCAGGCACTGAAGGCTTATCTGGCCCGCCTCGATGCGCAGCATACTGGCGGCACCGCGTCCGCCAAGGTCTGGCTGGATGAACAGGGGCGCGCCGCGGGGCGTTTCTTCAATACTTCGCTGACCTCGGCCTTCCAGCCGGTGCGCAGCTTCGACGATGGCCACATCGTCGCCTGCGAGGCCTTCGCCCGCAGCCACTCGGCCGTCGACGACGGCCTGCATCTGTGGAAATTGCTGGACCAGGCCGCCAGCGACGACGAGTCGGTGGAACTGGACCGGCTGTGCCGCATGCTGCACGCCATCAACTACTACCGCCAGGTCGGCGAAGATGCGCCCGAACTGCACCTCTCGGTGCATGCGCGCCTGCTGGCCGCCGTCAACAACAATCACGGCGTGGCCTATCGGCGCATCCTGGCCGCGCTGGAACTGCCGCACGAACGCATCGTGCTGCAACTGCCGGTGGTCACGCCCAACCAGCGCTGGCTGCTCAACTACGTGCTCGACAATTACCGCCGCAACGGTTTTCGCCTGGGCGTCTCGGCCAACAGCCCGCTGGAAGCACTGGGACTGCTGGACAAGGTCAAGCCGGATCTCATCAAGGTCGATGCGCGCGAACTGGCCGATCCCGACAGCGTGGCTTTGCTGCTGCTGCGGGCGGCCGAGCAGGGGGTGCGCATCTTCTTCAAGCGGGTCGAGAACCGCGAGGTCTTCGACAAGCTGGAGCAGTATGGCCAGGCCCTGGCGCAGCCCATCCAGGCCCAGGGGTATCTGTGGGACGTGCCCGGTGCGCGCCTGCCGGACACCTTGCTTGGCCTGAAGGATGCCGCGTAAGGCATACTGCATGACTTCATCACTCGCTGCGGGGCCTGCATGAGTCTGACTTCTCCTTCTTCTTCCACCACACCGGCCCGGCTGGCGGATTTCCGGGTGCTGGTGGCGCCGGGCCTCTCCGACAGCGGCCCGGAACACTGGCAATCGCGCTGGCAGCGGCTCTATCCCGCCTTCGAACGGGTCAAGCAGGATGATTGGGAAACCCCGGACCTGCCGCGCTGGTCGGCCCGCCTGGGCGAAGTGCTGGCGCGTGATGGCCGCCCTACGGTGATCGTGGCGCACAGCTTCGGCTGCCTCACCACCGTGCATCGCACGGCGGCCCTGCAGGCGGCTTCCGAGGGGTCTGCGCATCCCATCGTGGCGGCCTTGCTGGTGGCGCCGGCCGATCCGGTCAAGTTCAGCCTGAGCGCAGCGGTGCGCCACAAGCTGCCGTATCCGGCATTGGTCGTGGGCAGCGACAACGATCCCTGGATGAGCGCCGAGCGCGCCCGCCACTGGGCCGAGGCCTGGGGCGCGCAATTCCGCTCGGTGGGCGCGCGCGGGCATATCAACTCCGAATCAGGCCTGGGCGATTGGACCGAAGGGCAGCAGTGGCTGCTGGAGCTGCTCGAACGCATCGCCTGAAGCTTTTTTCTTCACCTCTCCATGAGCGCATAAAGACGGATTCCAGCCCGGCTTTATGCGCTTTTCTTCTAAGGACATGCAAAAAGTTTCGTTCTCTTTATAACTGGTGAGTGCGAATATCGCTCACCTATAGTCGCATTTGTAATAATAAGAGATCGACATGTCCGCATCCCCCGTTTCCCTTGCCGCTCCAGCGGCCGCGCCAGCCCGCTCGGCGGGCAGCGCCAACCGGCGCGTATTGCCCGGTTTCCGGCTGTCGCTGGGCTTCACCATCTTCTACCTGGCGCTGATCGTGCTGATCCCGCTGTCGGCGCTGTTTTTGAAGACCTTCACCCTGACCTGGGACGGCTTCATCGACGCGGTGACTTCGCCCCGGGTGATGGCGTCCTATCGCCTGAGCTTTGGTGCCTCGCTGATCGGTGCCTTCCTCAACGTGATCTTCGGCGGCATCGTGGCCTGGGTGCTGGTGCGCTATCGTTTCCCCGGCAAGCGCATCATTGATGCCCTGGTGGACTTGCCCTTCGCCCTGCCCACGGCGGTGGCCGGCATCGCCCTGACCACGCTGTATTCGCAGAACGGCTGGCTGGGCAAGCTGCTGGCGCCCCTGGGCATCAAGGTCGCCTTCACTCCGCTGGGGGTGCTGGTGGCGCTGACCTTCATCGGCCTGCCTTTTGTCGTGCGTACCGTGCAACCGGTGCTGGAAGAAGCCGAGCGCGAGCTCGAAGAAGCCGCCGCCAGCCTTGGTGCCAGCCGCTGGCAGACTTTTACCAAGGTGATCTTCCCGACCGTATTGCCTGCTTTGCTGACCGGCTTTGCGCTGGCCTTTGCGCGCGCCTCCGGGGAATACGGCTCGGTGGTCTTCATCGCCGGCAACATGCCCATGGTCTCTGAAATTACCCCTTTGTTCATCGTCACCAAGCTGGAGCAGTACGACTATGCCGGTGCGACCGCCATTGCGATGGTCATGCTGCTGGTTTCCTTCATCCTGCTGTTGACCATCAACCTGCTGCAAGCCTGGACTCGCAAGCGCGGCCAGTCGGAAAGGACCTGAGATGAGCGCTGCCCCCATTTCCGCTGCCCCGCAAGCCAACGCGATTGCCCGTGGCGAGCCGCCGCTGACCCCCGGCGCCATCACCGAACCCTGGTGGGTGCGTGCGCTGCTGATCGGCATCGCGCTGGCCTTCCTGACCCTGTTCCTGTTCGTGCCGCTGGTGGCGGTGTTCTACGAAGCGCTGCGCAAGGGCTGGGATGTCTACGTGGCGTCCATCACCGAGCCTGACGCCTGGTCTGCCATCAAGCTGACCCTGCTCGCTGCCGCCATCGCCGTGCCGCTGAACCTGGTCTTTGGCGTGGCGGCCGCGTGGGCGATTGCCAAGTTCGAGTTCCGTGGCAAGAACGTGCTGCTGACCCTGATCGACCTGCCGTTCTCAGTCTCGCCGGTGATCTCGGGTTTGATCTACGTGCTGCTGTTCGGCCTGCAAGGTTACTTCGGCCCCTGGCTGCGCGAGCATGACATCAAGATCCTCTTCGCCGTGCCGGGCATCGTGCTGGCCACCATCTTCGTGACCTTCCCGTTCGTGGCGCGCGAGCTGATCCCGCTGATGCAGTCGCAGGGCAGCGAGGAAGAAGAGGCCGCGCTGGTGCTGGGTGCTTCCGGCTGGCGTACCTTCTGGCACGTCACGCTGCCCAACATCAAGTGGGGCCTGCTGTATGGCGTGATCCTCTGCAATGCGCGCGCCATGGGCGAGTTCGGTGCCGTCTCGGTGGTCTCCGGCCACATTCGCGGCGAGACCAACACCATCCCGCTGCAGGTCGAGATCCTCTACAACGAATTCAACATCACCGGCGCCTTCGCCGTGGCGTCGCTGCTGGCCTTCCTGGCCGTGGTCACGCTGGCCATCAAGAGCGTCATCGAGTGGCGGCTGCACCAGCAGCAAGCCGCCAGCGAACAAGCTTAAGGAGTCATCATGAGCATCGAAGTCCATCACATCCAGAAGCGTTTCGGCAGCTTCACCGCGCTCAACGACGTGTCCCTCAATTTCCCGGCGGGCGAACTGACGGCCTTGCTGGGTCCCTCCGGCTGCGGCAAGACCACGCTGTTGCGCATCATCGCCGGTCTCGAATCGCCTGATTCGGGCCAGGTGCTGCTCGATGGCGAAGACGCCTCGGCGCGCCACGTGCGCGAACGCCAGGTCGGTTTCGTGTTCCAGCACTATGCGCTGTTCAAGCACATGACCGTCTTCGAGAACATCGCCTTCGGCCTGCGCGTGAAACCGCGCGCCCAGCGTCCCTCGGAAGCGGTCATCCGCGAGAAGGTCAAGCGCCTGCTGGAACTGGTGCAGCTGGACTGGCTGGCCGACCGCTATCCGCCGCAACTCTCCGGCGGCCAGCGCCAGCGCATCGCGCTGGCCCGCGCACTGGCCGTGGAGCCGCGCGTGCTGCTGCTGGACGAACCCTTCGGCGCCCTCGATGCCAAGGTGCGCAAGGAACTGCGCCGCTGGCTGCGCCGCCTGCACGATGAACTGCACGTCACCAGCATCTTCGTCACCCACGACCAGGAAGAAGCCCTGGAAGTGGCAGACCAGGTGGTGCTGATGAACAAGGGACAAGTGGAGCAGATCGGCACGCCCGAGACGGTGTACAACCATCCGGCTTCGCCCTTCGTCTACGGCTTCCTGGGCAATGTGAACCTGTTCCATGGCCGCCTGCATGAAGGCGTGCTGGACGCCGGCGGTGCGCGCTTCGAGGCCCCCGGCCACGTCGATATCCGCGATGCGGCCGGCGTCGGTTTCGTGCGTCCGCATGACCTGGACGTGGAGCGCTACTCGCCCGGCGCCGAAGGTATCGTGGTGCAACTGCGCCGCTCGCATGCCATCGGTCCGCTGGCGCAACTGGAACTGGAACGCGATGACAATGCCGAGCTGATCGAGGCCGTCATCCCCAATGAACGTTTTGCGCAGCTGGGTTTGAAGAATGGCGAGACCCTGGTCGTGCGTCCGCGCCGCCTGCAGGTCTTTGCGCAGCAGGAAGGAGGGCAGGCACGATGAATTTCCAGCAGCTGCGTTCCATCCGCGAAGCCGCGCGTTGCGGCTTCAACCTGACCGAAGTGGCCAACGTGCTCTTCACCTCGCAACCGGGCGTGAGCCGCCAGATCCGCGAGCTCGAAGAAGAGCTGGGCGTGGAGATCTTCGAGCGCAACGGCAAGCGCCTGACCGGCCTGACCGAGCCCGGCAAGGGCATCCTCGGCATCGTCGAGCGGCTCCTCCTGGAAGCCGAGAACCTGCGCCGCGCCAGCAAGGAATACGCCGGCGAGCAGAGCGGCACGCTCTCCATCGCCACCACCCACACCCAGGCGCGCTACGTGCTGCCGCGCGTGGTGCAGGCCTTCCGCGATGCCTTCCCGCAGGTGCGCATCGCCCTGCAGCAGAGCGCGCCGGAACACATTGCAGAATGGGTCATCTCGGGCAAGGCCGACATCGGCATCGCCACCGAAGGCCTGTCGCAGTTCAAGGAACTGGTGTCCTTCCCCTGTTATACCTGGAGCCACGTGATCGTGGTTCCCAAGGGCCATCCGCTGCTGGGGCTGGAACAGGTGTCGCTGGAAGACCTGGGTACCTGGCCGCTGATCACCTATGACGTCGGCTTTACCGGCCGTGGTCACATCGACGAAGCCTTCCGCCAGGCCGGCATTGAGCCTGATATCGTGCTCACCGCCATGGATTCGGACGTGATCCAGCAATACGTCTCGCTGGGCATGGGCGTGGGCCTGGTGGCCTCGATGGCGGTGGACCAGGGCAAGCACACGGAGATGGTGGCCATCAATGCCTCCCACCTGTTCAAGGCCAACATCGCCCGGCTGGCGGTGCGGCGCGGTGCCTACCTGCGCGGCTATGCCTTCGATTTCATCCAGCAGTTTGCACCGGATCTCAAGCGCGCTGACATCGTCAATGCGCTCAATGAGGCCAACGCCCAGGCGTGAAGCAGGCGGGCATCAGCAGCTATCTGAGGTTCTTGCGATAGACGATGAAGCCTGAATCCACGGCCAGGTGGTCATAAAGTTTGCGGGCCGTGGCATTGGTGTGATGGGTGTGCCAGTACACTCGCTCGGCACCGTCCGCTGCGGCGTACCGGTACAGTTCTTCGATCAGTGCACGTCCCACGCCACGGCCGCGTGCGGCTTCGGTGGTGAACAGGTCCTGCAGGTAGCAGGTGGGGCCGATCAGGATGGTATTGCGGTGATAGAGGTAATGCGCCAATCCCAGCAGCCGTCCGCCGGATTCGGCCACCAGCGCATGCACCGGCTCGTCGGCTGCATGGATGCGTGACCAGGTGGAACGGGTGATGTCCAGGGGCAGGGCAGTGGCGCCACTGCGGCCGTAGAAGGCATTGTAGTCATCCCACAGGATCTTCCATTGCGGGTAGTCATCCTGGCGGGCAAGTCGGATGTGCAGGGCTTCGGGGTGCAGCGGATCTGGCATGGCGGCTCCTGGCGTCTGAGGTCGCAGTATAGCCGTACCGGGCCAGTTTCCAGGAGTGTCAGGACAAAGGCCGGACAGTGTTTGCGCACTGTCCGGCCTTTGTCATTGCGGGCAGGATAATTCTGCTTACACCGTGCGGGTCGGTGTCGTGGTGAAGGTGCTGGTATCTGTACTGCTGGGCTGTGCGGAAGTGGACTGGGCCACTTGGGTGGACTGTCCGGCGGCTTTCAGGACGTCATTGAAATTGACGGCCGGCTTCTTCGCAGCCTGCTGGCCGCCTGCCGGTGCGTTGCCGTGATAGACGGCGGAAATGGAATTGGTCGACATGCGTGCACTCCTCAAGTAAGGCTGTCCCCCGGGCCAGCGCCCAGACCGGTATTGCCGGGGCAGTATAGGGGCGCGCCATGAAGCTGCTGCGCTGGTTTACCGAAACTTGCCGATCTTTACCTGTTCGGCATGGACTGAGGGCTGCTTACTTGCGCAAGCGTGCGGCGCACTGGTCGCGCAGGCGGCTGTCCTCGGGGGCATCGTCGTCGCCGGACGCGGTGGCATTGACCGTGGCGGGATGGGCACACTGGCGATAGCGCGTCACATAGCGTTCAAACTCGGCGCGCGCCTGGGCCTTGGGCAGACTGGCCAGTTTCAGGATGAAGCTGCGGCTGCCGATCTCGAAGTGCTGGTAATCGATGGGTTGTTTCCACTGGCCGCCCCAGACCAGGAATCCATGTTCATAAAACACGCTGACCACCTCCTCGGCCATGCCCGGCTGCAGGGGCGCGCGCTGCAGGTAGGCCGCGCCCTGCGGCGGCAGGACTTCCTGCTCGGGGCTGCCGGCCTTGCTCACATAAGGATTCTGCAGCGGATTGATGTCGATGGCCGCGCCATAGGCGTGCTTGGACCAGCCACCGCCGCCCGTCATGGGGCGCCCATTGAAGGCCGAACTGTTGTTGGCGGCCATGGAGCGCTGGTCGTCGCCGTCATAGGCTTCCAGCCCTTGCGCCCCGGCCAGCGGGAAGGAGCGCAAGAGCAGCTCACCGAACAGCGCTTCGACCTGCGGAGCCAGCGCGTCGAGCACCACCACGCTGCCCTGGCGGGTGGCCCCGCCGAAATCGGTGTAGTCGAAGCTGACCGTGGCCAGGCGCGTGCAGGGGACCGGATTGCCGGAGGTGATGACCTTGCTGGCCCGCATCTGGGCGCATTGCGCGGGGGAAACCGGCGTGATGTCGGCCTGGGCGGCCAGCGGCAGTGCCATCGCCAGCACGGTCGCGGGAAGGGCCAGCGCGCGGCGCAGGAGGGTCAGGCGGGCGAGGGCGGGGAAGCGGGCGGTGAAGGTCATCATGGGAGGCGATGATACGGGTTTTCAGGGGGAAATGCTTTGTCAGGATTGTCAGATTGCCTGTGATGGCTGACATCAAGATGCGCCGTTTTCTGACAGCGTTGGAACGGCTGAACGGGAATAATCGGTGTCCAGAAGCTGTCGAATTCCGGCAAGCACGTGCTCTGTGCCTGTTTGTCCGCATTTCGGCAAATCCCCCTCAACAACTTTAGGAGGCAACATATGAAGATTCGCCACACCCTCTTGGCTGCCGCCGTGTTCACTGCTGTGCTGGCTGGTTGCAACAAGCGCGACGAAGCGCCTGCAACGCCTGCCGCCACCCCGCCGGCCGCTTCGGAACCGGCACCGGCAAGCAGCACCCCGACCACGCCGGCACCGGCTGATTCCGGTACGGCTGCGGGCTCGACCGCTACGCCGGCGACCCCGACCCCGACTACGCCTTCGGATTCCTCGGCCATTACGCCGAGCACCCCGGCCGCCTCTGGCGACAGTGGTACGCAAAAGTAAACGCCTCACAACAAGAGCCAACAAGACGGCAAGCGCCGCACCCTCTCCCGCAGTGGGAACAGCACTGCATGCGCCGCGACGGGCAACTGTCGCGGCGTTTTCTTTTGGGGCGCTGGAAAGGTGGTTTTTGCGGTAAATGTGAAGAATCTTGCCAAGCACCTGGCCCTTGGGGGCAATTTGCGCGTTGGCTGGAAAAATCTTTCCGAACTTTTTTTTGCGGCTTGCAGTCGTACAGGTGGTTGAACTGTTCCTTCAACCTCCCTCTTGATAGGGAACTTGCCCGCAGTTCATTGGCTGCGGGCTTTTTTTCGTCCCTTCAACGGGTGGACAAGACTGGCTGTCTTCGCCATCTTTTCGCATGTGCCAGCTACTTCCCCCCATGCCCCTTCACCACCGCAATCATTGCCCCGAACGCCGGACCCATATTGGCTTCCAGCGTGGGATACATGCGCGAAATGCTGCCATCCAGGTACAAGGCGTCACTGCACTTGAGCTCATCACGAAGGAAACTGGCGAAATCGTAAAAGCTGATCGGATTGCGCGCGATGGCCAGCGTGACGATGCCCGCGGCATCCAGGCACACCGCATTGCGCACCACCGTGTTGGCTGACTCGGGATCGAAGCGCGGATTGATCTTGCCGTCCACAATCATCAGCGGACCCGATTGCGTGGCGTAGCGCGTCACGCCATTCCAAAGACCCAGTTCGGCTTCATAGTCGGAGGTCTCGACGATGTAAGCCTGGCGCTCGCTCAACACGAAGACCCCATTGGGCTGCAGATAGAAATTGCCATACGCGTTCTTGCGCGTATTGAGGCGGCGCAGCTGGTTGCCGCCTTCCACGTACAGCCCCAGCGGCTGCAATTGCTTGTCGTAGATGCCGGCATTGGTGGCGCAGACCATCTCCTGTCCCTGGCTGCGCAGATGCGCATCGAGCCGGCTGAAGTTGCCCAGCGGCGTGCCAGCGGCATCCTTCCAGTACATGCGGATGGTGTCGCTGCGCGGATCAGCGCGGCAGGTGCTGATGAAGACCTGGTGATACTGGTACTGGCGCACCTCGGCCGCCTGTGCCGGCGGGCTGCCCGATCCCACCAGCAGCGCCGGTATCACGCCGGTCAATGCGAGCAGGCGCAGCAGTGTGCGGCGGAAACCAGAGGCAGGGAGGGAAGGGGAGCGAAGCATCGAAACCAGGTCTTGTTCTGCGGGAACGCGGAGGGCGAGGCGGTATTGTAAATGGCGCAAGCCGGGCTTGCCACGGGAAAACGGATTTTGGCCGCAAATCCAGTCCCATCAAGACTTTGCAGGTGATGCACCGAATTCGCTCATGCTGCAGTGCAGTTCTGCACCGAATATGGGAAAATGAAGAAAAACGGCATGAAATGTGCGAAAAATCGAAGACCACAGCGCATTAATGATGGGGTTTGACGAAATTTCAAAAAAAATTTGCCCCATATGACGGCAGTGTTACACTCTGCCCCCATGTTGCGGCCAGCCTCCCGTAAAACGGGGTCAGGTATCCACAACCCTACGCGCGCCGGCCTGTTCGCCAGGTAACGGCGCCTCTTGAATCCGTTCCATCCTGGAGGAAACGACAATGAAGTTTGCAAGCCGTCTGACCAAGATCGCCCTGGCCGCCGCCACCTTTGCCGCCTTCGCCGGCGTGGCCCACGCCGAAACCGTCAAGATCGCCATCGCCGGTCCCCTGACCGGTGCCGTGGCCCAGTACGGCGACATGGTCAAGGCCGGTGCCCTCACCGCCATCGAACAGATCAACGCCGCCGGCGGCGCCAACGGCAACAAGTTCGAAGCCGTCATGATGGACGACGCCTGTGAACCCAAGCAGGCCGTCGCCGTGGCCAACAAGATCGTCAGCCAGGGCATCAAGTACGTGATCGGTCACGTCTGCTCCGGCTCCACCATCCCCGCCTCCGACATCTACGAGAACGAAGGCGTGGTCATGATCACCCCGTCGGCCACCGCGCCGCAGCTGACCGAAGCCAAGCCGCACAAGTTCATCTTCCGCACCATCGGCCGCGACGACCAGCAAGGTCCTGCCGCCGCCCGCTATGTGATCGAGAAGCTCAAGCCCAAGAAGGTCGCCGTGCTGCACGACAAGCAGTCCTACGGCCAGGGCGTGGCGTCGTCGGTGAAGTCGGCCTTGGAGGCGGCCAAGGTACCGGTGGTGGTGTTCGAAGGCATCAATGCCGGTGACAGCGATTACTCGGCCATCGTCACCAAGCTGAAGTCGCAGGGCGTGGACTTCGTCTACTTCGGCGGCTACCACCCGGAAATGGGCCTGATCATGCGCCAGGCGCGTGAGCAGGGCGTCAAGGCCGTCTTCATGGGCCCCGAAGGCGTGGGCAACAAGGACATCACCGCCATCGCCGGCCCTGCCTCCGAAGGCATGCTGGTGACCCTGCCGGCCGACTTCGCCGCCGATCCGGCCAACGCCGCCCTGGTCAAGGCCTTCGCCGCCGCCAAGCGTGACGCCAACGGTCCGTTCCAGATGCCGGCCTACTCGGCCGTGAAGATCATTGCCGATGCCATCACCGGCGCCAAGTCCACCGATCCGGACAAGGTCGCCGCCTACATCCACGGCAACAGCTTCAAGACCCCCATCGGCAACGTCGAATACGACAAGAAGGGTGACCTGAAGGCCTTCAAGTTCGTCGTCTTCACCTGGCACAAGGACGCCACCAAGACCGAAGCCAAGTGATTCGCCCCGAATCGCTGGCCTGACTGTCTGACCTGACGTCAAACCGCGAAATGCCCCATTGCAGTCGGAATGGGGCATTTCCACTTTATGGGTTCCCTCATGAATGAATTGCTCCCTCAACTGACCCAGCAGCTCGTCAACGGGCTGTCGCTGGGTGCGATCTATGCCTTGATCGCCATCGGCTACACCATGGTCTACGGCATCATCGGCATGATCAACTTCGCCCACGGCGAGATCTACATGATCGCCTCCTACGTCGGCCTGGTGACCTTGACCGCCATCGGCGTGCAGTCCGGCTATCCCTTGCCGCTGCTGCTGGGTGGCGCGCTGATCGTCTCGGTGCTGGTGACCGGCCTGTACGGCTGGACCGTCGAACGCGTGGCCTATCGCCCGCTGCGCGGCGGCCCGCGCCTGGTACCGCTGATCTCGGCCATCGGCATGTCCATCTTCCTGCAGAACTACGTGCAGATCGGCCAGGGTGCACGCGACATGTCGGTGCCGGTGCTGATCTCGGGCGCGCTGGAATTCCAGATGGGCAGCGACTTCACCGTCACCGTGCCGTATTCGCGCATGGTCATCGTGGGCGTGACGCTGGTGCTGATGGTGGCCCTGACGCTGTTCATCGCGCGCTCGCGCATGGGCCGCGCCTGCCGCGCCTGCGCTGAAGACATGGGCATGGCCAACCTGCTGGGCATCGATACCAACAAGGTGATTTCCTTCACCTTCGTCCTGGGCGCGATGCTGGCCGCGGTCGGCGGTGTGCTCATTGCCCTGACCATCGGCAAGCTCAATCCCTACATCGGTTTCATCGCCGGCATCAAGGCCTTCACGGCGGCGGTGCTGGGCGGCATCGGCAGCATTCCCGGCGCCATGCTGGGCGGAGTGCTGCTGGGCTTGGCCGAGACCTTCGCGGCCGGCTACCTGCCTTCCGAATACAAGGACGTGGTGTCCTTCGGGCTGCTGGTGCTGATCCTGCTGTTCCGTCCCACGGGCCTGTTGGGCAAGCCCGACATCGAAAAGGTCTGAGCCCGCACGGCTCGACGGACAACGACATATTCAAGGAGGCGTGATGCCTGAGACTTTCAAGAATGCCGTGGCGGCGGCGCTGGTGACCGCCGTACTGACCATCCCGCTGCTGGGCATGCAGCTGCAGCTGGAGGGCTACCGCGTGGTCCTCAATACCCACTGGACCCCGGTGCTGGTGGCGGTGCTGGCCGTGTTCCTGTTCCAGCTGGCCAAGCCTGCGCTCTCGCGCGCCAGCGCCGGCATCAAGCTGCCTGCGCTGCCGCGCATGCAGCCGGGCCAGCAGCGCGCGGCCGTGCTGATCCTGCTGATGGCTGCGCTGGTGTGGCCCTTCTTCGGTTCGCGCGGCTACGTGGACGTGATGACCCTGGCGCTGATCTACGTGGTGCTGGGCCTGGGCCTGAACATCGTGGTCGGTTTCGCCGGCCTGCTCGACCTGGGGTATGTGGGTTTCTATGCCGTGGGTGCCTACACCTATGCGCTGTGCAACCAGTACTTCGGCCTCTCGTTCTGGGAATGCGTGCCGCTCTCGGCTGCTGCTGCCGCGCTGTTCGGCTTCCTGCTGGGCTTCCCGGTGCTGCGTTTGCGCGGTGACTACCTGGCCATCGTCACGCTGGGCTTTGGCGAAATCATTCGCCTCTTGCTCAACAACATGACCAGCCTCACCGGCGGCCCCGATGGCATCTCCGGCATCCCCAAGCCGACCGTGTTCGGCGTGGTGATGGCGCGCAATCCGCTGACCGAAGACGGCACTACCTTCCACCAGTTGCTGGGCCTGACTTACCAGGGTGGCCACATGGTGATCTTCCTTTACTTCCTGGCCTTGCTGATGGTGCTCTTTACGTATTTCGTCACCAGCCGCCTGCTGCGCATGCCCATGGGCCGCGCCTGGGAAGCCCTGCGTGAAGATGAAATCGCCTGCCGCTCGCTGGGCATCAACCCGACCCGCGTGAAGCTTTCGGCCTTCACGCTCGGTGCCGCCTTCGCCGGCCTGGCCGGTTCCTTCTTCGCCGCCCGCCAAGGCCTGGTGACGCCGGAATCCTTCACCTTCATCGAATCTGCCCTGATCCTGGCCATCGTCGTGCTGGGCGGCATGGGCTCGCAGCTGGGCGTGATCCTGGCGGCGATCCTCTTGACCGTGCTGCCGGAACTGGCGCGCAGCTTTGCCGAGTACCGCATGCTGATCTTCGGCCTGGTGATGGTGCTGATGATGATGTGGCGTCCGCAAGGACTGCTTCCTGCCACCCGTCCGCATGTGGAGCTGCCGCAATGAACCCGACCGTGAAAACCATGCTGGAAGTGTCCAACCTGTCGATGCGCTTCGGAGGCCTCCTGGCCGTGGATGGCGTCTCGCTGGCCGTGCAGGAGCGCGAAGTCTTCGCCATCATCGGTCCCAACGGGGCCGGCAAGACCACCGTCTTCAACTGCATCAGCGGCTTCTATCAGCCGACCTCGGGCGAGATTGCCCTCGATGGCGTCTCCATCGCTCGTCAGCCCAGCCACCAGGTGGCGCAGCAGGGGCTGGTGCGCACCTTCCAGAACATCCGCCTCTTCAAGTCCATGACCGTGGTGGAGAACCTGCTGGTGGCGCAACACCAGCAGGTCAATACCAACCTGCTGTCGGGACTGCTGAAGACGCCTTCCTATCGCAAGTCCGAGCAGGAAGCGTTGCAGCGTGCGGCCTACTGGCTGGACCAGCTCGGCCTGACGGCGCTGGCCAACCGCGAGGCCGGTACGCTCTCGTATGGCCTGCAGCGCCGCGTGGAAATCGCCCGCTGCATGATCACCAAGCCGCGCCTGCTGCTGCTGGATGAACCGGCGGCCGGCCTGAACCCGCAGGAGAAGCAGGAGCTGTCGCAACTGATCGACCGCCTGCGCCGCGAACATGGCGTAGCCGTGCTGCTGATCGAACACGACATGAGCCTCATCATGGGCATCTCCGACCGCATCCTGGTCATGGAGCACGGCAAGCCCATCGTCACCGGCACCCCCGAACAGGTGCGCAGCGACGAGCGTGTGATCAAGGCCTACCTGGGAGAAGAATGATGCTGCAGTTTGACAAGGTGCATACCCACTACGGTGCCATCGAGGCCCTGCACGGCGTATCGCTGACGGTGGAAAAGGGCGAGATCGTTACCCTCATCGGTGCCAACGGTGCCGGCAAGACCACGCTCCTGATGACGCTGTGCGGCCGTCCGCGCGCCTCCAGCGGCCGCGTACTCTTCGAAGGGCAGGACATCACGCAGCTGCCGACCCACGAGATCATGCGCCGCGGACTGGCGATCTCGCCCGAAGGCCGGCGCGTCTTCCCCAGCCTGACGGTGCTGGAAAACCTCAAAATGGGGGCCTTCTTTGCCAGCAATGAAGAGATCGAGCAGGGCATCGAGTATGTGTTCGGACTGTTCCCGCGTTTGAAGGAACGCGCGGCGCAGCGGGCCGGGACCATGTCCGGCGGCGAGCAGCAGATGCTGGCCATCGGCCGCGCGCTGATGAGCAAGCCGCGCCTGTTGTTGCTGGACGAACCCACGCTGGGCCTGGCCCCGCTGGTGATTGCGCAGATCTTCGAGATCATCCGCACCATCCGCGACAGCGGCGTGACCGTGTTCCTGGTCGAGCAGAACGCCAACAAGGCGCTGGGCGTGGCCGACCGTGGCTACGTGCTGGAAAACGGCCATGTGGTCATGTCCGATACCGGTGCCAACCTGCTGGCCAACAGCGACGTGCGCAAGGCCTATCTCGGCCACGGCTGATACCGGCAGCGACGCCACCCGATCCACGGCCCGGCCATGTACATGGCCGGGCCGTGTCGTTTCCAGTATCCTGAAAACCTGCTGCGCCCTTTGCTGCAGAGCAGCAACAAAGTGCGTAGAATACCGGCCCATCCTGGCCCCGGCGCGACGGCGCGGCACCTTGAGCGTGCTTTGGGGGCCTTTCATTTGGACGACGACATGACACATCCCACACGCCGCCGGGTACTGAAAGTGGCGGGCCTGATGGCAGGTGCCGGCGCTGCCGGCCTGTTCTGGTCCCTGCCGCACCGGGTCACGGCACAAAACAATCCGGCGACCGTGCCGGTGGACGATTTTCTTCAGGTTTCCCGGCAACTGACTGAACGCCAGGATTTGAGTCCCAAGCTGGGCGCGGCCTTGCTGCTGGCCCTGTCCAAAACCGAAAAAGACCTGGCACCTCGCCTGCAATCGCTCAAGGCCCTGCTGCAAGCCCAGCCGGCGCTGCTGCAAGCCGAGCGCCTGGCCTTCCCGGCCGAGCAGGGCGACAGCGAAAAGCTGGCCCGCGTCATCCTCGGCGCCTGGTACGACGGCGTGGTCGGCAAGGGCAAGAACGCCCAGTACGTCACCTACATCAATACGCTCTCCAACGGACTGGTGAGCGGCAAGCTGGTGCCGCCCAGTTTTTCCTATGGTCCCTGCGGCAGCTGGTCGCGCCAGCCCTGATTTGCGAGAGTGACATTCATGAGTAATCCCAATTCCGCCGACGTGGTGGTGATCGGTGCCGGTGTGACCGGCGCCTTGCTGGCCACGCGCCTGGCCAAGACCGGCAAGTCGGTGCTGCTGCTGGAATCCGGCCCGCGCATGGGCCGCGACCAACTGGTTGAACGTTTCCGCAGTTCGGCTTTCAAGTCCGACTTCATGGCGCCGTATCCGTATTCGCCGCTGGCACCGCACCCGCGCTATACCCCGGAGCCCAACGGCTATCTGCAGCAGAAGGGGCCTCATGCCTTCAATGCGCAGTACATCCGCATGTTCGGCGGCACTAGCTGGCACTGGGCGGCGCAGTTGTGGCGCTATGTACCCAACGACTTCCGCCAGCACAGTCTGTATGGCGTCGGCAAGGATTGGCCGATCAGCTATGACGACCTGGAAGACTATTACTACCAGGCCGAGGTCATCGCCGGTGTCGGCGGTTCGCCCGAGAGTGGCTCGCCGCGCAAGCATCCTTTCCCGATGGAGCGGGTGCCGGCCTCGTGGCTGCAGCAACGCGTGACGGCCCGCCTGGCGCCGGAATTCACCGTGCTCGACGACAGCACCGGCCGCAACAGCCGCAACTATGACGGCCGTCCGGCCTGCTGCGGCAACAACAACTGCATGCCGCTGTGTCCCATCGATGCCCAGTATCACGGCGGGCTTGCTGCGCAGCAGGCCGAAGACAGCGGCGTACAGGTCATCACCGAGGCCGTGGTCTATCGCCTGGAACATGACGACAAAGGCCGCATCGCCGCCGTCCATTATTACGACTGGAACAAGGTCAGCCACCGCATCACCGCGCAGACCTTCGTGCTGGCCGCCAATGCCATCGAGACCCCCAAACTGCTGTTGATGTCGGTGAGCGACAAGTTCCCGCAGGGGATCGCCAACGCCCGCGACAACGTCGGCCGCAACCTGTGCGACCACCCGGCCATCGGCGTGACCTTCGATGTGGATGAAGAAATCTGGCCCGGCCGTGGTCCGGTCAGCCCTTGCTCCATCGGCCAGTTCCGCGATGGCGATTTTCGTGCGGAGCACGCGCCGTTCCGCATCGATATTTCCAATGCCTCGCAGGTGGCCTCGGTGACCAAGGAAGTGCTCGCCGAGGGTTACTTCGGCAAGCGCCTGGAAGAGCAGATCCTGTTCCGCGCCGCACGCCGCCTGAGCATCAAGAACGCGCTGGAACAACTGCCCGACCGCAACAACCGCGTGACCCTGGGCGACAAGAAGGATGAACTTGGCCTGCCCGTCCCGGCCCTGTACTGGAACGTGGACGACTACGTCGTCAAGGGCACCGAGAAGACCCGCGCCGCCTACGACGCCATCGCCGCCCGGCTGGGTGCGACCAACATCAAGCACAGCAAGAGCGGGGCGTTCTCCAATCGCCAGCACATCACCGGTACGCTCTCCATGGGCCTGGATCCGGCCACCAGCGTCACCGATGCCTGGGGCCGCGCACACGACCACGAGAACCTGTTCATGGTCGGCACCGGCGTCATGCCCACGGTCGGCACCTGCAACGTCACGCTGACCGCGATGGCACTGGCGCTGCGCACGGCCGACAAGATCATCGAGGAGAGCCGCCATGCGTAAGCCGTTCAAGCGCCTGCTGGCGCTGCTGTCCTTGCTGGGCGTGGTCGCGCTGGCCCATGCGGCCAATGATGCGCAGTTGATCAAGCGCGGCGAGTACCTGGCCATCGCCGGCGACTGCGCCGCCTGCCACAGCGAGAAGGGACGCGCCCCGTTCAGCGGCGGGCATCCGATCAGCAGTCCTCTTGGCACCATCTACAGCACCAACATCACGCCCTCCAAGACCCACGGCATCGGCCAGTACACGCCGGAGCAATTTGCCGCTGCCTTGCGTCGCGGCGTGCGTGCCGATGGCAGCAACCTGTATCCGGCCATGCCCTATACCGCCTATGCGCGGCTGAACGATGAGGATGTGGCGGCGCTGTACGCTTACTTCATGCAGGGCGTGCAGCCGGTGGACCAGGCTGCGCCGGCGACGGCGCTGCCGTTCCCGTTCAACATCCGCATGTCGATGAAGGCGTGGAACTGGCTGTTCCTGGACACCAAACCCTTTGAGCCCGATCGGGCACAATCGGCGCAGTGGAATCGCGGAGCCTACCTGGTGCAGGGCCTGGCCCATTGCAGCACCTGTCATACGCCGCGCAATGTGCTCATGGCCGAGCAACTGGAGCGCCGCCTGCAAGGGGCCTCGCTCGGCACCTGGTACGCGCCCGACATCAGCCCCGCTGCCTTGCAGGCCAAGCCGGCCTGGACCCGCGCCATGCTGGCCGAGTACCTGGCCAGCGGCCACGCCGCCAATGGGGCCACCGCCGGCGGACCGATGCTGGAAGCCATCGAAAAGAGTTTCTCGCGCATGAGCCGTGACGATCTGGATGCGATGGCCACCTATCTGCTGCCGGCCAGTCCGGCCGAGGCGGCTCCGGCGTCCGCGACTGCGCCGGCTGCTGCCGTCCCTGCGCTGACCCCGGTGCAGGGCGACGATACGCCCCAGGCGCTGGCCGCCATGAGCGTGGGTGCACGTGTCTATATGAACAATTGCGCCTCCTGCCACAACACCGGCGGCCAGGGCCTCAACGGCCTGCCATCCTTGCAGCAGCATCCGCTGCTGCGCCAGCCCAATGCCGACAACGTGGCCATGGCCATCCTCGAAGGCGTGCTGCCGGAGCACGGACAAGGCATGATCGGCTTTGCCCATACCTTGAACGATGGCGAGATTGCGGCGGTGACCAACTACCTGATGCAGGATCTGGGTGGCAGCAAGGTCAGCATCAGCGCCGAGCGCGTCAAAGCCTTGCGGGCCGGCGGTGAGCCCTCGCCGCTGTTGTGGGTGGCGCGCGGCGGCATGGTGCTGCTGGTGCTGGTCCTGCTGGGCGTGGCGCTCTGGTGGCGTCGTCGCCGCAAGCCCGGCACGGCAGGCTGAAGCCGAAGGATGACCTTCCAACGCTCCTGACATGTCATACCAGATGCCGCCCGGCCCACACCGGGCGGCTCTTTTTTGTGCTGCGTGGCGGCTTTTGCGTGGCAATGGTCTGCTGCGAGTGACATTCGGGATTGTTTCGGGCTATCCTCGACATTCGATGAGGAAAAGCATGAAAAAGATTTCGCAGCACCTGAAGCAACTGGGCATGGGCAGCCTGCTGCTGGCCAGCGCCTGGATGATTCCCGCTGCGGCACACGCGGACCGGCTCGGCGAGATCCAGGAGCGTGGCTCGCTGATCTGCGCCACGCTGGCCAGCAATGAGCCGCTGGGTTTCCCCGATCCGCAGAGCGGCCAGATCGTCGGTTTCGATGTGGACATGTGCAGTGCCATCGCCGCCAAGCTGGGCGTCAAGATGCGGCAGCGCAGTTTGACCATAGAGGCCCGTCTGCCGGCGCTGATCGAGGGCGAGGTCGACCTGGTCTCGGGCGCACTGGGCTATACCCGCGAGCGGGCGCGCCAGATCGATTTCACGGCTTCGCATTACCAGACGCCGATCAAGCTGCTCGTGTACAGCGATTCCGGACTGAATCTGGTCTCCGACCTGGAAGGCAAGCGTATCAGCGCCAATCGCGGTTCCACCCCGGAGCAGGCGGTGCGGCGCGTACTGCGCAAGGCCACCTTGCTGACTTTCCCTGAGACCCCGCAAACCTTCCTGGCGCTGGCCCAGCGGCAGGTCGATGCCATGGCCGTGGCCATGCCCTCGGGGATCCGCTTCGTCAACGAATCGGGCGGACGCTTCCGCTTCGTCGAAGGCGCACTGGCCTGGGAGCCGACGGCGCTGGGTGTCAAGAAGGGCGAGCACCGACTGCTGGACGCCGTCAACAAGGCGCTGGCCGCGCTGGAAAAGGACGGCGAGATCGACGCCATGTGGACCAAGTGGTTCGGTCCCAAGACCAAGTTCAATATTCCTCGCGACAAGAAGCTGACGCCCATTTCGGCATTCCGCCAGGCGGGCTGACGGCATCATTCGATCCGGGTGCTGCGGCGTCCGTTTCCTTGCTTGGTTTTCCTCGCGCACGGACAGAGCAACAGAGCAATAGAGAACAGAGCGACAGAGCAGGTTCATGGCAGTTACTTCCGCATCGTCTTCCACTTCCCCCGATCATCATGACGGCCTGCCGCCGCGCCAGCGGCTGCTGGCCATTGCCACGGTGGTGCTGGGCCTGAGCATCGCGGTGCTCGACGGCTCCATCGCCAATCTGGCGTTGCCGGTCATGGCCACCGACCTGAAAGCCAGCGATGCAGATGCCATCTGGGTCATCAACAGCTACCAGATCGCCATGGCGGTGTGCCTGCTGCCGCTGGCCTCGCTGGGCGAAGTGATCGGCTACCGGCGCGTCTACCTGGGCGGCTTGTTCCTGTTCACCCTGGCCTCGCTGGCCTGCGCGGCCAGCGGCGACATGCTGCAACTGAGCCTGGCGCGGGTGCTGCAGGGGCTGGGGGCGGCTGGCATCCTGTCGGTCAATACCGCGCTGATCCGCTTCATCTATCCGGCCCGGCAGCTGGGCCGGGCCATCGGCTACAACGCGCTGGTGGCCGGGACCGGCAATGCGCTGGGGCCCACCGTGGCCGGAGTCATCCTGCATCTGGGCTCGTGGCACTGGCTGTTCCTCATCAACATCCCGCTCGGGCTGGCGGCGCTGGCCGTGGGCAGCCGCGCCTTGCCGTTCAATCCCTTGTCGGCCCGCCGTTTCGATCGTCAGTCGGCGCTGCTGTGCATGGCCTTCATCGGCTTGCTGCTCTACACCATCGATGCCATCGGCCACCTGCAAGGCGGCTGGGTGGTGGCGGGCTGCGCGCTGCTGACCGCCATCAGCCTGGCATTGCTGCTCAAGCTGCAGTCGCCGAGCGCGCCCATGCTGCCGCTGGACCTGCTGCGCATCCCCTTGTTTGCCTTGTCGATCGGGACCTCGTTCTGCTCCTTTGCAGCGCAGATGGCGGTCTTCGTGATGTTGCCCTTCATGCTGCAGAATCATCTGGGTATGGGCGCCGCGCGTGCGGGCATGCTGCTGACGGCCTGGCCGGTGGCTGTTGCGCTGACCGGCGTGGTGGCCGGCAAGCTGTCGGACCGCGTCGCTGCGGGTTTGCTGGGGGGGATCGGGCTGGCCGTGATGTGCCTGGGATTGCTGGCCTTGCTGACGGTGGACCGCAGCACGCCCGATGGCCTGATGCTGTCCATGTTTGCGGTGTGCGGTATCGGCTTCGGACTGTTCCAGTCGCCCAACAACCGCACCATGATCAGTGCCGCGCCGCGTGAACGGACCGGCGGAGCCAGCGGCATGCTGGGCACGGCACGCCTGACCGGGCAGACCGTGGGGGCGTCGGTGGTGGCGATGCTGATGGGGTTCTCGGGCTCGCCGTATGCGCTGGTCCTGTGCTTTGCCGCCGCCCTGGCGGGCGCGGCCAGCCTGGTCAGCCTGTCGCGGCTGCGTTATTGAGCGGGAGGACCGGGCAGGGCGTTGAGACCGGGTTTGCCGGGCTTACAGCGCCGGTGCCACCGTCTCGCCGTGCGCATGCTGGTGCGCGGCATGGGCCGCCACGGAGAGCGCCATGCTGAGATAGTTTTCGCTGCGGCGGCGCTGCTGCGCCTGCTGCTGTTCCAGCGCAAACAATTGCTGGTAGAGATTGCGGATCTGCTGCTGCAGCAACTGGCGCTGCTGCTTGCCATCCCGGTTGCCCGGGAAACGCGCCAGGGACTGCGCCTGCTGCTGCAGGAGCAGGATGCGATGGCTCAATTGCGCCACCAGCTCGGCGGGGTCATGGTCCAGCGTGTCTGCCACTGCGACTTCGGCGTGGGCAGGTTGTTCTTGTTCATACGCGACGTTCATGCGAACTCCAGCCCAAAGGGGCGCAAGGATTGCAAGGGGACTGCGATAGTGCCTTCGCTTTGTTTTACGGCAGCCACGCGGACATCTTGAGCCACGGAAAGTAAAAAAAGTAAAGGCGCAGTCCCGTAAAGGGTGCTGCGCCTTCGACATGCGGGCGGCCTCAGGGCGGCCCGCAGTGGCTTCGGTCAGGGGATCAGATCACGCCACGGCGCATCTGGTCCAGCTCGATGGATTCGAACAGGGCCTTGAAATTGCCCTCGCCGAAGCCGTCATTGCCCTTGCGCTGGATGATTTCATAGAACACCGGCCCGATCAGGTTCTGCGTGAAGATCTGCAGCAGCAGGCCCTGGCCATCGGTGGGCGCGCCGTCGATCAGGATCTTCAGTTCACGCAAGGCAGCCAGGTCTTCGCCATGGCCGGGGATGCGGCGTTCCACCAGGTCATAGTAGGTGGCGATGGTGTCCTGCAGCGGCACGCCGCGGGCGTAGAGGGCACGCACGGTCTGGTAGATGTCGTCGGTGCCCAGGGCGATGTGCTGGATGCCTTCGCCGTTGTACTGCTTGATGAATTCCTCGATCTGCGACTTGTCGTCGGCACTCTCGTTGATGGGGATGCGGATCTTGCCACAGGGGCTGGTCATGGCGCGCGAACGCAGGCCGGTGACCTTGCCCTCGATGTCGAAATACTTGATCTCGCGGAAATTGAACAGGCGCGTATAGAACGACGACCAGGTATCCATCGCGCCGCGCATGACGTTGTGGGTCAGGTGGTCGATGTAGGTCAGGCCCACGCCCTTGGGATTGCGCTCCACGTTCGGGAAGAACTGGAAGTCGACGTCATAGATGGAGCCATTGTCGCCATAGCGGTCCACCAGATAGAGCAGCGAGCCGCCGATGCCGCGAATGGCAGGAATGTTCAGTTCCATCGGGCCCAGCTTGGCTTCCACGCCTTCGGCACCGAGTTCGAGTGCACGTTTGTACACATGGGCCGCATCCTTGACGCGGAAGGCCATGGCGTTCACCGAAGCCCCGTGCACCTGGGCGAAGGCGGCGGCATTGCTGCCGGGTTCGCCGTTGAGGATGAAGTTGATCTGGCCCTGGCGATACAGGGTCACATTCTTGGAGCGGTGGCGCGCCACGGCGGTGAAGCCCATCAGCTCCAGCACGGCGGCAATGCCGGCCGGGTCGGCGGCGGTGTACTCGACGAACTCGAAGCCATCGGTGCCCATGGGATTGTCGAACAGGTCGCCGCTGGCGCGGGCAGGGGAATTGGCGGCTGCGGTGGCGAACTGGGTGTCTGCGTGGCCCATCTGGTGTCTCCTCGTGTGGGGAGGGCCGGCAAGCGCGGCCCATGCGAGGAGTTTATTGCGTCAAGACTGCAATTTGTGATTGTTTTTTGCGCGATATATTAGATAATATGCACAAATAATTCTTAAATATGAACTTTGGAGAGACAAATGAGCATCATCAACGTGGACCGCTACGACCTGGCCTTGCTGACCGAACTGCAGCGAGATGGCCATATTACCAATAGCGCCCTCGGTCTGAAAGTCCACCTGTCCACTTCGCAGATCAGCCGCCGCGTGCAGCGGCTGGAAGAAGCCCATGTCATCGAACGCTACACCGCCGTGCTGGACCCGGCCGTGGTCGGTCTGGGCGTGACCGCGTTCACCACCGTGACCCTGGACCGCCAGGGCGAAACCCGAGGCGAACTCTTCGAGAAGGCCGTGGAAACGATGCCGGAGGTGACCGAATGTTTCTCCGTCACGGGCGAGGGCGATTATATCCTGCGCATCGTGGCCCCCGACCTGGCGGCCTTCTCTGAATTCATGATGACGCGCCTGCTGCGCCTGCCGGGCGTGACCAACGTCAAGTCCAACATCACCCTCAAAAAGGTCAAGCAGTCCCATGAACTGCCGCTGGAACACGTGATGCAGCCGGTGAAGTCGCGCCAGCGCATCCGCTTCTCGCAGTGAGGCTTCAAAAAGCATGATGCCCTTATTCAATGATTGGATGCCTCAATCATTGAATAATCGAATGATGCTTTTTATCAGGCTTTTCTCCGTTTCTGATCCGGCTCAGGAATTCAAAAGCAATCGCCGGAGTGCCGCCCCGTCAGCGCAGGCCTAGAATCAGTGGCATCCGATTCCGGGAGCGCTCCATGCTGACCATGACTTCTTCTCCTCCGCCGACTAGCTCCACTGCCTTCACCGCCGACGTCAACGGACTCGATCCCGACACCTGCTGGCAAGCCGTGCAGCAGCGCGATGCATCTTTCGATGGCCGGTTCTGGTATGCGGTGCGCACCACCGGCGTGTACTGCAAGCCCTCCTGCGGGGCACGCACACCCTTGCCCAAGAACGTGGCCTTCCACGCCAGCTGCGCTGCGGCCGAAGCAGCGGGCTTTCGTCCATGCCAGCGCTGCAAGCCGGACCAGCCGCCCTTGCACGAGCGCCAGGCACAGGCCATCGCGCAAGCCTGCCGCCTGATCGCGCAGGCCGAGGAACAGCCGGATACGGCCACGCTGGCGCAAGCCGTGGGCTTGAGCCGTCATCATTTTCATCGGGTCTTCAAGCAGCACACAGGACTCACTCCCAAGGCCTATGCCGATGCCCATCGCGCCGGCCGCCTCCGCGCGCAACTCGGCGGCAGTGCCAGCGTGACCGAGACGTTCTATGACGTCGGCTTCCATTCCAGTGGCCGCTTCTATGCTCAGAGCAAGGCGCAACTGGGCATGCAGCCGGCGACCTATCGTCGCGGCGGCCGTGGCGAGAAGATCCGCTTCGCCGTTGCGCAATGCTGGCTGGGAGCCTTGCTGGTGGCGGCCACGGAGCAGGGTATCTGCGCGCTCACCTTGGGCAGCGAGCCGGAGGAGTTGCTGCGGCAACTGCAGGATCGTTTCCCCCATGCCGATCTCGCCCCTGGCGATGCTGCCTTCGAGCAGACGCTGGCACAGGTACTGACCGCGCTGGACGATCCGCGACAGGGTGCCGCCTTGCCACTGGACGTGCGCGGTACCGCCTTCCAGCAGCGTGTGTGGCAAGCACTGCGCGCAGTGCCGCCCGGGATCACCTTGACCTATGCCGAACTGGCTGCGCGCATCGGCCAGCCTGCGGCGGTGCGGGCGGTCGCCAATGCCTGTGCGCGCAACGAGATCGCCGTGCTCATTCCCTGCCATCGCATCGTCCGGCTCGATGGCGCACCCTCCGGCTATCGCTGGGGCATCGCGCGCAAGAGCGCCTTGCTGGCGCGCGAAGCCGAGGGCAGGGAAGACGCCGCCAGCCCGAAAGACCAGCGCGCCTGAAGCCTTTGCCCTGCGCAGCTACAATAGGCCTTCCTTCATCGCTGGAGTTGCGCATGCATGTTCTTGGCAAGGCTGGTCTCGCATTCGCGGGCGCGGTACTGATCCTGGGTGGTGTGGTCGCCTGTTCGCCGCTGTCGGCCATCAATGCCGTCACGCCCGCTTCCTCCTACGTCAAGACCGAAGGGGTGGCCTACGCCAACACCGATAACCCGCGTCAAAAGCTGGACATCTATCGTCCTGCCAACGCGCCGGCCACCGCCTCCGGTCCGGGCTTGCCGGTAGTGGTGTTCTTCTATGGCGGCAGCTGGAACGAGGGTAGCCGCAAGGATTACGCCTTCGTCGGCGAGGCCCTGAGTTCACGCGGTTTCATCGCCGTACTGCCTGATTACCGCGTCTATCCCGAAGTGCGTTATCCCGATTTCGTGAAGGACAGCGCCCAGGCCGTGGCCTGGACCTTGCGCTCGGCGCGCGAGCTGGGTGGCGATCCGCAGCGCGTCTTTGTCATGGGACATAGCGCCGGTGCCTACAACGCCGCCATGGTGGCGCTCGATGCGCGTTGGCTGCGCGCAGCCGGGGCCTCGCCGGCACAGCTGCGCGGCTGGATCGGCCTGGCCGGTCCCTATGACTTCCTGCCCATCGAAAACGAGGATGTGAAACCGGTCTTCTTCGCGCCCGATTCGCCACCGGATTCGCAACCGGTGCGGCACGTGGAAGCCGGTGCGCCGCCCGCGTTGCTGATCGCCTCGCACAAGGACAAGCTGGTGGGCGCCGAACGCAATACCGGTGGCCTGGCCAAACTGCTGCGTGCACAGCAGGTGCCGGTGGTGGAGCGCTACTTCGACAACACCTCGCACGCTTCGCTGGTGGGCAGCCTCTCTCGGCCGCTGCGTTTCATCGCGCCGACTCTCGAAGAAGTGAGCCAATTCATTGAAAATCCGCCACCGCGTCCGGAGCCTTCCAAGTGACGGGTGACCTCTTCGCTGGCCTGGCGCGTGACCCTTCGGTGGAGACCATCACCGAAGGTGCGCTGCTGCTGCGCGCCTTTGTCGACGAAGAGGAAGCCGCAGCCTTGATGGCGGCCATCGACAAGGTTCTGGCCGCCTCGCCCCTGCGCCACATGCAGACCCCGGGCGGTTTCCGCATGTCGGTGGCGATGAGCAATTGCGGCCAGTTTGGATGGGTGACGGATCGCCGTGGCTATCGTTACCAGTCACTCGATCCATTGGCCGAGCGCGACTGGCCAGCCATGCCAGAGGCCTTTGCGGCATTGGCCGCGCGCGCCTCAGCGGCGGCGGGGTTTGCAGGATTCGATCCTGACGCTTGCCTCATCAATCGCTACGAACCCGGTGCGCGCATGTCGCTGCATCAGGACAAGAATGAACTGGACATGGACCAGCCCATCGTCTCCGTCTCGCTCGGTCTGCCCGCGACCTTCCTGTTCGGTGGCATGGCGCGCACCGACAAGCCGCAGCGCATGCGGCTGGAGAGTGGCGATGTGGTGGTGTGGGGTGGCCCGGCGCGGCTGGCCTTCCATGGCGTCGATCCCTTGCGCGACGGCGAGCACCCGCTGACCGGGCGCTGCCGCTACAACCTGACTTTCCGCCGCGCGCGCTGAGCGCTGCCGATTCAGGCGCGTGCCGCTGGCCGCGCCGCTTTTCTGCGCGGCACCGAAGCGGTGGCGGTGCGCGCGGCAGGTTTGCGACGTGGCTTGCGGGCCGGTTGTTGTTCCGCCTCTTGCAGACGCTGTTGCAGCAAGGCCAGTACAGCGGCTTCCTCCGGTGACAGATCCTGCAACTCTTCCACCAGTTCGGCCTGCACCCGTTCTTCCAGCCGCTCCGCAAAACTGCCGTCCAGGTAGCTTTCGATGACGGCAGGATGCACGTAACACTTGCGGCAGATGGAAGGCGTATTGCCCAGGCGGCGCGCCACGTTCTCGATGGCGCGCACCACGTTCTGCTTGGCCTGCGCCTGCGAGTCCACCCGCTCGAAGGCCTGCAGCGCCAGTGTGGCCAGCACCGTGCCGGCCCAGGTGCGGAAATCCTTGGCACTGAAATCCTCGCCCGCCGCTTCACGCAGATAGGCATTCACGTCACCCGAATCGATGCAGTGGCGCTCGCCCTCGTCATCCACGTACTGGAACAGTTCCTGCCCCGGCAACTCGCGCATTTTGCGGATGATGCGGGCCACGTAGGGATCGTGCAGCTTGATGTCATGCTGCACGCCGCTCTTGCCGCGGAAGCGGAACAGCACATCGCTGCCATCCACGCGCACGTGGCGATGGCGCAGCGTGGTCAGGCCGAAGGATTGATTCTGTTTGGCGTATTCGTCATTGCCCACGCGCATGAAGGTGGTCTGCAGCAGATGCACGACAGCGGCCAATACTTTCTGCCGATGCAGGCCGGGACGTTTCAGGTCTTGCTCCACCACGCGGCGGATGGTTGGCAGCGCACGCGCAAAACTGATCATGCGCAGGTACTTGGCATCATCGCGCACCGAGCGCCAGCGTGCGTGATAGCGATACTGCTTGCGTCCGCGCGCATCGCGTCCGGTGGCCTGGATGTGGCCGTTGGCGTGCGGGCTGATCCAGACGTCTTCCCAAGCGGGCGGGATGGCCAGAGACTTCAGGCGCGCCACCACATCGTCATCACGAATGAGCTCGCCGTGCGCATCGTGATAAGCGAAGCCCTTGCCACGCCGGCTGCGGCGTATGCCCGGCATGCCGTCGTTGACGTAGCGCAGCTGGTTGGCGCGGGCGATGTCGATGGCCTCGCCCTGATAGCGGGCATCGGAGGGCGGCGGGGCCGAAGGCGACGGCGATGACGATGATGAAGATTGTTCGGACGCTGCGGCGATACGATCCATGGTGGTCTCCTCGGACGCTGTCCGCCGGGAGATCCGGCGGCCGTCCATGCGGGCCATTATTGAGCAATCGCCGTGATGCGGCAGTCAGCCATCGGCCGGGGATGGTGTGGGATTTTTCCGGCAGGCAGCTCGACTCAGAACGCCCATTGCAGGTTGAAGCCGCCCGTCACGGCCGCCGTCTGGAAGCCTTGCGGCTTGGCCAGGGGCGTGGCCACGAACATGTCATAGCTCAGCTTGCCGAGGTTGCCGCGCAAGCCCAGCGCCGCCCCCGTGAGCCGCTGGCCGGTGAGGAATTGCGCCGAGGGCCCTGCGACCGCGCCGGTATCGATACCGGCAAACACTTCCTGTCCGCTCTCGCCCAGGCTCAGCGCCAGTTCATTGCGCAGGAACCAGCCACGCTCGGCCTGCAGCGTCAGTTCGCCGTCGAAACCGCGCACCGTATAACGGCCGCCGATGGAGAACTGATCCTGTGGCGGCAGACTGCCCCGGTTCCACTGCGCGCGCAGCGTGCTGCTGTAGCGCAGGCGCGCACCGGCCAGCTGGAACGGCGCATTGAGGGAGGCATCCAGCAGCCACAGACCATAGCGCGTGCCGATCTGCGGCAGGTCGAAGGGCGAGCTGGGCTCGGCTCCTTGCGTATCGAGTGAACGGCGATAGGCCAGCGTGGCATCGGCAATCGCATCGCCCAGAAACTGCCGGTGATTCAGTCCCGCTTCCCACGCCGTGGTGCGGCGTTGCTGGGCGCCGACTTCGAGTTCGTCAATCGCGTTGTAAGCCTTGCGCAGCAAGGCTTTGCCGAAGGCCGTGGTCTTGCCGGCCGCATCGCGATGGAGCAGGCGAGACAGTTTGAATTCGGTGGTTTCGGAACGCCCGCTGTAGACGAAATTCTCGAAGGCCCCCGCGACCGTCTGGTGATAGCGGTTGCCCGACATCGTCACGGCCGCCATCCAGTTGCCCAGCGGGAGCGAGTAATGCAGCGTGTAGGCATGGCTGCCGTGGTCGCCGTAGTGATTCAGGCTGCGGCTGACGCTGACGTAGAAGAGGTCATTGAGGGTCCACCAATTGTCATAGGACAAGGTCAGCCCGGCCAGGTATTTGCCGGTGGCCTTGGCACCGCCATCGTCGAGCGATGCCGTGAGACGGAAGGGGAAAGCCTGCTGGTACTGGATCACCAGATCGCTGTCGCCCGCCTCGGCCCCCTTGTCCTCGGAGGGCGTGATCTTGATGTCGGCCTGCACGGTCGGCAGGCGCTTGAAATTTTCCAGGCCCTGTTCGATATCGCGCAGGTTGAGGATGTCGCCCGGGCTGATGGGCAGGGCATTGAAGGCGGTCCCGCGCGCATCGGCGTCGGGCGCAAAGCGGATGTGGCGCACGCGCCCCGGCACCACGCTCAGCACCAGCCGTCCCGTCGACAGATCTTGCGGACGTGCCAGCACGCGCGTGGTGGTGTAGCCGCGCGCGACGATGGCGCTCTCGACCCGGGCCAGGACCAGGTTCACCCCTTGCGAGCCCAGGCAGCGGCCCACCGCGCCACGTTCGCCGGTGACGCTGTCGAGCGCAAAACGAAAACGCTCGGCCTGTTCACCCTCCAGCGCAATCGCCGTGATCCTGCGGCAGGGTTGCTCCTGCTCGGGGAAATCCTGCGCCATCGCGCTGGCGGCGGGGGTACCCAGATTCACGTCAGGACGCTGCTCCTGTTGCTGGCGCAGGGCGCGTTCGCGCTCGCGCTGCAACTGCTCCTGGTTGACGGCGGTTTGCCCGTGGGCAAGGGAAATGACCAGATTCAGACCAAGGATGAGTACAAATCGGGGAGACGGCGAACGGAAGATGGAAGACATCGGAAACATGGTGAGTCGTCCCAAAGCCACACTGGGCAAGGGATTCAAAAGAAATGGGAGGGCTGGCAAAACAAGTGTTGGTTTTTGCCTACAGGAAAGCTTCTCGTGTACTGAAAAATCACCTTTCCTCGTTAACCTAAATTAACATCCCGACCCTGGCAAGCAAAATATTGCTAACCGGAAACGGAAAACAACGAATCGGGGTTCGTTGTCGTGGCCGGTCATAACGACAACAGCACCCGGGGTTTTCATGAATCGTCAGCGTTACAAGCTGGTTTTCAACCGGCATCGTGGCCAGTTGATGGCCGTTGCAGAAATCGCCTCCAGTATCCAGCATCACGGCCGCACATCGGCCAACGGTGCGGCGATGCCGGACCTGTTACCGTCCGCTTTGCGCTTTTCGCTGCTGGCGGTAGCGCTGGCCCTGGCCATGAACACCGTGGCCCATGCGCAGATCCTGGGCGACCGCAGCGCCCCGCGCAATCAGCAGCCGACCGTGCTGGCCACGCCCAATGGCGTGCCGGTGGTCAACATCCAGACCCCGGGTGCAGCGGGGGTGTCGCTCAACAGCTACCGGCAATTCGATGTCGGCCCCAATGGCGCCATCCTCAACAATGCGCAGGGCACCACGGCCACCCAGCTGGGCGGCTATGTGGCGGGCAATCCATGGCTGGCCACGGGCGCAGCGCGCGTGATCGTGAACCAGGTCAACTCGGCCAACCCCAGCTATCTGCGTGGCTACCTGGAAGTGGCGGGGGCGCGGGCGCAGGTGGTGGTGGCCAATCCGGCGGGCATCACCTGTTCCGGTTGCGGCTTCATCAATGCCAATCGCGCCACGCTCACCACGGGCGTACCGCAGATCGTCAACGGCAATCTGGACAGCTATCGCGTGTCCAGCGGTGCGGTGCGCATCGAGGGCAACGGCATGGATGCCAGCCGCACCGATTACGCCGAGATCATCGCGCGCGCCGTGCAGGTCAATGCCGGCATCTGGGCCCCCGAACTCAAGGTCAGCGCGGGCCTCAACACCGTCAGCGCGGATCACGCCAGCGTGGTTCCCGGTGTGGCCGCCACCGACGCCGCACCGGCGGTGGCCATCGACGTGGCGCAACTGGGCGGCATGTATGCCGGCCACATCTATCTGACCTCCACCGAGCATGGCGTGGGCGTGCGCAACGCGGGCAACATCGGCGCGTCGGTAGGCCAGGCGGTGGTGACGGCCGATGGCCGGCTGGAGAACAGCGGCAGTCTCACTGCTACCGGCCTGCTGGCGGTGCAGACCACAGGCGGCATCAGCAATGCGGGCGAACTGGGCAGCAAGAGCGCGGCCAGCCTCAACACCACAGCGCTGGACAACAGCGGCAGCATCGCCAGTGCCGGTGCGCTGACGGTGCAGGCCAGCGGCGCGCTGCAGAACACCGGCAGCATCGGCGGCGAGGGCAATGTGCAGATCGCCGCCGCCAGTATCGACAACCGCAACAGCATCGGCAGCAGCACTTCCCTGGCCGTGCAGGCCGCCGGTTCCCTCAGCAACAGCGGCACGCTGCAGGCCAATGCCGATGCCAGCATCAACGCCGCCAGCGTGGACAACAGCGGTACCGTGCGTGCGGCGCAGGGTGCGCTGAACGTCAGCAGCAGCGCCCGCACCGGCAACAGCGGACGCATGGAAGCGGCGCAGGCCGTGAACCTGCAGGTCGGCAGTCTCGCCAACAGCGGCGCCGTCAATGCCGGCGAGCGCTTGCGCATCGAGGCTGCACAGAGCGTCAGCAACGACGGCACCCTGGCCGCCAATGGACCCGTGGCCGTGCAAGCCGCCAGCCTGGCCAACCGGGGAACGCTGGCCTCCAGTGCAGATGCGGTCAACGTGACGACCAGCGGAACCCTGGCCAACCAGGGCCAGGTGAATGCCGCACAAGCACTCACGCTGACAGCGGCAGGCATCGACAACCACAGCGGCAAGCTCAGCGCCAACGACATCCGCATCGACAGCCAGAACCAGTCCCTCGACAATCGCCAGGGCGACATCGCCGCGCAGCGTGACGTCCGCATCGCCAGCGGCGCGCTCGATAACGGCAGCGGCAACATCGTCGCGCAGGGCAAGCTCGACATCCGCAGCGGCGACCTCGGCAATGACGGCGGCCTGCTGCAAGCGGGCGATGCGTTGAGCCTGGATGCCGGCAGCAACACCGTGCGCAACGCCAATTCCGGCAGCGCGCGCGGCATCGTGGCGCAAGGTCCGCTGAGCGTGAGGGCAGGGGCGCTGGTCAATCGGGGCAATGTCTCGTCCAACGGCGACATCAGCCTCAAGACCACCGGCCTGGACAACGATGCCGGCGTGATCGGTGCCAATGGCAAGCTGACGGTGGAGGGCAGTGCCGTGAGCAATCGCGGCGGCTCGCTGCAGGCCAGACAGGGCGTGGATCTGCAGGTGGGCAGCGGCAACGTGGACAACAGCGCGGGCCTGATGCGCTCGGATGGCACCGTCAACGTGCAGGCCGGGACCGTCCGCAACGACAGCACCCAGGGCCAGAACCAAGGCATCGAAGGCGCCACCGTCAGCGTCAGCGCGGCCGATATCAGCAACCGCCAGGGCGCGATGCGCGGTGACGCCATCACGCTCACCGCCGGCACCCGCATCGACAACAACGCCGGCCTGATCTCCGCCACCAACAGCGCCAGCCTCACGGATGCCAACCCGGCCAGCCGCGCGCTGGTCATCGACAACAGCAACGGCACCGTCATCGCCGGACAGCAGACCAGCGTTTTGGCCTATTCCTTCACCGGGAGCGGCAGGTTCCTGAGCCAGAAGGACCTGCGCATCGACCTGGTGGCGTCGATTCTTCATACCGGCCAGATAGGGGCGAGCGGTGACATCGACCTGCGCACCGCAGGCACCTTCGCCAATGCCGGTGCGGTCGGTGCGGGCGGCACGCTCATGCTCACCGCCGCCACCATCGACAACCAGGCCAGCGGCTCGCTGGTGGGCAATACCCTGAAGCTCAAGGCCACCGACGTTCACACCTTCATCAACCGTGGCCTGATCGATGGCGTCAATACTGTCATCGAGAGCAGCACCGTCAACAACCTTGGCACCGGCCGCATCTATGGCGACAACATCGCCATCGGTGCGGACGTGCTGAACAACCAGGCCGAGACCGTCAACGGCGTGACCAGCGCACCGGTCATTGCGGCCCGCAACCGCCTCGACATCGGCGCGGGCGTGGTCAACAACAGCGAGCACGGGCTGATCTATTCGGTCGGCGACATGGCCATCGGCGGCGCGCTGGACGCCAACAAGAAAGCCACCGGCAGCGCCCGCGAGATCAACAACAGCAGTGCCACCATCAATGCCGATGGCAACCTGAGCATTGCGGCGGGAAGCATCAACAACACCAATGCGCATCTGGAGACGACGGACCAGACGGGGCCGGGCAATCGCATTGTCAGTTATCGCGTCAATGGTTCGTCGACGTTGATCGATGGGAACACGGCCAGTCTGGTCAACATCGGTTCGGGACAGGTGGTAGGACCGACCAACTGGCGGGCCATGGGCGATGAAGACAATTTTCGTCTTGTCCTGCCGTCATCGGCTTATCCAGCGGAACGCTATGGTCCTCCTTTCACTTATTCGAAGGGTGTCAAGGGGGGCGACGATGCCATCGCGCCAGCTTATTTCCCGGGATGGCAGGACGGTAGTGCGGGCGGCGATTCGACCGTCGTCGATCATCCGGCCATCTTCAACTACGAGGTGACGGATCGCGTCTGGCAAGTGATGGGCGTGACACCGCCGGAGGCGCTCGGGCCCATTCCCATCATGCCGCTTCCTACCGAGAACTGCTATGAGTCTTGCAGCACGACGCTACCCAGTGCGGAAGAGATGGCCAAGTACAAGGCGGAGTACGCAGTCTGGAAGCCCAAGTACGATGCCTACATGGCGGCGACGCTTGCGCTCAATGACAAGATCATCGCTTTCAACAACAACGTCCGCAGCCGTTCCTATCGAGAATGGACCATCTACGACGGTACCGAACAGATCACGCGCACGGTCGTCACCAAGAGCGATCCGGGCATGATCACGTCCGGCGGCAACATGAGCCTGGCCGCTGGCACGGTCAACAATTACGCCAGCCAATTCATCGCGGGCGGCACGGTGGCCGGCGACAGTGTCAACGGCACCAACCTCAACAACACCGGCCCGCTGGGCCGCCAGCGCGTGGTCTCGACGGGCTCGGCCAGCTACACCTACGTCAAGAGCCACACCTTCAGCGCAGATGATCGTCGCTATGACAATGCGCCGTATCAGTCGCAGGACATCGTCACCAACTTCCAGCTGGACATCACGCCGACCAGCGGAGCCGGACCTAATCGCCAGAATTCGGTACGCGCGGTGGCCTCGTCGGTATCGGGAGCCTCGGGTGCGAGTGCAGGCGCGGCCAGCATCCGCATCGCCAACCTCGACCTGACGCTGCCCAACAATGCGCTCTTCCGCATCAACGCGGGCTCGGCGCAGCGCTTCCTGGTGCAGACCGATCCGCAGTTCGTGGGCACGCGCAGCTGGCTGTCGTCGGATTTCATGTTGAATCAACTGGGTTTGACGGGCAGCGTGCGGCAGCTGGGGGATGGGTTCTATGAACAGCAACTGATCCAGCGCCAGGTGCAGCAGATCACCGGCCAGCGGTATCTGGCCGGATACAGCAGCAATGAAGCGCAATACCAGGCCTTGATGAATGCGGGCGTGCAGGTGGCGCAATCGCAGCGCTACACGCTGGGCGTGGCGCTGACCGATGCGCAGATTGCGGAACTGAAGACGGACATCGTCTGGCTGGTCAAGCAGACCGTGACGCTGGCCGATGGCAGTACGCAGGAAGTGCTGGTGCCGCAGGTGTACATCCATGCCTCCAATGTGCAGGTGACCGGGCAGGGCACGCTGATCGCGGGCAATGATGTGGCCTTCCAGGCGGCGCAGGATATCGTCAACAGTGGCGGCACGATTGCCGGTCGCCAGAGCGTTTCGCTGGCGGGCAACAATGTGCAGAACCTGGGCGGGCGCATCAGCGGCAGTGACGTGACGGTGGCGGCGGCGCAGGACATTAACAACATCGGCGGCACCATTGATGCGCGCAATACGCTGGTGGCCAGTGCGGGTCGTGACATCAACAGCGCTGCCACCACGGTAGCAACGGCCAATGCGGTCACCAGCGGGACCAACATCAACCAGAATGCGTCGATGTCGGTGTCCGAGAGCAATGGCTCGCTGACTGCCGTAGCCGGGCGCGACATCAATCTCAAGGCCAGCAGCACCTCTGCGGATAACGTGACGTTGGTTGCGCAACGTGACGTGAACCTGTCGACCGTGCACGAAACGTCTCAAGAAAAAATCACCTGGGACAACAACAACCGCGCCGAAGTCAACCGTGACAACGCCATTGGCAGCACGGTCCAAGGCAAGGAGATCAGCGTCACGGCCAAGCTCTTCCTCCGCAACGGCGATCTCGGCAAACCTGCCTAATCGATTTGCGGGGCGCCAGAGCGTTTCTCTGGCGGGCAACAATGTACAGAACCTGGGCGGGCGTATCAGCGGCAGTGACGTGACGGTGGCGGCGGCGCAGGACCTCAACAACCTGGGCGGCACCATCGACGGCAGCAACAGCGTGACACTGGCTGCCGGACGCGACATCAACGTCAACAGCACCAGCGTCAGCACCGCCAATGCGGTGACCAGCGGCACCAACATCAACCAGGTTGCCAGTGTCAGAGGCAAGGACATCACCATGGCCGCTGGCCGTGACGTCACGGCCAATGCAGCCGTGGTCGCCGCAACGGGCGATGTGAATCTGGCCGCAGGCCGCAACGTCAGCCTGGGGACGGTCAACGAGAACTTCCGGCAGCAGATCAGCTGGGCCAATGACAGCGGTGCTTCCAACTGGGTCGGCACGTTGACAGGCCCGAATCTGGTGGACCAGTCCAACGGTGCGCACGGCATCAGCGAAAGCGGCGTGAACCGCGCCACGCTCACCGGCAGCAAAGATGTGACCACGCAAGTCAGCGGCAACAACATCAGCATCCGCGCCGGTCAGGACGTGGTGACCAAGGGCACGCAGATCGTGGCCGAGGGCGCGCTCAGTGCAACGGCCGGGCGTGATGTGCGCATCGAGACGGCCAACGAATCCGGCAGTGCAAGAGATGAACACCAGCACAGCTCTGGCGGCCTGCTCACGGCCACGTCGGTCAAGACGGATGATTCCAGCAGCTACAGCCGAAACGTGGGCAGCACTTTCTCGGGGAACACCGTGGCGGTGCGTGCAGGCAATGATGTGAACATCACCGGTAGCGATGTGGTGTCCACACAGGGCACGGCGCTGGCGGCGGGCAATAACGTGAACATCGTGGCCGCAACGGACAGCAGCACACAGCGCAACTTCCGGCAGGAGACCAAGAGCGGCGTAATGGGGGCGGGCTTTGGGGTGACGGTGGGTAGCCGGGTGCAGAGTCATGATGTGGATGGGCAGAGCAAGACGGCGGCTGCTTCGACGGTGGGCAGCGTGGAGGGCAATGTCAGTATCGTCGCGGGCAATCGCTATACGCAGGTGGGTAGCGATGTGGTGGCGCCGAAGGGGGATATTGATATCGCCGCGAAGTCGGTGGAAATAAAAGCGGCCGAACAAGCGAGCAGAACCGTCACCGAAGACAAGTACAAGCAAAGCGGTGTCACTTTGTCGGTCACCAGTCCGGTGATTTCAGCGATGCAGTCGGTCGATCAGATGTCTGATGCGGCGAGCAAGACCAAGAGCGGCCGTGCCAAGGCATTGGCTGCAGCGACGGCGGGCATGTCGGTCTACAGCGCTGTGGGAGATATGCAGAAAGCGTCGGCAGAAGGCAGCGGCAACATCGGCATCAGCGTGATGCTGGGCAGCAGCCAGAACAGCAGCCGTACCGAACAGAATACGGTGACACAACGCGGCTCGACGGTGGCCTCCGGCGGCAACATGAGCATCCGCGCCACCGGCGGTGGCACTGACAGCAATATCACCATTGCGGGCAGCGACATCAATGCCAAGGGAAATCTGGCGCTGAAGGCGGACAACGACATCAACCTGATTGCGTCGCAGAACACGGACGAACAGCATGGCGATCGTTCGTCGTCGTCCTGGGGAGTAGGTTTTACGGCGCAGTTTGGTTCGCAGACCAAGTTCGGCTTTACCGCCAATGCGGCGGGTAGTCGCGGCAATAGCGACGGCAAGGACGTGTCCAATGTCATGACCCAAGTGCGCGCGGGTGGTCAGGTCAATATCGATTCCGGACGGGATACGAATCTGATTGGCGCGACTGTCTCAGGTGACAAGGTTGTGGCCGATGTGGGACGCGACCTGAACATCGCCAGCGTGCAGGACACCAGTACCTTCAAGAGCCGGGATCAGAGCATTGGCGGCAGTGCGACCATCGGCTATGGATCGGGTGCCAGCGTCAACGCCAGCCGCAGCCGGGTGGATGCGGACTATGCGAGCGTGGGCCAGCAGGCGGGGATCATGGCGGGTGATGGTGGATTCCAGATCAACGTCAAGGGCAATACGGACCTCAAGGGTGCGCAGATTGCCAGCACCGACAAGGCGGTGGAAGAGGGCAAGAACAGCCTGACAACCGGGACCTTGACGAGCAGTGATATCCAGAACCGTAGTCAGTACTCGGCGGAAAGCCAGAGTGTTAGTGCGGGTACATCCGGAGGGAAACCGGGTGGTGGTGCTGGGATCGGCAATGCATCTGGTAGCGAGACTAGCGTGACACGCAGTGGTGTGTCAGGTGGTGCTGTGAAGATCACCGATGCACAGGCGCAGCAGGCGAAGACCGGACAAAGCCCGGATCAGGTCGTGGCCTCGCTGGATACGTCGGTGCGCACGGGCAAGGACAGCAGCAATAGCCTGGCGAAGAACTGGAATGGCAATGAGCTGCGTGAGGATGTGGAGGCGCAGGCGAAGATTACGCAGGCGTTTGGGCAGCAGGCTTCCACACTGATTGGAAACTATGCGGAAGAACAGCAGAAGAAGGCTGGCGAGTTACGCAAGCAGGCCGCCACCACAAGTGATCCACAACTGGAAAAAGAACTTAACGATCAGGCTAATGCCCTTGACAGTAATTGGGGAGCAAACGGAGCTATGCGTATTCTCGCTCATACCCTAGTTGGAGGGCTGACGGGAGGAGGCGCTGGTGCTGCGGGGGCTGCCGTTGGCACATTGACTGCACCTGTGGTCACTGCTGTGCTGAAGCAGGAAGCACTTGATGGTGGTTTGACTAAGACGCTGATAGGTTTGGCCAGTACCCTTGCCGGTGCTGCTGTAGGAGGAAATGCCGGGGGAGCAGCAGGGTATAACGAAGTGTTAAATAATTGGCTTAGCCATATACCTCCCAATCTAGCTACACTTTCCGAACGTCAGCAGTATGACGCTGCGGTCGCGGGGTGTGCGCGAGGAGATCAAGATGCTTGTTCTAGGCGTGATGTACTAGTTCAACTTTCTCATTCTAGGGATGCCGCACTAGCACAAGCCTGTTCCGGAAAAACACCTGATGCATGTGCGGTACAGGTTCGTGATGCTACGACTAACGGCAATATTGTTTCAACCATTCCTGGTATCAGTTTTACTTATGCTAACAGTCCTATTCCGAGTGATCTAAACATCGCTACCATTGGAACAATTCCAAGAAGTGATTCATTCCATGATAAAGCCGCTGAGACTACCTCGTTAGCTCTAATCTTAGCTGGGCAAGACCAAATGCTGAGTTCGCTGATTGGAACCGTCTTACGAGGGTTGCGAGCTAGCTTTGATGAGATTGTTGATTTGCTCGCAGATTTGACCCTCTCCATTTGACCCACCTTCCACCGCCTACCAAAGGCGGCCACACGGTCATACGACCCTTCATATCCCAGTTCTTTTAGATCCAGGAACATCTGTTTCAGGGTTCTTCGTTGCTTTCGAGATTTAACGGACTCAGCGCTCAGCCAAGCGGAGAGCCTGGGAGCAAACTCATCAAGAGAGCTCGGTGAATGCCTTGCTGGGTATGCTGGTTCGATCGCGTCCAACCGGATATAACGGCGAACCGTATTGCGGGAGATGTCCAGGCGGCGGGCGATTTCCCGGATTGAGATATGGTCTCTAATGTACCAGCGTCGAATAATTCCAAGTAGGGCCACGTTTATCACTCCGTTCTCCCGCTCGCTGTCATGAGCAGGATTGTGGTCTAAACATGGGTCAACTTAGGATGCAAATTTCCTGAGAAAGTGGGTCAGATTTAAATGCAATTCAACAGACGCTGCGAGCAGACTGAAACTTGATCGTCATCCTGAAACACTCGATGCGTGCATGAATGCGCTGAACCTATGCAGAGCCTGGATGGCGGGGGGCGCTGTTGCTCCTGATGAGCTGGCGCACTTTGTTGATGTGGACGTTGGCGAGAAAAGCTGTCTGCAAGAGTCATGGTTTCAAGAAGATGCCGAGGGACGCGACGCATTCATCTTCGTCACGATGGTCGTGGCGCATGTTGCCCATTTTGCCTATGTGGCGGCCGGGCAGGAGACGCGTATGTCAGAGTCCATTGCAGAAGCTGGTTGGAATCTCATCGACACATTGATTGAGTATGGACGGAATGAGGGCCTGCTTTTCTCTGGACTACCTCGATTGGAATCCGGGACCTATCTGAGCTAGTGCCTTTGGCCCGCCCGGAGCTCCAGCAACTCTTCGCCACCTTCAGGCCTCGATCAAACGGACCATTCAAAAGAAGATCTGCCCGAACTGGATGTCTCCGGATTAACGGTGGCGCAATGAAATGAATGTTCTTTCTCAGCAGCGGCCACCAGCAGTCCCGGACGCGTGAAATGCCGATATGAAGCTCTGCACCCCGATAGCAGCCCGACAAAGTCAGAAAATTCATATCCCGCTTCATCTCAAATCCTCACAACTCCCGCAGTCCACCCATCCCGCGAGAACCAATCCCCCGAAACCCCACTCCTAGCTCAGCGTTCGGCCATGTGGTCTGACCATTTGACATCCCTGACCCTGCTCTCTAGAATAAATCGTCATACAAGTTGACCTCTGAACGACGAGGCCATCGTTTCATATAAGAAGAAATTGCAGCAAAACGCGGACGTTCAACAAGTCCGCTTTGATAGCCAACAACGGAGACAATATGAACGCATTGGTACGACGCCGTGGCGTCGGGCTGCATCTCGCGGCCATCGCAGCCACTTCGGCCACCCTCATCCTCGGCGCCGGCCACGCCAACGCGCAGGTCGCCACCGGCGATACCTCGCAAGCCAAGATCGCCCTGTCCAACAACTACGCGGCCAATGCCTGGCGTCAGTCCATGCTCAAGACCTGGGCCGCAACCGCCGACGATGCCGTCAAACGTAAGCTGGTGGCCGCCGCCCCCGCTTTCACCACCTCCGAAAACCAGCCCACCGAACAGGCCCAGCAGATCCAGAACCTGATCCTGCAAGGCTACAAGGCCATCGTGGTCGATGCCGCTTCTCCCACGGCCCTCAACGGCACCATCAAGAAAGCCTGCGCCGCCGGCGTGGTGGTGGTCTCCTATGACGGCGTGGTCACCGAACCCTGTGCCTATCGCGTCACCTTCGACTTCCGCAAGATGGGCGAACGCCAGGTCGACTACCTCGCCGAGCGTCTCAACGGCAAGGGCAACATCCTCGAAATCCGCGGCCTGGCCGGGGTGTCGGTCGATGGTGAAATCCACGCCGGCATCATGGACGGCCTCAAGAAGCATCCGGGCCTCAAGATCGTCGGCTCCGTCAACGGCGACTGGGCGCAGACCGTGGCCCAGAAGGCTGTGGCCGGCATCCTGCCGACCCTGCCCAAGGTCGATGGCGTGGTCACCCAGGGCGGCGATGGCTTCGGCGTGGCGCAAGCCTTCAAGGCCGCCAACCGCGAGCTGCCCATCATCATCCTCGGCAACCGCGAGGACGAACTGCAATGGTGGAAGACCCAGATCCCCAGCGGCTACAAGACCTATTCCGCTTCCAATCCGCCCGGCGCAGTGACCGTGGCCTTCTGGGTGGCGCAGCAGGTGCTGGCCGGCAAGAAGATCCCCAAGGACGTCGATATCGTGGCACCGCTGCTCTACCTGACGGCGGAACAACTGCCGGATGCCCTGGCCAAGACGCCGCAGGGCGGGGTGGCCGATATCGGCTTCTCCCAGGCCGATACCGTCAAGCTGCTCGATACGCCGAAATCCAAGTAAGTTCTGTCCCATCCCCGCGCAGACCGCCTCGCTGAAGGCGGCGCGCGGGCCATGGGCGCATCCACTGCCTCAAGAACACAGGTGATCCAGCGTGAACGCCAGCCATCCCCCCTCGGCCGCCTTGTGCAGCCTGTCGCATATCCGCAAGTCCTTTGGTCCCGTCAAGGCGCTGCAAGATGTGAGCGTGGACATCCAGCCCGGTGAATGCTGGGGCCTGGTCGGCCACAACGGCGCGGGCAAGTCCACCCTCATGAACGTGCTGGCCGGCGTGCTGCCCGGTGACGACGGCCAGATCATCATCGACGGCCAGGCCCGCCAGAACTACACCACGCAGGCCGCCTACCGGCTGGGCGTGCGTTGCGTCTTCCAGGAATTGTCCCTGTGCCAGAACCTCAACGTGGCCGAAAACCTCTGCGTGTTTCATCCGCAGCTCAAGGGCTGGGGCTGGCGGCGCCGGGCGCGCAAGCTGGTGACGGAGAAGCTCGATGACATCTTCCCCGGCCATGGCATCGATCCCGATCGCATCGTCGGCGAACTCAGCATCACCCAGCGCCAGATGGTGGAAATCGCCTGCGCCTTCACGGTGGTCGATGCGCCGGTGCGCCTGCTGATCCTCGATGAACCGACCTCCAGTCTCGATGCGCAAACGGCAGCGCGGCTCACGGCCTACATCCGCCGGCGTCTTGAAGACGGTATGAGCCTGGTCTTCATCTCGCACATGCTGGGCGAGATCTTTGACTGCTGCAATCGCATTGCCGTCATGCGCGATGGACAGCTGGTCTTGCAGGATCACACCGCCCATCTCACGCGTGATGCGCTGGTCCACGCCATGGGCCACGCCGACCAGAAGCAGATCGAGCGTCAGGCCGAACAGCAGGCGCAGCAGGAATCGGAGTCCGCAGACGTGCAAAGCCAGCAACTGCTGGAAGTGAAACTGCCGGCAGCGTCACCGGTCGGTGCACTGGGCGTGCGCCGTGGCCAGGTGGTCGGATTGTCCGGGCTGGCGGGGCAGGGGCAGACCGAGATGCTGATCCGGCTCTTCGAGCAATATCGCGGCAAGATGCGGGTGGCCTTCGTGGCCGGGGATCGCGCGCGGGATGGCAACTTCCCGCTGTGGAGTATCCTGCGCAACCTGAGCATCCGCGAGCTGCCGCATCTGGCGCGCGGCGGCGTGATCGATCGTGCTGCCGAGGCTGAACTGGGCCGCCAGTGGCATGAACGCGTGGCGATCCGTACGCCGGACCTGTCCAACAATATCCTCTCGCTGTCCGGTGGCAACCAGCAGAAGGTGCTGTTTGCGCGGGCCTTGTCGTCGGATGCGGAACTGATCCTGATGGACGATCCCATGCGCGGCGTCGACTTCGGCACCAAGGTCGACATGTATCGCCTGATCCGTGCAGAAGCGGCGCGCGGCCGCAGCTTCGTCTGGTACACCACCGAGAACGACGAGCTCGAATACTGCGATGCGACCTACGTCTTCTACCAGCAGCAGGTCACCCTGAAACTGGCCCGCCATGAACTCTCGGAGGAACGCATCATCGCCGCGTCCTTCGGCAACGTGCGCGCCGATGGCGGCACCGTCACACCCCCACTCGAAGGAGCCCGCGCATGACTACGCTTGCCCGCACCCCCGTGCGTGCGCGCCACGGCCTGCTGTCGCGCCACGAGGTCCAGACCCTGTTGCTGCCCATGGCCACGCTGGCCGTGGTGCTGGCACCGATCTTCTGGATCAATCCCAATACGATGAGTTATTTCGGGTTGGGTCTGCTGTTGAATCTGGCCGTGCCGATGATCCTGGCCAGCATGGCGCAGCTGTGCATCATTGCCGTCAATGACCTGGATCTGTCCATCGGTGCCTTCATCAGCCTGGTCTCCTGCATCGCCGTGACCTGGTTGCCGGAGCGTCCGCTGCTGGGCGTGGCGGCGTTGATTGCCTGCGTGCTGCTGTACGCGGCCATCGGCGCGCTGGTGGAATTGTTCGATCTGCCGTCCATCGTGGTGACGCTGGGCCTGTCCTTCGTCTGGGGCGGCTGGGCGCTGATCCTGCTGCCGATGCCGGGCGGTGCCACGCCGCAATGGATACAGGATGTGATGAACCTGGCCATTCCGGTGGTGCCTACGCCCATCGTCTATGCGGTCCTGATCGCGCTGTGCGGACACTGGTTCCTGATGCGTTCCTCGCTGGGCGTGCGGCTGCGCGGTGCCGGCGGCAATCCCAAGGCCATCGTGCGCAGCGGCGGTTCGGTGGTGCGCGCCAAGGCGCTGATGTACGGGCTGGCCGGCGTGCTGGGCATTCTCTCTGCACTGACGCTGGTCGGCATCACTACTTCGGCCGATGCCAATATTGCGCAGCGCTACACGCTGATCTCGATTGCCGCCGTGATCCTGGGCGGCGGCAGCTTCATCGGCGGCAAGGTCTCGCCCATCGGAGCCACGCTGGGGGCCATCACGCTGGGGATTGCGGCCTCGTTCCTGTCCTTCCTCAACATCGCGCCGAAGTGGCAGATCGGCTTGCAGGGCGCGATCCTGATCATCGTGTTGTCGATGCGCATCCTGCTGTCGGCACGGGGAGAACGTCAATGAGCGCCGCGCGTGCAACGATGGGGGCCGCGCTGCAACAGCGGCCCTGGGTCTGGTCCTTCATGGGGGCGGCCCTGCTGTGGCTGGCCACGCTGGCGGTGGCCGGGCCGGAGGCGGCCTTCAATATCGGCTTGTCGGCGTTTTCTTTCGGGGCACTGATGGTGCTGGTAGGCCTGGGGCAGATGCTGGTGGTGACCACCGGGCCAGGCAACATCGATCTCTCCATTCCGTCCACCATCGCGCTGGCCGGTGCGCTGGGCTTGCGTACCATGGGCGGCGAGGATGGCGGCATCCTGCTCGGGCTGCTGGTCACGCTCGGGGTGGGCGTGGGCATCGGGCTGGCCAATTACTTGCTGATCCGCCTGTTGCAGATTCCGCCCATCATCGCCACCATGTCGTCGTCCTTCATCCTGCAGTCGCTGGCGATTCATGTCGGGCAGGGCCTCAAAATCACACCACCACAATTGCTGGCCAGCTTCGCGACCGGATGGCTGCTGCACCTTCCGCAACTGGCCTGGCTAGTGCTGGCCGTGGCGCTGGGGCTGGCCTGGATACTGGGGCGCACGCTGTTCGGCCGCTTCCTCTCGGCGGTCGGCCAGAATGCGCGTGCAGCCTGGCTGGCGGGCATCGGCGTGGAACGCATCCGCTGCCTGTGCTACGTGCTGTGCGCGGTCTTTGCGGCGCTGTGCGCCTTGCTCATCGCCGGTTTCTCGGGCGGTGCCTCGCTCGACATGGGCAATGAATATCTGTTGATGTCGGTGGCCGTGGTGGTCATCGGCGGCACCAGCGTTACCGGTGGCCGGCCCAGCGTGGCCGGGATCTGGGGCGCGGCACTGTTCCTGTATTTCACCAATACGCTGTTGAACGTGGTGGGCCTGTCGGCGGGCGAACGCTCGGTGCTGTCGGGTCTCATCATCATCGCCGTGATCGTCTGTTCCGGCCGCCGCCGCCAGTATCGCTGAGGCGCCAGCGTCAATTACACCGAAAAGGAGAACGCATGTCCTTGCCCGATACCCCCTTCCAGCATCTCGATCCGCGCTTTCGCCGCATGGTCATCGACACCGCCCAGGTCGATCGTCTCTACCACGGCTGCCGCTGGGCCGAAGGCCCGGTGTGGCTGCCGGCCACGCAGGAACTGATCTGGAGCGACATTCCCAACAATCGCCTGATGCGCTGGTCCGAGGGCGCAGGGGCGGGCGTATTTCGCCAGCCCTCCCACTTCAACAACGGCAATACGCTGGACCGTGAAGGCCGCATCGTCGGCTGCCTGCACGGTGGCCGCGCCGTGGTCCGCACCGAACACGATGGCAGCATCACTACGCTGGCCTCGCACTGGCAGGGCAAGCGTCTCAATTCGCCCAATGACGTGGTGGTCAAGTCCGATGGCTCGATCTGGTTCACCGATCCGGATTACGGCATCAACAGCGATTACGAAGGCTATCAGGCCGAGAGCGAAATCGGTGCGTGCAATGTCTATCGCATCGATGGCGACAGCGGTGACATCAGCCTCGTCAGCAGCGACCTGGAGCGCCCCAACGGGCTGGCGTTCTCCACCGATGAAAGCCGCCTCTACATCGCCGATACCGGCCTCACGCACCGTGCGGGCGGGCCGCATCACATCCGCGTATTCGATGTGGTGGAGGGCGCCACGCTCAAGGGCGGCGAGGTGTTTGCGACCATCGATCCGGGGCTGGCCGATGGTTTCCGGCTGGATGCCCAGGGCAACATCTGGACCTCGGCCGGCGATGGCGTGCATTGCTATGCGCCGGATGGCACCTTGCTGGGCAAGATTTTGATTCCGGAAGTGGTGTCCAATGTGGTCTTCGGCGGGCCGCGCGGCAATCGCCTCTTCATCACCGCCACTACCTCGCTGTATGCGGTGTATCTGGCGGTCAACGGGGCCGTGCGGCCCTGAGCGGCGGCACGCGCGCCGTCTGCATCAGTCGCCCGGTGTGCGCACCGGGCGTTTCTTTTTCATGGTCACGCCCAGTCCGGCGACGATGGCCACGGCACCGGTCATCATCGACACCGACAGCGTCTCGCCCAGGATCCACGCCGAGGCCACTACGCCAAACAGCGGTGAGAGCGCATTGAGCATGAGCGCTTTCACGCCCAGCCGCGCTACCACCCAGTTGAACATGGCCACGCTGACGATGCTCACCAGCACGCCCTGGTAGGCGCTCTGCAGCAGCAGTGCCGAGGCCGGCTTGCTGAAGGTCTGCGTGCCCAGCCACGGCAGCGCCAGCAGCATGCAGGCCAGCGACAGCACTTGCGTCAGCGCCACCGCATCCAGGGGCGCAATCTTCCAGGCGCGATTGAGCATCAGGTAACTGGACCACATCAGCGCCGACAGCACAAACAGCAGATCGCCGCGCCACGCGCCATCGGGAGCCAGTCCGCCGCTGGCGAGGATGCCATTGAGCGCCACCAGTACCAGTCCGGCAAGCAGCAGTAGCACGCCCCACAGGGAGATGCGTTCGCGCTGCCCGAGGGCGAAGCGGCTGATCGCCATGCCGAACAGCGGCGTCAGGGCCGGATGGATCAGCGCGCCATGTGAAGCCGGCGCGTAGTTCACGCCCGCCACCAGCACCAGGCTGAACAAGGGGCCCGACAGCAGGAACAGCACCAGCCCGCGCCCCCAGCCGACACCGCAGGCCTGCCAGAGCCCGCGCCGCCAGGCAAAGGGCAGGATCAGCAGGCCGCTGGTGAGAAAGCGCATCAAGGTCGCATCCAGGGGCGTGAGCCCTTGCTGCAAGCCGTAGCGCGAGATCACGGGCTGTAGGCCCCAGATGAGCGCGACCAGGATGCCGGAGAGGAGGGGAGGAGGCATGGCGAAATCGTTGGATGAAAACCGTACAGTAGGGCAGGGCCGGTTGACTGACTTTCGTACTTGGGTCAAGAATGTTTGAATTTACGCCAAGCTGCGAGGCAAGCTTCGTGGTGGCGGAGTTTCCATCATCGGTGCGTCATCTTTGCATGTACGCCAAGCGAGACCAGACCATGCGCAAGCCTTCTCCCTCCCGTCCCCCGCTGCCCATCGACCGGGTGGACCGCATCGCGCGCCCGGTGGTGGCGGCCGGCGCCGATTACGCGCGCGATTCGCTGCAGGCCTGGCACAGCCATCGCCGGGCGCAGTTGCTGTTCGGGCTGGGGGGACTGATGCAGGTGGTGACGCAGGATGGGGCCTGGGTGGTGCCGCCGCAGCACGCGGTGTGGATTCCTTCCGGGCGCGAGCACCAGAGCCGCATGCTCTTGCCGGTGACGACCTGCAGCGCCTTCGTCGAGCCTGAACATGCGCCGCGCGCCGCGCGGACCTGCCAGGTGCTGGAGGTGCATCCACTGCTGCGCGAGCTGCTGATCGAAGCCACCCGCATCGATCCGCATTACGCACCCGATAGCCGCGAGGAGGCGCTGATGCACCTGCTGCTCAAGGAGATCGCCCGCGCCCGCGAGATTCCCATGTACGTGCCGCTGCCGCAGGAGGAGAAGCTGGGGGCGCTGTGTCGCGACTTCATGCGATCGCCCTCGATCCGCGCGCGCCCGGCCGAGTGGGCCGAACAATTGCACATGAGCGAGCGCAGCTTCACCCGCAGATTCCTGGCGCAGACCGGCATGGGCTTCCAGCAATGGCGGCTGCGCGCCTGCATCGTCAATGCGATCTCGCGGCTGGCGCTGGGACACTCGGTGACGGCGATTGCCTACGACCTCGGCTATGAACAGCCGGCGACATTCTCGACCATGTTCAAGCGGATGACGGGATATGTCCCCTCATCGCATCCGGCCGTGCGCGCATAAAAAAGGCCGGAGCATTTCACTCCGGCCAACCATTCTGCGAGGGATGCAGAAGAGACTATCGAGGATGTCCTGTTGCAGCGATCAGGCCCCAGCCAGACGCGGCGTCTGCACGGTGCTGCCCGAGGCCATGTAGCGCGCCACCGACAGGTCTTCATGGGCGATGGCAGGGCGGCGGCCCGAGATCAGGTCGGCCAGCAGCTGGCCCGAACCGCAGGACATGGTCCAGCCCAGCGTGCCGTGACCGGTGTTGATGTACAGGTTCGAGACCGGGGTGGCACCGACCACGGGCGTGCCGTCCGGGGTCATCGGGCGCAGGCCGGTCCAGAAGCTGGCTTGCTTCGTGTCGCCCGCACCGGGGAACAGATCGTTGACCACCAGTTCCAGCGTGGCGCGGCGCTTGGCCTTGAGGGCCGTGTCATAGCCGACGATCTCGGCCATGCCGCCGACGCGGATGCGGTCATCGAAGCGGGTGACGGCGATCTTGTAGGTCTCGTCGAGAATGGTGGAGACCGGTGCGGCCGAGGCATCGGTGATCGGCACGGTGATCGAGTAACCCTTGAGCGGATACACCGGAATGCCCGGCAGGCCGGGGATGTCGCGCAGCAGTTGCGGCGAGTAGGAGCCGAGGGCGACCACGTAGCTGTCGGCCTGCACCAGTTCCTTGCCGCAGACCACACCGGCGATCTTGCCACCGGCCATGGTGAGGGCGTCGATCGACACGCCATAACGGAATTTCACGCCCAGTTGCTCGGCCATCCTGGCCAGGCGGGTGGTGAAGAGCTGGCAGTCGCCGGTTTCGTCATTGGGCAGGCGCAGGCCGCCGGTGAGCTTGCCGCGCACCTTGTCCAGCGCCGGTTCGGCACCGCCCAGCTGTTCGGGGGTCAGCAGTTCGAAGGGCACGCCGGCTTCCTGCAGCACGGCGATGTCCTTGGCGGCACCCTCGAGCTGTTCTTGCGAGCGGAACAGTTGCAGCGTGCCTTGCTGGCGGCCTTCATAGGGGATGCCGACATCGGCGCGCAGGTCGCGCAGGCAGTCGCGGCTGTATTCAGCCAGGCGCACCATGCGTTCCTTGTTGACGGCGTAGCTTTCGGCGTTGCAGTTGCGCAGCATCTGCCACATCCAGCGCAGCTGGTTGAGCGTGCCGTCCGGGCGGATGGCCAGCGGAGCATGTTCCTGGAACATCCACTTGATGGCCTTCAGGGGAATACCGGGGGCGGCCCAGGGCGAGGCATAGCCGGGAGAGATCTGGCCGGCATTGCCGAAGGAGGTTTCCAGCGCAGGGCCGGGCTGGCGGTCCAGCACGGTCACATCGTGACCGGCCCTGGCCAGATACCAGGCGCTGGTGACCCCGATGACACCGCTTCCAAGAATGACGACGCGCATGCTGAACTCCCCGTTTCGTTGATGCCGCTGCAAAAGGCTGTTGGATTAGAAGATTCAGCTATGATATGGGTGAATAAATAGTGTTTGTTCGCGTATTTATGGCTGATTTCATGAACAGTTCATGAAAATCGCGCTGAAACGGGAAAATTTCATGAGAACCCAGCAACAGTCCATTCGCACCCTCGACAAGCTCGATCATCGCATCCTGGCCGTGTTGCAGAAGGATGGCCGCATCTCCATGAAGGAGCTCGGGGAGCAGGTCGGTTTGTCAGTTACGCCCTGCATCGAACGGGTCAGGCGCATGGAGCGCGATGGCGTCATCAGCGGCTATTACGCGCGCGTCAATCCCGAGTCATTGGGCGCGACCTTGCTGGTGTTCGTGGAGATCACGCTCAATCACAAGTCCGGCAACATGTTCGAGCAGTTCCGCCGCGAGGTGCTGCGCATTCCCGAAGTGCAGGAATGCCACCTGGTCTCGGGCGACTTCGACTACCTCATCAAGGCGCGCATCCGGGGCATGGCGGAATACCGCAAGCTGCTGGGCGATATCCTGCTGCAGCTGCCGGGGGCGGCGCAGTCCAAAAGCTATGTGGTGATGGAAGAAATCAAGGAGACACTGGCGCTGCCGCTGGATGACTGAGCCCGGCAGCAGCCGGTACGGATGGGCGTACGGATAACAGTACAGTGGCCGGACAGTTCCGGTACAGAAAAGCAGACACCCGCAACTTCAGCTACTGTACACATCGTCGGCGAGTCTTTGCGCGCGCGGCTTGACAGGCACTGTGCTTGAATCCGTCGCCGCTCCCTGTGCATTCCGGTCGGGACTGGCGTGTCCTAGACTTCTCCTACACTGGACTCCACTCCATCCCGAGACAACATGCCTTCCAAACCAAGAATCGAGCAATACAATCAACCCGCAGGCGGCTGGGGCGCACTGAAGTATGTCGCGCTGAACCTGGTCAAGGAACACGTAGCCGACGGCAAGGGTTTGCGTACCCTGTTGTCGCAAAACCAGCCTGACGGCTTTGATTGCCCCGGTTGCGCATGGCCGGACCGCGAGCACACTTCCACCTTCGAATTCTGCGAGAACGGCGTCAAGGCCGTGGCCGCCGAAGCCACCAAGAAGCGTGTCACCCCCGAGTTCTTCGACAAGCACACCGTCACCGAGCTGATGCAGCAATCGGATTACGAGCTGGAAGAACACGGCCGCCTGACGCATCCGATGGTGTATGACGCCGCCACCGACAAGTACAAGAAGATCGACTGGTCCGCCGCCTTCGAGCTGATGGCCAAGCACCTCAATGCCTTGCCCGATCCGGACATGGCGGACTTCTATGTGTCCGGCCGCGCCAGCAACGAAGCGGCTTTCCTGTTCCAGTTGTTCGTGCGCCAGTACGGCACCAACAATTTCCCCGACTGCTCCAACATGTGCCACGAACCCACCAGCGTGGGCCTGCCGGGCACGGTCGGCATCGGCAAGGGCACGGTGCTGCTGGAAGATTTCGATCATTGCGACACGCTGCTGCTGTTCGGCCAGAACCCGGCCACCAACCATCCGCGCATGATGGGCGAGCTGCGCCACGCTTCCAAGCGCGGCGCCACCATCGTGGCCATCAACCCCTTGAAGGAACGCGGCCTGGAGCGCTTTGCCGATCCGCAGAGCAAGGTCGAGATGCTGACCATGGGCAGCACCCGCATCAGTTCCATGTTCATCCACCCCACGCTGGGCGGCGACCTGGCGCTGATCAAGGGCGTCATCAAGCGCACCATCGAACTGGATGACGCGGCCAAGGCGGCCGGTGCCGAGCGCGTGATCGACGTCAAGTTCATCGAGGAACATACCGCCGGCTTCGAGGAATTCGCCGCCCAGGCGCGCGCCGAAAGCTGGGATGACATCATCGCCGAGTCCGGCGTCTCGCGCGAAGACATCGAGAAACTGGCCCAGGTCTACGTCAAGGGCAAGGCCGTGATCGCCACCTGGGGCATGGGCCTGACCCAGCACAAGTACGCGGTGGCCACCATCCAGCTGCTGTCGAACATGATGATGCTGCGCGGGAACATCGGCCGCCAGGGTGCGGGCCTGTGCCCGGTGCGCGGCCACTCCAACGTGCAGGGCGACCGCACGGTCGGCATCGACGAGAAGCCGACCCCGGCCTTCCTGGATCGCCTGGAACAGGTGTTTGGTTTCAAGGCCCCGCGCCATCACGGCAATGACACCGTGGGTTCGGTGATGGCCATGCTGGAAGGCCGTACCAAGGTTTTCATCGGCCTGGGCGGCAACTTCGCCATGGCCACGCCTGATACGCCGCGCACCTTCGAGGCCATGCGTTCCTGCAACCTCACGGTACACATCACCACCAAGCTCAACCGCAGCCACCTGGTGCATGGCAAGGATGCGCTGATCCTGCCGACCATGGGCCGCACCGAGATCGACGTGCAGAAGTCTGGTCCGCAAGGCGTGACGGTGGAAGATTCGATGAGCATGGTCCACGTCTCCTACGGCATCAACAAGCCGGCGTCCGAACACCTGATGTCGGAAACGGCCATCGTGGCGCATCTCGCCGAAGCGACGATGAAGTCGCGCAACAATGGTCCGAAGATCGACTGGCTGTGGTACGCCGAAGATTATTCGCGCATCCGCGACGCCATCGAGAAGGTGTATGACGCCTTCAAGGGCTACAACGAGCGCATCGCCAATCCGGGCGGCTTCCACCTGGGCGTGGCCTCGCGCGATCGCGTCTGGAAGACCGGCAGCGGCAAGGCCAACTTCATCGTCCATGACATTCCCAAGGACACGCCCATCCATCGTGCCCGCGCGATCCATGGCGAGAAGCTGCTGACCTTGATGACCACCCGTTCGCACGACCAGTACAACACCACCATCTATGGCATGGACGACCGTTATCGCGGCGTGTTCGGCCAGCGCCGCGTGGTCTTCATCAACCCGGCGGACCTGCAGATGCTGGGTTTGAAGGATGGTGAATGGGTCGACATCACCAGCGTCTGGGATGACGGCGTGGAGCGCCGTGCCGATGGTTTCCTGCTGGTGGAATATGACATCCCGCGCGGTTGTATCGGCAGTTACTATCCCGAGACCAATCCGCTGGTGCCGCTGGAAAGCTTTGCCGACAAGGCGCGCACGCCCACTTCCAAATCCATTCCGGTGCTGTTGTCGCGTTCGGCGGTGCAGCGCTCGGCAGCGTGATGGAGGCCGGCATGAGCGTCGTCGAGATGCCCGCCCAGGAGGACGCCGATCTGCAGGCCCGCGCGCAGCAGATGGGCGTGCCGCCTGAAGTGCTGCTGATCGTGGAAACCCTGCAGGCGGATGCTGAAGAGAAGGAGGGCGGGGCGCTGTCGCTGGCGCGCTTGTCCAAGCGCACGCAATTGCGCATGAGTACCTTGCGGCGCTTCCTGTCGGCGCTGGAAGAGGCCGGGGTGGTGAAGGTCGAGATGAATGAGGATGGGACCGGTAGCGTGAGCTTGCTGGTGTCGCCTCAGTAAATGCGAAATGCGAAATGCGGTTTGCGGCGCACCGTTCAGGCGCGCCGCAAATTCACCCTGCCAGTTCCTCAACCAGTTTCCCCACCAGTTTCAATGCCTGCTCGGTCTCCTTCGACCAGGCATAGCTGTAGTTCAGCCGAATGAAATGACTGTACCGGTTGGTCGCCGCAAAGATGCGCCCCGGTGCCACCGTGATCCCCAGCGCCAGGCTGCGGCGATACAGTTCCATCGCATCCACCCCCTGCGGCAATTCCACCCACAGCACATAACCGCCTTGCGGCTCGGACACCTGCGTACCAGCCGGGAAGAAGCGCAGCACGAAGTGCCGCATCATGTCGCGCTGCTGCGCGAAGACGCGGCGCACGCGCCGCAGGTGGCGTTCATAGCCGCCCTGCGTGAGGTATTCCGCGATGGCGCGTTGCGGCGCGGTCGGCGTGGCCAGCGTGTTGAGGAACTTGAGTTTTTCCACCTGCGCCCGATAGCGCCCCGGCATCGCCCAGCCGATGCGGTAGGCCGAGGTCAGGCTCTTGGAAAACGAAGAACAATGCAGCACCAGTCCCTCGCGGTCATAGTTCTTCAGCGATGAAGGATGGGCATTGCCGTAATACAGCTCGCTGTAGACGGCGTTTTCGATCAGCGGCATCTGGTGCTGTTCGGCCAGGCGCACCAATCTTTCCTTTTCGCTGTCCGGCATCTGGAAACCCAGCGGATTCTGGAAGTTGGGCATCACCATGCAGGCCGCCACCGGCTGCGTCTTCATCCGCTCTTCCAGGACCCCGACATCGAGGCCGCGCTGCGGATCGGTCGGGATTTCCAGGGCCCGCATGCCCAGGCGCTCGATGGCGTGCAGCATGGCGTAGAAGGTCGGGGTCTCCACCGCAATGGTGTCGCCGGGACGGGCCACAGCCTGCAGACAGAGATTGATGGCCTCGGTGGCACCGACGGTGACGACGATTTCTTCGGGATCGACCTTGAGGCCGTTTTCCAGATAGCGGCGCGCGATCTGGCGCAGCAGGTCCGGGTGGCCCGGCGGCAGGTCGTCGAACACGCTGGACTGGCTGGCGTGGCGCGCGATACGGCCGGCGTATTGCGCCAGCCGGTGCGAAGGAAACAGTGCCGGGTTGGGATAGGGTGAACCCAGCGGCACGGTGCCGTCCTGCTGGATGGTCTTCAGGGTGGCCAGCACCAGGCGGCTGACGTCGACCTCGGTGGATTCCTGCCAGGCCGGATGATCGGCCTGAGAAGGCGGCTTGATGACGGGGCGGGGAATGCTCTCGGCCTGTTCGCGCACGAAGTAGCCGGACTGCGGCTGGCTCTCGATGATGCCGCGGCTTTCCAGCAGTTCGTAGGCGCGCACCACGGTCGTGACGCTGACCTTGTGCTGCTGGCTGGCGATGCGCACCGAGGCGATGCGCTCGCCCGGGCGCAGCACGCCGTCGCGGATGGAGGCCGCGAGCTGGTCGGCAAATTGTTTGTAAAGAGGCGTGACGGCCATGGGGCGGGTTTCTTGATGGTGTTAGAGTTGTCGCTTCGCATTTTACAAGGACCGCGCCATGATCACCGTGCATCACCTGAACAACTCCCGCTCGCAGCGCGTGCTGTGGCTGCTGGAAGAGCTGGGCCTGGACTACGAGATCAAGTTTTACCAGCGCGACCCCAAGACCATGCTGGCCCCGCCCGAGCTGCTGAAAGTGCATCCGTTGGGCAAGTCGCCGGTCATCACCGATGGCGATCTGACGGTGGCCGAATCGGGCAACATCGTCGAATACCTGCTGGAGCGTTACGGTGCCGACAGTGGCCTGTTGCCCGCACCCGGCACGCCCGAGCGCCTGCGCTACCGCTACTGGCTGCACTTTGCCGAGGGCTCGGCCATGCCCTGGCTGCTGCTGGGGCTGATCTTCAGCAAGATGCCCAAGGCCGTGCCGGCGCTGATCCGTCCGATTGCGCGGATGCTGTCCGAGGGCATGCGCAGCCGTCTGGTGGCACCGCAGATCGAGCGGCAGATGCGCTACATGGAAGCCGAACTGGGCAAGGATGGCTGGTTCGCCGGCAAGAGCATCACCGGGGCCGATATTCAGATGAGCTTCCCGGTGGAGGGCATGCGGGCACGTGGCGGGCTCGATGGCCGCCATCCCAATCTGCTCAAGTTCCTCGAAGCCATCCATGCGCGCCCGGCCTATCAGCGTGCGTTGGAGAAGGGCGGGCCTTACGAACTGCTGCGCTGAGGCCTGCGCATTGCTCCGGTTCAGGCCGGCAGGCTGATGCAGGCTTGCAGGCCCTGGTCGCCCGGCTGGTGGCGGTTGCGCAGTTCCAGCCGGCCACCATGGGCCTCGATGCAGGAACGGGCGATCGCCAGGCCCAGGCCGAAGTTGCCGCCGGAGCGTGCCGGGTCGAGGCGCACGAAGGGTTTGAAGACTTCCTGCAAGTGTTCCTCCGCAATGCCGGGACCGTCATCGTCGACGAGGATGGACAGGCTGCCATCGTGCTCCACGATCAATGACAATCTCGCCCGCTGGCCGTGGCGCACGGCGTTGTCCACCAGGTTCGACAGCGCGCGCTTGAGATGGACGGGCCGGCAGCGATAGCGCAGGGGAGCGTCCTGCTGCGCCAGGGGGTCATGCGCTACCTTGTTCTGCACTTTCTGCTGCACATTTTTCTGCACGCTGATCTGTACATCGCGGCCTTGGCTGGCGTGCTCCTGAGCAAGTTCCTGCAGCAACGCCGCCAGGTCGATTTCCCGCGTGGCTTCGGCATGCGCATCATCGCGTGCGAAGCGCACGGTCTCTTCCACCATCACCCGCATCTCGTCCAAAGTACGGATCATCGCCGTGCGCAGGGCCGCGTCATCGACCAGTTCCGCGCGCAGGCGCAATGAGGTGATCGGGGTGCGCAGGTCATGGCTGATGGCCGCCAGCATGCGGGTGCGGTCCTCGACGAAGCGGCGCAGGCGTTGCTGCATCAGGTTGAAGGCCGCAGTGACCTCGCGCGCTTCCTGCGGGCCGGTCAGCGGCAGTGGCGCCACTTCCTCGCCGCGGCTCACCCGTTCTGCCGCCTGGGCCAGCGCCTTGACCGGACGCAGGATGCGGCGCAGGAACAAGGCCACGATCAGCAACACCGGCAGGGTGCTCACAGGGACTGAAAACCGCAGTGGCCGGACCCAGCCCTGCGTGATCAAGGGCTGCTGCTGCGTGTTGACCCACAGGCCCGCTGGCGTACGCAGCGCGATGCGCAGCAGGGCCGGGCCATCGTCGGCTTCGCGCAGGCTGATGCGCAGCGCCTCGGGCGGCAGGCCCAGTTGCGCCTGCAGTCGCTGGCGCAGCAGATCCTGGTCGCCGCCCTCCTCATGGGCGGCATCGATCTGCGGATCCGGATCGAGCCGGTAGCGCGTGTCGCCGTCGCTGGCACGTGCCAGTGCCTCCTGCGCTTGCGCCGCCGGCAGCTGCGCCAGGCGCCAGGCCACGGCGGCGTGCTCGGCCATCTGGTCGCGCGAGATGACGTGGATGCGCGTGCCATTCGGTTGCACCAGCAGCAGTCCGATCAGGTGTGCCGCCACCAGACCCAGCAGCAGCAAGGCCAGCAATTGTGCGGTCATGCTGCGCGGCCAGGCCCTCATGGCGTGGCCGGGTCGGCACTCACGTGCGCGGCCAGCAGGTAGCCATTGCCCCAGACCGTCTTGAGCAGGCCGGGCTTGCGCGGATCGGGTTCGAGTTTCTTGCGCAGACGGCTGACCTGGCTGTCGATGCTGCGGTCAAAGGCCAGCGCGTCGCTGCCGGCGGTCAGGTCCAGCAGGCGGTCGCGCGACAGGACCGTGTTGGGATGCTCCACCAGCGCCCGCAGCAGGCGATATTCCACGCTGGAGAGGGTCACGAGGGTGCCGTCGCGGTCGCGCAGTTCGCGCCGTTGCACATCAAGTGTCCAGGTGTCGAAGACATAGCGCTGCACCGTGCCGGTACTGGCCGCTTTGGCCGGGACCGGCAACTGTCGTGCCACCCGGCGCAATACGCTGCGGATGCGGGCCAGCAACTCATGGGGATCGAAGGGTTTCACCACGTAATCGTCGGCACCGGTCTCCAGGCCACGGATGCGGTCGCTGCTGGCCGCCAGCGCAGTGAGCAGGATCACCGGGGTGCCATGCTGCTGGCTGATGCTCTGGCACAGCGAAAGACCGTCCTCGCCCGGCATCATCACATCCAGCACCACCAGGTCGAATGCCTGCGCCTGCAGCAACGCCCGTGCCTCCGCCGCATTGGCGGCCAGGCTGACCTGCATGTCCTGCCGGCGCAGGTAGGCCGCCAGCGGCTCGCTGATGTCCGCATGATCGTCCACCACCAGGACGTGACGTTGCGCGTGCATGTTCTTGTTCCTTCCCCTCGATGACGGCGGTGCGCGCAATGCGCCCGGATGGGTCGCGCGCACCGTGCGGCTTGCCACAATTTGACAAACTTTTGCCAATTTTAAATGAATATAATTCTCATTCGCAAATCAATCGCCATTGTCCGGGCCGTGCCGGTCCCGTTCGCCTTCCCATGCATCCGCGTCGATGCGGGCTGCCGTTGCCGCCTGCAGGGGCGGACTTGCGCCCGGACCCTGGCTCGTCATCACCACAGGGGAATTCATCATGCATCATCCGCACCATCACCTTCCTGCGCCTGGCGCGCTGTCCGTTACGCGCATGGCGCAGGCGGTAGCGGCGGCGCTGGCCTTGTACGTCTCCGGTTGCGGCCTGGCCGTGGCGCAGGATGCCGGGGCTGGCCTGAAGGAAGTGGTGGTCACCGCCACCGGCTTCGAACAGGAGGTGGTGGACGCACCGGCCAGCATCACCGTCATCAGCCAGGAGGAACTGAAGAAGCGTCCTTTCCGCGATCTCACCGATGCCCTGCGTGATGTCGAGGGCGTCACCATCACCGGTACGGCCAGCGAGAAGGACATCTTCATTCGTGGCCTGCCCGGTGCCTACACGCTTATCCTGGTGGACGGCAAGCGCCAGAGCACGCGCGATGCGCGGACCAATGGCAATTCCGGCTTCGAGCAGTCCTACATTCCGCCGCTGGAGGCCATCGAGCGCATCGAGGTAGTACGCGGACCGATGTCTTCACTGTATGGCTCCGATGCCATGGGGGGCGTCATCAACATCATCACCAAGAAAGTGGCGCGGCAATGGGGCGGCTCGCTGAGCGTCGACACCACGCTGCAGCAGCATGGCGACTCGGGCGACGCCTACCAGGGCCAGTTCTACGTCAATGGCCCGATCGCCAGCGAGGTCCTGGGTCTGCAACTGTGGGGCAAGGTCTACAAGCGCCAGGAAGACCGCATTCTCAACGGCAATACCAAGGCGCTCGATACCGATTTCACCGCGCGCCTGGCACTCACGCCCAACAAGAATCACGACATCCTGGCCGAGATCGGCACATCCCAGGTGCGCCGCGACGCCTCCAGCGATCACACGCTGGCCGCGACCCGTACCACCGCCGACAGCTATACCGAAAACCCGCGCGACCACATGGCACTGTCGCATACGGGCCGCTACGGCTGGGCCACCTCGGATGTCTCGATCGCCTACGAGAAGGCGCAACGCAAAACTTATACCGAGAGTCCCGTCGGCAGCGATCGCTACACCCAGGCCACGCGCGCGCCAAAGATCGAGAATCTGGTACTGGACGGCAAGCTGTCCGTGCCGCTGGGCGCGCACTGGATGGTGCTGGGCGGGCAGTGGAACGAGGCCACGCTCACCGACGTCAATCCCGGCGTGAGCAGTACCCGCGTGCAGGAATTCCGCATTGCCCAGAAGGCGCTGTTCGTGGAGGATGAGTGGAAACTCACCGAGCGCCTGGCCCTGACCGGCGGCTTGCGCCTGGACAACCACCAGGTCTACGGCAACCACTGGAGCCCGCGCCTCTACGCGGTGTGGCATGGCAGCGAGCAGCTCACCATCAAGGGCGGGGTCTCGCGCGGCTTCAAGGCACCGGACATTCGTACCATCGCGCCGGGCTACGCCTACACGACCGGCGGTGCCGGCTGCACCGTCGGTCCCACCGGCACCTGCGGCGTCATCATCGGCGACCCCAACCTCAAACCGGAAACCAGCACCAGCTGGGAGCTGGGCGCCCTGTGGGACAACCATGCCGGCCTCTCCGGCGGTGCCACGCTGTTCTACACCGACTTCAAGGACAAGGTCAGCAATGCCCTGGTCTACAACGCCGATGGCTCCATCGCCCGCTGGTCGGCCAACAACAATTACCGTCTCTGGACCAGCTACAACGTGGATCGCGCCACCATCAAGGGCCTGGAGCTGAGCGGTCGCTGGCAGGCCACGCGCAGCCTGGCTTTCAAGACGAATTACACCTTCACCGATTCGCGCCAGAAGGGCGGCAGCTACGATGGCTATGCGCTGGCCCGCACGCCGCGCCACATGTTCAACCTGCGCGCGGACTGGACCCCGGCCGACGCCTGGACGGTGTGGACCGCGCTGAACTACCACGGCAAGGAAGTCAACGCCGCCGCGCGCGTGGGCACGGCCGGGACCACCATCTCGTCCTCGGGCGTGAAGGAGTACCAGGCCTATACGCTGGCCGATCTGGGCGTGACGCATGCGATCAACCAGCGCACCTCGGTGAGCGCGGCCATCTACAACCTGACCGACAAGCGCCTGGACGAGCAGAGCTTCAACACCGTCGGCGACGGCCGCCGCCTGTGGGTCAGCCTGACCCAGCGCTTCTGATGGCGCCGCTGCTGCCGGGCCGCCGGCGTATCCTGGGGGCGGCGATGCTCGCCTGCCTGCCCATCCGGGCGACGGCCCAGCCAGATCTGTCGCGTCCGTTGGGCCCCACCATCGCTGACACGGGCTCGGCCTGGTATCGCTTCAGTCGCTTCACGCTGGGTTCCGTGGATGGTCAGCGCAGCTACCGCATCACCTTGGGCGTGCCGCTGCGTCCGCCACCGCGGCAGGGCTATCCGGCCATCGTGCTGCTCGATGGCAACGCGGCGCTGGCGGCCATCGACGAGCCGCAGTTGCAGGCCTTGCAGGAGGGCTCGCCGCCGGTCATCGTGGCCGTGGGCTACGACACGGCGCTGCGCTTCGACGTGGCTGCCCGCGCGTATGACTACACGCCGCCCATCCCTGCCGGTCAGGTCGATGAGGAAACCTCGCGCGGACGACGGGGCGGTGGCGCGACGGTATTCCTGGATTTGCTGCAGGATCGCATCCTGCCCCAGGTGCGCCAGCAGGTGGCACTGGACGCCACGCAACTGAGCCTGTGGGGCCACTCCTATGGCGGCCTGTTCGTGCTGCACACCTTGTTCACCCGGCCCGGCCTGTTCAGCCGCTATATCGCGGCCAGTCCCTCGCTGTGGTGGCAGGGCGGGGTGATCCTGCAGGAAGAGCGGGGTTTTCCGGGAGCGCCCGGCGCCCGGCTGTGGCTGATGGCGGGGGAGGCAGAACGGCGCGAGCGCATGCTCGCAGAGGCGGACGATGCACGTACCCGCGCCATGCTGGCCGCGCGCGCAGCCATCCCGCCGCAGGCCTTGCCGGAACTGGCCGGCCGTCTGCGCGACCGGCACGGCCTGGCGGTGCAATGGCAAAGTTTTCCGGGACTGGCCCACGGTCCCATGCTGCCGGCCTCGCTGGCACCGGCGCTGCGTATCGCGGCGGGGCTGGCTCCCTGATGGGGTTTGTATCCTCATGTATCGCAAAGTAAAAGTCCGCCGGGCGGCTAGCGAGGCATGGATGAGTCCAGATATAATTGAGAATTATTATTATTTGGTGCGAGATCCGAGGATCCTCGTCCTGCCCCTCCTTCCCGATTCCGCTGCCGTCTCATGAAGCCCGCTGCCGCCCATTCCCTGCCTGTAGTTGCCGACCAGAAACGCCGCGCCTTCTGGCTCAAGCATCTGCATCAATGGCACTGGATCAGTTCCGGCATCTGCCTGGTGGCCATGCTGGTGTTCGCCGCCACCGGTCTCACGCTCAATCACGCGGCGCAGATCGAGGCCAAGCCGCAGGTCACCCATCGCAAGGCCACGCTGCCCGAATCCCTGCTGGCCCCGCTGCGCCAACAGGCCGAAGCGGCCGATGCCAAAGGCAGCAGCAAGGCCGCGCTGCCGCCCGCGGTGCGCGACTGGGTCGGCCGAGAACTGGCGGTGACGGTGGACCAGCAGAGCGCCGAATGGTCGGCCGATGAAGTCTACGTGGCGCTGCCGCGCCCGGGCGGGGATGCCTGGCTGCGCGTGGCGCTGGAGGACGGCCAGGTCGAGTATGAGAAGACCGACCGTGGCTGGATTTCCTATTTCAATGACCTGCACAAGGGCCGCAATACGGGCGCGGCCTGGAGCTGGTTCATCGATGTGTTTGCGGTGGCTTGCCTGGTGTTCTGCATCACCGGCCTGTTCCTGCTGCAGATGCACGCCGGCAAGCGCCCGGCCACCTGGCCGCTGGTGGCGCTGGGGCTGGTAGCGCCCTTGCTGCTGGCGCTGGTCTTCATTCACTGAATTCGTCGTTTCCCTTAGCCAGACAGGCCCTTGCGGCTTGCAGCCAGTCATCCTGTTTTCTTAGCGAGGTCCCATGAAGCGTAGCAAGTCCGCCCTGTTGAAACCGACCGCCCTGGCCCTGGCCATGGCGGCGCTGTTTGCCGCTGCCGCCCCGGCCGGCGCAGCGGAGATGAACGTCAAGATTGAAATCCCGACCCTGAACGTGGCCGAATATCACCGGCCCTATCTTGCCGCCTGGATCGAACGCGCCGACCAGAGCGTGGCCGCCAACCTGGCGGTTTGGTACGACGTGAAGAAAAAGGACAAGGAAGGCGAGAAGTGGTTGAAGGACATGCGCCAATGGTGGCGTCGCAGCGGGCGTGAGCAGCAGATGCCCATCGATGGCGTCAGCGGTGCGACCCGTGCACCGGGTGAACAGAAACTCAATTTCGGCTCCGGCAAGGGACCGCTCGCCAATCTCGCTCCCGGCGACTATGTGCTGATGGTGGAAGCCGCGCGTGAAGTCGGCGGCCGCGAGCTGGTCAAGGTGCCGTTCCAGTGGCCGCCCAAGGCCGCCCAGAGCGCCAAGGCCCAAGGCAGCAGCGAGCTGGGTGCCGTGGCCCTGGAACTGAAGCCCTGATGGCTTGCCATCTCTGACTCCCCAACAAGATCAACCAGAACAAGGAACCTGCCATGTCGTTTTCCCTCAAGCATTTCGCCGGCCGCTCCATGAAGATCGCCGCCCTGGCCCTGGCCATCAGCCTGCCGCTGTCGGCCCACGCACACCGCCAGTGGCTGCTGCCCTCGGCCACCGTCCTGTCGGGCAATGAAGCCTGGGTCACGGTGGACGCCGCCGTTTCCAATGACCTGTTCTACTTCGAACACTTCCCGCTGCGCCTGGACGGCCTGGTCGTGACCGGCCCCGAAGGCAAGCCGGTGCAAGCGGTCAACGCCGCCACCGGCAAGTACCGCAGCACTTTCGATGTGCAACTGAGCCAGCCCGGCACCTACAAGATCGCCGTGGTCAACAATGGCGTCTTCGCCAGCTACAAGGTGGATGGCCAGCAGAAGCGCTGGCGCGGCACCGCCGAGACCCTGGCCAAGGAAATCCCGGCCAATGCCACCGATCTGAAGGTGACCCAGATGAACAGCCGCGTGGAAACCTTCGTCACCGCCGGCAAGCCGAGCAAGGGCGCGCTGGCCCCGACCGGCGTGGGCCTGGAGCTGCAACCGGTGACCCATCCCACCGACCTGGTGGCGGGCGACACCGCGACTTTCCAGCTGCTGCTCGATGGCAAGCCGGCGTCGGATGTGGAAGTGGAACTGGTACCCGGCGGCATCCGCTATCGCGACAAGCTGCTGGACAGCAAGCTCAAGACCGATGCCGACGGCAAGTTCAGCGTGAAGTGGACCGGCCCGGGCATGTACTGGATGGAAGCCAGCGTCTCCGACCAGAAGACCTCGCTGCCGCAGGCCACGCAACGTCGTGCCACCTACATCGCCACCATCGAAGTGCTGCCCTGATCGCGTGATCGCTTGATCGCCTTTGATGGCATTTGATTGACCCCGATGGCACCTGCATTGCAGGTGCCGTTTTCATTGCTGAAGATGACGATGTCCCACCGCGTCCTGATCCCCGTCGACCTGCAAGCCCCGTCCCTCCTGCCGCCTGATGTGGCGCTCCAGCGCCTGTCCGGGCAGACCATGGGCACCACCTGGAGCGTGCAGGCGCTGGCCCCGCGCAGCATCACGCAGGAGACGATCGCAACGGACATCGCGGCCCGGCTGCAGCGGGTCATCGACGAGATGAGTACCTGGGAAGCCGATTCCCTCATCAGCCGTTTCAACCGCGCCCCTGCGGGTAGCTGGCATGCCTTGCCGGCGGACTTTTTCACCGTGCTGGATGCCGCGCTCACCATGGCCGTGGACAGCGCCGGTGCCTTCGATCCCACGGTCGGTCCGCTGGTGGACTTGTGGGGCTTCGGTGCGGGCAGCGTGCAGCGCGACGCATTGCGCCTGCCAGACGCGACTTTGCTTGAATCGACCCGCCAGCGTTGCGGCTGGCAGCGTCTCGTGTTCGACCGTGCGCAGCGCAAGGTACAGCAGGCGGGCGGCGTGCATCTGGATTTTTCCGGGATCGCCAAGGGATATGCGGTGGACCTGGTCGCGCAGGCATTGCGCGATTGCGGTTGCGTGAGCTGGCTGGCGGAGGTCGGCGGCGAACTGGTGGGGGAGGGCGTCAAGGCCGATGGTCAGCCCTGGTGGGTGGCGCTGGAACGCCCGCCGCAGGATGACAGCGCCGGCATGGTGGTCGCCTTGCACGGCCTGGCCATCGCCACCTCGGGCGATTATCGCCGCTATGTCGATCACGACGGCCTGCGCTACGCCCACACCATCGATCCCCGTACCGGTACACCTGTGCGCAGTGCACTGGCGTCTGTCACGGTACTGCACCGGCAATGCATGGTGGCCGATGCCCTGGCGACCGTGTTGACTGTACTGGGCGAGGAAGCCGGACTGTCCTTTGCCCGCGAACGCGGGATTGCCGCTCTTTTCATCACCCGCGAAGCCGGTGGCTTCCGTGAGAGCCTCACCCCGGCCCTGGCCGCCATGTTGCAGTGAGCGACGCCATGCAGACCCGATACCTGATGGCCGCGCTGGTGGCGCTGACTTACCTGGTGTTCTGCGTGATGACCTTGCTCCGGCATCGTCGCGCGCAGCAGTTGCAGCTGGCCCAGTGGGGAACTGTACAGGCCACTGGCCCGCAAACCGTACTGGTCGTCTTTGCCAGCCAGACCGGTATAGCCGAGCAACTGGCCTGGCAGACCGCGCAAAGTTTGCGCTCAGGTGGCCTGGTGGTGCGCGTGCTGCCTGCCGGACAGTTGACCGATGCCGACTTGCTGGCCACGCGCCTGGCCCTGTTCGTGGCCAGCACCACCGGCGAAGGCGATGCACCCGATGACGCATCCGCACTGGCCCGCCAACTGGGCAGCAGCGACAGTGCCGCATTGCCGGACCTGCGTTTCGGCGTGCTGGCCCTGGGCGACCGCAGCTATCAGCAATACTGCGCCTTCGGCCACGCGCTGCACGCCTGGCTGTGCCGCCGCCATGCGCAGCCGCTGTTCGATGCCATCGAGGTGGATAACGGGGATGAGGGCGCGCTGCGGCATTGGCAGCATCAACTGGGTGTCCTGAGTGGCCATAGCGATGAAGCCGACTGGAGCGCACCGGCCTATGGCCGCTGGCGGCTGGCCGGGCGGCGCGTGCTCAACCCGGGCAGCGCGGGGGAGCCGGTGTTTCACCTGAGCCTCACGCCGCTGGATCTGCCATCCCCGCAATGGCAGGCCGGCGATATCGCCGAGATCGGCCCGCACAACAGCGGGGCGGCTGTTGATGCCTTCCTGCAAGCGATTGGCCGCCAGGACGATTCCCTGCGCGCAGCGCTGGCCACGCGCCTGCTGCCGCATGAGACCGACCAGCTCGCCGCATTGCGCAGCTTGCCCGATGAGGAATTGCTGGCCGCTTTGCCAGTGCTGCCGCATCGCGCTTATTCGATTGCTTCACTGCCCGCCGATGGCGCTCTCGAACTGATGGTGCGCCTGATGCGCCTGCCCGATGGGCGCGCCGGTCTGGGTTCCGGCTGGCTGGGGCTGCATGCGCAGCCGGGGCAGGAGATCGCCCTGCGCGTGCGCAGCAACCGCAGTTTCCATGGCCCCGGCGATGATCGCCCGCTGATCCTGATCGGCAACGGCACCGGGCTGGCCGGCCTGCGGGCGCATCTGCGCGAGCGCGTGGCGGCGGGGCAGCGGCGCAACTGGCTGTTGTTCGGCGAGCGCTCGCGTCAGCACGATTTCTTCCATCAGCAGGAGCTGCAGGAGTGGCAGGCCCAGGGCTGGCTGCAACGGCTGGACCTGGCCTTCTCGCGTGACCAGCCCGATCGTATCTATGTCCAGCACAAGCTGCGCGCAGCCGCCGATGTCCTGCGGCAATGGGTGGAGGAGGGTGCCAGCGTCTACGTCTGCGGCAGCCTGCAGGGCATGGCCGGTGGCGTGGCACTGGCCCTGCAGGAGATTCTGGGTGAGGACGCCCTGCAGGCGCTGGCGGAACAGGGGCGTTACCGGCGCGACGTGTATTGAAGCAGTGAGCGAAGTTTGTGTTGGAGGACCCTGCTGCCCGGCCGGCAGGAGGCTTCACTCTGTCCTTGATTGGCGTGAATTTGCTTTTTCTCCCCGTTGCGCGAGAGAATGTCACGTCAAATCAATGAGATAAGAACAACATGAACAACATGAGCATATTCACCAGTCTGCTGCTGATCCTGCTCCTGGTCGTGGTCAGCGCCTTTCTTTCCTGCGCCGAGATCTCCATTGCCGCCTCGCGCAAGATCCGTCTTGAGATGATGTCCAAGGAGGGCGTGCACAACGCCGACCGGGTCCTCTCGCTGCAAGCCCAGCCGGGCAATTTCTTCACGGTGGTGCAGATCGGCCTGAACGCCGTGGCCATCCTCGGTGGTGTGGTCGGCGAGCCGGCGCTCACGCCGCACATGCGCGAGATCGTCAGCACCTTTTACGTCGGCCCGCTGCTGGAGAACATCAGCTTTGCCATGTCCTTCCTGGTGGTGACGGCTTTCTTCATCCTCTTTGCCGACCTCATGCCCAAGCGCCTGGCCATGGCCGCGCCCGAGCGCGCCGCGGTGGCGCTGGTGCAGCCCATGCTGCTGCTGGAAACGCTCTTCAGGCCGCTGGTGTGGTTCTTCAACAGTCTGTCGAAGTGGATCTTCACGCTGTTCGGTTTGCCGCAGGTGCGCCAGGACGTCATCACGCCCAGCGAGATTCACGCCATGGTCGACGCGGGCGCGCAGGCCGGTGTGCTGCTCACGCAGGAGCATCACCTGATCGAGAACGTGTTCGAGCTGGAAAGCCGCTACGTGCCCTCGGCCATGACGCCGCGCGACAGCATCGTCTATTTCCTGCTGACCGACAGCGAAGACATGATCCGCCAGAAGATCATCGATCACCCGCATTCGCGCTTCCTGGTCTGCGATGGGCATATCGATGCGGTGCTGGGCTACATCGACAGCAAGGATGTGCTCAAGCGCTTGCTCAAGGGTGAACAGTTCTCCCTGGCCGACAAGGGTCTGGTGCATACGCCGCTGTCCATACCGGACTCCCTGAACCTGTGGGAAGTGCTGGAACGCATGAAGGCCATGGATGAAGACCTGGCCATCGTGGTGAACGAATATGCACTGGTGGTCGGCATCATCAGCATCACCGACGTGACGGGCGTGCTCATGGGTAATCTGCTGGCCATCACCGAGGAAGAGCAGCAGATCGTGCGCCGTGACGAGAACTCCTGGCTCATGGATGGCCTGACGCCCTTGAACGATGTCATGAACGAACTGGACATCGACGAGTATCCCAACCCGGTCGGCTATGAGACCTTGTCGGGTTTCATCATGTACATGCTGCGCAAGATTCCGAAGAAGACCGATTTCGTGCTCTTCTCCGATTTCAAGTTCGAGGTGGTGGATATCGAAGGCAATCGCATCAACCAGTTGCTGGTGACCCGCTTCAAGCAGGACAAGGGAGAAAAATCGGACAAGGCAGATAAAACGGACAAATCGGACAAATCCGATAAGACAAGTCAGTCCGGCAAAACGGAATAGCAGTCCGGCACAACTTGATCTCGTTTTTTCAGACTTTTCCTATGCCCATGAACGCCGTAAACCGGGATACTCCCGTCCAGTCGCTTGCTTGAAAGACTGGTACTCGGGGAAAGCAGGCGGCTGTAGTACCTGTAGCACTGTAGTAACCGTAGCAGAGGTAGTCGTGGGCTGGCCCGCATTCGCAAGGATGCGGGCCTTTTTCATGGGGCAGGGCGTCAGCAGGCTTTCCGGCATTGCAGTACAGTCAGGACTGTCTGAATATGAATGAAGTGGAATCCGCAAGTGGCAAAAGACGTCAAGAGCCCCTGTGTCTCGCTGTGCAAGCTCAAGCACGAAGTCTGTACCGGCTGCGGCCGCACCCGGGATGAAATCAAGGACTGGAAATCGATGAAGCGCAAGGAGCAGCTCCACACCGTGGAGCTGGCCGCCAAGCGCATGAAGGCATTGAAAAAGAAGTAGGGCGGCCGGGAAGGGCCGCCGGCAGGGTTCAGGCGCGTGCGCCGTGGTTGCGTTCGGAGATCTGGGCGTTGAGCGTCCAGAAGTCGTACAGCACGCCCAGCAGGAAGAAGCCGCCGGTGAAGAAATAGACGATGCCGCTGATCCACTTGCCGATGTACAGGCGGTGCGCGCCGAAGATGCCCAGGAAAGTCAGCAGCAGCCAGGCCACCGAATAGTTGATCTCGCCGCCCACGAAACGGCGGTCGGCTTCGCGATCCATCGAGGGGATCAGGAACAGGTCGACGATCCAGCCAATGCCCAACAGGCCCAGCGTGAAGAACCAGATCGTGCCGGTGACGGGTTTGCCGTAGTAGAAGCGGTGCGCGCCGAGAAATCCGAAGATCCAGAGCAGATAGCCCAGGGTTTTGCTGTGGGTGTTGTTGATGTTGTTGTTCATCCAGGCTCCAAATGAGGGTGGGGCAGGTTATAGCGTGATATGAAGATTGTTTCGCACGATGCGCCGTGCTGCATTGTGACATGGGCTCATCCTGAAAGTGCCCTTTGCGCAGAGTGAAGCGGTGTGTCCGATGGCGGCCGACTGTCTGCCAAAGTCTTCACATCGTTGCGGCGATCCGACGGCTTGCCCGCAAGAAAAGGCCAGCTGGGTTAAACTATGACCCTTCAGGAGGCCGTGCAACGAAGAGCCTCCCTGGAATTCCGCCACTGTCACCCGCTCTGTTGCCCCGTTGCCTACCGTGCGACCCTCGCTGCTCATTCCGCTCATTGTCGGCTGTGCGCTGTTCATGGAAAACATGGACGCCACCGTGCTGGCCACCTCGCTCCCCGCGCTCGCGCGCGATCTCCATCAAGACCCGATCACCCTGAAACTGGCCATGACCGCCTATGTCGCGGCGCTGGGCGTGTTCATTCCGATCTCCGGCTGGATGGCCGACAAGCTGGGCGCGCGCAAGGTGTTCAGCTGGGCCATGATCGTCTTCATGACCGGCTCCATCCTGTGCGCCGTCTCCGGCTCGCTGGTGACCTTCGTGGCGGCGCGCTTCCTGCAGGGCATCGGCGGGGCCATGATGGTGCCGGTGGGGCGGGTCATCATTGCGCGTTCGGTCGACAAGTCCGAACTGGTCAAGGCGGTCAGCTATCTCACCTTGCCGGCGTTGTTGGGGCCCGTGGTCGGGCCGCTGCTGGGCGGCTTTCTCACGACCTACTTCCACTGGCGCTGGGTGTTCCTGATCAATATCCCGTTCTGCTTCCTGGGCCTGTATCTGGCCAAGCGCTTCATCCAGAACTTCAAGGAAGACAATCCGGCCCCGCTGGATGTGAAAGGTTTTGTACTCACCTCGGTGGGCGCGGCCATGATCATGCTGGGCCTGTCGCTGTTCGGCAGCCAGCTGGTCGACGGCGCCACGCCGGTGGCCATGTGTTCCATCGGTGCCATTGCGCTGGTGATGTATTACCGTCATTCCACCCAGATCCCGTATCCGCTGCTGGATTTCCGCCTGCTGCGCATCCCCACGCTGCATGCCAGCGTGGTGGGCGGCTCGCTGTTCCGCATCGGCTTGGGGGCGGTGCCGTTCCTGTTGCCGCTGGCCTTGCAGGAAGGGCTGGGCATGACCGCCTTCCAGGCCGGCAGCATCACCTGTGCCTCGGCCTTCGGTTCGCTCTTCATCCGTCTGCTGGCCAGCCGGGTGCTGCGCCGCTATGGCTTCCGCACCGTGCTGATGGTCAATGCGGTGTTCGCCGGCATCGCGCTGGCGGCTTACGGCATCTTCAGCATGCATACGCCTTATCTGCTCATCGTCACCATCGTGCTGATGGGCGGGGTGTTCCCGGCGCTGCAGTTCACCTGCCTCAATTCGATCGCCTATGCCGACATCGACAGCCGCGACGCCGGCCGCGTCACCAGCCTGGCCAGCGTGATCCAGCAGCTGTCGCTGGGCCTGGGCGTGACGGTGGCGGGCATCGTGCTGCAATTGTCGAATCATTTGCAGGGGCATGCGAGCATCGTCGAGGCCGATTTCTGGCCGGCCTTCCTGGTCATCGGCCTGTTCTCGGTGGCCTCGGTGCCGATCAGCGGCAAGCTGCCGCACAATGCCGGGCTGGAGCTCTCGCGCGGCAAGTGAGCTGGTGCCGTCATGCCGGGCTGCTATCATCCCGGCATCCTGAACTCTGGAGTCGCGCATGTCCTTTTCCCGTTTCCCCGTTTCCGCACTGCGCCGCACGCTGGCGGCCAGTCTCTTGCTGGCCAGCTGCGGTGCCCTGGCCTTTTCGCTGTCCGACCTGAGCAACCAGGACGCCACCGCCGGCCTGAAAGCCGCGCTGGAGAAGGGCGCCAATACCGCCGTGGCCAACCTGGGCCGGCCCAACGGCTTCCTCGGCAATGACAAGGTCAAGATCCAGCTGCCCGGTGCGCTGGAGCAGGCCATGCCACTGCTGCGCATGACCGGCATGGGCGGCCAGGTCGATGGCCTGGTGGCCGACATGAACCACGCCGCCGAGGCCGCCGTGCCGATGGCCAAGCCGCTGCTGGTCAATGCCGTCAAGTCGATGTCGGTGAGCGATGCCAAGAACATCCTGGCCGGTGGCGATACCTCCGTGACCGATTTCTTCCGCCAGAAAACCTCGGGCGAACTGGCCGTGAAGTTCCTGCCCATCGTCAAGCAGATCACCGACAAGAACGGCCTCTCCGGGCGCTACAACGCCGTCATGGGCCAGGTCGCCAAATCCGGGCTGGTGAGCGCCGAGCAGAGCACCGTGGAAGGCTACGTCACCCAGCGTGCGCTGGATGGCTTGTTCCTGATGATCGGCGAGGAAGAAAAAGCCATCCGCAAGGATCCGGTCGGGACCGGCAGCGCCATTCTGGGCAAGGTGTTCGGCGCCATGCGCTGACAGCGCAGCACCGACGCGGCGACCTCCTGCCGCGCTTCTGAAAAATTTTTCGCCGGCCTCGCACAGAGGTCCGGCGATTTTTTTTGCCCCATGTTGCTCATTAGTCAAGCTCGGCGGGAGCCGCATGGGGCAAGGGATAGCGCCGCGCTGGCGGTTTTCAGGATGACCACTTTTAACGGCATATTGACCGCCGTTGGGAACTTTTAAAAGTGCTTCAGATCTGTAAGTTATCGATTCACATTGCTACATTGCTGGACAGCATTAAGCGATTGCTTTAAACTATCGTTCTTTCGCTGCATCTTGCTCGCGAAATCACTTGTTCAACAACGACTCTTAGCAGTGTCCGATCCGCAGTGTGCGGGTTGTCCGAATTTCCGGCTGGCAGCGCGAACGCCCTCCCGTTCTCCACGGTGAATCGTTCCCATCCCTGTCCGGTGTGCACTATGCCGAGGCTGGCTTCATCGCTTCGGTTTCATCGCTGCCCTTGCAGCTTTCGGTTCGCATCCAAACGATACGCCCAACGGGGCAAGCGAACCCTTTAAAACTTGATCCCAGAAACCCGTCGTCGCGGCGTCATGTCGTGTCGGCTATACCAACAGGGGGTAACATGACACGTGTTCGTCACGTCTTCGCCGGCGCGTTCGGTTTTGCGCTGGTTATTGCAGGCCTGGTCTGGTGGATCGGTCCGGACGTCATCCAGAAGTATCGCGGTGACCTGGTCTACTACACCGGCAAGCACCTGGAACTGGTCTTCAGTTCGATGGTGCTGGCCCTGGCCACCGGCATTCCGGCCGGTATCGCGCTGTCCCGCCCGGGCGCGCAACGCAGTGCAGAGAAGTTCATCCAGATCTTCAACATCGGCAACACCATCCCCTCCATCGCCGTGCTGGCGCTGGCATTGGCTGCCTTCGGCATCGGCAATGGCCCGACCATCCTGGCCCTGTGGCTGGCTTCGTTGCTGCCCATCGTGCGCAACACCTACGAGGGGTTGAAGAACGTGCCGGCCGCCATGAAGGAAGCTGCGCGCGGCATCGGCATGAAGCCGCACCAGATCCTGTTCCGCGTGGAGTTGCCCAATGCGCTGCCGATCATCGTCGGTGGCGTGCGTACTTCGCTGGCGATCAACGTCGGTACCGCACCGCTGTCGATGCTGATCGGCGGCGAGAGCCTGGGTGGCCTGATCTTCCCCGGCATCTATCTGAACAATCACGGCCAGCTGCTGCTGGGCGCTGCCGCTACCGCCTTGCTGGCGCTGGTGCTGGATGCCCTGATGACCTCGCTGTCGGGTTTCTACCTGGCGCGTCGCGGGCTGCGCACCTGATCCGGCAGCTCATCCCCATCACAAGAACGACCGCACGCCAGCAGTTTCCGGCACAGCGGTAGAGAGGAAAGCATGACAAAGAAGACCATCGCAAAATATGCCCTGTGCGCCCTGGCGCTTGGCCTGGCCATGTTCGGCACGGCCCGCGCTCAGGCCCAGAACCTGGTCATCGGCGGCAAGAACTTCACCGAGCAGCTGCTGCTCTCGGACATGACCGCGCAATACCTGCGCGCCAAGGGTTACGACACCGATCTGAAGAACGGCCTCGGCACGACCCTGATGCGCTCGGCGCTGGAGAGCGGCCAGATCGACATCGTCTGGGACTACACCGGCACCGCCCTGATCGTCTACAACCACATCGAGGACAAGCTCGATCCCGACCAGATCTACCAGAAGGTCAAGGAACTGGACGCGCCGCGCGGCCTGACCTGGCTCAACCAGTCGGAGCTGAACAACACCTACGCCTTCGCCATGCCGCGTGACGTGGCCGAGAAGTATCACATCCACTCGCTGCAGGATCTCGCCAACCGTATCAACGAAGACGACAAGGAAGGCAACAAGCAGCACCTGCTGGGCGTGGACTATGAATTCGCTTCCCGTCCCGACGGCCTGGGCCCGATGCAGGCGCTGTATGGCTTCAAGCTGGATCGCAGCGAAGTCAAACAGATGGACCCGGGTCTGGTCTACACGGCCCTGAAGAACGAACAATTGTTCGTCGGCCTGACCTACGCCTCCGATGGCCGCATCAAGGGTTTCGACCTGCAGCTGCTGGAGGATGACAAGGGCTACTTTGCCGCCTACAAGGCCACCCCCGTAGTGCGCCAGGAGATCCTGGACAAGAACCCCAAGCTGGCCGAGCAACTGAACGCCCTGGCCGCCAAGATCGACACGGCGACCATGACCGAGCTGAACAAGCGCGTCGACATCGACCAGGAACCGGTGGCCAAGGTGGCGGCCGATTTCCTGAAGCAAGCCGGCCTGATCTGAGGAGGGGACCATGAACATCTTCCAATACCTGCAATCGGACTGGCGCAACATCCTCGACCTGACCCTGCAGCACCTTGAACTGGTGGGCATTGCGGTGAGCCTGGCCATTGCCATCGGCGTACCGCTGGGCATCCTGATCGTGCGGGTGCGCTGGCTGGCCGGTCCGTTGATGGGGCTGGCGACCATCGTGCTGACGCTGCCTTCCATCGCACTGTTCGGCCTGATGATTCCGGTGTTCTCGCAATTTGGTGCCGGCATCGGCCCCTTGCCCGCCATCACCGCCGTGTTCCTGTATTCGCTGCTGCCGATCATGCGCAACACTTATCTGGCGCTGGAGAACATTGAAGCCGGCATCAAGGAAGCCGGCATCGGCATCGGCATGACCTTCTGGCAGCGCCTGCGCATGGTGGACCTGCCGCTGGCCGTGCCTGTCATCCTGGGCGGCGTGCGTACCGCCGTCGTGATGAACATCGGCGTCATGGCCATTGCGGCCGTGATTGGTGCTGGTGGGCTGGGCGTGCTGATCCTGCATGCGATCAGCCAGAGCAACATGCAAAAACTCGTGGTGGGCGCGGTGATGATCAGCGTGCTGGCCATCATTGCGGACACCCTGCTGCAACGTCTGCAGAAAATCCTGACACCGAAAGGAGTACAAAAATGATCGAACTGGACCAACTGAGCAAGACCTACACTCAAAAGGATGGCACGCAGGTCAAGGCGGTGGACGCCGTCAGCCTGAAGGTGGCGGAAGGGGAGATCTGCGTCTTCCTCGGCCCCTCGGGATGTGGCAAGACCACCACCCTCAAGATGATCAATCGCCTGATCAACCCGACCTCCGGCCGCGTACTGCTGAACGGCCAGGACACCTCCGGCATCGATGAAGTGGAACTGCGCCGCCATATCGGCTACGTGATCCAGCAGATCGGTCTGTTCCCCAACATGACCATCGAAGAAAACATCACCATCGTCCCGCGCCTCCTGGGCTGGGACAAGAACCGCTGCCAGGAGCGTGCCACCGAACTGATGGCCATGGTGGCACTGGACCCGAAGAAATTCCTCAAGCGCTACCCGCGTGAGCTGTCTGGTGGCCAGCAGCAGCGTATCGGCGTCATCCGCGCACTGGCGGCCGATGCGCCGGTGCTGCTGATGGATGAACCGTTTGGCGCGGTCGATCCGATCAATCGCGAATCGATCCAGAACGAGTTCTTCCAGATGCAGCGCCAGCTGAACAAGACCGTCATCATGGTCAGCCACGACATCGACGAAGCCATCAAGCTGGGCGACAAGGTGGCCGTGTTCCGCGCTGGCAAGCTGGTGCAGTTCGATAACCCGGACACCTTGCTGGCCCGTCCCAAGGATGATTTCGTGAGCGCCTTCGTGGGTCAGGATCACACCCTGAAGCGCCTGCTGCTGGTGCGTGCCGGCGAGGCCGCGACCACCCCGGCCACCGCCCACCCGGACGTATCGTGCGACCAGGCGCTGGCGCTGATGGATGACCAGGATTCGCGCTATCTCACCATCATCGATGCCGACAACCGCGCCCTGGGTTATCTGACCCGCCGTGATGTGCGCGGCAACACCGGTGTGGCCGAGGACATGGTGCGTCCCTTCACCATGAATGCCGATCCGGACGAGAACCTGCGCGTGGTGCTCTCCAAGATGTACAAGCACAGCACCAGCTGGATGCCGGTCATTGCCAACGATGGCAGCTACGTGGGCGAGGTGACGCAGGATTCGATTGCCAGCTATCTCAGCTCCGGCAAGTCGCGCGGCATGGCGATGGCGGCTTGATGGCGCCTGGTCGGGGCCGCACTCGGTGCGGTCAAGCGGCCGGATGAAGGCTTGTTCATCCTGTGCGCCGTTGCAGGCCATGCCTGGAGTACAGGAGCTGATGGGCAGTGAAGTATCAGCCCCAAAAACGAAAATGCCCGCATCGATGATGCGGGCATTTTTTTGTACTCAGTCAGGCAGCGTTCAAGCCAGCGGCTTGTGCATGAACATCGCCTTGCCGGTTTCCGCCTTGAGTTCGTATCCCTCGAAGCCGCAGGCGCGATACAGCGAACGCGCCACGGCATTGCCTTCCAGGACTTCCAGCGTGAGCTTGCAGCAGCCCAGCTGGCGGGCTTGGTCCTCGACCGCCGCCAGCAGCAGCTTGGCCACGCCCTGACCGCGATAGGCAGGCATCACGGCCAGGTCATGCAGGTTCAGCAGCGGCTTGCAGGCGAAGGTCGAGAAACCTTCGATGCAGGTCGCCAGGCCTGCTGGCGTTTCACCATCGAAGGCCAGGAAGACATGGGCAGTGGGACGTTTCTTCAGCTCGGCGGCCAGGTTCTCGCGCACGTAGCCGGAGAGCTGCTTGCCGCCGCCCATGGCGTCGGAAGCGTAGGCATTGAGGGTCTCGAACAGCGCTGCCGCGTGGGCAGCGTTGCCGAGGTCGGCCTTGATGACGGTCACACTCATGTCTTTCCTTTTCTTGTGATGGACGATGAAGGATGCTGCCCGGAAAGCGGCTTGAAGCCTGCTTACTTGCCGGCTGCGCGCTGGCCGCCATGGGTCAGGGCCGACGGACGCGGACCACCCTGGCGTTGCGGCTGACCGGCACTGCGCGGCTGGCCGTTGGCATTGGCCGGCTTGGGTGCGCGGTTGGCATTGTTGCCGCCGTTGCCGGCATTGCCACCATTGCCGCCGCCATTGCCACGTCCACCCTGGCCACGGGCGGTATTGCCGTTGCCATTGCCATTGGCTGCCGCGCGCGGCTTGGCTGCCTGGCCATGGCCGGCGTTGCCGCCGGCCGGCTTGGGTGCTGCCGCATTGCCGTTGCCGGCGGGTTTGCGCGGGGCACTGCGCTGGCCACCGCGTCCGCCACCGTTCTGGTGACGGCCCTGGCCGCTGCGCAGCTGGATCGGCTGCGGCTTGGCGGTCGGGTCCGGTTCGAAACCGGCGATCACTTCCACCGGGATTTCGCGCTTGATGAAGCGCTCGATGTCGTGCAGCAGGTCGCGTTCATCCACGCAGACCAGCGACACGGCTTCGCCGGTGGCGCCAGCACGGCCGGTACGGCCGATGCGGTGGACGTAGTCTTCCGGCACGTTGGGCAGGTCATAGTTGACCACGTGCGGCAGTTGGTCGATGTCGATGCCACGGGCAGCGATGTCGGTGGCGATTAGGGCGGTCAGCTTGCCGTCCTTGAATTCGGCCAGGGCCTTGGTGCGGGCCGACTGGCTCTTGTTGCCGTGGATTGCCATGGCGGTGATGCCGTCGCGGGCCAGCTGTTCGACCAGCTTGTTGGCGCCATGCTTGGTGCGGGTGAAGACCAGCACCTGCTTCCACTGGTGGGTCTTGATCAGGTGCGCCAGCATCGGGTGCTTCTTGTCGCGGTCGACCGGGTGGATCTTCTGGGCGATCACTTCCACGGTGGAGTTGCGGCGTGCCACTTCGATCAGGGCCGGGTTGTTCAGCAGGCTGTCGGCCAGCTTCTTGATCTCGTCGGCGAAGGTGGCCGAGAACAGCAGGTTCTGGCGCTTGGGCGGCAGGGCGGCCAGCACCTTGCGGATGTCGCGGATGAAGCCCATGTCCAGCATGCGGTCGGCTTCGTCCAGCACCAGGATCTGGATGTGCTGCAGGTTCACGGTGCCTTGCTGCATGTGGTCCAGCAGGCGGCCAGGGGTGGCCACCAGGATGTCCACGCCGCGCTTCAACAGGGTGATCTGCGGATTGATGCCGACGCCGCCGAAGATGCAGGCCGAGGTCAGCGGCAAATACTTGCCGTACTGGCGCACGCTTTCTTCGACCTGGGCGGCCAGTTCGCGGGTGGGCGCCAGGATCAGCGCGCGGATCGGCAGGTGGCCGTTGATTTTCTGGCGCGGCATGGCCGACAGGCGTTGCAGCAGCGGCAGGGTGAAGCCGGCGGTCTTGCCGGTGCCGGTCTGGGCGCCGGCCAGCAGGTCACCACCGGAAAGTACGGCGGGAACGGCTTGAGCCTGAATCGGGGTAGGGGAGGTATAGCCTTGTTCGGAAACGGCACGAACGATTTCGTCGGACAAGCCGAGCGCGGAAAATGACATGAGACTCTGAAATTGGGTTTGGCCTGTGGCCCCGTGAGGGCGCCAGTCGCAGGCAAACGGGTTGGAACTTGAGGAGGGCGCGGACTTGACTGGCTATACGCCGCGCAGGCCGCAGTATAACAGCGCAGCCCGCGCACCAAGGGATTTATTTTGAGGAAGCGTGAGGCTCAGCTCATCCTTGTTGCTGCGCCAAAAAGCGCAGCACGTGCGGCAAAACCAGCGCACTTTGCATCAGCCCGCCGAAGTGCGTTACCCCGGGCAGGCTGACGAATTCACCCTGCGGCAACAGCGACGCCGTGCGCTGGACGGCCGCATGGCGCGCATCTGCATCGCCACAGAAGAGCAGGCAGGGCAGGTCCATGCGGGTCAGCAGGTCTTCCTGCGAGGGGCGCGGCTGCTGGGCGGCAGCGGCCAGTGCCACCAGGTCGTTGGCGCGGATGAGCATCTTCACCTGCGGCGAGATCTGCTCGTCGAGCAGGCCTTCGAAGGTGGCGATGAAGGCCTCCGGATCGCGTCCGTCGATGCCATGGAATCCATCCCAGCTGCGATCTTCATAGGGATGGGCTGCGCCCAGGATGAGGCTGCGCAGGCGCTGCGGCGCATGGCGCACCAGGCCGTAGCCGACCCAGCCGCCCAGCGAATAACCGAAGAAATGGGCGCGCTCCACGCCCACTGCATCGAGCACCGACAGCGCATCGCGGCAGCGCTGTACCTGGGTATAGGCGGCGGGATCGTGCGGCTTGTCGCTTTGGCCGTGGCCCAGTGCGTCGAAGAGGATGACCTGGAAATGCTCGCGCAGCACCTCCGTGAAGCCGAAGAAGCGCCAGGCTTCCAGGCTGCTGGTGAAACCGTGGTGCAGGAGCAGGGGCGGGCCGTTGCCCTCGATCTGGTAGTGGATCTTGCGGTGGTCGCTGAGGGCAAAGGGCATGTGTATGCGTGCAGGGTTGGTCAGGTTGGGTCAGTTCTTCTCGTCGGCCAGCTTCTTGCAGCGGCGCGCCAGCATCTCGCGCGAGCGCGCGCAGATTTCTTCATTGCTGAGGTCTTCGATATGCGTGGCGATCGACCATACATGGCCAAAAGGATCGCGCAGCGTGCCGGAGCGATCACCGTAGAACTGGTTCTGAACGGGGCGCAGCTGGACTGCACCTGCGGCCAGCGCCTGGGTGAAGACGGCATCGACATCGGCCACGTAGACCAGCAGGCTCACGCCCGCGCCGCCCAGGGTCTGGGGACTGAGGAAACCGAGTTCGGGATGTTCGTCAGCCAGCATCACGCGGGCATTGCCGATCTGGATCTCGGCATGCCAGACCTTGCCGTGCGGACCGTCGAGCCGCATGATCTCGGCCGCACCGAACGCGCGCCGGTAGAAGGCGATGGCCTCGGCGGATGTCTTGACGATCAGGTAGGGGGTGACGCTGTGGTAGCCGGGTGGCAACGCGCAAGTGGCCTGGTCGTCGCTGGCTTGCTGGGAAGGAAGGTTCATGTCGTCTCCTCGGTCTGCGCCGGTAGCCGCACTATAGCAGCAATGCCGGGCGCAATGAGGAGACGCGGTCTTGCAGGAGGGACGATCAGGCCAATCAGGCCAATCAGGCGAATTCAGACAGCAGGTTCACTTGCTGCGCGAAGATCTTCGGGCTGCCGGCGATGACGTCTCCCTTGTAGAGGTAGTCGGAGTCGCCCTTGAAGGTGCCCACGATACCGCCCGCTTCGGTCACCAGCAGGGAGCCGGCGGCGATGTCCCAGGGCTTCAGGCCCTTCTCGAAGAAGCCGTCCAGGCGACCGGCGGCGACGTAGGCCAGGTCCAGGGCAGCGGCACCCGGACGGCGCAGGCCGGCGCTGTGCTCGGTCATGACCTTGAACATCTTGACGTATTCGTTCAGGCCATCGAGGTCGCGGAAGGGGAAGCCGGTACCGATCAGTGCATCGGCGATCTTGTCGCGCTTGCCCACGCGGATGCGCTTTTCGTTCAGGTAGGCACCTGCGCCCTTGGAGGCGGTGAAGAGGTCGTTGCGGGTCGGGTCATAGACCACGGCCTGGGTGATGATGCCGCGCTGCTGCAGGGCGATCGAGACGCAGTATTGCGGGAAGCCGTGGATGAAGTTGGTGGTGCCGTCCAGAGGATCGATGATCCAGACGTTTTCGTTTTCATCGTGCAGGTTGTCGGACGCACCCGATTCCTCGGCCAGGATGGCGTGGTCGGGGTAGGCGTTCTTGAGCACGTCGATGATCGCATCCTCGGCTGCCTTGTCCACCTCGGTGACGAAGTCGTTGTGCGACTTCTTCGACACTTTCAGCAGCGACACGTCGAAGGACGCGCGGTTGATGATGGTAGCGGCGCGGCGGGCTGCCTTGATCGCCGTATTGAGCATGGGTGGGATGATCATTCCGATGGTTCCGTTAAAATTGCGGCCACCGAAGACGATGGCTGCGTTGCTCATCGTCGCCATGGCCGACCAGCCAGCCTTCCGCGACAAGCATGCGGAACAGCTGGCCAGGCGAAACCCGGCAGTCAAACCAGTGCGACGATGAAATTAATGAGCGTTGCGCCGCCCACGGCTGTTATGCTTGCGGGTTTGCCAGGCAGTCCAAGGGCAGTGGCGTCGGTCAAGTCGGCGAACAAAGTCGACCTGGGTTGACAGCCTTGCTGCAATATTGGCGTTTTGCCAACATCTGATCCTGGGGCGCGAATCCCGCTATTTTAAATGAACAAGCAAGTGTCAGGACAATCTCTTTTCAGCCGTTTGCGTTTCGTGCTGGTCAATACCAGCAGTCCCGGCAACATTGGCTCGGCCGCACGGGCCATCAAGACCATGGGCTTTTCGGAGCTGGTGCTGGTCAATCCGCGCTTTCCGGACGCGGTGAAGGAAGATGAAGCCATTGCCTTCGCCAGCGGTGCCATCGATGTGTTGCAAAATGCACGCATCGTCGGCAGCGTGGAAGAAGCGTTGCAGGGATGCAACTTCGCCGCGGCCGTCAGTGCCCGTTTGCGCGAATTCTCGCCGCCGGTGGTCTCGCCGCGCGAGCTGGCGGGGCAGCTGTCGCGTGATACCGGCTTGAATGCCGCCCTCTTGTTCGGCAATGAACGTTTTGGCCTGCCCAATGAGGTGGTGCAGAAGTGCAATGCCTTGCTCAATATCCCTGCCAATCCGGACTATTCCTCGCTGAACCTGTCGCAGGCGGTGCAGGTGCTGGCTTATGAATGCCGCATGACCGAGCTGGAAGTGCAGGGTGGCCCCATGCAGACCAGCGGCGATGCACGCGCGCCGGGCGAGGTGGGTTTCCATGGGCAGAGCGCCAGCGTGGCCGAGATCGAGGGCATGTTCGCGCATCTGGAGCAGGCGCTGGTGGCCATCGATTTCCTCAATCCCGACAATCCCAAGAAGCTGATGCCGCGTCTGAAACGCATGTTTTCGCGCGCCCAGCTGGAGACCGAAGAGGTCAACATCCTGCGCGGCATCGCCCGCCAGATCTTGGAACCGAAGCAGGCCAAGGCCGGCCGGCAAGAACAAAACGAACAAGGAGAAGGCTGACATGGCCAAGCTGACCCTGGACCGCATCCTGCAATCGCAGGGTTTCGGTTCGCGCAAATATTGCCGCGAGTTGATTGAGGATGGTGAAGTCGTCATCAACGGCGAGGTGGTGGACGATTACCGCGCCACGCCCGATACGAACGGCCTGGTGCTGACCATCTTCGAGGAAGAGTGGGAATACCGCGAGCACGTCTACATCGCCATCAACAAGCCGCAGAACATCGAATGCTCGCGCAAGCCCAGCCATCATCCGGGGGTGTTGACGCTGCTGCCGGAACAGTTCACCTGGCGCGACGTGCAGCCGGTGGGCCGGCTGGATCACGATACGACCGGCTTGCTGTTGATGTCCGATGATGGTGCGTTCATTCACGCGCAGTCCTCGCCCAAGCGCCACGTGCCCAAGGTGTATGCCGCCACCACGGCCGAGCCGGTGACCGAGGCCTTGATCGCGCAACTGAAGGCGGGCGTGCAACTGCATGACGAACCGGCGCCGCTGGCTGCAACCCGTTGCCGCCAACTGGGTGAGAACCTGCTGGAAATCGTGCTGGAGCAGGGCAAGTATCACCAGGTCAAGCGCATGCTGGCCGCGGCCGGCAATCATTGCAGTGCCTTGCGGCGCACTGCCATCGGCGGCCTGCAGCTGGAGGCGTTGGAACTGGAAGAAGGGGAGTGGACTTATCTGGATGCGGAGCAGATGGCCTTGCTGGTGCCGGATGCGGAGTGACCAGCGAGTGCGGTCCACAAAGGAAAACGCCATCGGCAAACCGATGGCGTTTTTTTATTGCTGTGCGACCGTCATGGATGGTTCAATGCCGCGCGTCGCTCGCCTCGCTCGCGCCACCCACATCGGCCACGAACAGCTGCGCGCAGTCCACCGCATCGAACTCGTAATGCTGGCCGCAGAAATCGCAGTCGATGGCCAGTTTTTCCATCTGTGACAAGGCTTCAGCCACTTCTTCCTGGCCCAGCATCTTGAGCATGTTGCCAACCTTCTCGCGCGAGCAGGAGCAGTGGAATTGCGGGTGCACCGGATCGAAGACGCGGATGGTCTGTTCCCAGAACAGCCGATGCATCAGCGTGGCGATATCGGTGGAAAGCAGTTCTTCGCGCTTGAGGGTATCGCCCAGCATGACCATGTGGTTCCAGTCTTCCAGCTCGCCTTCCGGCTTGACGGTCGGGGCCGCATTGCCGCCGATGGACGGCAGCTTCTGCAGCAGCAGGCCGCGCGAGACCTTTTCATCGGCTGCCAGCCACAGCTTGGTATCGAGCTGTTCGGAGCGCAGCATGTAATTCTCGATGACGGTGGCTACGCTCTCGCCATCCAGCGGGACCACGCCCTGGTAGGCTTGCTGGCCGGGCAGCTTGTCCTTGGGGTCGAGGGTGATGACGAAGCGGCCGTTGCCATTGGCATTGACCAGATCGGTCAGCGTTGCATCGTCAGCGATCTCGGCATCATCGGCCAGCTTGGCGGTAGCGCGAAGTTGCAGTTCGGAGTCGCACTCGACCACCAGCAGCTTGACCGGGCCGTCGCCATGGATCTGCATGACGATCATGCCGTTGAACTTCAGGTTGGCCGACAGCAGGGCGGACGCCGCCAGCATCTCGCCCAGCAGCGTGCGCACCGCGACCGGATAGTCACGGCGGGCTTGCACCTGGCGCCAGGTGTCCGAAATCTCGACCAGCTCGCCGCGAACGGGCGCGTTGTCGACCAGGAATTTTTGCAGCGTGTCTTTCATCGTTTCCTTTGCTTGACCGCTCAGGCAATGCGCTTGAGCTGGGTCTTGAACTGTTGCGCGCGCTGCACGTAGCTGTCGGTGCCAGCCCGCATGCGCGCGATATCTTCTTCACTCAACTGGCGAACCGCCTTGGCAGGCGCACCGATGATCAGGGAGTTGTCGGGAAACTCCTTGCCTTCGGTCACCAGGGCACCCGCCCCGACCAGGCAGTTCTTGCCGATCCTGGCACCATTGAGCACCACCGCCTGGATACCGATCAGCGCGCCCTCGCCGATGGTGCAGCCATGCAGCATTGCCTGGTGTCCCACGGTGACGTTCTTGCCGATCACCATCGGATAGCCATGATCGGTATGCAATACCGCACCTTCCTGCACATTGCTGTTCTCACCAATGGTGATGAGTTCATTGTCGCCACGAATGGCGACGTTGAACCAGACACTGGAATGGGCTTCCATCCTGACCTTGCCCACCACCGTGGACGACTCGGCCACGAAGGCGGTCTCGTGGATCTCGGGAATGTCCTGCGCCAATTGGTAGATCGCCATAATAAAATTGTCTCCTCGTTACCTGCTGGTCGGTGGATGGTGCCGGGCTTGTTTGCCTTGTGCTTGCCTTGTCCCTGTATTGCAAGATTGGACATTTATCTTCATATGGTGGCAAAGCCGGCGTCCTCAACCGCGTATTTTACCTTCCCTGAAAGTCAGTTCCTTGGATCACGTCTCGTCCCCAGATGAAGTCTTTTCATTCACCCACGTGCGTAGCGCCGCGTTGTCTTGCCTGAAGGAAATGCATCCCGCCGTCAAGTGCAGTTCCGTGCGGGCCTTGCGTGCCGCCTGGCAGGCCGGTCAGTTAGCGCTGGAAACCGATGACCTGGCCGCCGCCGAATGCGGCAGCGGCATTCCTGGCCGCCCGGCGCGGCCCGAGCTGGTTTCTCCGCTGCAGGTGAAGCACCGTTCCATGGGCACGCCCGAGGGCAGGGCGGCGCTGATTCATGCGCTTGCGCATATCGAGTTCAATGCCATCAACCTGGCGCTGGATGCGGTCTGGCGCTTCGCCGGCATGCCCCGCGAGTTCTATGATGACTGGCTGCAGGTGGCCGATGAGGAAGCCTATCACTTCAGCTTGCTGGCCGATCATCTGAAGACCTTGGGTCATGCCTACGGGGACTTCACCGCCCACAATGCCCTGTGGGACATGGCCGAGTCCACCAAGGATGACGTCCTGGCCCGCATCGCCCTGGTCCCGCGCACGCTGGAAGCGCGCGGGCTGGATGCCGCCCCGCCGGTACGCGCCAAGCTGGCGCAGGCGGGCGACCTGGCGGCCGCCGAGATCCTGGACATCATCATGCGTGACGAAGTCGGCCATGTGCTGATCGGCAATCGCTGGTTCAACTGGCTGTGCGAGCAGCGCCAGCTGGACCCGGTGACGACTTTCGCCGAATTGTGCCAGCGCCATCGCGCACCGCCTTTGCGCGGCCCCTTTAACCTGGAAGCGCGGCGCGCGGCGGGTTTTTCAGAAGAGGAAATGCTGATGTTCAGCGATGTTTCGCGATGATCGACGTATTTGCAAGAAATGTAAGCAAATTTGGCAGCGGCAGGCCGACACATGCTGCTGTGCTATCTTCACCTCGAATCCCGACAGATCGGGATCGTCAAATATGAACGGAAAGGATGAGAACATGAACAAGATGTCCAAACTGCTGGCCGGTGTTGCTGTGAGCGTGGCCGCCATTACCCTGCTGGCAGCCTGCCAGAAGAAGGAAGAACCGGGTCCGGCCGAAGCGCTGGGCAAGAAGATCGACGGTGCCGTGCAGGATGCCGGGAAGAAGCTTGATGAAGTGACCGGCCAGACCAAGGATCAGGCCGCTGAATCCGGCTCCAAGCTCGATGGCGCGCTGGACAAGGCCAAGGCCGACGCCAAGGAAGCCTACGAAAAGACCAAGGAAGGTGCCAAGGATGTGGCGCAGAAGACCGGTGAAAAGGTGGAAGAGGCCGGGCAGAAGATTCAGGACGCTTCCAAGAAGTAAGTCCGTTGAGGGTGCAGCCGCTGGCTGCGTCCTCGTTGTCACCGAGATGCCGTCCCGCGCTTCGTGCCGGGGCGGCATTTTGCTTTGCGGTGTCCGCGAGCGCCTGCGTCAGTCGCGGGCGTTGTGGATCAGTTCGATCACCATCTTGTGAATGGACGGTTCCAGCGCCAGTGCCACGTGGCCAATGCCGATGACCGGGATGTTCCAGGCGCCCTCCAGATGCGCTGAGGTCTGCGGCGACACGATGTTGTCGTGGTGGGAATAGATCGACACGATGTGGCCCAGCGCATCGGCTTCTTCGGTGGCCGCGAGCTTCTGCAGCCATTCGCTGCTGCGTCCTTCTTCATAACGGCCCAGCCAGTTCATTTCACCGCAGTTGATGCCAATGCCGAAGTTGGCAATGGCGGTGCCATGGTGCGGCGAGCCCAGGGTGATCACGCGGGCCACGCTGTCGCAGCCGTGGTCGCGCAGGTAGGCGCGCGCGGCCAGGCCACCCATGCTGTGGGCGACGATGACGATCTTCTTTTGTCCGGTCTCGGCCAGCACGCGCTGGACGGCGGCATGCACCAGCGGGGCGTATTCATCGATGCTGCCGAACACCGGTTCCATGTCCAGCGCATAGTGGGTGATGTGAGCTTCGCGCAGCTCCAGGCTCAGCCAGCGCCAGTAGCCGCTGTTGCAGCCGTAGCCGTGGATGAGCAGCACCGGCAGCGAGGTGGTGTCGGGATAGCTGAACTGGTCGAAGCGCAGGAAGGGCATGCCCCACGAGGAACACAGCATGGTGGCGCGGAATTCGCGCAGGAACAGGGTGGCGATCTGCAGCCAGGTGATGGTCACCGGGTTGGAGGTGCGGCCGCGATAGGGCCAGGTCAGGAAGAAGCTGTTGGCAGTGATCTGGGCGCGCAGCAGCAATACGATCAGTACGCCGCCGGCAGCTGCGGCCAGGATGGGCCAGTCGAAATGCCGCAGCAGGAAGTAGAACAGGATCGCAATGCCGAACTGGATGAGGAGCAGGGTTCTGGAGATGCGTGAAATCATGCGGGCGTCGGTCGGAGGCGATCAGGTCCAAGGGCATGCGGCTGCATGCGTTCGCCCGAGAGCATAACAGAGCGCGGCGAGGCGCTCATGTCCGCTTCATGACTTGGCCTTGGCCGTGCTGCCGGCGGCCTTCGGCTGGGCCGTGATGTCGACCAGGCGGGTGCCGGCCAGGCGGTCGTGCAGGAATTGTCCTTGCGCATCCAGGCGCGACGTCATGGCCCATAACAGCAGGTTGGCGGCGGGGATCAGCACCAGCAACCAGGCCTGGCCCCTTGCCAGCGAGGCCAGGGCCAGTCCTGGCAGGATCCACAGCCAGGCCAGCACGAAGCGCAACAGCGCGCGTCCCAGCCGCAAGGGTTGGCCGTCGCGGTCGACCACGCGGAAACGCCAGGTCTTCATCGCCAGGGTCTGGCCACCATGGGTCCAGAACCAGACGAAATAGATCGCCAGAACCAGGAACAGCCAGCCTTCCAGCGCATGGCGCAGATACAGGGCATGACGCTGCTGCAGCAGCGTGGAAAACAGCCAGCCCGACATGAACAGTACGCCAAACAGCAGCATGGATTCGTACAGCATGCTGCTCATGCGGCGGCGCAGGGAGGGCGTGGTGAATTCCGGCATGGTTCCTGTTTGTTCCGTTCTGGCTAGGGTGGAGTGAAGAAGCAGCGCACACCGTGCACGCTGTGGCCGGCAGATGGTAATGCAATCAGGCGCGCTTGCCTATGTGAAGGCTTGAGGCAGAGCAAGGGGCAAGCCTGCGTGGTAGGGGAGGTATGCCTTTGCGGCTTCACGCACGGTCTTGACGAGGGTGGAAACGCGAACCGCCCCAAGGGGGGCGGTTTCAATCAATCTGGCGGAGGAGGCGGAGCGGAAGAGGTAGGCTTACTTGCCGTCGCTGGCGGTGCTTGCCACAGGAGTCACCGCAGCGCTGACGGCCACGGTCGTGGGCAGCGCCGCAGTCGGTGCAATCGCAGGCACTGGCGTGGCTTGCGAACCAGGCACCTGAGACGGCGCGGGAGGCACCGCCGGAGCCGGGACCTGAGCAGGTGTCACGGGCAGAGAGCGATCCAGCGCCTCGGTGGGCAGTTGGATGGTCGGTGCGGCGGCCGACGGCGAGGTCGGCAGCTTGGCCACGCGCTTGGGCAACTTGGACTCGGCCAGTTTCTTTTTCTGCTCTTCAGAAAGTTGCTGGTACTTGGTCCATTGCTCGTGCTTTTCTTCCGCATCCAGCTTCTTGGCGCGGGCGTAATTGGTGCGGGCGGCACTGCGTTCGGCCGGGGTCAGCTTGACCCAGTCGCGCATGCGTTCATGCAGGCGCTGCTGTTCTTCCGGCTTCATCTTGGCGTAGCGCTTGCCGATTTCCAGCCATTTTTCTTTCTGCAGTTCGCTCATGCGCGGCCATTCGCCGGTCAGCGGTTCCAGCGCCTGATGCTGGGCGGGCGAGAGATTGGCCCAGGCCAGCTTGTTCTCGGGCTTGCGTGCTATGGACCTGCCGGCGGATTTGCTGGCATGGGTGGCGGCCGGTGCGGCAGGTGCTGCAGCTGTTCCGGGTGTGCCGGCCACTGGTGCCGTTGCGGCAGGGCTGGCGGCTGGTGCAGGTGTGGCGGGCGTGGCCGACGGTGCCGCTGCAGTGGAGGGCGCGTTCTGCGCCACGGTCCAGGCGCAGCTCAATCCACCGGCCAGCACCGCCAGCGCCAGCGCTATGCGCGAGAGGCGGACGGAAGCCTTCAAAGGAGTGCCGGTGGTCTTGTGCATCGTCTTATTGTCCCTTTTCAGCCAGGAAAGCGTTGAAACCATGATCCAGATACGCCGACAGTGGCAGCTCGTCGGACAGCACGGCCGCGTCGATGTCGGCCAGGTAGCTCACGCGCTTGGCGTTTTCATGCTGATAGATGCCGGCGAACAGGATGATGCCCACCAGCAGCGGTGCCGCCACGCCCAGGCGGCTCCACCACGACGGTTTCTCGGGCGACATCATGGCGCCACCGAAGGCGCCGGCCAGCGCCTGCTGTTCCACGCGCTTGTGGATCGGGGCCTGTTTCTTGCGCGCCAAGGCCACGCGACGCGCGGCCGACAGGCTTTGCAAGGTGTCGTCGGACAGGTTGTCAAGATTGGCGTCAAGCGCCAGCTTCACCTTGTAGGCGAATTGCATTTCCTTGTTGTTCATAATGAGATTCCTTTGGCTCTGAGAGCTTGAGCCAGCGCGTGCGTTGCGCGGGAGCAATGGGTTTTGACGCTACCTTCGGAGCAACCCATGGCGGCGGCTGTTTCCGCCACGTCCATGTCCTGCCAGTAACGCATCAGGAATGCTTCCCGTTGACGCGTTGGCAGCTTTTGTATTTCGGCGTCGATCAGGTTCAGCGTCTGCTCGCGCTCGACCTTGTCTGCGCTGGATTCGGCAGCCTGGGAGCCGTCTTCCGATTCCAGGCTTTCCAGCAGGTCGAAATCGTCGCCGCCCTCGCCGTCGCCGCCATTGCCCCCGAAGCTGGAGAACAGGCTCACCCAGGTGTTGCGCACCTTTTCGCGGCGGAAGAAATCATGAATGGTGTTCTGCAGGATGCGCTGGAACAGCATCGGCAGTTCATCGACAGGCTTGTCGCCGTATTTCTCGGCCAGCTTGATCATTGCATCCTGAACGATGTCCAACGCGGCTTCATCTTTGCGCACGGCATACACCGCCTGTTTGAAGGCGCGGCGTTCGACACTTTCAAGAAAATCGGAGAGTTCTTTGTCAGTTGCCATGCAATACGGTGTGCCGGATGGGTCACCGGTCAGATCAGTTAAAAACCTGCATCCTGGCCGGCGTAGATGCGAAAAATGCAAGAAATCGTCAAAAAGCAGACCGAATGCTAGCAAAAATGGTCCTCTTTGTCCTGAAGTTTATCCTCGGCGGCCCCAGCGAACGCGAGTATTGGCAACGATTTCACCGGAATTCGCTTGACCAAAATGATGCAACGCATTACTGTCCTGTTTCCCGCCTCCCACATCTGGGGCGTTTTTGTTCCTTGCCGGTGCTTCACATAAGGTCGTGCCGGTTCGAGGAAACGCTTTATAGGTTTAAAGCTTGTTTGTTCTAACCCGTGCCACAAGCGCGAGGAATCTGTAGAAGTCGATTTGTACCAAGGCTGAACGAGTCGCGTTGAGCGGCGTTTCAAACTCCACTACGGTTGGAGCGCAGAAACGGCGTGACCGCACAATAAAGGGATGCTGCCGGCAAGACGACGAATGCGATTCCGTCAGGAGAGAACATCCGATCAATTTCCAATGGACCTTGAAAGGAAGCAGCATGAGTGCTGAGCAACTCACCGGCGCGGATATACTCGTCCGTTGCCTCGCTGAAGAGGGTGTTGAACACGTCTTCGGCTATCCTGGTGGCGCCGTCCTCTATATCTACGACGCAATCTTCAAGCAAGACAAATTCCAGCACATCCTGGTTCGTCACGAACAGGCCGCCGTGCATGCCGCTGATGCGTATTCGCGCAGCTCGCAGAAGGTCGGCGTGGCCATCGTGACCTCCGGCCCCGGCGTGACCAATGCGGTCACCGGCCTGGCCACGGCCTACATGGACTCGATTCCCATGGTGGTGATCTCCGGCCAGGTGCCGTCGACCGCCATCGGCCAGGACGCGTTCCAGGAGTGCGACACCGTCGGTATCACCCGCCCCTGCGTCAAGCACAACTTCCTCGTGAAGGATGTGAAGGACCTGGCGGAGACCGTCAAGAAAGCCTTCTTTATCGCCACCACCGGCCGTCCCGGCCCGGTTCTGGTCGATATCCCGAAGGACATCACCATGCATACCTGCGCCTACGAGTATCCGAAGGCGGTGGAAATGCGTTCCTACAAGCCGGTCGACAAGGGCCACTCGGGCCAGATCCGCAAGGCGCTGCAGCTGCTGCTGTCGGCCGAGCGTCCGATGATCTATACCGGCGGCGGCATCATCCTGGCCAATGCCTCGCCCGAGCTGAACAAGCTGGTCGATCGCCTGGGCTATCCCTGTACCAACACGCTCATGGGCCTGGGCGCGTATCGTTCGTCCAGCGACAAGTTCGTCGGCATGCCCGGCATGCACGGTACCTACGAAGCCAACATGGCCATGCAGCACTGCGACGTGTTGATCGCCATTGGTGCGCGCTTCGATGACCGCGTGATCGGCAACCCGAAGCACTTCGCCTCGAATGCCCGCAAGATCATTCATATCGATATCGACCCCTCGTCGATTTCCAAGCGTGTCAAGGTCGACATCCCCATCGTGGGCAACGTCAAGGACGTGCTGCAGGAACTGCTCTCGCAGCTGGATGCGGCCGAGACCCGTCAGAACGGCGCGGCGCTGGATGCTTGGTGGAAGCAGATCAACGAATGGCGCAAGCGTGACTGCCTGAAGTTCGCTACCTCCGACGAATTCATCAAGCCGCAATCCGTGGTGCAGAAGGTGTGGGAAGTGACCAAGGGCGATGCCTTCATCACCTCCGACGTCGGCCAGCACCAGATGTGGGCCGCGCAGTACTACGGTTTCGACAAGCCGCGCCGCTGGATCAATTCCGGTGGCCTGGGTACCATGGGCGTGGGCCTGCCGTACGCCATGGGCGTGCAGATGGCCAACCCCGATGCGACGGTCGCCTGCATTACCGGCGAAGCCTCGATCCAGATGTGCATCCAGGAGCTGGCGACCTGCAAGCAGTATCACCTGACGCCCAAGATCATTCTCCTGAACAACCGCTTCCTGGGCATGGTGCGCCAGTGGCAGCAGATCGACTATGGTTCGCGCTATTCCGAGTCCTACATGGATTCGCTGCCGGACTTCAACAAGCTGGCGGAGTCCTATGGCCACGTCGGCATGAAAATCGAGAAACCGGGCGATGTCGACGGCGCGCTGCGCGAAGCCTTCGCCATGAAGGACAGGCTGGTCTTCATGAACTTCATCACGGATCAAACCGAGAACGTCTGGCCGATGGTCAAGGCGGGCAAGGGTTTGACTGAAATGTTGCTGGGTTCGGAGGATCTCTAACATGCGCCATATCATTTCTGTGCTGCTGGAAAACGAAGCCGGCGCATTGTCCCGTGTCGTGGGCCTGTTCTCCGCACGCGGCTACAACATCGAAACGCTCACCGTTGCACCCACCGAAGATTCGACCCTGTCGCGCATGACCATCGTGACCTCGGGTTCGGATGATGTGATCGAACAGATCACCAAACACCTGAACCGCCTGATCGAGGTGGTGAAGGTCGTCGATCTGACCGAAGGCGCGCACATCGAGCGCGAACTGATGCTGATCAAGGTGCGCGCAGTGGGCAAGGAACGGGAAGAGATGAAGCGCACTGCGGATATCTTCCGCGGCCGCATCATCGACGTCACCGAGAAGACCTACACGATCGAGCTGACCGGCGCCAAGAGCAAGCTGGACGCCTTCATCGACGCCCTGGATCGCACCGCGATCCTGGAAACGGTCCGTACCGGCGGCTCCGGCATCGGCCGCGGCGAACGGATCCTGAAGATCTGATCGACCGCGCCAGCAGTACGCATCACACACACATACATACATTCAAATTCGAGTTACTCGGAACATAGGAAAAAATCATGAAAGTTTTCTACGACAAAGACGCAGACCTGTCCCTGATCAAGAACAAGAACGTGACCATCATCGGTTACGGTTCGCAAGGCCACGCCCACGCCCTGAACCTGAAGGATTCCGGCGTCAAGGTGACCGTCGGCCTGCGCAAGGGTGGCGCTTCGTGGAACAAGGCTGAACAGGCTGGCCTGAAGGTCGCCGAAGTGAACGACGCGGTCAAGGATGCCGACGTCATCATGATCCTGCTGCCGGACGAAAACATCGGCCAGGTCTATGCAGAAAACGTCGCTCCCTTCGCCAAGCAAGGCGCGACCGTGGCCTTCGCGCACGGCTTCAACATCCACTATGGCCAAGTCGTGCCGCGCGCTGACCTGGACATCATCATGATCGCCCCCAAGGCCCCCGGCCACACCGTGCGTTCGACCTACAGCCAAGGTGGCGGCGTGCCGCACCTGATCGCCGTGCACCAGGACAAGTCCGGCTCGGCCCGTGACCTGGCCCTGTCGTACGCCACCGCCAACGGCGGCGGCCGTGCCGGCATCATCGAAACCAACTTCCGCGAAGAAACCGAAACTGACCTGTTCGGCGAACAAGCCGTGCTGTGCGGCGGTACCGTGGAACTGATCAAGGCCGGTTTCGAAACCCTGGTCGAAGCTGGCTACGCGCCGGAAATGGCCTACTTCGAGTGCCTGCACGAACTCAAGCTGATCGTCGACCTGATCTATGAAGGCGGCATCGCCAACATGAACTACTCGATCTCCAACAACGCCGAATACGGCGAGTACGTGACCGGCCCGCGCGTGATCAACGCCGAGAGCAAGGCTGCCATGAAGAAGGTCCTGGAAGACATCCAGACCGGCGAATACGCCAAGAGCTTCATCCTGGAAAACAAGGCCGGTGCTCCGACCCTGATGTCGCGTCGTCGTATCAACGCCGAACACCAGATCGAAATCGTGGGCGAGAAGCTGCGCGCCATGATGCCCTGGATCAAGGCCAACAAGCTGGTCGACCAGAGCAAGAACTGATCTGCCGCTACAAGCCGCAGTCGAAGAAAACGCCACGGTTCGCCGTGGCGTTTTTTTTGGTCCGTGAGCCAGGGAAGGGTGGTGGAATTGTCATTGTGTTACGCCTTGTTGCACTTGGCCAAGAACCAATCCTTGACGGCCGTCGTCGAAGTGCAGGGTTGATGCTTTCGCTATGAAGCTATCATCACCCCGTCACCGACCAAGAATAAAGAGGATCCCTTATGACACCTTCCCGCAAACTGATGCTGGGCGCAGTCCTGGCCACCGCCTGTATTGCCACCCAGGCGCAGACCGCCATGAGCGCGCCGGCCCCGGTCCCGACCACCGGCACCATGGTCGTGGTGCCAGCCAACGGCGAGATCAGCGTACCGAACGACCAGGCTCGCGTCACCCTGCAAGTGGAAGAGCAGGACAAGGACAAGGCCGCTGCCGCCTCCCGCGTGAACCAGAAGATGAAGCAGGGCATTGACCTGCTCAAGCGCCAGGACCCGCAAGCGGCGTTGAAGAGCTACGGCTATTACACCTATGCGGTCTATGCCGAACCGCCGCAAGTCGCGTCGCAACAGCCCCGCCAGCCAGCCAAGGCACGGCAAGTCGTGGGATGGCGCGTCGGCCAGTATCTGGAGATGACCACCGAGAACCTGGCCGCGCTGCCCAAGACCGTCTCTTCGGCCCAGGCCCTGATGAGCCTGAACGGCCTGCAATTCGGCCTGAGCCCGGCGGCCGCCAAGAAGCTGGATGCCACGCTGGTCAACGCCACCTACCGCAACCTGGAAGAGCGCATCGGCTTCATCGCCAATGCCATGCATCGCGCCCCGTCGGATGCCGTGATTGAAACCGTGGACTTCGAAGGCTCGGGCAACTACGCCGCGCCCGCTCCCGCCCCGATGATGGCCAAGGCCATGCGTGCCGACATGGTCCAGGAAAGCACGACGGTGGCCGAGCCCAGCTTCGAGCCTGGTGAATCCACCGTGAGCATGCGCCTGGTGGGCAAGGTGCGCTTCAAGTAAGCGAACACGCCGGACTGTTCGCGCCGGACAGTTCATATCAAGAATCGTCAACCCGCTCGGGTCGGCGGGGAAGGGAGGCTATAATCGGCCTCCCTTTCCGTTTCAAGAAGATCATCTCATCATGCGGACCATCACCAAGCTGCTGCTGCCACTCTTCACCGCACTGGTGGCCAGCACCGCGCATGCCGACATCTGTGCCGACCTGCGTGCCATCCACCAGCAGTCGCAATCGCACTTCGACGGCTGGAAGAAAGACGGCCCCGATGCCGTCATGAAGGGCGACAAGCGCGGCCCTGTCTATCTCTCCAACTTCATGCTGGATGGTGCCGAGAGCTGCGCCATTGCCGACAATTCCTCGGTCTATACCTGCATCTGGCGCTATTCGACGCCAGCGGACATGGGCCGTGCCTACCAGCGCCTGGTCAACGATGTGAAAGCTTGTGCACCGCTGGCCAAGGAGCCGCCAGGCATCATCGCCGACGAGCCGCAGGAACGCCGCCAGGGCGACCTGCGCCAGATCACCGAAGTCACCGGCCTGGACTATGCCGATGCCGAAGTGACGATCCTGATCGGACAGATGCAACTGACCGGTCCGCGCGGGCTGGCGCGCAATGAACTGAAGCTGAGCTTCTCCCGCCCGCAGCCGCGCTGAGCCCGTGCCGGGCAATGCCCGGGCCCGGTTCTCGAAAAATTGTCCTGGATGCCCCGAGATGCACCGCCACCGGCCGGATGGCGGCGCATTTCATTGCATTTAACGGGCGCTGGACTAGAATAGGCACGCTTTTACTTTTGAACTTTCCGCGAGTACCGCGCGATCATTGGAGCAACATTGAACAATAACCACTATCCCCATCCCATCATCGCCCGCGAAGGCTGGCCCTTCCTGACCATCGCCGTGGTCGTGGCAGCGCTGGCAACTTATTTCTGCGGCGCCTGGTCCTTCCCGCTGTGGATCATCGCGCTGTTCGTCCTGCAGTTCTTCCGCGATCCGCCGCGCGTGATCCCGCAAGCCGCCAATGCCGTGCTGTCCCCGGCCGATGGCCGCATCGTCGTCGTGGCTCGCGCCCATGACCCCTACACCGACCGCGAAGCCCTGAAGATCAGCGTTTTCATGAACGTCTTCAACGTCCACTCCAACCGTGCCCCGGTGGATGGCAAGATCGAGAAGGTGCAGTACTTCCCCGGCAAGTTCGTCAATGCCGACCTCGACAAGGCCTCGCTTGAAAACGAGCGCAATGCCCTGGCCATCACCACTACCAGTGGTCACAGCGTGACCTGCGTGCAGGTGGCCGGCCTGATCGCGCGCCGCATCCTTTGCTATGTGAAGGCCGGTGATACCCTGGCCCGTGGCCAGCGCTACGGTTTCATCCGCTTCGGTTCGCGTGTGGACGTCTACCTGCCGCTGACGGCCACTCCCAAGGTCACCGTCGGTGAAAAGGTCTCGGCCACCGAAACCATTCTGGCCGAACTCTGATCACACCCTGAAGGCCTCACCGTGCCGCGCGCCAGCCTGTGCTTGCAGCGGCGTCACGGATGAGGCCCCGGCGCAGACTGCGTGCTGCGATTTCCGTCCTCCTCACTGATAGACATCGATGCCCACATTACGACGACGCAAGGCCAAAGCCGGCATTCCCTTCCCGAAATCGCTGCGCCGCCCCAAGGCCGCGCAACTGGACGAGGCCGGGCAGGTAGTGGCACGGCGGCGCTCGCGCGGCATCTACCTGTTGCCCAACGCCTTCACCACGGCCGCGCTGTTCTGCGGTTTCTACGCCATCGTGATGGCCATGAACCTGAAGTTCGACTACGCCTCCATCGCCATCTTCGTGGCCATGGTGCTCGACAGTCTGGATGGCCGCGTGGCCCGCATGACCAATACGCAAAGCGAATTCGGCGCCCAGTACGACAGCCTCTCCGACATGGTCTCCTTCGGTGCCGCCCCGGCCCTGGTGGTCTATGAATGGTCGCTGCGCGGCATGGGCAAGCTGGGCTGGCTGGCAGCCTTCGTGTATTGCGCGGGCGGTGCATTGCGCCTGGCCCGCTTCAATACCAACATCGCCGTGGTCGACAAGCGCTACTTCCAGGGCTTGCCCAGCCCCGCGGCCGCGGCCTTGGTGGCCGGCTTCGTCTGGCTGATGGATGACCTGCGTTTTGCCGGCACCGACCTGAGCTGGTATGGCTGGGTCATCACCCTCTACGCCGGCATCACCATGGTCACCAACGTGCCGTTCTACAGCTTCAAGGATGTCAACTTCCGCAAGCCGGTGCCCTTCATTGCGGCACTGCTGGTGGTGGTGGCGCTGGTGCTCATTTCCAGCGATCCGTCCAAGGTGCTGTTCGGGCTGTTCGTGCTGTATGGCCTGTCCGGCTATGGCGTCTACATCTGGCGCCGCATCAAGGGCAAGCCGGTCAGTATCGTGCAGACCAAGGATGAGCATGGCGATCTGCCGCACTGATGCCCGTTAAGCTTGACGGAGCATCTTCCCGCAGGACAAGAAACACCCGGCCCCGGCCGGGTGTTTTGCATTGCGCCGGGCATCGGCCGGTCAGCGCCGTCACGTCTGCCTTGCCGAGCGGGGCAGAGTTTCCTAGAATCCCATGATAAGCGCGTTGCTGCATATCGCGCGTTGATGGTATGAACATGGCGATCACATCCTCCACCTCCACCTTGACCACGCTCGGCAGCCTGGATCCCTACGGCCTGGGCAGCAGCGGCACTTCCAATCCGGTGACTGCAGCCAGCAATCCTGCGGCCGTAGCGCAGGCGGTCGAGCTGTCGTCGGAGGCCTCGGTGATCGTGACTCTGGGCGGCGGGTTCTCCGCCAATTCCGGCCTCACCTACAATGCGGCGGGGCTGTTTGATTCCATCGTCAATGCCGGTTCGTCGGCCGGCACCTCCACCGATCTCACCCAGAACCAGGCCACCCAGAGCTATTACCAGGGGGTGCTGGGCAGCATCGTCACGCCGGGGACGACTTCGGGCATCTATGATGGCTCAGGCGTGTTCGCCGGCGAGGAGCTCAGTTCGCAGCTCTCCCTGCTGCTCAAATCCCAGCCTGATCTGACCGGTTCCATCGTCGAGGACATCGTCAACCAGAACGTGGTCGGCGGCCTGATCTCGACCATGGCCTGAGGCGGCGTCCCTTTATTCCTGGCAGTTCAGTCGGTGATGAGCGCGGCCAGCTGTGCGCATAGCGCGGCATCCTGCGCGCTGCGTTCGCTGACGCGATGATCCACGCCCGGCAGGTCGACGATGCGGCAGTCGCTGGCCGAGCTGGCGTGCTGGCGGATCAGCTCGGCGATCTCGGCCGGGATGACGGCATCCTCGCTGGCGCGGATCAGGGTGAGCCGTCCGCGATAAGCACGGATCATCTGCAGCACTTCGGCATCCCGCCAGCTGTGCGGGCGCCGCAAGGCCGCGCTGAAGGCCGGCCCGAAAGGCAACATGAAGGCGGCACCGTCATAGAGCGCACCGACCAGCGTGACGACATGGGCGATCTGGTTTTCCGCCCGGCAGGCCAGGCGCAGGGCGATTTCGCCGCTCATGCTCACGCCCACGACGGTGCGCGGCGAGACGGTGAGGCGGTCCAGCGCGGCTTGCGCTTCGACCAGGCGTTTGGACAGGGAATTGGGCAGCAGGGCACTGCTTTGCCCATGGCCGGAAAAATCGATGGCGGCACTGCCGCAGCCTCGTGCGGCAAGGGCCTGCCGCAGTGGCCATTGGCGCTGCCGATCCCCTTGCCCGGCCCCGTGCAGCACCAGTGTATGGACGGGCTGGCCGGGCGCGCTGCGCAGAATATCGGCCGCCAGCGTTTCCGCGCCCGCCGCCAGGGCCAGTTCTTCACGCGGGCAGGGATAGGGCGCGGACACGTTTTCAGTCGTCCGGATGACGGCGTTCGAGGCCCGGCGTGCTGGCGTAATAATGGCGTTTTGCTTCATACATCAGGCTGTCGGCCCGCTGCACCACCTGCTCCAGGCGCTCGCCCGGAACGCCGGTAGCCGCGCCCATCGACAGGCTCAACGAGACGCCCGAATAGTACTGATTGTTCACTTCGACCAGTTTCTGGATCTGGTCCATCAGCAACTGGCAGCCACGCTCGTCGGTGGCCGGCAGCAGGATGGCGAATTCGTCACCGCCGGTCCGCGCCACGCTGCAAGGGCGTTCCACCGCCTTGCCCAGCACTTCCCCCACGCGGCGCAGCAGGGCGTCGCCGGTGGCGTGGCCCAGCTCGTCGTTGACTTCCTTCAGGCCATTGAGGTCAGCCACGATCACGCTGACCGGGAAGGGACCCTTGCGCTCCAGGCGGTTGAGTTCGTCGACCATGTAGGCGCGGTTGTGCAGCTTCGTCAGTTCATCGTGCTTGCCGAGGAATTCCAGATAGGCTTCGGCCTTTTTGCGGGCGGTGATGTCGGTGAGCGCCACCAGCACCAGGTCCCAGTTGTTTTCGTGTCCGGGGAAGACAGAAAACTGCAGATGGACGTGAAGGGTTTCACCGGTCAGCGAGTAGTTCACTACCTCACGGTGGTGCAGCAGGTTGCCGTTCCACAGCTCGATCAACTGTTCGTTGAAATGCGGACGCATGTCGTCGCGGAACACGTCGGACAAACGCGAGAGCAGGGTGGCCTTGTCCGGGGCACCGAACATGGACAGTGTCTGCAGGTTCACATCGATGACGCGGATTTCCTGCATGCAGCGCTCCACGAATTCCGGATGCACATCCGTGAAGGTGCGGAAATCGGTGATGCCGATGCGGTGCAGGTCGTCGAAGAGGCGCTTGACCGCGCTGAAATCTTCCACCCACAAGGAAATGGGTGAATATTCGAACAGGCCGCGCGCGTAGTTTTCGCTGCGGGAGAGCTTCTTGCGGGCCGTCTCGCGCTCGGTGACGTTCTCGATGGCCAGCAGCACGTAATCCCAGCTCTCTTCGCTGCCGGGCATGATGCGCCCGGAGAGCTGGATGTCCAGCCGCTTGCCGCCCAGGGTGTAGTTGACGGTATAGCTGGAGAAGGTCGTGCCGCCATTCCACAGCTGCACCATCTCATCGATGAAGGTGTCGAGCATGTCATCCCGGAAGATCTTGTCCAGGTTGGCCACCAGGTGCGCCAGGTCGCGCGCTTCATACCATTCCAGGGTGCGCCGGTTGACGTCGACCACGCGGATCTGCATGGCACAGGCCTGGGCGCGGCTGGGGTCCACGGTCAGATAGCTGCGCAGGTCGGTCACGCCGTCGGCGCGCCACTGGTCGAACAGGCGCTTCAGGCCGCTGTAGTCCTCTTTCCATAAGGAAACGGGCGTCAGGTCGAAGGTCTCTTGTTCGGAAAGGGCCGGGATGGAAGCCGGAACGGAGCGGGCGAGGGAGGATTCGTTCTGCATGACACTTCATCTTTTGCTGATGATGAAGTGTAATAGTTTTACGGAAACTCCTGCAGCTCTTCCATCGCCCGTTCACCCCGTTTTGCGCAATTTTATTGCTCGAAAAGCGCGAATGATGCGAACTTGTTAACTAAAAGTTAATTTTCATCAATCCATCCGATGGCCCCTGGCCTGATTGCTCAACGGCCAGGATCCCATTCCGGCGCGCTCCGCCCGCTCCGCAGCGTGCGCAGCCAGGCCACCAAAGGCGCATACCATGCCTGCGCTACCGGACGCAGGCACAGCAGTTCACCCTCGTGCGTGGCCAGCACACCGATCCAGCCCTCGTGCGCCAGCACCATCCCTTCTCCGTCGCTCAGCCGGGTCTGGCGGCTCACCAGACGGTCCGCCTGCCATTGCGCCGATTCGGTCACGCGCACTTGCGGCGCCTGGCACAGCAGCTGGCTGCCGGCCGGCAGCCAGAGTTGCAGATGCCGGCCGGCGGCCAGTGGCAGGACCTGGGTGGTGGTGCGGGCGGGAAGCGGGGCGGGCATGGTGTTCTCCTTGTTGAATGGTCCAGCCTGCAGTCTAGGGAGGGCGGCGCGGCGACAACAGGCACAGGAAAATTCACTCTGCTGCGTAACAGGCTGCAGCTTTTTGCTCTGTTACCCCTGCTTTTCGCCTACTCTGTATCTGTTCTGGTTTCGTCCTCACGAAGATGATGACTGTTATGGATACCCGCCTGCACCTCCCCGACACGACGCCCGCGGCACCGCCGCCGGCCACTGCACCGGCCGCCCTTGCCGCCACCCCCGACAACGGACGCCAGCCCCTGTACCGTCGTCTGGCCGAGCATTATCAAGGAGCCATCCAGTCCGGCACCCTGGTGGCCGGCGACCGCATGCCCTCGGTGCGCGACCTGATGCGCCAGCACCAGGTGAGTTTGTCGACGGCTTTGCAGACGCTGCGCCATATGGAAGAGGGCGGTTGGCTGGAAGCGCGTCCGCGTTCCGGCTACTTCGTGCGCCAGCCGCGCCGTTCGGCGATCCGGCCGGTGCAGGAGCCCAAGAGCCTGATGGCCATCGATCCCGAGCAATATGCGGGCATCCACGAAAAGGTCTCCAAGTACATCGCCCTGCGCCAGAGCGGGGCACCGCGCATCGACCTGTCCGGCATGACCTGTGCGCCCGAGCTCTATGCGGTGGAAACCCTGAAGCAGGCCGCCATGCGGGCCCTGCGCGAGCGCCCCGAACTGCTCACCAGCGCCATGCCGCACAACGGCAATGCCACCTTCCGCCAGGCGGTGGCGCGGCGCGCATTGCATCACGGCATGCGCATCGATCATGAAGAGGTGGTCGTCACCCACGGCTGCATCGAGGCGCTCAACCTGGCCCTGCGCGCGGTGGCGGGGCCGGGCGACACGATCGCGGTGGAGTCGCCGACCTACTTCGGCCTGCTGCAGGCACTGGAAAACCTCGGCATGAAGGCGCTGGAAATTCCGACCAGCCCGCACACCGGCATCTCGGTAGAAGCGCTGGAACTGGCCGTGCGCACCTACGGCAACATCAAGGGCGTGGTGGTGGTGCCCAATCTGCAGAATCCGCTGGGCTGCATCATGCCCGACGAGCACAAGGACAAGCTGGTACGCCTGTGTGAAGAATTGCGCCTGCCCCTGATCGAAGACGACGCCTATACCGAGCTGGCCGACGGCAACGTGCCGCCCTCCAGCCTCAAGAGCCGCGACCGCAGCGGCAATGTGATCTATTGCGCATCGCTCAACAAGGTGCTGGCGCCCGGCATGCGGCTGGGCTGGATGAATGGCGGGCGCTGGCATGAGCGGGTCAAGATGCTCAAGTTCACCCACACCCGCGCCAATGAGGAATGGACCCAGGTCACCGCCGCCGACTTCATCGCCAGCCCCGGCTATGACCGCCATCTGCGCCGCCTGCGCCAATTGCTCAAGGAACAGCGCGAACGCATGGCGGAGTCGATCGCAGCCTATTTCCCGGAGGGTACGCGCCTGAATGTGCCCAATGGCGGCGTCGGGCTGTGGGTGGAGCTGCCGGCGCAGGTCTGCTCGCAGCAGTTGTTCGAGCGGGCGCTGCTGGAGGGCGTGGGGGTATCGCCGGGGGCCATCTTCTCCAATTCCAACCGCTACGGTCACTTCCTGCGCATCTGCTGCGGCCATCCCTTCACCCGCGAACTCGACCAGGCCCTGCGCCGCCTGGGCAGCATCGGGCACAGCCTGGCTTTCCTGTAGAGCTTGGCAAGCTTTCAGGAGAATCAGGCATTGCCCGAAAGGGCAGTCTGCTGCAGACTTGTAAAGACAATGTAAAGAGCGCCGGACTTTTCTTCCGGTGCCTCCATGCGCTTTACGAGGGGAGCCGTTCATGCCTGAGCAGCAGACTACGCAGATCCAGCCACCGCACGCAGTCCGCCTGAACGCGGCCATCGATGCCCACATGGCGGGCCGCCGGGAAGAAGCCCGCGCCGTCTACGAAGCCGTGCTGGAAGACGATCCCATCGAGCCGGTCGCCTTGCACTTCTACGGCATCTGGCTGCACCAGGCCGGACGCCATGCCGAGGCGCTGGACAAGCTGGAGCTCTCCAGTGCGCTGGAACCCGAGAATGCCGCCTGGCACAACGACCTGGGCAATGTCCTGTTTGCGCTGGGCGAGCTGGACGGTGCTGCGCAGGCGTATCGAGCGGCGCTGGAAGCCGCGCCCGCAGATCACACGATCTGGAACAACCTGGGGGCCACGCACATGCAGCAGGGCCGCAATGAGGAGGCCATTGCCGCCTTCCAGCGTGCGGTGGAGATCGCCCCCGAATTCCTGCCGGCGCTGCTGCACCTGGGCAATCTCTTCGAGGCCGCCGGCGACAAGATGCAGGCTTCGCACTACCAGTGCCGCGCCTACGTGTTGCCGCCAATGGAAGGCAAGTCCTGGGAGATGGTCGGGATTTCCTTCTACTTCCTCGGCCGCCTGGACGAAGCCGCAGAAGCCTATCGCGCCTGGCTGGCCAGCGAACCCGACAATCCGATTGCGGCCCACATGCTGGCCGCCTGCTCGCAGTTGGATGTGCCCACGCGCGCCTCGGATCGTTACCTCGAATCGCACTTCGACCGCTACGCCGAGACGTTTGAAACCAATTTGCTGCACAGCCTCGGCTATCGCGGCCCCAGCCTGATCGGGCAGGGCGTGGCCCTGGTCACGCAGGCGGCGCGCCAGTTTGTCACCATCGACATCGGTTGCGGGACCGGGCTGTGCGGGACCTATTTGCGGCCTTATTCGCAGCATCTGACCGGCGTGGACCTGGCCGGCAAGATGCTGGAAAAGGCCGCGGCCACCGGCCACTACGATCAACTGGAAAAGGCCGAGATCACCGACTACCTCCTGCGTCATCCGCAAAGCTGCGACCTGGTCACGGCGGCGGATACGATGATCTATTTCGGGGATCTGGAGAATGTGTTCAAGGCGGTTGCTGCTGTCTTGAAACCGGGCGGGTACTTCGTCTTCACGGTGGAGGTGCTCACGCCCCAGGACGGGGTGGAGCAAGGCCATCGGCTGCATGCCAGCGGACGCTACCGCCATGGCCGCGATTACGTGCGAGCGCTGCTGCAGGCGCAGGGTATGGAGCCGCTGCACCAGCGTGATGAAGTATTGCGCGAGGAAGTGCGCCAGCCAGTGGCCGGCATGCTGTTCGTGGCGCGCCGGCAGTGAAGCGACGCGCCACGAGGGACGGCATCGGTCAGGCTGCGGCCTTGAGCGCCGCTTCCACCTGCTCCCGCCGAGGGATGGGGTCGACCGCGCCGTAGCCGGTGGTGGAGAGGGCGGCCGCGACGTTGGCATAGCGCGCTGCCTGGAAGGGATCGCGCCCGGCCATCAGCTCGGCCATGAAGGCCCCGCCAAAACAGTCCCCCGCACCCGTCGCATCCAGCGCCTGCACCGGATAGGGCGAGACCATGCGGCGCTCCTGGCGGGTAGCTACATAGCAGCCTTCATGGCCCAGCTTGAAGGCCACCAGCTTCACACCGTAATCCAGCAGGTGATCGACGATGGCGTCCCGGTCATTGAGTCCGGTCAGCATCGATACATCTTCCCAGCTCGGCAGGCAGACATCGCACAGGCGGAAGGCCTCGGCCATTTTCGCCTGTGCGCGTTCCAGCGGCCATAAACGCAGCCGCAGGTTGGTATCGAGCGAGGTGGTTACGCCAGCGGCGCGCGCATGCGCCATCGCAGCCAGGCCGGCGTCGCAGGCACTCTCGCTGATGGCCAGGCTGATGCCTGACAGGTGCAGGGCACCCGCTGCGGCGATGGCTTGCAAAGGCAAGTCGCCCACGGTGTAGCGGCTGGCTGCCGAGCCGGCGCGGCGATAGTGGAAGTGATGTCCCTGATCGTCGTGCGTGACGAAGTACAGGCCGGTGCTGCCATTGGCTTGCACCGCCACGTGCTGTACGTAGACCTGCTCGCGCTGCCACAGCGCCAGCAGGTCCTGGCCGAAGTGGTCGTCCCCCACGGCGCTGACATAGCCCGACGCGGCACCCTGGCGGGCTGCCGCGATGGCGAAGTTGGAGGTGTCGCCGCCAAAACCTTGCAGGTACTGGCGCGGCGTGTCGATGCGCTGGTTGAATTCGACCATGGCTTCGCCGTAGGCGAGGATGGGTTTGTTCATGTGCTGTTCTTTCGCTCTTCTTTCCCGGGCATCGATCAGAAGAAGGTCTGCACGATGTCGGTCACATCGAAACGCTGGTCCACGACGACCAGGTGACGCCACTTGTCGAAGGTCAGGCAGGGGTGGGAGATGTCGAAGGCGATCATGTCGCCGACCTGGATATCATCGCCCTCGGCAATTTTCAGGTAGGCGTGCTGGTCCATCATGCCGGTCACTTCCCAGTGCGCCGGGGTGGCTTGCGGCTGGGTATCCTGGCCCGGGCGGAAGCGCGTGACCGGGGTCGGCAGGCCGGCATCGAAAGCCGCATCGCGCTTGCCCAGGGCGATGATGGCCTTGTCGGCCTCGGGGATGGATTGCACGTAGGCCCACAGCTGCAGCGCCGGCTGCAGCTGGCTGCGCATGCTGTGCGCCACCGGATTGCGCACCTGGATCTGCGATTGCGCGGCACGATAGATGCCCACGTCATGGGTGAGATAGCAGCCCGGACGCAGCACCACGTCCAGCGCGGCACCGATGTCGGCCTGGCCGAATTCCTCGGCGACCACGTCGTACCAGGCCGAACCGGCCCCGGTCAGGATCGCCGGACCCTGCGCCAGGCGGCGTGCCAGTTGGCCTTGCGCCGAAAGATCCTTCAGACAGGCCACCGCGCGCTGCAGGAAACGGCGGATGTCGGCCTCTTCCTTGAGCACACCTTCATAAACCTCCACACCCGCCAGAGCCAGGCTGTCCCAGCGCGCAATGGCAGCCAGCACTGCCTGCTGCTGCGCGTCGTCACGCACGCCGGTGCGGCCGCCTGCGGGGCCCAGTTCCAGCAGGACGTTCAGGGTCTGCTTGCGCTCGGCGAAGAAGCGGCCCAACTGATCGGCCAGCGCAGCCGAATCGACCAGGCAGAAGAATTCAAACGAGGGATCGGCCAGCAGCTCGGCAATGATGGCCATGTTGCGCTTGCCCACCAACTGGTTGGCCATGATGACGCGCCGCACGCCGTGGTGATAGGCGGCCAGGGTCTGGTGGGCAGTCGCCAGGGTGATACCCCAGGCGCCGGTGTCGAGCTGGCGTGCAAAGAGCTTGGGGGCCATCGTGGTCTTGCCGTGCGGGGCCAGCTTGACCTGGTACTGGCCGACGAAGTCCTGCATCCACTTGAGGTTGTGGGCGATCTTTTCTTCATACAACACCGCAGCCGGCAGGCTGATGTCTTCATTGAGCAGGTTCCAGCGCACCTTGCCCGCCTGCTGCGGGGTGAGGGGTTGCGCCAGCGCACCCAGGCCCTTGTTGAGCGGGTCGATCATGCCGGCCTGAAACTGGCCTTGGTAGTTTGTATCACTCATCGCTTTAATTCCCGTGAAATTAGGATTGACGTAATAATAGCCTTGAATTTACTATGTTTACGCCGTGTTAGTAAATAACATAAATTGTTTCCGCGGCACCCTTCCGGGGTCGCTGGTTTGATCGCCCGCCCATTCCCGCAGACTGAATTTTCCTTCCCATGGCGCAGACATTGGACATCATTTCCCGCATCACCGAGCGCAGCAGTACCTTGCGCCTGGCCGAACAGAAGGTGGCTGAAGCGATTCTGGGCGATCTCGCTGCCGCCGCCAGCGCCAGCATCGGCGAGCTGGCCGGGAAGGCCGGCGTCTCGGTGGCCAGCGTGACCCGCTTTGCCAAGGCCATGGGCTGCCGCGACGTGCGCGAATTCAAGTTCCTGCTGGCCCAGGCGGTGGCGGTGGGGCAGCGCTTCTTCGATGGTGCCAAGACGGTGCCTTCCGAACAGCCGCCGGAACTGGCCGACGTGGTCTACCGCGACATCCACGCGGTGCTGGAACTGAACCGCGCCATGCTCAACCCCGACATGCTGATGCAAGCCGCGCACCTGCTGCTGGGCGCGCGCATGATCTACTGCTTCGGCATGGGCGGCGGCTCCACCATGATGTCCGACGAGGCGCGCTATCGCCTGGTGCGCCTGGGCCGTCCGGTGGCGACCTATCACGATGCGGTGCTGCAGAAGATGGTGGCGGCCACCCTCGACAAGGACGACGTGCTGCTGGTCTTCTCGACCACCGGCAGCGTGCCCGAGCTGCTGGCCAGCTGCGAGGTGGCGCGCGAATACGGCGTCAAGCTGATCGCCATCACCGCCCTTGGATCGCCGCTTGCGAAGATGGCCGATGTGCTGCTGCCCATCAAGACGCTGGAAACCGACCTGATTTTCAAACCGTCCTCGTCGCGCTACGCCATGATGGCGACGCTGGACATGCTGGTGCTGGAGCTGGCCTTGCTGCACAAGGAAAGCAGCCAGGAACGCCTGCGCCGCCTCAAGTACGTGCTCGATGCCCATCGCGGCGGCGGCGACTTGCACCAGCCACTGGGAGACTGACATGACATCCACGCAGCAATCGTCGGGCAGCCCCCTGCACTGCGACATTCTGATCCGCCACGCTCTTGTCATCGATGGCAGCGGGACCGAGCCGGTACAAGCCGACGTAGCGGTGCGCAACGGCCGCATCGTCGCCGTCGGCCAGCTTGCGGGCTGGCAGGCCGGGCAGGAAATCGACGGCACCGCGCGCGTGCTCTCGCCCGGCTTCATCGATGCGCACACGCATGACGATACCAACGTCATCCGCACGCCGGAGATGTTCCCCAAGCTGTCGCAGGGCGTGACCACGGTGGTGGTCGGCAACTGCGGTATCAGTGCCGCACCGGTCACGCTCAAGGGTGATCCGCCGGACCCGATGAACCTGCTGGGCAAGTCCGAGGCGTTCCACTATCCGAGCTTTGCCAGCTATGTCGAGGCCGTCAATGCCGCGCAGCCGGCCATCAACGTGGCTGCGCTGGTCGGCCACACGGCCTTGCGCAACAACCACATGGACCGTCTCGACCGTGCGGCCAGCGATGCGGAAATCGACGGCATGCGCGCGCAATTGCGCGAGGCGCTGGAGCATGGTGCGCTGGGTCTTTCCACGGGACTGGCCTACGGCAATGCCATCAACGCCCCCACGGAAGAAGTGCTGGCCCTGGCCGAGCCGCTGGCCGAGTTCGGCGGGCTCTATGCGACACACCTGCGCAGCGAATTCGCCGACATCATCAATGCGATGGACGAAGCCTTCCGCATCGGCAAGCATGCACGCGTGCCGGTGGTGATCTCGCACCTGAAGTGCGCGGGCGTGGAGAACTGGGGCCGCAGCAGTGAAGTGCTGCAGGCGCTGGAAGCGGCCTCGCGCCACCAGCACGTGGGCTGTGACTGCTATCCCTACACCGCCAGCTCTTCCACGCTCGACCTGAAACAGGTCACCGCCGATTACGACATCCAGGTCACCTGGTCGGAGCCGCATCCGGAGCAGGGCGGCAAGATGTTGAAGCAGATCGCCGCCGACTGGGGTGTGGACCTGCATGTCGCCGCCGCGCGCCTGATGCCTGCCGGGGCCGTGTATCACTGCATGTCGGATGACGACGTCAATCGCATCCTCTCGCATCCGGCCACGGTGGTCGGTTCCGATGGCCTGCCCAACGATCCCTTGCCGCATCCGCGCCTGTGGGGCGCTTTCCCGCGCGTGCTGGGCTATTACAGCCGAGAGCAGAAACTGTTTTCGCTGGCCACCGCCGTGCACAAGATGACGGGTTTGTCGGCCCAGCGCTTCGGCCTGGAACAGCGCGGTTTCGTGCGCGAGGGTTATCACGCCGACCTGGTGCTGTTCGATCCCGAGACCATTCGTGATGCCGCCAGCTTTACTGATCCCATGCAGCCGGCGCATGGCATCGAGGCGGTGTGGGTCAACGGGCAGCTGGCCTATCGCGGCCAGGACAAGCAATCCACCAGTGCACGTGCCGGACGCTTCCTGGCGCGCACGGTGCAGAAAACGTCAGCCTGAGTTGCAGAAAACGTCAGCGGGCGATTATCAACTTCAAGTTGCAAATCGCTTTTCAGATTCATTTTTCAGATTCATTTTTCAGATTCGGATCCGAGTTCAATCCAAGTTCAGTAAAGGAGCAGCAATGAGCATTCAACGATTTGGTGTGGAAGGTGGCAGCGGCACCGGTGGCCAGCATCTGCCGTTCGCACGCGCAGTGGCCGCCGATGGCTGGCTGTATGTGTCGGGCCAGGTGCCCATGGAAAACGGCGAGGTGATCGACGGCGGCATCGTGGCGCAGTCGCACAAGGCCATCCAGAACGTGCTGGCCATCCTGAAGGAAGCCGGCTACGGCCCCGAGCACGTGGTGCGCTGTGGCGTGTGGCTCGATGATGCACGCGACTTCCCCTCCTTCAACAAGGTCTTCAAGGAATACTTCGGTGCCAACCCGCCGGCCCGTGCCTGCGTGGTCTCCAGCATGGTGGTGGACTGCAAGGTCGAGGTCGATTGCGTGGCCTTCAAGCGCTGATGCAGCAGGGGCAGGGCAGTTCTGGAACTGCCTTGTCCTGCCCGTTGCCGGGCAAGACGGAACAAGAAGAACAAAAAGAATAAACGATATAAAAGATTTAAAAGATTTTTCGATTTCGCAGTACCAATTTGCCGGCAGGGGTGTCGTATCGCCGGCGGTGTCTTTTACCTTCTGAAGAGGAGCAACAGATGGAGGCTGTACAAGGAAGTGCGCTACTGGTCTATGCACTGGTAGCGGTGATCGCATTGATCGTGCTGATCGCCAAATTCAAGATGAACCCGTTCATCGTGCTGATCGTGGTGTCGCTGGTGCTGGGCCTGGCCGTGGGCATGCCCATGGGCAATATCGTCAAGGCCTTCGAGACTGGCGTCGGCAATGCGCTGGGCCACATCGCACTGGTGGTGGGCCTGGGCACCATGCTGGGCAAGATGATGGCCGAGTCGGGCGGCGCCGAGCGCATCGCCAACACCATGATCAAGGCCTTCGGTGAAAAGAACGTGCACTGGGCCATGATGACGGTGGCTTTCATTGTCGGCTTGCCGGTGTTCTTCGAAGTCGGTTTCGTGCTGCTGGTGCCGATCGCCTTCAACGTCGCCAAGCGCACCGGGACCAACATGGTGCTGGTCGGCATTCCCATGGTGGCCGGCCTGTCGGTGGTGCACGGCCTGATCCCGCCGCACCCGGCCGCGCTGCTGGCGGTGACCGCCTACAGCGCCGATATCGGCCGCACCATCCTGTATGCGCTGATCGTCGGTATTCCTACGGCCATCATCGCTGGTCCGATCTTCGGCAAGCTGATCTCCAAGGTGGTGATTCCCAATCCGGACAATCCGCTGATCTCGCAATTCGTCGATGAGAGCAAGAAGGATCGTGAACTGCCGGGCTTCGGCATCACGCTCTTCACCATCCTGTTGCCGGTGGCGCTGATGTTGATCGGCAGCTGGGCGGACCTGTTCTTCGCCCCCAAGACCTTCGCCAATGATTTCCTGCGCCTGATCGGCAACTCCGTGATCGCGCTGTTGATCGCCACCCTGGTGAGCTTCTGGACCTTCGGCCGCGCCCGTGGTTTCGGTGCCGACCAGATCCTGAAATTCACCAACGAGTGCCTGGCGCCCATCGCCGGTATCACGCTGGTGGTCGGTGCGGGTGCGGGCTTTGGCCGCATCCTGATGGATGGCGGCGTCTCCAAGGCCATCGTCGGCATCGCCACCGATGCGCATCTGTCGCCGCTGATCCTGGGCTGGTTCGTGGCCGCGCTGATCCGCGTGGCGACCGGTTCGGCGACGGTGGCCATGACCACCGCCTGCGGTATCGTGGCGCCCATCGTCTCCACCGTCGGTGGCGTGCGTCCCGAGCTGATGGTGCTGGCCACCGGTGCCGGTTCGCTGATCCTGTCGCACGTCAATGACGGCGGTTTCTGGCTGGTCAAGGAATACTTCAACATGACCGTGCCGCAGACCTTCAAGACCTGGACCGTGATGGAAACCCTGGTCTCGGTGCTGGCCCTGCTGTTCACGCTGGCGCTGGCGACAGTGGTGTAAGTACGCTGCAGTGCTTGCGCTGAAAAAGAAAGGCTGCCCGGAGCGATCCGGGCAGCCTTTCTTCTTTCTTCATCGTGCAGGTGTGAGGCAGGGGATGCGCGTGCTCAGTTGCGGAAACGCGAATCATCGAAACGCGGATCAGGACCGTTCTCGATCTTCTCCACGATGCCCTGGTCGTTGAAATACACGGTCATCTGCGAATTCCAGACGCCGCTTTCCTTGAAGCCGTAGTTCCACGCCTCGAAGGGGATGCGCGCATAGCGCGTCACTTCAGTGGGACGGCCCACGCGGCGCAGCACATCCAGCTTGGTGTCCTGCTTGGCGCGGATGGCGTGGAAATTCTGCAGCGTCCACACTTGCTCGTAGGAAATCAAACGATGATCGGGACCGATGCGGGCCATGTACTGGTATTGGCCGAAGGCACCGGCAGCGTATTCAAAGACGCGGCCGTTGCCATCCGGATACACATTGGTGGGCGCGCCCAAGCGGGCCACGACCTGCTCTTCGGGCTCGCCCGGCTGCACCGGCGGTTGCAGCAGCGAGGCACAGCCGGACAGGGCGGCAGCGGCCAGCAGGGCGGCCGCCAGCCTGGGGCGGGCGCGTTGCATGAGGGAAACGGGGGAAGGCATGTCGACTCCTGAGTAAGTTGTCATTCCGTCCGGCTGTGGCAGGGACGCAGCGTCATCGGCAGAAACAGTGCGGATGTGCTTGCCGATGTTGGTCGGAATGGTTTTTTGCTATATAATTTCGCGTCCGGTCGGTTTGACCGGATTCTCATTTTTTGTTCACGGTATGCAGGGCAGGCCAGTTTTCGACGCTCCGCACACCGCTTGTGAAAGGTAAAAGCAATGTCCATCGAAAAAGCAGCCAAGGCTGCCATTATCTCCGAAAACGCCCGCGGCACGAACGACACCGGTTCTCCGGAAGTGCAAGTCGCGCTGCTGACCGCACGCATCAACGACCTGAACGGCCACTTCAAGGCCCACGTCAAGGATCACCACTCCCGTCGTGGCCTGATCAAGATGGTCAACCGTCGCAAGAGCCTGCTGTCCTACCTGAAGAACAAGGACGCTGACCGTTACCGCGCCCTGATCGAGAAACTCGGTCTGCGCAAGTAATTTGACTCCGCGTCTGGGTCCCGGGGTTTGCGCCCCGGACCACCACGAAATGCCTGCGTCACTCGTTGACGCGGGCATTTTGTTTTTTGCGATTCCGCAAGCTCAGGCATAAGCCGGGGGCAAGTATCCTCGCAAACGCCCTCCCTCGGGGCAGGAATGCATCATCGTTTCATCGCGGTAGGCTGTTTGTGTGATCAATGCCGCGTTCGTCGTGAGTGACCGGTTTCGCCGGCCACTGTGGTGAGGTGAACGACAGCGCCTGAAAATCTGTCGGCAAAAGGAAGCCGTGCACCGCGGACACAGTCGGGGCCGGCTCCATAAAAGAAAGGAAATACCGTGTTCAATAAAGTAACCAAGACCTTCCAGTACGGTCAGCATCAAGTGACCCTGGAAACCGGCGAAATCGCTCGCCAGGCTTCTGGCGCCGTGGTGGTGTCGGTGGAAGACACCGTCATCCTGGCCACCGTGGTGGCCCGCAAGGAAGCCAAGCCCGGCCAGGACTTCTTCCCCCTGACGGTCGACTACATCGAGAAGACCTATGCAGCCGGCCGCATCCCCGGCGGTTTCTTCAAGCGTGAAGGCAAGCCTTCCGAAAAGGAAACCCTGACCTCGCGCCTGATCGATCGTCCGATCCGCCCGCTGTTCCCGGAAGGCTATCTCAACGAAGTGCAGGTGATCATCCACGTGCTGTCGGTGAACCCTGAAATCGATCCGGACATCCCCGCCATGATCGGTGCCTCGGCAGCACTGTCGCTGGCCGGCATCCCCTTCAATGGACCGGTGGGCGCCGCCCGCGTGGGTTACATCGACGGCCAGTACGTCCTCAACCCGACCACCTCGCAGCTCAAGTCCTCGCAGCTGGACCTGGTGGTGGCCGGTACCGAAACCGCCGTGCTGATGGTGGAATCGGAAGCCGATCAACTGTCCGAAGAAGTCATGCTGGGCGCTGTCGTGTTCGGTCACGACCAGTCCAAGGCCGTCATCGAAGCCATCCACGCCCTGGTGCGTGACGGCGGCAAGCCGGAAGTCCAGTGGACCGCCCCGGCCAAGAACGAAGCCCTGATCGCACGCGTCTCGCAACTGGCCGAAGGCCCGCTGCGCGAAGCCTACCAGACCAAGGACAAGCAAGCCCGTACCGAAAAGCTCAAGGCCGTGACCGCCCAGGTCAACGAAGCCCTGGTCGCTGAAGCCGCTGCCAACAACGGCGTGGCTGCGGATGCTGCCGAAGTCGGTTCCATCCTGTTCGACCTGGAAGCCAAGATCGTGCGTTCGCAGATCCTGGAAGGCGAGCCCCGCATCGACGGCCGCGACACCCGCACCGTGCGTCCGATCTCGATCCGTACCGGCGTGCTGCCGCGTACCCACGGTTCGGCCCTGTTCACCCGTGGCGAAACGCAAGCCCTGGTCATCGCGACCCTGGGTACCGCACGCGATGAACAGAAGATCGACGGTCTGCTGGGTGAATACTCCGACCGCTTCATGCTCCACTACAACATGCCTCCGTTCGCCACCGGCGAAACCGGTCGCGTGGGCACCCCGAAGCGCCGCGAAATCGGCCACGGCCGCCTGGCCAAGCGCGCGCTGATCGCCGCGCTGCCGGCTGCTGACGAGTTCAGCTACTCGGTGCGCCTGGTCTCGGAAATCACCGAGTCCAACGGTTCCTCCTCGATGGCATCGGTGTGCGGCGGCTGCCTGGCACTGATGGACGCCGGCGTGCCGATGAAGGCCCACGTGGCCGGCATCGCCATGGGCCTGATCAAGGAAGGCAACAAGTTTGCCGTGCTGACCGACATCCTGGGCGATGAAGATCACCTGGGCGACATGGACTTCAAGGTGGCCGGTACTGCCAACGGCATTACCGCTCTGCAGATGGACATCAAGATCCAGGGCATCACCAAGGAAATCATGCAGGTCGCGCTGGAGCAGGCCAAGGAAGGCCGTCATCACATCCTGGGCAAGATGCAGGAAGCCGTGCCGGCTGGCCGTGCCGAGCTGTCCGACTTCGCTCCGCGCCTGATCACCATCAAGATCAATCCGGAAAAGATCCGTGACGTGATCGGCAAGGGCGGCGCCGTCATTCGCGCGCTGACCGAAGAAACCGGCACCCAGATCGACATCAGCGACGAAGGCGTGGTCACCATCGCCTCCGTGGATGCGTCGGCTGGCCAGGAAGCCAAGCGCCGCATCGAAGAGCTGACCGCTTCCGTGGAAGTGGGCAAGATCTACGAAGGCACCGTCCTGAAGCTGCTGGACTTCGGCGCCATCGTCCAGGTCCTGCCGGGCAAGGATGGCCTGCTGCACATCAGCCAGATCGCCAACGAGCGCGTCAACGCCGTGGCCGACTACCTGAAGGAAGGCCAGCAAGTGCGCGTCAAGGTTCTGGAAACCGATGACCGCGGCCGCCTGAAGCTGTCGATGAAGGCTGCCCAGGCTGAAGAAGGCGACGCTGCCGCTCCGCAAGAAGCGCAGTAATCCCTTCTGCCTGAACAGGCAACAAGAAAATCCCCCGTGCCGCAAGGCCGGGGGATTTTTTTATGCGTGCAAGTTGATGCGGACAATCTGCCCAAGTGATTTCGAACCAAAAGTATGCGATTCTGTCCGTCTGCTTTGAGGGACATCAAGGTTCCGGTGTGCCGCGCTCATCAGGGGAGGGCGTGGTACTGCCAACAGGCAGATCCGCAGATCCGAATAGAGAGTAGGGGACAGCCGTGCGGCCAGGCCAGCTTCACGTGACCGGCCTGCGCGGACAGAACAACACGTTACTTTTGAAAGGAAGGCAATGCCCCACGTCATCATCATCGGTTGCGGCTTCGGCGGTCTGGCCGCTGCGCGCGAACTGGCCCACGCCGATGTGCGCATCACCATGATCGATCGCAGCAACCACCACCTGTTCCAGCCCTTGCTGTACCAGGTGGCCACGGCCGGGCTGTCGGCCCCGGCCATCAGCGCGCCGATCCGCGCCATCCTGGCGCAGCAGCGCAATCTCACCACGCTGATGGCGGCGGTGACCGGGATCGATACCGCCGGCAAATCCGTCACGCTGGAAGACGGCAGCGAACTGTCCTATGACTACCTCATCGTCGCCGCAGGCTCCACGCACAGCTACTTCGGCCGCGATGAATGGAGCACGCTGGCGCCGGGCCTGAAGACGCTGGAGGATGCCTTCGAGATCCGCAAGCGCATCCTGATGGCCTTTGAACATGCCGAGCGCGAGACCGATGCACGCCGTCGCCAGGAATGGCTGACCTTCACCGTCATCGGCGGCGGGGCCACGGGCGTGGAGATGGCCGGTACGCTGGTGGAAATTGCGCGCCATACGCTGTCGGGCGAATTCCGCAACATCGATCCGCATTCGGCACGGGTGGTGCTGGTGGAGGGCTCTGAGCGCGTGCTGGGGGCCTACCCCGAGGACCTCTCCGAGAAAGCCCGCGAACAGCTGCACAAGCTCGGTGTGGACGTGCGCACCGGTTGCCGTGTGGTACACATCGATGAGACCTGCGTGCGCTATGCCAATTTCGATGGCGAGCAGAGCCTGGCCACGCGCACCGTGATCTGGTCGGCAGGTGTAGCGGCCTCGCCGCTGGGCAAGCAACTGGGTGTACCGGTGGACCGTGCTGGTCGTGTACCGGTCACGCCGCAGCTCTGTATCGGTGGCCACGACGAAGTGTTTGTGATCGGTGACCTGGCTGCCGCACAGTCGGACGGCAAGCCGGTGCCGGGCGTGTCACCGGCGGCCAAGCAGATGGGCCGCGTGGCCGCGCGCAACATCAAGCATCACATCGCCGGACAGCCGGCCGAGAGCTTCGTCTACAAGGACTACGGATCGCTGGCCACCATCGGTCGCCGCGCTGCCATTGCCATGGTCGGCAAGCTCAAGTTCTCGGGGTATCCGGCCTGGCTGTTCTGGCTGTTCGTGCACGTGTATTTCCTGATCGGCTTCCGCAACCGCATCATGGTGATGGCTGATTGGGCCTGGGCGTATTTCACCTTCAAGCGCAGTGCACGAGTGATCTCGGCGACCATGCCGACGCACACCGAGCAGACGCCCTTGCGCAAGGAAGTGGCTGAGTAGATTCGGTCTGCATTCCAGCAAAAAGCCCTCGCTTCCGTGATCGGGAGCGAGGGCTTTGTTTTGCGGGAGGACGGCGTGTGGATCAGTCTTCCAGCGCCAGCATGGCGAAGCTGGCCAGCCAGTGGCCACCACTGTAGTGGCTGCCGACCACCTGGTCGATGGAGGCCGCGATGTGGCGCTGGATCGCCGCTTCGATCGCACTGCGTGCCGCGTGATGGGCGGGCAGGTGACGCAGCACGTTCTTCATGCACCAGGCGCGCGAGAGGTTCAGACCATCCAGATGCGCAACCTTCGGATCGGTCGGGTCGGAGACGTAGGCGGGATGCGTGATCTGGGTGACTTCGGCAATGCGGGGCAGATACAGATCGAACCATGCGGTGAATGCATCGGACGAGAGCACCTTGCTCATCAACAAGGCCTCGGTCAACGCACCAGAGATGAATTCGTCACCACCCGGTTCATAGTGAGCCGGATAGTCGGTGTCCTTGCCGTAGTGTTGATTCGACCAGTCGACAATCAGCGCTTCCAGTTCGGTATCGGTGACGTGACGCGCGTAATCCAATGCCAGGGCAAGTGAAAACGCCGTGTTGAAGTGCGTGCCGACGCGAATCGGATAGCTCAGCTTCGACAGATAGTCGAACAGGCGACGCCTGATCTCGGTGGTCAGCGGTTTCATCGCAGCATGCCATTCGGCCGCACGGGGATGGGCCGACATCAACAGTTCCTGGTCCAGTGCCAGCAACCAGCCGAAGCCGTAGGGGCGTTCGAAGGGGGCGCGATTGGGCGCACGGAAATAGTCCGTTTCGCGCTCCATGAGCTCAGGTGTGAAATGGTCGTCAAAGATCGCCGTGATCTCGTCAGTGACCGCCATCGACGGATACAGGCGCAGGCAGCGCAACAGCAGCCAGTAGCCATGCACCGCCGAGTGCCAGTCATAGCAGCCGTAGAAGACCGGATGCATCGCACGCGGAGAGAGCACATCGCCCTCATCGTTGAGCAGATGCATGATGTGGTTGGGATATTCCTGGCGCAGGTAGGCCAGCGGCATGCGGGCAAATTGTTCAGCCCGGTCTAGAGTGAGTTGCATGGGGACTCCTTGAAGCAAGTGGGGCGACCTGGCCGCAACAGCGCATGCGGCCATGTCAGGCCTTCCGTTCAGATCAGCGGAAGGCAAGGAAGTACATCAGGAACACGTTCACGGTCAGCAGCGTCAGTGCAGTCGGGATCTGCACCTTGATGACCTGGTACTTGTTCTTCAGTTCCAGCAGCGCGGCCGGCACGATGTTGTAGTTCGCGGCCATGGGCGTCATCAGCGTACCGCAATAGCCGGAATACATGCCGATGGCCACCAGCGGTGCCGGATCGGCGTGATGCCCCAGGATCAGGAAGGGCAGCGCGATGCCCGCGCTCATCACCGGGAAGGCGGCGAAGGCATTGCCCATCACCATCGTGAACAGCGCCATGCCCACGCAATAGATCACCACCACCAGGAAGCGATTGTCCGGATTGACGAACAGGCTCACCACCTGCTGCACCGAGGTGCCGGTCTTGGCGGCGACGAAAACGCCACCGAGCATGGCCAGCATCAGCGGCAGGATCGCGGCCCAGCCGATGGAGTCCACCAGTCGGCGCGACTGGCGTACCGCTTGCAGCGGCGTGCCACGGGTGAGCACGCAACCGGCGATGAGCGCACACACGCAAGCCACGCACAGGGCGGCCAGGGTCAGCTGTTTCTGGTCCAGCAGCATCAGGCCACCGACCGAGACGCCCTTGAGCAGGACGGTACAGGCCACCGTGATGACCGGGATCAGCACCGCCGGGAAGAACAGCCAGTTGCCCAGCCGTTTGGCGGACGCCACTCGTTCTTCATGCGTGGACGTCGCATAGCTGCCCATGGAGAGCATGCCGGTTCCGGCGATGAGCGAGATGATGATGACGGTGCCGCCGATGATGCGGTGAGCCATGGACTTGCCCAGGCTTTCCACCAGCAGGTCGCCGAACAGGAATACTGCGCCGAACAGGAACCAGAACAGGGCCGTGGTGAAGCGCTTGGGGTTGCCCTTGTCGCGCAGGGTCATCACGGTCAGCATCATGACGATGATGCCGATGAGGTAGTAGATGCGGTTGATCGAGATGAGCGTATTCATGCGGACACCTTGGCAGCGGATTGGGTAGCTTTCCACGCATCGACGTCGCGGCGGATGGAAGCGTCGAGACGGGTCAGGCGGAACATGTGGATCACCAGTGCCGACAGGGCAGTGGGGATGGCCCACAGGCCGATGTGCAGCGGCTCGATGTTGGTGATGCCGTTTTCCTTCAGGAAGGCATCCATCAGCAGCACCGCGCCGAAGGCGATGAAGATGTCCTCGCCGAAGAACACCGCGATGTTGTCGCAGGCGGCGGCATGGGCCTTGATCTTGTCGCGGATGTGTTGCGGCAGGTCTTCTCCATAGGCGTTGACCGCTGCGCCTTCGGCCATCGGTGCCAGCAGCGGACGTACCGTCTGCGCCTGGCCGCCGAGATAGATCAGGCCCAGGGCGGCAGTGCCTTCGCGCAGGATGAAGTAGAGCATCAGGATGCGCGCCGAGGTGGCGCTGGCGATGCTGGAGATCCACGCCTGGGCGCGTTCCTTCAGGCCGTAATGTTCCAAGAGGCCGATGATCGGCAGGATCAGCAGGAAGGTCGCCAGCGAACGGCTGTTGACGAATTTCTCGCCGAAGGTTTCCAGCAGCATGCCGAAGTCCATGCCGACCGACAGGCCGGTGGTGAGACCCGCGACCGTGACCACCAGCAGCGGGTTGAAACGCAAGGCAAAACCGGCCACGACGATCGGTATCCCGATCAGTGGCAACAGTGTCGTACTCTCCATGAAAAACTCCCTATGTGAATGAGGAAAAATCCTGCCGCCATGGTGCAAGGTCCGTGCCAGCGATGTCGCGGAAAGCCGCGCCCGGACTGGCTTTGCGAGAATCTGCAAAGAGTAGGGGCGTGACTTTTCCTGCGACCTCGCGGGCCTCAGGCTGACGGCTTTTCTTGTTGTTTTCGGAACGGAACTACAGCTTGCAGCACCCCGTGTTCAACTGCGGGTGCCTACTTTCCTGCGTCTTGCGACGACGCCGGAAAAATCCTTCATATCGCCGCGCGCACGGCAATCTGCTCGGCGTGCAGGCGTGCCCGAATCTGGCGCGCGAAATCCAGGGCGTGCGCGCCATCTCCGTGCAGGCATACGGTCTGTGCATTGACTTCGACCAGGCTGCCGTCGATGGCCTTGACCTTCTTCTGCTTGACCAGCATCAGGGTCTGGGCGATGGCGTCGGCATCGTTCTCGATCATGGCGCCGGGCTTGCTGCGCGCGACCAGGCTGCCGTCGGCTTCATAGGCGCGATCGGCAAAGACTTCTTCGACCGCATTGAGGTCGGCATGGCGGGCGGCGGCGATCAGTTCGCTGCCGGCCAGGCCATACAGGCTCAGTTCCGGATTGAAGGTGCGGATGGCGGCGCAGATGGCATTGGCCAGCACGGCATCCTTGGCGGCCTGGTTGTAGAGCGCGCCGTGCGGCTTGACGTGGGTCATGCGGCCGCCTTCGGCGCGCACGATGGCATCGAGCGCACCGAGCTGATAGAGCATGCCGCTGACGATCTCTTCAGGCGGCAATTGCATGGCGCTGCGGCCGAAGTTTTCACGGTCGGGGAAACTGGGGTGGGCGCCGATGGCCACGTGGTTCTGGATCGCCCAGCGCACGCTGCGGCGCATGGTGCTGGCGTCGCCGGCATGCCAGCCGCAGGCGATGTTGGCGGAGCTGACCAGGGTCAGCAGTTGTTCGTCGGTGTCGCAGCCTTCGCCGAGGTCGGCATTCAGATCGATATGCATGGCGTTCCCTTATTTCTTGTAGAGCGTGGCGCGCGACCAGTCCAGAGCGGCGACCGTGGCGCGGATGGAGTCGAGATAGCGTTGCTGTTCTTCGGCGGCGGCCAGGGCGTCGGCCAGCTCACAGGGTTCCAGGCGCAGGGTGGCGTTCAGCGGCGCTTGTGCCAGCTTCCACAGGTCGGCACCGATGATCACGCCGATCTTGGGATAGCCGCCGGTGGTCTGGGCATCGCCCATCAGGATGATGGGCTGGCCCGAGGGCGGCACCTGGATCACGCCCGGCACGACGCCATGCGAAAGCATGTCGCGGCCTTGCTTGCGCTTGAGCTCCGGGCCTTCGAGTCGATAGCCCATGCGGTTGCTGTTGGGCGTGACGCGCCAGGTGTCGGACCACAGCGCTTCCCGCGAGGTCTTGCTGAACTGATCGAATTCGGGGCCGGGCAGCACGCGCAGGGTGACGTGCTGGCTGTGTTCATCGGCGCGCAGGGCCAGGCCGCTCCAGCGCGGAGAACGCACGCCGAAGGCGGGGCCGTGGACCGCTGCAGCGGCTACGCTGGCGTCGCCGATGGGGAGCTTGTCGCCACGCTTGAGGGCGCGTCCCTGATGGCCACCGAAACCGGCCTTCAGGTCCGTGCTGCGTGAGCCCAGCACCACAGGGACATCGATGCCACCCGCTACAGCGAGATAAGTCCGCATGCTGTGGCGCGGGGCCTGCTCGGGGGAATCGGCGGCCGCCAGGCTGAGCTTGAGCACGCTGCCAGCGCGCACCGGAATGCTCCAGCAGGCGGCGACGGGTTTGCCATCGAGGGTGGCGCCGATGTCGTCACCGCCGAGGGCAATGCGGGTGTCGCGGGTGAAGCGCAGTTCGGCCACGCCCATGGTGATTTCAAGTCCGGCTGCATCAACCGGATTGCCTACCAGCAGGTTGGCACTGGCCAGGGCCAGCGTATTGAGTGCGCCGCCGGGATGGATGCCGAGGCTGCGATGGCCGGTGCGGCCCATGTCCTGCACCGAGGCCAGCATGCCGGGTTGGATGATGTCGATCATGAGGCCACGCGCTCCACGGTAAAGCGTACACGGTCGCCAGGACGCAGCAGCGTCGGCGGTTGCTGGGAAGGATCGAACAGTTGCAGGCCCGTGCGGCCGATGAGTTGCCAGCCGCCGGGGGAGGCCATCGGATAGATGCCGGTCTGTTCGCCGCCGATGCCGACTGACCCGGCCGGAATGCTCACCCGCGGCGTGGTGTGGCGCGGCGTGGCCAGGCTGGCGTCGAGTCCGCCCATGTAGGCGAAGCCGGGCAGGAAGCCGAGGAAATAGACCACGTACTCGGCCTGGCTGTGGCGTTCGATGACTTCGCTGGTCGACAGGCCGGTGTGACGGGCCACGTTGTCCAGGTCAGGGCCGGCGCTGCCGTCGTAGACCACCGGGATCTCGACCGTGCGGCCTTCGCTGGCTGTGGTGCCGAGTTTGGGCCAGCTCTTCAGGACGCGTTGCGTCAGGGTGTCGAGGTCGGCTACGGGGCGCTTGGTGATCAGGGTCAGGTTATTCATGCCGGGCACGACTTCGCTGACTTCTTCCCATTCACTGGCCAGCGTGGCCAGTGCCCAGATGCGTTGCTGCTGGGGCAGGGTGGCAGGGGCCGGCAAACTGCAGAGCAGTGCGCGGTCGCCCAAGGGGTGGAGCTGGGGTGGCTGCATGTGTCTCTCGCCTCGGCTGAGATTTTTGTTGAGAACCCGGCCGTGCCGCTGCCGGGGTCAAGGTGCGTCTGGTGATGCCCTGCTTTTTTGCGGATATTACATTTCAAAGAAAATATAAACAATATGTCGATAAATTATTTATTTAACCTTTGCGCTATAGTGTTGCCATTCTGTCGTCCTGAGCCCCACGCTTCCCATGAGCCAAGAGAACAACGAGACGTCCAAGCCCGTCCAGACTGAATTGCCCGAGGCCGTTGCGGCGCCGCGCCCGACCAAGATCGTGTCGTCGCAGCACCTGGTGTCCGAACGCAGTGCCGAGCTTTCCGAGCTGGAATACGCCCTCATCATGGCCAGCAATGCCTTCAACCGCTGGATGGTGCGCTGCATGGCCGCCGCCGGTGCCAAGGACATGACGGCCATCGAGGTTTCGCTGCTGCATCATGTCAATCACCGGGACCGGAAGAAAAAGCTGGCCGATATCTGCTTCGTATTGAACGTCGAGGACACCCACGTGGTCACCTATGCCTTGAAGAAGCTGGTGAAGGCCGGCTACGTCAAGAGCGAGAAGGCGGGCAAGGAACTGCTGTTTTCGACGACTCCAGCCGGGCAGGCGCTGTGCATGAAGTACCGCGAGGTGCGCGAGCGCTGCCTGATTGAGGTGCAGGTCGAGAGCGGCATCCCCAACCAGGCCATCGGCGAGGCAGCCCAGCTGCTGCGCAATGCTTCCGGGTTGTACGACACGGCGGCGCGGGCAGCGGCTTCGCTTTGAGCTCATCACACCCCATTGAATTGAAGGATAGGACACATGCGCGCAATCGAAATCAAGCAATTTGGCGGCCCCGAGGTATTGCAGGCCTGTGAGCGGCCCGTGCCGGAGTTGAAGGCAGGTGAAGTGCTCATCAAGGTACATGCGGCGGGCGTGAACCGCCCGGACGTGTTTCAGCGCACCGGTAACTATCCGGTGCCGCCTGGCGCATCCGACCTGCCGGGCCTGGAAGTGGCTGGTGAGATCGTGGCCGGCGACCTGGGCGACAGCGGTTTCAAGCTGGGCGACCTGGTCTGTGCGCTGGTACAGGGTGGCGGCTATGCCGAGTTCTGCGCGGCGCCGCTGGCCCAGTGCCTGCCGGTGCCCAAGGGCTTGAGCGCGCTGGAGGCAGCGGCCCTGCCGGAAAACTACTTCACCGTGTGGAGCAACGTCTTCGACCGTGGCCAGCTGTCAGGTGAAGAGACCTTGCTGGTGCAAGGTGGTTCTTCCGGCATCGGCGTGACGGCCATCCAGATCGCCCGTGCGCTGGGACATCGCGTGTTTGCCACGGCCGGCAGCGCTGACAAGTGCCGTGCATGTGAAGAATTGGGCGCAGAACGCGCCATCAATTACAAAACCGAGGATTTCGAGGCGGTGGTCAAGGAATTGACCGGTGGCAAGGGTGTGGACGTGATTCTGGACATGGTCGGCGGCGATTACCTGCCGCGCGAGATCAAGTCCCTGGCCGATGATGGCCGCCTGGTGTTCATCGCCCAGCTGGGCGGCAGCAAGGGCGAGCTGGACATGGGTCAGGTCATGCGCCGCCGCCTGACCATCACCGGCTCGACCCTGCGTCCGCGCCCGATCGCCTTCAAGGCTGCCATTGCAGCGAACTTGCGCCAGCACGTGTGGCCGCTGATCGAGGCCGGCAAGATCAGGCCGGTGATCCATCATCGCTTCCCGCTGGAGCAGGCGGCACAGGCGCATGCCATGATGGAATCGAGCGCCCACATCGGCAAGATCATGCTGGAACTGTGACCGGATGAGCGCAGGGCGCACGGCCGAGACAGTCCGGCTTTGCGCCAAGCGCCTGTAACGGCTACAATGCGAGGTTATCCAAATTGACACCCATCTCGTAGAAATCAGCCTATGCGTCGCAAACTCGTAGCCGGTAACTGGAAAATGAACGGCAGCCTGGCTGCCAATGCAGCCCTGGTGGCTGGTATCAAGGAAGGCCTGCCGGCTGACGTATGTGATGTGGCCGTCTGTGTGCCGGCGCCTTATATGGCGCAAGTGCAGGGCGCGGTGGCCGGTTCGGCTGTGGCGCTGGGTGCGCAGGACATGTCCGCGCATGCTTCCGGTGCCTTCACCGGCGAGGTGTCTGCGGCGATGCTGCAGGAATTTGGTGTGCAATATGTCATTCTGGGTCACTCCGAGCGTCGCGCCTATCATGGCGAGAGCGATGCAGCGGTGGCGGCCAAGACGGTAGCAGCATTGAAGGCTGGCCTGGTGCCGGTGGTTTGCGTGGGCGAAACGCTGGAACAGCGCGAAGCCGGCCAGACCAACGAAATCGTGGGTGGCCAGCTCGACGTCGTACTCGCGGCGCTGAGCGTGGAAGAAGCGGCCCGCATCGTGGTGGCCTACGAACCGGTCTGGGCGATCGGCACCGGCAAGACTGCCACGCCGGAAATGGCCCAGGAAGTGCATGCGATGCTGCGTGCGCGTCTCGGCGCCAAGAGTGCGGAAGCGGCGGCCAAGGTGCGCGTCCTGTACGGCGGCAGCATGAAGCCGGACAACGCCGAGCAATTGCTGGCCATGGCCGACATCGATGGCGGCCTGATTGGCGGCGCGGCATTGAAGGCGGCAGATTTTCTGGCCATCATCAAGGCAGCGGCCTGAAGTGAAGTAAGGGGTTTGTCAGTTGCGGAAGCGATACTTTGACGCAGATGCAGCAGGCGATTGAAACATCAAGAGTGGACTTGTTTAAATGAATACTTTGTTTTTGGTAGTGGTTGTAGTTCAGGTGCTGGCAGCGCTGGCGATCATCGGTCTGGTGTTGCTGCAGCACGGCAAGGGCGCTGACATGGGTGCGGCCTTTGGCTCCGGCGCGTCGGGCAGTCTTTTCGGTGCGACCGGCTCGTCGAACTTCCTGTCGAAGTCGACCGCGGTGGCTGCCGGCATCTTCTTCGTGGCAACCCTGGGCTTGACCTTCATCGGCAATCATCACACTGCACAAAGCGGCAGCGTGATGGATAATCTGCAGGCGCCGGCCGTTCCTGCGCAGCAAGCTGCACCGGCTGCACCTGCTGCGCCGACCGAAGCTGCGAAGCCGGGCGACCAGTCGAATCAGATTCCGAAATAAGCCTTTGCGGATACTGAAATAATCGAAGAATAAAGTAGGAAGAATCTTTCTTTTTCGCTGATTGTGCATTGAACAAGAGTAACAAATGAAGGTACAATAGCTGCTTCAAGCCGACGTGGTGAAATTGGTAGACACGCTATCTTGAGGGGGTAGTGGCGAAAGCTGTACGAGTTCGAGTCTCGTCGTCGGCACCATAGAAATGAAATGAAAAGCCAGCGAAGGTCCTAGTGCCTGAGCTGGCTTTTTGTCGAGGAAGTTTCTGATTGATATTGAGAATCATTCCCATCGATAAACCAACGCATAGCGGCCAATCGTGAACCTCGAAAATTACTTCCCAGTCCTCCTGTTTATTCTTGTCGGCATCGGTGTCGGTGTCGCTCCCCAGCTCCTCGGTCGTCTTCTTGGTCCGCACAAGCCGGACGCTCAAAAAACTTCTCCTTACGAATGCGGTTTCGAAGCATTCGAAGATGCGCGCATGAAGTTCGATGTGCGCTACTACCTGATCGCCATCCTGTTCATCCTGTTTGATCTGGAAACCGCCTTCTTCTTCCCTTGGGGCGTGTCCATGCGTGAGCTGGGCTGGCAAGGTTTCGTCACGATGATGGTCTTCATCGCTGAATTTGTTGTCGGATTTTGGTACATCTGGAAAAAGGGTGCCCTGGATTGGGAGTAAGCCATGTCTATTGAAGGCGTATTGAATGAGGGGTTTGTTACCACCTCGCTGGATAAAGTAATCAACTGGACCCGTACCGGATCCCTGTGGCCCATGACCTTCGGTCTGGCGTGCTGCGCGGTTGAAATGATGCACGTCGGTGCGTCGCGTTACGACCTGGACCGCTTCGGTGCGGTGTTCCGTCCGTCGCCGCGCCAGTCCGACCTGATGATCGTGGCCGGCACCCTGTGCAACAAGATGGCGCCGGCGCTGCGCAAGGTCTACGACCAGATGCCGGAACCGCGCTGGGTGATCTCCATGGGCTCCTGTGCCAATGGTGGCGGCTATTACCACTATTCGTATTCGGTGGTGCGTGGCTGCGATCGCATCGTGCCGGTCGACGTGTATGTGCCGGGTTGCCCGCCGACGGCGGAAGCGCTGCTGTATGGCGTGATCCAGCTGCAGAACAAGATCAAGCGCACCAACACCATCGCGCGCTAAGAGGGCAGTATGACGACAAAATTGGAAACTCTCGAAGCCGCCCTGCGTAATGCGCTTGGAGGGTATCTTCAGAACCTGACCGTGGCCCTCGGTGAAGTCACCGTGGTGGTCAAGGCCGCTGACTACCTGTCGGCCATGCGCGTGCTGCGCGACCATGCCGACACCCGTTTCGAACAATTGCTGGACCTGTGCGGCGTGGATTATTCGACCTATGGCGATGGTGCTTGGGACGGTCCGCGCTTTGCCGTCGTGTCGCACCTGATGTCGATCTCGCACAACTGGCGTGTGCGTGTGCGCGTGTTCGCGCCGGATGACGACCTGCCCATCGTGGCCTCGGTCGATCCGATCTGGAATTCGGCTGGCTGGTACGAGCGTGAAGCCTTCGACTTCTACGGCATCCTCTTCGATGGCCACCCCGACCTGCGCCGCATCCTGACCGACTATGGCTTCATTGGCCACCCGTTCCGCAAGGACTTCCCGGTGTCCGGCTATGTCGAAATGCGTTACGACGCCGAACAGAAACGCGTCATCTATCAACCCGTAACGATCGAGCCGCGCGAAATCACCCCGCGCATCATTCGTGAAGAAAACTACGGGATCAAATAATGGCAGAGATCAAAAACTATACGCTGAACTTCGGTCCCCAGCACCCGGCCGCGCACGGCGTGTTGCGTCTGGTGCTGGAGCTGGATGGTGAAGTCATTCAGCGCGCCGACCCCCACATCGGCCTGCTGCACCGTGGTACCGAAAAGCTGGCCGAACAGAAGACCTTCCTGCAATCCGTGCCTTACATGGATCGCCTGGACTACGTCTCGATGATGAGCAACGAGCACGGTTACGTGCTGGCCATCGAGCGCCTGCTGGGTCTGGAAGTGCCGCTGCGCGCGCAGTACATCCGCGTGATGTTCGACGAAATCACCCGCCTGCTGAACCACCTGATGTGGATCGGCGCGCACGCGCTGGACGTGGGCGCCATGGGCGTGCTGCTGTACGCCTTCCGTGAGCGTGAAGACCTGTTCGACTGCTACGAAGCCGTCTCCGGCGCCCGCATGCACGCGGCTTACTACCGTCCGGGCGGCGTCTACCGCGACCTGCCGGACAGCATGCCGCAGTACAAGGCGTCCATCGTGCGCAACGAGAAGGCCATCCGCGAACTGAACGAAAATCGCCAGGGTTCGCTGCTGGACTTCATCGAAGACTTCACCAATCGTTTCCCGACCTATGTCGACGAATACGAAACCCTGCTGACCGACAACCGTATCTGGAAGCAGCGTCTGGTCGGCGTCGGCGTGGTCTCGCCGGAACGTGCATTGCAGATGGGCTTCACCGGTCCGATGCTGCGTGGCTCGGGCATCGCCTGGGACCTGCGCAAGAAGCAGCCGTATGAAGTGTATGACCTGCTGGACTTCGATATCCCCATCGGCAAGAACGGCGACTGCTACGACCGTTACCTGGTGCGCGTGGCCGAAATGCGCCAGTCCAACCGCATCATCAAGCAATGTGTGGAGTGGCTGCGCAACAATCCGGGTCCGGTCATTACCGACAACCACAAGATCGCGCCTCCCAAACGTGCGGACATGAAGTCCAACATGGAAGACCTGATCCACCACTTCAAGCTGTTCACCGAAGGCTTCCGTGTGCCTGCCGGCGAAGCGTATGCTGCCGTCGAGCATCCCAAGGGTGAATTCGGTATCTATCTGGTCTCCGACGGTGCCAACAAGCCGTACCGCCTGAAGATCCGTGCCCCGGGCTTTGCCCACCTGCAAGCCCTGAACGAAATGGCCAAGGGCCACATGATTGCCGATGCGGTCACCATCATTGGTACGCAAGACATCGTGTTCGGGGAAATCGACCGATAAGTCGAAGTGTAAGAGTCAAGGCGGGCTTCTCAGGAAGCCCGTCAGGTTTGGGGAATATCCAATAACCGCGCAGCACTGATGCGCATGGATGGCCAACGATATGCTGTTAAGTCAAGAAGCCCTTAAGAAAATCGATCGCGAACTCGCGAAATACCCGGCGGACCAGCGCCAGTCTGCGGTCATGTCCGCGCTGCGCATCGCCCAGGTGGAACATGGCTGGCTGCCGGCCGAGCTGCAGCAGGAAATTGCCGACTACATCGGCATGCCCGCCGTGGCCGTGCAGGAAGTCGCGACCTTCTACAACATGTTCAACACCAGCCCGGTGGGCAAGCACAAGATCACCGTGTGCACCAACCTGCCGTGTCTGCTGTCGGGTGGCGAGCGCGCTGCCCATCACCTGAAGCACAAGCTGGGCATCGATTATCGCGAAACCACGGCCGACGGCCAGTTCACGCTGATGGAAGGCGAATGCATGGGCGCTTGCGGCGACGCACCGGTCATGCTGGTCAACAACCATCAAATGTGCAGCTGGATGTCCAACGAAAAGATCGACGCGCTGCTGGAGGAACTGAAGAAATGACCTGCCTGCACGACCGCCACATCAAACCGCTGATCCTCGCCGACCTGAATGGCGAGAACTGGCATCTCGAGGATTACGTCAAGCGCGGCGGCTACGATTCGCTCAAGCGCATCCTCAACGAGAAGATCACTCCGGAACAAGTCATCGCCGACCTCAAGGCCTCGGGCCTGCGTGGCCGCGGCGGTGCGGGTTTCCCGACCGGCCTGAAGTGGAGCTTCATGCCGCGCCAGTTCCCGGGCCAGAAATACCTCGTCTGCAATACAGATGAAGGTGAGCCGGGCACTTTCAAGGACCGTGACATCATTCGTTACAATCCGCACGCATTGATCGAAGGCATGATCATCGGCGGCTACGCAATGGGCATCACGGTCGGCTACAACTACATCCACGGTGAAATCTTCGCCGAGTACGAGCGTTTCGAAGAAGCCCTGGAAGAAGCCCGTGCGGCCGGCTTCCTGGGTGACAACATCCTCGGTACCGGTTTCAGCTTCCAGCTGCATGCGCACCACGGTTATGGCGCCTACATCTGCGGCGAAGAAACCGCGCTGCTGGAGTCGCTGGAAGGCAAGAAGGGCCAGCCGCGCTTCAAGCCGCCGTTCCCGGCCAGCTTCGGCCTGTACGGCAAGCCGACCACCATCAACAACACCGAGACCTTTGCGGCCGTGCCCTTCATCTTCAAGGTAGGCCCGCAGGCCTACGCCGAGATGGGCAAGCCCAACAACGGCGGTACCAAGATCTTCTCGATCTCGGGCGACGTCGAGCGTCCGGGCAACTACGAGATCCCGCTGGGCACCCCGTTCTCCACCTTGCTGGAACTGGCCGGTGGCATGCGCGGCGGCAAAAAGATCAAGGCCGTCATCCCGGGTGGTTCGTCCGCACCGGTGATCCGTGGCGACGTCATGATGGACACCACCATGGACTACGATGCCATCGCCAAGGCCGGCTCGATGCTGGGTTCGGGCGCGGTGATCGTGATGGACGAGACGCGCTGCATGGTCAAGTCGCTGCTGCGCCTGTCCTACTTCTACTATGAAGAATCCTGCGGCCAGTGCACACCGTGCCGCGAAGGCACCGGGTGGATGTACCGCATGGTGGAGCGTATCGAAAACGGTCACGGCAAGATGGAAGATCTGGACGTACTGAACTCGGTAGCCGACAACATCCAGGGCCGCACCATCTGTGCGCTCGGTGATGCAGCGGCGATGCCGGTACGCGCGTTCGTGAAGAATTTCCGCGAAGAGTTCGAATACCACATCGAGCACAAACACTGCCTGGTTCCGGCTTACATCTGAACAGGGCAGGGGATGCTGGCGGGATGCGATAAGCCTTCCGTCGGTATCGTTGGCAAAGAATATTTAGCTTGGGCAAACAGCCATGGTTGAAATCGAAATAGACGGCAAGAAGGTTGAAGTGCAAGAAGGCAGCATGGTCATGGACGCTGCCAACAAGATCGGCACGTACATCCCTCACTTCTGCTATCACAAGAAACTGTCCATCGCGGCCAACTGCCGCATGTGCCTGGTCGAGGTTGAAAAGGCCCCGAAGCCGCTGCCTGCCTGCGCCACGCCGGTCAACAACGGCATGATCGTGCGCACCGCCAGCGACAAGGCGGTCAAGGCCCAGAAGGGCGTGATGGAATTCCTCCTGATCAACCACCCGCTGGATTGCCCCATCTGCGACCAGGGCGGTGAGTGCCAGCTGCAGGATCTGGCCGTCGGTTACGGCGGTTCCTCTTCGCGCTACCAGGAAGAAAAGCGCGTCGTGGAGCCCAAGGACGTTGGTCCGCTGATCTCCATGAAGGAAATGAACCGCTGCATTCACTGCACCCGCTGCGTGCGCTTCGGCCAGGAAGTGGCCGGCGTGATGGAGCTGGGCATGCTGGGCCGCGGTGAACATTCCGAGATCACCACCTTCGTCGGCAAGACCGTGGACTCCGAACTGTCGGGCAACATGATCGACCTGTGCCCGGTCGGTGCGCTGACCTCCAAGCCGTTCCGCTACAGCGCCCGTACCTGGGAACTGTCGCGCCGCAAGTCGGTGAGCCCGCACGACAGCGTCGGTGCCAACCTGATCGTCCAGGTCAAGAATGGCAAGGTCATGCGCGTGCTGCCCTTCGAAAATGAAGAAGTCAACGAGTGCTGGATCTCTGACAAGGACCGTTTCGCTTACGAAGCGCTGGACAGCGATCAACGCCTGACCAAGCCGATGTTGAAGCAGGACGGCAAGTGGCAGGAAGTGGACTGGCAGACTGCGCTGGAATACGTCGCCCACGGCCTGCGCAACATCCGTCACGAACATGGTGCGGACTCGATCGCCGCGCTGGGTACCCCGTACTCCACGCTGGAAGAGCTGAGCCTGCTGCAGAAGCTGGTGCGCGGTATCGGTTCGGACAACGTCGACTTCCGCCTGCGCCAGTCCGACTTCGGCCTGGACGGCCAGATCAAGCCGTGGCTGGGCATGTCCATCGTCGAGTTCTCGCAGCTGAACCGCGTCTTCGTGATCGGTTCCTTCCTGCGCAAGGATCACCCTCTGCTGTCGGCCCGCCTGCGCCAGTCCGCCAAGAGCGGTGCCAAGGTCAGCGTGCTGCACGCCACCGACGACGATCTGCTCATGCCGATCGCCAACAAGATCGTCGCCGCTCCTTCGGCATGGCTGTCCGCCTTGGCCGAAGTGGCCGTGGCCGTGGCTGAAGCCAAGGGTGTGGCTGCCCCCGCCGCCTACGCTGGCGTGGTGGCATCGGACGCTGCCAAGGCAACTGCCGCCAGCCTGCTGTCGGGCGAAGGCCGTGGCGTCTTCCTGGGCAACGCTGCGGTCCAGCATCCGCAAGCTGCGCAACTGCATGCTGCTGCACAGTGGATCGCCGAACAGACCGGTGCCAAGCTGGGCGTGCTGACCGATGGCGGCAACGCCGTGGGCGGCTACCTGGCCAACGCCGTGCCGACTCCGGGCAAGGGTGCCAATGCCGCTGCCGTGTTCGCACAGCCGCGCAAGGCTTACCTGCTGTTGAACGCCGAGCCGGAACTGGACAGCTACGATCCGCAAGCGGCCCGTGCCGCGCTGGGCCAGGCCGAGATGGTCGTGGTGATGTCGGCCTACCAGCACGGTGCCGACTATGCCGACGTGCTGCTGCCGATCGCACCCTTCACCGAAACCGCTGGTACCTTCGTCAATGCCGAAGGCCGTGCACAAAGCTTCAACGGTACCGTCAAGCCGGCCGGCGATGCGCGTCCGGGCTGGAAGGTCCTGCGCGTGCTGGGCAACCTGCTGGAACTGGAAAACTTCGATTACGAAACCGCCGAATCCATCCGCGACGAGCTGCTGGGCAAGGAAACCGACCTGTCGGCGCGCCTGAACAACATCGCCAGCGTGCAAGCGCAGGCTGTGCAAGCCGCCGCCGGTGGCGTCGAGCGTGTGGCGGATGTGCCCATCTACTTCGCTGACGCCATCGCACGCCGTTCACCGCCGCTGCTGGAAACCCGCGACGGCCAGGCGCCCAAGGCGTGGCTGTCGGCTGCTTTAGCTGCCAAGCTGGGTGTGGCCGAAGGCGACAAGGTCAACGTCAAGCAAGGCTCGGGCAGCGCTGCGCTGACCGCCGCCATCGATAAGAAACTGCCGGAAAACGTGGTTCGCGTCGCTGCTGCGCACGCCTCCACCGCTGCACTGGGCGGCATGTTTGGCGCAATCGTCGTGGAGAAAGCGTAAAAATGGATCACCTGATCGCCCAAATCAACAACGTGGGACCGGCGCTGCTGGGTCCGACCCTGTTCACGCTGGTGTGGACTCTGGTCAAGATCCTGGTGGTGATGGTGCCGCTGCTGGTGTGCGTGGCCTACATGACCTACTGGGAGCGCAAGCTGATCGGCTGGATGCACGTGCGTCTGGGCCCGAACCGCGTGGGTCCTGCTGGTCTGCTGCAGCCCATCGCTGACGCCGTCAAGCTGATCTTCAAGGAAATCTCGACCCCGTCCAAGGCCAACAAGGCGCTGTTCTACCTGGCGCCGGTGATGACCATCATGCCGGCGCTGGCCGCCTGGGCCGTGGTGCCGTTCTCGCCAGAACACGTGCTGGCCAACGTCAACGCCGGCCTGCTGTATCTGATGGCCATTACCTCGATGGAAGTCTACGGCATCATCATCGCCGGCTGGGCCTCGAACTCGAAGTACGCCTTCCTGGGTGCAATGCGCGCTTCGGCACAGATGGTGTCCTATGAAATCTCCATGGGCTTCTGCCTGGTGGTGGTGCTGATGGTCACCGGCAGCCTGAACATGACCGACATCGTGCTGGCCCAGACCAAGGGGCAGTTCGCCGGCATGGGCCTGAACTTCCTGTCCTGGAACTGGCTGCCGCTGCTGCCGATCTTCGTGATCTACTTCGTCTCCGGCGTGGCCGAGACCAACCGCCACCCGTTCGACGTGGTGGAAGGTGAATCCGAAATCGTGGCCGGTCACATGATCGAATACTCCGGCATGTCCTTCGCCATGTTCTTCCTGGCCGAATACGCCGCGATGATCCTGATCTCGATCCTGACCGCACTGCTGTTCTTCGGCGGCTGGTCGGCTCCGGTGTCCGCGCTGGACTTCATCCCGGGCTGGATCTGGCTGGGCTTGAAGACCTTCTTCTTCCTGTCGCTGTACGTGTGGATCCGCGCATCGTTCCCGCGCTACCGCTATGACCAGATCATGCGTCTGGGCTGGAAAGTGTTCATCCCGCTGACCCTGGTCTGGCTGGTGGTCGTGGCGATCTGGATCCAGTCGCCCTGGAATATCTGGAAATAAGTTGGAAGGCTGAGGCTAAAAATGGAAGCTATTAAGGATTTTTTCGGCAGCCTGATGCTCCGCGAACTGTTCAAGGGCCTGGCCCTGACCGGTCGCTATCTGTTCAAGCGCAAGATCACCGTGCAGTTCCCCGAGGAAAAGACGCCGATGTCCCCGCGTTTCCGCGGCCTGCATGCGCTGCGCCGTTATCCCAACGGTGAAGAACGCTGCATCGCCTGCAAGCTGTGCGAAGCGGTCTGCCCGGCGATGGCCATCACCATCGAATCCGAGCAGCGTGAGGACGGAACCCGTCGCACCAGCCGCTACGACATCGATCTGACCAAGTGCATCTTCTGCGGTTTCTGCGAAGAGTCCTGCCCGGTCGACTCGATCGTCGAAACGCACATCCTGGAATACCACGGTGAAAAGCGGGGCGACCTGTACTACACCAAGGAAATGCTGCTGGCAGTGGGCGACCGTTACGAAAACGAAATCGCCGCTGCACGTGCGGCCGACGCCGCCTACCGTTGATCGGTGCTGCCGGGTGGCCCTGCGAAATACGGGGCAGCCGGGCAGGGTGGTGCAGGGCTTGCGGCAAGGTGTCGGATGTATTGCGATGGGGTGGCCTGCTGTGCGGTCCCCGTGCTGATTGAATGAACCAACTTCTGGTTGATTATGGAATTTAAAACTGTCTTGTTCTACGTGTTCGCGGTGCTGGTGGTAATCGCCGCCGTTCGCGTCATCACGGCCCGCAACCCGGTGCATGCGGCGCTGTTCCTGGTGCTGTCCTTCTTCTCGGCAGCGGGCCTCTGGATGCTGCTCAAGGCCGAGTTCCTGGCCATCGTGCTGGTGCTGGTCTATGTCGGCGCGGTGATGGTGCTGTTCTTGTTCGTGGTGATGATGCTCGATATCAACATGGACAAGCTGCGCGAAGGCTTCTGGGGCTACTTCCCGCTGGCGGCCACCATCGGCGTGATCATCGTGCTGGAAATGGCGGCCGTGCTGCTCAACAGCTTCTGGGTCTACGAATCGCAGGTGCCGGCCGTCTCCGACACGCTGGGCCAGACCAAGCCGCTGGGCAAGCTGATCTTCACCGAATACGTCTACGCCTTTGAAGTGGCGGCCGTGATCCTGCTGGTGGCCATCGTCGCCGCCGTGGCACTGACCCTGCGCAAGCGCAAGGACAGCAAGTACTTCGATCCGGCCCAGGCCGTCAAGGTCAAGGCATCGGACCGCGTGCGCCTGGTCAGCATGAAGGCCGAATCCACCCGCAATGCACCCGCAGCCGACGCTGCTGCTGCAGCGGCCGACAAGCCGGCCGCCGGTCAACAATCTTAAGAAGGGCGCACAAGAATCATGGCAATCACGCTCTCCCACTACCTGATCATCGGCGCGATCCTGTTCGCGATCTCGATCGTCGGCATTTTCCTGAACCGCAAGAACGTCATCGTCCTGCTGATGGCCATCGAACTGATGCTGCTTGCGGTCAACATGAACTTCATTGCTTTCTCGCATTACCTCGGTGACGCGGGCGGACAGATCTTCGTGTTCTTCATCCTGACCGTAGCTGCGGCTGAGTCCGCCATCGGTCTGGCGATTCTGGTGGTGCTGTTCCGTAACCTGGATACCATCAACGTGGAAGACCTCGACAGCCTCAAGGGCTGAGTCGGCATCCGCAGCGTCCTGTTTTTGCGTTCTGGTTTGAATTTCATTTAAAGATGGGAGGCCCCCTTGCAGCAGCGCTGCGGGCGGGGCAGCCAATAAGCGATAAGGTTCATCATGGCTGGGCAACTTAACCCACATCTTCTTCTTGCTGTACCCCTGGCGCCGCTGGCAGGCTCGGCCATCGCCGGTCTGCTGGGTACCAAATTCTTCGGCAACGTGGTTGGCCGCAAGGTGTCGCATACCGCGACCATCCTGGGCGTGCTGATCGCCGCCATCATCTCCATCCAGACCCTGCTCGCAGTGCTGGACGGCGCGACCTACAACGGTACGCTGTACAACTGGATGACGGTGGCCGGCCTCAAGCTGGAGATCGGCTTCATGGTCGACAGTCTGACCGCGATGATGATGTGCGTGGTGACCTTCGTGTCCCTGATGGTGCACATCTACACCATCGGCTACATGGCCGAAGATGAAGGCTACAACCGCTTCTTCTCCTACATCTCGCTGTTCACCTTCTCCATGCTCATGCTGGTCATGAGCAACAACTTCCTGCAGCTGTTCTTCGGCTGGGAAGCGGTGGGCCTGGTGTCCTACCTGCTGATCGGTTTCTGGTACACCCGCCCGACCGCCATCAAGGCCAACATGAAGGCCTTCCTGGTCAACCGCGTGGGTGACTTCGGCTTCATCCTGGGTATCGGCCTGCTGCTGGCCTATGCCGGTTCGATGAACTACACCGAAGTCTTCGACAAGCGTGCCGAGCTGGCCCAGCTGACCCTGCCGGGTACCGACTGGATGCTGCTGACCGTGGCATGTATCTGCCTGTTCGTGGGTGCCATGGGCAAGTCGGCCCAGTTCCCGCTGCACGTCTGGCTGCCGGACTCGATGGAAGGCCCGACCCCGATTTCCGCGCTGATCCACGCCGCCACCATGGTGACGGCCGGTATCTTCATGGTGACCCGCATGTCGCCGCTGTTCGAACTGTCCGACACCGCGCTGTCCTTCATCCTGGTGATCGGTGCCATCACGGCGCTGTTCATGGGCTTCCTGGGCACCATGCAGAACGACATCAAGCGTGTGGTCGCTTACTCCACGCTGTCGCAGCTGGGTTACATGACCGTGGCGCTGGGTGCGTCGGCCTACTCGGTGGCCGTGTTCCACCTGATGACCCACGCCTTCTTCAAAGCACTGCTGTTCCTGGGTGCCGGTTCGGTCATCATCGGCATGCACCACGACCAGGACATGCGCAACATGGGCGGCCTGCGCAAGTACATGCCCATCACCTGGATCACTTCGCTGCTGGGTTCGCTGGCGCTGATCGGCACCCCGTTCTTCTCGGGCTTCTACTCCAAGGATTCGATCATCGAAGCCGCGGCCGAGTCGCACCTGGCCGGTTCGGGCTTCGCGTATTTCGCCGTGCTGGCCAGCGTCTTCGTGACGGCCTTCTACTCCTTCCGCATGTATTTCATGGTCTTCCATGGCAAGGAGCGCTTCGGCCAGGCGCACGGCCATGACGATCACCACGCTCCGGCTGCGGCCCACGGCGTGCATGACGACCATGCGCACGATGCCCACGACGATCACGGCCATGATGAGCACCATCACGGCCTGGCTCCGGGCCAGAAGCCGCACGAGTCGCCGCTGGTGGTGACCCTGCCGCTGATCCTGCTGGCCATTCCCTCGGTCATCGTCGGTTTCTTCGCGATCTCGCCGATGCTGTATGGCGACTTCTTCAAGGGCGTGATCTTCTTCGGTGAAAACCACAAGGTCATGGAAGAACTGGCCCACGAATACCACGGCCCGGTGGCCATGGTGCTGCACGCCTTCACCAGCGCGCCGCTGTGGCTGGCCATTGCCGGTGTGGTCGTGGCGTACTACTGCTACATGATCAACCCGCGCGTGCCGGCCTGGTTCAAGGAAAAGTTCAGCATCATCTACACCATCCTGGACAACAAGTACTACATGGACAAGTTCAACGAAGTCGTCTTCGCCGGCGGTGCCCGCCTGCTGGGCAGCGGACTGTCCACCGTGGGCGACCGTGGCATCATCGACGGCCTGTTCGTCAACGGCAGCGCCAAGGTCGTCGGCTGGTTCTCGAAATTCACGCGTCTCTGGCAGTCCGGTTACATCTATCACTATGCGTTCGTGATGATCATCGGGGTGCTGGGTTTCCTGGTGTGGTTCATGCCGTTCCCGTTCGCCAAATAAGCTGTCCGAGTAAATAACAACCATGATGCAGTCAACATTTCCCATCTTGAGCCTCGCGATCTGGGTACCGATCGTCTTCGGCATCCTCGTCCTGGCACTGGGCCGCGACAGCAATCCGGGCCTGACCCGCTGGCTGGCGCTGTTCGGGTCGCTGGTCGGCCTGGTCGTTACTTTCCCGCTGATCCAGCACTTCGATCCGCTGGCGCACGGTTACCAGTTCGTCGAAAAGACGCCCTGGATCGACCGCTTCAGCATCAGCTACTTCCTCGGGCTGGACGGCATCTCGCTGTGGTTCGTGCCGCTGACCGCCTTCATCACGGTCATCGTGGTGCTGGCCGGCTGGGTGGTGATCCAGAAGCGCGTGGCCCAGTACATGGGTGCCTTCCTGATCCTCTCCGGCATCATGATCGGCGTGTTCTCCTCGCTGGATGCGATGCTGTTCTACGCCTTCTTCGAAGCGACCCTGATCCCGATGTTCATCATCGTGGGCGTCTGGGGCGGCGACAACCGCGTGTATGCAGCCTTCAAGCTGTTCCTGTACACGCTGCTGGGTTCGCTGCTGATGCTCATCGCCCTGATCTACCTGTACTACGTGTCGGGCGGCAGCTTCGAGATCCCGACCTGGCATCAGGTGCCGCTGTCGATGATGGAACAGAAGATCCTGTTCTTCGCCTTCCTGGCCGCTTTCGCGGTGAAGGTGCCGATGTGGCCGGTGCACACCTGGCTGCCTGACGCCCACGTGCAGGCACCGACCGGTGGCTCCATCGTGCTGGCTGCGATCATGCTGAAGCTGGGTGCTTACGGTTTCCTGCGCTTCTCGCTGCCGATTCTTCCGGACGCCAGCCATGCGCTGTCGGGCTTCATGATCTTCCTGTCGCTGGTGGCCGTGATTTACATCGGTCTGGTAGCCCTGGTCCAGCAGGATATGAAGAAACTGGTCGCCTACTCATCGATCGCCCACATGGGCTTCGTCACCCTGGGCTTCTTCATGTTCAACGACATGGCAGTGCAGGGCGGTATCGTGCAGATGATCTCGCACGGTTTCGTCTCCGGCGCGATGTTCATGTGTATCGGCGTGCTGTATGACCAGATGCACACCCGTGAGATTTCGCAGTACGGCGGTGTGGTCAACAAGATGCCGCGCTTCGCCTTCTTCTTCATCCTGTTCTCGCTGGCCAACTGCGGCCTGCCGGCCACTTCCGGTTTCGTCGGCGAATTCATGGTGATCCTGGGTGCAGTGAAGTTCAATTTCTGGATTGGCCTCCTGGCCGCCACCGCCCTGATCCTGGGCGCGGCGTACTCGCTGTGGCTGGCCAAGCGCGTGATCTTCGGTGCCGTGACCAACCATCACGTGGCTGAACTGGTGGATGTGAATGGCCGCGAGTTCTTCATCTTGGGCCTGCTGGCGATCGCTACCCTGGTCATGGGTATTTATCCCGGCATCATCACCGACAGCATCCAGACCTCGGTGACCGACCTGCTGAAGCACGTGGCGGTCTCCAAGATCAACTGATCTGCGCAGAAGAAGTGAAGGGCGGGGCGCTCGCGTCCCGCCGACAACCAAGCTGGGCAACAACGAGTAACGAGACGAGCCGGTGTGGCATTGCCGGTCGGGCGGCGCGATCAAGGTCGCGACACAAGCGGGCGTACACAAGCGGTAGTAACTAAATGAATAACATGAATCTGATCCCTGTCTATCCGGAAATATTTCTGCTGATCGCGACTTCCGCGATCCTGCTGATCGATATGTTCCTGCCGGAAAGCAAGCGCGTCATCACCTATCTGCTGTCCCTGGCAGCGCTGGTGGTGTGTGCGGTACTGACCTTTGCCGACCTCAACACGGGCGCTACGGTCTACACGTTCAACAACATGTTCGTGTCCGATCCGCTGGCCAACCTGTTGAAGCTGTTCACCTACCTGGGTGTGGGCGTCACGCTCATCTACTCGCGCCAGTACAACACTGCTCGCGGCATCACCGGTGGTCCCCTGGGCGGCGAATATTACGCCCTGGCGCTGTTCGCGCTGCTGGGCCAGATGGTCATGATCTCCGGCAACAGCTTCCTGTCCATCTACCTGGGCCTGGAACTGATGTCGCTGTCGCTGTACGCCCTGGTGGCCCTGCGCCGTGACCACGCCGCTTCGACCGAAGCCGGCATGAAGTACTTCATCCTGGGCGCACTGGCCTCCGGCTTCCTGCTGTACGGCATGTCGATGCTGTACGGTGCGACCGGCGGTGCACTGGAGCTGAACGAAGTCTTCCGCGCCATCGTCTCCGGTACCGTTGACCGCACCCCGCTGGTGTTCGGCATCGTGTTCGTGGTGGCTGGCCTGGCCTTCAAGCTGGGTGCCGTGCCCTTCCACATGTGGGTGCCTGACGTCTACCAAGGTTCGCCCACCCCGGTGACCTTGCTGCTGGGTGCCGCACCGAAGCTGGCGACCTTCGCCATCACCTTCCGTCTGCTGGTCGAAGGCATGCTGCCGCTGGCCGTGGACTGGCAGCAGATGCTGATGGTGCTGGCCGTGCTGTCCATCATCCTGGGCAACGTCACCGCTATCGCACAGACCAACATCAAGCGCATGCTGGCCTACTCGACCATCTCGCACATGGGCTTCATGCTCTTGGGCATGCTGTCGGGCGTGGTAGACGGCAACCTGTTCTCGGCCGTCAACGCCTACAGCTCTTCGCTGTTCTACGCGGTGACCTATGTGATCACTACCCTGGGTTCCTTCGGCGTCATCATCCTGCTGTCGCGCTCGGGCTTCGAAGCTGACACCCTGGACGACTTCAAGGGCCTGAACCAGCGTAGCCCGTGGTTCGCCGCCGTGATGATGATCATGATGTTCTCGCTGGCCGGTATTCCCCCGCTGGTGGGCTTCTACGCCAAGCTGTCGGTGCTGCAGGCCGCCATGGCCACTGGCCAGATCTGGCTGCCGGTGCTGGCCGTGGTCTTCTCGCTGATCGGTGCCTTCTACTACATCCGCGTGGTCAAGGTGATGTATTTCGACGAGCCCACCGACACCAGCAAGATCGTCGCTACGCCTGAAATGCGTGTCGTGCTGAGCTTGAACGGTATCGCCGCCCTGGCCATCGGCCTGTGGCCGGGGCACCTGATGGATGCCTGCACCAACGCCATCGTCAGCACCCTGGCGACCTTCCTCAGCAAGGTCGTGGCGTAAGGAAACAGGGAAATGAACGTTTCCCTGTTCAGCTGGATCGTCATCCTGTTGGCCGCCCTGGCGGCCAATTTGCCTTTCTTCAACCAGCAATTGTTCGGCCTGATTCCGCTGAACAAGGACGCCGCCTGGGTCAAGCCGATCTGGCTGCGGCTGCTGGAACTGGTGGTGCTGTATTTCCTGGTCGGCGTCGCTGCCCATCTGCTGGAAAGCGGCATCGGCAACGTCTTTTCGCAGGGCTGGGAATTCTATGCCATCACCGCTTGTCTGTTCCTGGTGCTGGCCTATCCTGGCTATGTGATGCGATACCTGCGCAAGCAGCACGCCTGAAGCAGCCTGCAAGAGGCGTCGGTCACTGACTGACGCCTTTTTTCTTGGTGCGTGCCGGTCGGGCGCGGCCGGTCGTTTTTCTTCTCCAACCTCATCCCCTCGCACATATCATGGACGCCCATCTCAAAGAGACGCAGAAAGACACTCGCCAGGTTTACGACGGCCATTTCCTCAAGGTCCAAAAGGACACCATCGTGCTCCCGGACGGCAAGGAAACCAGCCGCGAATACATCAAGCACCCCGGTGCAGTCACGGTGCTGCCACTGTTCGAGGACGGCAGCGTGTTGATGGAGCGCCAGTTCCGCTATCCGCTGCACCGGGTCTTCATCGAATTCCCGGCCGGGAAGATCGATCCGGGCGAGGATACGCTGGACTGCGCCAAGCGTGAACTGAAGGAAGAGACCGGTTATACCGCCACCGAATGGCAGTACGTGTGCACCATTCACAATGCCATCGCCTATTCGGATGAACATCTGGTGCTGTATCTGGCGCGTGGCTTGAAAGAGGGCGAGCGGGAGTTGGATGAAGGTGAATTCCTCGACATCTACAAGGCCCCGTTGGCCGAGCTGCTGGAACAGGTACGCAATGGCCAGATCACGGATGTGAAGACCGTGATCGGGGTGTTCTGGCTGGAGAAGATAATCAATGGCAGCTGGACCCCGCCCGAACGCCCGGCCGGCATCTGAGAACTGTGCTGACCCAACGAAAAAAGCCGCATCCCTGACAAGGATGCGGCTTTCGTTTTTGCGAGACAGGGAAGGGCGCTTACATGCCCGAGTAGTTCGGCCCGCCGCCGCCTTCCGGGGTGACCCACACGATATTCTGTGTCGGGTCCTTGATGTCGCAGGTCTTGCAGTGCACGCAGTTCTGCGCGTTGATCTGCAGGCGATCGGAATTGTCCTCGTTCTTGACGAATTCATACACCCCGGCCGGGCAGTAGCGCGATTCCGGGCCGGCGTACTTGGCCAGATTCACCTGCACCGGAACATTCTTGTCCTTCAGCGTCAGGTGCGCGGGCTGGTCTTCACCGTGGTTGGTATTGGAGATGAAGACCGAAGACAGGCGGTCAAAGGTCAGCTTGCCATCCGGCTTGGGATAGGCGATCGGCGCGAAGTCCGAAGCCGGGCGCAGGCATTCGTGGTCGGCGTGGGTATGGCGCAGCGTCCACGGCGCCTTGCCCCCGAAGAGCACCTGGTCGATGCCGACCAGCAGGGTACCGGTGATCAATCCCTTGCTCATCGACGGCTTGAAATTGCGTGCCTTGTGCAGTTCTTCCTTCAGCCAGGAAGCCTCGAAGGCTGCCGGGTAAGCCGCCAGCTCATCGGACTGGCGGTTCTCGCCCAGCGCCGCGAAGGCGGCATCTGCGGCCAGCATGCCGCTCTTGATGGCGGCATGGCTGCCCTTGATGCGCGAGGCATTGAGGAAGCCCGCATCGCAACCCAGCAGGGCGCCACCGGGGAAGACCAGCTTGGGCAGCGATTGCACGCCACCGGCCGTGATGGCACGTGCGCCGTAAGAGATGCGCTTGCCGCCTTCGAAGAACTTGCGGATCTCCGGATGGGTCTTGTAGCGCTGGAATTCCTCGAAGGGCGAAAGATACGGATTCTGGTAGGCCAGTCCTACGACGTAGCCGACGGCGACCTGGTTGTTTTCCAGGTGATACAGGAAGGAGCCGCCGTAGGTGTCATTAGCCAGCGGCCAGCCGGCGGTGTGAACCACCAGGCCGGGCTGGTGCACTTCGGGCTTCACTTCCCACAGTTCCTTGATGCCGATGGCGTAGGTCTGCGGATCGCGTCCGGCATCGAGCTTGTACTTGGCGATCAACTGCTTGCCCAGGTGGCCGCGCGCCCCTTCGGCGAAGAAGGTGTATTTCGCGTGCAGCTCCATGCCCAGCTGGAAGTCTCCGGTGGGTTCGCCTTCCTTGTTGATGCCCAGGTTGCCGGTCGCCACGCCCTTGACCGAGCCGTCCTCGTGATACAGCACTTCGGCCGCCGGGAAGCCGGGGAAGATCTCCACGCCCAGCGCCTCGGCCTGCTGGCCCAGCCAGCGGGTGACATTGGACAGCGAGATCACGTAGTTGCCATGATTCTGGAAGCAGGTCGGCAGCAGCCAGTTGGGGGTCTTGTAGGCCTTGTTCTCGGAGAGGAACAGGAAGCGGTCCTCGGTCACCGGCATGTTCAGGGGCGCGCCTTGTTCCTTCCAGTCGGGGATCAGTTCGGTCAATGCACGCGGGTCCATCACCGCGCCGGAGAGGATGTGGGCACCGACCTCGCTGCCTTTTTCCAGCACGCAGACCGAGACTTCCCGGTTCTGTTGCGCAGCCAGCTGCTTGAGGCGAATCGCTGCCGACAAACCAGCGGGCCCGCCGCCGATGACGACGACGTCATATTCCATCGATTCGCGAGGGCCGTATTGTGCGAGCAAGTCTTGAGAAGAAGTCATGGGTGTCCCGTGTTATGTGAACTGCCTGTTTTTCGAACGATCGTGCTATTGTTAAGTATTTTTCGAAGGAACGCTAGAGGGAACGGCCATTTCGCTGTTTTTTTATTCAACTTCTAGCGTTCATATCTGAAACAATGCACTGCAAGCGGACTGTCCTGCGGGAAAATCGCCCCGCGCCGGAAGCTTGCCGGAGGTGCCGTATTTTATGGGATTTTCTGCGCGAGGCTCATACCGTATTGGCGTGACCTGATAACCCTGTGTTATGCGCGGTCGCTGCGGTGAGGGCGCGTTGGCGAGCAGGGTGACTCGGTAGTGAAGCAGAAAGCCCCAGCGGATGCGGGGCACGGCTGCGTCGTAAATGCGACAGATCTCGCGCGTCGCGCATGAAAAAAATTACATTCATTGATGAATCAAACCGGAAAAGGACCCACGATGAGCAGTCACGAAGCCGCCGCCACCAAGCCTCTGTACGTCTCGCAGCAACGCATTCGCTGGGGCGACATGGACGCCTTCGGCCACGTCAACAACACGCTCTATTTCCGCTTCATGGAGCAGTGCCGCATCGAGTGGCTGGAAGAGGTGTTCGGGCCCACCATCGCAGGCGAGGAGGGCCCGGTGATCGTCAATGCGCACTGCAATTTCCGCCGCCAGATGAAGTATCCCGCCAGCATCCTGGTGCAGATGGGCGCGGGGCACCTGGGGCGCACGAGTGTGGAAACTACGTATGTCATCCGCGACGCTGCCGATGAACAGATCATTTATGCTGACGGTGCCGCAAAAATCGTCTGGGTCGATTTCAAGAAAGAGAAATCCACTGCACTGCCTGAGAAGCTGCGACAGCTCCTGACAAGCCTGTAAGTTTGGCGCAAGGAAACTGGGACAGAATCGGCCCGACACTCCCGCAAGCATTCGCCACAGAGCGAAGGGGAGCGGAGAATTCGTTCACACGGAGCGGGTTCCAAAAGCGCTACGCCCGCTCGCGTGCTAGCCAACAATTACATTCTGGAGGATGACATGAGCTACAAGACCCAAGCCTTTGTTGCCGCTGCCCTGATGAGCCTGGCGCTCACTTCGCAGGCTGCGGATCCGATCAAGATCGGCGTTTCCGGCCCTTACACCGGTGGCTCTGCCCCGATGGGCGTGTCCATGCGTGATGGCGTCAAGCTGGCCGTGGCCGAGATCAATGCCGCTGGCGGCGTGCTGGGCCGGCAGATCCAGCTGGTCGAGCGCGACGATGAAGCCAAGAACGAACGCGGCGTGCAGATCGCCCAGGAACTGATCAACAAGGAAAAGGTGGTTGCCACCGTCGGTTTCATCAACACCGGCGTGGCCCTGGCCTCGCAGCGCTTCTACCAGGAAGCCAAGATCCCGGTGATCAACAACGTGGCGACCGGCACCGTGATCACCAAGCAGTTCGAGAAGGAAAAGGACAACTACATCTTCCGCACCTCGGCCGCTGACAAGATCCAGGCCAAGATGATCGCCGATGAAGCGGTCGACAAGCAGAAGTTCACCAAGGTCGCCATCCTGGCCGACTCCACCAACTACGGCCAGCTCGGCCGTGAAGACCTGGAAAAAGTGCTGGCCGACAAGAAGGTCACCCCGGTGGCCGTCGAAAAGTACAACATCAAGGACGTGGACATGACAGCCCAGCTGCTCAAGTCCAAGCAGGGCGGCGCGCAAGCCGTGCTGACCTACGGCATCGGCCCGGAACTGGCGCAGATCGCCAACGGCATGGAAAAGCTGAACTGGCAAGTGCCCATCATCGGCAGCTGGCCGCTGTCGATGGGCAACTTCATCGACAACTCCGGCAAGAACGGCAACGGTGCCCGCATGCCGCAAACCTTCATCCAGGACGGCAACACGCCCAAGCGCAAGGCCTTCATCGAGGCTTACCAGAAGGCCTACAAGGTTGACCGCATGCCTTCGGCCGTCTCGGCTGCCCAGGGCTATGACTCCATCCTGCTGCTGGCCGCTGCCATCAAGCAGGCTGGCACCACTGATGGCGACAAGGTTCGCGCCGCGCTGGAAAACCTGAACACCAAGGTCGAAGGCGTGGTGACCACTTATGACAAGCCGTTCACCCATGACGATCACGAAGCCATCAAGCCTGGCATGGTCGTGATGGGCGAGGTCAAGAACGGCCGCGTCATCCTCGGCAAATAAGAACCGACTCGCTTCACTTCACGTAACGCAGTCGAAGAGGCCAGTCCTTGCGATCCGGGGGCTGGCCTTTTTCACACGATCTGTTGACGAATTTCTAACGGCGCCGGGGGCGGTCGCCGCGGGATCGTTGCAGCTCTACGCCGCCACCCGGCGGTAGCCGCTTCTTGGGAAATACAATGGACATCCTCTTACAACTGGTCTTCTCCGGGATCGCGCTGGGCATGATCTATGCCGTGATCGCCTTCGGTTACCAACTGACCTTTGCCACGTCCGGCACGCTCAATTTCGGCCAGGGTGAAGCCCTGATGCTGGGCGCGCTGGTCGGGCTCTCCGTGGTAGGCAACATCCACGGCGGGCCTTATCTCAACTACTGGCTGATGATCCCCATCGTGCTGGTCTTCGGTGCCCTGCAGGGCATGTTCGTGGAATGGATCGGCGTGCGTCCGGCCATCAAGATCAAGTCCGAATTCGGCTGGATCATGTCCACCATCGCGCTGGCCATCATCTTCAAGAACGTCGCCGAGAACATCTGGGGCAAGGACGACCTGCCGTTCCCGTCGCCCATCTCCGGCACACCCTTCCAGGTCTTCGGTGCCAACGTGCAGCCGATGCAGGTGCTGGTGGTGATCGGTGCCTTGCTCATCATGGCGGCGGTCGAATTGTTCAATCGCAAGTCGATCTACGGCAAGGCCGTAGTGGCCACCTCCAACGACCGCGATGCGGCGGGGTTGATGGGCATCAATACCAGCATGGTGATCACTTTTTCATATGCCCTGTCTTCGGCCACCGCCGCCTTCGCTGGCGTGCTGGTGGCGCCGCTGACGCTGACCGGCGCCACCATGGGCGCGGCACTGGGGCTGAAAGCCTTCGCGGTGGCCATCATTGGTGGCCTGACCTCGGGCATGGGCGCCATCGTCGGCGGCCTGATCCTCGGCGTGGCTGAAACCGTGACCGGTTTCTATATCTCGACCGGCTACAAGGAAGTACCGGGACTGGTGCTGCTGCTGCTGGTGCTGGCGGTGAAACCTGCGGGCCTCTTCGGCAAAACTGCGATCAAGAAGGTCTGACACCATGAACAAGAAAATCCTGCTGCTGTCCTTGCTGGGCATCGCCGCGCTGGGCGGCATTCCCATGGTGGTGCACAACCCGTATTACCTGCACCTGATCGAAACCATCCTCATCTACGCCATCCTGCTGTTCGGGCTCGATATCGTGGTCGGCTACACCGGCCAGGTCTCGCTGGGCCATGCGGGCCTGTTCGGCATCGGCTCCTACGCGGCCGGCGTGTTGTTCTTCAAGCTGGGCCTGCCGATCTTCGTGACGATTCCGGCGGCCATTGCCGTGACTGCCGTCTTCGGTGCCATCCTGGCGCTGCCGGCGCTGCGCGTGACCGGTCCTTACCTGGCCATGGTGACGCTGGCCTTCGGGACCATCATCCAGATCCTGATCAACGAGATGACCTTCCTCACCGAAGGCCCGCTCGGGATCAAGGTCGCCAAGCCGATGCTGGGTGGCGAGAAGATGAACGAAGTGCAGTTCTTCTACTTGGTGGCGATCCTGATGGTGATCTCCATGCTGGTGGTGCATCGCATCCTCAAGTCCAACCTGGGCCGTGCCTTCCAGGCGTTGCGCGACAGTCCGATCGCCTCGGACTGCATGGGCGTGTCGGTGTATCGCTACAAGGTCTATGCCTTCATCATCAGTGCGGCGCTGGCCGGGTTGTCGGGCGCTTTGTATGCGTATTCGGAAGAGTACATCTCGCCCAATACCTACAACTTCGAACTGACCATCCTGTTCCTGCTGGCGGTGATCATGGGTGGCCGCAAGTCGCGCATCGGTTCGCTGATCGGCGCATTGATCGTGGTGATGCTGCCCAGCCTGCTGTCGGACATCGCGCTGTTCCGCCAGATCGCCACCGTATTGGCCGTGATCGTGGTGATCGGCGCCGGCGTGCAGCTGGCCAAGGGGACCAAGACCGCGCGCGGCATCGCGGTGCCGGTGGTGGCGACCATCGCCATGGCCGCCTTCTCCTACAAGCTGGAAAACATCACCGACTGGCGCCTGACCATCTTCGGTCTGATGACGCTGTTCGTCGTGTATTACCTGCAGGACGGCATCGTCGGCTTCTGCCGCAACCTGTTCGGCCGCATGCTGACCAAGCACGTGCCCGTGGCCCAGCAGATCGCCGGTGACAAGGAGCGCGCCGTCATCACCACCGACTCCGTCAAGGACGAGGGCGCAACGCTGCTGAAGGTCAACCAGATCCTGATGCAGTTCGGTGGCCTGAAGGCCTTGAACCGGGTTGACCTGGATGTGCGTAAAGGCACCGTGCACGGCCTGATCGGCCCGAACGGCTCGGGCAAGAGCACCATGATGAACGTGTTGACCGGCATCTATCGTCCTACCGATGGCGTGGTGGAATACGACGGTCGCCCGATCTCCGGCAATACGCCTTCGACCATCGCCCTGGGCGGCGTGGCGCGCACTTTCCAGAACGTGCAGCTGTTCGGTGAAATGACGGCCACTGAAAACGTGCTGGTGGGCCTGCACCACACCTTCAACAGCAACGTGGTCGACGTGATGGTCAATACGCCGCGCTACGTGCGCGAAGAGCAAGCCGCACGGGAACGCGCCGCTGCGATCCTGGAATTTGTCGGCTTGGCCAACCTGGCCAACGAGGAGGCGCGCAACCTGCCCTACGGCAAGCAGCGCCTGCTGGAAATCGGCCGTGCGCTGGGCCTGAACCCCAGCCTGCTGCTGCTCGATGAACCGGCCGCTGGCCTGACGGCACCGGACATCAAGGAGCTCGTCGCCATCATCCGCAAGATCCGCGAAGCCGGCATCACCATCATCCTGATCGAACACCACATGGACGTGGTCATGTCGATCTGCGATACCGTCACCGTGCTCGACTTCGGCCAGAAGATCGCCGAAGGCAAGCCGGCCCAGGTCCAGGCTGACCCCAAGGTCATCGAAGCCTACCTCGGCAGTGGCGCAGGCGATGCCCACGACAACCCACCCAGCCCCGCGGGAGCCTGAACATGCTGACCATTTCCAATCTGCACGCCGCTTACGGCAAGGTCGAGGTGCTGCATGGCATTTCGATGGACGTCCCCAAGGGCAAGGTGGTGACCCTGATCGGTTCCAACGGTGCCGGCAAGACCACCACCATGCGCGCCATTTCCGGCATGATCAAACCGAAGGGCGGGGAAGTCACGCTCGGCGGCAAGAACATCACCGGCCTGGACTCGCACCGCATCGCGCGCTACGGCCTGGCGCATTCGCCGGAAGGCCGGCGCGTCTTCGCCACCATGAGCGTGACCGACAACCTGCTGCTGGGCGCTTTCCCGCGCTTTACGCGGGCCCGCCCCAAGGGCGATATCGCGCACGACCTGGAACGCGCCCTGGAGCTGTTCCCGCGCCTGAAGGAGCGGCAGACGCAGCTGGCCGGTACCCTGTCGGGTGGCGAGCAGCAGATGCTGGCCATGGCGCGCGCGGTGATGTTGAACCCCGAAGTGATCCTGCTGGACGAGCCTTCGATGGGGCTGGCGCCGATCCTGGTGGATGAGGTCTTCCGCATCATCGTGCGGCTCAAGGAGCAGGGCGTGACCATGCTGCTGGTGGAGCAGTTCGCCGCTGCCGCGCTCAATGTTGCGGACTACGGCTATGTGTTGGAGAATGGCAAGATCTCCGTACACGGACCCGCCGACAAGCTGCAGAACGACCCGGCGGTCAAGGCCGCCTATCTGGGCGGCGGTGCGCATCACTGAGGGCTGCAAGCGAGCAGCATCAGCCATGCGCCTGGCGTGATACTGGGGCTCGCACGTCGCGCAAGCTGATAGCGTGTCCGGTATATTGCGGGGGAGCCATACCCCCTTGAAGGCTGATTCAGGCGCACCCCCCGGTGCGCCTTTTTATTTGCCGTTTGCCCCTTTAGGTGCCGTGTGCAGGTAGGGGGGGCGGCGGCCGGACGCAATGCGTCAGTACCCAAGCAGAGGAGCGAGCATGTCCGAACGGCAGGACGCGTATATCGAGACCGAGGGCGGAACCCTGTATGCCAGCGTGTGGGGCGGTTCGCCCGAGGCACGCACGCCGATTGTGCTGTTGCACGACTCGCTGGGGTCGGTCGCCTTGTGGCGCGACTTTCCTGCCCGGCTGGCGGCGCAGACCGGACTTCCCGTCATTGCCTATGATCGGGCCGGCTTCGGACAGTCCTCGGCGAGGACGGATGGACTGGCGCTGGATTTCATCTCTGCTGAAGCGCCCACGTCGCTGTCCGCGGTCCTGCAGCATTTCGCAGTGGACAAGGTGATCCTGTTTGGCCACAGCGTCGGCGGTGGCATGGCCGTGTCGGCGGCGGCACAGTGGCCGCAGCGAGTGCTGGCCGTCATCACCGAATCGGCACAAGCCTTCGTGGAGGAGCGGACCTTGCAGGGCATTCAGGAGGCGCGAACCCGCTTTGCCGATCCGGTACAACTCGCGCGCCTGGCGAAGTACCACGGCAACGACCTGCAACAGGCGCGCTGGGTGCTCTCGGCGTGGATCGACACTTGGCTCTCGCCGTCCTTTGCGCACTGGTCGCTGGCCCCCATGCTGGAGCGGCTGCGCTGTCCGGTGCTGGCGCTGCATGGCGATCTGGATGAGTTTGGCAGTCTCACGCATCCGCGCATGATTGCCAGCCTGCCCGCAGCGTTCCCGGGGCAGGGCGAGTCGCGGCTGCTGGCGCAATGTGGCCATGTCCCGCACCGCGAGCAAGCGGATCAGGTGATGCAGGCAGCCAGGGAGTTCCTGCTGCGCCACGGCCTCATCTGACCCGTTCAGCCGCGCCGTTCATCGTCATCCTGGTCAAGCGAATGCGTGTGCGCGATCTCAGTCGACAGGATGCTGGCGGCGATACGTCTGCAGTCCCAGCAAATACATCGTGCGAATGAAAAGAGCGCGCGAGCGGTAGGTTTGTTGTGCCAACAGGTCAGCTTCCTCGAATTCCGCCTCATTTAATCGAAAATTCACCAGACGCGTCGTTCCTTTTGCGGGCTTGCGTTCGTTTTGTTGCTTGGGTGCCATAAGATGTCTCCTCGCTGTTGAGCTGAAAGCAACATTCTAGGAGAGGTCCTTTTCATATGTCATCGAATAAGAGTGAATTTTTGACAGTACTTGGCGATCGCCTTGCGCAAGAGCGTGGCCGCTGCGGTCATACCCAGAAATCGGTAGCGGACCAGCTCGATATCACGGCACGTACCCAAATCAAGTACGAGATCGGCGAGACCGCGCCGGACGCTTATTACCTGCACGGCCTGGGGGAGATCGGGATCGATATTACCTATGTGCTGACCGGTGTGCGCGGCAGTACGCCGACCCAGCAGGAGAGCGAGCTGATTGCCTGCTATCGCGCCGTGGATCCGGTGCTGCGCAGTTCCCTGGTTCAGCTCTTGTCGGGCTTGTCGCAGATGGCCAAGACGGGGAAGAAGAAGCGCGATCTGCCAGCAGCGACCGAGGCCAGGCGTATCCGGCCAGGACGGCAGCGCAAGGTCAATGCGATAGCGGCGGACAGCGCAGCTGCTTCGGAGTTGACACCGGTCGTAAGCGGGTATGGCAAGGAGTGAGCCAGTTCTTTCGAAGGGGCAGTCGGCAGGGCAGGACGTGCAAGACAATGAGCCTGAACGCCAGGGGCGCGATCCTTTCGAGGGCTGATACAACAACTTCACACAATGCCGCAGAAACGAAAAAGCACCACGATCGGCTGTGGTGCTTTTCATTGTTGGGACCATTCGTTTTCAATGACTACTCAGCAAACCGGCTGATGCTTTTCCTGCGCATGAACTTGTGGAGTTTGTGCGGTGCGCAGGATGCGATGGTTATCGGCACGGTAGTGCTGCTTTGGGTCCGAGATCACGACTTGGAGCGAACGTTGCAACGGCGTTGACTGACTTCTACATCACCATATTTATGAACTGAGATTTCTTGCAGATCTCCGTGCAGATGCTCCTCGCAATATTTGGCCAGAAGATCGAAATAGGGTGCAATGGCAATGAACTTCATGCCTGATTCACTCGCAAGCAGATCTGGAACGCCTTGGCGCTTGCTCTGATCAACAAAGGTGTTCATGTAAGGGGCCTGAGCCAACCCGCCCAGGCTGTACAGCCTGAAAGGCATGTCAGCCTTGTGTCGTCCCAAGAATGGATAGGCTGCTTGAAACGGGAAGCTGCTGGCCCAATTGACGACGGTCGTGGAGGGGAATTCGGTCAAATCTTTTTGGATCCGGGCAACGGTTGACTTTGCGGTATTGGCTTCGATGCAAAGGTTGATGGTGTAAGGGATGAGCACTACAGCCAGCCCGATTATCGCCATGCGTGCACGGCGTGGGGGCACGGGGCCAATCAGGAATGGAGCCGTCAACAGCAGGCCTGCCAAAGGAATATAAACGTGCAAGATCCCCGGTCGGCCCATCAGACCCAATGTGAAAATCCCGGCCAAAAAGATGATCCAGCTGATGAATACCCGACGGCTGGGCAGGACAAACAACATGAACAACGCGGCCAGCATCGGAGCAATCAACTCCTTGTTCCAGAGAAATCTGATTCCAGTCATCGCGTTTGACAAGGAGTTGGCTTGCGTTGGCAAGGGACCCAGTTCGGCCAGCATTTGCTTGAGCTTGTTCACGTCGAGAATATTGAGATCGACGAAGAACCAGTTGATCAGCAAGTCAATATCATTGGTTGAGTAACCATGAGCTTGCAGGATGGCTGGATGCTGCCTGAGCAGAGCACCTGCACCGAAATCGACAATGGGAGAGATAACTTTGCTGGTTTCATTGAATGTCGCCCAACTGGCCGCTTGGTAGGCTTGGTAGTCGACAAGCGCGGCGATCAGAACGGCCGCAAAAAAGGCCCCGATCACGAATTTGGCAACTCGGTCCTGGATCAGGTTGCGCCATGGAACGAGAGGTGCCGAAACCAGCAGTACAAACAACACTTCGCGGCTGCGTATCAGGTAACCGGTAAACAGTAGCACCGCGCCCAGCAAGAGGATCGCTCTGCTGCGCTCCCGAATGAAGACCAACAGGCAAATGACGCCCGCAATACCGAGCAGGCCGGCGTTGATCGTGAATTGCGGGAAAAGCACAGGACGCACGAACAGGAACGCCGCAATCAGCGTACATAAGGTGATGCTCGTCTTCAGCTCACGCAATCCGTAGATCGTCGTCGCCGTGACCACGAATAGCACCCCGATCATGGCAACAGAATAGCCGTCAAGGCCATCGATTGATGGTATTGCTCTGACGAAATGCCCCCAGAGCACATTGGAAAATACAATATTGGGTGAGCCGAATGCAGCAATTCCGTAGCCATGGGCGATCATGGCCATGCCGGCGTCATCGTTACCCCAGTAGGCACCGAAACCTGCAAGCAATACGAAAACCAAGCCGCCGGCAATCAGCAGCGAGCAAAATATGGATAGAAGCCGGGATTGGCCCTGATCATGCGTCGGGGAAACATTTTTCATTATTGTCCGATCGAAATCCGCGAGTTATCAGTCGCTTCACTGCAAGAGAGTGAGCCTTATAAGGGGGGCGCTGAATTATACTTGTCATCTACGAGACATTGTCAAAACGCAAGAAGAGGCGGGAATTCCAAAGCTTCTCAAACCGTGCCGGGGGAAAGTCACTCATTTTTCTTGTCTTGCCTGCGAATTCTTCGCCAGAGCAAGGCGTTGGCAATGGCCAACAGACAATTTTTATTCATCACAGTGATGACGCGATAGAATTCGGCTGGCGTCAGCCCAGATGAAGACTTATCTATGCATGTTTGCGCGGATGAGCAAACATTCATTTTTTGGACAACGAATGAAACCGCTAAAAGCAATCAACGATTTATTCCGGCACAACGAGCCGCTTGAGCCTGAAATCAGCAAGGTTTTCCAGGATTTTTTGGCACGTGGCTGGTATGTGCTGGGGGCAGAGGTCACTGCGTTCGAGCGAGAGTTCGCCGCATATTGCGGAACGGAGTATGCACTCGGTGTGGCCAACGGCACTGACGCCCTGGAGCTGGCGCTGCGGACGGCAGGCGTTGAGGCGGGCGACCGCGTTGCCTTGGTCGCCAACGCGGGGGGCTATGGCACCTTTGCCGTCAATGCGATAGGGGCCGTACCCGTTTATGTCGATGTGGATGCTTTCAGTTTGAATATGGACGTCCTGGCTTTGGAACGCGCACTGCAGGCCTCCAGCATCAGTGCCATCATCGTGACCCACTTGTATGGGCGGTTGGCCAACATCGAAGAAATTTCGCGCCTCGCAAGAGACCAGGGTGTCAAGCTCATCGAAGATTGCGCACAGGCGCACGGCGCTGTGCGAGATGGAAAAAAAGCAGGATCATGGGGTGATCTGGCGACGTTCAGTTTCTACCCGACCAAAAATCTCGGTGCGTTGGGTGACGGTGGTGCCTTGACCATGAACGCCCCGGATGTCGCGGAACGCGCCAAGCAACTGCGGCAGTACGGTTGGACACAAAAGTATCGTTCCACGGTGATCGGTGGCAGAAATAGTCGTCTGGACGAAGTACAGGCAGCTATCCTCAGAGTCAAACTGCCGTATCTTGACCGTTGGAATGCCCGCCGCAGGGCCATTTTTGATTTGTACGGCAAGCTTCTCCGTCATCCGCAGATCACGCTGCCGGCTCCTTGCGGCCCGGATCATGTTGGCCACTTGTATGTCATCCGCTGCGGACAGCGCGATTCCCTGTCAGCGCATTTGCGCACGATGCAGGTGCCCCATGATATTCATTTTCCCGTGCCCGATCATCGCCAGGAAATGTTCAACGGACGCTTCGCCGCTGATATTCTTCCCGTTACCGAGTCCGCGTGCAATGAAGTGTTGACCTTGCCGTGCTTCCCTGAAATGACTGACGAAGAAGTGGAATGGGTATCGCAGCACGTCAATCAGTGGGAAGCGTGATGTTTTCACTCATTATTCCGGTATATAAAAACGAAAAATCGATTCCAGAACTGGTGAAAGTTGTCGATTCATTGAACCGACAACTGGATGGCAAGATGGAAGTGGTATTTGTCGTCGACGGCAGTCCTGATCGCTCTGCTGAACTGCTGCAATCCCTTTTGCCTTCGCAAATTTTTGCATCCCAGCTGATTCTGCTTTCGCGCAATTTCGGCTCCTTTTCGGCGATCCGGGTGGGCTTGCAAAAAGCCTCTGGGGAATATTTTGCCGTCATGGCAGCCGACCTGCAGGAGCCGCCCGAGCTGGTGTTGCAGTTCTTCGAGATCATGCGTGGCGACGAGTTTGATGTGGTTGTCGGCACCAGGGAGGGGCGGGCTGATCCACTGCGCAATCGGCTGTCTGCCAACCTTTTCTGGTCGATTTATCGCAAGTTCGTGGTTTCGCAAATGCCGGCCGGGGGAGTGGATGTGTTTGGATGCAACCGCGCATTCAGGGATTGTTTGCTCTCATGCGAAGAATCGAACACATCACTGATCGCATTGCTGTTCTGGCTGGGCTTCAGGCGCAAGGAGATTTCTTACAGCCGGCGCGAACGGTCGCACGGTGTATCGGCATGGACGTTGTCCAAAAAAATCAACTATCTGATGGACAGCATCTTCGCGTTTACCGATTTGCCCATCAAGCTGTTGCTGGCACTGGGCGTCGCCGGACTTGCGGTATCGATTCCACTGGGGTTGGTGGTCCTGTTTGCACGGATATCGGGTTTTCTGCATGTCCCGGGCTACGCAACCACGGTGCTGATCGTGCTCTTCTTTGGCGGAGCCAATACACTGGGCCTTGGGCTGGTCGGCTCATACGCCTGGCGCGCTTACGAAAATACCAAGCGGCGTCCACTGGCCATCGTTTTGCGTGATCTGAAATTCCCTGCCGGTCCGCTCCAAAAATAAAAGGAATTACTGATGTCATTTTATGTGCACCCGAATGCGTTGTGCGAGTCTGCTCAAATCGGAGAAAACACCAGGATCTGGGCATTTGCACACATCCTTCCGCAGGCTGTCATTGGTAGCGACTGCAATATCTGCGACGGTGTATTCGTTGAAAACGATGTGGTGGTGGGCGACAGGGTCACCATCAAATGCGGCGTACAGTTATGGGATGGCGTCCATCTGGAGAACGATGTCTTCGTCGGTCCGAATGTGACATTTACCAATGATCTCAGGCCCCGAAGCAAGCAGTATCCTGCGTCTTTCGAGAAGACGCTGGTCTGCGAAGGTGCCTCCATCGGGGCCAATGCGACCATCTTGCCCGGGCTGGTCATTGGACGATCGGCAATGATTGGCGCAGGTGCAGTCGTTACACAGTCCGTTCCCCCCTACGCGATCGTGGTAGGCAACCCTGCCCGTATTACTGGTTACGCCAATTCGGTCGAGGAGGTTACGTCAAGCGACAGCGGCGGCGTCGTCAGCAAAGGCCCGGTGACGCCAACCAACGTCAAAGGCGTCACGCTGCACCGATTCAATCATGTCAAGGATCTGCGTGGCGACTTGTCGGTCGGGGAGTTTGAGCGGGAAATCCCATTTGTTCCCAAACGTTATTTTCTGGTATTTGATGTTCCCAGCGAAAAGACGCGTGGCGAACATGCGCACAAGTCATGTCATCAATTTCTGATTTGTGTGCGTGGACGATGTGCCGTCGTGGCCGATGACGGTACCTCCCGCCAGGAGGTGATGCTGGATTCGCCTGCTACCGGGGTCTATCTGCCGCCCATGACCTGGGGCATACAGTACAAGTACTCTGAAGATGCCATCCTGCTCGTGTTCGCTTCCGATTATTACGATGCGTCGGATTACATCCGTGACTACGACGAATTCCTCGCTTTGCTCAGCAACGGATGATGCGTTTTTCCGCACTCAGGCAGAACCGGTTTCTCCGTTTCCTCTTCACTGGCGGGCTCAACACGCTTGCGACTTATGTCTTGTATCTCGTGTTGAAGTTGGTCATTGCTTATCAAGTGGCCTATTTTGTTTCTTACGTATGCGGGATCGTTTTCGCTTACTTCCTGAGCACGTTATTTGTTTTTGAGAAACCGGTCTCATTGCGGACGTTCGTCAGGTTTCCATTGGTCTACGTTGTCCAATACGGCTTGGGTGCGGTGCTTTTGGCGTTCTTTGTCGAAACGCTGGGTTTGTCGCCAAGTGTTTCTCCCTTGCTGGTGATCATTCTCACATTGCCAGTCAGCTTCCTGCTTAGCCGAAGCATCCTGAAGCGTTGAGAGCTGATGCGGCATTCACTGTTGAACTGTCTGATGGCAGCTTCATCGTGATATGCCGTTGGGCTGATTCCACATGAAAAAAGAGCAGCAACGTCTGCGGGGGGATAATGAGCCGATTTCACGAGGGTAGACGTTTTGCGTCGCTGCATTGCCGTCGATGCGCGGCGATCCATGAAGCACTGGATCGCCATCAAGAGTGGTGGGCATTTGCGCTCGCGGCCATCTTGTTCCTGTTCCTTCATTGGAGCATGAATGTCAGGGTTTTCCCCTACGATGCAGGAGAATATTGGGCGCTTGCGAATCCGTCCACTTTCTTTGATTTTCCTGCGACAACGCGTGGATACTTCTGGCCTCTGCTTTTGCTGCCGGCAAGATGGTTTCAACATATTGGCGCGGAGGCTGCCCTCCCGGCGTTTCGCATCCTGACTTCGTTGGTGTATGGCTTTGCGCTGACAATCATTCTCCCAGCGTTCTACATCCGTATCGTCGGTGGCCGGGTGAATTTCTACAGGCGAATGGTCGTGCCTGTTCTGGTCGCACTCTTGTTTCCCGGTGTGATCGTTTATCCGCTGGCGGATTTGCCCGCCATTCTCTTGCTCTTCGGCGGGCTCAGCTGGCTGGTGTTTGCAACATCGAAAAATCAATTCGGCAAACGCAAGTTGTTTAGCCTGGTGATGGCCGGCATGATGATAGGTGCGGCTTACAACACACGTACCATCTATCTGTTTTCCATGTTGTGTGTCGTTGTGGCCATTCCCTTTGCGTTCTTCCGCCACGAGGGAATGAAAACCAAGGCCTGGATGCTCTCTGCATTTTTTATCGGCGTGAGTCTGGTGAGCTTGCCGCAGGCGCTGGTCAATCTGCATTCCAAGAAAACCTTCACACCGATGGTGTTGACCGATAACGGCGGCAAGTCATTGTTTGCGCTGCAGCTGATGTGGGGGATCACCTTGCAGCGCTATGAAACGGTAATCGATCCTTCTGTTACACCATCGCGTTTTTATGTTGACCCGGCGGGGCGGCGCATTGCCGAGCTGGAAATGATTGCCAAGGACAAGATTGCGTTGAGCAACTACTTCGCGATTGTCCGAAAGTATCCTGTCGAGTTTGCAGGGATCTACGTTCGCCACTTTATCAACGGCCTCGATCTTCGCGATGGCGAGGTCTATGTAAGAGATGCGAAGAGCGAAGGGAATATCATTTCCCTCTTGAATTTTTTGGTGGTATTGGCAGCGCTGTACGGTTTTTTTAGCCACCGTCTTCATTGCCGTGCTGCGCCGGACGCGAGTGCCGAAGATGGGATGCTGCCCCATATCACTCAAGAGAAATCACCTTGGATCTGGATTGGAATCATTTTATTGCCGGTAATGGCGATCATTCCGGGCGCGGTCGAGACCCGCTTCTTTTTGCCGCTCCAATTGCTTTTCTATTGCAGTATTGCATTCAATGTCATTCTGCCGGATGCGTGGAAGACAATGCGCTTGCGGAAATGGTTTGTCTGGTCGGTGCTGCTGGTGATGTTGGCGTCCCAAGTCGCGATTACCTCTTCGACCATGGGTACCAGGCAATATGCATCCCCGGACATGTATCGCTGAACTGAAAACGGCGCTTACGGAACGTCAGAACCTTTTGGGAAAAATACAAAATCGATGTTAAACAATTCTGCCAGCAAAATCCTGTTGCTGAAGTCTGCGGCGCTCCTCATGGCGATCGGGTTTGCCTATTTTGCTTTCACTCAGCAATACCGCGCCATTTTCGATCCTTGCAATTGCGCCGATGCCTACGCCTATACAAAAATAGGTCAACTCTATGCCGAGCACGGCTTTGCGCTGCACGAATGGAGCAAGCTACGTCTTTACGCTTATCCCTTGTTCATTGCCGCTGTTGATATCGCGGCCAGCTGGCTTGCAGTTGACCAGGGAATCGCGCTGTTCGCGGTGCAGTTGGCAGTCTATTTTTCGGCGGTGATTCTGTTATCGGGAAACCTGACAAAACTGGTTTCGCTGCGGGTAGGAAATCTGGTTTTCTTTGCTCTGACAGCAAATGTATTTCTTTATCCGTATCTCGCCATTTCTCTGTCCGACGGCATGTCCGTAAGCCTTCTGATCTTTATCGCCGCGTTGATCGTCCACATGCAATCGTCAGGGTTGAGTGCAGCCCGGGTATTCCTGATGGGCGTGCTGCTCGGATTGGGCATCATGGTGCGCCCGGCCAATCTTTATTGGCTGGCCATGCCCGTGGTCTTGCTTGGCTTGTTCGCATGGAGTGAACGTCAAGGTCGCGGGTGGCATCTCCTGCGTTTCGGCGCAGCTTTGCTGCTGGGTTTCTTCCTTGCAGTGCTGCCGCAGATCATCATCAACTATCACTTTTTCGATGAGCTTACGTTCCTTCCGGTCTTCAAGCTTGGTTCGTTTCAGATCAGGTCAGGAATATTGATGATCAAATATGGAACGAACATGACCGGGAACGGACCGCCAGCCATGGTGTACCCGAATATCTGGTTCAATAACGCGGTACCCGACCTGTCCTGGTACTTCCTCCATCCGTGGCTGGGTGTGCGCACGATGTTCTTGCATCTCTTCAGCGCGCTCGATTTCGACTATCTGTTTTGCTACATCTACGACCTGCGTCCGAAATACCGTCCAGTGCTTTTCTTGTATTCCCAAACCGTCTTGTTCTGGGGCGTTGTCGGTTTTTTTGCTGCGGCAAGAGATATCCGTGTCTGGGAGCAACGCGGTGGTACGAAGCCCAGGGCAAGCGTTGTGTTCATGGCGTTGCTTCTTGCGGCAGTATTGGGCTGGTGTGCGGTCACCTCGATTTCCGCCGTTGAAAACAGGTTCTCATTGCCCATGGTTGCGATCTTGCTTCCGCTGGCAGCCTGGGCACTGATCGGACACCGGTGGGAGAACAGACGTAGCTTGATCCTGTGCGGATCGTTGTTCTGCTGCTATCTCATCTTTGCAGCATGGGTGTCTTACACGATTTCGTCACTGGTCGTTTTACCCAATGGTTGATCGGCTTTACGTGCCACAGTCAAGCTGATCGAATCGAATGCTGCAGCCATACGACGCTACGTATGGCTGCCAGATTTCAGCAGGTTGGCCCTTCCTGGGCGAAAAAGATGAGGAGGGTGCCGACGGGGAGATGACTGCAGCTGAATAGCGTGAACCGAGGCGCTGCATTCAGTTCGGCTGGAAAAAGAAAAAGGCCTCGCGAAGCGAGGCCTTTTGAGTTTGGTGGGGCGTCACAGATTCGAACTGTGGACCTACGGATTAAGAGTCCGCTGCTCTACCAGCTGAGCTAACGCCCCGTGGTGTTCCTGAAACGATCAGGCCAACCGGGAAGTGAAAAAGGCCTCGGGTTGAGAGGCCTTTTGAAATTTTGGTGGGGCGTCACAGATTCGAACTGTGGACCTACGGATTAAGAGTCCGCTGCTCTACCAGCTGAGCTAACGCCCCGTTGCTGCACTTCGTTGTTGCCTCAGTGCTGCAAGAGAGAGCGCATTATAGGAGGGAGGTCGGGGTGGTGCAAGCTTTTTTTGAGAAAAGATGAAAATATTTTATCTCTTCGGCGTCCACGCCACGCCTGGCCTCGTTTTTACATCGCTTGCCTTATAACCCCGATTTGATGCCATTGACCCAGGACTTGGCCGGCAGCCTGGTCTGGCTCTCGATGAGTGCCGCACGCGCATACAACTCGGGGAAATCGAACGTCACCGCGCCCTTGAAGGCCAGTGCCACCACGTTGCCGTCATGAACTTCCGGCAGCGACACCACGGTATCGAAGGCATATTCCATGGCCCGCAGGTTCTTGGCATAGCTCGGATGATCGCCAAAGAGATTGACCGTCATCACGCCGCCCGGTGCCAGACTGTCATAGCAGGCCTGGTAAAACTCGGGAGTGTCCAGCACCGGCCCGCGTGCGGTGGCGTCGTAGAGATCGACCTGCAGGGCATCGATGATGCCGTGCGTGGCAGCATGGACGATGAAATCCATGGCATCGCTTTCGATGAGCATCAGCCGTTCGTCCGGCTCGGGCAGCTTGAACATGCTGTGGCAGATGGCGATGACGGCCGGATTCAGCTCCACCGCCGTCACTTGTGCCTGCGGGAATTGCCGGTAGCTGAACTTGGTCAGCGCGCCGGTTCCGAGCCCGAGTTGCACGATATGGCGCGGCGTGCGGTTGAAGAGCATCCAGGCCATCATCTGCTGGGCGTACTCCAGCTCGATCCAGTCGGGCTTGCGAATGCGCATCGCGCCCTGTACCCATTCGGTGCCGAAATGCAGATAACGTACGCCTTCCAGCTCGGAGAGCGTGACCGGGGCATATTTCGGTTTGCGCGGTTTGCTGGCGTCGGCTTCCAACTGGTGACGGCGACGATTGGGGCCGGCCTTGGTATTGGCCTGGGCTTCGATGGATTTTCTTCGGATGAGCATGATATGAATGAAACGGCGCGGCAGCCGGGGAGGCGGCCTGCGGATGCCGAATGATACCTTGCCTTGGGAGCCTGCCAGTGGCCGCTGCACGCTTTGCGCATATCGACATGCGAATTCATTCCTTCTGCCGGGCGCGCGCGTATGTGAGGATGCGGACCTCATCATTTCCGGAGTTACCATGCCATTGGCTGCAATCATCAAGCGCATCGCCGCCGCTGCTGCGCTGACGCTGGTCCTGGCGCCGCACGGCGCCAGCGCACAGGACAAGAACAAGATCAAGGTCGGTATCTCGGTCGGCAGTGCCGAAGCCATCTTCGACGTCGTCAAGAAAGTCGCCGCACGTGACGGCCTGGAGATCCAGACCGTGGTTTTCAGTGACTACCTCCAGCCCAATGCGGCACTGGCCTCCGGCGACCTCGATGCCAATGCCTTCCAGCATCGTCCCTACCTGGAAAGCCAGATTGCAGCACGTGGCTACAAGATCGTGCCGGTCGGCCTGACCATCACGGCCCCGCTGGGCATTTACTCGCGCAAGTTCAAGTCGGTGGACCAACTGCCCAACGGTGCGCAGGTTGGCATCCAGAATGATCCCTCCAACGGCAACCGTGCGCTCCTGCTGCTGCAGAAAGCCGGCCTCATCAAGCTCAAGCCGGGCGTGGGCGAAAACGGCGTCAATGCCACTCCGCTGGACATCATCGACAACCCGCGCAAGCTCAAGCTGATCGAACTGGATGCGGCGCAGCTGCCACGCTCGCTGGACGACCTGGCGGCTGCCTCGATCAACAATGACTACGCCTACAAGGCCGGTCTGTCCCTGCAGAAGGACACCATCGCCGTGGAAGATCCGCGCGGCCGTTACGCCAACATCATCGCCACCCGCGTCGAGGACAAGGACAAGCCCTGGGCCAGGAAGCTGGTGCAGGCCTACCAGTCGGAAGAAGTGCGCAAGTTCATCGAGACCGAGTTCAAGGGATCGCTGGTGCCGGCGTTCTGAATTCCGCCCCAAGCGTTGCTCTGTGCACCGCCCGCCGTGTGGCCGGGCGGTTTTTTTTTGTGCGTTTCCCGTCGGGGTGGTGCGCTGGCGGCCGGTGCTCCATTACACTTGCGCCATGCTCAAGAACCTCATCCTCTGCCTGAAGCTGGCCATCGTCTTCTGCGCCATCGTGTTTTTCGCGAAGGCGTTGCAGTATTTGATCTTCAATGGCGGGTTGTCGGGGGAATTTTATGACTATCTGTTCTTCAGAAAATGAAGCCAAGACAGCCTGGCGACGATCCCAATGGGGAGCTGGTCTCGCACGATTGCTTCAGTAGCCCGATGGAAACGGCTCATCTGTCGCGCTCGCCTGCCAACGTCGCCCATCTGGAGCGCTCGATTGCCCAACTTCGGGCCGCCAAGATCGAGGAAAAGAAGCTGGATGAGTAATAAGCGCTAGTCGAGGAAGCATAGTCAGGGCGCCAGCCTCGCACGACCACCAGTATTGGCAAACGCGGGACAAGAAAGAGGCTCAACCGCATCATTCAGCTGCTTTGCCTGTCGCTATCATTACCTTTGAGGCCCGGCAGGCGACATCGGCGGCGATGATGAGCGCAGTGCGGCCAGCCAGCGCGCACGCTTGTCCTCATACGCCAACGCCGCATGCGCCGGACTGCTCGACGGCAACACCACCACCCGATAGTTTTCCGCCTTGGCGCCCAGTGCCTTGATCCCGATCTTGCCGGCGGTACCGCCATTGAAAGCGATGGTCTCCAATGCCGGCAGCCTGGCGATCAGCGTCAGCAAATCATTGCCGCTGTGATCCCGGATTTCGCTGTCGAGACTGCCGATGCGCCTGGCCTGGGCGATCACGTCCCACAGGCCGATGCGATGCTGCAGCAAGGCGGCAAGCCTGGCGGCATAGTCCATCGCGTAAAGGTCAACCCCGATCACTTCGCCCACCAGTCGCCAGAAGGCATTGCGCGGATGGCCGTAATACTGCCGGATCGCCAGCGAAGCCGTTCCCGGCAGGCTGCCCAGGATCAGGATGCGCGTATCCTGCGCCACTACCGGCGCAAAGCTGGCCAGCAAGGGATCAGTAGTGCCCGTATCGGCAGCGCGGGCGGCATCATGGGCAGACGAAGGGGAGGCGGCAAAGGAGCGGCGAGCAGGCATGTAAATGGCCGGGATGAAAAGAATTTCAGCAAGCTCCATCGGCCTCGCCATCCGGGCACAATGGCGCGGCTGCAGAAGCGTCAGGCTTGCGGCAAAATGCACAAGAATTCACATCTTAGCGTAAGCTGCCCAGGCGTCACGCGCCGGGCCATTCACACAAGGGATACAGAACATGACAGACAAGGTCATCATCGTCACCGGCGGCAGCCGTGGCATCGGCGCGGCCACCGCGTTGCTGGCGGGCCAGCGCGGCTACGCCGTGTGCGTCAACTATGTCTCCAACCGCGAGGCCGCCGAGTCGGTGGCCGGTCAGATCCGTGCCGCGGGCGGCCGCGCCATTACCGTCGCCGGCGATGTCTCCAAAGAGGAGGACGTGCTGCGCCTCTTCACCACCACCGATCAGGAACTGGGCCGAGTCACCGCCCTGGTCAACAATGCCGGCATCCTGGATCACCAGTCGCGCCTGGACGCCATGAGCGCCGAACGCATCACCCGGGTGCTGGTCGCCAACGTCACCGGCAGCCTGCTGTGCGCGCGCGAGGCGGTCAAGCGCATGTCCACCCGCCACGGCGGGCAGGGCGGGGCCATCGTCAACCTGTCGTCGATGGCTGCCAAGCTGGGTGGGCCCGGTGAATACGTGGACTACGCCGCCTCCAAGGGGGCCATCGATGCCTTCACCATCGGCCTGGCCAAGGAAGTGGCGGGCGAGGGCATCCGCGTCAACGCCGTGCGTCCGGGTCTGATCTATACCGATATCCACGCCAGCGGCGGCGAGGCGGGCCGTGTCGACCGGCTCAAGGATGCCGTCCCCATGAAGCGCGGCGGCACTGCCGAGGAAGTGGCTCACGCCATCCTGTGGCTGCTGTCGGATGAATCTTCCTACGCCACGGGGACTTTCATCGACGTTTCCGGTGGCCGCTGAACGTCTGGCCGGCCATTGATCAGGGAGCTCACCATGGACAGCACCGTTTCACCGCGCCGCATCGATGTACTGCTGGCCCGCTATGCCGAGAGCCATCGCCATCCGATGAATGAACTGATCCACTGCATCTGCGTGCCGGCCATCGTGTTTTCGCTGCTGGGGCTGTGCTGGATCGTGTCGCCAGCCGTGGCCCTGCTGGTGGCTGCCGCTACGCTGGCTTGGTATCTGCGCCTGTCGCCGCCCTTTGCGGTGGGCATGCTGGCCATGTCGGCGGTAATGCTGGTGGTGCTGGCGCGGCTGCCCTTGGGAGCGGTCCTGCCGGTATCGGCCACGGTTTTCGTACTGGCCTGGATCGGCCAGTTCATCGGCCACCGCATTGAAGGCAAAAAGCCATCCTTCTTCGAGGACCTGCGTTTTCTGCTGGTCGGGCCCTTGTTTGTGCTGGCTTTCCTGTACCGGCGTTGGCACATCGCCTACTGAAGACGTCCTTGCGGGAACGATTGTCGACGCGCGGCCTCTTTGTATTAAGATGTAAAGGAATGTGTGCTTCCGCGCCGGATGCGCGATCATGTTGCGTTCGCGCGGACGCTCGAATCCCCCCGCTGCCCGGAGACGGGCCAAACAGTTCTCAGTCGGAGTTTTTAGTATGAAGAAATTGATTGTGATCGCAGCCCTGGGCTCCCTGGTAGCCGGCTGCGCAGTAACCCCCAACTCGGCCAGCGTCTACAACACCCGCCAGGCGCAGGGTGAGCAGACCGTGCGCATGGGCGTGGTCGAGTCGATCCGCAACGTCACCATCGACAAGGGTTCGAGCGGTGTCGGTACCCTCGGCGGCGCAGCATTGGGCGGCATTGCGGCCGGTTCCAACATCGGCGGCGGCAATGGTGCCCTGGCGGCCGGTATCGTCGGCGCGCTGGCGGGTGGCGTCCTAGGCAACCAGGCTGAAGCCCACCTGAACAACCGTCCTGGCCTGGAAATCACCGTGCGCCTGGATAACGGCGAGCTGCGTGCCATCACCCAGGATGCAGATGAACCTTTCCGCATCGGTGAACGCGTGCGTCTGCTGTCCAACGGCCGTACCACCCGCGTGACGCACTGATTTTTGCGAAGCGTATGAAGAAGCAGGGCTGCGGCCCTGCTTTTTTTTCAGGCGATCAAGGGAAGATCCTCGCCGCTGCGCCAATCGCGCCACGTCCTCTGGTGGATCTGGTAGAGACGGTGCAGGCGCAACGCGTGACCTGCTGGCAAACGGGGATGGAGAAAGTCATCTTTCATTTCCGAGCTCATGCCCAGTCGCTGCATTACCCCTAGCGAGCGCGTGTTGGCGGGTACCGTAAAAGCAACGATCCTTGGCAGCGCCAGTCTCAGAAAGCCGAAATCCAGCGCGCAGCGCGCTGCCTCCGTGACATAGCCTCGGCCCCAGAGCTCGGGAGCCAGCCGCCACCCGATTTCGATGGCTGGCGTAAAATGTGCCTCGAATCCGACATGCATCAAGCCAACGACCCCGGCCATTTCGCTGACGCCAGGGATCTCCAGAGCCCATGGGCCAAATCCATGCTGGACGAAATGCTCTTCTATCTTGTCGGCCAAGGCATTGCTCTCTGCTCGAGTCAGGCATTTTGGGAAGTGCTGCATGGCCACCGGATCGGCGTTGATCGCCGCCAGCGCTTCGCGATCCTCCGCTCGCCATCGCCGCAAGAGTACGCGGGGGCCCTGCAGTAAGGGCTCTTCAGGATGAGCTGGTGTCATTGTTGGCGGATGTTTGTTTGGATTTCAGTAGCCACATGTAGATCACCGTCTGCAGCAGCGCCACCGTACTGCCGATGATCACTTCCCCCACCCGCATCAAGGCCAGGTGCAGTTCCTGGCTCAAGCCATTGCCGCTGAAGGCCGCCGACAGCAGGATCACCACGGTCGCCGGTCCCAGCCGCCAGTTGCTCGGATAGTTCTGCAGCAGCATGGCTACCACCACCGCTGCGGTCAGCGCCACCAGCATGGCCAGGAAGGTCGGCCCGAACACCACCAGCGCGATGCAGGAAACGATGCAGCCCGAAATCGTGTTGATCAGCCGCGCCCGGAAATTGGCCTTGGCCACCGTCATGTCCGGCTCGGTCACGATGATGAGCGAAATCATGGCCCAGTAGGGCTCCTCGATGCCCAGGGCGCGCAGCCCGTACCACAGGATCAGGCAGCCGGAGAGGATCTTGACCAGATAGGCGAGGGCGTTCTTGCGGGGATTGATGAAGTGCAATTCCATAGGCCGATGTTAACCAGCCAGCATCGTGGCTGCAAGCCGATATGAATGAAAACGCCGCCTGCGAGTTTCCCCGCAGGCGGCGCTGCTGCCATCAAGCCATGACGGCCTGACGGCACAGTCCGGCAGATGAACGAACTTACTTCGCGGCCATGGCCAGCAGCATGTCGTTCAGGCGCTTCACGAAGCTGGCCGGATCAGCCAGTGCACCGCCTTCAGCCAGCAGGGCCTGGTCATACAGGATGTGCGACCAGTCGTCGAAGCGCGCTTCTTCGTATTTCAGGCGCTGCACCAGCGGGTGGTCCGGGTTGATTTCCAGCGTGGGCTTGGATTCCGGTGCCGCCTGGCCGGCTGCCTTCAACATGCGCACCAGGTTGCCCGACAGTTCGTTCTCGTCGGCCACCAGGCAAGCCGGGGAATCGGTCAGGCGGAAGGTCACGCGCACTTCCTTGGCCTTGTCGCCCAGGGCGGTCTTCATCTTCTCGACCAGTTCCTTGTACTCGGCTTGCGTCTCTTCATGCTGCTTCTTCTCGGCTTCGTTCTCCAGCTGGCCCAGGTCCAGGCCGCCCTTGGCCACCGAGGCCAGTTCCTTGCCTTCGAACTCGGTCAGGAAGGACAGCATCCACTCGTCCACGCGGTCGGTCAGCAGCAGTACTTCCACACCCTTCTTGCGGAAGATTTCCAGGTGCGGGCTGTTCTTGGCGGCCTGGTACGTCTCGGCAGTGACGTAGTAGATCTTGTCCTGGCCTTCCTTCATGCGGGCCACATAATCGGCCAGCGAAACATTCTGCACATCGCTGTCATTCTGGGTGGACGCAAAGCGCAGCAGCTTGGCGATGCGCTCCTTGTTGGCCGCATCCTCGCCGATGCCTTCCTTCAACACCTGGCCGAACTCGGTCCAGAAGGTGGTGTACTTGTCCTTCTGCGCCTGGTCTTCGCTGTTGGCCAGCTCTTCCAGCAGGCTCAGCACGCGCTTGGCCGAACCGTCGCGGATGGCGCGCACGTCGCGCGACTCCTGCAGGATCTCGCGCGAGACGTTCAGCGGCAGGTCGGCCGAATCGATCACGCCCTTGACGAAGCGCAGGTACACCGGCATCAGCTGCTCGGCATCGTCCATGATGAACACGCGCTTGACGTACAGCTTGATGCCGCCGCGCTTGTTGCGGTCCCACAGGTCAAACGGGGCGCGCGCCGGGATGTAGAGCAGCTGGGTATATTCGCTGCGGCCTTCCACGCGGTTGTGGGTGTAGGCCAGGGGCGCGCCGAAGTCGTGCGAGACGTGCTTGTAGAACTCTTCATATTGCTCGGGAGTGACCTCCGACTTGCTGCGCGTCCACAGGGCGCTGGCCTGGTTGACCGTCTCCAGCTCGTCCTTCTGCACGGTTTCCTTCTTTTCCTCATCCCATTCTTCCTTGTTCATCAGGATCGGCAGGGAGATGTGGTCGGAATACTTGCGGATGATGGACTTCAGTTGCCAGGCGGAGAGGAATTCATCTTCGCCTTCACGCAGGTGAAGAATGATGTCGGTGCCACGGCCCGGCTTGGTGATCTGCTCGATGGAGAAGTCACCCGCGCCTTCGGATTCCCAGCGCACGCCTTCGGACGCGGGGGTGCCGGCACGGCGCGTCTCGACCGTGATGCGGTCCGCGATGATGAAGCCGGAATAGAAGCCCACGCCGAACTGGCCGATCAGGGCGGCATCCTTCTGCTGGTCGCCCGACAGGCGCGAGAAGAATTCCTTGGTACCCGACTTGGCGATGGTGCCCAGGTGCGAGATGGCCTCGTCACGGTTCATGCCGATGCCGTTGTCGGAGATGGTGATGGTGCGCGCCGCCTTGTCGAAGCTGATCTTGATCTTCAGTTCCGGATCGTCCTCGAACAGGCTGCCATTGTTGATCGCCTCGAAGCGCAGCTTGTCGGCCGCGTCGCAGGCGTTGGAGACCAGCTCGCGCAGGAAGATTTCCTTGTTCGAATACAGCGAGTGGATCATCAATTGCAGCAGTTGCTTGACTTCGGCCTGGAAGCCCATGGTCTGTTTTTCGGTTGCCATGTGGTTGTCCTTAATTGAAGAAATGGATGAGTGAAATAGGCAGAGGTAATCGTCTGTGGGCAGGATATAGGGAGAGACTTGTGGTTTTTCAACCGCAATTTTTGGTGTTTTTGTTCACTTTGTGAGCATTCGCGTATTTCCTGATGGCATGTCTGCAACAAGCTGACCATAATTGCCGAAGTTAACTTTTATCAAGTCAATTGAAATTAAACGATTTTTCCGGGCTATTTGTAATTGAGTTGCAATCCGCCGGTGATAAAATTGTTTTAACAAAATGGTAACAAATTCGATCGGACTGATCGAACGGATGTGCAAGCCGGCGCTCCCTCATAAAAAGAACAGGAGTCTCCCCGGCTTGATGACGGGAATCGCAGCGAGGGCTGCCGATTCTTTCCTGGGATGCGGGTTGGGTAGGGGAGGCCGGTGGGATACCGGCTGATCGTGTTGATGAGAGTTCTCAAAAGCAAGCGTTTCATACTGGGCGTTTCATTGGGCTTGGCCGCGCATTCCGCGCCCCAGGCGGCTGACAAGCCGCCAGCCGACGCCGTCATAATGCAAACCACACCGGCCGCGCCGGCCACCTTCGACAACAAACTGGATGCTCCGCCGCAAATCCGGCTGGGTGCCGATCCTGCCGGCCCATCGGCGACGGACTACCGCCTGCCGGGTTTGCCGGCCGACACCCCGCCGCCCTCGACCCAGGATGAAATCCTGCTGTTGCTGCGCCAGTCCGATCCGAGCTTCTCGGGCAATCAGATCGTGCTGCCGCAAATCAGCATCGTCACCGAAGGCGAGACCGTCCCGGACCTGAGCCTGCGCAGCGTGCTCGACCTGGCGCTCAACAACAGTTACAGCTACGCCGCCACTTCCGCGCAAGCGGACCAGGCACGCTATGCCTCCAAGGCCACGGCCGGCCAGCTCGGCCCGACGCTGGACCTGCGGGCGCAGAAGGGCAATGAATATTCGTCGCCGTCTTCGGTGATCGATCCCAATACCGGCCTGATCCAGCGCGCCTCGTACCACAAGCGCTGGGACGTGACGCTGATCGGCCGCCAGCCCATTTTCGCGCCCGGTTCGTATTACGACTACCGCAAGAGCAGCTCGCTGGCCGACGCCGCCGACCTGCGCCGCGACGATGCCCGCGAGACCCTGTATTACAACGCCATCAAGGCGTATTACGACGTCATGCGCGCCTACGCCACGCTGTCGTTCTCGCGCAGCTACGCCCAGCGCATGGGCGCCTTGCTGGATTACATGAGCAAGCGCCTCGAAGGCGGCGGTGCCAGCCGCATCGACTTCGAACGCGTGCGCGGCCGCTCGCTCACGGCCCAGTCCGCCGTGGCCGAGGCCGAAGGCGCGCTGGAGAGCGCCATGGTGTCGCTGAACCAGATCACCGGCCGCAAGATCGAGCAGATCGAAGTGCCGGACCACATGATGCCGACCGTGCCGGATACCTCCAAGCTGGCCCTGCAGGATGTCTACGAGACCAACCCCGGCGTGCGTGCCGCGCGGCGCGACGTGGATGCGGCCAACCAGGAACTGAAATCGGCGCGCGCCAAGTTCTCGCCCACGCTGGCCCTGGAATGGACCCAGACCAAGACCCGTGGTGCAGGCGGTGCCATCGATACCACCGACAACACCTTGCAGCTGACCACCGACCGCCGCCTGATGATGGTGGTGAGCATGAACCTGCTCAATGGCGGCTCGGACATGTATTACAGCAAGCAGGCCGGTGCCAAGTACGTGGAAAAGAGCAACACCGCGCTCGACCTGGAACGCAAATTGCGTGAGCAGATCGAGATCAATTACCGCACCCTGGGCGCGGTGAGAAAGCGCATGGAGATTTCGCGCCAGGCCTATCTCACCAATGCCAACGTGGCCGATGTCTTCCTGGAACAGCTCTCCACCGGCAGCAAGCAATTGCTGGATGTGCTGGACGCCTACCAGCAGGCCTACCAGGCGCGCATGGACTTTGCCAACCTGTTGTTCCAGCAGGCCGATATCAGCTATCAGATCCTGCGCAACACCGGTCGCGCATCGGCACTGGAAACCCTGCCCACGCGGGCGGCCAACAAGACGGGGGAATGATGGAGGGCGGCAAGGAACAGAATTTCTGGCCAGGCTTCGTGGACGCGCTGTCCAACGTGGTGCTGGTGATGATCTTCGTGGTGGTGGTGTTCGTGGTGACGCTGTTCTACTACTCGCAGAAGCTGGCGCAGATGAAGGTCAGCAAGCTGATCTCGCAGGGCCAGACGCAGGTCGTGGGCGAATCCAAGGCCAGGAAGACCGACACCATTGCCACCGCCGACAGCACCAGCATCAACAGTGCCGAAACGCCCGGCGAGCGCGAGAAGGCGCAGGAAATCGAACAGCTCAAGCGCGAAGTGGCCAGCCTGAAAGCCAAGCTGGCCGCGCCGCCCCTGCAGTCCGACAACGGCAGCCTGCGCAGCGCCGCCGCACCCTCCAGCCCCAATGCGATCCAGGTCAAGACCGAACCCAACGACAAGGAAGTCGCGCCCGGCCTGCGCATCGATGCCAACGAAAAAGCGGTGACCCTGAACTTCGATGCCGATTCTACCCAGTTGAATGACGAGGGCAGCAAAGCGCTGGACAAGAGCATCGGCGACTGGGTGCGCCGCGCCAAATCCAGCCAGGGCAAGATCGTGGTCACCGGCGTGATCGGCAGCGGTGCCTACAGCGAGAGCCGGCGGCGTGCCTACTATCGCACCGTTGCGGTCCGCAATTACCTGATCGATGCCGGCGTGGACAAGGAACGCGTCACCAGCCGCGTAGCCACCGATGAAAACGGCAGCGGCAATGATGCCCGCGTGATCGTGCAATACCAGGCCTCGGCAAAATGACGCTCTCGCTCAAGCCCGGCACCGGCCACGGGATCAGTTCCCGCGGCAAGGGCTTCATGCGCCGCGTGGCACCGCGCCTGGACCGCCGCCTGGGCGAGCTGCAGGCCATGCCGCGTCCGCGCCTGGCAGTGCTGGCCTGCACGCTGCTGCTGGCCTTGCTGGTGATCTGGTCGATGCTGGCGCCCATTGATATGGTGGTGCGCGGCAGTGGCCGCATCGTCGCCTCCGAACACAATCAGGTCATCCAGCATCTGGAAGGCGGCATCGTCTCCGCCATCCTGGTGCGCGAGGGCGCGGTGGTCAGGAAGGGCCAGACCCTGATCTCGATTGCCGACGTGCGTGCCAATGCCGATCTCGGTGAAGGCCGCGTCAAGATCCTCGGCCTGCGTGCCAAGATCGCCCGCCTCTCGGCCGAAGCGGCGGGGGCTGCGAGCCTGCAGATGCCGGCTGACCTCGACCGCGATGATCCCGCTGTCCAAAGCGAGCAGGCCGCCTTCGCCGCGCGCTCGGCCAAGCTCATGCAGGAAATGTCGGTGCTGCGCGAGCAGGCCGCGCAACGCCAGGCCGAGCTGGGCGAAGCGGTCAGCCGCCAGAAGAGCCAGGCCAGCGAACTGGACCTGGCACAGCGCCAGTACAAGCTGATCCACAACATGCTCGAGCGCAATGCCGCCTCGCAGCTGGAAGACATCCAGGCCGCCGCCCGCGTGCAGGATGCGCAGAGCAAGCTCTCGGCCAACGATGCCATGATCCCGCGCCTGAAAGCGGCCATCGCCGAATCGCAGGCCAAGATGGGCGAAGCCTCATCGCGCTTCCGTTCGGATGCCCGCGCCGAACTCACTGCGGCGGAAACCGAACTGGCGCGCCTGCAGGAAGAAATCAAATCGCGTAACGACCGCGTATCGCGCTCGGAAGTGAAAGCGCCCATGGATGGCGTGGTCAACCGCGTGATGATCAATACCGTGGGTGGCGTGGTGCGGCCCGGCGACCCGATCATCGAGATGACCCCCAGTGACGACAAGCTGGTCATTGAAGCCCGCATCTCCCCAACTGACCGCGCCGAACTGGCCACCGGGGCCAAGGCGCGCGTGAAGGTCTCGGCCTATGACTACGGCGTGTATGGCGCCATGGAAGGCGTGGTCACCGAGATCAGCGCCGACACCGTCCCCGATGAAAACAATCCGCGCGGTGAGCGCAGCTACCGCATCAAGATCGCCGTCCAGCGCGGCGACAACGATCTGCAGCGCAAGCTGGCCCTGATGCCCGGCATGACCGCCAGCGCCGACATCATCGTCGGCCGCCGCACGGTGTGGCAGTACCTGATGTCGCCGCTGTCGCGCTTCGGCCAGGGTGCCCTGCGGGAGCCGCGATGAACCGCGCCGCACTGCCTGAAGTGCTTTATTGCTCGCTGCAAAGCCACATCCACCAAGGCTTTGCGGCGGTTGACGTTTTCTGCACCATCCACTTTCCCTGCGTTCTTTTCTCCGGAACCTCGCACGTATGAAAAACCTTCGCCAGTTCTACGCTCTTGCCGCCATCCCGACGCTCCTGCTGCTGTTGGGCGCTTTCCTGTTCCGGGGATTCGTGGGGCATGCGATCCAGATCAATCCCTTCCTGAACCTGTTCATCATCGCGGTGGCGGTGTTCGGCATTGCGCTGATCTTCTACAACCTGTACCGCGTCAACTGGGAATACGACAAGCTGATCCAGTTCTACGACCGTACCAAGGCCGGCGAATCGATGGAAAGCCTGGTGAAGGCGCCTGAATTCGAAGGCACCGAGATCGGCCAGGTGCTGGTGTCCGTGGCCAGCACCAAGGGCCGGCTGACTTCCCGTATCGAACAGGAAACCATCGAAGGCTCGCTGCACGACCTGCGCGCGCACCTCGAAGCCAAGACCGAATTCCCGCAATTCCTGACCGGCTTCATGATCGCGCTGGGTCTGCTCGGTACCTTCATCGGCCTGCTGGAAACCCTGGTCAGCACCGCCGCCCTGATCGACGGCTTCGGCAAGGCCAGCACGGCCGGCGACATGGATGCCTCCTTCATGCACCTGGTGGCCGACCTGCAAAAGCCGCTGGCCTCGATGGGCACCGCCTTCTCGGCCTCGATGTTCGGCCTGATCGGTTCGCTCGCGCTGGGCCTGACCCTGACGCCGCTGCGCGCGGCCAGCAAGAAGCTGGTCACGCGCGCCCGTGAATGCATCAGCGACATGGTGCAGCACGTGGTGCATGACATGAGCGGCCCGGCGGCCACGCAGCGCCAGGGCGTCTCCGAAACCTTCCTCGCCGAATTCCTGCAGGATCTGATGGTGCTGCAGCGCGAATCCATCATGGCCGCGCGCAACAGTTCGGAAGCCTCGCTGCAGGCCGGCATCAAGCTCGAAGGCCTGAACGACCGCCTCAACAACATCGTCCAGCTCTTCAACGACAGCATGGAAGAATCGCGCAGCCTGCGCCAGCTGGTGGCCTTCGGCCCGCGCATGCACGAGACCGCGCAGCAGACGCTGGAAGAAATCCGCAACGTCGGCCAGCTGATCAACACCAAGATCACCTCCGCCCGCGATCTCTCCGACAGCCTGTCCTCGCTGGAAGAACGCCTCTCGGTCAATGGCGACATCGCCAACCGCACCTTCGAAGTGATGCCGCAGATCGTTTCCACCATCCAGGCCGGCCAGCTGGCGCTGTCCACCGCGCTCAGTTCGCTGCAGGCGCAGCAGGGCGAGATCTCCAACATGAACGAAAAGAATGCGCAGAACATCGCGCAGCTGCCGGCACTGCTGAACCAGATCTCGGTACGCCTGGCCGACGAGATGGGAGCGATCCAGTACCAGGGCGAACTGCAGGCCACCGTGGCCGCGCGCCTGAACGAACTGGGCAACACCATCGGCGAGAACTCCAGCAACATGGCGCGCGATGCGCTCTCCGCACGCCAGCTGCAGATCGACCTGGCCAAGCACATGGCGATGCAGAACGACCGCGTCAAGAACTTGGGCGCCATCCCGCAATCGCTGACCTCCATCACCGAAGCCCTGATGCGCCAGAACATCAACTGGCAGACCGTCATCGACGAGATGCGGTCCGGCCGCCAGACCATGGTCAAGGACCTGCGCCTGGAACTGCGCGAAGCGATCCGCGAAATCACCGCCACCAACCGCGGCGGCCAGGCCTGATCGCGGTCTGACGACGAACGCCACGCACCATGAACGCCAGCGAACAGGTCCACATCGATCAGCCGCAAGTCCGCACGGACCTGCGCGCCGATCCCACTTACCTGACGCTGCTGCGCGCCTATGGCAGCCGCTTCGTCGAGATCATCGTGGCCGGCATCCTGGTCAACCTGCTGGGCCTGCTGATGCCGCTGTATTCGCGGCTGATCTACGACAAGGTACTGGGCAACCACATCCCGGAAACGCTCTGGGCGCTGACGCTGGGCATGCTGCTCTTCATCGGCCTGGAGCTGGTATTGCGCATCATCCGCGTGTATTACACCGAGCAACTGGCCGGCCGCCTGGATGGCGAATTCGATGAAGTCTCGGCACGCCGCCTGCTGACGGCCAAGGTACAAGCACCGGTGGGCGTGGTGCTGGCGCGTTACCGTGATCTCTCGGCCGCACGCGACCTGCTCTCGTCCAACTACATGCTGCTGCTGGTGGACCTGCCGTTCCTCGCGCTGTACCTGGTGGTGCTTGGCCTCATCGGCGGCCACATGGTGTGGGTGCTGCTGGTGGGCGGAGCGCTGCTGGTCGGCATGCAGCTGCTGCTCAAAGTCCCGGCCAATGACTATGCGCATGCGGCCATGAAGGCAGGTACCGGCAAGGTGGACAAGCTGGCCAGCATCGTCTACGGCATGGAAACGCTCAAGACCACGCCGCTGCAGGACCGCCTCATGCGCGCCTTCCTGGCCGATGCCGGTGCCAATGCCGTGGCCCAGGCCAAGAGCCGCTTCTGGATGAATACCAGCTATGCCATCTCCACCGTGGGCTACACCTTCATCGCGGTGGCCACGCTGGTGGTCGGCGTCTATCTGGTGGAAGACAACCTGCTCACCGTCGGCGCGCTGATTGCCTGCTCGCTGCTGATCAGCCGTGCCACCACGGTGCTGTCGTCGCTGGCAGCACTCCTGGGGCGCATCGAGATGTTCCGCCGCGCCCGTGCCGAATTTGACCAGCTGTTCGAAGAGCAGAAAGAGACACCGACCGCCGATGTGCTGCGCCAGGAAATGCGCGGCCTGATCCAGGTCGGCAATCTGCTGCTGCACCTGGACCAGAAGGAAAACGCCACCTTGAAAAACATCTCGCTGACCATCCAGCCCGGCGAGAAGGTCGGCCTGGTCGGGCGTTCCGGCTCGGGCAAGTCGACGCTGCTGCGTGCCCTGGCCGGCCTGCACCAGCCCGACGAAGGGCACGTGCTCATCGATGGCGTGGCCGTGACGGCCTATGCCCCCGAGGTGCGGATGCGCTGCATCGGCTTCAAGCCACAGGAACCCTTCCTGTTCGATGGCACGGTAGCGGCCAACATCTTCGTGGGCGACCGCGTGCCGGGGCAGGTCTATGAAGCGGCGCTGGCGGTGTCTTCGCTGGATGACCTGATCGCGCGCGGCGAGCTGCGCCTGGACCAGGCCATCAAGGCCCCCGGCAATCTCTCCGGCGGCCAGCGCCAGATGGTGGCACTGGCGCGCGTGATCGCCTGCACCCCGCGCATCCTGCTGCTGGACGAACCGACTACCGGCGTGGACCAGCAGACCGAGGCCCGCATCATCGAGCGACTGGCGGCGTATGCCGGCCCGCGCACGCTGGTGGTGGCCACCCACAGCCCGGCGCTGTTGCGCCACGTGGACCGCATCATCGTCATCGACGGCGGGCGCATCGTGGCAGACGGACCGCGCGACCAGATTTTGCAGTGACGCTGCCCGGCAGGGTCACCCCGAACCAGATTCAGATTCAGATTCAGATTCAGATTCGACATCCGAACGATCTTCGATAGCGAGGAAACATGGCAACCGCAAGCTCATCACAAGCGAACTCCGCGGACAAGGTAGCAGGACCCGTGCGCGTGGTCATGCCCGACCAGGCCGGCAGCTTCCAGGTCAGCGCCAACCGCGCGGCCGTACAGCACGTGCAGGTGGTCGACGTGGACATGGTGCTGCACATGGCCGACGGCACCAAGGTGGTGCTGGCCGGCGGAGCCATGGAAGCCATGGACGACAAGTCCAAGGTCAGGTTCTCCGACACCAGCGCCGATACCGGCAAGCTGCTCGATACCGTGGGCAAGATCTCGCTCAAGCCGAACGACCAGTCGCGCGTGCTCAATTCCGATCCGGTCGCCTCTGCACCCAACGTGGCCCCGGCCCAGCAGGTCACGGTGGACCGCAACTCGGCCAGCGTCGGCAGTGAAGGCGCGACCCAGTTCGCCCAGATCATCAGTGACAACGCCGCCTCGCTGACCAGCAGCAGCGGCACCGGCAAGACCGCCAATTCCACCGGCCCGCTGACGGCCGGCGACACCAGCCATTCAACCGTGACCAGCACGGCGGCCGCCGCAGCGGCCTCGCAGTCGCAGCCGACCACGCAACCGGTCCAGCCGCAATCGGTGATTGCGCAGACCGCCAATCCCAACGCCAACGAAGCGCCGGTCAAGCCGGTGGAGCCGCAACTGCCGCCGGAACGTCCGGGCAGCAAGCCGTCCACCATCGTGGTCGATCCCTCGCAACCGTCGATGGCGATCAAGCTGGTCAACCTGGCCACCACCACGCAGACTGGCGACACGCTCTTGGGCAGCGGCGGCATTCCGGTCTCGGCGACGGACGCCGGCCTGCCGCTGCAGTTCAGCACCCAGGTCATCAATGCGCCCGACAGCGTGCATACCATCTACGCAGCGGGCAACAACGCCGGTACCTTCATCAAGGTGTTCGACGTCACCATCACCGGCAATGGCACGGTGCTGTCGGTGACGGTCTCGGGCGTGCCGGCGGGGATGTCCATCGTCAACGGTACTGACCTCGGTGGCGGACGTTTCCAGATGACGGTGGCGGCCGGCCAGACCGACTTCCCGTTACAGTTCCAGTACAGTACGGTGGAAGCCAATTCAGCCTCACCGGTACACCAGGCCTTCGATCTGAGCTTCAGTACCGTGGTGGCCACCTCCAATGGCCAGCTCACCCTCAACGACACGCGCCACGTGGCCATCAAGGATGCCACCGGCTATGGCGACCTGAGCTATCTCGATCCGGCCACCGGCGACCCGGTACTGGTCCTGCCGGCCCAGGGCCTGCCGCACGAGATCCATGCCGGCAATGGCGGCGTGACCGTCTATGGCAGCAACGCCAATGACGTGATCTATGGCGGCACCGGCAACGACGTCCTCATCGGCGGCACCGGCAATACCTTCTTCGAGGGCGGCGCGGGTGCCGACCAGATCGTGGGCGGCGTCAACAGCACCGGCACCAATGTCAACACGGCCAGCTATGCCGGGTCATCGGCTGGCGTGACGGTCAACCTGGTGACCGGCACCGGCACCGGCGGCGATGCCCAGGGCGACCAGTTGAGCAACATCCAGAACCTGCGCGGCAGTGCCTTCAGCGATACCTTCGTCGCCAATGCGGCGGTCAATCGACTGGACGGTGGCAGCGGCGGGTCCGATACAGTGTCATACGCTTCCTCGAACAGTGCCGTGACAGTCAACCTGGTCACCGGCACTGGCACGGGCGGATACGCGCAGGGCGATACCTATACACATATCCAGAACGTCATCGGCAGCGACTACAACGACATCTTCGTCGCCAGTGGCGATGCCAACCGTTTTGATGGCGGATCGGGCTCCAATACGGTGTCCTACGCCAGCTCCAATGCCGGCGTGAACGTCAACCTGCAAAGCGGCGTGGGCAGCGGCGGAGCGGCGGCGGGGGATACCTACGTCCGCATCCAGAACGTGATCGGTACCGCCTTCAACGATACCTTCGTCGGCAGCGCCGACGCCAACAGCTTCGACGGCGGCAGCGGCGGCAGCGATACCGTCAGCTATGCCGGCTCGACGGCCGGCGTGTCGATCAACTTCGTGTCCGGACGCGGCACCGGCGGCTATGCTGAAGGCGACACTTACAACCACATCCAGAATGCGGTCGGCTCGGCCTTCGATGACGTCTTCATCGCCGGCGTGGACAGCGTGCACTTCGATGGCGGCAGCGGTGGCTCCGATACGGTGAACTACGGTGCCTCCACCGGCGCGGTCACGGTGAACATGATCACCATGAGCGGCAGCGGCGGCTACGCGCAGAACAATACCTACACCAACATCCAGAACATCGTCGGCAGCTCCTACTCCGATACCTTCATCGCCAGTGCCGCCGCCAACAATTTCAACGGCGGACTGGGCGGCTCGGATACGGTCAGCTATGCCAACTCCAATGCCGCAGTGACGGTCGACCTGACCCACACCGACGGCACCGGCACCTCCGGCGGCTATGCCCAGGGCGACGTGCTGGCACATATCCAGAATCTGATCGGCAGCGCCTTCAACGACACCTTCATTGCCAGCGCCGACGTCAACAACTTCAACGGTGGCGGTGGCTCCAACACGGTCAGCTACATCTTCTCGACCGGTGGCGTGACGGTCGATCTGACCAATGCCATCGGCACCGGTACCGGCGGTTACTACGCGGCGGGCGACTCCTTCAGCAACATTCAGAACCTGATCGGCAGCGCCTATGACGACACCTTCGTGGCGAGCGCCGACGCCAATACTTTTGATGGCGCGGGCTCCAACCACAACCGCGTCAGCTATGCCGCCTCTACCACCGCAGTGACGGTGGACCTGAACTTCACCGATGGCACCGGCACGTCCGGTGGCTATGCGCAGGGTGACAAGCTCTCCAACATCCAGGACCTCACCGGCGGTGTCGGCAATGACACCTTCGTGGCCAGTGCAGCAGCCAACAACTTCGACGGCGGGGCCGGCTCGAACCGGGTCAGCTATGCCGCATCGAACGCCGGGGTTACGGTGGACCTGGTATTGGGCAGCGGCAGCGGCGGCTATGCCGACAACGATACCTACGTCAACATCCAGAACGTCACCGGCAGCACCGGCAATGACACCTTCATCGCCAGCCTGGCGGCCAACGACTTCGTCGGCGGGGGCGGCACCAATACGGTCAGCTACGCCAAGGCCAGCGACGGCAACGGCGTCACCGTGGACCTTTTCCATGGCACCGGCAGCAACGGCTTCGCCGGCGGTGACACCTACAGCGGCATCCAGAACGTGATCGGCTCGGCCTACGATGACACCTTCATCGCCGACAGCAACACCAACGTCTTCGCTGGCGGGCTCGGTTCCAATACGGTCAGCTACGCCTTCTCGACGGCAGCCGTCACCGTCAACCTGGTGACCGGCAGTGGCAGTGGCGGCTTTGCCGCAGGCGATACCTACACCGGCATCCAGAACGTGATCGGCTCCTCGCTGGACGATGTGATCATCGCCAGCAGCGAAGCCAACAGCATCGATGGCGGCACCAGTGCGGCCAGCTCGCACAACCGCGTCAGCTATGCCAGCTCGGATGCTGCGGTCACGGTGGACCTGAGCTTCAGCAACGGTAGCGGCACCTTCGGTGGCTATGCGGCCGGCGACAAGCTGGTCAATGTGCAGGACCTCACCGGCAGCATCTACGACGACACCTTCGTCGCCAGTCTCGCGGCCAACAATTTCGATGGTGGCACGGGCTCGCTGCACAACCGCGTCAGCTATGCGCACTCGACCGCCAGCGAGACCATCAACCTCTTCACCAGCAGCGGCAGCGGCACCTATGCGGCGGGTGATACCTACACCAACATCCAGGATGTGACCGGCGGTTCGGGCGATGACCTCATCATCGCCAACGTGGCTGCCAACTTCATCGATGGCGGCAGCAGCACGTCCAGTTCGCACAACCGCGTGAGCTACGTCAACTCGACCGTGGCCGAGACCGTAGACCTGTTCAATGGCGTGGGCACGGGCGGTACGGGCAGCCTGGCCAATGGCGATACCTACGTCAATATCCAGGACGTGACCGGCGGCAGTGCCGATGACACCTTCATCGCCAATGCCGCGGCCAACAATTTCGATGGCAGCGGCGGCACGCACAACCGCGTCAGCTATGCCAATTCCAGTGTCGATGAAACGGTCAACCTGATCACCGGCCTGGGGAGTGGCGGTACCGGCAGCCTGGCCGCAGGCGATACCTACACCAACATCCAGGACGCTACCGGCGGCAGCGGCAACGACACGTTCTACGGCAATGGCGTGGCAAACCGTTTCGATGGCGGGGGCGGCAGCCACAACCGGGTCGACTACAGCGGTTCCACCGTCTCCGAATCGGTGAACCTGTTCACCGGGACCGGCACGGGCAGCACCGGCAGCCTGGCCAATGGCGATACCTACACCAACATCCAGGACGTGACCGGCGGTACCGCCGATGACGTCTTCACGGCCAGCGCGGCGGCCAACAATTTCGATGGCGGCACCGGCTCGTTGCACAACCGGGTGAGCTATACCAATTCCACCGTTGACGAAACCGTCAACCTGGTGACCGGACTGGGCAGTGGCGGCACCGGCAGCCTGGCCAATGGCGACACCTACGTCAACATTCAGGACGTCACCGGCGGCGGTGGCAACGACACCTTCTACGGCAACACTGCCGCCAACAATTTCGATGGCGGCGGCGGCAGCCACAACCGGGTCAGCTACAGCACCTCCACCGTCGCGGAGACGATCAACCTGTTCACCGGCAATGGCACGGGCAGCACCGGCAGCCTGGCCAATGGCGATACCTACACCAATATCCAGGACGCCACCGGCGGTTCGGCTGACGATCTCTTCGTGGCCAGCGCGGCGGCCAACTATTTCGATGGCGGCACCAGCACGGCCAGTTCGCACAACCGCGTCAGCTATGTCAACTCCGCAGCTGACGAAACCATCAACCTCTTCACGGGACTGGGCAGCGGCACGCTTGCCGCCGGCGACACCTACACCAACATCCAGGATGCGGCCGGTGGCAGCGGCAATGACACCTTCTACGGCAACAGCGCGTCCAACAATTTTGATGGCGGTGGCGGCACGCACAACCGGGTCAATTATTCCAACTCCACGGCCGACGAAACCGTCAACCTGATCGCAGGCACCGGCAGCGGCGGCACCAACAGCCTGGCCAATGGCGATACCTACACCAACATCCAGGACGTGACCGGTGGCAGCGGCAATGACACCTTCTACGGTACGACGGCCGCCAACTTCTTCGATGGCGGTGGCGGCAGCCACAACCGCGTCAACTACAGCAGCTCCACCGTGGCTGAAACGGTCAACCTGTTCAACGGCACCGGCAGCGGCGGCGCGAACAGCCTGGCCAATGGCGATACCTATGCCAACATCCAGGATGTCACGGGCGGCTCGGCCGATGACGTCTTCATCGCCAACAGCGCGGCCAACTTTTTCGACGGCGGTACCAGTACGTCGACCTCGCACAACCTGGTCAGCTATGCCAATTCCAGCGCCGACGAAACCGTGAACCTGGTCACCGGCACCGGCAGTGGCGGCACGGGCAGCCTGGCCAATGGCGATACCTACATCAACATCCAGGATGTCACCGGTGGTGGCGGCAACGACACCTTCTACGGCAACAGCGCGGCCAACAAATTCGATGGCGGTGGCGGCACCCACAACCGCGTCAACTACAGCACCTCGGCTGTCTCGGAAACCATCAACCTGTTCAATGGCACCGGCAGCGGTGGCGCGAACAGTCTGGCCGACGGCGATACCTACACCAACATCCAGGACGCCACCGGCGGTACCGCCGATGACGTCTTCATCGCCAGTGCGGCGGCCAACGCGCTCGATGGCGGCACCGGTTCGCTGCACAACCGCGTGAGCTACGTCAACTCGACCGCCGATGAAACCATCAACCTGCTCACCGGTACCGGCAGCGGCGGCACGGGCAGCCTGGCCAATGGCGATACCTACGCCAACATCCAGGATGCCACCGGCGGCAGCGGCAACGACACCATCGTGGCCAGCCAGGCAGTGAACTTCCTGGACGGCGGCGCTGGTTCCAATACGGTCAGCTATTCGGGTACGCCGAGCAGCAACGGCTCCACCGGCGTGACGGTGAATCTTTCGACCGGTATCGGCAGCGGCAACTACGCCCAGGGCGATACCTATGCCAACATCCAGAACGTGATCGGCAGCGCCTGGGCCGATACCCTGACCGGTTACGCGACGGCTGGCGTCACTTCGGTGCTGACCGGCGGCCAGGGGGCCGACAGCCTCACTGCGGTGGTGGCCAACCGTGCCGACACCTACGCCTCGTATGCCGGTTCGTCAGCGGGTGTGAGCATCAACCTGCAGGCCGGTACCGGCACCGGTGGCGATGCCCAGGGCGATACGCTGTTCAACATCGACAACGTCATCGGCAGCAGTCTCAACGACACCTTCTTCGCCAGCGCCAATGCCAACAAGTTCAACGGCGGCGCGGGTGGTTCCGATACGGTCAACTATTCGCTCTCCACCAGCAGCGACAGCACCGGCGTGACGGTGAACCTGTCCACCGGCGTGGGCAGCGGCAACTATGCGCAGGGCGACACTTACACCGCCATCGAGAACGTGGTCGGCAGTGCCCAAAACGACACGCTGACCGGCTTTGCCACGGTGGGGACGCAGTCCGTGCTGGAAGGCGGCGGCGGGGCCGACACCATTACCGCGGTGCTGGCCAATCGCGCCTTCACTTATGCCTCCTATGCCGGTTCGGGAGCGGCGGTGACCATCGATCTCAAGAACGGCACCGGCACCGGCGGCGACGCCCAGGGCGATATCCTGGTCAACATCGACAACGTCATCGGCAGCGCCTCCAGCGATCTGTTCAAGGCCAGCACCCAGGCCAACAAGTTCGATGGCGGCAGCGGCGGGGTCGATACGGTCAGCTACGAGTACGATACCGGCGGCGTGACGGTGGACCTCACCAATACGCTGGCGGCGACCGGTACCTATGCGGTGGGCGATACCTTCACCAACATCGCCAACCTCACCGGCGGCTCGGGCAACGATACCTTCTATGCCAGCAGCGTGGCCAACGCCTTTGATGGCGGGGCCGGCAACAACACGGTCAATTACGCGCGCTCGGGCAGCACGGCGGTTGTGGTGGACCTGTATCACGGCACCGGCAGCGGCGGCTATGCGGCGGGGGATACCTACGTCAACATCCAGAACGCGACCGGCAGCGCCGGCAGCGATACCTTCTACGCCAACAGCGCGGCCAACGTCTTCAACGGCGGGGCAGGGGGCAGCGATACGGTCAGCTACCTGTATTCGACCGGCAGCGCGATCACGGCCAGCCTGGTGTCGGGTGCGGGGGGCAGCGGCGGCGATGCCAGCGGCGACAGCTATGTCGGCATTGCCAATCTGGAAGGCAGTGCCAACGTGGACAGCACGCTGACCGGCAACAGCGCGGCCAACGTGCTGTCGGCACGCGGCACGGCGACCACCAACGTACTGAGCGGCGGTGGCGCGAGTTCGGGCACTGATGTGTTCAACGTGGTCGATGGCGGCCACAATTCGGTGACGGTCGGCAGCGGCAACAACCTCATCAACGTCAGCGCCGGTTCGCACAGTTCGGCGGGGGCCCAGAGCGACATGGTCAACCAGACCACAGGCACCTCCAACATCAACAGCATCAGCGGTGGCGCAGGCGTCACGACGCTGCACTTTGCGGACCTGGGGACGTCACTGAACCTGAGCAACTTCTCCAGCAAGGTCACCGGCATCACCACACTGGACGTCAGTGCCGGCAGCGGTACCAACGTGATCATCACGGCCGACGATGTGCGTCAGATGGGCATGGCCGGCAGCGGCATCTCGAAGATCCTCACGGTCAAGATGAGTACCTCCGAGAGCTTGCAGATCATGGCCAACGGCTCGGACCATTACGTCTACTTCCCCGGCACGACCGACTATGCCTTCTACAACGCCAGCAACCAGGAAATTGCCCGCATCCACCTGGTCACTGCCTGATGTGATGTGACGATGATCTGAAGCGGGGCTGCGTGCAGGAACAGGGCGATGGTCAGCGGTCCATCGCCTTTTCCAGGAAGCGCCAGATGCCGGGGTCCGACATCCCGGCGACGTTGATGCGCATGCGGGTGGAAGGCAGTTGCGCAGGCGAGAACAGGCTGCCCGGTGCCAGCAGGAATCCCTGTTCCATCGCTTCTTCGGTCATGACGTTGGTATCGCGCCCGGTATCGACCCACAGGAACATGCCGCAGGGCGGCGGATCACCGACTTCCATGCCCATGCGTTCCAGCTGGCGCATGACCTTGTCGCGCGCACCGTTCAAGCGCGCGCGCAGGCGTTCCGCATGCTTGCGGTAATGCCCTTCGGAGAGCACCCGGTAGGCCACCCGTTCACCGATTTCTCCGGTAGTGAGCGTCGAGAGCAGCTTGCGGTCAGCCAGGCTGCGCGCCAGTTCGGCCGAGGTGGCGATGAAGCCCACGCGCAGGTTGGCCGACAGCGTCTTGGAAAATCCCCCCAGATAGATCACTCGCTGCAGCTGGTCCAGTGCCGCAATACGGGTGGCCGCCTGCACGGCGGAACCCGGATGCATGTCGCAATAGATGTCGTCCTCGACGATGATGAAGTCATGTTCCTCGGCGATGCGCAACACCTGGAAAGCCTTGGCGGCCGACAGCGAGGTCGAGGTCGGGTTGTGCAGCACCGAGTTGATCACGTAAAGCTTGGGCTTGTGGATCTCGGCCAGTTCGCGCAGCTGGGCGATGTCCGGGCCATCGGCCAGACGCGGAATGCCGACGATCTTGGCCCCCAGTGCAGCAAAGGAACCGAACATCAGGAACCAGGCCGGATCATCCACGAAGATCACGTCGCCCGGCCGCAGGAAGTGGCGTGCCACGGTATCGATGGCTTGCGTCACGCCCGTGGTCAGCACGAACTGGTCGGGCGCGGCGGCGATTTCCAGCTCGGCCAGTTTCAGCTGCAATTGCTGGCGCAGCGGCAGGAAGCCCAGCGGCGTCCCATAACCCAGCAGCAGCGAAGGATTGTCGCGGCTGATGGCGCGCAGGGCGTTGGCGATCAGCTCGCCATCGAGCCAATCCGGCGGCAGCAGGCCGCCACCGGGCATCTTGTGCGGCGGCATCTGGCGGAACATGTTGCGCACCAGCCAGACCACATCCAGCCCGCGTTCGGCCTCGGCCACCGCTTCGGCCTGGGCCGCCAGGTTGCCGTAACCGTTGGCGACGGCCACCCGTTCCTTGACGAAGAAGCCCGAGCCCCGGCGTGACTCCAGATAACCCTGGGCCACCAGCCGGTCAAAGGCTTCCACCACGGTAAAGCGCGAGATCTCGTGAGCATCTGCAAACTGCCGGATCGAGGGCATGCGTGCCCCGCCGCGCAGGAGCTTGTCGTCGATGCGGGCGCGCACGCCGCGCACGATCTGGTCCACCAGCGATTCTCCGCTCTCGCGTACCAGCATGGGCCAGCCGGGGAGGGCGGCGTCGGCGGCAACTGTCTTGCCCGGGATGCTGCGCAGATGCTTGACTGTATTGGTCATTTTACCGTGACAATGTTTGAAACTATTTGGAAAAGTGTATAGGTACTGTACTGGTATTGTCGGCTAGGATGTCAGCCAATGCAAGAGTAAGTGGCCTGGCGACAAAGTGCCGGGTGACACGGTGAAGAGTGCTCTTGTTTCGCATCTTTTCGAGGAGACCATCGTCATGAGCAGCCTGTCCATCCAAGCCAGCCAAGCCCCGCGTACTGCCAGCGAACTGTTGCCCGGCCTGGGCGAGATCGAGCAGGCGGCCGGCATCGTCTATGCCGGCATGGCCCCGACCCCGCAACTGTGCTGGCCGCTGCTGAACCAGGCACTGGGTGCCGAGGTGTGGGTCAAGCATGAGAATCACGCACCGACCGGCGCCTTCAAGGTGCGAGGCGGCATGGTCTATCTGCATCACCTGGCCCGGCAGCAGCCGCAACTGTCCGGCGTCATTTCCGCCACACGCGGCAATCACGGCCAGTCGGTGGGTTTGTCGGCGCGCCGCTTCGGCATTCCCGCCACCATCGTCGTGCCCGAGGGCAACAGCCGCGAGAAGAACGCCGCCATGCGCGCACTCGGCGTGGACCTGATCGAACACGGCCGCGAATTCCAGGACAGCCGCGAGCACGCCCAGCGCCTGGCCCGCGAGCAGCGGCTGCACATGATTCCTTCCTTCCATCGCGACCTGGTGGCGGGCGTGTCGACCTACTGGATGGAATTGTTCGCCGCCCAGCCCGAGCTGGACGTGGTGCTGGTGCCCATCGGCCAAGGCTCGGGCATGTGTGGCGCGGTCGCGGCCCGCAATGCACTGGGGCTCAAGACGCGCATCATCGGCGTGGTCTCGGCGCATGCGCTGGCCTACAAGCTCTCGTTCGAAGCGGGCCGCAAGATCGAGGCACCGGTCTCGACCTGCATCGCCGATGGCGTCGCCTGTCGCGTACCGGACCAGGCGTCGCTGGACGTGATGCTTTCCGAGGTCGACGAGGTCATCGCGGTGACCGATGACGAAGTGATGGATGCCATGAAGCTGGCCTTCATCGCCACCCACAACGTGGCTGAAGGCGCGGGGGCCTGTGCGCTGGCGGCCGCCCTGCAGCTGCGCACGCGGCTGCGCGGCAGGAAGATCGGCGTCACGCTCTCCGGCGGCAATGTCGACCATGACGTGTTTGCCGGTGTACTGGCGCGCCCCAGTGCGGCTGCCGATGCACTGCTGGCTCCGGCCCAGGTGGTGTCGCTGGCGCAGGCTGCGCAAAGGAGAAACGCATGATCGAAGCCTTGCTGCCGCTGATGTCGTTTGCCTTCGTCTCCTCCATCACGCCGGGGCCGAACAACATCATGCTGACCTCCTCGGGCATCTGGTTCGGCTTTCGTCGCTCGCTGCCGCACATGCTGGGCATCACCTTCGGCTTCGGCGTGCTGCTGGCCGTATGCGCATTCGGTATAGGCGAGCTGGTGGTGGCGGTGCCGCAAGTGGTGCTGCTGTTGAAGGCACTGGGCTGCGCTTATCTGCTCTACCTGGCCTGGCAGTTGCGCCGCATGGCCGTCTCCGGGGCGGGTGAGCGGGCGGTGCGGCCGATGTCGTTCTGGGCGGCCGCCATGTTCCAGTTCGCCAATCCCAAGGCCTGGGTGATGGCCATCACCGGCGCCTCGGCCTTCATGCCGTTGTTGCATAAGCAGTCCGGATGGCTGGCCATCCTGATTTACTGTGCGGTGTTCTGTGCCATCAACCTGCCTTGCGTGTCGGTGTGGGCCGGTGCCGGTGCGCTCTTGCGGCGCTATCTCGAACAGCCCCGGTGGCGCGCGATCTTTGCGGCGGTCATGATCCTGCTGACACTCTATTCGGCGCTGGCGATCTGGCTGTAGCAGCGGCAAGACATGGAAATCATTTATATCAATAACGCGTTTTGACCTCAGGGGAACTTCATGCAAGCCAGCAGCAAGACCAGCCACCCCGCAGCAGCGCCCGGCGCCGGCACGGCCCGTCACGAAAGCCGCGGCATGTGGCTGGGCCTGATCGGCGTGGCCATCTTCAGCCTCACGCTGCCCTTCACGCGCATTGCGGTGGCCGAGCTCAACCCGGCCTTCGTGGCGTTCGGCCGCGCGGTCGTGGCAGGGGTCTGCGCACTGGCGCTGCTGGCCTGGATCAAGGCCCCGCGCCCGACCCGGCAGCAATTGCGCGGCCTCATCATCACCGCCCTGGGGGTGGTGGTGGGTTTCCCGCTGTTTTCTTCGATTGCGATGCGTTATGTCCCGGCCGCCCATGGTGCCGTGGTGGTCGGCCTCCTGCCGCTGGCCACGGCCCTGTTCGGCGCGCTGCGCTTCGGTGAGCGGCCTTCGAAGGGTTTCTGGCTGGCCGCGCTGGCGGGCTCCGGCATCGTGATCGCCTTTGCCCTGCGCGAAGGCGGCGGCAGTTTCCATCTGGCTGATTTCGCGCTGTTTGCCGCCGTGGTCACTGCGGCCATGGGCTATGCCGAAGGCGGACGCCTGGCGCAGACCATGGGCGGCCAGAACGTGATCGCCTGGGCGCTGGTGGTGGCCTTGCCGGTGATGCTGCCGGTGTCGGTGTGGCTGGGCTGGCAGTACGGCGTGAGCGCTTCGTCGCCAGCCTGGCTGGCCTTTGCCTACGTATCGCTGTTCTCGATGTTCATCGGCTTTTTCTTCTGGTACAAGGGCCTGGCCCTGGGCGGCATCGCCCGGGTGGGGCAGGTGCAATTGTTGCAACCTTTCATGAGCCTGCTGGGCGCGGCGGTGATCGCCCATGAGGCGCTGGATGCGAGCAACATGCTCTTTGCCTTGGCCGTGATCGTGGTGGTGGCCATCGGCCGCCGCATGGCGGTGCGTCGCTGAAGGCCGCGCAGGCAGGGGGCTGCAAGCCGCTGACGCAGCTCTGACCGGGTTTGCGAGCCGAAATAGTTCAGCTGGGTCGGGCTAAAGCGGCTGTTTTTTGAGATAATCGAACACTTGTTTTTTCACATTTTGTCAACGCGCAACGCGCGAGCCATTTGCCTTTTGGCCGCAAGCGGGCGCTGTCCAACAGGGAGTACCGCATGTCCGTCTATGAAAAGCTGAAAGCACTGAACATCGAACTGCCCGCCGTGGCCACCCCGGCAGCAGCCTATGTGATGTATGCACAAACCGGCAATACCGTCTTCCTCTCCGGCCACCTGGCCAAGAAGGATGGCAAGGTATGGGTCGGCCAGCTGGGACGCGACATCGGCACCGACGACGCCAAGCTGGCCGCGCGCGCCGTGGCGGTGGACCTGATTGCCACCCTGCAGGCAGCCTGTGGGGGCGACCTGACCCGCGTCAAGCGCATCGTCAAGCTGATGAGCCTGGTCAACTCGACCGGCGAATTCACCGAACACCACCTGGTGACCAATGGCGCTTCCGAGCTGATCGGCGAAGTCTTCGGCGACGCCGGCAAGCACGCCCGTTCCGCCTTCGGCGTGGCGCAGCTGCCCATGGGCGCTTGCGTCGAAATCGAAATGATCGCCGAGATCGCCTGATCGCCTTGCATGACAGGGCAGTGGCGGCCACAGAAGCCGCCCGGCCCGACCACCTCACACACCGAACACAGACTGAACGACCCGTATGAAACTCGAAAATCCCGCACCGCTGCAGTGGCAGTTCTCCCAGCGCGCCGAAGCCATGAAGAGCTCGGCCATCCGCGAAATCCTGAAGGTGACGATGCGTCCCGACATCACCTCCTTCGCCGGTGGCTTGCCCTCGCCGCTGACCTTCCCGGTCGAGCACATGAAGACCGCCTTCGACCGCGTGCTGAGCCAGCAAGGCAAGATGGCCCTGCAATATGGCCCCACCGATGGCTACCTGCCGCTGCGTGAATGGATCGCGGCATCGCTGTCCACCAATGGCGCCCAGATCACCGCCGAACAGGTGCTGATGGTCTCCGGATCGCAGCAAGGCCTGGACCTGCTGGGCAAGGTCATGATCGACGAAGGCAGCAAGGTGCTGGTCGAGACCCCGAGCTACCTGGGCGCACTGCAGGCCTTCTCGCTGTATGGTGCCAAGTTCGAGTCGGTGCCCAGCGACGAATTCGGCCTGCAACCCGAGACCATCGAAGCCATCGCCGGTGGCGCGCGCATGCTGTATTCGCTGCCCAATTTCCAGAACCCGACCGGCCGCACCCTGCCCACCGAGCGCCGCTTCAAGCTGGTGGAAACCTGTGCCCGCCTGGGCTTGCCGCTGATCGAGGATGATCCCTACGGTGCCCTGAGCTATCAGAATGCTCCGCTGCCCAAGATGCTGTCGATGAATCCGTCGGGCGTGATCTACATGGGTTCCTTCTCCAAGGTGCTGACTCCCGGCATCCGCCTGGGCTACGTGGTGGCGCCGCGTCCGCTGATCCTGAAGATGGAGCAGGCCAAGCAAGCCACTGACCTGCACACTGCGCAGTTGACACAGATGGTGGTGTACGAAGCCATCAAGGACGGTTTCCTGGACCAGCACGTGCCGACCATCCGCAAGCTCTATGGCGACCAGTGCCAGGCCATGCTGGACGCGCTGCAACAGTACTTCCCGGCCAGCTGCAGCTGGAGCAAGCCGGAAGGCGGCATGTTCATCTGGGTGACGCTGCCCGAGCACCTGGATGCCGGCGCGCTGTTGAACGAAGCAGTGGAACAGGAGAAGGTCGCCTTCGTCCCCGGCGCACCGTTCTATGCCAACGTGGCGCAGAAGAACACGCTGCGCCTGTCCTTCGTGACCGTGCCGCCGGAGCAGATCCGCGCCGGTGTGGAGCGCCTGGGCAAGCTGATCGCTTCCAAGCTGTAATCAGTTCAGCCCGGTTCGCACTGCAGCCGTAGCGCGTTTTCGCTATCGCATGCTTCCCAAGGCCCGCATCGGAAACGATGCGGGCCTTGTTGTTGATGCATTCCCGATTTACTGATCCAGCTTGAGCGTCTCCCCATGCTTGAGCGCAACAAACTGCTCCTGCGGCAGCCCCGCCTCACGCAGGGCCTTGGCCAGTTCCTTGGGCGGCTCGTCGAGCGGATCGTCGGCCAACTCGAAGGTCCCCCAATGAATGGCCACTGAACGCTTGGCCCGCACGTCCTCATGGATCAATACGGCCTGGGCCGGGTCCACGTGCTGGTTCTGCATGAACCAGCGCGGCGCATAGGCCCCGATGGGGATGAGCGCCAAATCGAATCGGCCGAAGCGTTCGCCGATGTCGCGGAAGTCCTTCGAATAGCCGGTATCCCCCGCAAAATAGACCGAGAAGGGCTCGGCACCCGCTTGCTGCGCCGCCGCCTGGATGACCCAGCCACCCCACAAGGTCTCTGAACGGTCGAACACGCCGCGCGCCGACCAGTGCGTGGCCGGGACGAAGTAGATGTCCAGGTTGTCCATCACGGTCTTGTCCCACCAGTCCATTTCCTTCACATTGGTGATGCCCAGCGACAGGAACCAGTCACGCACCCCCAGCGGCACCAGGAACAGCGGCGGCCCGCCCGCCTGAAGATTCAGTTGCTCCACGCTCGCCTGGTCCAGATGGTCGTAGTGGTTGTGCGAGATCACCACCACGTCGATATGCGGCAGCTCGCTGATCTGTACCGGCAGCGGCACCTTGCGCGACGGTCCGATGAAGGAGAAGGGCGAGGCCCGCTGCGAGAACATCGGATCGGTCAGCACGTTCTTGCCGCCCAGTTGTACCAGCGCAGTGGCATGGCCGATCCAGGTCACGCTGGGACTGCCGTGGTTGCTCTTGAGCCAGGCGAGGTCGGGCTTGACGACGGGAAACTGGTAATTGTTTTCGGGCGGCTTGGGCAGGCCCTGGGTCAGGCGCTCCCACTGCCATTTCAAGAGGGAACCGCGTTCGGGCTGCGGGTAGTTGTTGCGAAACCCCGTCTCGGTGCGATTGCTCTTGTTGGGATCGTAGTACTTGCTGGAGGAAGAGCAGGCAGTCAGGCCGGCCGCCAGCAGCACGACCGCCAGGCCACGGGTGAGGTGTCGCAGAGGCTGCCGCAGGCAGGATGTCGCAGGGGGCATGGAAGAGGCGCGGCAGCCGCGCAGTGATGACGATGAGCGACATCCTAGCAGGCCGCAGCGCGGCCTGCAGGCGCTGCGCCCGGCGGCGCTACATCACGTACTGTGCCAGCCCGCGCCCGAATGACCAGTTGCCCTTGTCGCCCTCGACCAGGCTGATCATCACGTCATCCGGCCCGATGCCGGGGTCCTGCTGCAGGCGCGCCACGATGGCGGCGTAGAGCGCATTCTTCTGCGCCTGGGTGCGGGTATTGCTGACTGTCAGCTGGATCAGCACGAAGTCATCCGTACGCGCCATGCCCATGTAGCTGCGGCTGAAGACCAGGTCTTCCGGATCATGCTCGGTGATGACCATGAAGCGGTCCTCCTCAAGGACGTTGAAACTCTCGCGCAGGGCTTCGTAGATGTTGTCGGCAATGGCGCGGCGATAGCTGCGGGACTTGCCGCGCAATACGGAAATGCGGACCAGGGGCATGATGTTCTCCTTGCGGGTGATGGAAATGGCGGAGCGCGTTCACTCCATGCCTTGCATGCTATGCTGGTGCAATCATTTGAAAAACCACTGATTGATGATTTCAATGATTGAAATTCATCATCATGGATTTTGGACCGTGAGGGCCCTTCACCATGGATAAACCGCTGGATCTGGACGCCGTCCAGGCTTTCGTGCTGGCCGCCGACCTGCAAAGCTTCACCCGTGCGGCCGAAGCGCTGGACAGCACGCAATCGGCCATCAGCTTCAAGCTCAAGAAGCTGGAGCAGCGGCTGGGCCGTCGCCTGCTGGAACGCACGCCGCGCCAGGTGCGCCTGTCGGCCGAAGGGCAGCAGTTCCTGCCGGCCGCACGCAGCCTGCTGGCCGCGCATGAGCGCGCGCTGGAACAACTGGACCAGGGGCCGGTCCGCTTCTCGGTCGGCATCAGCGACCACGTGGCCGGCGCCACCTTGCCGCGTGCGCTGGCGCAGGTCCACGCGGTCGATCCCGGCGTGGTGGTGGAGGTACGTGTGGGTTCCTCGCATGACCTGATGCCAGCATATGAGCGCGGCGAGCTCGATGCCGTCATCGTGCGCCGCGAACCGCAGGACAAGGGCGGCAAGCTGGTCATGGAAGAGCGCATCGGCTGGTTCGCCCATCCCGATGCGCAATGCTGGGCCGGTCCGGCCTTGCGGGTGGCGACGTTTTCCTCGGCCTGCCGCATCCGCGAGCTGTCCTTGCGGCGGCTCGATGCGGCGGGGATCCCGTGGGTGGAGGTCTTCGTCGGTGGCGGCATTCTGGCGGTGGGGGCGGCGGTCAGTGCGGGTCTGGCGGTGTCGGCGCTGCTCCACCGCAGCGCTCCGCCCGGCGCGGTGGACGTGGGCGAGCGCCTGGGCTTGCCCAAGCTGCCGCTGGCCCAGGTAAGGCTGCATGCCCGGCTCAAGGAGCCGCGCTTGCAGAGTGCGCTGCGCACGCTGGTGGCGGCCTTGAAGTCGGTCTGAGGCCCGCCATGGTGTCTCAGGTGCGCGCTGCCTGTGGCTGCATGCGGCCAGGAATGGCCAGCCGGTTCATGGCATTCATCAGCGCGATGGCGATGGTCAGTTCGCTGTACTCCTGTGCGGTGAAGTGCTGGATCACGGCCTGGTAATCCGCATCCGGCGCGGCCGTCTGGTCGATGCGCGTGACCACTTCGGCCCAGGCCAGCGCGGCCTGCTCGCGCGGGGTAAAGAGCGGGCCGGCTTCCTGCCAGACCGGGACCAGCACCAGCTTGTCGACCGGCATGCCGCTGCTGAGCAGGTCACGCGAATGCTTGTCGATGCAGTAGGCGCATCCGTTGATCAGCGACACCCGCAAAAACACCAGCTCCACCAGGTCGGCGGGCAGGCTGCATTGCTTGAGATGACGGTTCACGGCCAGCAGGCCGTCGTAGGCGGCGGTGGCATTCTTGTAGAGATCGATGCGGGCGGACATGGGGACTGGCTCCTGGATGTGATGGAAACGAGTCGCCATCATGCACCTGCATGGACCAGTCGATAAGTGCCAAGAATGGTGATTTGCACTAGTCCATGTCAGGCCGGTGCCAGCATGGGCAGGATGCGCCGTGCCAGCTCGGCGGCACGGCGGCGGCTGTCGATGTTGGTGAAGCTGAGCATGATCATCGGTGCCACTCCGGGGCGCGGTGCCAGCAGGCATTCCGACAGGGCGCGGCTGAACATGCCGTGCTGGCGCATCTTTTCCGCCAGCAGCCGGTCCGAGCGGCGGCCCTGCAGACGCAACAACAGATGCATGCCGCCGGGCGGCGAATCGATCCGGACATGGGAATGCAACACGCCTTCCAGACCGGCGATGGCCATGGTGCGGCGCTGGGCATACAGGCGCCGCATGCGCTGGATATGGCGGGCAAAATGCCCCTCGGCCATGAAGTCGGCGACGATATGCTGCGTTAGCGCCGGAGCGGCACCGGAGAAGAGCTGCGCACTGTGCCTGAAGCGCTCCACCTGCGAACGCGGCACCACCAGGTAGGCCAGGCGAATGGCCGGGAACAGCACCTTGCTGAAGGTGCCGGCATAGAGGACGCGGTCCTCGCGGTCCAGGCTCTTGAGTGCGGGCAAGGGCCGGCTGACGTAGCGGTATTCGCCGTCGTAGTCATCTTCCACAATCCATGCCTGTTCACGCGCCGCCCATTCCAGCAAGGCCAGGCGGCGCGGCAGCGACAGGGCCACGCAAGTCGGGCTCTGATGCGCTGGCGTGACCACGGCGGCGCGTGCGCGGGCTGCATGGCGCAGTCCGTACTCGACCTGCATGCCGTCGCCGTCTACCGGTATGCCGGCCAGCTGCATGCCGGCCTCGCGCAGCAGGGCGGCGGTCGGGGCGTAGCCGGGGTCTTCCACCCAGATCTTGTCGTCCGGCTGGAGGAGGGTGCGGGTGATCAGGTTCAGGCTGTCGCGATAGCCGGAGGTGACGAAGACCTGTTCGGCCCGGCAATCGATACCGCGTGACAACTGCAGGTAGCGCGCAATTTCCGCTCGCAGCGCCATCAGTCCGGCCGGGGAGGGATAGAGCATGTCGGCGGCTTGCGTGGCCCGCGCTGCGCGTGCGGCCAGGCGTGCCCAGATCTTGCGCGGAAAGGCGTCCAGCGCCGGGATGCCCATCTGGAAGGGACGCGGGCCTTTGGGTTCGGCCTGTCCCTCTTCCGGCAGGAGAGGATGGCGCGCCGCCACGGGCGATGTCCGCGCAGGCCCCGCCGTTGCCTGCACTACCCGGCGGACCCCGGCGGCAATGACCGTCCCGGCTTGTCCGCGCGCTTCCACGTAGCCCTCGGCGGCCAGCAGCGAATAGGCGGCCTCCACCGTGCCGCGCGCCAATCCCAATTCCGCAGCCAGTGCCCGTGCCGAGGGAATGCGATCACCCGGCCGCAGCAGTCCGTCAGCCACGGCGCTGCGCAGGCGTGCGTAGATCTGGCGGTAGTACGCTTCGCCGGTGCTGCTGTCGAGGCGGATCAAGGATGAGGGAGGCAGGGAAATCATGGACCAGTCGAAATGTCATTTCTTGGATCTGCCGATTATGCCATCGGCTCATTAGGATGAAGCTCTTTCCACTCTGATCGCATCGACCCTTTTACCATGGATCCAGTTTCCGAAATCACTCCTGCGCCCGACTGGCGCCTCACCGACGACGCGCTACGCCACGCCGATACCGCCTCCGACCAACTGGCCTGCTTTCCCGTGATGCACGAACTGCGGCCGCATCTGCGCGACAGTGACGAGTTCCTTCAGCGCATCGGCCGCGCCATCCCGCAGGGCTACCGCATCCTGGCCGCCTGGGATCAGGGAAAGGTCGTTGCGCTCGCCGGTTACCGCTTTCAAGAGAACCTGGTCTATGGTCCTTTCCTCTACGTCGATGATCTGGTGGCGGCCGGTAGTGAGCGCGGCAAGCGCTGGGGTGAACGGCTGCTGGCTGCGATGGAGGAGGTCGCTGCCCAGGCCGGCTGTGTCCGCCTGGTGCTCGATACCGGCATGGCCAATGCGCTGGCACAGCGCTTCTATTTCCGCCAGGGCATGCTGACGGGCTCACTGCGCTTCGGCAAGGCTATCGGAGCTGTCGCATGAAGATTCTGCATCTGCTTGCGTCGCCGCGGCAGGAAGCTTCGAATGCCTGGTGGCTGTCCCGTCAGATCGTCGAGCGCCTTGGCGCACAGCATCCACAGGCCGAGGTCATCCTGCGTGATCTGTACGCCAGCGGCATCGGGCATGTCGATGCTGTCTATGCCGATGCGCTGGGCTCCCCCTTTGCCTTGGACGGCAGTGATGCGGGGCAGGGCACGCTGGCCCTGTCGGACCGTCTCATTGAAGAACTGGAGCAGGCTGACCAGGTGGTGATCGGCACGCCCATGCACAACTACACCGCACCCTCGGTCCTGAAGGCCTGGATCGATCACGTGGTGCGGGTGCGCCGGACCTTTGCCATCACCCCGGATGGCAAAGCGGGCCTGCTGCGTGACCGGCCGGTGCATGTGGCGGTGGTCTCCGGCGGGCGCTTCACCGGCGCGTCGGCGCGGCAGCCGGATTTCCTCACGCCCTATCTGAAGGTGGCGCTGGCGACCATCGGGCTGCATGACTTGCGTTTTACGGTCATGGAGGGCCTGGCAGCGGGCGCGCAGGCGGTGCGCAACGAGCGAGAGAGTGTTGTTGTGGAGCTGGATCGTCAGTTTTCAAGGGGCTGGCCAAGATGAAGGACTGCAACAGAGACCTGAATAAGAGCGACAACATAAAAAATCCATGAGGCATCTTCTGTTGTTGCGATTGTGGCGAGGAAGGCTTTCAGCACGTCTTGAATGTCTGGTAGTGATTTGATATTCCGCTTCACTGGCCCTTGATGTCGACCGGCCCGGTATTTTCACAAGTGGGAAGGGTATCGTAACCGAGGTAGAAATACAGGTTATGAAGCTTGCGCGGGCCATCGAGGAGCTCAAGGTTGATTCCTTCAACACCCGTACAAATCAGAATCTTGTAGTGCTTGCGCTGAGCAATTGCGATGAAGCCGCTGTTGGCCGAACGCCTGACCTGCTCAGCGTTGATGATCGCGATGCCCAGTGCTGTCTTGATGCCAGTACTGATGTGCCTGCTCATGCGGTAGTGCATCACTGTCTGCTCTGCCATGACATCATCCACTGCTTCAGCTTGCTTGAACTCATTTGGTTTGAGCCAATGGCAAGCTGACGGGTTATCAGACGGATCGGTACAAAGTGCAATCCTGTGAATTGCCGTCAGAGGGGCGGTCGTGTAGATGCTCAGGCCGCTCTTTTCTTGCTTGTAGAAGCCGATGTTGATTTGCGCTTGTGCCAGTGCGGGGATAGTTAGCAAGCAGATGATCGAGACCAAGTTCATCATTTTTTTAAGTATCATTATTGGACCCAGCGGCTATCCGATCCGCTCGGTGTGCTGAAGGAAGCGCCCTTAAGTTTTCTTCAAGAATTGGCACGACGAATTTGAATACCGACGAAGCTCACTCAACCGGTCGCACCGCATAGTAAATGCCGATGATAAAGCCAAGTGACGGCGGCAGTGAATGGCATCTCTGGAATTGCCTTGATAGATGACAATCAAGTTCCCCTTTTTATGTCGGTTGTTTTGAATAGGAGGTGCGCTTCCTGATCTTGCCGGACCTTTTAGACAGGTTCAGCAAAACGTCAGGCTAATGCGAGAAGATGTGCGACAGGACGATGCCGCATCCTTCTGGGAGAAAAAATGAACAGCAAATTGAGGGCTGATTTTTTATTGTTAGCTTTTGTTGCGGCCCTAATCACCTGCAATCAAACTGCGCTGGCAGTGATGCCACCACTCCCGATAAAACAGCCAGAAGTTAGTGCTGAAGAAATATGGGCACAAGGGGCGTGGAAGCCGCCATTTCCGTTCACCCCCGATGATATTCAAGAAAAACTGATACAAGTGTTGCGGACACCCGCTGACGATCTGTCGAAAGAAAAAATCGAAAAGATTTTTGATATGACGATTCAGAATTCAGAAAAACTATATCCTGCGTCACTTAATGCTGACAGCAGGTGGTACAAGGTTTTTAGCAATGCCACCGTCGACTGGTATTTCGGAACGGGAATTACTGTTGTGCCCAAAGCCAGCTATTTCGGATTTGATTGGTGGGACCGCGGAAGGTCTCCTTATCCCTACGTGGTACCTATGTGTCTGGATGCTCGTTCGTTGGCGGATAAGATCGCATCTCTGAATTTGGGGTGGATTGAAGAAAAGTCCGATCCATTACAGATGCCTCAACTCGATGCCTATTTTTTTATAGAAAAAGAGGAGAGCGCATATCGATAAATTATTTACATTTCACAAGGTGCATGACCCTCTTCAGCTTTTCCGTCAGGACTAACCACTAGGGCCTGATCATCCTGACCGGTAACAAACATGCGAGTGAGCGTGATTAACACAAAGCGGGGAAGGGTTGCATTAAGGAAAAAGCGCACGGCATGGGGGAGTAGGACCTTCAAATTTTTTCTAAAAAATCCCTTGAAAACCAAAATCCCCATCCCTAGATCGGTACCAGCAGATGCTCGACGTTGAGGTCTGCGACGAAAACATCGCTTAACTGAAAGGATATTTTTATGCGTACTTTTGATCTCTCCCCCCTGTACCGTACCGCTATCGGCTTCGATCGCCTGGCCCAGATGTTCGACAACGCCCAGCGCGCTGATCAGCCCAGCTATCCGCCGTACAACATTGAACTGGTGGCCGAGGACAAATACCGGATCACCATGGCCGTGGCCGGTTTCGCCCGCAGCGAAATCGACATCGAGACCGAAAACGAAACCCTCAAGATCACCGGCCGCAAGCAGAAGGAAGACAAGCAGGTCAACTTCCTGCACCGTGGCATCGCCGCCCGTGACTTCGAACAGCGCTTCCAGCTGGCCAACCACATCAAGGTGGTCGGTGCCAATCTGGAAAACGGCCTGCTCAACATCGAGCTGGTCCGTGAAATCCCCGAAGCGCTGAAGCCGCGCAAGATCGAAATCGGTGCCGCCGAGGACAGCAACGTCCAGCGCCTGGAACGCGCTGCCTGATCGCTTCACTGCAGCAGGGTGCGGCCTTCGTCTGCAGGGCCGCACTTCCATCAACCGCCCGTCTCACCGGGCGGTTTTTTGCGTGCGTCACCACGGTTGTGATTGACGACAGTTACCTGCTTGGTTACGTTACACACTTCACCGTACTTCAGTCACCGCTCACGACCCGGCACGCCCGTACGTCGGACCAGCTGCTCAAAACAAATTGGCACAGGAGCAATATCTTGCGTATATTGCGTCGGCCACAGGGAGAAACGCGTGAACGACCACCGATACCAGCACATCAACCCCGAACCCTTGCTCGATGCCATGGGTGGCGATGCCGCTGCCTGCCGCCACATGTTCGGCACCTTCGCCCAGAGCGCCCCCGCCACCTTCGACCGGCTGGCGCAAGCCATCCGCGCCGATGACGCAGCCCAGGTCAAACGCGAGGCACACAGCCTCAAAAGTATGACCGCCCTGGTCGGGGCCGGCGTGCTGACCGAACTGCTCAAGAGCGTGGAAACCCAGTCCCGCGCCGAACCGCCCCAAAGCGCCCAGCCGCAGCTGCCCGAATTGCAGAGCTTGTTCACCGCCGTTGCCGCCGAAGTGCGCCATTACGTCGACCAGGTCGGCGTGGCGCAATAAAGCACGCTGCCCGGCGCGTCTTTCCGCATTTTTCGCACTTTTTGCACTTCCCCCCGCAGACGCCTTCCCTCAGGCCTCCCCTCGTCACATCCTTCATAAATTACCGACTCATCAGTCAGTAACCTGACGTACATCAATCGGGTTTCCAGCAGGGCTCTTCATAATGTGGTCACTCCAGATGAAGCTTTTGACGAAGCTTTCCGTCGCTCCATTTCCTGCCGATGCCGAGAATCACGATGTGCGAACCCTCTCTGCGAATCCGTCCCTTGCTGGCTGCCTTGCCGCTCCTGCTGGTGGCCTGCCAGTCGATGGCGCCGGATTACCAGCGGCCCGCTGCACCGGTGGCGGCGCACTATCCGCAGCAGGCCGATGGCGCGGGTGAAGCCGCACCGGCACTCGGCTGGCAAGCCTGGTTCCGCGATCCGCAACTGCAAGCCCTCATTACCCAGGCTCTGGCCAACAACCGCGACCTGCGGGCAGCGGCCTTGCGGGTCGAGGAGGCGAGGGCGCTCTACGGCATCCAGCGCGCCGACCTGTTTCCCACCGTTGGCGCACAGGCAGGCCTGGATCGCTCGCGCACTCCGGCCGACCTCAACCTGACCGGACGCCCGCTGGTCGGCAGCGCCTATCAGGCCGGCGTGGGCCTGAGCACCTGGGAGCTGGACCTGTGGGGCCGCCTGCGCAGCCTGGATGACGCCGCGCTGCAAACCGCGTTGGCCAGCGAAGCCACCCGCCGTGCCGCGGCCCTGAGCCTGGTGGCCCAGGTGGCCGATGCCTGGCTGGAGCTGGCCGAGATCGACGAACGCCTGGCCATTGCCCGCGATACCATCGCCAGCCGCCAGGAGAGCTATCGCATCTTTGCGCGCCGGGTCGAGGTCGGGGCCACCTCGCGTCTGAACCTGACCCAGATCGAAACCCTGCTCACGCAAGCCCAGGCCTTGGGCGCACAGCTGGAGCAGCAACGCGCACAACGTCTGAATGCACTCACGCTGCTGGTCGGTTCGCCGCTGGAGCTGCCAGTCGGCCAGGCGCGGCCGGCACTGGAGTCTGCGTTCCCGGAGCTGCCGCCCGGCACGCCCTCGCTGCTGCTGACCCGCCGCCCCGACGTGGCCGCTGCCGAACATCGCCTGCAAGCGGCCAATGCCAACATTGGTGCGGCACGCGCGGCCTTCTTTCCCGGCATTTCGCTCACAGGCAACCTTGGCACGGCCAGCGCTGAACTGAGCGGATTGTTCCGCGATGGCAGCCATGCCTGGAGTTTCTCGCCCAGCCTGTCGCTGCCGATCTTCACGGCAGGCCGCCTGCGCAACAACCTGAACCTGGCCGAAGTGCGGCGCGACCTGGCCGTGGCCAATTACGAAAAAACCATCCAGTCCGCCTTCCGCGACGTCGCCGATGCGCTGGCCGCGCGCCAGTGGCTGACCCGCCAGCTGGCCATTGCCGAGACGGCTGTGCAAGTGCAGACCGAGCGGGCGCGCCTGTCCACGCTGCGCTATGACAACGGCGCTGCGCCTTTCCTCGACGTGCTCGATGCCCAGCGCGACCTGCTCAGCGCACGCCAGCAGCGGGTGCAGATCCGGCGTGCGCTGCTGTCCTCGTCGGTGGCGCTGTATGCGGCGCTGGGTGGCGACAGCAATGCGCCTGCGGCTTTCCCCCTTTCTTCCGGACCCCGACCATGACGCTCCCTCACGCCAAGAAACCCCTGCTGGCCGCCGCGCTGGCCGTGCTCCTCGCCGGCGGTGCGGCCTATGCCTGGCTGCGCCTGCATCACAGCGGCCCCGGCGAGGGATTCGCCAGCGGCAACGGCCGCATCGAAGCCACCGAAGTGGATGTGGCCACCAAGCTGGGTGGCCGGGTCGATGCCATCCTCGTCAATGAAGGCGACTTCGTCGCAGCCGGCCAGCCGCTGGCCCGCATGCAGGTACTCTCGCTGGAAGCCCAGCGCGACGAGGCCCAGGCGCGCCAGCAGCAATCGGTCTCGGCCGTGGCCAGTGCCGAGGCCCAGGTGGCCGTGCGCGAGAGCGATCATCAGGCCGCGCTGGCCCAGGCCGCGCAGCGCGCCAGCGAGCTGGATGCGGCACGGCGCCGCCTGGCGCGCTCGGAGGTGCTGGTCAAGGAAGGCGCCTCCTCGCTGCAGGAAGTGGACGATGACCGTGCCCGCGTGCTCAGCATGGAAGCGGCCGTCACCGCCGCCAAGGCACAAGTGACCGCCGCCCAGGCTGCCGTCGCTGCCGCCCGCACCCAGGTCAGCGGCGCGCGCGCCACGGTCACCGCTGCTGTGGCCACGGTCCAGCGCATCAAGGTCGACATCGACGACAGCACGCTCGTGGCCCCGCGCGCCGGACGCGTGCAATACCGCATCGCTCAGCCGGGTGAAGTGCTGGGCGGGGGCGGCAAGCTGCTCAACCTGGTGGACTTGAGCGATGTCTACATGACCTTCTTCGTTCCCGAGACCGTCGCCGGCAAGCTGGCGCTGGGTGGCGAGGCACGCATCGTGCTGGACGCCGCCCCGCAATACGTGATCCCGGCGCGTATTTCGTTCGTGGCCAGTACCGCGCAGTTCACGCCCAAGACGGTAGAGACCGCCAGCGAGCGGCAGAAGCTGATGTTTCGCGTCAAGGCGCAGATCGATCCGGCGCTGCTGCGCCAGCACCTGACCCTGGTCAAGACCGGCTTGCCCGGCGTGGCCTGGGTGCGGACCGACAATGCGCGTGACTGGCCCGCCACGCTGGCGGTGAAGGTCCCGCAATGACAGAGAGCCTTGGCCAGAGCCTGGTGGCGCGCCTGTCGGGCGTGTCGCTGCGCTATGGCCAGAAGCCGGCCTTGCAGGCGATCTCGCTGGAGATTCCGGCCGGCTGCATGGTCGGCCTGATCGGGCCCGATGGCGTGGGCAAATCCAGCCTGCTCTCGCTGGTGGCCGGTGCACGCGCCCTGCAGGAAGGGGACGTGGAGGTCCTCGGTGGCGACATGCGCCGCGCCGCACATCGTGAAGCGGTCTGCCCGCGCATTGCCTACATGCCGCAGGGTCTGGGCAAGAATCTGTATCCGACGCTGTCGGTGGAGGAGAACCTGCAATTCTTTGGCCGACTCTTCGGCCAGTCCGCGCAGGAGCGTCGCCAGCGCATCGATACGCTCACCGCCGGCACCGGCCTGTCGCCTTTCCTGGCGCGGCCGGCGGGCAAGCTCTCCGGCGGCATGAAGCAGAAGCTGGGGTTGTGCTGTTCGCTGATCCACGACCCTGACCTGCTGATCCTGGACGAGCCCACCACCGGCGTCGATCCGCTCTCGCGTGCGCAGTTCTGGGACCTCATCGCGCATATACGCCAGCAGCGGCCCGGCATGAGCGTCATCGTGGCGACGGCCTACATGGAAGAAGCCGACCGCTTCGATTTCCTGGTGGCCATGGATGACGGCCAGATCCTGGCCACCGGCACGCCTGCCGAGCTGCATGCGCGCACCGGCACGGCGGCACTGGAAGAGGCCTTCATCGCCTTGCTGCCACCCGATAAACGGCGCGGCCACCAGCCCGTGCAGGTGACACCGCTGGACCCGGCGCGGCAAGCCGAGATCGCCATCGAAGCGCGCGGACTGACCATGCGCTTCGGCGATTTCGTGGCGGTGGACCATGTGGACTTCCGCATCCGGCGCGGCGAGATCTTCGGATTCCTGGGCTCCAACGGCTGCGGCAAATCCACCACCATGAAAATGCTGACCGGCCTCCTGCCTGCCAGCGAAGGCCAGGCCTGGCTGTTCGGCCAAGCCGTCGATCCGCACGACATGGCTACGCGGGCGCGTGTGGGCTACATGTCGCAGGCCTTTTCGCTGTATGGCGAATTGAGCGTGCGCCAGAACCTGGTGCTGCATGCGCGGCTGTATCGCGTGCCGCAGGAGCAGATCGCGGCGCGCACCGACGAGATGGCGCAGCGCTTCGGCCTGCAGGAGGTGATGGACAGCCTGCCCGAAAGCCTGCCGCTGGGCATCCGCCAGCGGCTCTCGCTGGCCGTGGCGATGGTGCACAAGCCGGAGCTGCTGATCCTGGATGAACCGACTTCGGGCGTGGACCCGATCGCGCGCGACCTGTTCTGGCAATTGATGATCGATCTCGCGCGGCGCGACCAGGTGACGATTTTCATCTCCACCCATTTCATGAACGAGGCCCAGCGCTGCGACCGCATTTCGCTCATGCACGCCGGGCGCGTGCTGGTCAGCGCCACGCCGGAGGAACTGATCCGCCAGCGCGGGTCGGCTACTTTGGAACAAGCCTTCATTGGGTACCTGGAAGAAGCGGCCGGGAAGGGCGCAATGCCGTCTGCGCCTGAAGTAAAAGTCACATCGGCCCGGAACCCCGCGCCAGCTGGCGATGGCCGCCTGCGCACCAGCCTGGGCCGCGCCCTCAGCTACAGCCAGCGCGAAAGCCTGGAACTGCGGCGCGACCCGGTGCGCGCCACCCTGGCCTTGCTGGGCACGGTGATCCTGATGTTCATCATCGGCTATGGCATCAACCTCGACGTGGAAAACCTCAGCTATGCCGTACTCGACCGCGACCAGACCGGCCTGAGCCAGAACTATGCGCTGAACCTGTCGGGTTCGCGCTACTTCATCGAGCAGCCGCCCATCCGCGATTACCAGGACCTGGACCGCCGCATGCGCAGCGGCGAGATCTCCCTGGCCATTGAAATCCCGCCCGGCTTCGCCCGTGACATCGCACGCGGCAAGCCGGTGGAAGTAGGGGCCTGGGTCGATGGTGCCATGCCCACGCGCGCCGAGACCGTGCGCGGCTATGTGCAGGGCATGCATCAGCTGTGGCTGGCCGACATGGCTACGCACCGGCTGGGCCAGCGCCTGGCGCAGCCGGCCACCATCGAGACGCGCTATCGCTACAACCCTGACGTCAAGAGCCTCCCGGCCATGGTGCCGGCCATCATCCCGCTGCTGCTGATGATGATCCCTGCCATGCTGACGGCGCTGTCGGTGGTGCGCGAGAAGGAGCTGGGCTCCATCCTCAACCTCTACGTCACGCCGGTTACGCGCACTGAATTCCTGCTGGGCAAGCAGCTGCCGTATCTGGTGCTGGGCATGCTCAATTTCGCCATGTTGACCCTGCTGGCCGTGACCGTGTTCGGGGTGCCGATCAAGGGCAGTCTCTTCACGCTGACGCTGGCAGCGCTGGTGTTCATCATCTGCTCGACCGGCTTCGGGCTGCTTGCCTCGACCTTTACGCGCAGCCAGATTGCGGCCCTCTTCGTGACCATGATCGGCACCATCATTCCGTGCGTGCAGTTCGCCGGACTGTTGAATCCGGTCTCTTCGCTCGAAGGCATGGGTGCGCTGATCGGACAGGTCTATCCGGCCACGCATTTCCTCACCATCAGCCGTGGCGTGTTCAGCAAGGCGCTGGCGGTGGGTGACCTGGGCGCCTCGTTCTGGCCGCTGGTGCTGGCGGCCCCCGTGATCCTGGGGTTGTCGGTGTGGCTGCTGAAGAAGCAGGAGCAATGAGATGCGCCGCGCGCCTGCCAGCCTGTCCAACATTTTTCGTCTCGGCGTCAAGGAGCTGTGGAGCCTGCTGCGCGATCCGGCCATGCTGGTGCTGATCGCCTACACCTTCACGCTCTCCATCTATGTCGCCGCCACGGCCATGCCGGAGAGCCTGCACAATGCCGCCATCGCCATCGTCGACAACGATGGCTCGCCGCTGTCGGCACGCATTGCGTCCTTGTTCTATCCCCCGCATTTCAAGGTGGCCCGGCTGGTGACGGCGCGCGAGGCCGATGCCGGGCTCGATGCAGGAGACTACACCTTCGTCTTGGACATCCCGGCGGATTTCCAGCGTGACGTGCTGGCCGGACGCGCGCCGGCGGTCCAGCTGAACGTGGATGCCACGCGCATGAGCCAGGCTTTCACCGGCAACAGCTACATCCAGCAGATGGTCAGCAACGAGGTCACGCAATTCGTGCGGCGTAGCGAGGCCGCAGGCGATGCGCCGGTGGGACTGGCCTTGCGCATGCGCTTCAATCCCAACCTGGAGCAATCCTGGTTCGGTTCGCTCATGGAGATCATCAACAACGTCACCATGCTCTCCATCATCCTGACGGGGGCGGCACTCATCCGCGAGCGCGAGCACGGCACCATCGAACACCTGCTGGTGATGCCGGTGAGTCCGGCCGAGATCATGCTGGCCAAGGTGTGGGCGATGGGCTCGGTCGTGGCACTGGCGGCCTTGATGTCTTTGCTGCTGATCGTGCGGGGCGCCTTGCAGGTGCCCATCGAGGGCTCGCTGGCGCTGTTCATGCTGGTGACGGTGCTGCATCTGTTTGCCACTACCTCGATGGGCATCTTCATGGCCACGCTGGCACGTTCGATGCCGCAGTTCGGGATGCTCACCGTACTGGTGCTGTTGCCGCTGCAATTGCTGTCGGGCGGCTCCACGCCGCGCGAGAGCATGCCTGTACCGGTACAGGACATCATGCTGGCTGCCCCGACGACACATTTTGTCGCGGCGGGGCAAGCCATACTGTACCGGGGCGCTGGCCTGGAAGTGATCTGGCCGCAACTGCTGGCCATCCTGGCAATTGGCCTGGTCCTGTTTGTAGCTGCACTGGGCCGGTTCAGAAAGACCATCAGCCAGATGGCGTGATGGAGGAGGGCGCGCGCAACTGCGCTGCCCACATGACTAGCGATGCAATCAACCGGGAGCAATCACCATGGACTTCAACAGCCCCTCTACCTGGATACCGCTCATCAGCATTGCGCTGCTGCTGATCGGCTACGGCCAGCGCGCGCAACGCTGGGCACCTTATTGCATGCTGGCGGGGGCGTTTGGATTGCTGGGGGTGTTGGTGTATCGGGTGTCGGTGGCGATTGGGTGACGCGGTTTCAGGTGCCGCCATCACCATACGCTTTACTGATGGCGCGCAGTGCCAGCAACGCGGCAGGGAGGTCATCCGGACTGTCCAGTGACTCCACAGCGGCCTTCAGGTACTCGATGGCCAGTACAGGGTTCGCGCGCAGTTCGGCGATTTCACGCTCGTGGTGAGAAACCGCAGCCTTGATCTTGTTCATGGTTGACTCACTGATGTCGCCTGTTGCTGGCATAAATCATTTAAATAATATTTCCGGTCATCATTGGCAGGCGCGGGGCCTTGCAGATCTTCGTTCGGGAGTCGCTTGAAAGAAGACCAATGTTTCCGTGGCAGTGATACGAATCCGCTTTGGCACAGGGCTGGAATCACTTGCGGTTTTTCGCTACAACGCAGGTCATTGTTGATGACACAGCGTTCAGCCTCGGCGATGCCCAGTGCGGGGAGTGGGTCCTCTGAAATCACCATGAGGCTGTATTCGATATCCGGGAAAACCTGCTTGCCATGCAGTCTCCAATATTTCTCATGAAGGCTGCAGGCATACATCGCGAGGGCCGGTAGCAGGACGGTGGCTGCCAGTGCCACGGCAACCAGCATGGTATTGGCGACCGTTTGCCGTGTCTTTTTGAGCAGAAGATGGCCGATAAGGGGAAATGTGATGGAACATCCCAGCGCCCACAGCAGCGGGTCGTCCGGGCAACTTTCTCCGCAATTCGTAATGAAGGCGGTATTGAGCGCTCCCGCTGCAGTTCCGCCTGCAATGCCCACGAGGCTTAGAAATGGAAGCGCAAAGCAACTCTTCATTTTCAAAGCGCGTCTCTTAAAGCCTTACAGCGCGGCGAGGCAGTGTCGACGTCGCAAGTCAGGTTGGCATACTCTGATTCAGCTCTCTCGCCGGCGCACTCCTTGATATCAGTCCATTCGTGAAAATAATCCTCGGCCCTGCCGCCCGGGAAATTTGCTTTGGTGCCATCCGCAGACCAATAGAAGACGTCGGCTCCCATGGCCACCGCCACCAGCGAGTTGGCTTCCAGACCGGGGACGATTTGAGTGGTGGAGTCCCGGATGATCTTGCCTGTACGCAGATCGGTAATCGTATAAAACGCATCCCCGGACGCCAGAAGGAACCAGCGATATGGGTCAGTCCAGTACCAGCGCTCGCCTCCCCGGAAATTGTATTCAGTCAGAGCACACGTGCCTGCAGGATTAAGGGCGATGGAGATAGGTGGATAGTGTGGGCGTATCAGTGTGCTGTATTTGCGCAGGGTGCCGTAGGAGAGCAACAGCACTATGGCCGCTGCAAGGAGATAGTTCATCGGACGTGCCATTACGCCTCACTCATCTGAGGTCGGTGGGCCGCAAATGTATGGACGCGGTGGGGAAAGATGTAGCGTAATCGAGCCACGAGGCTCTTGGATTTGTCCGGGATTCTGTCTTTCACTGGGATGTTTCTCATCTTGCACGCTCCTCACTTTCAACAATGAGCGCGCATTCTCCCCAGCTGGCGTTGGCTCTTCCACGCCAACACCCAAAACTCCACCCCGCATTCGAAATGCTTCGACCACCCCTTGCCCACGAAGCAATCAGTTGTGCAAGCCATCAAAAAAATCGCCCCCTGCCAAACTGCGCAGGGGGCGACTTCACCGCAAAAAGAAACCGGGTATCAACCCTGCGAACGCAACCCCGTCGCCTTGATGCGCGATTCCAGCACGCGGCCCTTGCGTGCGCGCTTGCCCACGTGCGCCAGCAGCTTCTCGCCGCTCAAGGCAATCTCCTTGGGCTTGCTCATGTTGCCGGTGCCATGGACCACCACACCCTTCTGGCTGATGGCCTGGGCGGCGACCAGCTTCTCGTTCTTTTCCAGTTCCATCAGATTCACGCCACGGCCACCGGAAGACAGCGTCTTCATCTCATCGAGGCCAAACACCAGCAGGCGGCCATTGGCCGACACGCAGGCCACGGCGCTGGCATCGGCCGCCACCGGCGTCGGTGCCAGCGGCAGCGCACCTTCATCGAGCGTGAAGAAGCTCTTGCCGCCCTTGACGCGGCCAAACATGTCGGAGGCCTTGGCAATGAAACCAGCCGCCGCATCAGAGGCCAGCAACAGCGTGGTATCGGCCGGACCGGCAAAGTAATGCTGGATGCTGCTGCCGCTGGCCAGTTCGATCAGCGTGGTCACAGGCACACCATCGCCGCGCGCATTGGGCAGCGCGTTCACCGCAATCGTGTAGACCCGGCCGTTGGAGCCGAAGGCCAGCAGGTTGTCCACGGTGCGGCATTCAAACGCGCCATACAGGCTGTCACCGGCCTTGAAGGTGAACTGCGTCGCATCGTGGCCATGGCCGGTGCGCGCGCGCACCCAGCCCTTCTGCGAAATGATCACCGTCACCGGCTCATCGATCACCTTCTGCTCGAAGGTGGCGCGCTCGGCTTCTTCGATGATGGTGCGGCGGGCATCGCCGTAGGTCTTGGCGTCGCCTTCGATTTCCTTGATGACCAGACGCTTCATCGAGGACGGATTGTCCAGCAGGTCCTGCAGCGTGGTCTTCTCGTTGCGCAGTTCGGCCAGCTCCTGCTGGATCTTGATGGCTTCCAGTCGCGCCAACTGGCGCAGGCGGATTTCCAGGATGTCTTCGGCCTGGCGGTCGGAGAGCTTGAAGGCGTCCATCAGGGCCGGCTTCGGTTCGTCCGATTCGCGGATGATCTTGATGACCTTGTCGATGTTCAACAGCACCGCTTCCCGGCCTTCCAGGATGTGGATGCGGTCGTTGACCTTCTGCATGCGGAACTGCGTGCGGCGCGTCACCGTCTCGAAGCGGAAGCTGATCCACTCGGTGAGGATGTCAGTCAGGTTCTTCTGGCGCGGACGGCCATCGCCGCCGATCATCACCAGGTTCAGCGAGGCACTGGTCTCCAGCGAGGTCTGCGCCAGCAGCGTGTTCATGAACTCGGTCTGGTCCTGGTTCTTGGACTTGGGCTCGAACACCAGGCGCACCGGCGCTTCGCGGCCGGACTCGTCGCGCACCGCATCGAGCAGGCCCAGGATGGCCGCTTTCTGCGCCTGCTGTTCAGGCGTCAGTGACTTCTTGCCCAGCTTCAGCTTGGGGTTGGTCAGTTCTTCGATTTCTTCCAGCACGCGCTGCGAGGAAACACCCGGCGGCAGTTCGGTGATGACCGCCTGCCACTGGCCGCGCGCCAGGTCTTCGATCTTCCAGCGTGCTCGCACCTTCAGGCTGCCACGGCCGCTCTGGTACATCTCGGCGATGGTCGACTTCGGCGTGATGATCTGGCCGCCACCGGGGAAGTCCGGGCCGGGGATCAGTTCCATCAGCTCGGCGTGCGTGATCTTGGGATTGCGGATCATCGCCACGGCGGCCTTGGCCACTTCGGTCAGGTTGTGCGAGGGGATTTCAGTGGCCATGCCCACGGCAATGCCGGAGGCACCGTTCAACAGCAGGAAGGGCAGGCGCGCCGGCAGGAGGCGGGGCTCTTCGGTGGAGCCATCGTAGTTGGGCTGGAAATCCACCGTGCCCATGTCGATTTCATCGAGCAGCAGTTTGCTGATGGGCGTCAGACGGGCTTCGGTATAGCGCATCGCCGCTGCGCCATCGCCATCGCGCGAACCGAAGTTGCCGTGGCCGTCGATGAGAGGATAGCGCAGCGAGAAATCCTGCGCCATGCGCACCAGCGCGTCATACACCGACTGGTCGCCGTGCGGGTGCAGCTTGCCCAGCACGTCGCCGACCACGGCGGCGGACTTGCGCGGCTTGGCCGCCGAGTTCAGCGACAGTTCGTTCATCGCGTAGAGGATGCGGCGCTGTACCGGCTTCTGGCCGTCGGCGACATCAGGCAGGGCGCGGCCCTTGACCACCGAGATCGCGTAATCGAGATAGGCGCGTTCGGCGAAGGTGGACAGCGTCAGCGATTCGCCATCGGGCGCAGCCGGGGCTTGGTCAAACAGGGTCGGTTGATCGGTCATGGAGCTTGTCTTGTTGTGTTCGTGTTGACTGGGTTAATCGTTGATGGCGGGCTCGCGCGGGGGCAGCGTCACCTTCAGGCGCGCATTGCCGCTGGCATTGGCATTGGCGTTGCCGCGCTCGCCTGCGGCCAGGCGCAGCGCGCCGGCGGGCCGATACAGTTCATAGAACCGCGACACCAGCCGCACATAGCCCTGGGTCTCGGGATAGGGCGGGATCTTGTTGCCATACTTCTGCACCGCGCCTTCCCCGGCGTTGTAGGAGGCAATGGCCAGTTCCACGTGCTGCGGGAACATCGCCATCAGATCGCGCAGGTAGCGCGCGGCCAGGCGGATGTTGATTTTCGGATCGGTCAGCTTCTGGTGCAGCGTCTTGCGGCGATCTCCCTGCAGGCCGTAGCGCTCGGCGGTGTCGGGCAGGATCTGCATCAGGCCGACCGCGCCTTTGCTCGAGACGGCCGTGGCATTGAAGCCGGATTCGGCCGTCATCACCGCCTTCAGCAGCGCCGCATCCAGGCCGAATTCGCCGGCCGCTTCGGTGAGCAGGTCGTCGTACTTGCGCGCATCGCGATGAGCCAGCATGGTCCGCACGAAAGGCGGATCGGCCGGGGTCACCGCTTCCTTGCTGCCGGGATGGTTGAGCAGCGATGCACTGCTGGCCATGAGCTTGTCCGGGTCGTCCAGGGTCTGGGCATAGAAGTGCACCGCGCCATCGGCATCGGTGTACCGGTACACAATGGTCTTGGACTTCTTTGAAGCGGCAGCCGTACCGGTACTGTCCCGGCCACTGTCCGCTGCTTCCACCCGCATGTGCTGTACACCATCGGCATCGGTGTACCGGACCACTTGCTGCGACTGTACCGGTCCGGCACAGAGCAGCGCCGCCGCACCCAAAAGGGAGGCGAGAGCGCTGGTGTGCAGGAACGCGGGGCGGCGCATGTCAGATGTCCGCTTCGGCTTCGTTGCCGTGCTCTTCGATCCAGGCGCGACGGGAGGCCGCTTCGCCCTTGCCCATGAGCATGTTGAAGCGCTCTTCCGAGGTCTGCACGCCAGGCTCGCCGAAGCTGATCGGCAGCAGGCGGCGCGTGTCCGGGTTCATGGTGGTTTCCCACAGCTGCTCGGCATTCATCTCGCCCAGGCCTTTGAAGCGGGAAATGCTCCAGGCACCTTCCTTCAGGCCATCCTTGCGCAGCTTGTCTTCGATGGCTTCAAGTTCGCCATCGTCCAGCGCATAGAGCTTCTGCACCGGCTTCTTGCCGCGTGCAGGGGCATCGACCCGATAGAGCGGCGGGCGCGCCACGCAGATGTGGCCGTTCTCGATCAGCTTGGGGAAGTGACGGAAGAACAGCGTCAGCAGCAGCACCTGGATGTGCGAGCCGTCCACGTCCGCGTCCGAGAGGATGCAGATCTTGCCGTAGCGCAGGCCGGAGAGATCGGGCGTGTCGTTGATGCCATGCGGATCGACGCCGATGGCCACCGCGATATCGTGGATTTCATTGTTGGCGAAGAGGCGGTCGCGCTCGGTTTCCCAGGCGTTCAGGACCTTGCCGCGCAAGGGCAGGATGGCCTGGAATTCCTTGTCGCGGCCCATCTTGGCGGAGCCGCCGGCGGAGTCGCCCTCCACCAGGAAAATTTCATTGCGCGTTACATCCGAGGATTCGCAATCGGTCAGCTTGCCCGGCAGCACGGCCACGCCTGAAGATTTCTTCTTTTCGACCTTTTGCGCCGAGCGCAGGCGGCTTTGGGCCTGCTTGATGACCAGCTCGGCCAGCTTCTTGCCGTATTCCACGTGCTGGTTCAGCCACAGCTCCAGCGCCGGACGCGAGTAACCGGCGACCAGTCGCACGGCATCGCGCGAGTTCAGTCGTTCCTTGATCTGGCCCTGGAATTGCGGGTCCAGCACCTTGGCCGAGAGCACGAAGGAGACGCGCGCAAACACGTCCTCGGCCAGGAGTTTGACGCCCTTGGGCAGCAGCGAATGCATTTCCGCAAAACTCTTGACCGCCGAGAACAGGCCTTCGCGCAGGCCCGATTCGTGGGTGCCGCCGTTGGAGGTGGGGATCAGGTTGACGTAGGACTCCCGCACCACGGCACCTTCCTCGGTCCAGGCCACCACCCAGGATGCGCCTTCGCCCTCGGCGAAGCCTTCGGCATCCTTGCCGGCGAACTGTTCGCCTTCGAACAGCGGGATCAATGTTTCGCCGCTGCCGGTCTGCGCCAGTTGCTCCATCAGGTAGCCGCGCAGGCCTTGATCGTACTGCCAGTTCTGGGTGTCGCCGGTTTTGGCGTTGATCAGCGTGACCTTCACGCCCGGCAGCAGCACCGCCTTGGAACGCAGCAGGCGCTGCAGCTCGCCCAGCGGAATGGTGGCCGAGTCGAAATACTTGGCGTCCGGCCAGACGGTCACGCGGGTGCCGGACTTCTTGTCCTCGCGGGTGGCGGGGCGCGACTGCAGTTTCTCGATGACGTCGCCGCCCGAGAAGGCCAGCGTGTGCACGCCGCCTTCGCGCCAGACCGTGATTTCCAGGCGCGTGGCCAGCGCATTGGTGACCGAGACGCCCACGCCGTGCAGGCCGCCCGAGAAGGCATAGGCGCCACCGGAGCCCTTGTCGAACTTGCCGCCTGCATGCAGGCGGGTGAAGACGATCTCGACGGTGGGGACCTTTTCTTCCGGGTGCAGGCCGACCGGGATGCCGCGGCCATCGTCCTCCACGCTGACGCTGCCGTCGGCGTTGATGGTGACGATGATGCTCTTGCCGTAGCCGCCCAGCGCTTCGTCGGAGGCGTTGTCGATCACTTCCTGGAGGATGTGCAGCGGATTCTCGGTGCGCGTGTACATGCCCGGACGCTGCTTGACCGGCTCCAGTCCCTTGAGGACACGGATCGATGATTCACTGTAATCGGACGGGGTTGTTTTTTTGGTTGCCATGCAGATGAGTGGTCGTGGCTGATGCCGGAGGGTTGTTGTCTGTTCGTCCAGCGCAGCAGCCCGCCAAGGGGCCATCTTGCGCTGCAAAAGCGCATTCTAATGAAAATTCCGTGGATTCGGCGTCTGGCAAGGCGGAATGTTCCCTACCGGGCAGGACTTGTCGGTAACAGCATGTAAATGCGGCTAAAAGCGCGCACAAAAAAGGCTTGCGCGCACGCAAGCCTTGTCACGGGAGCAAATCTCCGGATCAGGCGGCCAGCAGTCCTTCCACCGCCAGGGCGATCGCCAACAGGCGCTTGTCCTCGCCGCCGGCCGCCGCCAGCGACAGTCCGACCGGGGCAGTGCCGGGCACATGGCAGGGCAGGGAAACGGCGCAGCCATCGAGGAAGTTGATCAGCGTCGGGTTGCGCAGGATCTTGCCATTGGCGGCGTAATAGGCATCGTCGCTGGCTTGCAGCTCGGCAATACGCGGCGCCACGATGGGTACGGTCGGCATCACCAGCGCATCGTAACCGGCCAGTTGCGCCTGCACTTCGGCGATCCAGCGCGGGCGGGCGTGCAGCACGTCGAGCAGGTCGGCGGCGCTCATGTCCTTGCCGCGCAGGATGCGCGAAACCACGCGCTGGTCATAGCCGGCGGCGTTCTCGGCGATCAGGGCGCGATGCCAGGCGTAGGCTTCGGCAGCGGTGAAGCCGCCCTTGGCGTTGATGGCGGCCAGGGCGTTGAAGGCCGGCACCTCAGCTTCGACGATGACGGCCCCGGAGGCGCGGAGTTTGTCCAGCGCGGCGCGATAGGCCTTGCCGACGGTCTCGTCCATGGCGTCCAGCACCACATTGGTCGGGGCCAGCAGGCGCAGGCCGCGCAGCGGGTGGGCGACTACGGACACATAGGCTTCACCGGCCAGTACAGCGTCCATGATGGCGCAGCACTCTACCGATACAGCCAGCGGGCCAATCGAGTCCAGGTAAGCGGACAGTGGCAGTACACCTTGCATGGACACCCGCGAGGCCGTGGGCTTGAATCCGGTCAGGCCGTTCAGTGCCGAGGGGATGCGCACGGAACCGCCGGTATCGGACCCGACCGCCGCAAAGGCCATGCCATCGGTGACCGAGATGGCCGCGCCGGAAGAAGAACCTCCGGGAATGCGGCCGCCTTCCACGTTGCGCTCCCAGGTGTTCTGCGGCGTACCGTAATGCGGATTGATGCCAAGACCCGAGTAGGCGAACTCGGTCATGTTGGTCTTGCCGATGACGATGGCACCGGCCTTCATCAGGTTCTGCACCACGGCCGCATGTGCGGTGGCAGCGGGCTTGCCGCGCAGGACCACGGAACCGGCCAAGGTGGTTTCGCCGGCCACGTCAAACAGATCCTTGACCGAGACCGGTACACCTTCCAGCGGCGACCGGCACAGTTTGGCCGCGCGCAGGGTATCGGAAGCGCGGGCAGCGGCGCGCGCCTGGTCGGCGTAGACGCTGGTGAAGACGCGCGCGCCTTCGCCGGCCGGATCGGCGATGCGGGCCAGGGCTTGTTCGGTCAATTGCAAGGAAGTGATGCGGCCGGCATTGAGGTCGGCGGCCAGTTGGGAGAGTGTGCTCGGCATGATGAGGGAGTCGGTGTGGTCGGAGGACAAATTCGCAGATGCGCAAGTATCGCATTGCCTGGCGCATCCAACAAAGGCGCATGGGCGGCCCCTTGGGCCGCCCCGGAAATTCAGGCCACCTCGGCCAGCGACTCGGCCACGTAATGGTGGCGCAGGGCGCGTTGGCGGCGCGGGTCGAACAGTTCCATCGTGAAGGAGGCGGCCGGACGGATGCCGCCGATGGCTCCCACGGTGCCGCAGGTCATGCCGCAGCCCTCGGGCAGGGTGGCGCCGCCTTGCGTGAAGCGCGCGATCAGGTCGCCGGGCGTACGCAGCGAGGCCAGCGTGCCTTCCTGGTAGAGCTTGGTTGCGCCGTCTTCCTCGATCCAGGAGCGGATCACCAGTTCATCCCAGTACTCGGCCACTTCCGAGAGCTTCCACGCGCTGTTGCCCACGGGCTTCACGCACGCCTGCTTGGAGAAGGCCACGCTGTGCGCTTCCAGCTTGCGGTCGGTGTGGTCGGAGGCAATCGAGACATACAGCTCGCCACCGCTGTTGAAGACGAAGGTCTCCACTTCACCGGACGACGCCTCGCCCAGCACCTGCACCTGCGCGGCTTGCGAGAGCTGGTTGGCCGAGACGCGGTAGAACAGCGGCACCGCGCTGGGACGCGAGATGCCCAGGGCCTCCAGTTCTTCGATGTGATGCTCGATGGCCGCCATGTCGCGGCCGGCCCAGCCGGCGATGACCAGGGTATCGATCTCGGCGTGGAGGGGGGATTGGTCGGGGAGGGTAAAGGTCAGCTTCATGAGTTTCTGTTCCTACAGGGTGATTCAGGAGAGGCTGGCCGGGGAGACGGCCAGCCTGGGGAGAGAGATCAGTGCTTCTTGACGAACACCACCACCAGGAAGCTGGCGAGGAATTCGAGGGCGGCCACGAAATACAGGCCGGAGGAGAGCGAGCCGGTGCTGGTCTTCAACGCGCCGATCATGTAAGGGGCGACGAAGCCGGCCAGGTTGCCGATGGAGTTGATGAGGGCGATGCCGCCAGCGGCTGCCGTGCCGGCCAGGAAGGCGCCGGGAATCGACCAGAACACCGGGAAGGCCGCCAGGATGCCGATGGCCGCCAGCGTCAGCGAGCACAGGGCCAGCGTCGCATTGCCCAGCGTCATGCCGGTGGCGATCAAGCCGATACAGGCGATGAGCGTGGCGATGGCGCTGTGCAGGCGGCGCTCGCCGGTCTTGTCGGAGTGGAAGCCGTTCCACACCATCGCCAGCGTGCCGGCCACGAAGGGGATGGCCGAGATCAGGCCGATCTGCAGGTTACCCTTGACGCCGATTTCCTTGATGATGGACGGTGCCCAGAAAGCGATGGTGGCATTGCCGCTGACCACGCAGAAATACACGGCGGCGCAGATCCAGACGCGGTAGTTGGCACAGGCATCCTTGAAGGAGAAATGCTTGCCCGGTGCGCTGTTCTCGGCGGCCAGCACTTGCGTGACGGCAGTTTTTTCAGCATCGCTCAGCCACTTGGCATTGGCCGGTTTTTCCGGCAGCCAGGCCAGCACGGCGAAGCCCGCCAGGATCGACGGAATGCCCTCGATGATGAAGAGCCATTGCCAGTTGGCCAGATGGCCCACGCCTTCCATGCCGCTCATGATGAGCCCGGCAATCGGGCCGCCGACTGCACCGGCGATGGCAAAGGAGGTCATGAAGAGGCCATTGACGCGGGCACGGCGCTTGGCCGGGAACCAGTAGGTGAGATACAGCACCACACCGGGGAAGAAGCCCGCTTCAAAGATGCCCAGCAGGAAACGCAGCACATAGAAACTGGTCGGCGTGGTGACGTAGGCCATGGCCATCGAGGCCAGACCCCAGAGGATGGTGATGCGCGCCAGCGTCTTGCGGGCGCCGATCTTTTCCAGCAGCAGGTTGCTTGGCACTTCGAAGAGGAAATAGCCGATGAAGAAGATGCCCGCGCCCAGGCCATACACCGCCTCCGAGAACTGCAGGTCCTGCAGCATCTGCAGCTTGGCGAAGCCGACATTGACGCGGTCGATCCAGGCCAGCACGAACAGGAAGACCAGGAAGGGAATCAGGCGCCAGGCGATCTTGCCGTAGGTCGCCTCGAGGCTGGCACTGCTGCTGGCCGGGGGCACCGCGGTGGCCGCAGCGGATGGGGAATACGACATGGAAAACCTCCTCAAGTGTGGCCGGCGTCCGTGTGACGGCGCCGTGTTGTGTTCTGCATGGATGGGATGGGAGCGGCGGCAAGTACTGCTGGGCCGGGCATGTTCCGGTGCCAGCCCGAAGGCGCCGGTCTGAATTCAGTATGGGGATGCAGGGCAGGCGCTGTCCAACAAGAAAATCTGAACGGCCTTGATTGAAAAATCTTATGAGCAAAAGCAGGGCGCTGTTTGCGTCAGGATGGTGCTGTTCATGCGTGCCCGCGCATCGGCGCGCCGGGCAGCGTGCAGGCGGGAGGGCGGGCGATCTCAGCCGAGCGGGGCGGGCAGCCGCGCAATCTCCTGGCCCCAATTGAGTGCGAAGTCGGACGCCGTTTCCTGCGCGATGCGCGCCACGGTTTCGGTCAGCGGATTCTCATGGTCCGAGCGGAAGCAGGCGATCAGTGCCAGTGCCGGGAACTCGGTATCCACGCGCAGCAGGTGCAGGCTCTCTTCGTTGAGTTCGCGCTGGATGATGGCCGGCGGCACGGCCGTGATGCCGAATCCATCGGTGGCCAGGCGGATCATGGTGGCCACCGAGGCGATGCAGTTGATGTGCAATGTGCGCTCACCCCGCTCGCTGCCCGAGAACAAGCGCTCGATGACTGCATGCGGCCCCGAATTGCGGGCGAAGCTGATGATGGGGAAGGCCGCCAGGTCCGCCAGCGACAGCGTCTCGCTGCCGATGTCGAGCTTGGGGCTGCCGACCCAGCGCATGGGGAATTCGCACAGCGCGATGTTGCTGACCTGCGGCCCGATCACCGGTTCGGCCTGCAGCACCAGGTCCAGGTTGCTCTTGCTGAACTGTTCGTGCAGGTGGATGGTGGTGTCGCTGACGATCTCGATCTGCAGGCGCGGAAAGGCCTTGTGAAGGCGTCCGAGAAAATCCGGAAACCAGCTGTGCACGATGGATTCGATCACGCCAATGCGAATGACGCCGGCAAACACTTCGCGGTCGGACATGTCGTCCTTCATCTCGCGCATGAGCTTGACCATGCGCTCGGCATACACCAGCGCCTTGCTGCCATCGGCGGTCAGCGCCACCTCGCGCGCGCTGCGGTCGAACAGGCGCACGCCGAAATCCTGTTCCAGTGAGGCGATGCGGCTGGAGACGGCGGCCTGCGTGGTGTGCAGCCGCTCGGCCGTGAGCCGGAAATTGCGCAGCCGGGCCAGCCAGACGAAGGTTTCAAGGAAGCGGATATTCATGAGCGGGCAGGGCGGAGTGAAGGGGCGTATTTTATCGCCTTCAGGTCGTGATCCAGGCCGTCATTTTTGGTGCACTGCGCAATGAATCTTCGTTCATCTGGCGCACATCTGGTGCATTTCATGTTGGCAATCGCGTGCTTCTGGTGCGTTATAAGGATATTCGGTTTTTGAAAGTATTTTTTCTTTACTCGCCGCGAAAATGAAAATATATTTACATTTTTTTTGGCGGGACTGATGCAAATGACAAGTCCTGCGCGATGATAAATACGCCCGGATCAGCGGGCGCAACAGCACAAGAACATTGCAAGAACAGTGGTGGCAGGGCGCTCTGCAAATGAAATAAATGATTTAAACGATTTATTTTTTTTGCGTTTTTTTGCAGAGGGCAGTGAATTCAATGACGACGGGGTAGCGGGCGGTGACACAACAGCCGAAGAACATCAGTTTGCAGGGAGCCGGTGCGGTAGCACAGGCCGTGGGCAAGCTGTATCCGCAATTGTCCAAGTCGCACCGCAAGACGGCGGACTACGTGCTGGGCAACCCCTTCCGCGCCGCCACCATGACCATCGACGAACTCTCGGAAGCCGCCGGTATCTCGGTGGCCACCGCCAATCGCTTCGCCCATGCGCTGGGCTTCGACGGTTATGCCTCGTTCCGTGCTGCGCTGGTCTCGGATTTCGCGACCACCCTGGCGCCCGTGGAAAAGCTGCGCGAGCAGGTGCAGCGCACCGCCACCAGCGCCGAGATCATGGCGGCCGCCTTTGACAGCGACATTGCCAACATCGAGGCGACGCGCCGCATGCTCACGCCGGAACACTGCGAGCAGGCGGTCGACATGATCCTCTCGGCGCAGCGCATCTTCATCACCGGCTTTGGCGCCTCGGCCTATCTCTCCGGCCTGATGGCCCATACGCTGGAGCCCTATGTGCGCACCGTCAGTTCGGTGGCCATGGCAGGCGGACCCTCGCAGGCGGCGCGCCAGTTTTTCAAGCTCGACAGCGATGACCTGGTGATTGCGATGGTTTTCCCGCGCTATGCGGCTGACACCGTCTGGCTCACCCAGCGTGCGGTGGAGAAGGGCGCACGCGTGATCGCACTCACCGACACGCCCGGCTCGCCGCTGGTGCCGCTGGCCGATGTCGCCTTGTATGCCCAGACCGACGGCCGCCTGGCGCCCACTTCCGATGCGGCCGCACTGATCCTGATCCAGGCCCTGTGCGATGCCGTGGCGCATCGCGCACGCCGCTCGGTGCAGGCCGCCACGCAAATGGCTGAATTCGTGCTGCCGTGGCTGTACCTGGCCCAGCAGCAACAGCGCGCCGGCACCACGCCGGTCGGCAAGCCCGCGCGGGCGGCCGCCAAGCGCGCCCCAACCAAAGGAAAGACCAACGCATGACCACTCCGGTAATTGCCATCCACGGCGGCGCAGGCACCATCACGCGCGCTTCGCTTTCGGCCGAGGACGAGGCCCGCTATCACCAGGCGCTGTCCGACATCGTCGCCGCCGGCCAGGCCGTGCTCAATGCCGGCGGTTCGGCACTGGAAGCCGTCACCGAAGCCGTGCGCCTGCTGGAAGACTGCCCGCTCTTCAATGCCGGCCATGGTGCCGTCTACACCAGCGAAGGCAAGCATGAGCTGGACGCCTGTGTCATGAACGGTGCCGACCTCTCCTCGGGCGCGGTGGCCTGCGTGACCAATCTGCGCAATCCCATCCTGGCCGCACGCACGGTGATGGAAAAGAGCGAACACGTGCTGCTGGTTGGTCCTGCCGCCGAAGCCTTTGCGGCGCGCCATGGTGCGGTCACGGTCGAGCCCGATTATTTCCATACCGACGCCCGCCACGAACAATGGCAGCGCGTGCGCGGCCAGTCGCGCGCGATGCTGGACCACGATGCCTCCTCCTTCGCCTTCGCAGAAAAAGCTGCCGAGCCCAAGGAACCCATCGATCCGGACAACAAGTTCGGCACCGTCGGTGCCGTCGCACTGGACCAGTTCGGCAACCTTGCTGCGGCCACCTCGACCGGCGGCATCACCAACAAGCAGCCTGGCCGCGTAGGCGATTCGCCCATCATCGGCGCCGGCTGCTATGCCAACAACGCCACCGTGGCCGTGTCGGCCACCGGCACCGGCGAAGCTTTCATGCGCACCGCCGCCTGCTACGACATCGGCGCGCGCATGGCCTATGCCGGCCAGTCGCTGGAAGAAGCCAGCCGCGCCGTGGTCTTCGAGACCCTGCCCAAGGTGGGCGGACGCGGTGGCGTCATCGCCATTGACTGCCACGGCAACCTGGCCTTGCCCTTCAATACCGAAGGCATGTATCGCGCCTGGGGCTGTGGCGAACTGGCCCCGGTCACCGCCATTTACGCAGCACCGGCCTGAAGCGGCCGAGCAGGAGAGAATCAAGATGCAACAGTCCCAACGCGTGCTGGATGTCCGTCAGCTCAATGTCCGCTTTGCCACCTCCGAACGGACGGTCGATGCGGTGCGCGACCTGTCCTTCCACGTCAACCAGGGCGAGACCCTGGCCATCGTCGGTGAATCGGGCTCGGGCAAGTCGGTGTCCTCGCTGGCCATCATGCGCCTGATCGAACACGGCGGTGGCAAGATCGCCAGCGGCAGCATGCAGTTCCTGCGCCGCAGCGGCCAGTCGCTGGACCTGGCGCAGGCTGACAACGCCACCATGCGCAGCATCCGGGGCGCGGAGATCGCCATGATCTTCCAGGAACCGATGACCTCGCTCAATCCGGTCTTCACCGTCGGCGAGCAGATTGCCGAATCGATCCGCCTGCACCAGGGCATGAGCCGCGCCGCCGCCCAGGCCGAGGCGCTGCGCATGCTGGAGATGGTGCGCATTCCTGAAGCGAAGCGCGTACTGGGCCGCCATCCGCACCAGCTTTCCGGCGGCATGCGCCAGCGCGTGATGATCGCCATGGCGCTGTCCTGCAAGCCCTCGCTGCTCATCGCCGATGAACCGACCACGGCACTGGATGTGACCATCCAGGCCCAGATCCTGCAACTGATCCGCTCGCTGCAGCAGGAGATGCAGATGGGCGTGATCTTCATCACCCACGACATGGGCGTGGTGGCCGAAGTGGCCGACCGCGTGGTGGTGATGTGCCGGGGCGAGAAGGTGGAAGAGAACGAAGTCAAGCAACTCTTTGCCGCGCCCGCGCATCCTTATACGCAATCCCTGCTGGCGGCCGTGCCGCGCCTGGGCTCCATGCGCGGCACCGACAAGCCGCTGCGCTTCGGCATCGCGCCGCAGGCCGAGGTGCGTCCCGACCTGATCGCCAGCGAACTGCAGGCGCAGGCGGAGATTGCCGCGCAGCGCCAGCCCATCCTCAAGGTACGCGACCTGACGACACGCTTCGACGTGAAGAGCGGCATCTTCGGCCGCGTCAAGCAGCGCGTGCATGCGGTCGAGAAGGTGAGCTTCGATCTCTATTCCGGCGAGACCCTGGCCATCGTCGGCGAATCCGGTTGCGGCAAGTCCACCACCGGGCGCTCGCTGCTGCGCCTGGTCGACATCGCCGGCGGCAAGGTCGAGTTCGGCGGCCGCGACCTGGCGCAACTGCCGCGTTCGGAATTGCGCGAGCTGCGCCGCGATATCCAGTTCATCTTCCAGGATCCCTTCGCCTCGCTCGATCCGCGCATGACCGTGGGCTACTCCATCATGGAGCCGATGCTGGTGCACGGCCTGAAGGAGGGCGCACAAGAGCGCGTGGATGCACTGCTGACCCGCGTGGGCCTGACGCCCGAGCATGGCCAGCGCTATCCGCATGAATTTTCCGGTGGCCAGCGCCAGCGCATCTGCATCGCCCGCGCGCTGGCGTTGAATCCCAAGATCGTCATCGCCGATGAATCGGTGTCGGCGCTGGACGTGTCGATCCAGGCCCAGATCGTCAACCTGATGCTGGATTTGCAGGCCGAGCTGGGCATCTCCTTCATCTTCATCTCGCACGACATGGCGGTGGTGGAGCGCATCAGCCATCGGGTGGCGGTGATGTACCTGGGCCAGATCGTGGAGATCGGACCGCGCCGCGCCATCTTCGAAAATCCCCAGCACCCGTACACGCGCAAGCTGATGGCGGCCGTTCCGGTGGCCGATCCGACCCTGCGCCAGCCGGGCAAGAAACTGATGACCGATGAAATTCCCAGCCCGATCCGGCTGGTGGGCGATGAGCCCAAGGTGGAGCCGCTGCGGGAAGTGGCTCCGGGGCACTTCGTGGCCCAGCACCGTATTGCCGGCGCTTTTTGAGCGCAGGCGTGATGTTCCCCAGTCGTATCTGTAATTTGGTAAATGCAGTCAGCGCAGTAATCTCAATCAAGCTGTAACCACTCAAGCGTCACTGATCAGGAGAGACCAATGTCCGCATCCGCAAAAAACAAAGCAATGAGCGCCGCCAAATGGCTGGCCCTGGGTACCCTGGGCGCCGCCCTGCAGTTCGGCGCAGCCAATGCCTTCGCCGCCAAGACTGCTACCGTGGCGGTAGCGTCGACCTTCACCACGATGGACCCGTATGACGCCAACGATACGCTGTCGCTGTCGGTGATGAAGTCCTTCTACCAGGGCCTCTATGGCTTCGACAAGGACATGAAGCTGATCCCGGTGCTGGCCGAAGGCTACCTGGTGAGCAAGGATGGTTTGGAATACACCATTCGCCTCAAGCAAGGCGTGAAGTTCCATGACGGTACCGTCTTCAAGGCCGACGCCGTCAAGGCCGTCTTCGACCGCGTGACCAACCCGGACAACAAGTTGAAGCGCTACAACCTCTTCAACCGCATCGCCAAGACCGAAGTGCTCAACGACTACACCGTCAAGGTCGTGCTGAAGGAACCGTTCTCGGCCTTCATCAACGTGCTGGCGCACCCGTCGGCCGCGATGATCTCCCCGGCTGCGCTGAAGCAGTACGGCAACAAGGACATCGCCTTCCACCCGGTCGGTACCGGTCCCTTCAAGTTCGTGGAGTGGAAGCAGACCGACTACGTGAAGGTGGCCAAGTTCGACGGTTACTGGAAGCAGGGCTACCCCAAGGTCGACGAGATCCTGTGGAAGCCGGTGGTGGACAACAACTCGCGCTCGGCCATGCTGCAGACCGGCGAAGCCCAGTTCACCTATCCGCTGCCCTACGAACAGGCTGACCTGCTCAAGGGCAAGGGCAACCTGGATGTGATCGCCGGTCCCTCCATCATCCAGCGCTACATGTCGATGAACGTCAAGCAGAAGCCGTTCGACAACCCGAAGGTGCGCGAAGCGATCAACTACGCCATCAACAAGGATGCCCTGGCCAAGGTCGCGTTCAATGGCTATGCCACCCCGATGGATGGCGTGCTGCCGCAGGGCGTGGATTACGCCTTCAAGACCGGCCCGTGGCCCTATGACGTGAAGAAGGCCAAGGCCCTGCTGGCCGAAGCCGGATATCCGAACGGCTTCGAGACCGAACTGTGGTCGGCCTACACCCATACCACCGCCATGAAGGTGATCCAGTTCCTGCAGCAGCAGCTGGCGCAAGTGGGCATCAAGGCCAAGATCCAGGCCCTGGAAGCCGGCCAGCGCGTGGAGCGTGTGGAAAGCTGGCAGGATCCCGCCACTGCCCCGATCCGCCTGTTCTATGTGGGCTGGTCGTCCTCGACCGGTGAAGCCGACTGGGGCCTGCGTCCGCTGCTGGCATCGGAATCCTTCCCGCCGCGTCTGTTCAACACCGCTTACTACAAGAGCGACAAGGTCGATGCCGACATCGCCAAGGCCCTGACCGTCTCCGACCGCAAGGAAAAGGAAGCGCTGTACAAGGACGCGCAGCAGGAAGTCTGGAAGGATGCACCGTGGGCCTTCTTGGTCACCGAAAAGCTGCTGTATGCCCGTGCCAAGAACCTCAAGGGCATCTACATCATGCCGGACCAGGCTTACGAATTTGAGAACATCGAGTTCACCAAGTAAGCAGGCGCCGTGTTTTCGGCCCTTGCGGGCCGATGCAAAAATGCAGTGCTGTGAGACCGCGTCATGCAGTTTTGCAGCACTGGGCAGGTTCTCTGCATCGTCGTAACGAGCAGAAAAGAGCAGCAATGAAGCGGGGAGGGTGGCTGGCCATCCTCCCCCACAGATTCACGATGCGTTGCCATGCAAGCCGGCAGCGCAGGGAGCGACTCCACCGCAGGGTGTGGACACACCAGCGACGGGCAGCCTTATTCAGAGAGTCCCATGTTTTCCTATGTCATCAAACGCCTGTTAGGCCTCATTCCCACGCTGTTGCTGGTGGCGGTGCTGGTTTTCCTGTTCGTGCACTTGTTGCCGGGCGACCCGGCACGCCTGGCCGCCGGCCCCGAAGCCGATGAAAAGACGGTCGCCCTGGTGCGCGCCGACCTCGGCCTGGACAAGCCGCTGCCGGAGCAGTTCGTCAACTTCTTCATCAATGCCGCCCACGGCGACTTTGGACGCTCCATCCGCAGCAAGCGCCCGGTCTCCGAAGAGATCGCCGCGCGCTTCTGGCCCACGCTGTGGCTGACCATCGTGGCCATGATCTGGGCGGTGCTGTTCGGTCTCATCATCGGCATCTCCTCTGCCGTGTGGCGCAACAAGTGGCCGGATCGCCTGGGCATGACGCTGGCGGTCTCCGGCATTTCCTTCCCGGCGTTTTCGCTGGGCATCCTGCTCATGCAGGTCTTCTCGGTCGAACTAGGCTGGCTGCCCACCGTCGGCGATGAGACCTGGCGCCACTACATCCTGCCTTCGCTGACGCTGGGCGCGGCGGTGGCCGCCGTGATGGCGCGCTTCACCCGTTCTTCCTTCATCGAAATCCTGCAAGAGGACTTCGTGCGGACCGCCCGTGCCAAGGGCCTGACCGAGACCGTGGTGGTCATCAAGCACTGCCTGCGCAATGCGCTCATTCCGGTGGTGACGATGATGGGCCTGCAGTTCGGCTTCCTGCTGGGCGGCTCCATCCTGGTCGAGGTGGTGTTCAACTGGCCGGGCATGGGACGCCTCTTGGTCGATGCCGTCGAGATGCGTGACTACCCCATCATCCAGGCCGAGATCCTGCTGTTCTCGCTGGAATTCATTTTCATCAACCTGGTGGTGGACGTGCTTTATGCCGTGATCAACCCCAGCATTCGTTTCAAGTGAGGGGAATCATGTCGCTCTCCAATTCGCCTCTGGCCACTACCTCCGAAACCGGCGCGCCGCTGCCGCCGCCCGATCCGGCTGCAGTCGCCGCCTCCGGCCAGAAGATCCGCACCCCGTGGCGCGAGTTCTGGCGCAAGTTCAAGAAGCAGCGCCTGGCCGTCTATGCGGGCGTGTTCATCCTGCTGCTGATCCTGATCGCCATCCTGGCGCCCTGGATCGTGCCCTTCGATGCCGAAAACTTCTTCGACTACGACGCCCTCAATTCGCCGCCGACCTGGACCCACTGGTTCGGGGTCGATTCGCTGGGCCGCGACATCTTCAGCCGCATCCTGATGGGGGCACGCATCTCGCTGGCCTCGGGCTTCTTCTCGGTGGCCATCGGTGCCGTGATCGGTACCGTCTTCGGCTTGCTGGCCGGCTACTATGAAGGCTGGTGGGACCGCATCGTCATGCGCATCTGCGACGTGCTGTTCGCCTTCCCCGGCATCCTGCTGGCCATCGGTATCGTCGCCATCCTGGGCGGCGGCATGATCAACGTCATCATCTCGGTGTCGGTGTTCAGTATCCCGGCCTTTGCTCGCCTGGTGCGCGGCAATACGCTGCAGCTGAAAAACCTGACCTACATCGAGGCTACCCGCAGCATCGGTGCGTCCGACACCACCATCATGTGGAAGCACATCTTCCCCGGCACCATCTCGGCCATCGTGGTGTATTTCACCATGCGTATCGGCACCTCCATCATCACGGCGGCCGGCCTGTCCTTCCTCGGCCTGGGCGCGCAATCGCCCACACCCGAGTGGGGCCTGATGCTCAACGAAGCCCGCGCCGACATGGTCACCTCGCCGCACGTGGCGCTGGTGCCCAGCATCGCGATCTTCCTGACCGTGCTGGCCTTCAACCTGCTGGGAGACGGCTTGCGCGACGCGCTCGATCCCAAGATCGACCAGCGCTGATGATGAACCTGCAGGTGCCGCTGCAGGTGCCACATATTGGCCGCTTGCCCGCCGGTGCGCGCAACAGCATCACCGATGTCGAGGGTGTGCGCGTCGGTCATTGCACCCTCGATGCCGGTGCGGTGCAGACCGGCGTGACCGTGATTGCGCCGCATGGCGGCAATCTCTTCACGCACAAGCTGCCGGCGGCGGCGGCCGTCATCAATGGCTTTGGCAAGAGTGCGGGGCTGGTGCAGCTGGAGGAACTGGGTTTGCTGGAAACACCCATCGCGCTTTCCAACACCTTTGCCGTGGGGACGCTGCTCAATGCGCAGATCGCCCACACGGTGCGCGGCAATCCGGAATGCGGACGCAGCCTGCCGACGGTCAACGGGCTGGTGCTGGAATGCAATGACGGCTATCTCAACGACTTGCAGGCCATGGCCGTGCAGCCCGAGCATTTTGAGGCAGCGATGGCAGCCTTGTCGGTCGAGGTTCTGCAAGGCGCGGTCGGGGCGGGACGGGGCATGTCCAGCTTTGGTTTGAAAGGCGGTATCGGTACCGCTTCGCGCGTGGCTGCCTTGGATTCGTCGGAGCAGTCCTATACCGTCGGCGCGCTGGTCCTCTCCAACTTCGGGCGACTGCCCGAATTGATCCTGGCGGGCGATCCGCTGGGCGCGCGATTGGCGGCCAGCGAGACACCCGACACCGCGCCCGAAAAGGGCTCCATCATCATGATCCTGGCCACCGATGCGCCGCTGGATGCGCGGCAGTTGAAACGCCTGGCCACCCGCGCCGGGGCCGGACTGGCGCGCACCGGGTCCGCCTACGGCCATGGCAGCGGCGATATTGCGCTGGCCTTCTCCACGGCCCAGACCATCGAGGCCGAGGCCGATTGCCTGCACCTGGCGCTGCTGGCCGATCATCTGCTGGACCCGCTGTTCCATGCCGCCGCTGATTGCGTCGAACAAGCCATCGTGCATGCGCTCTTTGCGGCCGAGACCGTGCGCGGACGTGATGGCCATGTCCGTGTGAGCCTGCGCGAGCGCCTGGCTTCCTGAATTGCTTCCCCTGAAAGACCGCCTCATGAACAAGCGTGCCAACATCCTGGTTTCTGTCGACATCGAAGGCGTGGCCGGGGTTTTCCACACCGAGCAGACCCGCGCCGGCAACGGCGAATATGAACGCGCCCGGCGCTGGATGACCGAGGAGGCCAATGCCGTCATCCGTGGCGCACTGGCGGCTGGTGCAACGGCGATCAAGGTCAACGATTCGCATGGCGGCTTCCGCAACCTGCTGCCGGACCTGTTGCACCCGGAGGCGCGCATGGTGCTGGGCAAGCCGCGCGTGCTGGGCATGATGGGCGGCGTGGATCACGATATCGATGCGGTCATGCTGGTGGGTTACCACTCGCGCGCACAAGGGCGCGGCATCCTGGCCCACACCACCAACAGCTTTGCCTTCGCCCGCGTGTGGCTCGGCGGGCAGGAACTGGGCGAGGCCGGGCTGTATGGCGCACTGGCGGCCGAACATGGCGTGCCGGTGATCTTCGGCAGCGGCGATGATGCCTTCATCGAAGAGAATCAACCGCTGTTCCCGCATGCGATCTTCGCCGAGACCAAGAAGGCCTATGGTGCCAACAGCGGCGATTCGCTCACGCCCCAGCAGTCCTGCATGCTGCTGGAAGAACGTGCGCGCCAGGCGGTCACCGCGCTGGTGGCCAACCCGGCGGCCATGCCGGTGCTTCCTATGCGCGGCCCGCTGCGTTGCCGCCTGCAGGCGCAGACGGTGGCACTGACTGACCTCTTCAGCCAGTTGCCGATTCTTGAACGTACCGACAACGTCACCGTCGAATTCGATGCGCCCACGGCGGAATATGCGGTGCGGGTGCTCAACAGTTTGTCGGCGATGTCGGCCATGTTGCGCTGATCGCTGGAAACTCTCATTTGATGGGAGATTGACGCTCATTTGGGAAGCTTCTAAGATGAGAGTCTGCATCTGACCAAATGAGAGGTTCAACATGGCAACACGTGCCACGGTCGACTCCGCCGCCAGCAAGCGTTCCCCCGGATTGGGTGCCAAACCGCGCGACTTCGAACGGTTTGCCCGCATGGATCCGATCACCCAGGGCCGCACCATCCGCGACGGCATGGATGCCATCATTGCCGAGCGCGTCGCCAGGGAACTGTTGCAGATTCCCTTGCAGACCTTGCTCTCGGGCTTGGGGCTGCCCAGTTCCACCATCCTGCGCAAGATTTCCCGCAAGGAACGGCTCTCCGGTTCCGAGTCAGATCGCATCGCCCGTGTGCTCTACATCCGTGAACAGGCCGCCGATGTGTTCGAGGACGAGGACCTGGCGGCACAGTGGATGCGTCGCGGCAATGCGGCGCTGGGAGGATTGACCCCGCTGGAAGTGCTCGATACCCAGCCGGGTTATGACCGGGTGCGCGACATCCTGGCGCGCATTGCCTTCGGGGTGGCGGCTTGAAGGTATACCGGCTGGCCAAGGACAAGCCGGGGCACTATGCGGCCGATGACTTGTCCGGCAATGGTGCAGCACTCAGCGGCGGCCGCTGGAATCCGCGCGGCTTGCGCGTGCTCTACACCTGCTGCAGCGCTTCGACGGCCTTGCTGGAGTCGCTCGTGCACATGGCCGGGCTGATGCCGCGCGCCAACTACTTCCTCATCGTGCTGGAGATACCGGACGCCGACGTGCGCAAGGCCTATGTGCCCGGCCTGCCGCCGGACTGGTCCGACATCGCGCGCGATCCGGCCAGCACCGCCGCCATCGGCCAGCACTGGATCGAACAGGGCAAGCAACTGGTGATGAAGGTGCCATCGGTGGTGAGCCCAACCGATTTCAATCTCTTGCTCAATCCGCTGCATGCGCAGATGGCCAGCGTCAAGGTGCTGGAAAAGAAACTGTTCCGTTTCGACGCCCGGCTCTTCGGTTGAGTCCTTTGCCTGCTTTCAGCGCGCCTTGCTCTCGATCAGCTTGACCAGCGCATGCACGGTCAGGTTGACCGGCGTGGCAATGCCATGCGCCTGTCCCCGCCGCACGATGTAGCCGTTGAGGTGATCGATTTCGCTGGGCTTGCCGCGCGCCACGTCCTGCGCGGTGGAAGAGAATTGCGTGGGCATGGTCTCGATGATCTTGCGGATGGCCACATCCACGTCCCCGGCCAGGGTCACGCCCTCGGCGGCGGCCACGGCCTTGCATTCGCTGACCAGGTAACCCATCACTTCCGGCACGCCCACGCCTTCGACCAGCTTGCCGTAGGGCAGCTGGGTGATGGCGGAAAGCGCGTTGTAGGCGCAGTTGATGATGAGTTTCAACCACAGCGCGCCGCGCACGTTGTCGGAAATTTCGGTCGGCACGCCTGCCGCAATCAGGGCCTCGGCCGCCTGCTGGCTGCGTGCGGCCGGTTCGATCACCAGCTCGCCACGGCCGTGGTGCTTGACGTGGCCGGCTCCGGCCATCTCGGTGGCGACGTAGACCACCGCCGCCGAGACCGGTTGCGGGATCACCGTGCGCAGGCGCTCGGCATTGTCGGTGCCGTTCTGCAGGGTCAGCACCAGTGTATCGGGGGCGAGGTGCGGCCGCAGTTGCGCGCCAGCCGTTTCGGTATCGGGGGATTTGACGCAGAAGAGTACCAGGTCGGCACCCGCCACGATGGCGGGATCGGTGCTGGCCTTGACGGGGATGGTCTCATCGAAGGTTTTGGCTTCCAGCCGCAGGCCCTTGGTATTGAATGCCTCCACGTGCTGCGGCCGGCCCACCAGTACTACTTCGTGTCCCGCCCGCGCCAGCATCCCGGCGAAATAACATCCCACGGCACCTGCGCCCATGACGGCAACTTTCATGTGTATCTCCCGGCTTGGCAAATTGAAGTCAGGCGGGAAGCCTAACACAGCAGCGCCAGGCTTTCAGTGCATGGTCAGCATCGGTCAGAACGACCGCCGCACCCTTACCGACACATAAGCCGGCGGCTTGGTGGTCGCCGTCGCCCGCGCACTATGCAGCCGATGCAAGGTGATCTGGTTGACCTCCGCATGGCTGCCATCGATGTGCTCGCCCATCAGGCGCATTGCGCCCTCGGCGTCGCCGGCGGCGATGCTGTCGAGGATGGCGGCATGTTCCTCGTAGGTTGAGTGCAGGCAATCACCGTACAGGAAATCCAATCGCCGCACGATGCGGATGCGGTCGGTCAAACGGTCAAATGACTCGGCCATCTCCTGGTTGCCGGCCGCGCGCACCAGCGTCTGGTGGAAAACTTCATCGAGCAGGGCTGCCTTGGGTCCATCCGGTTCGCGTGCCTCGGCAGCCACGCACCAGGTGGCGCGCAGACCGGCCAGCACCGACTGGTCTCCGGCTTGCGCGCACAGGCGGCGCACCGCGTGTGTCTCGATGAGCTTGCGCATTTCATAGAGATCGGAAAAACGCTTGAAGTCGATCGGCACCACCTCCCAGCCACCGCGTACATAGCCCTGCATCAGGCCATCGTTCTGCAGGCGTTGCAGCGCCTGCCGCACCGGCGTGCGCGAGACCTTGAAATACGCCGCGATTTCGGTTTCGGTGATCTGGTCGCCCGGCAAGAGGCGCATGTCGAAAATGTCCTGCCGCAATTGCGCATAGACATATTCGGGCAGGGAGCCATTGCGCACCAGCGCGTCTTCGCCCTCAAGATCGGAGGCGAGCGCGTCGGCGTCAGCGGCGGGGGCGGGAGCAGCCAGGCTTTTCACGATGGGCTTTCTTTACCAGGCGGCCACGCTGCCATCGGTACGCGGTTCGGTCCCGCCGCACAGCACGCCTTCATCATTGCGCCAGATGATCTGGCCGCGGCCGAAGCCCAGCTGGTTGCCCGACCACGCCACTTCATGGCCCAGCCCGCCCAGACCACGGAAGAGATGTTCGGCCGTGCTGTGTTCGATGCTGACCTTGTTTCCTTTCTCCCATTCCCAGCGCGGCGCATCCAGCGCGGCTTGCGGGTTGAGGCCGAAGTCGACCGTGTTCATCACCATCTGCACGTGGCCCTGCGGCTGCATGAAACCGCCCATCACGCCGAAGGGGCCGACGGCCTGGCCATTGCGCGTCATGAAGCCGGGGATGATGGTGTGATACGGACGCTTGCCCGGAGCCAGCACATTGGGATGCCCGGCTTCCAAGGTGAAATTGTTGCCGCGATTGTGGAGCGCAATGCCGGTGCCCGGTACCACCAGGCCCGAGCCAAAGCCCATGTAGTTGCTCTGGATGAAGGACACCATGTTGCCCTCGGCATCTGCCGTGCACAGGTACACGGTGCCGCCGCGCGAAGGGTCGCCTGCCACCGGCAGCGTGGCGCGCGGGCCGATCAGCTTGCGGCGTTCGTCGGCATAGGCGTCCGAGAGCAATTGCTCCACCGTCACCCTCATGTGCGCGGGATCGGCGATATGCGCCAGGCCATCGGCGTAGGCCAGCTTGATGGCTTCGATCTGGCGGTGGTAGGTCGCCAGCGTGTCGCGTTCGGAGAAGTCGTAAGCCTTCAGCAGATTCAGCGCCATCAGGGCCACCATGCCGTGGCCATTGGGCGGGATTTCCCAAACGTCATATCCGCGATAATTCATGCCGATGGGGTCCACCCATTCCGGCTGGAATGCGGCCAGGTCAGAGGCCTGCATGTAGCCGCCGGCCTGCTGCAGGAAGGCGGCAATCTTTTCCGCGAGGGCACCGCGATAAAAGCCCTCGGCATTGTCTTCGGCAATCGCCTGCAGGGTGGCAGCATGGCCCGCCGAGCGCCACAGCTGGCCGGCTTGCGGTGCCTGGCCATCGATGCAGAAGGTATCGAACCACGATTGGAAATGCGGCTCCTTGAACTCGCGCCTGAAGTTCTGCTGCGCCACCTGCCAGGCATGCGCCACCATCGGGGAGACCGGGAAGCCCTCGCGCGCCAGGCTGATGGCACCGGCCATGGAATCAGTCAGCGCCAGCTTGCCGAAGCGCTTGGCCATGGCGGCCCAGGCACTGGGCGTGCCGGGCACGGTCACGGGCAGGGCGCCGTACTTGGGTACGTCCTTCAGGCCAGCGCTGGTGAGCTTGTCGGCGGAGATCGATTGCGGGGCCGGGCCGCTGGCGTTCAGGCCATGCAGCTTGCCGCCATGCCAGACCAGCGCGAAGGCATCGCCACCGATGCCGTTGGCCGTCGGTTCCACCACCGTCAATGCGGCAGCGGCTGCGATGGCCGCATCGATGGCATTGCCGCCGCGCTGCAGGACTTCCAGCCCGGCCTGCGCGGCCAGCGGTTGCGAGGTCGCCACCATGCCGCGCCGGGCATAGACGGCGCTGCGGCGCGAGAAGTAGGGATAGTGGTTGCTGCTGAAGTCGGGGAAGGCGGGCATGGCGGTCTCTCGTTCTTGGTTCAGGGGCGTATTTTATCGGTTGGCTTGCGTATTACGTCGGTCGCAGCGTCAGCTCGGGCCGGCTCAGGTGGCAGGCTACGGTATGGGTGGCACTGACCTTGACCGCAGGCGGTGCTTCGGTCTTGCACACCTCCATGCAGGACGGGCAGCGCGGGTGGAAATGACAGCCCGAAGGCGGGGCGGCCGGGTTGGGGATGCTGCCTTGCAGGATGATGCGCTCACGCTGTTGGCGCGGATGTTCACGTGGTATGGCCGACAGCAGCGCCTGCGTGTAGGGATGGCGCGGCCGGGTGTAGACCTCTTCACATGTGCCCGATTCCACCATGCGTCCGAGATACATCACGCCGATGCTGTCGCTGACATGGCGGATCACGGCCAGGTCGTGCGAGACGAAAAGATAGGTCAACCCCAGCTCCTGCTGCAACTCACGCAGAAGATTCAGGATCTGCGCCTGGATCGAGACATCGAGGGCCGACACGGCTTCATCGGCCACCACCAGCTTGGGCCGCGTGATGATGGCGCGGGCAATGCCTACGCGCTGGCGCTGGCCACCGGAGAATTCATGCGGATGGCGCGCCGCGTAGGCCGGGTTGAGCCCGACCATCTCCAGTGCCTCGGCCACCTTGCGCTTGCGGGTGGCGCGGTCGTGCAGCTTGTGCACGATCAATGGTTCTTCCAGCACTTCGCCAATGGTCATGCGCGGGTTCAGCGAGGCATACGGATCCTGGAACACCATCTGCATGTGACGGCGCATGGTACGCAGCTGGCCCTCGGGCAGCAGAGTCAGTTCCTGGCCCATGAAGCGCACGCTGCCTTCGCTGGGTTCGATCAGGCGCAGCACGCTGCGCCCGGTGGTGGACTTGCCGCAGCCGGATTCACCGACCAGGCCCAGGGTCTGGCCTTCAGCCAGGCTGAAGGAGACATCGTCAACGGCCTTGACGGTGCTGCTGCCGGAAGCGAAATATTTTTTCAGTCCGTGGACTTCGAGCAGGGGAGGAAGTGTCGTCATGATCGGGCCTTCTATACCTTCAATGCGGATACCAGCAGCGCACGCTGTGGCCATCACCCAGGTTTTCCAATGCCGGCATCTCCTGGCGGCAGATGTCCTGGGCGCGCGCGCAACGAGCGGCGAAGCGGCAGCCTTGCGTGACGGTGCCGGGCGGCGGCACGCTGCCAGGGATGGCGGTCAGGGGCGCACCGGGCGTAGCATCCAGCGCCGGTCGTGCGCGCATCAGTGCATGCGTATAAGGATGGGCGGGGCGGTCGAAAAGATCTTCCACGCTGCTCTGCTCCACCACCTGGCCGGCATACATCACCACTACGCGCTGGCACATTTCGGCCACTACGCCGAGGTCATGGGTGATCATGAGGATGGAGGTCTTCTGCTCGCGCTTGAGGTCGCGCATCAGGTCGAGGATCTGCGCCTGGATGGTCACGTCCAGTGCAGTCGTCGGTTCATCGCAGATCAACAGGCGCGGCTGGCACAGCAAGGCCATGGCGATCATGACGCGCTGGCGCATGCCGCCGGAGAGGCTGTGCGGATATTCGTCCACCAGTTGCGCCGCGCGCGAGAGGCCCACGCGTTCCAGCATGGCGACGACCTTGGCGTCGATCTCCTGGCGCGGCAGGGCGGTGTGGATGCGCAGCATCTCGCCCAATTGCTCGCCGATGCGATGCAGCGGGTTCAGCGAGGTCATCGGCTCCTGGAAGATCATGGCGATCTCCTTGCCGCGGATGCTGCGCAGGGTGGCATCGTCGGCCTGCAGCAGGTCGCGCTCGCCAAAGCGGATCGCACCCGACAGCCTGGCCTGGCTGGCCATGGGGAACAGGCGCAGGATGGACAGGGCGGTGACGCTCTTGCCGCAGCCGGATTCACCCAGCAGGCCCACGGTTTCATCTTGCCCCAGTGAGAAGGAAACGCCATCGACGGGCGCAACGCGGCGGCCGTGGCTGAGGAATTCGATCTTGAGATTCTCGATGGTGAGCATGGCGGTTCCTCAGCGGCTCAGTTTGGGATCGAACACTTCACGGATGCCATCGCCCAGCAGGTTGAAGCCCAGCACCACCAGGAAGATCGCCAGCCCCGGCCACATGGCCAGCATCGGCGTGGTGTTCAGGTAGCCCTGGGCGATGTGCAGCATGGAACCCCAGCTCGGATCTTCCGGCTTGGCCCCCAGGCCGAGGTAGGACAGCCCGGCTTCGGCGATGATGGCCGTGCCCATGGCAAAGGTGGCCTGGATCACCAGGGGCGCCAGCGAATTGGGGAGGATATAGCGCCACATGATGCGCAGGTGCCCGGCACCGATGGAGCGTGCCGCCATCACGTAGTCGAGGTTGCGGATGGTCATGGCCTGCCCGCGCGCCAGCCGTACGAAGGACGAGGTGAAGCCGATGCCGACGGCCACCATGGCATTGTAGAAACCGCCCCCCAGCGCGGCGGCCAGGGCCAGCGCCAGGATCAGCGAAGGAAAGGCCTGCAGCGCATCGACCACGCGCATGACGATGGCATCGACCGCGCCACGATAGTAGCCGCTGACGATGCCGATGGGCACGCCCAGTGAAAAGGCCAGCCCGACCGAGATCAGCGCGGCCTGCAGCGAGATGCGCGAACCGTACAGCATGCGGGTATAGATGTCGCGGCCCAGGTCATCCGTACCGAGCCAGTGCTCGGCGCTGGGGCCAGACAGCAGGTTGCCGTAGTCCTGGTCAAAGATGGGATCGTACCGGGCCAGTACCGGTGCAGTGATGGCCAACAGTACCAGTACAGTGATGATCACCGCACCGATCACCGCCAGACGGTTGCGGCTGAAGCGGCGCAGGGTACGCCAGCGGGGCAGCGCCGGCAGGACCTGCGCAGGGGAGGGAGAGTTCATGTCGGGAGACGTCATGGTTGGAGGCGTTGGGCAGACTTCAGCGGGCGATGCGCGGGTCGATCACGCTGTAGAGCAGGTCCACGCACAGGTTGACGATGACCACCATGACGGTGGCGGCCAGTACACCGGCCTGTACAGTCACGTAGTCGCGCTGGAAGATGGCGTCGACGATCATCTTGCCCATGCCGGGAATGCCGAAGATGCTTTCGGTGATGACCAGTCCGCCCAGCATGCCCGAGACCATCAGGCCGCTGGCCGTAACCACCGGGATCATGGCATTGCGCAGCGCATGGCCCAGCACCACCTGCCAGTCGCGCAGGCCCTTGGAGAAGGCGGTGCGGATGTAATCCTCGTTGAGCACTTCCAGCAAACTGCTGCGCACCATGCGCATGAGGATGGCCGATTCACGCAGGCCGGTCACGACCATGGGCATGATCATGGCGATCAGGTTGGCGTGCCAGTCCACCGACAACGGCACGAAGCCCGAGGCCGGCAGCCAGCCCAGCTTGACCGCAAAGAGGATGATGAACAGCATGCCCAGCCAGAAGTGCGGCACCGACATGCCGAACAGCGCAATCAGGGTGCCGATGGCATTGGCCCAGCCACGCGGACGGGCTGCCGACAGGATGCCCGCCGGCACCGCAATCACGACGGCCACCAGGAAGCTGCCGATGGCCAGTTCGATGGTCACCGGCAGGCGCTGCCACAAGGCATCGGCGACCGGGGTGTTGTCGATGAAGGAGCGGCCGAGGTCGCCATGCAGCACGGCCCACAGCCAGCGCCCGTACTGCACCAGCAGCGGATCATCCAGCCCCAGTTTCAGGCGCAGGGCGGCGGCCGCTTCCGGCGTGGCTTCCATGCCGAGGATGGCGGCCACCGGATCACCCGGCAGCACCGCCAGCAGGGAAAACACCACCATGCTCACCAGCAGCAAGGTAGGGACCGACAGCAGCAGGCGCCGGGCCAGCTTGGGCAGCTTGATCGTCGTGGCCATGAGACTTACTTGGATACAGTCGCAGTGCGGATCACGCCATCGGGCACGTACTGGAAGCCCTTGACCGACTTGGCGATGCCGAACAGCACGTTGTCATGCACGGTGTAGACGTAGGGCACTTCCTTGACCAGGATCGCCATGGCCTGGTCGTAGAGCGCCTTGCGCTTGGCCTGGTCGCCTTCCACGCGGGCCTGCTGCAACAGGTCGTCCACTTCCTTGGCGCCGAAGTGCGAATAGTTCAGCGAGCCGTTGGTGGTGACGAAGTCATAAATGTTCTGGTCCGGATCGGGACGGCCGCTCCAGCCCACGAACAGGCCTTCGAAGTTGCCGGTCTTGCCGGCCTCGATCTGGGTGGCCAGTTCGGTCTTCTCCAGCGTGACGGTGATGCCGGCCGGGCGCAGCATGCCCTGGATCATCTGGCCGACCTGCAATTCATCGGGCGTGGTCGGCAGGGTCAGCTTGAAGCTGAAGCCGCCTTCCTTGCCGGCGGCCTTGAGCAGGGCCTTGGCGCGGGCCACGTCGACCTTGGGCGGCACGTCGCTGGGGCCATTGGCAAACTGCGCCTTGGAGAAGGGCGAATGGCCGGCGGCCACCGCGTTGTTGTAGACCACCTTGGCGATGGCGTTGCGGTCGATCAGGATGTCCACGGCTTCGCGCACTTCCTTCTTGTCGAAGGGCGGCTTGCCGGTGTTCATGTAGAAGCCGCGGAAGCCCAGCGACGGCTTGTTGAGCACCGTGTAGCTGGCGTTGGCCGGGACGTTGGTGATTTCCTTGTAGGGGAAGCGGTTGCTGATGTCGACCTGGCCGCTGCGCAGGTTGTTGAAGGCTACATTGACGTCCGGCATGATCTTGTAGACCACTTCATCCACCTTGGGCAGGCCGGCGCGCCAGTACTCGGGGTTCTTCTTGAGCGTGATGGTGGCACCCTTCAGGCGGCCTTCGTAGACGAAGGGGCCGGTGCCGACCGGATGGTTGACGTAGTCTTCTCCGTATTTCTTCACGGCGGCCGGTGACGACATCATGCCGGCGCGGTCGGTGAGGATGGAGAGGAAGGGCGCGAAAGGCGTGGACAGGTCCAGCTTGACGGTGTGCTCATCGACCACCGTGATCTTGGTGACGTATTTCAGTTCATTGCGGCGTAGGGAGGTCTTCTCCTGGCCGCGCAGCAGGTTGAATTCCACCGCCTTGGCATCGAAAGGCGTGCCGTCCTGGAATTTGACGCCCTTGCGCAGATACAGCGTGTAGGTTTTCTGATCCTCGGACACGGTCCAGCGCTCGGCCAGCATGGGGATGATCTTGCCCTCGCCATCCAGGTCCACCAGCTTGTCGAAGATGCTCTGGTAGACGATGCGCTCGTTGAGCATGGAGGACTGCGTGGGGTCGAGCTTGCCGGGGTCGGCGTCCAGCGAGATATTGAGCGTCACCGCCCAGGCGGGCAGGGTACAGGCGGCCAGCACGGCCGAGGACATCGCGGACAGCAGGAAACGGGAGACACGCTGGTTCATTCGTTTTTCCTTTCAGAAGTCATCACGGATCGAGCGCAACCGGCCTGGACGGCAAGCCCGCCTGCCACGGCCATCGGGCCAGCTTAGGCGATGGACACGGTGAAGGCAAGCACGGATACGTCAATGTATACAACGAAGAAGACATGCAGGAAGCGTGCCATGGCGTCAGCTTCGCGTCAGTCGGCCAGGCGGTATCAGCAGCCGGGAATGCAGGCGGGGCGGGCCTCCCGCCGGATGGCTGCAAAGAGGGAAATAGCCTGCAACGCTCATCATTCATCGTGCCAGTGCAGGCCTGCTTCGCGATGGTGCGCAATCGCGGCCCAGTCCGCCCGCGGAAGGGGCGTGGCGAAGTGGCGACGGCCAAGCGTAAATATTTTGATTAAATCGCTTGCTATTTAATTTTGGCCTCGCTAAACTGCGCTGCATGAATTCGAAAACAGACAAACGCAAGTCGGCCCCGCTGCTGGATGCCCAGTTGTGTTTTGCGCTGTACTCGACTTCGCTGTCGATGAGCAAGCTCTATCGCAAGCTGTTGCGCAACATGGGCATCACCTATTCGCAGTATCTGGTGCTGATGGTGTTGTGGGAGCAGGACCAGCTGACGGTGTCCGATATCGGTGAACGCCTGGTGCTGGATTCAGCCACGCTGACCCCGCTGCTCAAGCGCATGGAAGCGCAGGGCCTGGTGACCCGGGAACGCGCGGCCAGCGATGAACGGCAGGTTGTCATCTCGCTCACTGCAGAAGGTGACAAGCTGCGCGAACAGGCGGTGGAACTGCCCCGTGAAGTGTTGCGGGCAACCGAGTCGACGGCGGCGGAACTGACCGCGATGAAGGAAGAATTGATGGCCTTGCGTGCGCGCTTGCACAAGAATACGGGCGAGTGAGCAGGGCAGATTGAAGGGATGCGGCGACCGGGCCAAGTCCCTTTTTGAAAGTCAAATATATAGTGCACTATCAAATAGTGATTTATATAGTTGCTGGATTGCTCGCAACAATGCCAGATAAGCGGCATCGGCAGACGGAATGGAATGGCGGCATTGTCCCGCCCTCCGAGCGGTCGTTATACGCAGAGCCAATAGCGTCAACTAAGTAGTTTGCTATTTAATAGGATTTTAGTTTTATCGTGGTGTCGACAGTTTTCCTGGCCGCCAACGGCCGGTGCAGTACCGCAGTACCAGGCAGCACAGCAACAAGTACGCAGTTCCCTCGCAGCACTTACCCGGTGAATCCACCGATTCGCTCATCTGAGATTAGAGAAAAGGAAGAAGATCATGACCTCGTTCAAGCAACTCGCCGCCGTCGCCGCCATCGGCCTGGTTTTTGGCAATGCCTATGCCGCCGGTGATGCCGGTGTGGAACCGACCACCCAATCCTTCTTGCAGGCGCTGGAGGCCGGCGGTGGCAAGCCCCTGGAACAGCTCTCGCCGGAGGATGCGCGCGCCGTGCTGGTCGGTGCGCAAGCCAGCGTGAAGCTGGAGTTGCCCAAGGCGGACGTGTCGGAAAAGACCATCACCGCCGACGGCCAGCAGATCAAGCTGACCATCGTGCGTCCGGCAGGCGTGACCAAGACCTTGCCGGCCTTCATGTTCTTCCACGGCGGCGGCTGGGTGCTGGGCGACTTCCCGACCCACGAACGCCTGGTGCGTGACCTGGTGGCCAATTCCGGTGCGGTGGCTGTGTTCGTGAACTACACGCCGTCGCCGGAAGCCGGCTACGGCGTGGCCATCAACCAGGCGTATGCCGCCACCAAGTGGGTGGCCGAGCACGGCAAGGAAATCAAGGTCGATGGCAAACGCCTGGCCGTGGCCGGCAACAGCGTCGGTGGCAACATGGCTGCGGTCGTGGCCCTGATGGCCAAGGACAAGGGCGGCCCCGCCCTGCGTTCGGAAGTGCTGCTGTGGCCGGTGACCGATGCCAACTTCGAAACGGCTTCCTACAACCAGTTCGCCAATGGCTACTTCCTCACCAAGAACATGATGAAGTGGTTCTGGGACAGCTACACCACCGACGCCGCCAAGCGCAAGGAAATCACCGCCTCGCCCTTGAATGCGACCCCGGCGCAACTGGCCGGCCTGCCGCCGACCCTGATCCAGACCGCCGAAAACGACGTGCTGCGTGATGAAGGCGAGGCCTATGGCCGCAAGCTGCAAGCCGCCGGCGTGGCCGTGACCAGCGTGCGCTACAACGGCATGATCCACGACTTCGGCCTGCTGAACGTACTGGCCAAGGTGCCTGCCGTGCAGACCGCGATGCGCCAAGCGGGCGAGGAACTGAAGTTCCGCCTCAAGTAATTGCAAGGCTGCCCTGCGCGTAACACTGCGCAGGGAAAACGACAACGCCCCCGCACGAGTGCATCGTGCGGGGGCGTTGTCATTGCGATTGCAGTTGCTGGTGTAGAGCGCTCGGACTCAGGCCAGGACCTTGGTCAGCCACGCCCCGATATCCTCGACTTCTTCGCCGCACACCGAATGCTGCATCGGATAGTCATGCCACTCGACCTTGTGGCCCAGCTGGGTCAGCAATTCGCGCGACTTGACGGCGCGCTCCAGCACCACCACCGGATCCATGGTGCCGTGGGCCATGAAGATGGGGGTGTCGTGGTTGGCACCGTGGCGTTCGGCCTCGATGGTGGCGGCCAGCGGTAGATAGCCGGACAGGCACATCAGGCCGGCCAGGCGCTCCGGGTGGCGCAGGCCGGTCTGCAAGGTCATGGCGCAGCCTTGCGAGAAACCCGCCAGCACGATGCGCTCGGAGGGGATGCCGCGTGCACGCTCTTGTGCGATCAGTGTTTCGATGGCGGCCTGCGAGGCACGCAGGCCGGGTTCGTCCTCACGGCGGACCAGGTCGGGCGCGAAGATGTCGTACCAGGCGCGCATCACGTAGCCGCCGTTGATGGTCACCGGCATGGTCGGCGCGGTCGGGAAGATGAAACGGATGGGTGGGCAGCCCGACAGGTCCAGCTCGCGCACGATGGGCACGAAGTCCGAACCATCGGCTCCCAGGCCGTGCAGCCAGATGACGGAGGCAGTGGGATTGGGGGCGGTATCGATCTGTATCGTTTCGAGGGGAGCGGACATAAGCGTGCGGTTCCTGTTGCGGTGGGTGGATGAAAGGGCGGGGCGCGGCATTTGTGTCTGTCCCGGCGCGGGAGCACAATACGGCCTTGCCCGTGGTCATGCGCAGCGTCTGTGCTGCAATGGGCTCACATCATACGATGAACGCCGCCGCGATGGCGGCGCTGCAAAAGGAAAACCCATGAAGTGCATCCCATCGCATCGCCTGCTGGCCCCGCTGCTGGCCTTCCTGCTGGCCATGGCACCCCTGGCCGGCCATGCCGAAGCCGAAGGCCGATTGTTCCAGCCGCGCGGCGAAAACCTGATGATCTCGCCTCCGCCGGGCTGGCGGCTGGCCTACATGGACGGCGATCCTGACGGCAATTACGTGGTCGATTTCCTGCCGCCCAACGAAGCGCACGACTCCTGGCGCGAGGGCTACATGGGCGTGCAGCGTCGGGGCTATCCCGATGCCGGACTGGTCGCCAACATCCAGGCGCGCAACCTGACCGTGGCACAGGTGGCCTTGACTGAAGTGATGCAGGGAGCCCAGCGCAATTGCCCGGGCCGCTTCGTGGCGATGGCGCAGAAGGATGGCAGCACCAACAATATTCCCGTCTCTGTCAGCGGCGGCTTCTGCGACCGTACCGGGCCAGTTGCGCCCTATGGCGAGGGAACTGTACTGGCGGTGTATCAGGGCAAGCAGCAACTGTTCGTGGTGCAGTTCAGCTGGCGTCCGCCGACCGAAAACGCGTTCAGGCAGTATCCCTACCGGATCTCGCCGGCAGCGTTGCAACAGTATTTGGATCTGCTGAATGCGGCCGCGCTGTGCGGCGGGCCGGATGAGGGGAAATGTCCGAACTGAGGGGAGGGCGGGCCCGCATCGTGGTGCGGGCCGCTGAGGTGCTGTTACTTGCTTGCGGGCCGGATGGCCGACTTGGGACGGAAGGCCTTGCAGACGCTCTCATCGGTTTCGATGTAAGGACCGCCGATGAGGTCGATGCAGTAGGGGATGGCGGCGAAGATGCCGGGCACCTTGACCTTGCCGTCCTGGTCCTTCAATCCTTCCAGTGTTTCGCGGATGGACTTGGGCTGGCCGGGCAGATTCAGCACCAGCGCGGCATGGCCGTCGGTCTCGCGGATGACGGCGACCTGGCGCGAGAGAATCGCGGTCGGTACGAACTGCAGGCTGATCTGGCGCATCTGTTCGCCAAAGCCTGGCATTTCCTTGGTACCGATGGCCAGCGTGGCTTCGGGCGTGACATCGCGGCGCGACGGACCGGTGCCGCCCGTGGTCAGCACCAGGTCGCAGCGGGCCACATCGACCAGTTCCACCAGGGTCTGTTCGATCTGTGCGCGTTCATCTGGGATCAGGCGGGTCTCGACTTCAAAAGCGCTGGTGAGCGCTTTGCCCAGCCATTCCTGCAGGGCCGGGATGCCCTGGTCCTGGTAGACGCCACCGGAGGCGCGGTCGGAGATGGAGACCAGTCCGACCCGCAGCACCTCACGGGCGATCGTCGTTACAGCCTCAACGCTCATCGTCATCCTGCTCGTCCGCCTCGTCCTCGGCGGCTTCGCTCTTGGCGCGTGCAGCCTGCGCCTGCAATTGCTTGAGGATCTGGAAGATTTCGCGGTAAGCCTTGGGCGGCTTGTTTTCCGCCTGCTCCTTGCGGGCATTGCGGATCAGCGTGCGCATGTGCTGCACGTCGACGTCGGGATGGCGGTTCAGCAGTTCGGTCAGCGCCTGGTCATCGGCCAGCAGCTTTTCGCGGCGGCGTTCGAGGGCGTGCATGGCGGCGGTTTCGGCCTTGGAGGCACCGTGCCAGCTGTCGATGGTCTTCTGGATGATGGCGATCTCGTCGGCTTCCAGCGTGCGCATCTTCTTGCCCACGTATTGCATCTGGCGGCGACGGCCTTCGTGGTCCTTGATCTGCTGGCATTCGAGGATGGCGTCGCGCACGTCTTCGGGCATGGGGACGCGCTTGACGCGGTCGCGCGGTTCATTGACCAGCGATTCGCCGAGCTTTTGCAGGGCATCCATCTCGCGCTTGAGCTGGGACTTGGAGGGGCGGTCGTATTCCTGTTCGAATTCGCTGGATTGGAATCCGACAGCACCGCGGTTGGCATTGGGCATATCGTGACTTCGAGAAATAAAGCTTAACGGCTGCTATGATAACCGTTTTACCCGCATTTCAGAGAAAACAGGCTCATGAGCGATACCCCATTCACGCACAGTCAGGACCAGTTGAAGCAGTTGGCGCAGGATGTCCTGCGTTATGCCCGGGACAAGGGCGCCTCGGACGCCGCCGTCGACATCAGCGAGGGCAGCGGCCTTTCGGTAGCGGTGCGCAAGGGCAAGATCGAGACCATCGAGCAGAACAAGGACAAGGGCATCGGCGTCACCGTGTTCCTCGGAGAAGGCCGCCAGGTGCGGCGCGGCAACGCCAGCACCTCGGATTTCTCGCAGCAGGCATTGAAGGAAACGGTCGAGGCCGCCTACAACATCGCACGCTTCACCGCCATCGATGACTGCGCCGGCCTGCCCGACGCCGAGATGCTGGAAATGGCTCCGCGCGACCTGAAACTGTTTTCGCCGTGGAATATTTCCGCCGAAGAAGCTGTGGCGCTGGCCCAACGCTGCGAAACCGCAGCCCTCGAGACCGACCCGCGCATTACCAACAGCGAAGGCGCTGGCGTCTACGTGCAGCACTCGCATTTCATCGCGGCCAACAGCCGTGGTTTCATGGGCGGCTATCCGTTCTCGCGCCACACCATCTCGGTCGCGCCCATCGCCGGCAAGGGCGCGGGCATGCAGCGCGATGACTGGTATTCGTCCAAACGCGATCCGAAGAAACTCGCCAAGCCCGAAGCCATCGGCCGCTACGCTGCCGAACGTGCGCTGGCCCGCCTGAACGCGCGCAAGCTCACGACCCGCAAATGCCCGGTGCTGTTCGAAGCGCCGCTCGCAGCGGGTCTGCTGGGGGCCTTTGTACAAGCGGTGTCGGGCGGTGCGCTGTATCGCAAGTCGACCTTCCTGCTCGATTCGCTGGGTCAGCAGGTTTTCCCCGAGCACATCCAGATCCTGGAAGATCCGCACGTGGTCGGCGGTGTGGGTTCCGCGCCCTTCGATGAAGAAGGCGTGCGCACCGTAAAGCGCGAGGTGATCAAGGATGGCGTGGTGCAGGGCTACTTCCTGTCGACGTATTCTGCCCGCAAGCTGGGCATGCAGACCACCGGCAACTCCGGCGGCTCGCACAACCTGACGCTGCGCTCTGACTTGACCACCAAGGCCGATACCTTCAAGGGCATGCTGAAGAAGATGGGCACCGGCCTCCTGGTGACCGAGCTGATGGGGCAGGGCGTGAACTACGTGACGGGTGACTATTCGCGTGGTGCCTCGGGTTATTGGGTTGAGAATGGCGTGATCCAGTATCCGGTGGAAGAAATCACCATCGCGGGCAACATGAAGGACATGCTGCGCCATATCGTGGCCGTGGGTAACGACACGCTCATTCGCGGCACCAAGGAAACGGGTTCCATCCTGCTGGAAAACATGACCATCGCTGGCGACTGATCGTGCAGCACGCTGCCCGGCCGCCGCTGGCGAGCCGGGTGGCGCCACGGCCGGCGCCGCCCATTTCGGGGAGGCAAGCCATGGACGACATCCACATCCGGCGCGGCTATCTGCCAGGCGCCATCGGACGTGTAGCCGAGCTGCACGCCGCGTATTACACCGAAAACTGGAGCTTCGGCGTGTATTTCGAAGCCCGCATCGCCACCGAACTGGCGGCCTTCATGAGCCGCTACGACGACAGCCGCGATGGCTTCTGGACTGCCACCGTGCATGGCCGCGTCGAAGGTTCGCTGACCATCGACGGCCAGCATGCGCAGCAGCAAGGCGCGTGGCTGCGCTGGTTCATCTCTTCCGAAAAACTGCGCGGTCGCGGCGTGGGTGATGCCCTGCTGACCGAGGCCATCCGTTTCTGCGCGGAGTGTGATTTTCCATCGATTTATCTCTGGACCTTCGAAGGTTTGCACGCCGCGCACAACCTGTACCAGCGCCACGGATTCGTGCTGGCCGAGGAGCGCATCGGCTCGCATTGGGGCGTCAAGCTCAACGAGCAGCGTTACGAGCTGCTGCTGTAGCGCGCAGGGCAAGCCATGCCGTGCGGCGCTAGAATGACGGATTGGCGCACACGCGCAACTTCGGACATTCATCCTCCGCACATGGCCCTACACACCGACGCCGCCCACTCCAGCGGCCAAGTCCTGCCGTTCCGCGAATCCCTGCTGGCCACGCTGGGCATCTGCTTCGTCATCATGCTGGTGGCCCTGGACCAGACCATCGTCGGCACCGCCCTGCCGACCATCGTGGCTGAACTGAAGGGCTTCGATCTCTATGCCTGGGTCGCCACGGCCTATCTGCTGACCTCGGTCATTACCGTGCCCATCTTCGGACGGCTCGGCGATTACTTCGGGCGCAAGCCGTTCGTGATTGCGTCCATCGTCGTGTTCGTCGGCGCTTCCGCCTTGTGCGGCATGGCCAACAGCATGCTGTTCCTGGTGCTTGCGCGCGGGCTGCAGGGCATCGGTGGGGGCATGCTGGTGGGCACCTGTTTCGCTTCCATCGCTGACCTGTTTCCGGATCCGCGCGTGCGGCTGCGCTGGCAGATCATCCTGTCGGCCTCCTTCGGCATTGCCACGGCTGTCGGTCCTTCGCTGGGCGGCTTCCTCACGCAAGGGCTGGGCTGGCGCTGGGTGTTCTACTGCAACCTGCCCATCGGCGTGCTGTCGCTGTATTTCGTCTGGCGCTTCGTGCCGCATATCCGCCACATGCAACACGCCGGCAAGATGCGGCTGGACTGGCCCGGCGCGCTGCTGATTTCACTGTCGCTGGGCAGCCTGCAATTGCTGGTGGAACTGCTGCCCAAGCGCGGCATCACGGGCGGCATGTTGGTGTTGCTGGCCGTGTCGGTGGCGGCCTTCTACGCCTTGTGGAAGTGGGAGCAGCGCGCCGCGCAGCCCATCCTGCCCTTCGAGATGATGCGCGACAAGGCGCTGGCCAGCCTGTTCGTCTTGTCGGTGCTGGCGGGCTTTGCCATGTTCTCGCTGCTGATGTATGCGCCGTTGCTGTTCCAGGGCGGATTCGGGTTGAGCCCGCGTGAAGCGGGGCTGCTCATCACGCCGCTGGTGGCCTGTATTACCGTGGCCAGCATCGTCAATGGCCGCATCATCACGCGCATTCCCAACCCCAACCTGATGATGAACCTGGGCTTTGCGCTGATTGCTGCTTCCTGTCTCGGCGTGGTGCTGTGTGATCGCACCACCGGCAATGGTTTTTTGCTGACAGTGATGCTGGCCGGTGGTTTCGGGCTGGGACTGGTCTTGCCCAATCTCACCGTATTTGCGCAGCAGGCCGCTGCACGCGAGCACCTGGGTATCGCTACCGCCTTGCTGCAGTCCTTGCGCATGATCGGGGGCATGCTGGGCACGGCCATCACCGGCACGCTGGTGAGCCAGATGTATGGCGCAGGCGTGCAGAAGGCCCTGGAAGGAGATCACGCGGCGCAGTGGCTCAAGGATTTCAGCGATCCTGAAGTACTGGTCAATCATGACATCCAGTCGGTGCTGCTGGCCCAGCTGATGCAGGCCGGGCATGACAGTTCGGCCTTGCTGGAAGCGGCGCGCGAGGCGCTGGTCGGGGCCATTCACATGGGCATCGCCATTGCCATCGTGGCCGCGCTGGTGGGGTTGTGGATGGTAAGGCGCGTGCCGCCGATCCGCTTTGACCAGGACAAGAAGGTGGAGCCGGTGATGTCGGAATAAGCGGCTGGCCGCATGCAAAAACGGACCCGTGGGTCCGTTTTTTTTCTTGAGGTGGAGCGTGCGCTTATTCGGTCTTCTCCGTCTTCTTCACCACCGCATAGCGCGCCAGCGTGCGCTCACGCGCCTCGGCATGGTCGACGATAGGGCGCGGATAGTTCGTCCCCAGCGTCACGCCGGCCGACATGCGCTCATCGGGTGTGGCCGTCCACGGCGCATGGATGCGCTTGTCGGAAAGCTTGGCCAGTTGCGGCAGATAGCGGCGGATGAACTTGCCGTCCGGATCAAACTTCTCCGATTGCGTGACCGGATTGAAGATGCGGAAGTAGGGCTGCGCATCACAGCCTGAAGACGATGCCCACTGCCAGCCGCCATTGTTGGCCGAGAGGTCGAAGTCGTTGAGATGGATCGCGAAATATTTCTCACCCCAGCGCCAGTCGATGCCCAGGTCCTTGGTGAGGAAACTGGCCACCACCATGCGCAGGCGGTTGTGCATGTAGCCGGTCTGGTTGATCTGGGCCATGGCCGCATCCACCAGCGGATAGCCGGTGCGTCCCTCGCACCAGGCGGCGAACAGTTCTTCGGCATGCTTGCCGTGCTCCCATTTGATCGCATCGTACTCGGGCTTGAAGGCCTTGGCGGTCACGCGCGGATGGTGGTGCAGGATCATGAAATAGAAATCGCGCCAGGTCAGTTCCGACAGCCACACAGCCGCACCGGCCGCGCCTTGGCCCGCATGCATGGCCTGCATCGCAGCCCGCGCGAGCGTGCGGATGGAGACCGTGCCGAAGCGCAGGTGGATCGACAGATAGGACGGACCCTTCACTGCCGGAAAATCGCGCGCCGTGCCGTAGGCACCGATGCGGCCCAGGAAGTCCTCCAGCAGGGCCTGGGCACCGGACATGCCAGTAGGAATCTTCAGTTCCTGCAAATTGCTGGGGTGGAAGCCCAGTGCCTTGTGCGAAGGCAATCCGTGGTGCGCCTTGCCCGGCGGTTTGGCCAGGGCCTTGAAGTAGTTCTCGACCGGATAGGGTTTGAGATAGAAGTCGCCACCGGCGGCGGCCAGCTTGGCCATCCACGCATTCTTGTAAGGCGTGAAAACGGAGAAGGGCTTGGCGGACTGGGTCAGCACCTCGTCCTTTTCAAAGATCACCTGGTCCTTGTAGCTCAGCAATTGCGCGCCATGTTTTTTCAGGGCCTTGTCGACTGCCGCATCGCGTTCCACTGCGGCGGGCTCGTAGTCGGTGTTGACGAAGACCGCCTGCACCGCCAGTTCGGCAGCCAGTTCCGGAATGCACCTGGCGGCCGCTCCGTGCAGCACGATCAGCCCGCCGCCCGCCTTGCGCAGCGCCTCGTCCAGTTCGGCCACGCTGGCCAGCAGGAAATCAACGCGGCGATCCTGCGCTACACCCTCGGCTTTGAGCGCATCGAGAATGTCGGTATCGAAGACGAACACGCACCACACGGACTGGCTCTGCGAGAGTGCGTAGTAAAGGGCGGCATGATCGGTGTGGCGCAGGTCACGGCGGAACCAGACCAGGGACTTGTCGAATTGGGGCATTGCGTTGGTGTTCTTCTTCAATGGGTTGGTCTTCGCCCCGTGGGGCCAGCGGGATCACATTCCGGCGGTGGCTACTGATTGGTAGCATTCGTGTGAATGATAAAAGATTTTCATCGATTTGACCCGTCGCATCTCAAGGGGACTATCGTCTGGCCGATAATGACGCATCCGCATACGATGCGGAGAACGAGGGAGGGCGCTGCGATCCGCATGCATCTCGTGCAATGGGAGATGGGGAAACAATGAAGAAGATGACGATCGGCACTCGGCTGGGGCTGGGTTTTGCCGCGATTCTGGGTTTGATGCTGGTGATTGCCGCCATTGGCGTGGGGCGGCTGCAGGCGGTGAGGAGCCTCAATGACACGATGGTCAATGATGCGCTGGTCAAGGAGAGGCTGGTCGTTACCTTCTATCGCTCCATCGAACTCAACGTCGGCCGCATCGTGGCGGCCGCCAAGAATCCGGATGTCGAACAGCAGAAGTTCTACAAGCAGGAGATCGGCGCCACCATCAGCAAGAACAATGAGCTGGTCAAGCGCATGGAAGAGCTGATCACCGATGACGCCGGGCGCGCTGCCCTGGCCGAGATCAACGAACGCCGGAAGGTGGTGTTGGCGGCCAATGCGCAGGTCTTCAGGGAAAAGGAGGCGGGCAACGAAGAGGGTGCTCGCAAGGCAGTGGACGAGCAGCTGCTGCCGAGTACGCGCGTCTATCTGGCCGCCATCGACAAGCTGGCCGTGATGCAGTCCGACCGCATCAAGAACCAGACTGCGGAAATTGACAGTCTCTTCCGCAATGCGCGCACGCTCATGATCGTGCTGGGCGCAGTGGCACTGCTGCTGGGCGTGGCGCTGGCATGGGCCATCACGCGGTCGATCACGGCACCGCTGCACAAGGCGGTCAACGTGGCCAGCCGTGTGGCCAACGGCCACCTGGACAACCAGATCGAGGTGCGCAGCCTGGACGAAACCGGCCAGCTCATGCGCGCACTCAAGGAAATGAATGACAACCTGGTGGGCATCGTCACCCGTGTACGCCAGGGTACGGATACCATCGCCACCGCCTCCAGCGAGATCGCCGATGGCAACCTGGACCTGTCCAATCGCACCGAGCAGCAGGCCAGCTCGCTGGAAGAGACCGCGTCGGCGATGGAAGAACTGACCTCGACCGTGAAGCAGAACGCCGACAACGCACGCCAGGCCAATCAGCTGGCGGTGTCGGCATCGGAGGTGGCGGTGCAGGGCGGTTCGGTGGTCTCGGAAGTGGTGGCCACGATGGGCTCGATCAATGATTCCTCGCGCAAGATCGTGGACATCATTGCGGTCATCGATGGCATCGCCTTCCAGACCAATATCCTCGCGCTCAACGCCGCCGTGGAAGCCGCGCGTGCGGGTGAGCAAGGGCGGGGCTTTGCGGTGGTCGCCTCCGAAGTGCGCACTCTGGCGCAGCGCTCTGCCAGCGCGGCCAAGGAGATCAAGGAACTCATCGGCGACTCGGTGGGCAAGGTGGAGGCGGGCAGCAGGCTGGTCGAGCAGGCCGGTTCGACGATGGAAGAGGTGGTGGCCAGCGTGCGCCGCGTGACCGACATCGTGGCCGAAATCACCTCGGCGTCGCAGGAGCAGAGTGACGGGATCGAACAGGTCAACCAGGCCATCAACCTGATGGACGAAGCGACCCAGCAGAATGCGGCGCTGGTGGAACAGGCAGCCGCGGCGGCGCGGCAGATGCAGGAGCAGGCAGCAGGGCTGAGCGAGACCGTGAGCGTGTTCCGTTTGAGGGGGTAAGAAAATAGAGGGGAGGCGATGATGTCTTGCCCCTATTTTTCTTGAAGCCAAAAAACAAAAAAGGCTAAATGATTTTCATCATTCGGCCTTTTTTGTTTGCTGCCCATGGAGGACCTCGGTCACGTCCCGCGACCCCGTCCGGCCTTGCAAGGCCGGACTTTCTCGTCCCTCCCGCAAAGCGCGCAGGCGCTTTGCTCGTGGACCCCAAAATACAAAAGGCCGACTGACTTTCGTCAATCGACCTTTTCTATTTTGGTGCCCACGGAGGGACTCGAACCCCCACACCTCGCGGCACATGGACCTGAACCATGCGCGTCTACCAATTCCGCCACGTGGGCTGCGCTGTAAAGCGAAGACCGTGATTATAGACGGTCTAAAAGTGCTGTCAACAACTTTTTCGCTTCCATGGCATCATTTTCGTTGCAATACGATGCTTCACCCCTGTTTTACCCCCGTATTGCGGTTAGGTAAATGGCCGCAACTCCGTTACACTAGGCACATCCGTCCGCCTGGGCGAGCTTCGCCTTGGCATTTATAACAATTGCGCGAAACGAAACTTTTGAGCCAATTCCCCTATTCCATTCCCAGCCGGGAAGAGATCCTCGGCATACTGCGTACTTCCTCGGGCGCGCAAAACGCTGCCGCCCTGGCCGCCGCGCTCGGCGTCAAGCCGGAAGAAATGGACGGCCTGACGCGCCGCCTCAACGCCATGGAACGCGACGGCCAGATCAAGCCGGATCGCGCCGGCAACTACAAGCTGACCCACTCGCCCGACTTCATCCTGGGCCGCGTCTCCGCCCATCGCGATGGCTTCGGTTTCCTGCTGCCCGATGAAGGGGCCGATGATCTGTTCCTGCCCGAGAAGGAAATGCAGAAGGTCATGCACGGCGACCGCGTGCAGGCCCGCATCACCGGCACCGACCGCCGTGGCCGTCCGGAAGGCACCATCGTCGAAGTGGTGGAACGCGCCAATACCCACGTGATCGGCCGTCTGCTCAATGAGAACGGCGTCTGGGTGGTCGCCCCCGAAGACAAGCGCATCGGCCACGACGTGCTGCTGGCCGGCCCCCCGGGCAAGGCCAAGGCAGGGCAGGTGGTCAGCGTGGAGCTGACCGAACATCCTTCCCGCTACACGCAACCCGTGGGCAAGATCGTCGAGATCCTGGGCGATATCGACGACCCCGGCATGGAAATCGAAATCGCCGTGCGCAAGTACGGCGTGCCGCACGAATTCTCGGAAGCCGCCAAGAAGCTGGCTTCCAAGCTGCCCAGCGAAGTCAAGGCGGCCGACCTCAAGGACCGCGTCGACCTGCGTGACGTGCCGCTGGTCACTATCGATGGTGAAGACGCGCGCGATTTCGATGACGCGGTCTACTGCGAACCGGTCAAGATCGGCCGCACCAAGGGCTATCGCCTGATCGTCGCGATTGCCGACGTGAGCCACTACGTCAAGCCCAACGATGCGCTGGACGTGGACGCGCTGGAGCGCAGCACCTCGGTGTATTTCCCGCGCCGGGTGATCCCGATGCTGCCGGAAAAGCTCTCCAACGGCCTCTGCTCGCTGAACCCGGACGTGGACCGCCTGACCCTGGTGTGCGATGCCGTCATCACCGCCAAGGGCGAGATCAAGGCCTACCAGTTCTATCCGGCCGTGATCCACTCCGCAGCTCGCCTGACCTATACCGAAGTGGCCTCGATCCTGGCCAATACCAAGGGCCCGGAAGCAGCGCGCCGCATCGGCCTGGTGCCGCACCTGACGCATCTGTACGAAGTCTTCCAGGTGCTGCTGACGGCACGCCAGGCGCGCGGTGCGATCGACTTCGAGACCACCGAGACCTACATCGTCTGCAACGCTGCCGGCAAGATCGAGAAGATCCTGCCGCGCACCCGCAACGACGCGCACCGCCTGATCGAGGAATGCATGCTGGCCGCCAACGTCTGCGCGGCCGACCTGCTGAAGCGCCACGATCACCCGGCGCTGTACCGCATCCACGCCGGTCCGACGAAGGAAAAGCTGACGCAGCTGCGCACCTTCCTCAAACAGATCGGCCTGACCCTGGGCGGTGGCGACACCCCCAGCGCCTCCGATTACGCCGAGCTCATGCCCAAGGTCAAGGCGCGTCCGGATGCGGTGCTGATCCAGACCATGCTGCTGCGCTCGATGCAGCAGGCGGTCTACAGCCCGGACAACATCGGTCACTTCGGCCTGTCCTATGAATCCTATGCGCACTTCACCAGCCCGATCCGCCGCTATCCCGACCTGCTGACGCACCGTGCGATCAAGGCCGTGCTGCAAGGCAAGCGTTACGAGCCCAAGGGTATCGACAGCACGGCGCTGAACACCTCGATCTCGCCCGCCGCCCGCAAGGCGCAGGCACTGCAGCGCGCCACCGACAAGGCGGCCGGCAAGAAGCCGCGCGGCGAGAGCGCACTGGCGATCTGGGAAGCCCTGGGCCTGCACTGTTCGGCCAATGAGCGCCGTGCCGATGAGGCTTCGCGCGATGTGGAAGCCTGGCTCAAGTGCTACTTCATCCGCGACAAGCTGGGCGAGGAATTCACCGGCACCATCGCCGGCGTGGCCACCTTCGGCATCTTCGTTCAACTGGATGCGCTCTACATCGAAGGTTTGGTGCACGTCACCGAGCTGGGTGCGGATTACTTCCAGTACGACGAAGCGCGCCACGAACTGCGCGGCGAACGTACCGGCATCCGCTACCAGCTGACCGACCGCGTCACCGTGCAGGTCAGCCGCGTGGACCTGGATGCACGCAAGATCGACCTGGCACTGGTCAACGAGCCGGGCATCCGTACCCTCATCAAGAACGAAGCCAAGCGCGCTGAAAACGCCGCGCGCGGCAAGTCCGGTGGCGGCAGGCAGAGTGCCGATGAAGCTCAGCCGGCAGCCCGTGGCAAGAGGGGTGCGGCCAAGCCAGCTGCCGCTGCAGCGGGCAGCAAGCCCAAGGGTGGCGCCAAGGCCAAGGCCGGTGCCGCGCGCACCGCCACGGCACGCCCCGGCGAAGCTGACCGCAAGCGCGCTGCATCCAAGGGCTACACCAAGGGCAAGAAGAAGCGATGAGCATGTCCCCGGACCTGCGCGATGCGCAGGCCGGGTTTGATGGAACGCGGGGCAGTTGCCCCGAGCAAGACGAAAGACACAAGCAGGATCTATGAAGAGCAAAATGATTTTCGGCTTCCATGCCGTGACCTCCCGCATCCGCCACGAGGCTTCCTCGGTGGAAGAGATTTACGTGGATGCCGAGCGCCGCGACCGCCGCATGCTGGATTTGCTGCATGCCGCCAAGGAAGCCAATGTGCGCATCATCCAGGCCGACGACCAGCGCCTGGCCGCCATGGTCGGCACGCGCCGTCACCAGGGCGTGGTGGCCAAGGCCGCCGCGCTGTCGCTGGCGCGCACCCTCGATGAACTGCTGGATGCCGTGGTCGGTCCGCCGCTGCTGCTGATCCTCGACGGCATCACCGATCCGCACAACCTCGGCGCCTGCCTGCGCGTGGCCGATGGTGCCGGCGCGCATGCCGTGATCGCCCCCAAGGATCGCGCCGTGGGCTTGAATGCCACGGCCATGAAGGTCTCCAGCGGTGCGTCCGACACCGTGCCCTACATCACCGTCACCAACCTGGCCCGCACCATGCGCGACCTGAAGGAGCGCGGCGTGTGGATCATCGGCACCTCCGATGATGCCGAGAAGGGCCTCTACGAAGGCGACTTCGCTGGCCCCACCGCACTGGTGATGGGCTCCGAAGGCGAAGGCATGCGCCGTCTCACCCGCGAGACCTGCGACGTGCTGGTCAACATCCCCATGTTCGGTTCGGTCGAGAGCCTCAACGTCTCCGTGGCTTCCGGCGTCTGTCTGTACGAGGCGCGACGCCAGCGCTTGCCCAAGTAAGTCCGGTCATCCCGCATGACACCATCGCCGGACTTCGCGTCCGGCGATTTTTTTTTGCCGTTCCATTGCCGGATCACTTCAATTTCACTTCAGTAGCCGTTTTCATTCAACGTTTCAGGAAACACACCATGTTCAGCCGACTCAGAGAAGACATCGCCAGCATCCGTGAGCGCGACCCCGCCGCGCGCAACAGCTGGGAGGTGCTGACCTGTTACCCGGGCCTGCATGCGGTGATCCTGCATCGCTGGGCCCAGGCTTGCTGGAAGGCCGAGATGAAGTGGCTGGGACGCTTCATCTCGCAGCTGGGCCGTACCCTCACCGGCATCGAGATCCATCCCGGTGCCACCATCGGCCGCCGTGTCTTCATTGATCACGGCATGGGCGTGGTGATCGGCGAGACCGCCATTGTCGGTGACGATTCCACCATCTACCAGGGCGTGACCTTGGGCGGCACTTCGCTGGCCAAGGGAGCCAAGCGCCATCCGACACTGGGGCGCGGCGTCATCATCGGTGCCGGGGCCAAGGTGCTGGGCGGCTTTACGGTCGGGGACGGGGCCAAGGTCGGTTCCAATGCGGTGGTCACCAAGGAAGTGCCGGCCGGCGCCACCGCCGTGGGCAACCCGGCGCGCATCATCGAGCGCAACACCGTGGTGGCCGGGCGCGACCAGGCGGCAGCGCGCCTGTTTGCGGCCTATGGCGTGATGCCCAATGGCGATGATCCGCTGTCCAAGGCGCTGCACGGACTCATCAACCAGGTGGCTGCGCAGGAGCAGCAACTGGAAGCCGTGCTGGCCGCCTTGCAGGGAGCGGGGATAGGGTGTCGACGCCTTGAAGAGGCCGGGCAATTCGACGCCGCGCAACTGAACCGGCTGGTCGATTGAGGAGTAGGGGCGCAGCCGGGTTCAGACCGGCTGCGTAGGTCGCCACGGCATCTGCCGCAGCGATGAAGCGATGAGGCGGTGAACTGTGCGGGATCAGGCGATCTCGTCGCCGTTCACATCATGCCGGTGCAGCGCACCGTCAGCCGTCAGGCTGATCCAGCCGCCACGCGGCGTTTCCACGTCGTATTCCCAATCTGGAAGTACATAGCGCAGCTTGCCGCCGTCCAGGCGATGCAGGGCAGGGCGGTGCGTATGCCCGTGGATCAGGACATCGGTGCCGGTCTGCGCGAAGAGCGCATCGATGGCACCGGCATTGACGTCCATGATCGCCATGTCCTTGCTCTGGTTGGCGTCCTGACTGTTCTTGCGGATGCCTTCGATGATGGCCTTGCGCTGCGCCAGCGGCATGGCCAGGAACTGCTGCTGGTAAGCCGGTTGCCGTACCTGGGCGCGGAACGCCATGTAGGCCTGGTCATCGGTGCATTGCGCATCGCCATGGGCCAGCGCCAGCGTGCGGCCGGCGGCGGTGATGACGTGCGGGTCCTGCAGCAGGGTCAGTCCTGCGGCATCGGCAAATGCCTGTCCGACCAGGAAATCGCGGTTGCCAGCCATCCAGTACAGTTGCACGCCTTGCGCCTGTACAGTTCGCAGTGCGTCAGCAATCAGTTGGTTGTAGGGAGCAGTACGGTCGTCGTCACCGGCCCAGTACTCGAACACGTCACCCAGCAAGTACAGTTGCTGCGTCTGTACTGCATGGCGCTGCAGGAAGCACAGGAAGGCCTCGGTGGTACGGGGCAGGGCGGCTTGCAAATGGAGGTCGGAAACAAAAAGCGCAACCGTCGGTTGCGCTTTTTGCATGAACTGGAAATCAGTCATGGTCGGTGAAGTCAGTGGTCCGGGTCGGGCTCAGACCACTTCTGCCCTCTCGATCACCACATCTTCTGCAGGCACGTCGGCGAACATGCCGGCGCGGGTGGTCTTGACGCCCTTGATCTTGTCGACCACTTCAGTGCCTTCGACGACCTTGCCGAAGACACAGTAGCCCCAGCCGTCCTGGCCCGGGTAGTCCAGGAAGCTGTTGTTCTTGACGTTGATGAAGAACTGCGCCGAGGCCGAGTGCGGAGCGGCGGTACGCGCCATGGCCAGGGTGTAGGGCTCGTTCTTGAGGCCGTTCTTGGCTTCGTTCTCGATCGGCTCGCGGGTTTCCTTCTGCTTCATGCCGGGTTCGAAGCCGCCGCCCTGGATCATGAAACCGTCGATGACGCGATGGAAGATGGTGCCGTTGTAGTGGCCGGCGTTGACGTAGGCCAGGAAGTTCTCAACGGTCTTGGGGGCCTTCTCGGCATCCAGTTCGATCTTGATGGCGCCGTGGTTGGTGGTGAGCAGAACTGCCATGATGAATCCTTTGCTTGTGGGGGAATGAAAAAAACCGGCGGGCGACTTGGGCCCGCCTTGGCTGCGTGACGGCAGGCCGGCCTTACTTGACCAGGGTGGCCGATTCGATCACCACCGGCGTGGCCGGCACGTCGCCGGCACCGGTGCGCACTTGCTTGATCTTGTCGACCACGTCAGCACCGGCGATGACCTTGCCGAAGACGGCATAGCCCCAGCCGTCCTGGCCGGGGTAGTTCAGGAAGCGGTTGTCCGCCACGTTGATGAAGAACTGGGCCGTTGCCGAATGCGGTGCCGACGTGCGCGCCATCGCCACAGTATAAACCTCGTTCTTCAAACCGTTATTGGCCTCGTTCTTGATGGGCGCGTCGGTGGCCTTCTCGCGCATGTTCTGGTCGTAGCCGCCGCCCTGGATCATGAAGCCGTTGATGACGCGGTGGAAGACGGTGCCGTTGTACTGGCCCTTCTTGACATATTTCAGGAAATTGTCGACCGAGACCGGGGCCTTTTCGGGATTCAGTTCCAGGGTGATGTCACCCATGCTGGTCTTGAGCAGCACGCGCGGTGCATCGGCCGCCAGGACGGGAGCAGCCAGCGTGGCCGAGAGAGAGAATGCTGCGGCCATGCGCAGCAGATGACGACGGGAGAGGATCATGCGTTGCCTTCGTAAATGATTTTCCATTGCGATCCTTCACGCACCCAGTACTGGCGCTTGCGGATCGCGTTCTTGCTTTTGCCGACCGCACTTTCCTGGGTGAAAGTGCTGACGATCATGTCTTCCGGTGTGCCGGGATAGCGGAACAGGCTGACATCGCGCAGTTTGACACTGGTATAGCGCGCGCCGTTCAGGCTCTTCTGCTGGCGGCCGAACCAGGTGGCCAGGTTCTCGCCCTGGGCCGAGCGGAATTCGGGAGAGTAATACGCCAGCACCTTGTCGGCATCCGCATTCTCCAGCGACTGGCCCCATTGCTCCAGCATGGCCGAGGCGGCGTCGCGCTGTTTGGCCCATTCGCTCTTGTCGACGAACTGCACGTGCTGGCTGATCACCACCACGGTCTTGCCGACTTCGGCGGTGGAATACAGGCTCTGCAGGTCCGGATTGGCCAGCACCACGCAGCCATCCGAGGACAGGGGCGGGCGGCTGAAGTTGTCCGAGGGCGTGCCGTGCAGCCAGATACCGTAGCCACTGCGGCCATTGCGCTTGTCCCACTCATTGGGATAGGACAGCGGCAGCGCGCCTGTGCCATAGAAATCGGGCAGCTTGGGGCCGGGGATGCGGTTGTTGACGTAATACACGCCGATGGGCGTGCGCTGGTCGCCCGACTTGGTCTTGTTGGCACCGAAGCGGCCTTGCGAGACGTAGTAGTCGGTCATGTATTTCAGCTCGCCGCCCTGGTTCTCGTAGACGTACAGGCGCGAGCGCGTGGTATCGACCACCAGCACGTTCTTCTGGTCCTCGCCGACTTGCAGCACGGCCTTGGGGATCAGCTTGGGATCCGGTTTTTCCTGCAGGGAACGGATGCGCACCATGGCTTCGTCGCGCAATTCCTTGAGCTTGTCGCCGGGTCCATCGGCCATCGCGCCGAAGTTGCGCACCGGCCGGGCATGCATCAGCAGCAGGTCGCCGCGCACCAGGTGGCCGAGGCGGAAGGTCGGATAGGCCGCGACCAGGGCGTCGGCCTTGGCCTGGGCTTCGCGCAGGCGGTTGGCACCTAGGTCCTTGTAGATATCAATGAGCAGGGCTTCCGGATCCGGCTTGGCAGCGGGTGCGCCGGCCGTATTGCCTTGCGGCGGAATGGAAGAAGAGGATGCCTCGCTGCCCATCGCAGGCAGGCCCGCCAGGCACAACATCAGCAGGCGTCCCAGCATGCGCGCGGGACGCCCTTGCAAAGCGCTAGCCACCAATTACCCTCCCGATCGTTCCTGTTTGATCAGCCATCGATTGCCCTGTTTGACGAAGATCAGGGTCTTGCGGCTGTCCACCGTCAGCCGATCCGAATTATATATCTGGCGATAGCGCACGGTCGCGATGTTGCCATTGATGCTCACCGTGGCATTGCTGACCTTGACACTGATGCGGCCCTTGTCCTCGATGCGGGCGCGGCGCTCTTCGGCCCATTCCTTGCGGGAGGCGCCACGGGGCGTCTCGAAGTCGCTGGCGTAATGGCCGAGGTAGCTGCGCACGTCCTTGTCGCTCCAGGCCTTGGCCCAGCCATTCAATGCTGCCAGCACGACCGCCTTGTCCTGTTCGGCGCTGGCCTCGGCCTTGGCCTTTTCCTTGTCGGCACGGGCCTTGTCGGCACGGGCCTTCTCGGCCGCGGCCAGTTTCTCGGCCTTGGCCTTTTCTGCGGCGGCCAGTTTCTCCGCCTTGGCCTTTTCTGCGGCGGCCAGTTTCTCCGCCTTGGCCTTCTCGGCCGCAGCCAGCTTCTCGGCTTGCGCCTTCTCGGCGGCAGCCTGGGCGGCCTTGTCCTTCTCGGCGCGGGCGGCTTGTTCGCGGGCCAGTTTGTCGGCTTGCTCCTTGTCCTTCTGCGCCTGCAGTTCCTTCTGCTTCTGCTCGGCGGCAGCCTTGTCGGCTGCGGCCTTCTGGGCGCGCGCCTGTTCGGCGGCCAGCTGCTCGGCACGTGCCTTCTCGGCCTTGGCACGTTCGGCGGCGGCCCGGTCTGCTGCTGCCTTCTCTGCTGCGGCCTTGTCTGCGGCGGCCTTGTCGGCAGCGGCTTTCTCGGCGGCCGCCTTGTCGGCTGCGGCTTTTTCCTTCTCGCTGGTGGCCTTGGAGATGGCTGTCTTCTCCGCTTCGGCCTTGTCGGCGGCTGCCTGCTGCGCCAGTTTCTCGGCCGCCAGGGCACGATTGCGTTCCTGCTGTTCGGCCGCTGCCGCTTCGGCCTTGGCCTTGGCGTCGCGCTGGGCCGATGCGGCCGACGCCAGGCGCGGCACCGTGCCACCGGTAGTGTTGCCGTTGAGCGAGCGCAGCAAGGTCAGCTTGGGCTGAGGCACGTTGGCACCCGGATCGATCTGCAGCGCCTTGTCATAGGCCTGGCTGGCCAGCTTGGCATAGACGTCGCCCAGGTTTTCCAGTGCCGTGGCATAGGTCGGGTTGGTGCGCATGGCCATGTCCAGCGCCGCGCGCGCCTTGTCGTACTGGCCGTCGGCTGCATACAGCACGGCCAGGTTGTTGTACGGCTCGGGCAGGTCGGGGAAGTCTTCGGTCAGCTTGCTGAACACCGCGATGGCCTCGGCAGAACGGTTTTGTTCTGCTAAGATCAGCCCCTTCGTGAAACGCAGTTGCGCATCGCGCGGGTGTTTCGCCAGCACGGCATCGGTCTTGGTCAGTGCATCGGCATACTGTCCGGCCCGCATCAGCTTGTTGATGTCAGACATTTCACTGGCATGCGCAAGCGTGGCGGGCACCCCGAACAGGGCAGCCACCAGGCTGGACAACACTGCCGTCTTGTGGGCAGTCTTGCTGATCAAACCGCGCAAACCATGAATGGATGTCTGTTCTTGTGATTCTGGGGCCATGGTTTTATCGATGCTATACTCGAAGAAATTCGAAGAAAGCTGGCATTTTATATCAAACAAGTAAGACAAAAAGAGGTTTGGCTACCGTGACCCGTTCATGTTGCAACTGCTGCTAGAACAATGAAACCCGGCAGGGGCCTGCCAGCGCCACGCTTGTTCACGGTGCCGGCCCCAGGTAGTGCATGAACCCGTCGCCCGCAGCGGCAACGCCAACCCCAGAATTCCCATCCCATGAGCGAGCTCAAGATTTACAACACGCTGGCGCGTGACAAGCAGACCTTTACCCCGATCGAACCCGGCAAGGTGCGCTTGTACGTGTGCGGCATGACCGTGTATGACTACTGCCATATCGGCCATGCGCGCGTGCTGGTGGTGTTCGACATGGTGCAGCGCTGGCTGCGCGCCTCCGGCTACGCCGTGACCTATGTGCGCAACATCACCGACATCGACGACAAGATCATCCATCGCGCCGCCGAGAACGGCGAGACCATCGCCCAGCTGACCAATCGCTTCATCGATGCCATGAACGAGGATGCCGCCGCCCTGGGCGTGCAGCGTCCCGATCATGAACCGCGTGCGACCAAGTACGTGCCGAAGATGCTGGACCTGATCGGCAAGCTGGAAAAGCACGGCCTGGCCTACAAGGCCAGCGATGGCGACGTCAATTACTCCGTGCGCGATTTCCCCGGCTACGGCAAGCTCTCCGGCAAGTCGCTGGACGACCTGCGCGCCGGCGAGCGGGTGGATGTGAACACCGGCAAGCGCGATCCGCTGGACTTCGTGCTCTGGAAGGCGGCCAAGCCCAGCGAGCCGGACGAAGCCAAGTGGGACTCGCCCTGGGGCTGTGGCCGTCCGGGCTGGCACATCGAGTGCTCGGCCATGTCCAGCGACCTGCTGGGCGACCATTTCGATATTCACGGCGGTGGCCAGGATCTTCAGTTCCCGCACCATGAAAATGAAATCGCCCAGTCCGAAGGCGCGCACCAGCACACCTTCGTGAATTACTGGATGCACAACGGTTTCGTGCGCATCGACAACGAGAAGATGTCCAAGTCTCTGGGCAACTTCTTTACGATTCGCGACGTGCTCAAGAAGTACGACCCGGAAGTGTTGCGTTTCTTCATCTTGCGCGCCCACTACCGCAGCCCGCTGAACTACTCGGATGCCCATCTGGACGATGCCCGGCAGGCGCTCACCCGCCTGTACACTGCCTTGAAGGATGTGCCGCCGGAAGCCGGCGCTCTGGTGGCCGATGAAGCGCATGCACAAAGGTTCACAGAGGCCCTGAACGACGACTTCAACACGCCGGTCGCGATCTCGGTGCTGTTCGAACTGGCCAATGAGGTCAACCGTGACCGTTCGCCGGCACAGGCGCGCCAGTTGAAGGCGCTGGCCGGCATCCTCGGCCTGCTGCAGCGCGAGCCGGCGGAGTACCTCAAGGGCGGCGTGGCAGCAGCAGACGGTCTGGGCGAAGCCGAGATCGAAGCCCTGATTGAAGCACGCAAGGCGGCCAAGGCGGGCAAGAACTTCGCCGAAGCCGACCGGGTCCGTGCCGAGCTGACCGCAGCCGGCATCATTCTGGAAGACAAACCGGGCGGCCTGACCGAGTGGCGGAGAGCTTGATTTGAATACCAACCGAAAAGCCAGCGAAGCCGATCCCAGCCTGATCGTGCCGGCCTACTGGGAAGAGGCCAAGGCCGAGCTGATGAAGCGTGACCGCATCATGCGCAAGATCATCCCGCAGTTCGGGGATCTGCAGCTGACGGTGCGCGGCGACGCCTTCACCACGCTGGCGCGTTCGGTGATCGGCCAGCAAATCTCGACCAAGGCCGCCAATGCGGTCTGGCAGCGCTTCCTGGAAGCCTGTCCGCGCTGCACGCCGGGCCAGGTGATGCGCACCGGTCCGGAAGGGCTGGCGGCGTGCGGCCTGTCCAAGCGCAAGGCCGAATACATCCTCGATCTGGCGGCCCACTTCAAGGCCAAGACGGTACATCCCGACAAATGGGCGGAGATGGAAGACGAAGCCGTCATTGCGGAGATGATCCAGATCCGCGGGATTGGCCGCTGGACAGCCGAGATGTTTTTGATATTTAATCTGCTGCGCCCGAACGTGCTGCCGCTGGATGACCTGGGATTGCTCAAGGGCATCAGCATCAGCTATTTCTCGGGCGAGCCCGTCTCGCGCAGTGATGCGCGGGAAGTCGCCGCGAATTGGGAACCGTGGCGCACCGTGGCGACCTGGTACCTGTGGCGCAGCCTGGATCCGCTGCCGTCCGATTATTGATCCAAGAGGAAGAGGGTGCGCCCGGCGCTGCTGCGCCGGGGCCGTGCTGGTGTATACTCCGCACCTCCCAAGATTTGAAGGCAAACCGATGCAACCGGGGATCATCGCGCCGCAACCCGCACCGGGCCGGCATTGTCAGCGATTCTCGCCACATCATCGGACTTGTTGAAAAAGGAACACAATGAGTAAATCGACAACGACTTTTCTGGGCTTCGAGCAGGCCATCGCCGAGCTGGATGCCAAGATTGAAGAGTTGCGTTTTGTACAGGATGACTCGGCCGTCGACATCTCCGAAGAGATCGAGCGCCTGGTCAAGAAGAGCCAGCAGCTGACCAAGGACATCTACGCCAAGCTCACGCCCTGGCAGGTCTCGCAGATTGCGCGCCATCCGCAGCGTCCCTACACCATGGACTACGTGCGCGAGATCTTCACCGATTTCCACGAACTGCATGGCGACCGCACCTTCGCGGACGACCAGTCCATCGTCGGCGGCCTGGCCCGTTTCAACGGCCAGGCGTGCATGGTGATCGGCCACCAGAAGGGGCGCGACACCAAGGAACGCGCCATGCGCAACTTCGGCATGCCCAAGCCGGAAGGCTATCGCAAGGCGATGCGCCTGATGAAGGTGGCCGAGAAGTTTGGTTTGCCGATTTTTACCTTTGTCGATACCCCGGGCGCATTCCCCGGCATCGATGCCGAAGAGCGCGGCCAGTCCGAAGCCATCGGCCACAACCTGTACGTGATGGCCGAACTGAAGGTGCCGCTGATCGCCACCATCATCGGTGAAGGCGGTTCCGGCGGCGCGCTGGCGATCGCCGTGGGTGATTCGGTGCTGATGCTGCAATATGCGACCTACTCGGTGATCTCGCCGGAAGGCTGCGCTTCCATCCTGTGGAAGACCGCCGACCGCGCCGCGGATGCGGCTGAAGCGCTGGGCCTGACCGCTCATCGCCTCAAGGCCATCGGCCTGATCGACAAGATCGTCAACGAACCGCTGGGCGGTGCCCATCGCGATCCCAAGCAGATGGCCGGTTTGCTCAAGCGCGCACTGTCGGATTCGCTGCGCCAGTTCCAAGGCATGAAGACCAAGGACCTGCTGGCTGCGCGTCACGAAAAGCTGATGGCTTATGGCAAGTTCAAGGAATTGAATTCGGCCGAATAATTTTCGGTTCGCATTTTCTTCTTCCCGGACGCCAGCGATTGCTTCGCTGGCGTTTGTCTTTTCTGGTGCCGGTTTCCCATGTCCGATCATTCCTCTTCTTCTCCTTCCTCCGGCAAGATCACCGGCAAGCTGTTGCAGGCATTGCACGCCACGCTGGCCGCGACTGCTTTCGATCCCGCGCAGGACACGCTGGCTGTGGCCTTCAGCGGTGGGCTCGATTCCACGATGCTGCTGGAAGCGGCCGCGCAGTGGCAGCGTGAAACCGGCGGGCGCGTGGTGGCCCTGCATGTGCATCATGGACTCTCGCCCAATGCGGATGCTTGGCTGGCCCATGCCGAGCAGGAGTGCGCGCAGCGCGGCATTACCTGCGCGCACGAGCGCGTGCAACTGGAACGGGTGGCCGACAGCGGTGTGGAAGAAGCGGCACGGCTGGCGCGTTATGCCGCACTGGGGCGGCTGTGCCGCGCCCATGGTGCGCGCCTGCTGCTGACGGCCCATCATCTCGACGACCAGGCCGAAACGGTGCTGCTGCAACTGCTGCGTGGCAGCGGGCTGGCGGGCCTGTCCGGCATGGATCAATGCAATGCCGCGCCTGGTTTGCTGGGCGATGCGGACACGCTGATCGCACGGCCTTTCCTGGCCATCCCGCGTGCGCAGCTGGAAGAGGGCGCACGCGCCTGGTCGCTCGCCTGGATCGAGGATGAATCCAACAGCGATCCGCGCTACACGCGCAACGCTTTGCGCCATCAGGTGATGCCGGCATTGGGCCAGGTTTTCCCCGGCTACCAGCAGCGTCTGGCGCGTGCGGCCGGGCATGCGCAGGGTGCGCAGGATTTGCTGCACGAAGTGGCCGAACAGGATCTGGCGCAATGCGGTGAAGGCGATCACCTGCGCATGCCTGCGCTGCGTGCCCTGAGCGAACAGCGCTTCCTGAACCTGATGCGTCACTGGTTCGGACTGCGCGGCATGCGCATGCCGTCATCGGCGTGGATGCAGGAGATGCGCGCCCAACTGCTGGAGGCCGATGTGGAAGCGCAGCTGTGCGTCTCTCACCCTGACGGCGAAGTCCATCGTTACCGCGAGCGCGTCTTCCTGGCGCCGCGCCGCCGCCTGCCCGATGAGGGCGCCTCACTGTCGCTGCGCTGGAGCGGGCAGGCGCAGGTCCATGTGCCGGTCTTCCACGGCACCCTGCAGTTCGAGCCCATTCCCGCTGGCGATGCGCGGCCGGGCTTCGATGCCGCTTGGCTGCGTGCGCAATCGCTGCTGGTGTGTGGACGCAGCGGGGGAGAGCGTATCAAGCTGGCGCAGAATCGTCCGGCGCGCAGCCTCAAGCAGCAGTACCAGAGCGCCGATGTCCCTGCGTGGGAGCGGCCTTATCTGCCGCTGGTGTGGGCGGGTGAGGATCTGCTGTTCGCGGCGGGCGTAGGCATGGACTGCGCGCATTTTGCGGCGGCGGGGGAACGCATTGCCCTGCGGTGGCAGCAGGATTGATCTGCATCGGGCGTGTCGGCGTGAGTGGACAGCCGAAGCTAAGCAAACCATTTAAATGATATAAAAAATATCGCCCCCGGACCTGACGGTGCGGGGGCGATATCCCTGTCATCCCTGACATGTCCGGGCTTCAGACGGATCCGATGCCCGGGGTGCTGCTCCTTGCGGACGCCTTACTTGGCGGCGGCGTCAGCGGCCGGCTTGGCTTCAGTACCGGCAGCGGCCTTCTTCTCGCTCTTGCCTTCCGCCTTCTTTTCCGACTTCTTGTGCTTGGCGTGATGTTCCGCCTTGGCCTTCGGCGCGGTCTCGGTCTTGGCGGCTTCAGCCTTGGCCGGAGCAGCCGGGGCGGCAGCGGCGCCGGTCTGGGCGAACACCGGCAGGGTCAGGGCCGACAGCAGGGAAGCAACGATGATGGTCTTGGTCTTCATGGTGATGTCCTTTCAACGACTAGTGTCTGGTCAGTGTCAGTAGTACTGTGTGCACGGTGTGTGCTGTGTGTCTGCTATGTGTTTGCTACGTGTACCGGGCGCTGGCCCGGTACGGTCTTGCCTGGATTACTTGGTCTTGGCAGCGGTGTCGGTGGCGGCCGTCTTGGTGTCCGCAGTGCCGGCATCCTTCTTTTCAGCCTTGGCTTCAGTCTTGGTATCGGCCTTCTTCTCCGATTTTTCGGACTTCTTGTGCTTGGCGTGATGCGTGGCCTTGGCCTTCGGTGCGGTCTCGGTCTTGGCGGCTTCCGCCTTGGCCGGGGCGGCGGTGGTGGCAGCCGGGGCGGCAGGAGCGGCGGCTGCACCGGTCTGGGCGAACACCGGCAGGGTCAGGGCCGACAGCAGGGAGGCAACGATGATGGTCTTGGTATTCATGGTGATGTCCTTTCAGAGACAAGTGTCTGTTTGCGTCAGTAGTACGGTGCGTACGGTGTGTGCTGCGTGTCTGCTACGTTACTGCTTTGTATCTGCTATCTGTACCGGGACTGGCCCGGTACGGTCTTACTTGGTCTTGGTCGCTGTATCGGTAGCGGCCTTGGTGTCGGCCTTGGCTTCGCTCTTGGCGTCAGCCTTCTTCTCTGCCTTTTCCGCCTTTTCCGACTTTTCGGACTTCTTGTGCTTGGCGTGATGGGTGGTCTTGGCCTTGGGCGCGGTGTCGGTCTTGCCGGCTTCCGCCTTGGCCGTGGCTGCTGCTGGCGCGGCCGGCGCAGCGCTGCCGGTCTGTGCGAACACCGGCAGGGCCAGTGCGGTCAGCAGGGAAGCGACGATGACGGATTTGGTTTTCATGGCAATTTCCTTTAGAAAGTGGTTGTTACGCTCGGCGCTTGATTTTGCGTAATCGCTTCATCATGTCGTGTCGCCTTGCTTCCTATAACGAGCCGCCGACGTGAAAGACGACGTGAAAGTGTTTCAATTCATCGTGTATTTGTAAGCATTCGTTGCTGCTTTGCTTATAATGGTCAACACGTTGGTGCAGCCTTGTTTCAGCGCTGTTTCCGGGCTTCGCCGCTGCACTGCGTGCCTTGCCGGTGGTCTTGCCGTTTCTTCTTTCCTGTTGCCTCATCGAGTTTTCTCATGGCCTATCAAACCTGGTTTGCATTTTTCCTCGCCGCCTGTGTCATCGCCATCTCGCCCGGATCGGGCGCGGTGCTCTCCATGAGCCACGGCCTCAATTACGGCCTGCGCCGTACCACGGCCACCATCCTTGGCCTGGAAATCGCGCTGGTGGTGGTTCTCATCATCGCCGGAGCCGGTGTGGGTTCGCTGCTGGTGGCCTCCGAAACCGCCTTCAATGTGGTCAAGATCGCCGGTGCCCTGTACCTGATCTACCTGGGCTTCTCGCAGTGGCGCGCCCGCGTGCCCTCGGAGCAGGAAGGCGAAGCCCTCGACAACGCCAATGCCGTGGCACGCGCGCAGCGTGGCCAGCACTGGTGGCAGCGTTGCATGACGGGCTTCCTCACCAATGCCACCAACCCCAAGGGCATCGTCTTCATGGTGGCGGTGCTGCCGCAATTCATCGATCACGAACGGCCGCTGTGGCTGCAGCTGCTGGTGCTGGCCGTGACCATGGTGGCGGTGGACCTGGTGGTGATGCACGGCTACGCCTTTGCGGCCAGCCGCCTGCAACGCTTCTTCCGCAGCCAGAAGGCGATCAAGGCGCAGAACCGTTTCTTCGGTGGCGTGCTGATGCTGGTGGGCGCCGGGCTGTTCTTCTTCAAGCGCACGCAGCACTGATTGCAGCACCGCCCAGACAACAAAAAACCCGCAAGGCAGCTTGCGGGTTTTTTGTTGGGCGTCCCGGCCGGGTTGGCGGGGACGTGAAGGAAAATTACTTGTCCTTCTTCAGGCAGGACGACATGAAGGCTTTGCGCTCATCGCCCTTCTTGCCGGCGGCATCGGCGTTACATTGCTTCATCTTGTCCTGCTGGGTGGCCGGCTTGGGCTGTTCCTTCTTCAGGCAGGAGGACATGAAGGCCTTGCGTTCATCGCCTTTCTTGCCGGCGGCGTCGGCGTTGCATTGCTTCATCTTGTCCTGCTGGGCATTCTGCGCCATGGCGGGGGAACCCAGCAGCAGCGGGGCGGCCAGTGCGAACGAGGTCATGGCGAAGAGCATTTTTTTCATGAGAGACTCCCTGGGGCAAGGTGGATTCGTGGGTCTGATCGCGTCTGATTCTTCAGACGCGAGCATTACAGCATGAAAGATAATGTTCTGACTAGCGCACGCAGTTGAGATCGCCTTCCTGGCAGCCTGCCAGATTCTTCAGTTCGTCCGCACGCTGGCGGGTCTTGTCGGCCAGGCAGGTTTGCAGCGCAAGTGAAGCTGCAGACCCGCCGGCGCTGGCCGAGCTCTCAAAGCGGCAGGACAGGTCGCGATACTTCAGCCAGGCCAGCTGCACCTCGCGCAACTGGTTCTGTTGCGCCTTGTTGAGCTTGTCGCGATAGGCCATGTAGGTGGCGTTGAGATCGGCATCGTTCTGGGTCAGGGTCTGCGAAGCGCAGGCATTCATCTCGGCCTGGGTGGCGGCCTTGGTGCAATCGGCAGCGAAGGCACTGCCGGCACACAGCAGCAGGGCGGCTGCCAGCAGGGACAAGGGGGCTTTCATGGGACTGGACTCCTGTTTCTCAGGGGACGAGGCTGCATGGCCTCCGGTGGGCAAGGTCGTTCTGGCGACCTTGGGAAGGCTTGCAGCTTGTCGGGATAAAATGACATTTTGCCTGTCTTAGAAGAAGACAGAGCAGGCCGGTTCGCCCGTTTCTGCAACGAAATTGCAACAAGCCGTATCTGATTTACCTTATCCAAATCTTTTTCAGGAGTAGCGCAGATGGGATTGAGCTGGCTGTCCGCCATCAAACTGATTCCCTGGGGCGACGTGGTCCAGGCCACCCCCGGCATCGTCAAGGGCGCGCGTGACCTGTGGTCGCGCACCCGCAAGGCCAAGACCGCAGTCGATGCCGCGCCGCCCGCGCCGGTCACCGGCGACGTCGGCCAGCTGGCCCAGCGTATCGTCCAGCTGGAAGCCGAGCAGCTCGAAGCCAGTCAGTTGATCAACACCCTGGCCGAGCAGAATGCGCAACTGGTCGCCACCATGGATGCCATGCGCCGCCGCCTGCGCATGCTGGGCGCCTTCAGCGTGCTGCTGGCGCTGGGCGTGGTGGCGGTGTGGCTGCGCTGACGCTTTCTTGCATTTTTCTGAATCCTGATTCCTTGACGACTGGCCCTGCATGTTCCAACAAGCATTGCGCATGACCCTGCGCGACTGGCGCACCGGTGAACTCCGTTTCCTGCTGATCGCCTTGATCGTGGCGGTGGCGGCACTGTCCTCGGTCGGTTTCTTCGTCGACCGCATGCGCGCCGGCATGACGCGCGATGCGCACCAGTTGCTGGGGGCCGATCTGCTGGTGGCGGCCGATCAGCCACTGTCACCGCAATGGCTGCAGCAGGCCGCCACGCAAGGCTTGCAGCAGGCGCAGACCCAGGTCTTCCCCAGCATGGCGCAAGCCGGGGAGGGGGATGCGGCCCGCTCGGTACTCTCATCCATCAAGGCCGTCACGGCGGGCTATCCCTTGCGCGGCCAGTTGCGGCTGCAGGGCAGCGATGGCCGCGACCGGCCTGCCGATGGGATTCCGCAGCCGGGGACCATCTGGGTGGATCCGCAGATCCTGTCCCAGCTCGACGTGAAGGTCGGCGATACCCTCAGGCTGGGTGATCTGGCGCTGAAGATCGCCGCCGTGATCGCGATCGAACCGGATCGCGGCAGCGCTTTCGTCAACTTCGCGCCGCGCGTGATGCTCAATGAGGCCGACCTGGCCGCCACGCACCTGGTGCAGGTCGGGTCGCGCGTGACCTATCGCCTGTTGATCGCCGGACCGCCCGAGGCCGTGCAGCGCTACCAGCAGCAGATCGAACGCCAGATCGAGGCCGACAGGCTGCGCGGCGTGCGCCTCGAATCGCTGGAAAACGGCCGCCCGGAAATGCGCGCCACGCTGGACCGCGCCGAGCAATTCCTGTCGCTGGTCGGGCTGCTGTCGGCCATGCTGGCCGCGCTCGCCGTGGCTATGGCGGCGCGCCGCTTCATGCTGCGCCATCTGGATGCCTGCGCCATGCTGCGCTGTTTCGGCATGACGCAGGCGCAGGTGACCACGCTCTATCTCACCGAATTCATTCTCATCGGGCTGGCAGCCAGCTTCATCGGCATGCTGGTCGGCTTTGCCGCCCACTTCGCGCTGCTGCAATGGCTGGGCAATTTCCTGCCGACCGCCTTGCCGCCACCGGGTTGGGCACCGGCGCTGCAGGGCGTGGCCACCGGTTTGTTGCTGCTGGTCGGGTTTGCCTTGCCGCCCATCCTGCAATTGCGCAACGTGCCGCACAACCGCGTGATCGGGCGCGACCAGGGCGCACCGCAGGCGCTGACGGTCGGGACCTATGTGCTGGGCTCGCTGGTGTTTTCCGGCTTGCTGCTGTGGCAGGCGGGCGATCTCAAGCTGGGGCTGCTGACCATCGCCGGTTTCCTCGGCGGCTTCGGTCTCTTCGCACTGGTGGCCTGGCTGTGCCTGCGCGCGCTGCGTTCGCTGCGCGGGCTGGTGGATCGCCAGAGCTGGCGCTTCGCCATCGACGGCTTGCAGCGTCGTCCGGCGGCGGCCGTGATGCAGGTGGTGGCGCTGGGCCTGGGGCTGATGGCGCTGCTGCTGCTGACCGTGATCCGTGGCGATCTGGTCGGTGCGTGGCGGCAAGCCACGCCGGCCGATGCGCCCAACCGCTTCATCATCAACATCCAGCCGGATCAGCGTGAGGCCGTGCAGCAGGCGCTGCGCCAGGGCGGGGTGCAGGATGCGGCGCTGTATCCGATGATTCGCGGGCGGCTGGTGCAGATCAACGGGCGCGCGGTCAATCCCTCGGACTATCAGGAAGACCGCGCCAAGCGCCTGGTGGACCGCGAATTCAATCTCTCGACCATGCGCGACATCCCGCCCGGCAATGGCATCGTGGGCGGCCGCTGGTACGACGACAGCCACCCGGAAGCCTCGGTGGAACGCGGGCTGGCGCAGACCCTGGGCATCAAGCTGGGGGACAAGCTGCAATTCGACATCGCCGGCCAACTGGTGGAAGCCCCCGTAACCAGCCTGCGCAAGCTGGAGTGGGGATCACTGCGGGTGAATTTCTTCGTCATCCTCAACCCGACGCTCATGCGCGATACGCCGCAAAGCTGGATCACGGCGGTACACCTGACGCCGCAGCAGGAGGCCTTGGGCAACACGCTGGCGCGTGACTTCCCCAATCTCACCGTTGTGGACATAGGAAGTGTACTGGCACAGATTCAGGAAGTGGTCGGTCAAGTGATTGCAGCTGTAGAGTTCCTGTTCCTGTTCACTTTGTGTTCAGGTGTACTGGTACTGTACGCTGCACTGGCAGGGTCCCAGGATGAACGTGTACGGGAAGCTGGCCTGTTGCGTGCGCTCGGTGCGACCCGGCAGGAGCTCTCCCGCGCCCAGCGCATCGAGGTGCTGCTGGTGGGTTCGCTGGCAGGGCTGCTGGCCGCCAGCGGCGCGGCCGGCATTGGCTGGGCGCTGGCGCATTACGTCTTCAATTTCGACTGGAGTTTCAGCCCGCTGGTGTGGGTGGCCGGCATGGGGCTGGGCGCGGCTTGCTCGGCGCTGGGCGGCTGGGCCGGATTGCGTCACGTGCTGCGCCGTCCGCCGCTGCAGACCTTGCGCGAGGCCTGATCCGATACAGGTCAAACAACGCTGGCAATCACAGCCGGGCGGCCCGACGCGGCCGTCCGGCTGCGGTATCATGGCGGTCTTATGCAAATCGAAGATCCCAACCAACCGACCACGTTCGAACTCATTGGCGGCGCAGAGAAGCTGCGCGAGATGGTCGACCGTTTCTATGACCTGATGGACCTGGAGCCGGAGTTCGCCGGCATTCGCGCGCTGCATCCGCCTTCGCTGGACGGTTCGCGCGAGAAGACTTACATGTTCCTTTCCGGCTGGACCGGCGGTCCCAGCCTGTACATGGAAAAATTCGGCCATCCGCGCCTGCGGGCGCGCCACCTGCCTTTCCCCATCGGCATCTCCGAGCGCGACCAGTGGCTGCGCTGCATGACCTGGGCCATGCAGGACGTCGGCCTGCCGGAAGACCTGATGAAGCGCCTGCTGGCGGCGCTCTACCAGACCGCCGACTGGATGCGCAACAAGCCCGAGTAACACGCACTGGATTGGTCCCATGTCCCTTTTTGAAATGATCCTTACCGGCCTGGTCGTGGTCGGCGTCGTGCTGCAAGTGCTGATCCTGCTGCGCGGTAGCCAGCGGCAGGAGGACGACACTGCGCTGGTGATCGAAGACGCGCTGCTGCAGGTCAAGCAGGACCTGCAACGCCATCAGCAGGAGACCGGCGAGCGCATCGAGCGCGAGCTGCGTAGCCAGGTGCAGGCCAGTGCCCAGAGCACGCGCCAGGAACTGGGCGCGAACTTTGCCCATCTGCAGCAGACGCTGGCCACGCAGCTGACGAGCGTGGCGGGTTTGCAGAACCAGCAGATCGATGGCTTCGCGCAGCAACTGGTCAAGCTCAACGAAAGCAATACGCAGCAGCTGGAAAGCATGCGCCAGTCCATCACGCTGCAGGCCCAGGTGAACCGCGAAGAGCAGGCGGTTTCGCTCAAGCGCTTCGGCGATACGCTGAATCAGCAATTGTCGGCGCTGACCGAATCCAACGCCCAACGCATGGCCGAAGTGCGCGCCACGCTGGAAGCCAAGATCAAGGACCTGCAGAACGACAATGCGCAAAAGCTGGAAGAGATGCGCAAGACCGTGGACGAAAAACTGCATGCCACGCTGGAGCAGCGGCTCGGTGAATCCTTCAAGCTGGTCTCGGACCGGCTGGACAAGGTGCACCAGGGCCTGGGCGAAATGCAGCAGCTGGCCACCGGCGTGGGCGACCTGAAGCGCGTGCTGACCAACGTCAAGACGCGCGGCACCTGGGGCGAAGTGCAGCTGGAAATTCTGCTGGAGCAGATGCTCACCCCCGACCAGTACGCCAAGAACGTGGAGACCGTCCCGGCCAGCGGCGAGCGGGTGGAATTCGCCATCCGCCTGCCGGGTGCGAAGGAAGACGCGGGCCAGGTCTGGATGCCCATCGATGCCAAATTCCCCAAGGAACAGTACGAGCGCCTGGTCGATGCCGCCGAGCGCGCCGATGCCGACGGCGTCGCCACCGCCGGCCGCGAACTGGAGCGGGCGGTGCGTGGCGAGGCCAAGACGATTGCCGAGAAATACCTGTCGCCACCGCTGACGACCGACTTCGCCATCCTCTTCCTGCCCACCGAAGGACTGTATGCGGAAGTGATGCGCCGGCCCGGCTTGTCGGATGAATTGCAGCGCACCTGCCGGGTCACCATTGCGGGTCCGTCGACCTTGTCGGCGCTGCTCAACAGCCTGCAGATGGGCTTCCGTACGCTGGCACTGGAAAAGCGTTCGTCGGAGGTGTGGCAGGTGCTGGGCGCGGTCAAGACCGAGTTCGGCAAGTTCGGCGAAGTGCTGGCCGCCACCAAGACGGCGCTGGAGCGCGCGGCCAAGAACATCGACCAGGCCGAGACCCGCACCCGCCAGATGACGCGCAAGCTCAAGTCGGTGGAGGCACTGCCGGTGGAGAATGCGCAGAAGCTGCTGGGGACCGGGGAGCTGGATTTGGGCGAGGATGCCGAGGGCGTCTGATTTGCTTCTTCCTTCACCTGCAGAGGTGGCTCAAGCGGCTGGAAAACAGAAGGGACGGCTTGCCGTCCCTTTTTCTTCATCTGCGCCTGAAAGCCGTCATACCAAGCCGTCGAACAGCACCACCGTCACCTCTTCACCTGCAGCGACCTCACCGCGTTCGTGTTCCAGTTCGATGATGCAGTTGGCGTCTGACATCGAGCGCAGGATGCCGGAACCCTGCATGCCGGTCAGCCGCACTTGCCACTGACCGTTCACGTCCGGGGACAGGATGCCGCGCTGGTATTCAGTGCGGCCGGCCTTCTTGCGAATGGCGGTGGCTGTCTTCACGCGCAGGCGCGGTAGCGGATTGGCTTCGGCTCCGGCCAGGCGCAGCAGCGCATCGCGCACGAAGAAGGAAAAACTCACCTGCACCGCCACCGGATTGCCCGGCAAACCGAACAGATAAGCCTCCCGTCCGCGCGAGCGGATGCGGCCGAAGGCCAGCGGGCGGCCGGGGCGCATGGCGATCTTCCAGAACGTCATCTCGCCCAGGCTGGCCATGATCTGCTTGGTGTAATCGGCCGCACCGACCGACACGCCTCCCGAGGTGATGACCGCATCGGCCTCTTCGCAGGCACTGCGGAACGCCGCGTCCAGGGCGGCCGGATCGTCCGGTACCACGCCCATGTCCAGCACTTCGCAACCGAGGCGCGTGAGCATGCCGTGCAGGGTGTAGCGATTGGAGTCATAGACGCAGCCGGCATCGAGCGGTTCGCCGACCGAACGCAACTCGTCGCCGGTGGAGAAGAAGGCCACACGCAGACGGCGCTGCACCGGTACTTCGGCAATGCCCAGCGAGGCCAGCAGGCCGATGTCGGAGGGCCGCAACACGCGGCCGCGCGGCAGGGCCACGCTGCCCAGGGCCAGGTCTTCGCCACGCAGGCGGCGATTGTCGCCGGGACGCACGCGGCCGGCAGGCAGGGTCACGCCGTGCGCGTCGGCGTCGGCGGTCAGTTCCTGCGGGATCACGGTGTCGCAGCCCTCGGGCATGGGTGCGCCGGTCATGATGCGCACGCACTGACCAGGGCCGACGCTGCCGGCGAATTGTTCACCCGCGTGCACCGCACCGATGATCTGCAGGCGCACTTGCTGGCCCTCGGCGACGTCTTCGCCGCGCAGGGCATAGCCATCCATGGCCGAGTTGTCATGCGCCGGGACGTCGATGCGGGAAATGATGTCGCGCGCCAGCACGCGCGAAAGGGCGCTGCGGATGGCCAGCTTTTCCACGGCCTCGATGGGCGTGATGAATTCCTGGATCACGGCTTGCGCGCGTGCCACCGTCATGGCGTTGGGGTCATAGCCGCTGATGCAGCTGACGATGTCGTGGAGTGTGGCGGTGTGGGTCTCGGTCATTGTTCTGCTTCGAGCTGTTGCAAATCCAGCCCGGTGTTGATGTTGCTGAAGGCGCGCTCGTCAGGGAAATCCACTTCGACGCAATCAAGGCTGGCAAACCAGTGGTCCATCTTGCGTTCGCCCGCCGCCAGGAAGGCGTCCAGCGAGGCGCGCGTGCTGGTCTGGAGCAGCGAGCATACAGGATGGCGCTGGCGCCCGTGTACGCCCTCGGTGACCGCGATGGCGGCCTGTGCACCGCTGGCGGTGAGGGCATCGTACAGGTGCGCTACCAGGTCATAGGGGATCAGCGGCGAGTCGCACGGGGCGGTGGCCAGCAGCGGCGTGTGGCAATGGGCCAGGCCGCATTGCAGACCCGCCAGCGGGCCGGGGAAATCCCCCTGCAGGTCATGCCAGACCGGATAGCCGAAACGGGCGTACTCCAGCTGGGAGCGGTTGGCGTTGATCGCCAGCGTACCGACCTGCGGGGCCAGGCGTTCCAGCACGTGCTGCACCAGCGGCTTGGCATGCAGGACTTGCAGGCCCTTGTCCACGCCGCCCATGCGCGTGCCACGGCCACCGGAAAGTACCAGGCCGGTGATGTGACTGGCGGCGGTGGCGGGGGAAGACATGGTGCGGAAGAGCAAAGAGCAGGGCAGGCGTGCCGGATCAGCCGCCGATGTAGGACATCTCGACCTTGCGCGCCGGAGTCGCCTGCATGGCGCTGCGCAGCTCGGAATAACGGTCGCCGCGCTGGCCCCAGAGGGCGGCGATGGCACCGGCAATCTCGGCATCGCTGCTGCCATTGCGCACCAGGCTGCGCAGGTCGTGGCCTTCGCTGGCGAACAGACAGGTGTAGACCTTGCCTTCGGTGGAGAGGCGCGCGCGTGAACAGTCCTGGCAGAAGGCCTGGGTCACGCTGGAGATCACGCCGATCTCGCCGCTGCCATCCACATAGCGCCAGCGCTCGGCGGTCTCGCCGGTGTAGTTGGGGTCGGCCACTTCCAATGGCATCTCGTCAGCGATGCGGCGGACCACTTCGCGCGAGGGCAGCACTTCGTCCATGCGCCAGCCGTTGGAAGAGCCCACGTCCATGTACTCGATGAAGCGCAGGATGGCCGGGCTGCCCTTGAAGTAGCGCGCCATTGGCAGGATCTGGTCGTCGTTGACGCCCTTCTTGACCACCATGTTGATCTTGATCGGACCGAGTCCGGCGGCGTGCGCCGCTTCAATGCCTTCCAGCACCCGCGCCACCGGGAAATCGACGTCGTTCATGCGGCGGAAGCTCTCGTCATCCAGCGAATCCAGCGATACCGTCACGCGCCTGAGCCCGGCCGCCTTGAGCACCTGGGCCTTTTGCTTCAGCAGCGTGCCGTTGGTGGTGAGGGTCAGGTCGATTTCTTCGCCCTCCGGGGTGCGCAGGGCGGCCAGCATGGCGATCAGGGTCTCGATGTTCTTGCGCAGCAGCGGCTCGCCGCCGGTCAGGCGGATCTTGCGCACGCCATGCGCCACGAACTGGGCTGCCACGCGGGTCAGCTCCTCGAAGGTCAGCAGGTCCGAGTGCGGAAGGAACTGGTATTGCTTGTCGAAGACATCCTTGGGCATGCAATAGACACAGCGGAAATTGCAGCGGTCAGTCACCGAAATGCGCAGGTCGTGCAGCGGACGTCCCAGACTGTCGCCCAGCCAGCCGGTCGGCTCGACCGCAACCGGCGTCAGCAGGCCGGCCGCACTGGCGATCGGGGCTTGCCGGACATCGACGATGGGGATGACGCGCTTGTTCATACGATCTGACGATAAAAGGTGTGTAACGATAGCACGCCTGAGGCCGCCGCGCAGATGCACAATCATGCATATAGTGTATGCGCGCAACTGCATCTCGCGCCTGCCGCCGCCCGCCGTGCGGGACTGCTGGCATCAGGCTTGCAGCGTCATCGCATGCTGCCGTGACTGTATCGTGACGGCGAGCGGGCAACTGTCACCAAATAGGAGGTCGTTTGCCGATGGGCGGTGAAGGCAAAGGCTTCATTTGGAAACCGATAGACATGAAAAAGGGAGCCGAAGCTCCCTTGTTCATTGCCGATTTTTACTGCCTCCGGGCCACCCTGCGGCAGGGTGGCCGGAACCCTACTTAACGGCGGGTTTCGACCTGCACCAGCGGTTCGGTCGACTGCGGCGGCAGCGGCTTGCGCTCGCGCGGCACGTGCGGTGCCGGGACGAAGGCAGCAGCGGCTTCCTGGGCCGCGCGCAGCTTGACCGGGTCCGTGGTGGCCAGGGTCAGGCCGGCTTGCGACAGCATCTGCTCCAGCGACTCCGAACGGGCAGCGTTGCCGGTGCTGGCCGCCACTGCGGGGGCAGGGGCAGCAGGGGAAGCCGGTGCGGCTTCAGCCACCACCGGAGCCGGTTCGACGGCTACCGGTGCCGGGCTGGCTTCGACGGCGTCCAGCAGGCTGATCTGTTGCGGCACGGCCGGGGCTGCGGGCGCAGCGTGCACCACCTCGACCGGGGCTTCCGATGCGGCCGGAGCAGCAACGGGGGCCTGCACCGGCTCGAAGGCCGGGGTCGGGGCGAAGCTGGCATCGATCGACGGGGCCGCCGGTTCGATGGCCGGCTGGTTCGAGAACACGGCCTGGGTCGCTTCGGCAGCGGCAGCGGCGACGGCTTCCACCGAGTTCACACCGCTTTCCACGTGCACGGCAGCTTCAGCCGGGGCTTGTTCCGGGACCGGGGAGGCGGCGAACGAAGCTTGCGCCACAGCGGCTTGGGCCACTTCCACCGGAGCCGCCGAAGTCTCGGCAGCAACGGTCTCGACGTTCACGCCGGCAGCAGCGGCGCTGGCCACGACTACGGTGTCGACGCCTTCGGCGGCTTCGGATTGCTCCGATCCTTCACCTTCGCCGTTGTCGATCACGTTGCCGTTTTCATCACGTTCGCGACGATGACGGTTGCGGCCACCACGGCGACGACGACGACGCGGCTCGGTGCCGCCTTCGGCAGCTTCCGCACCGTCGACGCCATCTGCGCCTTCGGAACCTTCGACTTGAGCAGCTTCCGCCTTGGCGGCTTGCTCGTCATTGGACAGGGCCACGGCACCAGCAGCAACCGCTACGCCTGCGGTGGCTGCACCGGCAGCCAGAGCGGCTTCCAGCGGCAGGCCTTCCTCGGCCTTGGGGTCCTTGCGTTCACCACGCGGGGCGCGCGGTTCACGCGGCTGGCGCGGTTCACGGCCTTCACGACCCTCGCGCGGCTCGCGGCCTTCGCGCGGTTCGCGGGGCTCACGGGCTTCACGCGGTTCGTTGCGGCGGGCTTCCTTCGGTTCCTGGCCTTCGCGGGCTTCGCGCGGCTCACGGCCCTCGCGCACCTCACGGCCTTCACGCGGTTCGCGACCTTCCTTGGGTTCGCGCGGACCACGAGGCGGGCGAGCCTGCTTGGCTTCCGCAGCATCGCCGGTCTTCAGTTCGACGGCGGCCGGACCGCGTGCTGCGCGCTGCTCTGCATTACGCTCGCCACGTTCGGCGCGATCGCCACGCTCACCGCGTTCACCACGGTTGCGGTTGCGGCCATTGCGGTCGCCGCCACGGCCATTGCGATCACCTTCGCGCTTGGCCGGCGCCTTGGCTTCGACCGGGGCCGGCACTTCCACCGGAGCAACCGGCTTCTTGCGGAAGAAGGCGAAGATCTTGCCCAGCAGACCCGATTCCGGCGCCAGGGTCGGCGGCGGCACGGGGGCAGCCACCGGTTCCGGTGCCTTGCGTTCGACGATCGGGGCCGGCTGGTCGGGGGTGATGCCCTTGACCACGGCTTCCTGGCGCGGACGTTCTTCTTCCTTCTGGCGCTTGCTGTAGCCGATGTCGGTATCGGCCTGCTCGGCCATGGTGTAGCTGGCTTGGGCGTCGTCCAGGCGCGGATCGTCGTGCTTGATCCGTTCCATCTTGTAGTGCGGGGTTTCCAGGTGCTTGTTGGGGATCATGATGACGGTGACGCGATGGCGCGTCTCGATCTTCAGGATTTCGCCCCGTTTTTCATTGAGCAGGAAGGCGGCCACGTCCACCGGCGCTTGCACGTGGATGGCGGCTGAATTTTCCTTCATCGCCTCTTCCTGGATGATGCGCAGCACCTGCAGGGCGGAGGATTCGGTATCGCGGATGTGGCCGGTGCCGTTGCAACGCGGGCAGGTCACGTGGCTGCCTTCGGACAGCGACGGACGCAGCCGCTGGCGCGACAGTTCCATCAGGCCGAAGCGGGAGATCTTGCCCATCTGAACGCGGGCGCGGTCGTGGTGCAGGGCGTCCTTCAGACGGCCTTCCACTTCGCGCTGGTTCTTGGAGTTCTCCATGTCGATGAAGTCGATCACGATCAGGCCGCCCAGGTCGCGCAGGCGCAACTGGCGGGCCACTTCATCGGCGGCTTCGAGGTTGGTGTTGAAGGCGGTGGTCTCGATGTCGCTGCCACGGGTGGCGCGCGCCGAGTTCACGTCCACCGACACCAGGGCTTCGGTGTGGTCGATGACGATGGCGCCGCCGGAAGGCAGCGGGACCGTACGCGAGTAGGCGGTCTCGATCTGGTGTTCGATCTGGAAGCGCGAGAACAGCGGCACGTCGTCGCGGTAGCGCTTGACGCGGTGAACCATGTCCGGCATCACGTGGGCCATGAACTGCTGGGCCTGGTCGTGGATGTCGTCGGTATCGATCAGGATTTCGCCGATGTCGGGCTGGAAGTAGTCGCGGATGGCGCGGATGACCAGTGACGATTCCTGGTAGATCAGGAAGGCGCCCGAGCCGGACTGGCCGGCGCCTTCGATGGCGCGCCAGAGTTGCATCAGGTAGTTCAGGTCCCACTGCAGTTCATCGACGTTGCGGCCGATGCCGGCGGTGCGGGCGATGACGGACATGCCGTTGGGCAGGTCCAGCTTGTCCATGGTTTCGCGCAGTTCCTGGCGGTCTTCGCCTTCGACACGGCGCGACACGCCGCCACCGCGCGGGTTGTTGGGCATGAGCACCAGGTAGCGGCCGGCCAGGGAGATGAACGAGGTCAGGGCAGCGCCCTTGTTGCCGCGTTCTTCCTTCTCGACCTGGACGATGATTTCCTGGCCTTCGCGCAGCGCTTCCTTGATGCTGGCGTTGCGGACGTCAATGCCTTCCTTGAAATAGGTGCGGGCCACTTCCTTGAAGGGCAGGAAGCCGTGGCGTTCTTCGCCGTAGTTGACGAAGCAGGCTTCCAGCGAGGGCTCGATGCGGGTGATGACGCCCTTGTAGATGTTGGACTTGCGCTGCTCGCGTCCGGTGGTTTCGATGTCGATGTCGATCAGTTTCTGACCGTCAACGATCGCTACGCGCAGTTCTTCCTGCTGCGTGGCGTTGAACAACATACGTTTCATGTTTTCACTCCGGGATCCGAAGATCCTTCAAATGGCCCGTCCGTATGTGGTAGCGGGCCAAAAGTACAGGGGATGTACGCGAGAACGAAGTGATTGGGGAGGGAATTGCCTTGATTGTGTGAGTGCGCCTTAGCGGGCGCTCCAGCACAAGGGGGCGCGGATGCGGCAGACGGGAACGCCGGGCAGCACCGTATCCGCGCCGCGCGCTCCGCCATAGGCGGTCGCGCAGGCAACTGCGGACGGTAAGCTGGTCTGTGGAGCCAAACGTAACATGGTGATGGGTTGGCGACGGCGATCGGGTTCTGTTGCATCAACCGGCAAGCTTCGCGATGCTTCGGCCAGGACTGCGGCATGGCCCGGGCAATGCGCTGCATGAGGGGCGGGCGGATGAGCCTGCCGCCGGATGCGCTGCAAGATACTGCTTTGCCGGGGGCTGTGCGCTGCGGACCTGAACCGGAACACCGGATGCGAGTCTTGCCAGACTTTTATCCTGATGATCCAAACAATTCTGTTCCACTTCCAGGCGCGCTGTCCGATTGCAACTGCGGTGCAAACTGGAATCGCGCAGGGAAGGTGCGTACTCGTTTCGAGGCCTTTACGTGGACCAGGCAAGCGGCATGATCGGCTGTATTGTCAACCGTTGCAGCGCTTTTATTGCGTCTGCGATGCCGCGCGTCGTGGTTTTCGGGGCCCCCTCCGTCTATTTTGCAAATGAGCGAGGCTGACGAAGTCTCCTCTTGTGTAGAATGTTCCTTTTTATTCTACTGACGCTGATTTTTTGTTCAGCGTCGAACGATTATATATTCAAAATGAAGGACTTAGCGAGATTTTCTAGGGGGGCTTCTGAAAGCGCCGCAACCGCGCCTGCCTCCCGGAGCGAAGCCGCCTCGCAGAACCTTCCCCAGGTGCAGTTGCTGACCATTTCCGACGAAGAAGCCGGGCAGCGGATTGACAATTTCCTGCTGCGTATCTGCAAGGGTGTTCCCAAGAGCCATATCTACCGTGTCCTGCGTTCGGGCGAGGTGCGCGTCAACAAGGGCCGCATCGACCAGACCTATCGCCTGGCCGAAGGGGACGTGGTGCGCGTGCCGCCAATACGAGTTGCCGAAAAACAAGGGCAGGTGGTCCCGGGCGCGGAATTCCGCATCCTGCTGGAAGACAGCCACATGCTGGTCATCGACAAGCCGGCCGGCGTGGCCGTGCACGGCGGCTCGGGCGTGAGCTATGGCGTGATCGAACAGCTGCGTGCGGCGCGGCCGCAGGCCAAGTTCCTGGAGCTGGTGCACCGCCTCGACCGCGACACATCGGGCGTGCTGCTGATCGCCAAGAAGCGTTCGGCCCTGACCAACCTGCACGACCAGATGCGCGAAGGCACCACCGACAAGCGCTATTTCACCCTGGTGCAGGGCGACTGGAAGAATGCCCGCCAGCACGTGAAATTGCCGCTCTTCAAGTACAGCACCCCGGACGGCGAGCGCCGCGTGCGCGTGCAGGCCGATGGCCAGCCTTCGCACACCATCTTTTCGCTCTTGCGCCGCTTCGGTGAATTTGCTCTGCTGGAAGCTGAACTGAAAACCGGCCGCACCCATCAGATCCGGGTGCACCTGTCTTCCAGCGGTTTCCCCATCGTGGGCGATGACAAGTACGGCGATTTCACCCTCAACAAGTCGCTGCAGAAGGCCGATGGCAATCGCGTGGCCTTCAAGCGCATGTTCCTGCATGCCTGGCGCATCAGTTTTCGCCATCCGGAAAGCGGCGAGACAGTCACCCTCAAGGCCGGCCTGCCCGAGGAATGCGCGCGTTTCCTGCGCAGCCTCGAAGGCGGCGCCGAGGGCGACCTGCTGCCCCACAACATGCTGGCCGGAACCGAAGAGTGAAGGGATGCGCGCAGACGGCCGGGATGTGATACTTTCTGCCCGGCATTAACAGAAACGCATGCTCATCTGGCAATTGCCACAATGGCAACCGAGTCGGAAGCATGCCAGCGGAAAGAGCTCAGCACATGGCAAGAAAGCAATTCGACCTGATCGTCTTCGACTGGGACGGCACCCTGATGGACAGCACCTCGACCATCGTGCGCTGCATCCAGGCGGCTGCGCGCGACCTGGGGCTGCCCATTCCCGACAAGAGCGCGGCCTCCTACGTGATCGGCCTGGGCTTGCAGGACGCGATGCAGGCCGCCATTCCGGATGTGGACCCGAAGTACTATCCACGCATCGTGGAGCGCTATCGCCATCACTATCTCGGGCAGGACAAGGACCTCACGCTCTTCGAGGGCGTGCCCGAGATGCTGGCCGACCTGTCGCAGCAGGGCTATTTCCTGGCCGTGGCCACCGGCAAGAGCCGGGTGGGGCTGAACCGGGCCATGAACAGTACCGGCCTGCTCTCCAAGTTCGATGCCACGCGCTGCGCCGATGAAACCTTCTCCAAGCCGCATCCGGCCATGCTGCAGGAACTGACCCGCGAACTGGGCCAGGACATGCACCGTACCGTCATGATCGGCGACACCACCCACGACCTGCAGATGGCCATCAACGCCGGAGCCAAGGGGGTGGCGGTGGAGTTCGGCGCGCATCCGCCGCAGCAGCTGCAGACTTTGGCACCTCTTTATTCAGCCCGCTCCATCCGCGAGCTGCATCAATGGCTCAATGACCACGCCTGAAGCGGCTTGCCATGACGACGCCTGAAGAAATCTTCATTTGCCCCTCAGCCGCCCTCCAGGAGGGCGGTCTGGGCAAGCGCTTCCCGGTGCAGGTGCATGGGGATGAGACCACCGGCTTCGTGGTGCGCTATGGCGGCGTGGTGTATGGCTATCTGAATCGCTGCGCCCACGTGCCCATTGAACTGGATTGGGCCGAGGGCGAGTTCTTTGAATCCAGCGGCCTGTATCTCATGTGCGCAACACATGGCGCGGTTTATGCGCCCGATACCGGAAAATGCGCAGGCGGACCTTGTACCGGTGCGCATTTGCGTAAGATCATGGCGGTGGAACGCGACGGCCAGGTGTTCTGGCGTCCGGATGACATCGTCCAGCCCGTCGAGGCATGAGCTTCGCGGAAAAAACCAGTGCAGCGCGATGGCGCTGCCCAGAGTGAGCCTATGAGCAACAACGAATCTGACAACCCGCAAGACCGCCCCTCTCAGTCTTCCTCGTCTTCCCCGGCCTCCCCGCCGCCTGCTGCACCGTCTTCTTCCATCCCCGCCAGCGTGCGCGAGGACAAGAAGAGCGGGTGGGAGCGCGACGTCCTGGAAAAGCTGGCCCTGTTCGCCGTCAAGGAACAGCGCGCCCGCCGCCGCTGGGGCATCTTCTTCCGCATCGCCATCCTGGTGGTGATCGTGCTGGGCGGCTGGATGGCCTTCACCTACAACAAGATCGAGAGCGAACCGCTGGGCACCCATACCGCCTTGGTCGAGATTCGCGGCACCATCGAATCCGAAGGGCAGGGCTCGGCCGGCGTGGTCATTCCGGCGCTTGATAAGGCCTTTGCGGCCAGCGACTCGGTGGGCGTGATCCTGAAGATCAACAGCCCCGGCGGCAGCCCCGTGCAGGCCGGCATGATCAACGACGAGATCACCCGCCTGCGCAAGGCCTATCCCAAGAAGCCGATCTATGTGGTGGTGGAAGAGATGTGCGCTTCCGGCGGCTATTACATCGCGGTGGCGGCCGACAAGATCTACGTCAACAAGGCCAGCCTGATCGGTTCGGTGGGCGTGCTGATGGATGGTTTCGGCTTCACCGGCCTGATGGACAAGCTGGGCGTGGAGCGCCGCCTGCTGACGGCGGGCGAGAACAAGAGCTTCCTCGATCCCTTCAGCCCGCAGAGCCCCAAGCAGCGTGAATACGCGCAATCGATGCTGCAGGAAATCCACCAGCAGTTCATCGAAGTGGTGCGCCAGGGCCGTGGCACGCGCCTGAAGGAAACCCCGGATACCTTTTCGGGCCTGGTGTGGACCGGCTCCAAGGCCGTCGAACTGGGCCTGGCCGATGGCTATGGCACGGTCGACAGCGTGGCGCGCGATGTGATCAAGGCCGAGGATGTGGTGGACTATACCCAGACCGAGAATCTCTCCGAACGCGTGTTGAAGAAATTTGGTGTGGCCTTCGGTGCGGGCTTTGCCAAGACCCTGATGTCGGCGCCGTTGTCGCAGTTGCGCTGAGCGAATCCACAGCTTCCAAGCAAAAGGCCGGTTGCTGATGCAACCGGCCTTTGTTTTTTGTGATGCCTATTCCGCCAGCAGCAGGAACACCGTCGGCTTCTTGTGGAAGTCCGGCGCCTTGTTGGCAGCCAGCGCCGCCTTCCATTGCGCGGCGGTCTGCGTGCGTACCGTTTCGGTGGGCAGCGAAAGATCGGTCGCCACACAGATCAGCGTGCCCGGCTGGCAAGACTGCGCCAGCGCTTCCAGCATGGCACCGTTGCGATAAGGCGTTTCGATCAGCAGTTGGGTCTGCTTCTCCTTGCGGGAACGATCCTCCAGCTGGCGGATGCGCTTGCTGCGCGCCTCGGCGTCGGTGGGCAGGTAGCCGTTGAAGGCGAAGCTCTGGCCGTTCAGGCCGCTGGCCATCACCGCCAGCAACAGGGATGACGGCCCGACCAGCGGCCGCACCTGGATGCCGTGCTGATGCGCCAGGCGCACCAGGTTGGCACCGGGGTCGGCTACGGCCGGCACACCGGCTTCCGAGATCAGGCCACCGTCGCGGCCTTCCAGCAGCGGTGCCAGCAAGGCGGGCAGGGCGGCGGGAGGCGTGTTGACGTTCAGTTCGCTGATCTGGATTTCCTGGATGGGCTTGGCCAGTGCCGTGCTGCTGCCCAGGAGCTTGAGGAAGGCACGTGTGGTCTTGGCGTTCTCGGCCACGAAATAATCCAGGCGCGCCGCGATGGCCTGCACCTGGCGCGGGATGATGGACTCCAGCGGATGCAATGCGTCAGTGTCGGCGGGAAGCTCGGTCGTTCCCAGCGTGTTGGGAACCAGGTAAAGAATGCCGGGCATGGAAGGGAAAATGGGATAAATTGTATAAAATAATATGTGCAACGCAGCACGACTTCGCTGAGCCGCCATTCTACAGGGTGCAAGCTGTCATCAAAGTGTAATGCGCGGCCATTATCTTGTCGGCTGGGAGACAGGATGCGGTTTAAATTATTTAGCAATTGCTGCGTGCCGCCCGGCCCGGAGCCTTTGCGAAAGGAAATGCATGTTTGCTGCGGTAGATCTCGGTTCCAACAGTTTTCGCTTGCATATCGGCAAGTACGAGGACGACAGCATACGCGTCATCAAGAGTGCGCGTGACCCCATCCGCCTGGCGGCGGGCATCGACAAGAGCGGCAACCTCACGCCGCAGGCCTGCCAGAGCGCCATCGATTCGCTGACCCGTTTTCGCTCCGTCCTGCGCGACTATCCGCTGACCGCCGTGCGGGTGGTGGCCACCAATACCTTGCGCGTGGCCAAGAATGCCGCCGAGTTGTTGCCGGAACTGGAGCGCGCCATCGGTTATCCGGTCGAAATCATTTCCGGCGAGGAAGAAGGGCGCCTGATCTACATGGGGGTGGCCGGCGTACTCGCCGATGCGGGCGAAGAACGCATGGTCATCGACATCGGCGGGGGGTCCACCGAAGTCATCCGTGGCTTGGGCGAACATATCCGCCACGTTGAATCCTTCGGCATCGGTACCGTCAACCAGAGCCTGGCCTTCTTCCCCGATGGGGCGATCACGGCAGCGGCCTTCGAGCGCGCCATCATTTCTGCGCGTTCGCATGTGGAAGATGCGGTGCATCTGTTCAGCTTCGATGCGGCCAGCGTCAATGTCTATGGCTCGTCCGGCACCATGCGGGCCATCGCCGATACCATCCGCCGCAACAACATGGGTGATGGCCGCGTCACGCTGCCCAGCCTGGCCGACCTGATGCAGCGGCTGATCGATTTCGGCCACGTCAGCCAGATTTCACTCGATGGCATGAAGCCGGACCGCGCCGGCGTCATCATGGGCGGGCTCGCCGTGCTGATCGGTTTCATGCAGGAGTTCGGCATCGAGGTCATCACGCCGGTGGAAGCCGGCCTGCGCATGGGTGTGATGTGGGACCTGCAGTTGCGCGCCACCAAGGCCGATCGCCGCGACCGTTCGGTGGAAGAATTTGCTCGCCGATTCCACGTCGATGCGGCACGCGCCCATGGCGTGGCCGATACGGCGCTGGGCTTTTTCGAGAGTTTGAAACCGGCCACTGATTCGTATGTGCGCTATCTCTACTGGAGCGCGTTGCTGCACGAGACCGGCCTGGTGGTCTCGCCGACCGGGTATCACAAGCATTCGGCCTACATGATCGCCAATGCCGACATGCCCGGTTTCACCACGCGCGAGCAGCGCCTGATGAGCACGCTCATCCTCGGGCAAAAGGGCAACCTCAAGAAGATCAGCGAGATGCTGGCCGATGTCGATTTCGCCAAGGCAGTGTTGGCCTTGCGGCTGGCGGTGATGTTCCGCCATGCGCACATCACGCTGGACCTGGAGAAGGTGAGGGTGAAGCTCAAGAGCCGCATCGACCTGGAGATTCGCCGCGATTACATCAAGGAGCATCCGAGCATTTCCTTCTGGTTCCAGAAGGAGCAGGAATGGTGGGCCGGCATCGGTGTGGACTTTGCGGTCAAGGTCATCTGATTTCTTCACTTCGTCTCTGAAACGCCCTTGCCGAGCGGCTGCCGGCAAGGGCGTTTTTCATGGCGGCCTGCGCGATGTGCATGCGCGCAGATGATAATGCTTCTTGTTTGTGATATAGTCGCCAGCGGTCTATGAACTGCACTGCCATGGCGTTAGCGCCATGCGCCCACAACGAGGCGATCCCGAGATCGCCCACTGCGACAGCCAAGTCCGATATCCCGGGACCGCCTTCCGCGCCAAAAGAAAACGCCGTTTCCACGACGGCGGTCGTTCACTCTTTTTGAAAAGGATGGTCCATGTTCCACCGTCAACTCGCCGTCGGCGCCGTGCTGGCTGCCATTGCCGCTTCCAGCTTCGCGCAGGAGAAGGTCATCAATCTCTATTCGGCGCGCCACTACCAGACTGACGAAGCGCTCTACGCCGATTTCACCAAGGCCACCGGCATCAAGATCAACCGGGTCGACGGTGACGATGCAGGCATTCTCGCGCGCTTGAAGAGTGAAGGCGCTTCCAGCCCGGCCGACGTGATCCTGCTGGTGGATGCGGCCCGCCTGTGGAAGGCGCAGAGCGAGGGTCTGTTCCAGCCGGTCAAGTCCAAGCTGCTCGATGAGCGCATCCCTGCCAACCTGCACAGCAAGGAAGGCAGCGACGGTACGCAATGGTTCGGTTTCTCCACCCGTGCCCGCGTGATCGTCTACAACAAGGCCAGCGTGAAGCCGGAAGACGTGGATACCTATGAAGCCCTGGGCGACCCGAAGAACAAGGGCAAGCTGTGTACCCGCAGCGGTTCGCACCCTTACAACGTGTCGCTGTTCGGCGCATTGCTGGAACATGACGGCGCGGCCAAGACCGAAGCCATTCTGAAGGGCATGGTCGCCAACCAGGCGCGCCAGCCGGTCGGTGGCGATACCGACCAGATCAAGGCGGTCGGTTCGGGTGAGTGCGGCGTGGCCATTTCCAATTCTTATTACGTGGCGCGCCTGCTGCGTTCCACCAAGCCGGAAGATGTGGCGCTGATGGAAAAGGTTGGCATTGTCTGGCCCAACCAGAAGAGCTACGGTGCGCACGTCAACATCGCCGGGGGCGGTGTGGCCAAGAACGCGCCGCACAAGGCTGAAGCCGTGCAGTTCCTGGAGTACCTGGCCAGCGATTCGGCGCAGCGCTATTTTGCTGAAGGCAACAATGAATGGCCGGCCGTCAAGAGCGTAAAGACCGAGAACCCGGCACTGGTGAAGATGGGCCCGTTCAAGGCCGAAGTCATCAATGTGGGAGCGGTCGGTGCCAACCAGCAGAAGGTGTTGCAGATGCTGGATCGCGTGGGCTATAAATAATTAAAAGGATTTAAACGATTTAAATCGTTTATATTTTTTGATGAGGCCGGTCCGTGCGATGTGCGGGCCGGTTTTTTTATGTCTGCGAGAGGAGGGCGAATCAGCGCGGCGCATCCCGGAAAGGATTGTGCTCATTCAGCTCCGAGATATAGCCATCGATGCCATTGCTTTCACGCGACAGGAAATGTTCCACCGCATCATAGAACCCCGGATGCGCCAGCCAGTGCGCCGACCAGGTCTTCTGCGGCAGGAAGCCGCGCGCCATCTTGTGCTCGCCCTGGGCACCGCCTTCGAACCAGGTGATCTTCTCGGCGATGCAGAATTCCAGCGGCTGGTAATACGCGGTCTCGAAATGCAGGCAGGGGACGTGTTCCAGCGCGCCCCAGTAGCGGCCGTAGAGCGTGTCGGCGTCATACACCGTCAGCGAGGAAGCGATCGGCTCATTCCCCCGCAGCGCCACCGTCAGCAGCAGGTGCTGCGGCATGGTTTCACCGATGCGGCGGAAGAAATCCAGGTTCAGGTAAGGCGTGGAATAGTGCGCCGCATAGGTGTGTCGATAGCAGCGGTTGAAGAAGCGCCAGTGCGCCTCCGTGATCTCGGCCCCGCGCAGCCAGACGAAGCGCACGCCTTGCTCGGCCACCTTGCGCCGTTCGGCCAGGATGTTCTTGCGCTTCTTGCGGTCCAGCGTATCGACGAATTCCGAGAAATTGCCATACCCTTCATTGTGCCAATGGAACTGCACGCCGCTGCGCAGCAGGTATCCCGCGTCAGCCAGCTGCTGCGCCTGTTCCGGCGGGGGATAGAGGATATGCGTGGAGGAAACTTCATTTCGCTCCTGCAGCGCCCGTAGCGCGGCCACCAGTGCGCCGCGTGCGGTGTCGTCGATGGCCATCAGGCGCGCACCGCGTACCGGCGTGAAGGGGATGGCCGAGAGCAGCTTGGGGTAGTACTCCACGCCATGCCGCTGGTAAGCCTCGGCCCAGGCCCAGTCGAAGACTTATGTCGTCAAGCGAGAATCGGCAATTTCTGTACAAGTGTTTCTAAAAATAACATATTTAGTTGGGGAACTTCTATTCTGTACGATTGGAGGACTCCAGTTTTGAACCAATTGCAGACGCTGCATTGACTTTCCTTCGCCCGAGGGGCTCACTCCACTTGGTCACTATGGAAGTCGATTTTCCTGAAGAGGGGATATGCCGACTTACACAGGCTGACTCCGGCAGAAGCCATCATGGGGAATTTATTTTTCTCATCGGTCACAGGTGACAGTCGGTATTGTCAGTTTTCTGCAGCAGCGTGCAGCAGATCGAGTTGATTCGATCATTCGCCTGACATATCGATCACACTATCAGGACATCTGATCATTGCTGCCTCTGGCCACCGAGTTCCCAGTTTCTTCTTGGCACATTTATTCAGACCCGGTCTGACTATCAGCATAAGCGGTGATAATTTTAGTTATCGTCAGTATATCTTTCGCACCAAGCCGTTGAATTTGTTCCGCCAAGATTAGGCTGTTCGAGACCTTGTCTTCTTTCGCGGACAGGAAGAGTGTCCACACAGGCGTTGTCAGAACACGGGCAATCCTACCAAGCTGTTCTATCGGGGGAGCTATGTGTCCCCGCTCATATCGAGAGACCGTCTCGACCTCAATTCCTAAAGCCTGTGCCAAATCTTGCTGGATAAGCCCAACCGCAAGACGGCGTCTTCGTATGTTTGCGCCCACCAGGGCGGCCAAGCTACCTTCGGAAATTTCTTTGTTTATCTTCATGTGTGACCACTGAACAATCACACATAATCCATTTCTCTAAGGGCAACATACAGGGCGTCTTACATCATGTTTATTGACGTAAAAAGTCATGCCTCCTAATATTAAGCACTTGATGTTGTCGTCGACACGCCAAAAATTTCCTCGTGGCATAAAAAGAAGCGCTTAATGTTGCATGCAGAAACTACTGGAGCTCAAATGAATATTGCCGACATTCGTCCGCTTTCTACCTACATAGGCAACGGGGGCGTGACCCGTAAGGTCAAGTCAATTTCAATGGCTATCGACGGTTCGTTGACAGTGGAATGGCGCCGGGTACCGCCTTTAGATGGCGTATCGCGTTATTCCGAGCCTCGCGGAAATGAGCCGATCGAGCAATTTGCAATGTGGGCGAAGGTTTTAAAAGACACTCTGTCTTCTGATCTCGAGCACCACATGTTTGATCATGATTTGTACGCTGGGCAAGAGGGCGCTCAGGCCTGCAGCTCTGTCTGAAACAATGGTGGGATATCCTCCGATCCAATGCTTCATACGCGGTTTTGGTCATCCAGCTACAGGAAGGGCGGTGAATGATGTTCATGCCAAATTTGAGTTTTCTCAGCCAAAGCACCACCTCGGCGATTTAAAAAGCACCGGTCACTATTCGTGACGAGAGCCATCGACTAACAATAATTGGCGCTGTGTCGCGCCCTGTAGATTTGCATTGAAAACTGACCCACTTTTGGAGTGAACCCCTCGGGCTGGACCAAGGCCAGGAGATGAAGTGATACGCTTGTCGAGCCTTCTCAGGAGGAGCGACATCATGGCATCACGAGGTCCATATCGGCGGCACAGCCCGCAATTCAAGATACAGATATGCAGCGATATTCGCAGCGGCAAGATTGGGCGACGCGAGGCGCTCAAGACCCATAACTTGTCGGCCAATCTCATGCAGATGTGGCTAGGGCAGTTTGATCGCGGTGAGCTGGATGCAGAGGATGCGGCTGCGTCGACGGTTGCAGAGTACGAAGCACATATTGCCGCGTTGGAACGGAAGGTAGGCCAGCTGACGATGGAGTTGGATCTCCTCAAAAAAACGCCACGGCTACGACTCGTCAGCAACAGCGAGAACTCATCGATCATCAGCGGCCCCAAGCCTGCTCCATCCGACGAGGATGCCAAATGATCGATCTGCCGCGTAGCACCTACTATTATCAGCCCAGGCCGGCTACTGCCGTACTCGGTGATGCTGAGCTGGCCCATCTGATAGAAGACACCCACGATGTATTCCCGGGCTATGGCTATCGTCGAATCACGTTGGAATTGAGGGCACGCGGGCATGTGGTCAATCACAAGCGCGTAGCCAGGATCATGCGTGAGCATGAGGTATACGGCCATCATCGGCGCAGGTTCAAGCCGGCGGCCGGCACTGAAACCGACGTCGCCGTCTTTCCTAATCACTATCAGAACATCATTCCAACGGAGCCAGATCGTG